>CADADR010000005.1 GCA_902786745.1 uncultured Bacteroidia bacterium
TGAACATGTCACAGTTCACTGCCGGCATGTACATGGTCCGCGTCTACACTGAAAGCGGTGTGACCGTCAAGCGCGTCACTGTCATGCAATAAATGACACTGCGGGATTGACTCCCGCAAAAAATTGGGCGGTTCCCTTCGGGGAGCCGCCCTTTTTTATTATTTTTGCGGAACGGTTTTTGATGGCTTTTATGCCGCAAAATAGATTTCAGAATTATGACAATCAAGGAAATACAAGATGGTATCGTAGAGGATTTCTCCATGTTCGACGACTGGATGGATCGCTACGCTATGCTGATAGAGATGGGGAAGGAGTGCCCCATCATCGACGACAAGTACCGCGACGAGGCGCATCTCATCAACGGATGCCAGTCGCGCGTATGGCTCAACGCCGAATTGAAGGACGGAAAGGTGTACTATAGCGCCGACAGCGATGCCGTCATCACCAAAGGCATCGTGAACCTGCTGATTAAGGTTTTCTCGGGTCAGACGCCAGAGGACATCCTTGCCGCCGACCTCTCGTTCTTGGATGAGATCGGTCTGAAGGAGCATTTGTCGCCAACACGTTCCAACGGCCTCTTGGCCATGCTGAAACAGATGCTACTCTATGCAGAGGCTTTTAAACTTAAGGAGGGATAGTCATGACAAAGGAAGAAGTGAATACCTTAAAAGAGACCGTGATTTCGGTCCTGAAGACCATATACGACCCCGAAATACCCGTCGACATTTGGACACTGCACCTGATTTATGGTGTAGATGTCGATGAAGAGGGAAATGTAAAAATAGTGATGACAGTGACGGCCCCCAACTGTCCCGTTGCCGAAGTGTTGCCTGCCGAGGTGAGAAACCGTGTGCAGGCCATCATGGGCGTGAAACACGTCGATGTGGAGCTTACCTTCGACCCCGTTTGGAGCATCGACATGCTCTCCGACGAAGCCAAGGCTGAATTGGGCTTGGATGGGGACTATGGCAGCTTCTCTGCGTCAGACTTCCTGTATTAAAGGTTGTCATAATTATCCAACAAATCCTTCGCCATTCCGAGGAACATAAACGCCACGGCGTTGAAGTCCATGTTGAGGTCCTTGCTGAGGCCCACACGGTCCTTGAAGATGGCCACGTTGAACCATTGCAGGCACTGGAAGGCGCGATGGAAATAGAGGCGTTGCAGCTCTTCCTTGGTGGGTTTGTGACCCACGTAGGCCTCCAGTAGGGCCAAGGCCTTATCGAAGCCCACATTGCCGTAGCAAGCGATGTCGTAGAAGGGATCGTTCATGCCGGCAAATTCCCAGTCCAAGACGTAAAGCTTGTCGCCACTGATGACGAGGTTGGTGGGTTGGTAGTCGCAGTGGCAAGGCACCTTGGGCACGTTGACTTGGGTGGCACGGATGGCGTCGAGTTTCTTGCGGAGGTCGAGGTATTCCTGAGGGAAGACATAGCCCGTCTCAACGCAGTAGCGTTGGTCGTCGTCCAAGCGGCCGAAGGCGTTGTAGTCGCGGAACTTCATGTCGCTGTTGTGGATCTTCTTCAGTGCTTTCACCGACATCTCGTTGTAGGAGACCACGTCGGTGGTGCTCATGATGGTGCCTTCCACATATTCGGCCAGTTTCTCGCCCGAGCGAATCTCCACATATTCAGTGATGTTGTTCAATCCCAAGCGGTTGACTTCCTGGATGTTGGCCCATTCCTCTTCGCGGTCGACAAACTTCTCGGCAAACTTGCCAGGCACACGGTAGGTGAATTTCTTGCCTTCACATTCAACGACGTAGGTGTAGTTGCTCATGCCGCCTTCGAGACGCATCACAATCTTGGCATCGTGGGCATGGAGTAGTGCGTTCACTCTAAAAACGATATAGTCTTCAATAGTCATGGTAGTATATGTTTAATAAGTAAAATCTAAATGGTCGGCAAAATTACATTTATTTCCCGTAGTTTGTTCATATTGGGAAAAATATTGTACTTTTGCAGCCTCAAAAGGGGATTTAGTTCATCTGGTAGAACGTCAGGTTCGCAATCTGAAGGTGGCCGGTTCGAGTCCGGTAATCTCCACTTTGGGGGACAACAGGTCAACTGCTGTCCCCTTGTTGTTTTTATAAGTATCTGAAAACCTGCGGAATATATCAAAAACTTCGTTCTCGTTTTCGGTTCGATAACCATCAATTTTCTTGTCATACAAAACTCCGTCTGGAAACACCAAAGATTGAAGGTTTTGCCTAAAATGAAAATCTCCATTTTTCCATAAATCACCTAATTTACAACACATTACAATTATCTTATCAATATATTTCATTTGGTTCGATAAATCTTCGGACATTCTTCCCAATTGTATATTGATTTCAGATAGTTTTTCCTCTAATGTTGAAATGGTGACATCATACACATCTTCACTGATTTCACCAATTCCATATCTGAATTTTGCCGTCTTGATTTTATTCTCCACTTCGGTTTTCTGCTTGTTAAGTAGGTTCGTTGTTTCCATTCTGGCCTTGTTGCTTTGGTCGAACAACTTCGTTAGCAACTTCTTCAATATGGGGTGAAACTCCTTTGGAATGCCATAACTATCCAATAAGCCAATATACTTATTGTGCATCTTTACAACGGACTGGTTATGCTTACATCCAATCTTGTTGCACTTGTAATAGTCTTTGCCTTTGGCTTTTACTGAATAACCTGTTAGATACCCACCGCAATCGGCACATCTGACGTGGCGTTTAAGTGGGAACTTGTCCGTTTCCTCTTTTTGGTCGTATCCAGCTCTTGACTTGCCGTTTATTATTCTGAAAGTCTCTTCATCCACCAAGGGTTCAAAATTGCCTTTTATCAACACGCCTTCATCAAGTAGTGTGTTTCTTATATAACCACAATAAACAGGGTTCAAGAAAATTTCTGACAACCTCTTTCTATTCATGGTTATTCCAAGGGCTTTCAGTCTGTCGCAAATTTCGGGGTTGCTCAATCCTTCGTATGCCTTCCAATAAAATGCCTTTTTCAATATCTTACCCTTTTCATTCACTTTCAAATGGTGTGTCTTATCCACTTTATAATGGTCGTACCCAAAAGGCGCACGAAAAGGCCATTCTCCACGGAGCAAACAATCTCTTACGCCGCCAACACACTTGTCTATTCTAATTGTATTGTCAAATTTGGAAAACAACAAGAAAATGTCTTGCATAAACTCACCCGTGGCACTATCTTGGTCAACTGGCTGTGTGGCACTGACTAAATAAATGCCGTTCTTTTTCAACAATGCTTTCAGCACTGATGCCTCTGGCCCTGTACGGCTAAAGCGTTCATAAGAACTGACCAATATGATGTTAATCTCCTTGTCTTTTGAAACATCATCAATCATCTTATTGAACAATTTTCCCATTTTCTTTGCGCTTTCGTGAGTATCTCCATAATGCTTTTTAATGGTTATTCCGTTGCGCTCCGCATACTCTCGGCATATCTTTTCTTGACTATCCAAGCTACAATTGTTCTGTTCTTGTTCGCCACTGGAGACCCTTGTCCACAATGCCGCAACCTTGTGGTCTAACTTCGCAAATTCAACTTGCTTTGCTTCTTTCCTCTTCTGTTTTCGTTTCCAAGCCATCGTTTATAGGTTTTTCAATGTTATTATTCAACAGGATTTGTCCTAACTGGTGGAAAAAGTCTAATACCACCTTCTGTTCGTTTTCGTTAATTCCTAATCTTCTAAAATCTTCGTCATAATCTTGGTAATTAAGCATTCATAACTAAATCATACCCTTTATTATTAACGAAAATATATAAAAATTTTTCGTAAAAAACAAATCACACTATCCTTCCTGTGCTGGTAAAGTCGCTGCCACTCATTGAAGGCACATCACGCCAATAGTTTTTCATTCCCATCGAAATTCGTTGTTTGGTCATGTCTGATTTCTTCCTGCCTTTCATCTTGGCACTGATTTTCTTTCGTACTTCCACAGGGCATTCCCTGTATTGCCTCTTGTAGTTCTTTTCCATAGTCATTTCAATTTTTTCAAATTATAATTGTTAGAATTATTATAGTTATTATTTTTTGGTAAAGTTCATTACCAATAATAAGTAGCATGGAAAGGGCAGAAAGTCAATAAAAATCCATTAAAAAAGTGGAAAAAATATTCATGACCGATTGTTATACCCCTATTCTGCCTACTACCCACCCATAAAATTCAAGGCGGATAACACATGATATAAAGTAAAAATTAATCATAATTTATTGATAATTAAGTTAATACATTTTTGAATCTCAACGAAAACCATTAAAAATCAAAAACCAAGATTCATGTATAAATTACGATACCATTTCCTTCAGTTTTCGAAGGGTGTTTATGGATGTTCCCGTGATTTTCTGCACATTTCGCAACGATATACCCTTTTTCAACAAACGGATTTCCTCGGCATACTCTTCCTTCATCTGCTCATCGGATTTCTTATAGCCCACCTTCCTGCCGACTTTGCCTCCGTTGCTGCGATAATGGTTGTAGCCGCTTTCCATACGGCTGCGAATAAGCCCACGCTCCATTTGGTTGAACTGGCCGATGATGCCCAAAACAAGTTGAGCAATAGGGTTGATGCTGCCATCCCTTTGCAATGTTTCAAGCCCATTCTGATGTATATACAAAGAAATCTTATGCTCGGTCAGAAAGTCAATGATGTTCAAGAAATCGGCGGCACGGCGACTGATACGGCTGCACTCATAAACAAGTACTCGTTTCACATTGTTGCTGGTCACAAAGTCCAACATTTCCGACATGGCGTTTCGCTCATCCACCTTCTTCGCTCCGCTGATTTTCTCGGTAAACTCCGCAACGATTTGATATTCATTGCGTTGAGCGTATGCTCTTAATTCTTCGACCTGTCTATCATAGTCTTGACCTTGCGTTGATACCCTTGCGTAAATGACTGCGTTTTCCATAGTGATAAGTGTTTAATTAAATCGCTGGCTAAATTACAAATTATTATTTGATACACCAAATAATTTTGAAAGATTTTTTGATACAAATAATAATTTTTTCGGTTAAAAACATCTATCTTCGTGCCAAAATCGGGAAACCACAATGGCACGAAATGTAATCTATCTTGAATGGAAAGACGGATTTGAGTTTTACGGCTCGCCTGCATCCATGTATTCAAAACACACGGAGAAAGAACTTGGCATCAACATTCATTCGTTGAACAATGTTTTCTGTCAGATACGAAAAGAAGGAAGGCCTTTGCAGTACGTAACGAAAACTGGTTTCACCATTCGTAAAGGCGAAATCATTATGAAGGAAACCGAAAACAAGGCCAAGAATTATCTTGGATTAAAAAGGGAGCAATTGATAGATATTAAGTGATTGGATTTTAATTATGAATATGAAGAGTTATCTGGTTGTTAGCATAAAATAATACAATCATTACTCCATTGAACATCCATTGATATGTAATGTCACTATTAACCATATTTGGTTCACCTAATATCTTTGCATATTTATCACGGATTTCCATCAAGTAGTCTTTAATCATCGTGTTTGGTTTGTTGTTTACATACACCATAATACTATTGAGATTGTTGTTTGCATCAAAGCCTAAAGAGATATAGTCTATCTCTTCAAACTTTTTTCTGGCAACCTTAATGGTTTTCGAGCCTGTCCCCAACATTTGCATTGCCTCCAAGTCCTTTTTATAATCAAGCATTTCTTTTTGGGTCGCTAAACCAAGATGTGTAATCCTTGCCCATACGAAATCGAACGCCTCGCCGATAACCAAACCAAGAAAACCATTTTTTGAGATTGCAAATAATGGTTGAACTAACATAGCGTCCTTTGTTTTCCCTTTTAACTTCAACACAAGATATTCAACAATTAATGCTAATAAACAAGTACTTAAAATAATAATCGCTGTTGTTTTCATGGTTTTATAATTTAGGTTTCTTTTATGCAAAGATAAATAAAAATCAAATAGATGCTATTTCGTCAAGAATAATAGTCAATCAAATCTAAATGGTTATAATCACACAAAAAACAAATCAATTTGAAATCCAAAATAAGATTATACTGATACACACATAGTTTTGATACATTTCATTGTATTCGTGGGGATATGATTGGTGTATTGGTGGGGGCTATGGTTATATCCCTATGGCTGCTTTCGGCTTTCTCAAAATCAAATCCAAATCATACCCTTCTTTAAGGACTATCACCGCATCCAACAAGCCAATAGACTTTCTTTTATACGAGAAATGAAGCAATCGAAACAGAAATTCATCGTACATGGATTTCAAAAACGACTGGTCTGTAAGCATATCAACTGAAGGTGACATATCGTATTTCTTAAAGTAACGAAATAGTTCATCGGAACATAATCGTATTTCCATCCTATACAATCGTTTTGGGTTGCCGTAATAGTCACTGATATATGCCTTTTGGCTCTTTCTAATTTCCTTGTTCTTATCGTAAACCTTCAATGATTTCCTTTTGTCCGCATCGGAAAAACACAAAGAAGGTGGTAATTCTCGCAAACTATTGGTTGGGTGAAGAAACAAAAGGCTTTCGATTTCTTGTTTCTTATCCTCAATCTTTGCCCCACATCGTACAACTGAAACACCTTCCGTTTTCAACAACTTCTTTATCTTCGGCACTGGATTAAATCCCAAATCACAAGCCAATTCCAATTGGGTGATGTTGTTGATAGCCCCTAATCCTGTCAAATCTTGAAACTCGTTGAGTAATGCAATGCGCATCGTATTGGAATAGAACACTTGATTATTTATGCTCACCCAACAAAATTTCTTTTCTTTATCGGAATACCTGTCGAATTGCAAAATGCCAAATTCATGATGCGCATAGGCAATTCCATAGACACCTTCGTATGTTCCATCGGCTTTCCCTCTGACCAAATCAAAATCACCGATATTAAGATGGTCGGGTTGCTCCTCCATCATTCGCCAAAACTGGTTCTCGTTATCTCTCTTGTAGCATAGTTTTAACCTGTCAATTACAATCTTACAATCCTCAAACACCCACTATTTATATTATACCCACTTATTAAGCGCATAGTGTTTCTCAATGAAACAAACAATCTTGTTATAATCCTCGAAAAAGTTCGATAATTGGGCAGGACATTCCACGGGGTGAAGCCGCTGATTATTCAGTGGCTTTTTCTTTTTCTGCGATTTGTTCGACCACGACGATATTCTCATTGTTGAGTCGTGCCTTGAGCCAGCGTTCGATACGGGCGTGGAGTTCAGCGTCCATGGGCTTGTCGATGGTAAGGATGGCTACAATCTGCTCGGTTTCGGCAGGGCTGCCGGCATTCATAATGGCGCCACGGCTTAGGCTAAGGCTTTGAATGTCGGGATATTGGGCAAACAACTCCTTCGACACAGCCTCAACGGGTAGTTCTTTCCCCTTGAAGTCGCTCAATTGCTTGTCGAGTTTCATGATGCTGTCGTTCAAGGCCTTGATTTGTTGGTCGGAGTGTTCAAAGAAGCCTTTCATTATCTCGGTTTCGGAGAGATCTTGCTTCATGATGGTGGCGTCTTCATGGAATACGATTTGGCTTCGTGTGATGCCATATTCCTCTGCGCTGCTATAGAACTGTTTCTTGGCTTCGTCGGTCAGCGATTCGCCCGCGAGGAAAAGCTCCAGTTTAGGGGCTTTGCGTGAATAGGTTGCCTTATGGTCGTAGATGAAACACTTGCCAAGGTTTTTGTTTTCGGCCACCAGACGCTCGGCGTGGATGGTGAAGTTGTTCTCTCTGATGACGCTGATGGCAGAGATGATGCTGGGCACGATGACGATGATTAATATGATGGCCATCCAATGTTTGGGCAGGCGACGATGGCTCTCGTCCGTGTTTTCAACGACAGGGAAGCCGAAGTATTTCACCGCGGCAAAGGTGGCCAGGGCGATAAAGATGCTGTTGATGAGGAAGAGATAAAGGGCACCAAAGATGACTTGTCCCTTCCAGATGGAGATACCATAGCCTACGGTGCAGAGGGGCGGCATGAGTGCCGTAGCGATGGCCACACCCGAGATGACGGTGCCTTTGTCCTTGCGTGATGTCTCAATGATGCCCGCCAAGCCACCGAAGAGGGCGATGAGCACGTCGTAGATGGTGGGATTGGTACGTGCCAAGAGCTCAGAGGGATGCGCCAGACTCAATGGGCTGAGGAGGAAAAACAAGGCGGAGGCAACGATGCTGATGACGACCATCACACCAAAGTTTTTCATGGAGTTTTTCACCAAAAGGTTGTCCCGGGTGCCAAGGCCAAGTCCGAAGCCTAGGATGGGACCCATCACGGGCGAAACCAACATGGCGCCGATGATGACAGGGATGGAGTTGATGTTCAGACCCACCGAGGCGATGATGATGGCGCAGGCGAGGATGTAGACATTGGTGCCCTTGAAGGCAATGTTCTTTCGGATGCTGGCACTGGCATTCTCGTAGTCGATTTCATCCGAGAGGTGGATGATAGATTTTAAATATATCAGGGCTTTATGGAAGAAGTTTTTCATTGGTTATTGTTGTTGCAAAATGCAAAGAACAACATTTTTCTTGAATTGTGCAAGCCTCACCGACTGAAAATGCTTTTAACTGCAATGAGCATGGGGAAGATTTCGACACGGCCTAAGAGCATGATGATCATGGCGACAACTTTTTGGAATCCCAGAAAACCGGCATAGTTGCCCATCGAGCCGACATCGCCGAAACCAGGTCCGACGCTACCAATGCAAGCGATGGAGGCCGTGAGTGAGGTCTTGAAATCCATGCTGAGTGAAAAGATGACGGCACCGATAGCGATGATGAGCATGTAAGTGCCCATAAAGGCAAGTATCGAAGTGATGTTTTCTTCCGTTTTTAATTGTCCGTCGAGTTTGGTCCGGTTGACATTCTTAAACCCGATAAGCGAGTTCACCAAGCCTTTCAGGCTTTTGACGACGATGACAAAACGATCCATCTTCATGCCTCCCGATGTGGAGCCTGAACAGCCACAGACCAGGGAGCAAAGGATCAAGATACCCATGCTGCCCGTGGGCCATAGGTTGGTGTCGGCGGTGGCAAAGCCCGTGGTGGTGCTGAGCGAACATACTTGGAATGCCGCCAAACGCAGGGCTTTGGTGAATGTGGAACAATAACCGCTGAAGTACAGGTTGGCTGTGACGGCGAGTATGGCTATCGCGACGAGGGCGAGAAACCATCTGACGACTTGCGTGTTGAAGAGGTTCTTGTGGGTGCGCTTGTCGGGCCAAACCGTCGAGAACATCAGGCTGAAGTTGGTGGCGCCCATCAACATGGCTGCGATGAGGATGATCTCTACGGCGACGTTGTTATAGAATCCTACGCTTAGGTTCTTCGTGCAGAAGCCGCAGGTGCTGCAGGCCGACATGGCCAAGGTGGTGGCGTCGAGCCATGGCATTTTGGTAAGTCGTAAGGCAACGGCTGATGCCGTGGTGATGATGAGATAGACCGCTATCATCCGATAAACGAAGTTTCTCTTGCGTCCACCATAGTAGGCTTTGGCGAGGTCCGACAGCTCAGCGCTGGATAATACGGAATGACGGTCGTGTTGCCCTGAGATGACCAGTGAAACCAAGGTGACGATACCGATGCCGCCCATCCAAGCCGTTGCGATGCGCCAAAACTGCATGCCGTCAGGCAAAGCCTCAATATTGTTGAGGATGGAGGCACCCGTAGTGGTGAAGCCCGACACGCTCTCGAAAAAAGCATTGACCACGGTGAACTCGCCGCCATAAATCAAGAACGGTAAGGCGCCAAATACACAAGCCGTAACCCAACAACCCGTGACGATGCGGAAACCGTCTTCAACGGTCATCTTTTCTTGCGGCTTTGTGGTGACGATGGCAAAAAAGCCGCTGAGCAGCGAGGCTATTCCGGAGAAGGCTAGGGGGTCAAAGCTATCGTCCATGTCGTTTCTGAAGGCAATGAACGCTGATACAAACATAAGTAAGGCAACACCTATTAGGGAGAAGCCTGCGTATCGTATGGTGGTATTCCATTTCTTCATCTATCGTCGTTTTTGAAAAAAACAGAAGCAAAATTATTTCGTCGTTTTTTATGAGTCAATACAATAATGTTTATCTTTGCATTGATAAAATCAATAAATAGATGACTTTGCAACAATTGGAATACATCATCGCCGTGGATCAGCACGGCTATTTCGTCAATGCAGCTGAGGCCTGTGGTGTGACGCAATCAACACTGAGCCTGATGATTAAGAAGCTAGAGGAGGAGTTGGATGTCAAGATCTTCAACCGCGACACGCATCCTGTCACAGTCACCGAAATGGGAAGGAAAGTGATTGACGAGGCGAAGATGGCGGTCTATCACACCAAGCAGCTTTTAGAGCTGACCCGTACGGCAAAAGAGCAGTCGTCGGGCGACCTTAGCATTGCCATGACCACGACCGTGGCACCTGTGTTAATGCCTGGCCTGTTCCATTATATGAGGACGAAAAATCCGGCGATACGCCTTCGTGTGGAGGAGATGATCACGGCGACAATTATTACCAAATTGAAGAAAGCCGAGGTCGACATGGGCATCGTAACCTATCCCGTCAACGACCCTGATTTGCTGGAGGTGCCGCTGTATCACGAACGTTTTTTTGCCTACGTATCACCACAAGATGCCATGTATCAGGTGGAAAGCATTGAGAGGAGCCAACTGAGGCAATCAAAGGTGTGGACGATGAAAGACGGCGTGAGGCTGTTCGACCGCTCGCAAGTGCGATCGGAAGAAGAGATTCGATACGATAAATTGTTTGAAGGCGGTCGTGTGGGCATCCTGATTCAGATTGTCAATGAAAACGGGGGCATCACCATCGTGCCTGAGTCGCATTTGCATTTGTTGCCTGAGTCGGTGAAAGACAACATTAGGCCGATTGTCAACCCTGAGCCTCAACGAACGATAGGCTTGGCGTTTAGAAAGGATTATGTGCACGAGCGTATGATGAACATCGTCGTCAAGGCCATCAAGACGATGGTGCCGTCGGAGTTCCTCGATGGCGTGATACGTGCGGATTATCTGAGGCTATAAGACTGCGGAAACAACTTCTGCAATTTGTTCCAACCATTCCTTGTCGACGGCATCGAACGTAGCCAGTTTCTCGCTGTCGATGTCCAACACGCCGACGACTTCCTCACCTTTAAACAGAGGCACCACGATCTCGCTACGCGATTCCGAGCTGCAGGCGATGTGGCCAGGGAATTGCTCCACGTCTTCCACGACGTATGTCTTACGTTCTTTCCATGAAGTGCCGCACACACCCTTGCCGAAGCCGATGCGGGTGCAGGCCACGGGGCCTTGGAAGGGACCGAGCACCAGCTGCTCGCCGATGACGCGGTAGAAGCCCGTCCACCAGAAGTGGAAAGCCTCTTGGATTAGTGCGGCCACATTGGCCATATTGGCGACGGCGTCGGTCTCGTCCTTCACCATTGCTTTTACTTGCGAAAGGAGGAGTTTATAGTCTTCTTGTTTGCTCATTTTTTGTATTTTTGCAATCCGTTTGCAAAAGTACAAAAAAATGAAGAAAGATATTCCCGTATTGCTGCTCACTGGTTACCTCGGTAGCGGCAAGACCACTGTGGTCAACAAGATATTGAACAACCGTAAGGGTATTAAGTTTGCCGTGATTGTCAACGACATAGGCGAAGTGAACATCGATGCCGATCTGATTGAAAAAGGCGGCGTGGTAGGACAGAAGGACGACAGCCTGGTCGCCTTGCAGAACGGCTGCATCTGCTGCACCTTGAAGATGGACCTCATCCAACAGCTGCACGAGATCATCGTCATGCAGCGCTTCGACTACATCGTCATCGAGGCCAGCGGCATCTGCGAGCCGGAGCCTATTGCCCAAACGATTTGTTCGTTCCCCGACATGGCTTGGCAACTCACCAAGGACGGTATCCCGATTCTTGACTGTATCGTGACCGTGGTCGACGCGTTGCGTATGCAGAGCGAGTTCGGCTGTGGCGATGACTTGATGAAGAAGAACTTGGCTGAGGACGACTTGGAGAGCCTGGTCATCCAGCAGATTGAGTTCTGCAACATCATCCTGCTCAACAAGGCTTCAGAGGTCACACCCGAGGAGTTGGGCCGCGTGAAGAGCATCATCCGCGCCTTGCAGCCCACCGCCGAAATCATCACTTGCGACTATGGCGATGTCGACTTCGACAAGATCCTCAATACCCACATGTTTGACTTTGACCAGGTGGCCACCTCTGCCACTTGGATCAAGGAAGTGGAAGGCGCTGTGGAGGAAGAAGAACATCATCATCACGATGATGACGATGATGACGAGGACGAACACGAGCATCATCACCATCATCACGACCATGACGATGACGATGAGGAAGAGGAGCATGGCCATCACCACCATCATCACCACGACCATGAAGGCGGTGAGGTGGAGGAATACGGCATCGGCACCTTTGTGTATTACCGTCGCGAGCCGTTCAATATGGCGCGTTTCGATGAGTTTGTGGCGCGCAAGATGCCGAAGAACGTCATCCGCGTGAAGGGCATCTGCTACTTCAAGAACGAGATGGACAACTGCTACATCTTTGAGCAAGCGGGTAAGCAGGTGCAGCTGCGCGACGCCGGTCTGTGGTTTGCCACCATGCCCGCCAACGAGTTGGCCATGATGATGGACCGCGAGCCCACCCTCCGCCGCGACTGGGACGACACCTATGGCGACCGCATGCAGAAGCTCGTCTTCATCGGTCAGCACCTGGACAAGGACGCCTTGGTGAAGGATCTGGATGCTTGCTTGACGAGGTAATAAGTTGAGAGTAGGCTTCGGTAGGCATGTCATTCCTGCGGTGGCTTTTTGGGATGGCATGGAAATCGAAGATTCGACGTAGTCAATCTATGGCTGTCGAAGCCGTCCTATTCGTATTTATAAAAACCCGACATTGCATATCGGGGTGTGTTCGGGTCGTCCCTTCAGGACTTTGCCTCTTGCGTCGCTTTGCGACTCTTACTACACTTACGCCCTTGCTGTCATCGCGGACTCGATCCGCGATCTCCTGCACGGGAAGCGTAATTCCTCTTCTTGCTCATTTTCAACAGTATATCCGACAACAAACGACAACAAACGACTGCTGTCGACTACAAACGTTTAATCAACGGGTAGGTCTAGACGAATGGTGTTTCTTTGCGTCAAAATCACATAAGAGCAAAGAGAATGGAAGAATTACAATTAGGAGAGTTTGGTCCTATCTTCACACAATTCAGGGGCAAACCAAAAGAGGCTATTAAATTCCTAAGGCAGCAAGGACAAGGCGAGTGCATCGCATCTTTACACCGTGATGACATTGGTGACATTGATATTGTTTGGGGAGAAGTGACAGATCCAATAAAACATAAAGGATTTGGATTATCTCATATCATTGACAAACATGAGGCAGAAATAAAGCAACTTGGTTTTGAAGTGGAGGATTTTGTGCCTATCGTTGTTCAATTTGGAGAGTTGAAAGAGAAGAAATCTGATGACAAGAAAATCACTTTGGAAAGCCAAATGTTTAGAGTCATTATCCAAAAGAAATGGAATGGTAAGGACAAGACATTTCTTCTTTCTGCCTTTGACTTAAGAAAAAAGCCCAGATGAACTGGGCTATTCTTTCGTGAATCGGCAGGACTGCACTCATTGTCGATTTTACCTGAGAGATACTCCCCCTCAGAACGACAATGCAAAATTACAACTTTTCCATGAACCCGCAAGAGGGATTGGCTAAAAAACAATCTTTTTTGGGTCGTTGCAAGATTTAGAAAAAGGTCTACTCTTCCTCTGTTTCTTGGCTTTCAGCTTCTTGGCGTAAGTCTGAAAGGATTTTCCCATTATAGGTAAAATACTTCGGGCCTTGATATGCTCCAGAGGTATTTCGCTTTTCAGCAGGCATAAATGTCCCTACAAAAGGAGATAATTTAAATATCCTTCCTTCATACTCAATTTGATTATCACTTGCAACCTTTACGGTGATGCCTGTCGGGATAAAAACTAACGTCGCCCCAATAGGTATGTTAACCATGCTGAACTTAAAATTGGGCTTTGGCTTCTTGTGGGGAACTTTGTTTTCGTCATTGTACTCTATAAACTCGTCTTCTTTAATGGGCATGTTGTTTTGGTATCTAGTAATTATAGCATCATCTAACAAAGAAGCCTCATCTTTAAGTATTTCAAAAGCAAGCTCGGGCTGGATATTGAAAAACTCTCGGTTTTGTCGGATGCGAAGATCTGTTAACCGGTCGATTTGCTTGTGTATTTTCTTTTCTACGATATCGTATTTTGAAGTTTGCAAGGTGGCATAGATTTCGAATGGTAATGGAACGGCAGTATTGTCAAGTTCTTTTGATCTCACATCAACGGGTCTGGAACTCTTGCCAATCTTTACCCAATCTTCTCTGAAACTAGGATTAGTCAGAATGTAAACATATCCTTGCTGAACTTCGCATTTTTTCATTTTCGTCATCATTTTACCAAAATGCAAAGATAGTGTTTTTTGAATCAGAAGGGGCTTTGTTTACATTATTTCTCTATCTTTGACCCTTCAAAACGGCAAATTCAATGGAACAACTCATAAGCACAATCAGCGGCTACGTGTGGAGTCCGGCCCTGGTGGCCATCTGCCTCTTGGCGGGACTCTATTTCTCCGTCGGCACACGCTTCGTGCAGGTGCGCCGTTTCGGCGAGATGGCACGGCTGCTCTTTTCCACTGATAAGTCACAAAAGACGGGTATCACTTCTTTTCAGGCTTTCTCCATGGCCCTCTCAGGGCGCGTGGGCACGGGCAACATCGTGGGCGTGGCCACCGCCATCGGCTACGGCGGACCGGGTGCCATCGTCTGGATGTGGATCATCGCCTTCCTGGGTGCGGGCTCGGCCTTCTCCGAGGCTACCTTGGCACAGATCTATAAGGAAGAACACAAAGGGCAGTTCCGTGGCGGTCCAGCCTATTACATCGAGAAAGGCTTGAAGTGCAAGTGGTTGGCGGTTTTCTTCGCTGTCATATCGGTCTTGGCATGCGGCTGGTTCCTGCCTCCAGTGCAGTCCAACGGCATCGCCATCTCGTTCTCCAACACGCTGCATGTCGATCCGGCTTGGGTCGGTGCTGTCGTCGCCTTGCTGATAGGCTTGGTGGTGATGGGTGGCGTGAAACGCATCGCCAATGTGGCTCAGATTGTGGCACCATTTATGGCTGTCCTCTATGTGTTGCTTTCCATCGTGGTGTTGGCCTTCCATATCACCGAGGTGCCCCACGCCTTTATGGATATGATTCACAGCGCTTTCGGCATGAAAGAGGCCTTGGGTGGCATCTTGGGCAGTACCATAGCCTGGGGCGTGAAGCGTGGCATCTATAGCAACGAGGCGGGACAAGGCACGGGCGCCATCGTGGCGGGCGCAGCCAAGGTGTCGCATCCCGTCAAGCAGGGACTGGTGCAGGCCTTCTCTGTGTATATCGATACCTTATTGGTATGCACCGCTACCGCCGTGATGATCTTGGCTTGTAAGACCTATAACGTCTTCGATGGCGCAGGCAATATCCTCGTTGCTGCCGAAGGCGTGGATCTGGGTGCACCAGGCGTTAATTACACCTCGGCAGCCTTAGGTACTTTCTTGGGCGCCAACTGGGGCGGCATCATCGTCTCAGTGGCTTTGTTTTTCTTTGCCTTCACGACTATTATGGCCTACTATTACTATGCCGAGACGAATCTCGTCTATCTCTTCGGCAAGGGCAAAAAAGAACATGTCTTGATTTGGGTGCTGCGTCTTGGTGTGGTGGGCATGGTGTTCTTCGGCTCACTCTATGAAGCTAAGGCCATGTGGGATCTCGGCGATATCGGTGTAGGTACCATGGCATGGGTGAATATCATCGTCATCCTGTTGCTCTCGCCCAAGGCGTTCAAGGCACTGAAGTCATACGAACGCCAGAAGAAAGAAGGCAAGGAACCCGTCTTCGACCCTAAGGAAATCGGTGCAAAGGGCGCGGATTTCTGGGAGAATAAATAAATAGTTATATGCCATCCATATTGTATAATTGTTTATTTTTGCACAATGAAACAAGAATTCAATTACCAGCCAAACTATTAACCAAATAAATTAAAAAATGAAAAAAGTAACATTTTTCCTCGCCGCCCTGCTTATCGGTGGCATGATGTTCACAAGTTGCAAGAAAGATGACCCACAACCCACACCTACACCCGAGCCAGAGTCGAAAACCGCCAAAGTGGTGTACAAACTTGGCAACTCCACTATGGTGCAAACAGTTTCGGATTGCTTCAAGTACACTTTTTCTTATCAAGGAGCAGACGGACAAATGGTCACGGTTAACGATGTTACCCTGCCTTGGACTTCCCCTGAACTCACCGTCACCCTTCCTTTCACTGCCAAAATGGAAGGCCAAGCCACATTCAACGAAGCAGATCTTCCAGACCCAGTCATTTTCGGCCAGCTCTATTACCTCTATGCAAATGGAGATGAATGCCAATTTGGGGGAGAACTTATGGCTGTTGAGAGAAATGCTTTTATGCCATATTTAGCTGAAAATCCTGATATACTGAAGTTCAGCTACTCGAAGACCATCAATCGTTAATGACTTTAGGAACAGAGAAATAAAGTATTCTAATATTTAAATCAACTTCATTATGAAAAAAGTAATGTTTTTACTCGCCACCCTGCTTATCGGTGGCATGATGTTCACGGGCTGCAAGAAAGACAACACTCCTGGTAGTGACCCGGCAAGCAAAACTTTCAAGGTCTCCTATGCCCTTGGCAATAAAACCACAGCCGCTTTAGGTATTGAGCTTGTCACTTCCGACTGCTTTAAGTTTGATGTGACCTACACTGGCGCTAATGGCGAACAGGTTGAGGTAAAAGGCGTTACCCTGCCTTGGACTAGTCCTTCTATCGAGGTGAAAGCTCCTTTCAAAGCCAAGATCGAAGCCAAACCCGTTTATGATGAGGCTCAGCTTCCCGACACATTTGCCTATGGTGCAATTCCTTCTATCTACAAAGATAATATGGAAGTCAAGAGAGGTGGTGAAATTGCCAATCGCACCAAGGTTAAGTTCTTGGAAATAATGCAAGAAAGCCCCGAAGAACTTATCATGAAAGCTGAATATGATTTCTGATTTCCAGTAAGTTAGAAATTCCTACTTCAAGTATTTGCCCGACCTTCAAGTGATGGAGGCCGGGCAAATTGTTTTTTCAATTGACGTTTTGCATCTCTCTCAACAATTCCAGCGCCTGTGTCACTGTTTCCACCTCCTTGACGGTGAGTTGCAGCTTGTCGTTGACCTCCTTGAGCGCAGTGCGCTTCGGATGGCTCATGATGTACTGCATGATCTGCATGTAGGTGCTGCTTTCGTAGTATTTCGAGGCCTGGTTGCTGACGAAATAGGCCGTCATGTTGTGGTGACGCAACAAGATCTTTTCGAAGCCAAGGTCCTTGGCGATCCAGCGTAGACGTACTGTGTTCAATAGGTCGTTGACCTGCTTGGGGATAGGCCCGAAGCGGTCGATGAGCTGGTCGGTAAACTTCATCAGGCTCTCCTCGGTCTTGGTGCGGTCGAGCTCGCTGTAAAGGCTGACGCGCTCCTGCGTCGAGTTGATATAGTCGGCGGGGAAGCGCACCTCCATGTCGGTCTCGATGGTGCAGTCGGCGACATACGACTTCTCTTCTTCCTTTTCAAAAATATCCTGAAATTCGGTTTCTTTCAGCTCGAGGATGGCCTCGTCGAGGATCTTGTGGTAGGTCTCAAAGCCGATGTCGTTGATGAAGCCGCTCTGTTCGGCACCGAGGATGTTGCCAGCGCCACGGATGTCCAAGTCGCGCATGGCGATGTTGATGCCTTCGCCGAGGTCGGAGAACTCCTCCAAGGCGCGGAGACGTTTTTGAGCCTCTTGGGTCAAGGTGTTGAGCGGAGGTGTCAGCAGGTAGCAGAAGGCCTTCTTGTTGGAACGGCCCACGCGTCCGCGCAGCTGATGCAGGTCGCTGAGGCCATAACGGTGGGCGTCGTTGATGATGATGGTGTTGGCGTTGGGGATGTCCAAGCCCGACTCCACGATGGTGGTGCAGAGCAGCACGTCATAGTCGCCGTTGATGAAGCCAAGCATGATGTCCTCAAGCTTCGAGCCTTCCATCTGGCCATGGGCGACGGCGATGCGCACGCCCGGCACGTACTTCAGGATGAAGTCGTGCACGTCCATGATGTTTTGGATGCGGTTGTGGATGAAGAAGACCTGCCCGTTGCGGGCCAGCTCAAATTGGATGGCGTCGCGGATGAGCTCCCCGTCGAAGCCACGCAACTCGGTCTGCACGGGATAGCGGTTGGGCGGCGGAGTGGTGATGACGCTGAGGTCGCGGGCGCCCATCATGGAGAACTGCAGCGTTCTGGGGATAGGCGTGGCGGTCAAAGTCAGCGTGTCGACATTGGCCTTCATCTCTTTCAGTTTCTCCTTCACGGCCACGCCGAATTTCTGTTCCTCGTCGATAACGAGCAAGCCCAGGTCCTTGAACTTCACATCTTTTCCTGTGAGGCGGTGCGTCCCGATGATGATGTCGATTTCGCCTTTCTCGAGGCGTTTCAGGATTTCGTTTTGTTGCTTGGCGGTCTTGAAGCGGTTGAGGTATTCGATGGTGACGGGGAAGCCATCGAAACGTTCGCAGAAGGTGTGGTAGTGTTGTAGGGCAAGTACCGTCGTTGGCACGAGCACGGCCACTTGTTTCGAGTCGCAGCAGGCCTTGAAGGCGGCACGCATGGCCACCTCGGTCTTGCCGAAGCCGACATCGCCGCAGACGAGGCGGTCCATGGGGTTCTCGCTCT
The DNA here is from genome assembly GCA_902786745.1 of uncultured Bacteroidia bacterium. Taxonomy (GTDB): domain Bacteria; phylum Bacteroidota; class Bacteroidia; order Bacteroidales; family F082; genus Limimorpha. The sequence continues at coordinate 18,825 of CADADR010000005.1, forward strand.
CCATGTCGCGTTTCACGTCGTTGGTGGCTTTCAGCTGGTCGGGGGTGTCCTCGTAGATGAAAGAGGCCTCCAACTCGTTTTGCAGGTAGTTGTCGGGCGAGAACTTGAAGCCAGGCGTGCGTTTGCGCTCGGCGTATAGTTTAATCAACTCGCGGGCGATGTCCTTGACCTTACTCTTGGTCTTGTTTTTCAAGCGGTTCCAAGCGCCGCTGCCGAGGGTGCTGAGTTTGGGCTCAGTGCCGTCCTTGCTGCTGTATTTGGCGATGCGGTGCAGCGAGTGGATGCTCACATAGAGCAGGTCGCCGTTGTTGTATATCAGGCGGATGGCCTCCTGTTGTTTGCCGTTGTTATCAATGGTCTCCAAACCATCGAAGCGTCCGATGCCGTGGTCGATGTGGGTGACATAGTCGCCGGGCTTCAGCTCATAGAGGTCTTTCAGCGTGATAGCCTGCTTGGTCGAGAAGTTGTCGCGCAGGTGGAAGCGGTGGTAACGCTCAAAGATCTGGTGGTCGGTGTAGCAGCACACCTTCAGGTCCTCGTCGATGAAGCCGCCGTGTATGGCGATGGTCTCGGTCTCGAAGTCGCGATGGCTCTCGTCGTTGTGGTTGATGTCGTTCAGAATCGCTTGGATACGAGAGAGTTGCTTGCTGCTCTCCGAGAACACGATGACGCGGTAGCCTTCCTCCTTATGTGCTGCAATGTCGTCAATGAGCAAGTTGAAGTTCTTGCTGAAGATAGGCTGAGGCTTGGTATGGAAGTTGACAATTGATAATTGAGAATTGATAATTGACAATTTGCTGGTGGTGCCAAACTCAACCGTGGGGTGCTTTGTAAGGTTATTAAGCAACTCATCCGACTTGCTGAACAACTGTCCAGGTTTCAAAGCCTTGACTTCCTCGTCCTGCTCTTGCATCTTCTCGAAGGCTTCCACGGCACGGTCGTATTCTTTGTCGACCTGCGTGGCGAAGAAGGCCATGTCGGTGAGCCACACGGTGGTAGTGTCGGGCAGGTATTGCAGGATGGCTTCGCGGTCTTCGATGAAGGCGCGTTCCTGCATGTTGGGTAGCAGCACGATTTGTTTCAGCTGCTCGATAGAGAGTTGGTCGGCGATGTTGAAGCTACGGATGCTGTCGACCTCGTCGCCGAAGAACTCGATACGATACGGGTAGTCGTTGGCGAACGAAAACACGTCAACCAGGCCGCCACGGATGGCAAACTGTCCTGGCTCCACCACGAAATCGACATTCTCAAATTCGTAGTCGTAGAGCAAGTCAGTGAGGAAATCGAGGTTGATTTTGTCGCCCACCTTGATTTTGAAGGTGTTCTTGGCCAAGAGCTTACGGGTGAAGACCTTCTCACTCAGTGCCTCTGGGTAACTGACGATCAAGGTCTTGCGCTCGGAGGTGGAGACGCGTTGCAGCACTTCGGTGCGCGAGAGGATATAGGTGTTGTCGGGCTTCTCGGGCTCGTAAGGACGTTTGTAAGAGGTGGGGTAGAAGAGCACCTGCTTCTTGCTGTAGTCCATGCCGCGCTCGCCAAGGAGGCTCTCGAGGTCGTTATAAAAATAGGCTGCGTCTTCCTTGTCGGCGCAGACGATAAGGTGCTGGCCGCCTATCTGCCGGAAGGTTTCCTCCACGACGAAGGCCTTCGACGAAGCCGCCAGGTTCGAACAAAGCAAATGCCCTCCATCGCGCAAAGCCTTGACTATCGCGTCGATGTGGGCATCAGCTTTATAAGGTTGGTACTTTATGCTTGCCACAGTATTCAGAAATTGTGGCGCAAAGATACAAAATTATTCTTCTTCTACCTTCGCTCGCTTCGAGTCCCAAATCATGTAGATGATGATGGCGATGTACATCACCAAGGCGATGAGGCCGGCCCATGGGGTTTCGTTGAAGAAGCCACCATCGGCAGTACGTGCCACGGCATCCACATTGCAGAACTTGAGGATGGCGCTCACCACACCCATCAAGGCGCCACCGGCGATGAAGCCCGAGGCGATGAGGGTGCCGCGGTTGTAGCGGGCATCGTTGAGTTTCTGGTCCTTGCTACGGCTGCTCACGAACCACGAGATGGCGCCACCGATGAGCAGCGGAATGTTGAGGTCGATGGGGATGAACATACCCAAGGCGAAGGGCAGGGCAGGGATCTTGCAGAAGTTGAGGATCAAGGCGATGGCGGCACCGATGCCGTAGAGCAGCCAAGGAGCGCTACCGCCCGACATCATCGGCTCGATGACGGCACTCATGGCGTTGGCCTGCGGTGCGACCAATGCACCGTCGCCCACGAAACCGTAGGCTTTGTTCAGGATCATGATGACGCCAGCGACGGTGGCAGCAGCTACGGCCACGCCGACGAACTTCCATATCTCTTGCTTCTTGGGCGTCGTGCCAATCCAGTAACCTACTTTCAGGTCGGTGATGAAGGCACCCGCCACGGCCAAAGCCGTGCAGACCACACCACCGATAATCAAGGTGGCAGTCATGCCGCTGGGACCGCTAAGTCCGGCAGCGACCATCACCAAGGAGGCCAAAATCAAGGTCATCAAAGTCATGCCGCTCACGGGGTTGCTGCCCACGATGGCGATGGCATTGGCGGCCACCGTCGTAAACAGGAAGGCGATGACGGCCACGACCAAGATGCCGATCAAGGCGTGCCATACGTTGTGCACCACACCGAACCAGAAGAACAGGAAGGTGACGATGAGCACGGCCACGATGCCGATGACGATGGTCTTCATGGGAATATCTTGTTGCGTGCGGTCGACAGGCTCCACAGAGGCTTTCTTGCCCTTGAACTCGTTGGCAGCGAGGCCGACTGACGACTTGATTACGCCCCACGACTTGATGATGCTGATGACACCCGCCATGGCGATGCCGCCGATGCCGATGTGACGTGCATAGTTCTTGAAGATTTCCTCAGGTGCCATGGAGCCGATGGTGGCGGTGATGCCCGCGTTCATCAGGTCAACGATTTGGTCGCCCCAGATGAGGTTCATGCCCGGAATGATGATGAACCACACCAGCATGGAGCCGCAGCAGATGATGAAGGCGTATTTCAGGCCGATGATGTAACCCAAGCCGAGCACGGCGGCACCAGTGTTCACCTTGAACATCAGTTTGGCTTTGTCGGCCAGGGCAGCGCCCCAACCCATCATGCGGGTGGTGAGGGTCTCCGACCACCAGCCGAAGGTGGAAACGATGAAGTCGTACAAACCGCCAATCAATCCGCTGATAACCAACAATAAGGAGTCCTTACCTTTCTTCTGTCCGCTGACCAGCACTTGTGTAGTGGCTGTGGCTTCGGGGAAGGGGAACTTGCCGTGTTGCTCCTTGACGAAGTATTTGCGGAAGGGGATGAGGAACAGGATGCCTAGGATGCCGCCTAATAAGGAGGCGATGAACACCTGCCAGAAGTTGATTTCGATTTGGTAGCCCTTGCCTTGCAAGATGTAAAGTGCAGGCAAGGTGAAGATGGCACCAGCCACCACACCGCCAGAGCATCCACCGATGCTTTGGATGATGACGTTTTGCGACAGTGCGTCGTTCTTGCGGGCCAGCCCCGTAAGGCCGATGGCGATGATGGCGATGGGGATGGCGGCCTCAAACACCTGTCCGACCTTCAGGCCTAGGTAGGCGGCGGCAGCCGAAAACAGGATGGTCATCAGCAGGCCGATGCAGACCGACCATACCGTAACTTCCTGGTACTTCTTGTTTTTCGAGAGTATGGGTTCATACTCTTCGCCCGGTTTCAGTTCGCGTTGCGCGTTCTCGGGCAGTTTGAATTGGTCGTTTTCCATAAGGTTCGCTTTTCAAATTTGATTGCAATATTAGGGATTTTGTCGGTTGAAAAGAAGAAAAACCTATAAAAACGAAAAATAATTACAATATAATGTAGTAATAGTGAGAGATTCCCTTCGGGAATGGAGTAACTATAATATGTACACCGCGGCGGCATGAGGTGCTACTTTTGGGTAACTTGCTCTTGCCGCCGCTGTATACACTATAACAAACATGCCATTCCCGCAGGGAATCTCAATGGTGTGTTTACTTTACAATACAGAATTTCTTAATAGTGATCCCTTCATCCCCTTGAATCCTAACGAAATACATTCCCTCAGCCAACCCTGTCACATCAATTTGTTGGGTTTCATCGGTAATGTGGCCTGATAGCAACGTTTGGCCTGTCATGTTGGTGATGATGTATTCGGTTTCCGCCTGTAGAGACGTTGCGCGCAACGTCTGTACAAACAGAATATCGTTCGTAGGATTAGGATAAACCTTGATTTCCATTGCGTTATTCTCATCAACGGCCATCACATCCTTGTCTAAGCACTCCGACCAAGAAATAGTGTTTCCACCATCGGTGCTGATGCCGTATTTGTATTGTCCAATCGGCAAGGCATCCCAACCATAATCTACGTAATGGGCGTCGGCGACGTTTGAAGCGATCAGCTCGGCATTGCTTCCGTCGCAGTTGGCGCGGTAGATGCTGTAGGTGTTGCCCACGGTGATGTCATCGATATAGAAGGCGTTATCGTATTCGCCCTCGGCGAGTTGGTTGGCGTATTTCCATTCCAGGATGTGGTTGCCGGGACCGATGGCCACGGTGTAGCGCGTCCACGGTACTTCGTCCTTCAAGGTCTCGCCATATTGCACGTTATCGATGAAGAAGCCACAGCCATTGAGCGGGAAACAGCTGACGCGGGCATAGTAGCTTACCACGCACGAGGTGGGCAGGTTGACCGCCAACGAGATCTTACTGTTGGAGAACATACCCGTATTGGTCGACTTTGCGCAATAGTTGCCTGTGTTGGGTTGCGTGGTGGTGATGACCCAAGGGCTGGTGGCGTCGTTGATCCACATGTTTTGGTAGAAGTCGCCCGACTCGAAGCCATCGTAAATACCCGCAGGCATGTTCCACGACAAGGAGACACGCATGTTGTTGATGACTTCAGCCTCAATCTCGACCGCTTTTGTCAACGTGACGTAATTGGAAGGGAGCGAGGTCATGTCGTTTTCCAGATGGGCGATAATATAATAGGTGTAAGAACCCGCGTAGCTGATGTGGTCGGTATAGGTGGTCGCCGTCAGGCTGTTGGCGATGCGCATGCCGTCGCGATAGATATCGTAGGAGATACCTTCGGGAGCAGCGGTCCAGTTGAGGACGACCTGCTCGCCGTCGAAGTCGGCGGTGAGGTTGGTGGGGCCGTGGTGGAACAAGGCGTTCATGGCAGCCAAGGCGTCGATGCGACCCGAGCCTACGCGGTTGTTTTTCATGGTGTTGCCAACGCGCACGGAGGTAAGCTCGATGATGGAGTCCAATTCGGCAGGGGTCAGCTCGGGGTTGGCCTCAAGCAGCATGGCTAACACGCCAGCCACGCAGGGCGTAGCCATCGAGGTGCCGTCCATTTCGATGTAGTTGTTGGTGGTCTGGTAGTTCAGCGAGGTGATGTTGGCGCCAGGAGCAGAGATGTCGGGACGGATCAAGCCGGGCTGGTTGACGTCGCCGTTTTCGTAGGGGTAGTCGTTGTAGTTGCCGACATTAGGTCCCGCAGCCCATGTGGTGGGGCCGACTGAGGAGAAGCCGCAGTGCTCGTCGTTGGAGTCGGTGGCACCCACGCTGATGACGGAAGTCAAGCCACCTTCGATGAGGTTTTTTTGGTCGGGGTGGAGCCATGCCGGAGGGCAGTTGCCCGGGGCGCTGATGTTGAAGGGGACAGGGTAGGTGTATTGCGTCTGGCCTTCGTTGCCGCAAGCCACGGCAGCCGCCACGCCTGCGTCTAAGCAGGTGGCGAAGACGTCGCGGTAGTAGTAGCAGGGACCGGCACCTACGTCGCTGAGCGAGAGGCTGAGGATGTTGGCACCATGGTCTAAGGCGAACTCAACGCCTTCGATGAGGTGTGTGGCCTCGCCTTGTCCTTCCTCACTCAAAATCTTGATGGCCATGATCTTGGCGCCAGGGGCGATGCCCGTCTGGGTGCCTGCCGTACCTTGTCCCGCAAGGATGCCAGCGGTATGGGTGCCGTGACCTTGATCGTCCATGGGGTCAAGGTCTTGATAGAAAACGTCATAGCCGTGGTGCGGAAACTCGCTGCCGCCGTCCCACATGCTGTTGGCGATGTCGATATGGTTGTAGTTGACGCCCGTGTCGATGAGGCCGATGATGACGCCGTTGCCCGTATAGCCCGTGCCGTTGTAGTTCCAAACCGCAGGTGCGTTGATTTTGTCGACATGCCAAGCGTTGTCTCTTGTGCTGACAGGGCTAGCCTTTTCGTTGCTTGGAATCATCTGGCGCATCTCGTCGGGGATAATCACAGCAACGTCTTTGCGCTGAGCGAGTTGTGCGATGACCTCGTCGCTGGCCGAGCAGCTGAAGCCGTTGAACGACCAGAAGGTTTTCAGGTCGCTGACCATATTGGCACTCTTGTAACCTTCAAGAAAATCAAGCACTTGGGCTTGCGAGGCTTGACAAAACGCTTTTCTTTCGGCGATGACGAAGTCGCGGCGTTGCTCCTTGGTCATCAAAGCGGTCTTTTGCGACAAGTGGCTGTCGTCGTAACGCTCAGCCATCATCACGATGACGTGTTGGAGAGGGTTGGATTGGCCAAACAATGCACCGAAGCAAATGGCCAAGAGGAGGGTAAAAACGGATTTTTTCATGGTATTTGGTTAATTGAGTATTGTTTACGAAAACTTGATCTTATCCCTTATCCTCACGAAGGGCTTTTCAACAAAGACATACAGGACATAGGCCGCTACGAAGACCATTATCCAATAAACGGGATAGGCAATGGCGTAACGGCTCAAGAATTGTGGGAAGCTGTGTTCGAGGACTTGGAGTAGCAGCAGGTTGGTGAGGAACATGGCGTAGGAAAGTACGCTGATGCCCGAAATGATGTCACCCCAACGTGTTTTGTAGGATTTCCATTTCGACAGCAGAGGGAACCACAACGTGATGGCGAAGGCTGAAATTGTCAGATAAAAGGCGTCATAATAGAAGGTGCCCGGAGTGCGGGGGATGATGCGTGTGGCAGCAAATAAGGCCACACCTATGATGAAACAGACAACCGCGTGACGCTCCCATTGCTTGGGATGATAGCACATCATCCAGGCGGCAAGCACACCTAAGTAGATGTTGTCGGTGCGCGAAGCCACGGTCTTGCGGATCCAGATGTCCCAGCCGAAGCGGTCGTGGACCTGGTCGGCCACAGAGAGACGGAAGGCGATGGAGGCCGCAATGAAAAGGAGACACAGCCACGGGATGTATTTTTTCGGCTTCGCGAAAAGCGAAAAGAGCATCAGAAGGAGCGGGAAGGAGATATAGAACCACCATTGTACGGGCAGGGAATACGACTCCCAATAGAACCCCCAGAAAGGTGTGAACAGGTTTTGGGTGAAGGTGGCGAAACGCCATAGCGGGAAGGTGTGGACGTCGCCTTCGATGACATTGAGCTGAACCAAGAGATAGTTGACAAACAGGATGAAGAGGTAGTTGGGCAAGATGCGCAAGGCAGTCCGGACATAGAATGAGAGGGTCTTGGAACGGCCGATGTGGTTGTCGTGGTTTTCGAGGTGGGTGATGAACGACTTCCCGATGAGGAATCCTGTGATGACGAAGAAGATGTCGACGCCATGGGGCACGGGCATGTCGGTGAAACGGTCGAGGGGCGTGTCGAACAGGATTCGCTCGGCGTGGCCTTGCACCACGCAAAAAATGGCGAAAGCCCTCAAGAAGTCCAATCCAAAGACTCGTTTCCGATCAGTATCGATGCTCCAAAAGTTCTTCATGGGTTCTGGTTGCTTACTTCAACAGTACGTTCCCGATGCGACAGTCCAGACAACGTTTGCGCTTGCAAAAATAGGAATAAAGGTGCAACAAAGCCTGTGTCTGCATGGCATTTTCCGCTGTGATGCCGCATGAGGCGTAATGGCGGATGATGGCATTGTCCTCGACCTCAGTGTCTTCCAGGAATTGCAATGCGGTCTCGCACACCGATTCGTCTTTGTGGAGCTTGCCGTAGCAGAATAGCAATGGGGCTACTGCATTGATAATCAATACATCAGCCGTTGTCTCACCTAGGTGTTTCGGTTTGCAGCTGCCATGGTCCCCCCTTTTAAGGGGGGTAGGGGGATTCGGCAGCCGCGTCTCAAACCGCCAATGTGTTTCCCAATACTCCGATGCCGCCACGTCAAACAGGGCCTTGGCTTCGGCAGTGTCTTTCGCCGCCTTGATTTTTGAGAACAGTGGCCCGTTTTTATGGATGAGCTGTGCCATTTGCGGCAGACGGATAGTAGGGAAATTTGAGGGCCGCATGCGCATGAACTTCCACCTCTCGGCAGGCATGGTCAGCAGGTTGAACTTGGCCTTCATCACATTATACTCACGCTTGAGCAGTTGGGGATAATCCTCCGTGAACTCGTCTTCGAGGAACCCCGCGCAACCCATGAGCATGGCTTCGACTTGAAGAAGGTTGTCGGCATGTTTCAGCAAGGTCTTGAACGGCAAGATGTTGGCCAAATACTCAAAAGCCTCGTTGTTGACTTTCAAGCCGAAATAGCGCATGAGCAGTTTGTAAAGTGCGTCCTCCCAGTCGAATTGGTTGGCTTCCAGTATCTTGGTGACGGCACCCGACTTGCTCTCCAAGCGCTCCACAGCCATGCGGTCGAGCCACGAAAGCCTGGTGAAGACAGGCACTTTGCTGATGCTTTTCTCACAGGGGATCCAAGTCTTGGAGGCGATAAGTTTCTGGTATTGTGCAAATAGACGTTCGTCGAAATGCCCTTTCAGCTCCAAGGTAGGGATGTCGTTGACTTGCAGGTCGTCTTCGTATACCACATGCAGGATGACGTTTTTGTAGGCTTTGTCGTTTTGGTGGCCATGGCGGTTCCAGTCGCTGGTCTTCACATGGATCTCCACATGTCCAGCCCAGAGTTTGTCGCCGATTTGGATCTTGGCTTCAAGGAAGTCGGGACCCGAGTCGGTGTTGTGGTAACCCGTAGCCACCACCTCTACCGCTTCGCCTTCCGTGGTCTTCAAGTTCTTGTCAGTCAGGCGGTTCTCCCAAATGTAGTATAGGAATTCTTCTCTCATTTAATTTTCCAGCAGTTCAACGGTTCACTGTCAAGCACACCTTTTTTCATGGCCCAGTCAATAAATAACGAACGCAAGTCGCGGTCGCTCTGCCATACCACATGGTCCTTGATCTCTTCCTGCGCCCAGCCGATGCCGTTGATGAGGTGGTTGCCGCCACCCATCGAGCGGTAGGAGTTCATCACCACGTTGTAGGTCTTCTCCATGTCGAAGGGCGTGCCGTCGGCCATGCCGACGATGTTGATGCGGTCGCCCATGGGGTTCTTGTCGGTCACCTCGTAGCGTATGCCCGCGGCGCAGTCGAAGTTATAGATGGGGTTCTTCATCTCGTAGGCATATTCGAGGAAGTCTTTCACTTCCTTGCCTGTCAAGGCCATAACGGCAAGGGAGTTCTCGAAGGGATACCAGGTAAAGAAGTCCTTGACTTTCAGCATGCCTGCTTCGATGGTCTTGCCGCCGCTGAGCGGAGCCGCCATCGAGATGTCGGGATGGATGCCTTCGGCTTCGACGGTCTCCATCTGACAGCGGTGGATCTCGTCGACCCAGAGGCAAGGGCCATTGAAGGCATCGTCGCTGCTGATGCTGACGGGCAACTCAGCCACATCCTTGTTTTGGTAGGCCTCTGCACGGTCGAGGTAGGGTTGGAGCATGGCGAGGAAGGCTTCGTCTTTCTCTTCGCCGTCGGTGGGCATAAGCTCGATGCTGATCTGGGGCTTCTTTCCTTTCTTCAGCGTCACTTCAGCCTTGGCCAGGCCTTTGCCGCGATGGCCCGAGTTGAGCACGTACACAGGCTCGCCGTTGGGGTTTGTCAGCTTCTCGGCACGGGCGCGGTGGTCGTGGCCGTAGTAGATGAGGTCGAAGCCAGGCACGTTCTCGGCCACCCATTTCACTGCGTTCTCGCGTCCAAGGGGATGATCCTCAGGCAGGTTCTGTGCCATAGGCTCCCATCCTGAATGGAACAAGCCTATCATCAGGTCAGGGTGTTCTTTCTCTCGGATGAGTTTCACCCATTTGTCGGCAGCGGCCTCGAGTTGATCGAAACGCAGGCCTGGACGCAATCTGTCTGGTACCCAAGTGATTACATAGGGCGTCAGCAGACCGAGCACGGCAATCTTAAAGCCATCGCGCTCGAGGATAATATAAGGTGTGAAATAGGGCTCGCCCGTGGTCTCGTCGATGACGTTGGCGGCCAGCACAGGCACCTTGGTCTCGGAATACACGCGATCGAACACCTTGCGACCTGCCTCGATGTCGTGGTTACCCACGCAAGCGACGTCGTAGGGGAAGTAATTCAACACTTCGGAGACCAAGTTGGGGTGCTCGGCATCTTGGTTGGAGCAATACTGGAACGGCGTGCCTTGCATGTCGTCGCCGTTGTCCAAGAGGATAAGCCGGTCGCCTAACTCGGCTTTCATCTTCTTGAGGGTGTAGGCATCGTTGGCAAACTCATCGTAACGGCCGTGAGTATCAGTGGTTTCGATGATGGTCAGGGTGGTTTCTTTCGTGGAACAAGAAGCCAAAACGGTGATTAGGGCGATCATAAATGCGATTTTTCTCATGCTGATGTTGGTTTTGGAGCGATAAAAGTAGGGTTTTTCCTGCTATTATGGGCGTATCGTGGAAATTTTTTTCGAAAAACGGGCGAAGTATTGTTTAATTCCGTATTTTTGTGGCACAATTCCAAGAACCGAATGTTCCATGGCCGATTTGAGCATCATAGTATCCGAGATTGAATTGAAATTGAGGAAATTGATTGATGAGAAAAATCAGTTGGCGGTGGAAAACAAGCGGCTCGCCGAAGCGAACAAGGCGTTGGATGAGGAGAATCTGGCGCTGCGCCGTTCGGCAGGGGAGTTGCAAGATAAAATAAATAAAAGTACAATTGTTAACGCACTCGACAACGAGGGAGAATTAGAAGAAGGAAGAAAGCTCATTCAAGAGTTGGTGAGGGAAATTGACAGATGCGTTTCGATTTTGAACAGTAAGGAATAATTCAGATACTTGAAAGTCAGCACAATGGACGAAATAACCATCAATATCACGTTACTGGACAGGCCCTATCGCCTTTCGGTGGCTCGTGCTGACGAGGAAAAGGTCCGCAAGGCCGGTGCCCTCATCAATGAGAGGGTGAAGTATTACACGAAGCATTACGCCTACAAGGACGTGCAGGACTTGCTTTCGATGACGGCTTTGCAATTTGCCACCTCGGTAGTCAAGATGGATGCTGAATTGTCTTACAGGAATCAGAATCTGGAGCGTAAGCTGCAAGATCTGAACGACTTATTGAGCGAACAATCATAATCCACGTGAAGACGTGGGTGGGTTCTTTGAAGATCTGGAACTGCCTGTTCAGCGCATTTGGTAAACTCAACATTATCAACACATCAATCGGTCTACTCGCGCACTGTAAAAACAGGCCTCATTCCCTTCGGGGAAGTGCCTTTGGCACCGGTGGACGTTTGCGCAACGCGGTGGCCACAAGCGTATTATATGGAGTTTACGCATCTCCAAGGGCAGGCAGTTTCTTTGTTTCCTCCTCATTTTTCGAGTAAAAACAGAGTTTTAAAATGTTATTACTCACTATCACAAACACTACTTGGATTATCATCGCCGCAGCGGCTTTGGTCGTGGGCCTCGCGGTTGGTTACCTCATCACGTCCACCCTACTGAAGAAAGCCGTCACCAAAGAAGAGACCGCCTTGCTCGAAGAAGCCAAGGAGAAAGCCGAAGTCATCAAGAAAGAACGCATCCTGCAAGCCAAGGAGAAGTTCCTCCAGATGAAAGACGAGCACGAGAAGGCCTGCAACGACCGCAAACGCGAGCTGCAGAAGACCGAACAGAAGGTCAGCCAACTCAAGCAGGAGGCCAACCAAAAGATGGAAGAGGTGCAGCGTAAAGGCAAAGAGCTGCAGGCTGCACAGCAACGTCTTGACTCTCAGATGGAAAGCTTCAACAAGAAAAAGGCCGACCTCGACCGTATCTATAGCGAAGAGTCGAAGAAACTGGAGTCCATCTCGGGTCTCTCGGTCAAAGAAGCCAAGGATCAGCTGATCGAGTTGATCAAGGAAGACGCCCAAGCCGAGGCCATGGTCTACGTGAAGGAAGCCACCGAAGACGCCAAGATGAGCGCCAACCAGATGGCCAAGAAGATCGTCATCGAGACCATCCAGCGTACGGCTGCCGAGACGGCTATCGAGAACACCGTCAGCGTGTTCAACATTGAGAACGACGAAATCAAGGGCCGCATCATCGGCCGTGAGGGTCGTAACATCCGCACCCTCGAGTCGCTCACGGGCGTCGAGATCATCATCGACGACAGCCCCGATGCCATCCTCATCTCCGGCTTCGATCCCATCCGCCGCGAAATCGCCCGCCTCTCCCTGCAGAAGCTCGTCGTCGACGGCCGAATCCATCCCGCCCGCATCGAAGAGGTGGTCCACAAGGTGGAGAAACAGGTGGAACAAGAAATCATTGAGACGGGTAAGCGCACCTCCATCGACCTCGGCATTCACAACCTGAATCCCGAGCTCATCAAGATGGTGGGTCGAATGAAATACCGTTCATCATACGGCCAGAACCTGCTGCAGCACTCCGTGGAGACGGCCAAGCTCTGCGCCACCATGGCTGCCGAGTTGGGCCTCAACGTGAAGGCTGCCAAGCGTGCCGGTCTCTTGCACGACATCGGTAAAGTAGCCGAGAACGAGGAAGAGCTGCCGCACGCCATCCTGGGTATGAAGGTGGCCGAGCGCATGAAGGAGAAACCCGACATCTGCAACGCCATCGGTGCCCACCACGACGAAATCGAGATGGACAACCTCATCTCGCCCATCGTCCAAGTGTGCGACGCCATCTCTGGTGCCCGTCCCGGTGCCCGTCGCGAGGTGGTCGAGGCCTACATCCAGCGCCTCAACAAGCTGGAGGAGATGGCCATGAGCTATCCGGGTGTGGTGAAGACCTATGCCATCCAAGCTGGCCGCGAACTGCGTGTCATCGTGGGTGCCGACAAGGTGAGCGACCAAGACGCCGACCGCATCGCCTACGACCTCTCGAAGCAGATCCAGACCGAGATGACCTATCCGGGTCAGATCAAGATCACGGTCATCCGCGAGACGAGAGCCGTCCAGTACGCAAAGTAAATACAATGGCTCATATCCTATGGCCTATGGCTTGCCTCTATATCGGGGCAGGCCATAGGCCATTAGCTATCAGCCATAAGCAAAAACAAAAACATGATCAGAGAAGAAGTCGTTTTCGGTCCCATCCATAGCCGCCGTTTGGGTAGTTCTTTGGGAATCAATCTGTTGCCTGAAAAGGGTAAGATCTGTACGTTCGACTGCATCTATTGCGAATGCGGCTGGAACAAGGACGGGCGTAATGACACCCAATTGCCCTCGGCCGAGAAGGTGCGCAAAGCCTTGGAAGCCAAGTTGCAGCAATGCAAAAATGATGGTGTGAACATCGACTCCATCACCTTCAGCGGCGATGGCGAGCCCACCATCAATCCCGAGTTTCCACAAATCATCGACGATACGATTGCGTTGCGCAACAAGTATTATCCCAACTCGAAGATAACTGTGCTGTCAAATGCTACGATGGTGCACAAACCGGAGATATTTAATGCCTTACGCAAGGTTGATAACCCGACGATGAAAATCGATGCCCCAACCAACGAATGGATTGAAAAGATCAACCATCCTGCGCCAGGCTACGACATCAATCGCGTGGTGGAGGCGCTGAAGCAGTTCAACGGCGACTTCATTTTGCAGACGATGTTCTTGAGAAGCAAGGACTTCGATTCGTCAACCCCCGAGGTCTTAAAGGGCTGGATGGACATCGTTCGTCAACTAAAGCCACGCGAAATCATGGTCTACACCATCGATAGGCCGACTCCAGAGGAAGGTTTACAAAAATTCAGCGTCGACGAGATGCGTCGCTTGGTGCAGCCGCTCATCGACGAAGGATTTACAATCCAAATTAAGGGATAGTTTGTTTTAGTATGCTCTTATTGTAATACAGCTAAGCTATGATGTATGCACTATTTTTAAAATAAACTTGGAATTAATTTAAAACATAATGCAGTTTCACGGGTAGGACTAATTATTGTTTTGTTGTTTTTGAATTTGAATATCGAGATTTCATTGTCAATGCCCCGAAGGGGTATCGTTCATTAAAATAAGGTATTTTTTCAAATAATTCACTTTTTTCTTGACTTTTGCTTTTTCGCGTCGTATATTTGCAATGTCAAAAATGGATGAAGCCTTATCGTATAGGGCATTGCACTTTTTTTGCATTTAACAGTGAAACATAGTATTATCTTCACCCCATCAAAAAACACTTAAAATGAAAAAGTTTGCAATAATATTAACGGCCAGCCTCATGGCCATCAATTATGTCGAGGCGCAAATCAATCGCTCACAGGCGGATGCTATTGTTACCAACCATATTTTTTCGTCGGACTTGGATGACATTGATATTTTTGTATTCCCTAACTTGTTGACGAGTGACGAGGCTGTTGCCCTTGCCGACGGCACTGAAATTGTCGTGCCCTTTCAGAATTGCTATGCCTATTTCATCGACTTGATGCCTTTTACTAATTGGTTGCACCCATGCAAGTATTGTTTTGTGAATGTCAATGGCGATCATTCGATAATTGATAAGTATGTAGAACCAGCGAATTGGTCTGACTTTATACCCGTCTCAATCGTGCAGCGTCCAGCTGCACCGCAATATACTTTTCAATACGATCCATCAATACAACCAGAACCGCCGGGAAATAACCCACATCTTTGGGCAGTTCTAGTATGTGCCAATGTAAGAGGTGATGGTTTTTATGCAGATTATAGAAATCGGTATTGGGGTGACTTGTCATGCGTGTATACAACATTGACAAATGTGTATGGTTTCCAAGAAAACACTTTGGAAGATGAGAATTACACAAATACACATATCCTTGTACTTGCCCCAAGAGCACTCAATGGAGCTTTCAATGAAAATGACTTGAATAATAGTGGAGGATATGGAAACACAAACGACTTTTTCGCGATGACACCCGACTATCCTGGGCCTTACCATACGGAGTTGGGAAGCAGTTTTTCGTATGGCAAATCGGAGCTTTCAAGACTGTTCCAAAAACTATCGGAAGTGCTGACTTACGAAGATCAGTTGTTTATTTACATAACAGGTTATGGTGTAAACTACCCAAGTTTGGGATTCGAGATGCCTAATGGCCAACAGGGAAGTAGTATAATTGTAAAACCCGGTGAATTGAGGAATTATGTTGCAAACATCAAATGCTCCCAAATGACTCTAATTATGCAAAACAATTTCTCAGGCAGTTTTAAGCATGCTTTTCTGGATTGTGCTGGTGACATGTGCGAAAACCGCGTTGTGCTGACTGCCACAGACGAGGAGGGGTATTGCCATCCTGAAATGTATATAACGAGGGTCGGTCAACAACCTAGTCATTTTGCATGTGAAAATGTTAATGAATTCACCTACTATTGGGCCGCGTCCCATTTGGGATATTATCCTAATATCAACACATTTGGTGGACAAATCACCGGGCCGTGGATTTATCCTGGATGGGGAGTTATCGATGGAACGGGCGATGACGCAATGCCATGGAGCAGGTTCTTTCCTAATGACCCATTAGATGCTCATGAACAATATGATGTACCTTCTGACACGGATAATGATGGGGTGATTTCTCTACAGGAAAGCTTTGCGTTTGCCAATAATTTGAATTCGTGGACGACCGATGGCTATTTCAATCCCCACCATTTTAATCCAAATGGTTTTGAAGTCCCTCAATCTACCTACGAGAGTTCTTTCACTGCTGAAGCAGCAACTATGGTGGGCTACCAAGGTCAGGTTGATGGCACTATTACTTCTGGTTCTTTCACCCAACCTTACCGTCTTTGTGGCGATCTTTGGACAAGCGGCCCCCAAACACGAGTGGTTATGACAGATGACATTTATGTACCCGAGGATAAAAAGATTTACATCAAACCATGGAGTTATCTCGTCCTTGATAACTGTTCCGTCGACAAGTTGCCAGAAGCACCAGGCATGTGGAAAGGCATACAAGTATGGGGACAAGCAGACCAGCCCCAAGATTATCAACACCAAGGAGTTTTATATATGAACAATGCTTCCATCAAGAACGCTATCGTGGCTGTGGATTTGTGGGACCCTTGGCAATATGACAAAACGGGAGGAATGTTTTCGGCATGCAATTCTTCTTTTATAAACAACGCCAAAGGCCTGCGCATTGAGGAATACCACGACTTTGATCCAGCAACAGGCTATCCAAAAGATTACAGAGCAAACCTCTCCAATTGTACTTTTGAGGTCAACCATGACTTCATAGGCACAGAACCGTTCTACGAGCATGTAAAGCTCGTCCATGTGCAAGGTCTGCGCTTCGAAGGCTGCAAATTCAAGTTGGAGAATCCTAATAACCATGTTGTAAGTTGGGCTAAAGGCATCCTCGCCTTTGATGCCAACTTCATGCTCAATAGTTATGACGAATATGGTTATCTAATAAACCAATCTGAAGTGAATGGTTTTTTTATGGGAATCCATGCGGTACACGACCTCAATGAATCAACGAAACCATTTGTTGTATTTAACACAAACTTTACAGGTAATGATTGTGGCATCTTTGCTCGTCAAGTCGGGTTCCCGACTGTGGTGAACTCCAACTTTGGGATTGGCCGGATAGGTACAGACTGTGCCATAGGCATCTATGCAGAGGGCATCAACACTTTTTCTATTGAACAGAACTCTTTCTTCAAAACGAATCAGTGCCCACAAAACAATTATGCTGTTGTGATAAAGAATTCTGAGACCAGGATGACAAAAATCTACAACAACAACTATACTAATCTTTATTGCGGCAATCTGTCTATTGGTAGAAACAGATGGGGTGATTTTGGAGGTTTAGTATATCGTTGCAACACCAACTGCTCCAATACTATTGACTTTTATGTTTTGAAGGACGACGATAGTCAAAGTGCTATCTGGTTGTACCAAGGCACGCCCTCGTTGCCTGCCAAAAACAAATTCAGCCAAAACGCTTATCATTTCTTCAACGGAGGTGACCGTAGAGTATTGTATTATTATCAAAGAGGAGTTGCAGATGAAGAGCCCATCCAATTCAACTCAATGGTTAGCGTTTATCCCACGGATTCTGTTGGAGATTGTACGTTGAATTACGATGCTCATGCCAATAGTAGCGCGGCACTTTCGTTGTCTGCATCCCAGAAGCTACAGCGTGAGTCGGATTATTACACGGCATTGAACAACTACAATAGTGTGAAGGCACTATATGACCGCCTCACCGATGGAGGCAACACCAGCGGCACCATCGCCGACATACAGACAGCCATGCCATGGCAAATGTGGGAATTGCGGGCCCAACTGCTTGGTGCTTCACCTTTCCTATCTGAAGATGTACTGGAAGAAGCCGCCGACAGGGATGATGTGTTCACCGAATCCGTTCTTTTCGAGATTCTTGCATCCAATCCCGACGAACTGAAGAAAGGCGACATCATCGACTATGTGAAAAACAAGATCAATCCTCTGCCTGAATACATGACCGACATTTTAGAACAATTGGCTGCAGGCAACACCTATAAGACTGTATTGCTCAACCAGATGTCAAACTATTCACTTGAATACCGCAATGCTGCATCTGACATTGTGCGCAGCATTTTGGCCGATACCATTGTCAACACAGCAGAACTGCGAGGATGGCTGGGAAATATGAACGAATTGGAATCCGACCGCGAAATCATTGCATCGTATATGGCCGAAGGCGACTTTGATAATGCGTTTGCCTTGGCGAACATGTTACCTGAGCTATATAATTTTTCTAGCGAAGAAATGAACGAACACGTTGACTACATGTCAATGCTTAACCTATATCGGAACCTACGCCAAACTAGACGCAACACGTGTCAGCTAACGGAGATGGAGATGGCCGACATTGAGGAAATTGCTGAAAACAGCTCGGGGGTCTCGCAACGCATGGCCCAAAACATTCTTGAAGTCAACAGCCATCTTCTCTTTTTTGATTGCCCGATAGTTTCCTTCCCAAATTCGGAAGGTGCCAGGGGCTCGTCAACTGCAATAAATGATCCAGAACTGCATGGTAGGGCAATGGGTTTGAGCATTGAAGCTAATCCTAATCCTGCGACCACCTGGGTGGCCATTAACTACTCGTTGCCCAATGATGCCAAAAAGGCTACACTGACCCTTGTAAATTCTCTTGGAGTGAAAGTGACTTCCTATAACCTTAATGGACACGAAGGCCAAAAAGTGCTTGACCTTCGTGGATTTGCCAGTGGTGTTTACACTTGCACTATAGTATGTGGTGAATATTACCAAACAAAAAAAATCGTGATTGCTCAATAAATGTATAATCTTGCAGCAACCATCTTGAAAAACAAGGTGGTTGTTGCCAAAAATTATTTATTATGAAACGCTTGATGTTTTCTTTTGTATTAGCATTAATTGCTGTGTGTGCTTATTCTCAAATCCGTATAGATTGGCAGCAGTGCTATGGGAGCTTTGGCAGTGATAATGCCAATCGCATTGTCCAAGTAGAAGGAGGATATTGGGTGGCAGGTACTGTTGGCAGCCAAAGTGGAATGGTGACAATTCCTTTGTCAAATCGCTCGTGGGTCATTGGAATTGATGAAACTGGCGTCCTCGATAATGAATTCAGTTTGGGGCCTTACGCCCGAATAGATGAAGATCTATTTGTAGGAATAAACCAAGGCTCTATCTATGCGATAGGACATCCGCAAAATGAATTAGGAAAGGAACAGTTAGGAATAAAGAAATTGGATGCTAACATAGGAGTGGTTTGGGAGACCATGGTGGGGTGCGCGAACGAGGCTTTAGCGAACAGTGTGTATGGCGCTTCTACTCCGGACGGGGGGGTGATTGCTTCTACAACCATCCGATGGGCAGGGGGCGACATTACTAACCATTATGGGTTGGATGATGTTTGGGTGGTGAAAATCGACAGCCTTGGTCACCTTGAATGGGAAACCAACTTGGGCACGGAAAATTGGGAGTGGCCGCAATGCCTTATCAATGTTTCTGGCGGAGGTTATTATGTGGCAATGGTCGGCAACCCTGGCTATGTGGGATCTATACCAGTTTGCCAAGTGCCTTCAACGGATGCAAGTGATGTTCTTTTCGCCAAACTGAACAATGCTGGCCAGTTGCTTTGGTTTCATTGCTTCGGTGGGTCTAAGCTTGATATCGTTGACCATGTAATAGAACTTGAAGATGGTTTCCTCTTGGTTTGCGACACACAATCAGATGACAGAGATGCCGAAGGTGCAGGATATCATCTCGGATACAGCGAGACAAGCCAAACTCCCGATACCTGGCTCGTTCGCACCGATTTTGACGGTAATATCGTCTGGAGTCGCTGCTATGGTGGTTCTGGCTCCGATTTCCCCATCAAAGCCTTTCAGAACGAGGATGGCGGGTTCACGGTTTTCGGTAATACTAACTCAAATGATGGAGATGTGCAAAGTGCACAAAACCTGCAGATTCCAGAGGATTACCATCATCATTCGCGGTTGTGGGTGTTTCGCACCGATGTTGATGGCAACTTGCTTTGGGAGAGGGTGATAGGGACGAAATATAGTGAAATCATACTAAATGATGTCATGATGCTTAGCGACACTGTATACACCATCCTTGCCACCGCCGAAATGCCAGAGGAGGGCTATGAGGGCGATTTCAGCTGCACCAATTGGGACAATCGTCTATGTGGGTATGAATCTTATTGGGCCCTCCAAATCACCGACATCTTCGACTATAACAGTGTGGAAGAAGGGATGGTTGAGGCAACAAGTGTTAGTATTTATCCCAATCCAACACGAGGCTTGCTTAGCGTAACGGGCAAGGGGCTGAAGCAATTATACCTTTATGACCTGCTTGGCCAAAAAGTGGCCACCGTTCCTTCCTACAATGGCATCAATGCCATGGTTGACACTAGCGGCCTTGCTGCGGGCATCTACTTGGCACGAGTGTATGTGGGAAATGGCGTTTGTGTGAAGAGGGTGGTAGTGACGAAGTGAGAATTGGCTAACACTTATCCTTGCACATCTTTCTATGCCCCATTATTTCCTGCAGAGTCTCTGTTGTCATTCCACTCCAACATTCATCCTTCCCATCAGTCTTTGCCAGGGGGAGAGGAAAGCGAACAGGAAATCGTAGGCGATCAATCCTGGGAGCAGGCCTTTTTCACCCAAGCGCTTGGAGGCTTTGTGGTAGATAATCAGCTGTGTGCCAAAGCGCAGCAGGAAGAAAAATACCAAGATGGGGATATAGAAGACCGCATTGTTGGCGATGGTGAAGGCGGGTCTTGCACAGAGGGCCAGCAGCGCGATGAATGAGGCGTAGAACAAAAACTGGGATACGTAGAACAGGCTGAGCATCAAGCGGGCTCGTGTGCCATACTTCGGGATGGTGGAGTAGCGGCTGCTTTTCTGGCGCATCCAAAGCTTGAAGTTGTTGGTGGGGGTGGCAATGATGGCGTCCTCGGCGTCGATCAGCACCTCCGTGTTTTTCTTGTTGGCGGTCTGGTTGATAAACAAATCGTCGTCGCCCACCGAGGTGGTGTAATGCGAAATGAAGCCTTGGTTCCTGTAGAACAGCTCCTTACGATACGACAGGTTCTTGCCTATGCCCATGTAGGGATGACGGCTCAGGGCGGCGGAGAGGTAGAGCAGGCCGTTCTGCAGGGCGTCGAAGCGGATGATGCGGTTGAGGCTGCTTTTCTTCTGCACGTAAGGGCTGTAGCCGATGACGATTTCCGTCCGGCTGTTGTAACGGTTCACCACGCTGCGCAGCCATTGGTCGTTGACAGGCATGCAGTTGCATTCGGTGAAGACGATGAGGTCGTTTTGTGCCGACTTGATGCCCATCGAAAGCGGGAACTTCTTGCCGTTGAAGAAGTTAAGGTGTTGCTTCAGTTGCACGGGCTTCACTCGCGTCTCCTTACGCTCTAAGTCTTTCAGGTATTCCTCGGTCTCATCATCAGAGCAGTCGTTCACCACAACAATTTCAAAGTCAGGATAATCCTGCTTGAGTAGGGCAGGTATCAGTTCGGTGAGGTACTCGTAGGCGTCGCGGGCGCAAAGCACGATGGAGACGGGCTCCAACTCCTCGTCGAGTTTCGGGCGCGCATTCCTTTTATAGAAGGCCACTTTCGAAAACAGGCCCCAATGGTAGATCAATTGGATGACGAGGCTGATGCCAAAAATGATTAAAAGTATGAAACTTAAGCTGTTAAAGTGAAAACTGAACTGCACGGTCGATGATTTTTATTGAATGCAAAGATATGAAAAAATGTTGCAAAAAAAGTCGTACTTTTGCACAAAATTACAAGGATGAATTTCACTATTGCAGCAAACGACCCGAAAAGCCACGCCCGAGCAGGTGTGCTGAGCACCGACCACGGTCCTATCGAGACCCCGATTTTCATGCCTGTTGGTACGGCTGGTACGGTGAAGGCCTGCCATCTGCGCGATGTGCGCGACGAGGTGAAGGCACAGATCATCTTGGGCAACACCTACCATCTCTATCTTCGACCGGGATTGGATGTGCTCGAGGCCGCTGGAGGCCTGCACAAGTTCAACGGCTGGGACCGCCCCATACTGACCGATAGCGGTGGCTTCCAGGTGTTTTCGCTGACGGGCATCCGCAAGATGAAAGAGGAGGGCGTGACCTTCCAGTCGCATATCGACGGGTCAAGGCATCTGTTTACCCCCGAAAACGTGATGGACATTCAACGCAGCATCGGCGCCGACATCATGATGGCCTTCGACGAATGCACGCCTGGAACGGCCGACTACCACTATGCCAAGCCTTCGATGGAACGCACCCACCGCTGGCTCGACCGTTGCATCGACCGCTTCAATGCCACCCAGCCGAAATATGGCTACGAGCAGGTGTTGTTCCCCATCGTGCAAGGCTGCGTCTACCGCGACCTGCGTGAGCAGTCGGCCGAGTACATCGCCTCCAAGAACGCTGCGGGCAACGCCATCGGCGGACTGGCCGTGGGTGAACCCACCGAGACGATGTACGAGATGATAGAGTTGGTGAACGCCATCCTTCCCAAAGACCGTCCGCGTTACCTGATGGGCGTCGGCACACCAGCCAACATCCTGGAGAGCATCTCGCGCGGTGTCGACATGTTCGACTGCGTGATGCCCACCCGCAATGGCCGCAACGGCATGATTTTCACCTCCGAAGGCATCATCAACCTGAAGAACGAAAAGTGGAAATACGACTTCTCGCCCGTCGACCCCAATGGCGAAACTTTTGTCGATGCACAATATACCAGGGCTTATCTGCGTCATCTCTTCGTCGCAGGCGAGATCCTCGGTCCCATGATTGCCAGTCTCCACAACATAGGCTTCTACCTCTGGCTGGTGCGTGAGTCGCGCAAGCACATCATCGCTGGCGACTTCGCCGAATGGCGCGATGTGATGCTGAAAAAGGTTACCACTAGACTGTAAATGAAAAAAATAGACGCATATATCTTCAAAAAGTACATCGGGACTTTTTTCTTCGCCATCTCCATGCTGATCTTGGTGGTCATCATCTTTGACCTGTCCGAGAACATCGATAGCTTTTTGAGGCATCATGCCCCTTGGCAACGGGTGGTGGTGGATTATTATATCATGTCTATTCCCTATTATATCAACCTCTTCATCCATCTGTTTGCCTTCATCGCAGTGGTGTTTTTCACCTCGAAGATGGCTGCCCGCACCGAGATTGTGGCCATCCTGAGCAGTGGCATCAGTTTTTGGCGCTTCCTTTATCCCTATATGCTGGCTGCCTTCGCCATCGCTATGATGTCGCTGTATTTTGGTAACTTCCTGATTCCGAAGACAAACGAGATCCGTAGGCAGTTCAAGGACGAGTATATGGAGAAGCTGAGCCAGAGCGCGGGACGCAATGTGCACGTGCAGGTCGGGAAAGACGAGTTCGTCTATGTGGAGAGTTACAACATCGCCAAACAATACGGCTATAAGTTCTCATGGGAGAAATACGACGGCAACGAATTGAAATACAAGGCTATGGCCGACGTGCTCTATCATGACACCATCGCCCCCAACGGCTGGTATTTCGACCCGTATGCTATCCGTACCATCGACGGCGAGAAGGAGTCCATCATCAAAGGCCGTAACTACGACACCATCATCAACCTTTATCCTACCGACCTCTACAAGATCAAGGAGGACTTCGACGAGATGAATTACTTTGAACTGCAGGAGCATATCAACAGCATGAAGGAGAAGGGCTCGGAAGGGGTGAAGGTATATCAGGTGGAGATGCACCAACGCATGGCCTCGCCTGCGGCGGTCATCATCCTGACGCTGATCGGCGCAGCCTTGTCGAGCCGAAAGGTGAGGGGCGGCATCGGTATGCATCTTGGCATCGGCATCGGCATCGCCTTCGCCTATATCCTGTTTTTGCAGATCTCCAAGTCGTTCGCCATATCGGGTGGGCTGTCGCCTGCCCTCGCAGCATGGTTCCCCAACATCATCTTCTGCATACTGGGTATATACTTGTTGATAAAGGCGCCAAAATAAACTGAAAATCAGTGGCTTGCTATTTTTCTGAAAAAAATGGGCTCTTTTTGATGACTTTTCTTTATTTTAGCAACTTCTTTTCACACTAAAACAATAGCATTATGCATATCGCAGTAGCAGGCAATATCGGTTCGGGCAAGACGACCCTCACAGGCCTTCTCGCCAAGCACTTCAACTGGAAGCCTCATTATGAGGAAGTGGAACACAACCCCTATCTCGACAGCTTTTACGAGGACATGCAACGCTGGTCGTTCAACATCCAGATCTTCTTCCTCAACAGCCGTTTCCGCCAGGTGATGGACATCCGCAACAGCGGCGAAGACGTCATCCAGGACCGTACCATCTATGAGGATGCCCATATCTTCGCGGCCAACCTCTATTCCATGGGACTGATGGAAACCCGTGACTTCGAGAACTATAAGTCGCTGTTCGAGCTGATGACGAAGTTCCTCCAGCCGCCCGATCTGCTGATTTATCTCCGCGCTTCGGTGCCGACGTTGATTCGGCATATTGCCAAACGTAACCGTGAGTTCGAGCAGTCCATCAGCATCAGCTACCTGACCAACCTCAATGAACGTTACGAGGAATGGATCAAGAACTACCACGACGGCAAACTGCTTATCATCGACACGGACAACATCGAATTGGAGAACCCCGAGGACTTGAGTACCGTGGTCGACCGTATCGAAGCCTCACTCAACGGATTGTTCTAGAATGAAAGTTGTAGGCATCATACCCGCACGCTACGCTTCGACGCGTTTTCCCGGCA
This sequence comes from uncultured Bacteroidia bacterium, assembly GCA_902786745.1. Taxonomy (GTDB): domain Bacteria; phylum Bacteroidota; class Bacteroidia; order Bacteroidales; family F082; genus Limimorpha. Next base: position 43,317 of record CADADR010000005.1, read on the forward strand.
AGCCCTTGGCTTTGATCAAAGGCAAGCCCATGATACAACGCGTCTACGAGCAGGCCTTGAAGTCGAAGCTCGACGCCGTGGTCATCGCCACCGACGACGTGCGTATCGCCGATGCGGTGATGGACTTCGGAGGAGCGTATGTGATGACGAGCCCCAACCACCGCAGTGGCACCGACCGTTGCTGCGAGGCGCTCGACCTGCTGAAGACGAAATATGATGCCGTGGTCAACATACAAGGCGACGAGCCTTTTATCGACCCTAAGCAGATCGACCTCTTGGTCGATTTGATTGTGCGCGACGACACGTCCCTGGCCTCGTTGGCCAAGCGGATCGACGATGCGGATGAGCTGTTCAGCCACAATGCGGTGAAGGTCGTGGTGAACCAAGAAGGCAATGCCATGTATTTCAGCCGCAACCCCATCCCCTTCATGCGTAATGTCGACCGCGACGAGTGGCTCGCCAAGGGCCGTTTCTATAAGCATATCGGCATCTATGCCTACAAAGCCGATGTGTTGCATCAAGTGGCGCACATGGAGCCCTCAGCCTTGGAACAGGCCGAGTCGCTCGAACAGCTGCGCTGGCTCGAGAATGGTCTCGCCATACGCATGGCCTTGAGCGATGCCGAAAACATCTCCATCGACACGCCCGACGACCTGCATAGAGCCGAGCAGTATGCGCAAACTAAACCTGAGATTGAATGATGATTACCATAGCAGAAGCCATATCAGACCTGTTGTATGTCCGCGACACCGTGGTGGTGCCCGGCTTGGGCGCCTTTGTGAAGAAACCGGTCTCGGCTAAGGTCAACCCAGTGGCCAATTATTTTGCCCGTCCTTCCAGCGTGATCGAGTTTGATGCCAATTTGAGAGAGGATAACGATTTGGTGATCAACTATCTGTCGGAGAAAAACGAGATCCCCATGGATGAGGCGCGTCGCCTTCTGGTGATGTTCGTCTCCGACTGCTTCAATAGCATGAAGGCAGGTAAGAAGGTGGTGCTGAAGGATGTGGGCGCGCTTTATTACGACTGGGCCGAAGACCTTGCCTTTGAACCCGACAAAGCCGTCAACTACAACAGCGATGCCTTTGGCCTGACCGACCTCACCCCCGAGCCTATCCTACGCTCGAAGACCAAAGACGAAATCAAGGCGGAGATCGCCAAGCAGCAGAGAGACAAGAACACCCCCGTCACCGTGGACGAGAAAGCCGTGCACGAAGACGACGAGTTGCCGCAACGCCACTTTGGATGGCTGTGGATCCTCTTGGGTTTGCTCCTGTTGGCCCTTGTCGGCTTGGGATTGCATTATTTCCGTGTCGTCGACTTCGGCCGATTGCTAGGGAAGAAGGTCGTACGTGGCAAGTATGAGCCTAAGACATATACGCTTCCGTCCTATGTCAAGACTTGGGAATGGAAAGAAGTTGCTCCTGCACCGACGGATACCGTTGTCGAGCCGGCTATTGCTGAGCCCGCTGTCACCGAGCCTGTCGTTGCTGAGCCTACCGTGACCGAACCTGCTGCCGCGCCGACGCAGTCTGCAGCAACGCCTGCGCCTGCCGATGCCAACATACGCATCATAGCCGGGTGTTTCGTCCAGGAAGAGTATGCGGCCAATATGGTCAAGACCTTGAAGGCGGAAGGCTATCGCAACGCCTTCTATGAGCCAAGGGGCAAACGGTGGTTTGTCGCCGTCGACCGTTACCGCACGATGGAAGAGGCCACCGCGGCGCTCCTCGATATCAGGGCTAACTCCGACTATGAGGTCTGGATTTTAAACAAATAAGGAACGACGATGTCAAAGAAGAACAAACTGGAGAAATTCGCCGAGAACAAGACCTTCCCTAACTTGTTCGAATACAGTTATGAACGCATCATGGGGGAGGGGTTCCCGCTTCAGGGGAAGTGGCACGAGGAATTCTTCCACAACGACAACCCCATCGTGCTAGAGCTGGGCTGCGGCAAGGGTGAATATACCGTTGGCTTGGCCCGGGCGCATCGCGACATCAACTATATCGGCGTCGACATCAAGGGCGCGCGTATCTGGCGCGGCCTGAAGCAAAGCAACGAGGAAGGCCTGAAGAACGTGGCTTTCTTGCGTGCCCGCATCGACCAGATCGAGCATTTCTTCGCTAAGGACGAGGTCGCCGAGATCTGGGTCACCTTCCCTGACCCGCATCCCGGCGAAGGTGTGCGCAACGCCCGCCATCGCCTCACCTCACCCGAGTTCCTCGACCGTTACCGCAAGATCGTCCGCCCCGACGGCATCCTCAACCTCAAGACGGACAGCCCCATTATGTATGAGTTCACGCTACACGAGGTGGTGGAGCCACAAGGTCTGCCACTGCTCTATGCCACCGACGACCTCTATGCCAATGACGACAACTTGGAGGTGAAGACCATACGCACCTTCTACGAGCAGATGTGGCTCGACCAAGGCCTGACGATAAAGTATATCCGATTCAGAATCAACAAATAAAACTATTGCTATGTATACAGAAGACAACCAACTCTACATCGCGCATTGCGACAACGGACCCCTCTATATGGTGGGTAAGATGGCCAACCGCCACGGCTTGATAGCGGGCGCCACGGGTACGGGTAAGACCGTCACCCTGCAGGTGCTGGCCGAATCCTTCTGCGAGGCAGGCGTGCCTTGCTTCATGGCCGACATGAAAGGCGACCTCTCGGGCATCAGCCAGGCTGGTAAGATGAGTGGCTTCATCGAGAAACGCTGCCCTGAGTTCGGCATCGAGAATCCGCAGTTCCATGGCTGCCCCACGCGTTTCTTCGACGTGTATGGCGAGCAAGGCCATCCGCTGAGAGCCACCATCTCCGACATGGGACCGCAGCTGCTGTCGCGTCTGCTTGGCCTCAACGAGACCCAGACGGGCATCCTCAACATCGTCTTCAAGATCGCCGACGACCGCGGCTTGCTCCTCATCGACATGAAGGACCTGCGCCTCATGCTCGACTATGTGGCCAAGAACGCCAGGGAGTTCACCACCACCTACGGCACCATCACCTCGGTGAGCGTGGGTGCCATCCAGCGTGCCTTGCTGGCCCTCGAGGCCGAAGGCGGCGACCTCTTCTTTGGCGAGCCTTCGTTCAATGTGTTCGACTTCCTCCAGACCGAAGGAGGCAAGGGCGTGATGAATGTGTTGGCTGCCGACAAGCTGATGCTTAACCCCAAACTCTATTCCACCTTCCTGCTGTGGCTGCTGAGCGAACTCTACACCCAGCTGCCCGAGGTCGGCGACCTGCCGTTGCCCAAGCTGATCTTCTTCTTCGACGAGGCTCACATGCTGTTCAAGGACACCTCCAAAGCCTTGGTCGACAAGATTGAGCAGGTCATCCGTCTGGTGCGTTCGAAGGGTGTCGGCGTCTATTTCGTCACACAGAGCCCCGACGACATCCCCGAGGCCATCGCAGGCCAGCTCGGCAACCGTATCCTCCATGGACTGAGAGCCTATACGCCTAAGGAACAGAAAGCCGTGAAGGCGGCAGCACAGACCTTCCGCACCAACCCGAACTTCAACACCGAGGCAGCCATTCTCGAACTCGGTACGGGCGAGGCCTTGGTCTCGTTGCTCGACGAGAAAGGTGCACCCTGCATCGTGGAACGTGCCAAGATTCTCTTCCCGCTGAGTCAGATTGGCGCCATCACCGACGACCAGCGCAACGAACTGATCCGTAAGTCGCGCATCTATGGCGTCTACGACAAGAGCTTCGACCGCGAAAGCGCCTACGAAGTGCTCGTCGAACAGCAGAAACAGGAGGAGAAACGACTCCAGAAAGAGGCCGAAGAGGAAGAGAAGCGCAAGGCCAAGGAAGCGAAGGAAAAGGAACGCTCAAGGAGCACCAGCTCCAGAAGCACGACCACCAGAAAGAAGAAGTCGACGGCAGGCAAGGCGCTGGAGAAGACCATCAACACGACGGCGACTACCATCGGACGTAACCTGGGGAACCAAATCGTCCGGTCGATTTTGGGTAGCATCTTCAAGAAATGAACAGAAAACTAAAATCTAAAACTTATCAATATGAAGAAAACAATGAAAGTAATGGCGGCCATAATGCTAACAATGGCGATGATTTGTGCCGTTGGATGCAAAAAAGATATTGCCAAAGGTGATGGCACATTTAATGGACACAACTACGTTGACCTCGGCCTGCCAAGTGGTACGTTGTGGGCAACCTGCAATGTGGGCGCGACAACGCCTGAAGAGTACGGTGACTATTTCGCTTGGGGCGAGACGACTCCGAAAGACTATTATGCCTGGAGCACATACAAATACTGCAACGGTGACTACACTCAGTTGACCAAATACTGCTTCGATTCCAGCTATGGCTACAACGGTTTCACCGATAACCTGACCACTCTTTTGCCCGAGGACGATGCTGTCACGGCCAACTGGGGTGGCGGCTGGCACACTCCTACCAAAATCCAATGGGAAGAATTGCAATACTACACCACCAGTACTTGGAAAACCCAAAACGGCGTGTATGGCAGACTCTTCACCGCCGCTAACGGGGGGGGGCTCTTTTTGCCCGCAGCGGGCATCCGCTTCGAAGATCGTCTCGATAGTGCTGGTCACTTCGGTTTCTACAGTTCGAGTTCGCTCGAAAGGGACAAATCGTACGTGGCGGGGAACTACTACTACGGTCAGAGTCAGTATGATGACTATGTGTCCCATCACTACCGAATTATGGGTCAATCTGTACGAGCTGTCCGCGAGAACTAACTATTACCATTGCGAATGTATTTCAGTCATTCCCAAGCTCTTTCAGCATCGGCACAAACTTGAAGTCGCCGAAAAAAGCAACGTTTCTGAAAATGTGTGTTTTCGAAAAGAGAAAACACACATTTTTTTGGTGATTTCATATTTCTTTGTATTTTTGCAATCGTTAAAAAGGTGGTATATACCCCACTTAAAAAGGTGGTATGAAGATTAAATAAGACAAAAAATATGATTCAAAGGTGGTATATACCCCACTTAAAAAGGTAGTACGATTATGAAGATTGAAGAAATATATAATGAGTGGAAGGCGCTTTTCCCGCTTTCGAAAGAACAAACGGAGTTGTTGCGCAATAAGTTCACCACAGAGTATAACTATAATAGTAACCATTTAGAAGGCAACACGCTGACCTATGGGCAGACAGAGTTGCTTTTGTTGTTCGGCAAAGTGAGTGGCGAAGGTGATTTGAAGGACTTCGTGGACATGAAAGCCAGCCAAGTGACTGTTGAAATGATGAAGGATGCCGTACAGAACAAAAGCATGCCTTTGACTCAAAACTTCATTCGTCAACTCCACAAAGTACTACTGCGTGAGGACTACACCGTTTATCGTAACTTGCCTGGAGGAGGAACAACTGGTTATACCGTTCATGCAGGACAGTATAAGACGCGCCCCAACAGTGTCATCACGCGCTATGGTGATCGCTTCGAGTATGCTTCACCAGAAGAAACACCTTCGTTGATGAGCGACCTTGTGGACTGGTACAACGCTGCCGAACAGGAAGGTCAACTGTCTCCCGTGGAATTGGCGGCATTGTTCCACTACCGCTATATCCGCATACATCCTTTCGAGGACGGTAACGGTCGCATCGCCCGCCTTATGGTGAACTACATATTGGCTCGCCACGGCTGGCCAATGATTGTTATCCGTAACCGTAAAAAGCCGGAATACCTCGAAGCCTTGCATCGGTCGGACCAAAAAATCGGCAAAGTCCCTTCGGAAGGCGCCAGTGCTCCGATTGGAAAGATAACCTCGTTTCTTGTTTTCTTCCGCAAGACGGTGTGCGAGGAAATGCAGTGCGAGATAGATATTGTCAATAACTCCGCGAATGATACATGGTGGTACGATGGACAAAGAATAGTATTCAGAAGCGGAAACGGAGCACGCCTGCTCGGTTTAATGAGAGATAAACCGTTTGTGACTTTTTCCGAGATGGCAGAGTATTTGGCTGTGAACCGCTCAGCTGTGCAAAAACAGGTTGAAGGTTTCCGAAAGAAAGGTTATGTTGACAGGCGTGATGATGGCAGTTGGCATGTCTTGGCTCTAAACTCAAGGATAAAAGGGATTTAATCATTCCCTATTTCTTTTAGCATCGGCACAAACTTGAAGTCGCCGAATTCCTCTTTTTTCAATGAACCGTCATCCATCTTGGTGACCCTCAGCATGGTCTGTCCGTCGCCTTTGGCGTTGTCCATCGGGATGACCATGATGCCGCCTGTCTTCATCTGTTTGACAAGCGCCTCTGGTATGCTGGGTGCGCCTGCCGTGATGATGATGCGGTCGAAGGGCTGGTAGGTGGGCAGACCCTCATACCCGTCGCCCAAAAAGGTCTTAACCTTGAACGGCAGTTGCTCGAGGATCTCTTTCGTCTTGAAAAACAGGTTGCGTTGCCGCTCGATGCTGAACACCTTGGCACCCAGTGCGGCCAGCACACAGGCTTGATAGCCTGAGCCTGTGCCGATTTCAAGCACCTTCATGCCTTTTTCGACCTGCAAAAGCTGGGTCTGGAAGGCCACCGTGTGGGGCTGCGAGATGGTCTGGCCCGAGCCTATGGGGAAGGCCTTGTCCTGATAGGCGAGCTCGACAAAGGAAGAGTCGAGAAAAACATGGCGGGGCACTTCGTTGATGGCGTTCAATACGGCTTCGTCGGTGATGCCCTTTGTTCGCAAAGTGTCAACGAGTTGCTTGCGTAAGCCCTTGTGGCGGTAGTTGTCTTCTAGGTGGGTGTTCATTTTTGTGTTTTGCGGCGCGAAATTACGCCAAACCTAACGATAAAAGAACTATTTTTGCGGAAAATTTTTTCATATGCTGAAAATCGGTGTTTTAGGTGCAGGGCATCTGGGCAAAATCCATATCAACTGCATCAAACAGATAGAGAATTACGTTTTGGTGGGTTTTTATGACCCGGCAGAGGAGACCGCTAAGCTGGTGGAAGCCGAAACGGGCGTCAGCAGCTTCGGCTCCATCGACGCTTTGATCGACACCGTCGACGTGGTCGACATCGTCACGCCCACCATCCGTCATTTTGAGTGCGCATCGAAGGCCTTGCTGAAACGCAAGCATGTCTTCATCGAGAAACCCATCGTGGCGACGCCCGAGGAAGCCAACGCCTTGAAGAAGCTGGCCGATGAGGCTGGAGTGAAGGTGCAGGTGGGCCATGTGGAGCGGTTCAACCCCGCCTTCATCGCGGCCGAGCCTTTCATCAAAGACCCTTTGTTTGTTGAGGCGCACCGTCTGGCACTGTTCAACCCGCGCGGCACCGACGTGCCCGTGGTCCTCGACCTGATGGTGCACGACCTCGACATCCTGCTCACCATCGTGAAGTCGCCCGTGCAGCATATCAGCGCCAATGGCGTCAGCATCGTGAGTCCCACCCCCGACATCACCAACGTCCGCATCGAGTTCGAAAACGGCACGGTGGCCAACCTGACGGCCTCGCGCCTGTCGATGAAAAACATGCGTAAGACCCGTATCTTCCAGCGCGACGCCTATATCACCGTCGATTTCCTCGACAAGGTTGCGGAAATCACCCGCATCCACGACACGGTCGACGAGACCAACCCGCTCTCGGCGACCATCACCTTGGGCGACGGCACCGAGAAACAGATCACGTTCCAAAGGCCCGAGGTCCATCCCATCAACGCCATCAAGACCGAGCTGGAGAGCTTCTACGACGCCATCGTTCACAACTCCACACCCGCCGTCACCATCGACGACGGCATCGGTGTGCTGAAGCTGGCCTACCGTATCCTCGAAGCCGTCGACGCCTCCATCGCAAAAGTGCAGAAATAAAGTGGTGACGTTACAATAATAGCCGATACATTTCGTTTCATAATAAAAGACTAGTGATGATATGAAAAGAAACTTTACCTGTCTTACCTTGTTGCTTATCCTTGCCTTTGTCGCTGCCTTGCCTTCGTGCAAGAAGTTTGAAGGACCGCAAAAGGTGCCGGCCTATATCCATATTGAATCCATCGAGGTGGATCCCAACCCCGAAAACTATTTCGTCTTTGGTGCCAACACCAGCAAGATCACCGATGCCTGGGTGCATATCGACGACCAGCTGATTGGCGTCTATGAGCTCCCCGCCACTTTCCCGGTCTTGAAGAAAGGACCCCACAAGGTGACGGTATATGGCGGCATCAAGGTCGACGGACGCTCCTCGGCGCGCGACCGCTATCCTTTCTACCAGCGTGTGGTGTATGAAAACCTGAACCTGGTCGAAGACAGCATCGTCAACCTGCAACCCGTGGTGAGTTACTATCCCATCAACAATGGAACGAATATCGCATGGATGGAGGACTTTGAGAATGCCAACACCCTGCTTCCTGTGGGTGATAGCACCATCGGCGCCAGCCGCGTCACGGGCGACGAGGCATGGCATTCGGTCAACTCTTTCTGGTCGGGTAAGGTGGAGCTGCCGCCCGACACCCTCGACTTCACGATGGCCACCGCCGACGAGTTCGACTTCTATAAAGGCACCAACGGCGTGTATTGCCTGCTGGAGATGGACTACAACTGCAACGACACCTTCTGTGTAGGCGTGCAGTATTACGAAGGCTACCAACTGGAGACACTGCCTTTGGTGAAGGTGACGCCTACCGACAAGAGTCACGAAAAACCCCAGAAATGGAATAAGATCTATATCAACATTGGCCCCTATATGAACAAATATGCCAGTGCTTCCTATTTCAAGGTCTATTTCAGTTCTGACTTGACGGCTGCCAACATCATGACTTATGGAGGTGCGCCTTATGGTCATGAGTACCATCCCATCAGCGAACCCCGCTATTATTATTTTGATAACCTGAAACTGCTTTATCGTAACCTATGAACAAGAATAGACTGGCCACGCTCTATTTCGTCGTCGATTGGATTGCCTCCATCGTGGCGTGGACGTTGTTTTATCTCTTCCGCAAGGCCCACGAGGACCTGTATATCAATTATTGGGACCGCATCACGCATTCTTTCGTCACCCCCAGCTTCTGGCTCGGTGTCATCATCATCCCCATCTGCTGGCTTATGCTTCATGCCGTGACGGGTGCCTATGAGAAGGTCTACCAGAAATCGAGGCTGAAGGAGTTGGGTCAGACGTTCTTCATTACCCTGCTGGGTGTGGTCGTCCTCTTCTTTGTGGTGATCTTGGATGACGAAGTGGTTAGCTATAAGTCTTATTATCAGTCGTTTATAGCCTTATTCACGCTTCAGTTCCTCATCACCTATATTCCGCGTCTGATCATCACCACCACGGTAATTTCGCGTATCCGCAGCAGGAAGATCGGATTCAATACCCTCATCGTGGGTAGCAACGACAATGCCTGCGCCATCTTCAAGGAGATCGAGGAAGAGGTGAAGCCTTCGGGTCGTCGCCTCATTGGCTTCCTGAATGTTTACGACAAGTCGGAATATAAGCTGGCGGAGTATCTTCCCCGCTTGGGCTCCTACCGCGAGATCGAGCAGGTGGTGAAAGACAAAAACGTGGAGGAGATCATCATCGCCATCGAGCGTTCGGAGGTGGAGACGATGAAGGTGCTGCTCTCGGTGGTCGACACGACCAACGCCAACGTGAAGATCATCCCCGCCATGCAGGACCTGGTGTTTGGCACGGTGAAGCAATCGGCCATCTGGCAGGCGCCTTTGGTGCAGGTCACCCCCGAGCTGATGCCCATTTGGCAGCGGGTGGTGAAGCGCGCTTTCGACATCGTGGCCTCCATCTTGGCCTTGGTCATCCTCTCGCCTGTGTTCTTGATCTGCGCCATCATCGTGAAGTCGACCTCGAAAGGTCCCGTTTTCTATGTCCAGGAGCGCATCGGCAAGGGTGGCAAGCCCTTCAAGATGGCCAAGTTCCGCAGCATGCGCGTCGACGCCGAGTCGGGAGGCACGCCTCAGCTCTCGAGCGACGACGACCCGCGCATCACCAAGTTCGGCAAGTTCATGCGTAAGGTGCGCCTCGACGAGATCCCGCAGTTCTGGACGGTGCTGAAAGGCGACATGTCGCTGGTGGGCTACCGCCCCGAACGTCAGTATTATATCGACAAGATCATGGAGACGGCCCCGTATTACCGCCTGCTGCTTAAGGTGAAGCCTGGCATCACCAGCTGGGGCGAGGTGAAATATGGCTATGCCGAGAATGTCGAGGAGATGATTGAGCGACTGAAATACGATGTGCTTTACATCGAGAACGTCAGCCTCGCCCTCGACATCAAGATTTTGATCTATACGGTGTTAATCGTTATCCAAGGACGTGGGAAGTGATTCCCGCTCCTGCTGGGCCTTCAGGTAACAGGCGCGGCAGAGTGGCTCGTAGCTTTCCGTCTCTCCCAATACCACTAGTTTGTCGCCCGCAATGGTGCGGTGTGAGTATTGCGCCGGACTGCCGCAGCGCACGCAGATGGCATGCACCTTGGTGACGTCTTCGGCGATGGCCATCAACGTGGGCATGGGACCGAAGGGCTTGCCCATGAAGTCCATGTCCAAACCGGCTATGATGACGCGCACGCCTTGGTTGGCCAGCTGCTGGCACACGTTGGGCAATTCGTCGTCGAGGAACTGGGCCTCGTCGATGCCGACCACGTCGACGTCGTTGGCATAGAAAAGGATCTCACTGGCACTCTCCACCGGGATGGAATGCAAGGCCGTGGCGTTGTGCGAAACCACGTCCTCCTCGCTGTAGCGCGTGTCGACACCAGGCTTGAAGATCTCGACCTTCAGCTTGGCGATTTTGGCACGCTTCAACCTACGGATCAGCTCTTCGGTCTTACCCGAAAACATGGAGCCGCAAATGACCTCGATCCAACCTTGAGTCCTATTGTGTGAATCTTTTTCCAGAAACATAACGAAGGTAGTTAGATTATTTGTAATTTAGCACCCAAAATTAGAGATAAATCTTTTATGAACGACACTTTTGAGAGCCAAAAAGAACAGTTGGTTTCTATTAAGCAGGAAATCAGCTTGTTATACCAACAAATTAACTACCTGTTAAGAAACGAGAAACCCCTCGAACTCCTCGACTTGGATGTGCTGATGAACCGCACACACACCCTTTACGATATGTTATGCTCCGTTAACGTGGGCGCAGTGGCCGACGACGAAGACCTTCCTTTCGACGCCGATGACATCGCTGGCCTCTTCGGCGGGATGACGCAAGAGGAACAACCTGAGGCAAAGCCCGAACCCGAGCCGGAACCTGAACCAGAACCTGAGCCGGAACCTGAACCCGAACCCGAGCCAGCCCCCGAACCTGTCGTTGAGCCGACACCTGAGCCCGTCGTTGAGCCCGAACCCGTGGTGGCTCCCACTCCGGTGGTTGAAGCGTCTGTGCCTCAGCCCGAACCCGAGCCAGAAGTGGCTCCCGTCGAGGAAGAGCGTCCCTTGGGCGACGATTTCGGTGTGTTCCTCCGCTTCGAAGAGGTGCCAGAACCCGAGCCAGAGGCGAAGGTCGAGACGGTCGAAAAAGACGGCAAGGTGGTGCATGTGATGGAGGAGATCCCAGAGGAGGACATCCCCGAGCGCGACCGCGTGCATGGCGAAGACCTGGTGACCGATAACCCCTTGGTGATGCCGCGAATGGACGACGAGCGAATGGCCGAGAGGGAAGAGATCGAGCGCCAGTCGTCGGACGGCATGTCGGGCTTCTTCGGACAAGACGACTCCAGCTTTGAGCTTTCGTTGGGCGAGAGCATGATGGGCGAGGACCACTCACTGGCCGCCAAGCTGCAGCAGGCCCCTGGCCGCGACCTGAAGTCGGTCATCGGCATCAACGACAAGTTCTTGTTCGTCAACGAACTGTTTGGCGGCAGCATGGAGAAATACAACAAGTCCATCGAGAACCTCAACGACTTGAAGACCTTGAACGGCGCCATGATTTATCTCAACGAGCTGAAGATCGAGTTGCAGTGGAACAGCAGCAACGAAGCCTATCAGAAACTCAAGGACTTGGTTTCCCACAAGTTTGAATAACCCTAGCCATGTCGAAGCTCTATCTTGTGCCGACGCCCATAGGCAACCTCGAGGACATCACCCTGCGTGCCATCCGTATCCTCAAGGAGGTGGACGGTATCCTCGCCGAGGACACCCGCACCTCGGGCAACCTGTTGCGGCATCTCGACATCAGCAAGCCCATGACGGCCTTCCACATCCGCAACGAGCATCAGGTGGTGGAACGCATGGCCGATAGGATACAGGCAGGGGAGACCCTCGCCTTGGTCACCGATGCCGGCACACCCGCCATCTCCGACCCGGGTTTTCTGCTGGTGCGCGAGTGCGTCAAGCGGGGCATCGAGGTGGAGTGTCTGCCCGGGCCGACGGCCTTCGTTCCTGCTTTGGTCAACTCGGGGCTGCCGGCCGAGAAGTTCATCTTCGAAGGCTTCCTGCCGCATAAGAAAGGCCGCCAGACCAAGCTGCAGGCAGTGGCCACTTATCCCTATACGACCATCCTCTACGAGTCGCCGTTCCGCCTGCTGAAGACCTTGCAGCAACTGGCTGAGGTGTGTGGACCCGAGCGTAAGGTCTGCGTCTCGCGCGAGCTGACCAAAATCCACGAAGAGAACGCCCGCGGCACCTTGGCCGAGGTGATCGAGCATTTCTCCAAGAAAGACATCAAGGGCGAAATCGTCATTGTGCTCGAAGGCGCATTAGGTGCCGACAACTTCCAAGCGGATGACGACGCTGACGAAAACTGATCCTTACTTCTTCACCTGTCTTTGGTAGGCCTTTAGGCGTGCGACAAGGCTGTTTTTCACACCGTTGGAGGTGTAGGTGGCGCCACTGACGGCATCCACATCCTGATTCAAGGCTTCGTCGACGGTGAGGCCTTTCCAGGCTTCGTAGAGTCCGCCTTCAACGACGCGCTGTGCGAAACGGGGCGTCTCCTGGTTTTCCAGCAAGGCCACCTCTTTGATGCGCCCTTCGGCATCCAAGGCGATTAAAAGAGGAGTGGGGCCGTTGAAGCCTTTCACGTTGTCGGAATAAGGCGAGGAATACAATACTGTTCCCAATTTGTTGCCTTTGGCGTCTTTCACTTCATAGAAGGCCGTGTCGATGGCCTTGGTCTTGGCGGCATCGGCGAAATAGGGTTTGACATCCGCAACGGGTAGTTCGGGCAGCTTGGGCCCACAGCTGCCCAACCCTAAGGCGGCGGTCAGCATGAGCAAGCCTGCAAAAAGGTGTCGTGTTTTCATTTTTGTGGATTTTTATTTTTTGTGCAAAAATACACAAAACACCCAAAAATTCGACAAAATCCTTATCTTTGTGGCTTCTAAAACATGGAATTATGCTAGTTATTGGTATTGCCGGCGGCTCGGGTTCGGGTAAGACCACCGTCGTAAAGGAACTGGTTAGACAATTGCCAGAGAACTCAGTATCAGTCATTTCCCAGGACGCCTATTACTATGACAACGGCGACAAGACCCCTGAGGAAAAGAAGCAAATCAATTTCGACCACCCCGACGCCATCGAGTGGGACCTGCTCATCGACCATCTCGATAGGCTGAAGCGGGGCGAGACCATCCCGATGCCTATCTACACCTATGTCACCTGCGCCCGTTCGCAGGAGGTCATCTATGTGCATCCCACCGAGGTCATCATCGTGGAAGGCATCATGGTGCTGACCCAAGAGGAGCTGCGCAACCGCATGGACATCAAGGTGTATGTGGATACCGACGGCGACGAGCGCCTAATGCGTATCATCCGCCGCGACATCGCTGAGCGTGGCCGCACCTGGGAGGACGTGCTGCGCCATTACCAGACCTTCGTGAAACCCATGCACCAGCAGTTCATCGAGCCGACCAAACGCACGGCCGACATCATCCTGCCGCGTGGCTCAAGTCCCGTGGTGGTCGACATCCTCGCCTCACGAATCAAGATGCATCTGGGGAAATAATAGGGGAGAGACATAACGAAAAAAGCCGAACAAACGTTCGGCTTTTTTGTTGTCCAACCAGGATTCGAACCTAGACTAACTGATCCAGAGTCAGTTGTGCTGCCATTACACCATTGGACATCCAAATCGGCTGCAAAAATACGCTTTTTTTGAATGCTGCAACTAAAATCGGAGATTTTTTTTCGGATTTTTTTCGAGCCGTGAGCGAAGGCCTCCGTAACTGATTATTTATCAGTAGTTATTGAAGCGCGAGCCCCAGTTGTAGGAGAGCATGAAGGTGATGAACACTTTCTTGTTGCGTTCCGAGTCCATGATGGAGACGCCAAAGGGGAAGTATTCGGCTTTCACGTCGATGTTGACGGCCTGCACTTGGGTGCGCGACTTGGCGAAGTCGAAGCTGAGCCCCAGCGAGGCATGCACTCCGGGCGACACCTTGATCTCGCCGAGGCCTTTGGTGAAGGCTGAGCGACCGAGTATGTCGACCCATTCGTCTTTATGGTCGAAGGTCTGCTCGTCGTAGGTCTCCCAATAGGTGCCGTCGGCGAGCGGCTTGTAGATGCTCACATAATAATAGTAAGGCTTGAGCAGGGCCAACGACGCCCCTGCCTCGTAGGTCCAGCGCGTCTCGATGCCGCCCCAATAGGGCTTGCCGAAGATGCGTCGCTCCTCGCCATAGCCGAAACGGGCCACGTAGGCATAGTTCAGCTTGCCATACACGAAAGGCCGCATGTTGAACGACGACATGTTGAGTGTCTTCAGTTCCTTGAGCGAGCGCAACGAGACGACTTGCGCCTCCCAGTTTCGGGTCACATGGATGCTCTTGATCCGCCCGATCTTGAAACCCGCTCCCAACCCGCGCGTGTGCATGGCTACATGGAAGGAGTTCTGGTGGTTGTAGACCAGCTTCTCCTCGAGCGGCTTGTCGTCGTCGCTCTGTATGTCGATGTTTTGGGCTGACAACAAAAAAGGACACGCTCCGAAAAGCGTGAGCATGAGGATGCGTATGAAGTGTTGTCTGAGGGCAGTCATGGCAACCTCCCAACACCTGTATTAATAACGCGTTTCCTTGATGTACTTTTGCGATTCGCCGTAGGCAGGGCAAGTCTTGTTCGACCTGCATGACGTCATGACGATGCCTGAAACAAAGGCGATTAACAGGGCGATGGCAAGTTTTTTCTTCATAGCTATGAAATTTGGTCTGCAAAGTAACGCATTTTTCTCCAAAAAATTGCCATCTTTGCAGAATAATTTTGAAAATATGGAAGTTAAGAAACCCAATATCGACGAAAGCTGGTACCAAGTGCTGCGGCCGCAGTTCGAGGCACCCTACTTCGCCGACCTCAAGTCGTTCCTCGTCAGCGAGAAGCGGCAGTATGCCGTCTATCCTCCGGGTCCCTTGATCTTCAACGCCTTCAACCTCACGCCTTTCGACAAGGTGAAGGTGGTCATCTTGGGCCAGGACCCCTATCACGGCCCGGGACAGGCCCACGGCCTCTCGTTCTCGGTGCCCGATGGCGTGCCCTTCCCGCCCAGCCTGCAGAACATCTTCAAGGAGCTGAATGCCGACCTCGGCGTGCCCATGGCGCGCTCGGGCAACCTCGAGAAATGGGCTAGGGAAGGGGTGCTGCTCCTCAACGCTTCGCTGACGGTGCGCGCCGGACAGGCCGCCTCGCACTCGCGGCACGGCTGGGAACAGTTTACCGACGCCGCCATCTGCGCCCTGTCGGAACGACGCGAGCACCTCGTCTTCATCCTCTGGGGCAACTACGCCATCGCCAAACAGACCCTGATCGACCCGAACAAGCACCTGATCCTGAAGTCGGTGCACCCCTCGCCGCTCTCCGCCAGCCGCGGCTTCTTCGGCTGCCATCACTTCTCGCAAACGAACCGTTATTTGATAGAGCATGGTATTGAACCGATTGATTGGAGTTTACCCTAATCATTGGAGATTCCCTTCGGGAATGGAGAAGCTGTTGTTTTGTTGACTGCGGCGGCATGAAACGGTTCCTGGCTGGTAACGGCCCAAACCGCCGCGTGGTACCTAATAGCATTAACTCCATTCCCCGCAGGGGAATCTCAACCCTAATATAAACCTTTATTGTAAAATGAAACAAATCGTATTTGCCACTAACAATAAGAACAAACTGCGCGAGATGCGCGAAATCATGGAAGGCCTCTATGAGGTCCTGAGCCTCGACGACATCGGCTGCCACGAAGATATCGTCGAAGACGCCGAAACCATCGAAGGCAACGCCAAGATCAAGGCGGACTTCGTCACCAACAAGTACCACGTGGACTGTTTCTCCGACGACTCCGGCCTCGAGGTGGAGGCCTTGGGCGGCGCCCCGGGCGTCTATTCGGCACGCTATGCCGGCGAGCATTGCACCTATCAGGACAACGTCGACAAGATGCTTGCTGCCATGAAGGGACAGACCAACCGCAAGGCGGCCTTCCGCACCTGCATCGCGCTGAACCTCGACGGTCAGTCCTATTTCTTCGAAGGCCGTTGCGACGGTCGCATCACCGAGGAGCAACGCGGCACCGATGGCTTCGGCTACGACCCCATCTTCCAGCCCGACGGCTACGAGCAGACCTTCGCCGAGCTGGGCCACGAAGTGAAAAACGCCATCAGCCACCGTGGCAAGGCCACGCGTAAGCTGATCGCGTTTTTGAAGGAATTGGGTTGAGTCGTAAATACAAAAGAAGGCATCCGACATTCATAGTCAACCGGTCGGTAGTGCGCCGTGCGGCCTAAGCCGTACATTCGGGTGACAACGTGCTAAGCCTGCGCCGTGCTGTTCATCGTGAACGGGTGCTGCCGGCTCCGGGCAACGATCAGTGGTGGGGGTTCGGTTCGCCCTACAAACGCGGATGCCTTGTGGTTCAGACCAGCTCGGTCTGGAAGTTGAGTGCCTGTATCTCCATGTCGAGTTGGCGCAGCTGTGCGGAGCATTCGTCCACCTTCTTGCCGATGGCTTTCACGTCGACCACGGTCACCGTCTTGATCTCCGAGCGTGAGTAGCGGTCTTGTCCCGCCGAGGCGGTGTCGAAGATGCTGCGCAGGTTGCTGACGCGCATGGTCAGCACGTCCTTGCGTGCCATGAGTTGGGTGAGGGTGACGCCCTGGGCGTTGGTGGTCTGCATGTTGGTGGCGTTGATGCGCCAGATGAGGTCTTCGAGCTGCGTGAGGCAGGCGTCGAGTTCCTTCATCAGCTCCGTGGGCTCTTCCGAGGGCGTGTCGCCTTCTTGCACCTTCACGTTGTTCTGTATGCGCTGTCCCAGCTGTTGGATGCGCTTCTGCAGGTCTTTCCTGATGCTTAATGCTTCTGCGAGTTTCATAGTTTGTGGAATTTTGGGGCAAAGATAGGCATTTTAATTGAGAAATTAGATTCCCTTCGGGAATGGAGGAGTACGTAGAGTGACCAGCGGCGGCATGTAACGGTTTCTGGCATGTAACGGCTCAAGCCGCCGCGTGGTACCTTTCTTATTGGCCTCCATTCCCGCATAGCGGGAACCTCATAATTCCACCATTACACACTTGAGAGTCATTCCGGACTTGATCCGGAAATCGAAGATTCGACGGAGTCAATCTCCTGTAGTTATCCGATAATTACCTTATAAAGCATTACCCCTTTCGCCGTCAGCAGGTATTTCTGCCGTGGATGGCGGGGCGTTTCGGGATGTAAAAGACGGACGAAACCTTCGGAAATAGCGGGATTCAAATGGTATTCTATGAAGCTCTTCCGGTCTTTCAGACCTTTGAGTTCCATCATTTCTTTGAAGCTCAATTCTTTAGTTCCAATAACCTGTACGAGTTGAATGATGTTTTCGTTCTTTGTATAGAACTTACTATTCGGGTTTAATCGATTTATTGGAGAGCTTGTGGGGGTACTTGTGGGGGTACTTGTGGGGGTGCTTTTTGGCTCAGCCAAATTAGGCTGCACACTCCATTCTTCCGTGGGGTGGACATGCAGATAGCGGTTGCGGAGGTCCCATTGCTCGCCGAGGAGCAGGTTGCGGAAGAAATGCTGCAAATAGATAGGGGAGTAGTCGATGCCTTTCACGGCATTTTTGTAGTTGGCGCGGACAAGGGCGTTGCGGAAATACCACGAGTGTTTTGCAAACATGTCGTTCTCCACGTCAAAGCCTATCGAGCGCAGGTACTGTATGGTGAACACGGCCGTGGTGCGGGTGTTGCCTTCGCCGAAAGCGTGGATTTGCCAAAGTCCGGAGACGAAGTTGGCGATATGAGTGATAAGGTCGTCCTGTGCGAGGCCTTTATAGCTGAATTCGCGTTCTTGTTTAATGTCGTAGTCCAATGCCCGGCGCAGGTCTTCCCAGTTCAGGTAATTCACCGTGTCGCCTTCCAGCACCCATTCCTTCTTGGTGATGTCGTAGTCGCGCAGTTGGCCAGCGTGTTTGAAGACGCCTTCGAAGATGCGGCGGTGCAACGAGATAAAACCATTGGCGGTGAAGTCGACCGTCTTCACAGAGAGTATCTTCTTAATGTTTCTCGATGCTTTGTCGGCTTCATTCTTGTCGTCATCATGGGCCTCGCGCGCGGTCTTGCTTTCGTAATAGCTGTCGAGCAACGTGTCGACCTGATCCATGGTAAGCTCGCCTTCGATGTTGCGGCGCGCCAAGTCATTGAGGTACTCCGAGGTCGTGAGCCCATCGACGGCTTGCAGACCGATGGCTGTGCTCCAAGCATAGGCGGCCTCGCGCTGCGCGGGTTCTCCTTGTCGGATGTATTCATCGAAGTCTATGTAATGCTGTTCTTTGAACATGGCGTGTCGTCGTGAATCAGGCTTCAAAGATACGAAATTTTGGTGGATTGTGGGTCTTTCTTTCTTCCTTTTTCTTGAAAAAAAGGAAGCGAAAATTCAAGGCCGACATCATCGGACCTCCCCGCCCAACCCTGTCGGGTACTGGCATTCCCAGTCCGGGAGAACCTCATGAGACACTTCTGCTTTTGTGCTACGCCCAGACCCAAAAGCCTCATCGCGGAGGAACGTCCGCGATCTCCTACGCTTTTGGGACTCCACCTCTTGCCGTCGATTCAATAGGCTGCAAGCAGCCATGTCATGCCAACGTGGGTTTGTGCGATGGAGGGCATCTATGGCTGCGGTTTTGTCTCCATTGTCCGGCAATAAGGTAAGGAAAGAAGAGGATAGGCTTTCTGAGTTTGATTATTATGTATCTTTGCGCTGTTTTATCTGACACGACCATGGATAACGAGAAGAACAGAAAACTAAGCGCGCGAGAGCAACGACGCTTGGACGTCTTTGAGAAGACCAGCGAAGCCCTCGTCGGGCAGGGCTACAAGAGGAACGACCTGAACATCAGCATCGTCAAGGCCAACCTCTTCGTCCTATTGCTCGCCATCCCGGTGACCGCCATCGGCGTGTTGCTTTTCGCTTGGAAGAATCCCATGGCGCTGCTGAGGCCGACACCGAAGGAGAGTCTGTTGTTCGTCGTCATATTCATAGCGCTCATCGTGGCCCACGAGCTCATCCACGGCTTGACTTGGAGCGTATTTGCAGAGCATCATTTCAAAGACATCGATTTCGGGTTCATGAAGGAGTACTTGACGCCTTACTGCACCTGTGCCACGCCCCTGACGAAGCGCCATTACATCTGGGGCGCTTTGATGCCATGCATTGTCCTTGGGATCATCCCTGCCCTCTTGGGGATCCTGTTGGGTTCGGGGCTGTTGTTCTGGATCGGCATCGTCATGACGCTCTCGGCGGGCGGGGATCTCATGATTGTGTGGAAGGTGATGAGGTATAAGAAGCAGGAAGGGTCAGAGGAGATCCTGATTTATGATCATCCTACACAGGCCGGGTCGGTGGTTTTTGAGAAGTAATATGTAGCCTTGTCGCAATGCGTCTTCAGGTAAGGCGACCTCCCCTCCAGATACACCCTTTTGTTCACCTCCAGCATCATCGATTGGTAACTTTTCGCATACCCTAAGCATACCCTAGGCATATCCTTCGCATATCCTAGGCATATCCAAACATATCCTTTGGGTATGGCTAGAGCGAAGGAAGGGCGAAAGAAGGGCGGGAGAAGAGCAAAGGAAAAGCAAGAGAAGTGTATGTTGAGAAGCATTGATGAAAGTGCTTGATGAATTTGGGAGTTTCTTGGAGGATGGTTTTTGAATACTGAACTTAGAAAAAATGAAAAAAGTAGCAGTAAAATGAAAATAATTCAAATTTATTGTCTATTTTTGCAGGAAAAATACAAATACATATGTTAAAATGATACTTGAGATTCGTTTAGAGAACTTTTTTTCAATCAATGAAGAGGTGGTATTAGATATGCGGGCAGCGAATATCCAGTCGAAGAAGGCCAAGGATTTGGAAGGCAACACCTTTGTCTGCAATGGTGGACGCATGCTGAAAACCGTGGCCATTTATGGAGCCAACGCCTCTGGGAAAAGCAATGTCATCAAGGCCATCCGTGCCTGTGTGCAGATGATTTTCGAGTCACACAATTACAATGAGAACACCGTTTTCGGTTTTACACCTTTCAAATTCGGCGGCATTGGGAAGCCCAGCCGTTTCCTTATCCGCTTCCTGTTGGACGGAATTGAGTATGAGTATTCGTTTTCGATGACGAAACTTGAAATCATCACCGAGGAGTTGTATTACTATCCGCATGGTCGTCGTTCGTTGGTGTTTGCCCGTGATGAAAGAAAAGGGCCCGACAAGAAAGACATCTACGAGTTCCGTTCAGTCATCTCAAGACCGATGGACGTGGCCACCAACACTTCCAAGAAAACGCTGTTTGTCTCTCGTGCCAGTCAGATGGACAGGAAAATCGCGAAAGAGGTGTTCCAGTATTTTATGGAGCGGTTTATCTTGAATTATTTTGGCTACAATTCGTATTCCATAGAGACTTTGCTTCACCAAAACAAGGATTCTTTGTTGAAAGTGCTGAATGTTGCCGATAGCGACATCATTGATATTCAATCGCAGCGTGAATTGAAGCCGTTGACTATGGCTACCTACGATTTGCAGAACAACCAGATTGTGTCGCGTGACGAGGTTCAGAAAATGCAGCTGAAAATTACCACTTTCCATAAGAACAATCCAGAGATTCCGTTTGACTTTGCCACGGAAGAATCACTTGGAACGCAGGCCTTGTTTTACATGATGCTGACCATTATGAACATCATCAAGGAGAACAAGGTGCTATTGATTGACGAGATTGACACCAGTTTGCACAACAAATTGGTGGAGTATATCATCAGCCTGTTCCATCAGAGCGATTCGGCGCAGTTGATCTACACGACCCACAACACCTATTTGCTTGACACCGACAAGTTGCGCAAAGACCAGGTGTATTTCGTGAACAAGCGACAGGATGGATCATCCGAACTCTATTCCTTGTTCGATTTCAAGGACTTCCGCGAGAACATGGACTTGGAGAAGGCCTATATGCAGGGGCGTTTTGATGCCATCCCTTATATTGACGAATCAACTATAAGCTTTTAAATGTTGGGATAATGGGAAAGACAGTGCGTAATTCGAGGGGAAAGACAATGAAGCCCATCTTCTTTGTCTTTTGTGAGGGCAAGACGGAAATCAATTATGTGAAGTTCCTCCGATCCGTGTTTCGTGTGCCCATACAAGTCATCGCTAAAAAAAGCGAATCGAACATCTCTGTGGATTTCATTGAGCGTTCAAAACGTGGTTATGTTTTGACCCAGTACGACCAGACCTTCTTGATGTTCGACATCGATGTGGAAGGGATGTTGGAGCACCTTCATAAGATTCCGAAGGCCACTTTGTTGGTATCCAACCCTTGCGTCGAATTGTGGTTTCTGCTGCATTTCCAAGGCATTGAAAAAGAAATCACTTCTGATGGTTGTTTTCGTATGCTGAAAACCCATTCTCCGCAATACGAAAAAGGAGCATTAACCGAATTGGAGAAACGAATCCTTGTTGAAAACATGGAGAAAGCCATTGAAAGAGCGAAGAGGCTGGAGGAATACAAGAATCCATCGTCTTTGGTTTATCGGTTGATTGAGGCGATGGAGAGGGGATAAATTACACTTTTGTAATATCTTGTGAGAAACTGAATAATTGTTTATTTTTGCGTCAAATTATGAAGGGAGAAATACTGTGTTATTACCGCAAAATAAAGAACTATCAGTTTCAAGATTATCGGGAGTTTTTGATAAAACGGTTGCGACATATAAGTTCTATTGGTTTGTGTCGTTGCTCGATATTGTGGTGAAAGAACGGAAGACAAAGATGTCATTTTGGGAAATCATTGCTGGAATGGTAGCGGAATCATGGTATCCTATTCACTATTTCAAGCTTTCATTCGGCAAATCCGATTCGCTTTATGTTCAGTCTTTAGCTTTACAGCAAGAATTGAACATTACGATAGACGCTGATAAAGAAAGGATTAAACGCGTTTTGCTTGATAATATTGGAAATAGTCGGGTGAAAAGCTTGTTGCGGGTTTTCGCTTTAAATGTTCCGTATCGCTTTTTGTCGCCTTGGATTGATTTTACAAATGATTATGATGTAAAAACTCGTTCACAGCGGTTTGAAAACAATTGTTTGTATGCTTTGAATGGTGAAACAATTGAACTTAATCCGATATGGAGCGATTATTTGATGGAACACTACGGTATTTTACGCGATTTTGCATTTTGGAACTTGGCCATTTTTCTGCAAAAGCGTAATCCTAATGTTCCCGATGTTCCGTCGAAACTAATAAAACCGATTTTACGCGACTCGCTCACAAAGCAGCATCAGTTTTGGGATGCTTATATCGAAACTGTTGGCTCAATTCGTTGCATTTATACCGACAAGCCTTTGGTTGTTAAAGGTTATGATTTAGACCATTTTATTCCATGGAGTTTTGTGTCGCACAACCTGTTATGGAATCTGTTGCCAGCCGATTCAAGCATCAACTCATCGAAAAGCAACAACCTGCCGTCATTGGATAAGTATTTGAAACCATATGCGAATTTGCATCACGAAGCATTGGAAACCCTTTATACAAGGAAACCTAATGACAAGATTTTTGAGGATTATCTGACTGTCTATGATTCAGTTTCAGAGCTGATTCATCTGACTGATAAGGACTTCTGTAATGTTTTTCAGAAAACATTTTCACCAATGGTACAGATTGCTGAAAACATGGGATTTAAAATTTGGAAGCAATGAATGGAGTTAAGAATAATCCACACCTAACGGCCAAAGAACGGACATCGATTTCTTTCCCTACTCGCTGGCTAAAGCAAAACAACCTTCTGAAAGGTGAGATATTGGATTTTGGTTGTGGATTCGGTTTTGATGCGGATGAGCTTCAAAAAGAAGGTTATAGTATTGTTGGATATGACAATTTTTATCGCCCTGAATACCCGACAAAGCGTTTTGACACCATCATCTGCAATTATGTTCTGAATGTGCTTGAACCCAAAGAGCAGGCAGAGGTGCTAATGGAAGTATCGGAACTGCTCAAACCAACAGGAACAGCTTATTTCACGGTTCGTCGTGACTTGAAAAGTGAGGGATTCCGCATCCATTATGTTCACAAACAGCCAACATACCAATGCAATGTTGTCCTTCCCTATAAAAGTGTATTTCTCAACGAGAATTGTGAGATATACGAATACAAGCATTTTAATAGAACCAATTACAAAGAGAAATACGAGTCGTCAAAAGGTTGCCCGTTTTGCAAATTGAACTCCAAGGTCGAATTGGTTAGTGAAACTGCTACGGCTGTAGCATTTTTTGATGGATACCCGGTGAGTAAGGGACACACGCTGATAATACCTAAACGCCATGCGGCCAACTACTTTGATTTGTCGGATGAAGAGCAGCAAGATTTGTGGCACATGGTTAACCATTGCAAAACTATTTTGGAGAAACGATTTCACCCTGACGGTTTCAATGTTGGAATCAATGTGAACCAAGCCGCAGGGCAGAGTGTTTTTCATGTTCATATACACTTGATTCCTCGTTATAAAGGCGATGTGGAGAATCCGAAAGGCGGGGTGAGGGGTGTGATACCGACAAAGCAGAAGTACTAAGAAACGATAGTAATTGTTTTTATGGAAAATAGTGTCAAAGAGAAACTAAGTAAACATGTTGAAAACATATTTAAGAAGTATGTTTCGCCTGGATTGCACATCTGTGATATAGCAACGGGAGGTGGCAAATCATATACTATTGGAAAACTGACATGTGAATATTATCCCGATTTTTATGACCGTATTATAATCCTATGTGTTCAAAACAAATTGGTTGAAGGTATGAATCGAGAAATAGACCGTTTTGTCTTTTCTCCTTATAGTCGCATTAAACCACACAATAAATTGGTTGTTTTGAATAACAAAGAAGTTCTATTAGAAGCTATTGCAAACGGAAGTTTGTCTGATCTGCTTGATGAGATGTGGAAGGATATTTGTGAACAAGAAAGAGACAATAAAAATGTCAGAATTAATGATTTGCGTTACAGTTATAGTTGGGTAAAGAAAGTTTCGGATGGCATAGTGGATTTGGTCAAAACATATAACGACAATAACCAAAACGACTATATCCAGCAGCAACTTGACGAAGGCGAAGCCAATCTTCGTAAGGCTGTGCGGTCTTTTTTTGAACTGTTCAAGAAACATTACGAACATACGAATCAAGGGAAAAAGATATCGATTTCTTCCCTTAAAAAACGGTTTCCTTCTTTGGCTAAAGTTTATCCGCAGGTCGAATTTAATGACAAAAAGGTTCTTCTTATGACAGTTCATAAAGCCATGTATGGAATAGACCCTATTCTGTCGGATAAAATCAAAATGTCAGATTTTCCAAAAAAAGACAAAAGGACATTGATGCTCTTTGATGAATCCGACCAAGCCGCAATCGCCATGAGAGATACCATCATCGACCAATCAATTGACAATGGAGGCGGCCAAAAAAGATATGCAAATGGCTATAATGGTTATTTGCAGTATAAAGCACTCCTTGATAGTCCAGAACATATCTCCAACGAATACTATGGTGACGCATTGGAAAGTTGCATTTGCAAGTCAAGGTCGTTCATTGAGAAAAATTGGGAGAAGACTTTTGAAGGTATAAAGCCGTACAAGAGCATTTTTCTTGATGGGAATGAAGATGTTGAAGAATACCGTAGAGGTGTGTTCTTCTCAGGCCCAGCGGTGAGGCTGAATATTGCCAAAAGCAATGATCAAACCAATTCATTTGTCTGTTATAAAAAAGGAGAAAGGCATTTTAGGCTCGTTCACAGCAAGGAAGCGGTGTCGTCGTTGAATGAAAAGTATGATACCGTTTGCCCTTTAGATGATTTCCTTTCTTTGATTTCAAGCAATATCAAGGTTTTGAAATCGCAGTTCAGCAAAGTAATTGGTGAAGCATTGGGAAACAGTAAGGAAAGATTTAACGCTGAAATAAAGAATGTTGCCAACAACATGGCTTCAAAAGGCAATTATTATGGTTATCCTACTTTGGAAAGGGAAATTCATACCTTTTTCTCAAGGTTTGAAACAGCATCTGAATATCAATTTGAGCAACAACAGTATGAATTTATGACCAATCGAAAGAATCAGATTGAAACCAAAGATGAAAAACCATTAAAATTGCCAGATTATTCAGTTTATTCGCAAGGAGTTCAATTGTTTCAAGAAGAAATTGACGAAAAAGATAACCAACATAGAGTCAGATTATCTTGTCGTGAGATTTCTATCACTCCAGAAAAAATCATTCTCGACCTTACTCGTTTTGACAATTCGACTGTAGTGTTTTGCTCGGCTACTGCATCAAGCATGTCCGTAGTGAGCAATTTTGACATCAAGTATCTTCAACAAATATTGGGCGAGAAATTCCACACGCTTTCTGAAAAGGATAGGATGAGATTTGATGAATTGAATCAAAGAGCATATCCCTCCCAACACCAGGTTGAAATAATACCTTTGAAACACTTTGAGTTTGAAGAAAAAAGAGAGAACCATTTAGAACTGCCTCTGAAATACAGAGAAATGTTTTCAAAGGAGGCCCGACAAGAAGGTTTGGACGACCTTTGGTTTAGGAACACATTAAGATTGTTAAAACGAGCGGACAAGGATTTGAAAGATGTATGTTACCAACTTTATCGTCTTTTTCAATTCATAGAAGCCTATCATTGGTTTATCAACCATGACGATGTTCATAGCATGATTTTCTTCCAAAACAGAACAGGTGACAAGGACAAAAACCAAATCCAAGTTTTGAGCAGCCTTATTGATGGTTCATACGTTTCTATGCCTTCAAAAATGAACGATGGTATTCCGGATGACTGGGATAACATTCATATTCGCATCACAAGAGAGTGGGAAACAGTTGAGAACAACATATTAAAGGAACTTGGAGACAACAAAGACGCTAAAATAATGTTGGTTTCTGCTTATAATAGTTTCAAAGCAGGTACAAACATGCAATATAACATACCTGAAGGATTGGATTTTGTTTCTGGCGATAATTGGGAAACTGACAGATTGAAGTTGAAAAAAGATTGGGACGCTGTTTATTTGCAGTCTCCTACAGCATATCTTATGATGAATGAGGATGATACGGAAACCTCGTATGAGAAGAGCATTTACAACGCTATGCTTGTTTTGATGATGTTGTGCGAAAGAGGTTGTTTGTCAAAATTTGATGTTGCCCAGTGGTTGTATAAAGCCTTGTCGAATTTGTTTTATTTTAGTGAAAAGACCGAATTGGGTATTGCTGATGACAAGGCTGCATGGGCTCGGAACATTATAGAGCAGGCTGTCGGAAGGTTATGTCGTACAAGGAACAAGCCGGATACAACATATATTCTATTTGATGAGTCAATGGAATCGTATTTTGATGCATCGAAAATGGACAAATCGATGACGATGGAGTTTAAGTCTCTTGCGGAATACATCATCCATAATAAAAGTATTGAGAAAAATGATGTTAGTTCATCGGCAGAAGTTAGAAGATGCCATGATGCTAATGAAGCCCAAAGAAGGCTTGATATGGTGCGCAGGCAAGCTCTTAGATTTACTCCTCACGATGGTTGGGAAGACGATGAATATGATGAAGAAGAGGACCTCACCGACATCCCATACAATGTTCAAAGAAGCCAACGGATGATTCAGAGTTACAAACAGACAATTATCAAAAAACCAGTAATTTCCAGTTGGGAAGATTTGGAAGATGAAGATAAGTATTTGACATTCATTCATAAATGTTATGGCGAATGGAAACGTGATGATAAAAACGAGTTTATTTGCGCATATGACCAGAACAAAAGAATATGCCCAATAAGTAAAGGCAAACAGTATCCAAATTCCATCTCCCCGTCTTTGGTGAGACTTGATGTTCTAATGAAAAATGAGGTTATAAGAAAGCATTTTGAAAAACATGGGTTTGCTAAAGAATGGAAACAAGAAGGCTTGATACTTCACCCAAATATTCTGGCAACAGATTATGCAGGTGAAATAGGTGAGGAGGCTTTTAAGGCATTGTTGTTGCATTATACCAAATGTACAGAAGTATCACTAAGACATTTGGAGGGCAAAGACTATGAATTAGCAGATTTTGTTGTTTGTCGTGAAGATGGAAGTTATAAAATCGCATTTGATGTTAAGAACATGAATCCCAATGCAGATCATTCAGATAAAAAAGGCGATATTCCTACTTCGAAGAAGCGTGAAATGAAGAAAAAAAGGCTAGGTTGTGAGTTGATCACAGTGAATATGCTAAAATTGAATGATTCAGGTATGGACGAAATTCGGGAGATTGGCGGGTTGATTGATGAAAAAGGAATAGTTATTCCTTCGTCAATCGAATTATTAAGGAAACTTGTTGATGAGGATTGAATGGTATGAGAATTGACTTTGAAGAAATAAAAAAATGGCCTCTTACCACTAATAAAATAAAGGTCACGGTAGATGAAAAGAAATTCTTCTCCAAGTATTCAATTGTTTCGTATTACAGCGAGGATAAAGAGTACAAGAACTTGGCTTATGAACAATTGTCTGATTTGTCTTTTTTATCAGTTAGTGGAATCAGAGCAAGATGGGCGAGGCAAATAAAGCCATTTGTCAAGTTTTTTGTTTTGGTGAAGAAAGATAGAGCACAAGAAGCTTTGAACGGCATTAGGTCATACGAAAGAATCAACTCCAAAATTGATGGTTTAGATGAATATGACGATGCTCTTAAACAACGTGTTTTTGCATCTCTTGCAATTAATTCTTTAGGAGAATTGAAGGCGGGCAGGATGATGTATAACAATGGCAGTTTATTGCTCTGCGATGACAAGAACTTCATGATTCCAAGAAGCAGAAAAGAACTTGTGTGTCTGAAGATTGAGATTAACGAATACATGAATTTGATTGCAAGAACCGTTTCTTTCTCAAACCCAAGAAATATAGAGGAGTTGAAGCGCAAACGTCAATGTGTTTTCCAAGAAAATGATGTTATTCATGGTCAATGGTGGTCTGGATTATCGGTGAAACCTGTTGTGATTAAAGAGATTAAAACCAAGGGATTGCATTTGGATAGGCTTTTTATTCATAAGAAAAGATTCTCGGATAACCACAACATTGTGCCATATTGGCCATACAATCCGGAAGATTATACGCACGGAAGGCTATTTGCCATTTCACAAGTTGTCGATTCAGTGAATCAAAAATATGAAGGGATTATCAGTATTGAGTTTTCAGATTTTGAAGTATCGCTCTATGATGAGTATAGAGCGGATAAAAATATGTTGAGGTTTCTGATGGATTATATGAAAGGAAAAAGGATATATATTGAAAATCCATTTGGAAACAAAGCGAAAAATGTAATTCAACAGATTGAAAGTGGATTGCAAGAGATTGTAGACAATTCATTGGAATTTCCAACTCAAACCAAACAGGGCGACTTGATAATTAAGTTGTGTGAGCCCAAAGACGATTCTACGTTACAAACACATTATACTCAATCATTGTATAGAATGGCATATCATGGTGCGGCGATTCAGCATATTGTGTTCCATAACAACCCTAAAGACGATGAGTTTTCGAAATCTGAGGCGCGTCGTATCCTAATAGAACTTCTTGTCAAAGATTGTTTAATAAATAGACATCTTCCAAGCAACTTAACAGAATTAATACACGGATGGAGTTTTATTAGATATAAGATCCAAGAAGGCTTCGTCTTGGGTGCACAGATGATGCTTGCTGAGGATAATAAGATAGAGATTGAAGAGTTCGGTTTTTCTGACTGCCGCCTTTCAATTGATTTCGAATTGTTTTCTAAAAGTCGATTGCTTTTTTCTGATTATGAAAGAATTAGAGGTGCAAGAGATTACAAGGTGATGAGGAAAAATGACAATGTTTATCTTATAATTGACACTGATGAAATTCCTATATTAGATGTTGGATTAATTGATGATGCCTATGCTGAAATATTGAACCAAACACTCCCTTTGTCGTATTTCAAAAGGAAGAAAGAAGCGCATAAATATCTAAGCGGATATATTGGTTTTCATCTTTGGAAAGAAGAAGGTCTATATGGCGAGCCTGATGCCTCGTTTGCTTACATTTCGGGAGTAAATAGTGAGAACATGCAGATAATGAGAAGTACAAAGATGGATCGAATGCCAAGGGTTCGAAGGATTTTTGTTTTGCATTGTGAGAATAGAGATGCTTTAGAAAAGGATGTCTTTGAGATAGTTGATATGCTGAAATTCGGTTTTGGACGATGGAACGAAATGATGACATACCCATTCCCGTTCAAGTTTTTGCAAGAATATTTGGATGATGTTAGTGAAATGGCGTTCAGTAAACATTGGGTAGAAAATACTTACAAATAATCTTGGACGATTCTATTCAAGTCATAACTCGACAAAGGCCAACGGACGGTAAATGAAACGGTGAACATGCTGATGCTTACGATGGAGGAGTACATCAATTACGGATTATCCGTATTGGCTGAAAAACTAAAGGAAGACGAAGGCTATTTCTATAACAAGAACTCGTTTCTTGACATCTTTAAGGGCTTAACCCGTCCAAAACAAGAAAAGGACGATGAATCTGAAGAAGCGCCAGAGCCGTTGGATTAGTTACATTTAAGATGTCCCTAGCCACTTAGGGGATTGCGGATCAAGTCCGCAATGACGGCAAGGGGCGGGAACGATGAATCAAAACTATCACAAAATGCCTCCAATCCTCCTCCTATACCTCCTCCTCATCAACCTCTTGGGCTTCGTCCTCTATGGCTTGGACAAGGCGAAGTCGAAGGGCAGGGGCCGCCGCATCCCTGAGCGGGTGCTGCTGTGGGTGGCGCGCCTGGGCGGGGGCGTGGGCTGCTGGATGGGCATGATGCTCTTCCGGCACAAGACCAAGCACGACCGTTTCATGGCCCTCGTGCCGCTCTGGACGGTCCTCTGGGCCGTTGTCCTGGCGCTACTGGCAAGGCTGGGGTAATGTCCCCGGCGTTTTGGTGGATCACCCTAGGCTTATACTAGGCATATACTAGGCACATACTAGGCACATACTACTCACATACTACCCACATACTACCCACATACTAGGCATAAACAAGGCATAAGCAAGGCATAAGCAAGGCATAAACAAGGTATAAGCAAGGCATAAACAAGGCACGGCCAAGCCGCAGGCATAGATACACTCGCCTTCCAGGCTCGGTATGACATGCCTGCTTGGACCGCATACCCCCCGGACACCGTGCACGGGAACGAGAAAGACCGACTGGGCTGGGCGCGCGGGCCTCGGCCGCCGGGCGGGGAAGCGCCCGCAAGGGACGGCTAAGGGCTTGACCCTCACGGAGCGGCGCTTGTCGTTTGCCTTCATAGAAGGCACTCCGCGACCTGAGGGTCAGGCCCTTAGACGGCCGCGGGGAGGTCCGATGGAGGCGGCCTTGAACTTTTCGCTTACTTTTCTTTCAAGAGAAAAGGAAGATTGGACGAAGTCAAAAGGAACATAATAAGCAAGCCGCAGGCATAGATCCCACGCTCCCCCACATTCCGCCGCAGGGATGACATGCCTGCTCGCACCGCATACCCAAGGACACCGTGTGCGGGAACGCCAATGGCATGTACCGCATCCATGTTTCCCGTATCAAAGCACCTTGAGGATTGTCCGTCATTGCGAGGAGGAACGACGAAGCAAATCGAAGATTCGGCGGAGCCAATCTAGGAGTACCGCTACCCTAAAACGAGTTCAGCTAACCCACGAGTAGCGGTACTTTCAAGGAGCCTTTAGCCCATAGGGGTCGCTGCTCATCTAGATTGCTTCGTTCCTCGCAATGACGCGAAGCGACGACGAGGGATGTAGTCCTCTGGCGGTGTAGGAGATTGCGGATCAAGTCCGCAATGACGGCAAAGGGCGTGAGTGTGTCGTTAAGAACGAAGGTGAGAACAACGGACACCGTGGGCGGGCTCGCCAAAGCCCGACCGGGTTGGGCGGGGAGGAGGGGCCGCCGGGCGGGGAAGCGCCCGCAAGGGATGGCTAAACGGTTGACCCTCACGGAGCGGCGCTTGTCGTTTACCTTCGCAGAAGGTACTCCGCGACCTGAGGGTCAGGCGTTTAGACAGCCGCGGGGAGGTCCGATGGAGGCGGCCTTGATTCTTCGCTTACTTCTCATCAAGGAGAAGGAAGGTAAAAGCGAGCCGCAGGCATAGATCCCATGCTCACGCACAGGCCAGCGCAGGGATGATATCGCTGCTAGCGCCTCGGTAAAAAGAGAAAAAATGTCCATCCCCTTGCGGGTTTGTGGAAATGTTGTAATTTTGCAGGCAGAAATCAATAGGGGAACAGTCCGTTGACGTCCACAATTTGGCGATGACCTTTCGAGCGAGTCAACCTATCGGTTTCTTTTTTTATGCCTCTATGGCAGTAATGCAATACTGAATCTTCTCTCCAGTGCGCTTCACACCAACCATCATTTTCACAAGACCAATGCCTACCAATTCATAGCGCATTTCCAGCATGTATGAGAATATTTTTTGATTGGCAATCCCTTTTTTCGGAGGTTTGGGCTTTCCGTAAACTACAGAATACCGTAGGATGGTGTCCAATTGCAGAAGCGCCAAGGTTGAAGAATATTTTTTTGAGGCATGACGCATGGTCTCGGTTATTGAAAGATAGCGTATGTTGATGTAATCTTTCAACGAGCGGTTGTATACTCTTTTGTCAGGGTTTTCCTCCGTCCATCTGCGATACACTTGCGAAATGATTTCTTGGCGTTGTTTCAGGGCTTCTTTTCCGTCCTCCATTGGAATCTGGATGGTCTTGTCGTCTTGTGCTTCCATATAACAGTGTTTTTTGTTTTACGCCACAAAGATGCGTCCCTTGTCAAGACTAAGCCGTTGATTAAACGTTTGTAGTCGACAGTAGTCGTTTGCTGTCGGGTAAGTAACTGGAAATGAAATGGATGTTATTTTGGAAACAAATCTTACATAAGTCTGTCATAAATGGATCGCTTCGTTCCTCGCGATGACGCGAAGTGTGTCCCAGGTGTGTCGGAGATTGCGGATCAAGTCCGCAATGACGGCTCGGGGGCAAGAGTATAGGATAATGAGGTTCCCGCTGCGCGGGAATGGAGTTAGTATTAACAGGTACCACGCGGCGGCTTAAAACGTTTTCGGGTCGTAAGCGTTACCATCCGCCGCTGGTTACTCTTCATACTCCTCCATTCCCGCCGTTAGGCGGGAACCTAACATACCGTGGACGGGTTCGCCAAAGACAGGCAGGGGTGGGCGGGGAGGCCCGGCCGCCGGGCGGGGAAGCGCCCGCAAGGGATGGCTAAGCGCTTGACCCTCACGGAGCGGCGCTTGTCGTTTGCCTTCTCCGAAGGCACTCCGCGACCTGAGGGTCAGGCGTTTAGACAGCCGCGGGGAGGTCCGATGGAGGCGGTCTTGATCCTTTGGTTCCTTTCCCATCAAGGGGAAAGGAACATAAAAAGCGAGCCGCAGGCATAGATCCCAAGCCCACGCACAGGCCAGCGTGGGGATGACATGCCTGCTGGAGCCTCGGTAAAAAGAGAAAAACCGTCCATCCCCTTGCGGGTTTATGGAAAAGTTGTAATTTTGCAGGCAGTTGGTCGCGGAAACGGATAGAAAAACAGCGGATTATCAAGACGTAAGGGACGGGCCATAACGCACGACACCCTCCAGCGATAACAAATAAAGCCTCCTACTCGGAGGCTTTTCTTTTTCTTAGGGACTGAAAAGCAAGACTTTTATTCCTGCCTTTTCTTATTTCCTCCACATAGACGTAATGGTCTCCAATCTTTTTCTCATAAATAAAGACTTTGTTTTTGTGTATTCGGGTCAAAGACGGTGAAATGATGACGGCGTCACGGTTTTTGATAATGTATGGAATTAGGAAATAGTCCTCCATGGTCAAAGGCATCCTATCATTGCTGTTTCCACCGTGCCTGTTTTGCGAATGACCAGTTCCGCTTGTTTCTATAACATGTTTATATCCGGTTATATCTAGTCCGGCTTTTTTTGCAATTTCTTTCAACTCATCGTCTACCTCATAGTCAATGATGGCAAACTTGTAGTCGCACTTTTGGTCAATCAGACTGATTAATTCCTCAAAAGGAATTATAGTCGGGTTTTCTTTGTTGAATGGTTTTTTGTTTGACATGATTTGAACGGTTTTGTTTAACGCCACAAAGATGCAACCCTTGTCAAGACCAAGCCGTTGAATAAACGTTTGTAGTCGACTGTAGTCGTTTGTAGTCGGGTAAGTAACTGGGAATGAAATGGATGTTATTTTGGAAACAAATCTTACATAAATCTGTCATAAATGGATCGCTTCGTTCCTCGCGATGACGCGAAGCGACGACGAGAAGTGTAGTTCTCTGGCGGTGTAGGAGATCGCGGGTCTGGGCCCGCGATGAGGGTTTGGGGGCGAGGATGTGTCGTTAGGCATGGAAGTGAAAACAACGGACACCGTGTGTGGGAACGCCAAAGACTGACAGGGATGGGCGCGCGGGCCCGGCCAAAACGCGGGGCAGCGGTCGCCCAAGGGACGACTAAACGCTTGACTTTCAGGGAGGGGCGCTTGCGTTTGCATTCTCCGAATGCACTACCCGACTTGAAAGTCAGGCGTTTAGGCGGACGTGTGCAGGGCCGATGGTTTTGGCCTTGATCCTTTGGTTCCTTTCCCATCAAGGGGAAAGGAACATAAAAAGCGAGCCGCAGGCATAGATACACTCCTTCGTCCCTCGGTCGGTATGACATGCCTGCTAGCGTCTCGGTAAAAATAGAAAAGCCGCCACAAGGGTCAAAACCCTCGCGGCGGCTTTTGTCATTACTTATTGATTGCCCTATCGGCAAATCCTTATTCCACCACCTGCTCGATGTAGTGATAGTACACAGAGTCGCTCTCCGCAGCGGCGGAAATCAACAGACCGTTGAATAGTTATTAGCTTTAAATCCTTTCTCTCAGCATCTGCATTGCCTTCGGCAGTCCGTCTGCATTGCGGCCACCGGCCACGCAGAGGGTCTTCTGTCCGCCGCCACCGCCTTGGATCTCCTTGGCCACCTCACGGATGAGCTTGGTGGCATCCAGGCCCTTGGCGTCGGCAAAGGCTTCGGGCAGCAACAGGCAGAGCGAAGGCTTGCCTTCGGCCACGGAGCCGAGGATGGCGATGGTGCTCTCGTTCATCTGTTTCAGCATCAGGGCGATGTTGCGCAGCTGGTCGCCACCACAAGGCAGGGTCTCCATGATGAGTTTGTAGCCTTCGTGGTCGAGGGCCTTCTCATGCAGCCTCTCAGCCATGGCTTGGGCCTTCTCCTGCATCAGGTGCTCCACCTCTTTCTTCAAGGCGGAGTTCTGCTCGTTGAGCGAGGTGACGGCCTTCACCAGGTCGGGCGACTTGACGCACTCGCGCAGGCGACCGATGAGGTCGAGCTGCTCGTCGAGGTATTGCTCCACGGCCTCGCCCGTGATGGCCTCGATGCGGCGGATGCCGGCGGCGATGGCGCCTTCACTGACAATCTTGAACATGCCGATGTTGCCCGTGGCGCTGGTGTGACAGCCACCGCAGAGCTCCATGGAGTAGTCCTTGTCGAAGACCACCACGCGCACCTTGTCGCCGTATTTCTCGCCAAACAAAGCCGTGGCGCCCATGGCTTTGGCCTCGTCGATCGGGATCTCGGCGTAGGTCACGTTCGGGATGTTCTCGCGGATCTTCTGGTTGACGATCTTCTCCACCTTTTGGATCTCCTCGGGCGTCATCTTGGCGAAGTGGCTGAAGTCGAAGCGCAGACGCTGGTCGTCGACCAACGAGCCCTTTTGCTCCACATGGCTACCCAGCACCTGCCTCAAGGCGGCGTGCATCAGGTGGGTGGCGCTGTGGTTGTTGGCGATGCGCTGACGGCGTTCCACGTCGATGGCGGCAGTGAAAGCCACCTCGGGGTTCTGAGGCAGCTGCTCAGTGATATGGATGACAAGGTTGTTTTCCTTGACGGTATTCACGATTTTGATGGTCTCGTTCTCGGAGGTCAGGGTGCCGGTGTCGCCCACCTCACCGCCCATCTCGGCATAGAACGGGGTCTTGTCGAGGACGATCTCGAAGTGGGTCTTCTTCTTGGCCACCACCTCGCGGAAACGCAGGATGTGGCTCTCGCAGCTCATGTCGGTGTAGCCGACGAACTCGGTGGGCTGCTCGCTCTCGTTCACCACCACCCAGTCGCCATTGGCTTTCTCGGCGGCTTTGCGCGAGCGGTTTTTCTGCTCTTCGAGGTTAGCCTTGAAGCCTTCCATGTCGACGTTGATGCCCTTCTCTGAGGCCATCAGCTGGGTGAGGTCGATGGGGAAGCCGAAGGTGTCGAACAGCTCGAAGGCGAAGTTGCCGTCGATGTCCTGACCCTTGTGTTGTTCCACATAACCCTCAAAGCGCTTGATGCCTTGTGCCAAGGTACGCAGGAACGAGGCCTCCTCTTCGCGGATGACCTTGCTGACGAGCTCTTGCTGCGACTTGATCTCGGGATAGTTGTGCTCCATCTGCTGCACCAGGATGGGCAGGAGCTGGCACACAAACGGCTCTTCGAAGCCGAGGAAGGTGAAGCCATAGCGCACGGCACGGCGCAACACGCGGCGGATGACGTAGCCAGCGCCGTTGTTCGACGGCAGCTGTCCGTCGGCGATGGCGAAGCTCACGGCACGCAGGTGGTCGGCGATGACGCGCATGGCGACGTCGGTCTTCTCGGCCTTGCCGTATTCGATGCCCGACATCTTGGCGATGGCCTGGATGATGGGTTGGAACACGTCGGTGTCGTAGTTCGAGGTCTTGCCTTGCAGCACGCGGACGAGGCGCTCAAAGCCCATGCCCGTGTCGACATGCTTGGCGGGGAGTTCTACCAGCTGGCCGTTGGCCATGCGGTTGTATTGCATGAACACGAGGTTCCAGATCTCGATCACCTGAGGGTCGTCCATGTTGACGAGGTCGCGACCGGCGACTTGTTTTCTGGCTTCATTATCGCGCAGGTCGATGTGGATCTCCGAGCAGGGGCCGCAGGGACCCGTCTCGCCCATCTCCCAGAAGTTGTCCTTCTTGTTGCCGTAGATGATACGGTCTTCGCTGACGTGCTCTTTCCAGTAGCCGTAGGCCTCCATGTCGGCAGGCTGGCCGTCCTTCTCGTCGCCGCCGAAGACGGTCACGTAGAGACGGTCTTTGTCGATCTTTACCACCTCGGTGAGGTACTCCCAGGCGTAGGCGATGGCCTCTTTCTTGAAGTAGTCGCCAAACGACCAGTTGCCGAGCATCTCAAACATGGTGTGGTGGTAGGTGTCGTGGCCCACTTCCTCGAGGTCGTTGTGCTTGCCCGACACACGCAGGCATTTCTGCGAGTCGGCGGCGCGTTTCCATTTCGAGGGCTGGTTGCCCAGGAAGATGTCCTTGAACTGGTTCATGCCAGCGTTGGTGAACATCAGGGTGGGGTCGTTCTTGACGACGATGGGTGCCGACGGCACGATGGTGTGCTCCTTCGAACGGAAGAAGTCCAAGAAGCTATTTCTTATTTCGTATGCGTTCATTTATAGTGAGTTATGTGTTTTTGCTTCAAAAAATACTTCAAAAAATCGTGCAAAGTTACGGTAAATTTGTAATTTTGCGCAATAAAAAATTGATTTACAAGGCAATCAAGCCCAGTTTTTTTGTCAAAACATGGCGAAACAGAAGTATATATTCAATCATAAGACGTTGAGATTTGAGAAGTTTCAGCTTTCTCGTTCGAAACGTATCGGTCGAGCCGTTTTGGTGTTTTTGTCGTTGGCAGGTGTCGCCTTTTTGTTTGCCATCCTGTTGTTCACCTTCTTCAAGTCGCCCAAAGAGAAGGCTCAGGCGCGTGAGCTTGAGTTCATGAAGCTGAAATATGAGATGTTGAACGACCGCTTGGACGACATTGAGGCGTTGGTGACGGATATGGAACAGCGCGACAACGACATCTACCGAGTGATGTTTGAGGCCGACCCCATCCCGAGTTCGGTGCGCCGTTCGGGTTTCTCCGATGCCGACCGTTATGCCGACATGTACGGTTATATGAATTCCGACTTGGTGGTGAACTCCGCCCGCAAGATGGATGTCATCGCCAGCCAGCTCTATAACCAGTCGGTCTCCTACGATTCGCTGTTTGTGATGGCGCGCAACAAGTCGGCCATGTTGACCCATATCCCCGCCATCTTCCCCTTGAAAGAAGACGAGATCACTTACATCTCCTCGTATTTCGGCTATCGCCCCGACCCGATCTATAAGGTCGAGAAGTTCCACAGCGGTATCGACTTCTCTGCCGCCCTGGGCACCGAGGCCTATGCCACCGGCGACGGCGTGGTGGCCGACGTGGAGAGCAACGACTGGGGCTATGGCAATATGGTCACCATCGACCACGGCTTCGGCTACAAGACCCGTTACGCCCACCTCCAGAAGGCCGCCGTGCGCAAGGGACAGAAGGTGAAGCGCGGTCAGCTGATAGGCTTCATAGGCAGCACGGGCAAGGCCACAGGCGTACACCTGCATTACGAGGTGTTGAAGAACGACGTCCATATCGACCCGATCAACTTCTTCTACCACGACCTGACGGCTGAGCAATACAACCAAATCCTGCAACAGTCAACCTTACCAACCCAAACAATGGATTAGCCATGGAAGAGAATACCACCGGAAAATACTACTACAGCATCGGCGAAGTGGCCGCCATGTTCAACGTCAACACCTCGATGATCCGCTATTGGGAAAAGGAATTCGACGTGCTTCGTCCGCGCAAGAACAAGAAGGGCAACCGCCTCTTCACCGAGCGCGACGTGCGCTACGTCCATGTCATCTACCATCTGTTGAAGGAGAAAGGCTATACCCTGGCAGGTGCCAAGGCCGCCCTCAAGGAGAAGTTCAGCGACTACGAGGAGAAGGTCATCCTCTTGGAGACCCTCGAGAAGACCCGCGGCTTCTTGGTGGACTTGGATAAGGCCTTGGCCGAAAAGCAAAAGAAATAAAAGGGATTCCCTTCGGGAATGGAGTTAAAACCATAGGCATAAAGCGGCGGTTAGTAACGTTTACATTACGTAGACTCTACTAACCGCCGCCTGTTTACTTAATACAGAGTTCCATTCCCGAAGGGAATCTAATGTCTTATTCTTCCAATAGATTTCTCGCTTTCAGATACACCCTCCATTTCTCGAGCACCTGCTTCATGTCGTCGGGCAGCTCGGAGGTGAACATCATCTCTTTGCCTGTGGTGGGATGCACGAAGCCAAGCTCCTTGGCATGCAAAGCGTGGCGCGGCATGATCTTAAAGCAGTTGTCGATGAATTGCTTGTATTTCGAGAAGGTGGTGCCTTTCAGGATGACGTCGCCGCCATACATCGCGTCGTTGAACAAGGGATGGCCGATGTACTGCGAGTGCACACGGATCTGGTGGGTGCGGCCCGTCTCCAGGCGGTATTCGTTCAAGGTCACATAGCCGAAACGCTCCAGCACTTTCCAATGGGTGATGGCGTCTTTGCCGTGGTCGCCGTCGGGATAGACGGTCATCTTGCGGCGGTCGCTGGTGCTGCGTCCGATGTTGCCCTCGATAGTGCCTTCGTCAGCGTCGAAGTCGCCCCAGACCAAGGCGTTGTAACGACGGTGTATGCTGTGTATGAAGAACTGATGAGCCAACATGGCTTGTGCGGCCTCGTTCTTGGCCACGATCATCAAGCCTGTGGTGTCCTTGTCGATACGGTGTACGAGGTAACCAAAGCGGTTTTCGATGTTCTGGTGGGTCTGCTCGAAATAGTAGGCCAAGCCGTGCAGCAGGGTATGCTCGAAGTTGCCGTGACCAGGGTGTACCACCAAGCCCGCCTGCTTGTTGATGACGATGACGTCGTCGTCTTCGTAGACGATGTTCAGCGGGATGGGCTCGGGCTTGATATCGGTCTCGCGCGGCGGATAGGTGAACACGATGGAGATCACGTCGTTGGGCTTCACCTTATAGTTTTGCTTGACCACCTTGTCGTTCACCAGGATGTTGCCCGCCTTGGCCGCATTCTGCACGCGGTTGCGCGAGATGTTGGAGAGGTGGTTGGTGAGGTAGGTGTCGATGCGCTCGGGCTGCTGACCGGGGTCGACGCTCATGCGTATATGTTCGTATAGCTCGGTACTCTCTTCGTTTTCCGAAAACAATTCGTTATCGAGGGTCTCGTTGAGGTCGTCGTTCATTTCTTGATGATGAATTTTTGCGTGAAGACTTGGCCTTCTGTCGTGGTGATGCTGAGGAAATACATGCCGTCGTTCAGTTGGCTGACCGGGATCTCTGACTGATACTCGCCTTCGAAGACTCTTCTGCCCGTGAGGTCATAGATGCACACCTGTCCGTCTTGGATGTCGCCATCGAGGTGCAAGGTGCTGCTGGCCGGGTTGGGGTAGAGCACAAAGGCTCCTGAGCCTGTCGAAGTGCCGTTCTCTTCCACGCCGATGTAGTAGGAGGAGCCCACCACGGGACGGATCATCAACGAACCGTGCTTGCTGCTTTGCTGCCATGCGCCGTTGGTGTTGATGAAGTTGTATTGTATGTTGTCGACTGACGCGTCGAAGCCGATATTGATGAGGTCGTCGCTGCGTTGCTCAATGCCCATATAGAAGGCGCCGGAGAGCAGGACGGGTTTCGTGAATCTATAGTAGCTGAACTGGTAAGGCATCTCCTGCCAGATGGGACGTTGTCCTTCCAAGCGGTATACCTCTTCGCCAGGACGGCCGTTCTCGTCTTTCCACACCACGATGTCGAAGTATTTGTCGTTGGCGTCTTTCAAGGTGTGGTTGAAGAGCAGCTGAACGCCTGCGATGGTGTCGAACTCGGCGAGGTCGAAGCGCACGGCAAACTTACCGCCAGCGGGACGCACGCCAAAGCCCAACTCTGGGATGCCGTCGTCGTAAGCATAGTAGTTGTACATGCCTTGGCGATAAATCATCGAGTCGGTCAAAGGCGGGTTGCAGGTGGAGTCGTAGATGTAATGCTTGACGAGATATGACACCGAGTCGTAGTCGAAGCTGAGGGCAAAGAGCTCGCCCACATAGGGGCAGGCTGGCGACTCGCCATAGTCAGGGCACTGCAGGTAGCCGTGGGTCTTGTAGGGATGTATGGTGGTGGGCTCCAAGGCACGCGTGTAGTGCTGGCTGCCGCCGACTTGTTGCACCGAGTAGTAGTAATTGGCCTGGTGGTCGACGCCGTCAAGGTTGGCGATGTCGATGTGCAGGTTCTCGCGGATGGCGGAGTTGGGGTTGATGCGGTATTGGCGGTAGGGTATGGCCTGGTAGCGTTCGAAGAAGCTAGGTCTTTGTCCCGAGAAGGTCAGCATGGGATAGGTGGTGTCGTTGACCGAACGGCCGAGGTTGAGGTAGACGAAGTCGATGTTCCAGTTGTCCTCGTTGCTGCGGTTGGCTGGCAGTGAGCTGCTGACGATGCTGGCGTAGTTGTAGAAGCGGAAATAGAAGTCCTCGCGGAAGAAACGCTCGTCGCGGATGGGGATCAGCACCTGCTTGAAATGTGCTCCGTCGTTCTCGTTCATGAAATCTTCGAGGGTCTGTCCGGGCACGCTCCAGATGTGGTACCAGGTGGTGTCGGCCACGGTGGTGAACACCGAGTCGCAGGGCACGGCGATGCTGCCTTGTGTGGCAGGCGTCAAGGTGTCGGTGACGATGGTGAAGAGGCCGGGTTGGCAGCCCACGGAGGCCCAAACCGTGTCGCCGGGGAACAGGGTGTCGACCTGCATCTCAGCAAAGATGTCGGCGATGTCGTAGTTCTGGTAGTCCAAAAACAGGAATTCCTGACGCAGCACGGTGGTGCCGAACTGCAGTCCCAGCGAGTCTTGCTCCTCGGGCGCGTTGCCGTTGCCTTGAGGCTGGTAGTAGAAGCTCAGGTAGATGGAGTCGGCAGGGGTGAGGGCGCGAGGCTCAGGCTCCATGACGGAGTCCAAGCGGATGCGGACCGAGGTGAGATACTCCGCCAAGAAGGCATTGCTGATGGCATAGCTGTAGACGCGGCCGTTGGCGTCGAGCACATCGAGGGTGATGCCGTTGCGGTTGGGCGGACACA
Source organism: uncultured Bacteroidia bacterium (assembly GCA_902786745.1). Classification (GTDB taxonomy): domain Bacteria; phylum Bacteroidota; class Bacteroidia; order Bacteroidales; family F082; genus Limimorpha. The sequence goes on from CADADR010000005.1 coordinate 84,778, forward strand.
AGGGGAAGCCGTCGTTGACCAGGGCGTTGCAGTCTGTCCACTTGGTGGAGTCGGGGTAGAGGGCCGACTGGCTGAAGTCGTCGAAAAACGGCAGGAAACGCGCCTCGGCGACGCCTCTTCTCACAGGAGCCTTCTCTGTAGTGGAACGGAATGGGGTTAATATCTCTTGGGCACTGACGCTTCCGGCGATGAGGCCGAATGCCATTAACAGCGCGAATGTCTTAAAACTCGTCTTCTTCATTATGCTCTTCATAATCGTTGGTTTCAATAGGTTCATTGGGGTCTAAGATGGTGTCGATCTTGGGCTGCGGTATGTTGGCGATGGAGTCCTCGTGGAGCAGTTCCTTCATCTCTTTCTTGAAGTCCAAGGTCTTGCTCGAATGGTACCACACGTCAACGAAAGTGCCAGGCTCCACGTTGCCCGAGCTGGGTCCGGGGGTCATACGCTTCACAAACTCGTATTGCAGGCTGTCACGGTCTTCGTAGGATTCCTTTCCAAGGTTCAACCCCGCCAGGTTCAGCATCTTCTTGATGTCGGAAGCGGGCTTGCCGATCAGGTTGGGCACTTTGACTTTGGCCTTGTCTTGACCGATGCCCACGCGGAGCATGATCTTGCTGCCTTTCACCAACTCGGTGCCCGTCTCGATGGGCTGGCCTTGGTAGAGCTGCTCGATGACGTTGTTTTTATAGGAATATTCCACGTAGTCGAGGTAATCCACATCCAATCCGTTCGATTCGAGTCGTCCGATGGCCTCGCGGAGGGAGATGCCCTTCAAGTTGGGCATGACGGTCTTTTCGGGTGTCACGGCCACGATGATAGCATAGACGTTACGGCCACGCTTGATCTTGGAACCAGGCAAGGGATCCTGCTGGTAGATGGATCCGGGCTGCTGTCCCTTGGGATACACGCTGTCGATGAGGATGAAATGGAAGTCCTTGGAGTGCTCGTGCATCACTTCCCTGTAGTCTTGTCCGACAAAATCAGGCATGGTGTAGACCTTGTCGTGACGGGTATATTTGTCTAACAACCTAAAAGTTAACCAAAGCAAGGCCACACAAAGCAGCAGGATGATCAACAGGTTGACGTAAAATTTCTTTTCCTTGAGGAAGTGGAAGCGTCCCATATTTTTACTATTTTAGCCGTGTTTTTTACAACTCGTTTTTGAGTGTTTTTATTGTTACCTAGTTTAAACCGACAAAATTACAAAAAATATGAAAAATGTGGCAATTATTTGTGGCGGAGATTCGGGAGAGTTTGAAATTTCCGTCAAAAGTGCACATGTGGTGAAGAAGAACCTGAATCCGCAACAGTATGATTCTCATATTATTGTGGTGTCAAAGAAAGGCTGGTATGGCTTGCTTGACGATGGTTCGCATATTGAGGTCGACAAGAACGATTTTTCCATCCAAGTCGATGGCCGCAAGGTGAAATTTGACGTGGCTTTCAATGCGGTGCATGGCGAGCCGGGCGAGAACGGGCCGCTTTCGGGTTATCTTGAGCTGATGGGCATCCCTTGCACCTCGTCGGATCTGACCACCTGTGCCCTCACTTTCCACAAGGATTTCTGCAAGCGGGTGGTGGCTTCCTACGGCGTGAAGGTGTCGCCCTCGGTGCTTATTAATAAAGGTGAAGAATACGATGCCGCGACCATCATCAAGAAGATTGGACTGCCTATGTTCGTCAAGCCGACCTGCAACGGCTCCAGCGTGGGTGTGACCAAGGTGAAGACTGAGGAACAGTTTGTCCCGGCTGTGGAGACCGCCATGGCGGCAGGCGGCCAGGTGATGTGCGAGAAGTTCGTCAAAGGACGCGAGTTCGGCTGCGGTGCCATGAACTACAAAGGCAAGATGATGGTCTTCCCCTTGACCGAGATTTGCAGCAAGAACGAGTTCTTCGACTACGAAGCCAAATATACCGCCGGCAAATGCGATGAGGTGACGCCCGCACAGGTCGATGAAGACACCGAGATCGAGATCAAGGCCACGACGGCGATGCTCTACGAGAAGCTGGAATGCAAGGGCTTTGTCCGCATGGACTACATCGTCAGCGACGATGGCGTGTTCTTCATCGAAGCCAACATTGTGCCTGGTATGTCGGAGGCCAGCATCATCCCTGCGCAGGCCCGATGCTTCGGCCTGACGCTCGAACGGCTGTTCGGTATGGCAATAGAGAATGTCTTGTAAAAGAAAAAGGAGCCAACCGGCTACTTTTTCTTTTACACTGTCAAGATGTCTTTCGACTTCAACTCGGTGAGGTCCTCGATCTTCTTGATGTATTTGTCGGTGAGTTTCTGAATCTCCTCTTGCAGGAGCTTCGACTCGTCTTCCGAGATCACGTCTTTCTCCAACTTCTTGGCGTCGTCGTTGGCGTTGCGGCGTATGCCACGGATGCCGACTTTGGCTTCCTCGGCGGCGTTCTTGGTGCGCTTCACCAGCTCCTTACGGCGTTCCTCGGTCAAGGCGGGCACTGCGATACGCAGGATCTCGCCGTTGTTGATGGGGTTGAAACCCAAGTTGGCGTTCAGGATGGCCTTGGCGATGTTGTTGAGTGCGCTCTTGTCGAAAGGTTGCACCACAATCATGCGGGCGTCGGTGCAGCCGATGTTGGCGGTCTGCTCGATGGGCACCGTCGTGCCGTAGTATTCAACCATAACGCCGTTCAGCATGGCCGGACTGGCCTTGCCTGCCCTGATGCCCTGAAACTCATGCTCCAAGTGCTTGATGGTGTTGTCCATGCTTTCAGTGGCCTCGTCTAATACAAATTGAGAATCTTCAGTCATAGTCGTATGAATTTTGGTGCAAAAGTAAATATTTTTCTTTTTCCGTTCAAAAATCCTGCCATTTTTCTCGACTCAGTTGAGCGGCTCATACAAACCTGTCAGCACGCGGCTCTTCGTCGTGTAGTAATAGCTTAACTTGGTCACGACGAGCGGTTTCTTGTCCTGGTTCCAGAGGTAGGCTTTGATGTACTTGCCAGCGGGCTTGAAGTCGTCGCTGAAGAGGATGGCGTCGGCAACGGCATGGTCGCCAGGCATGAAGTGTCCGTCATCGGGCAGGGAGCTGTGCCATAAGATAAGGGAGTCGGTGGCGGCATCGTGCACCTCGATGACGGCGACGCATCGGCCGAGTTCGACTTCGTTATGGATCTTTGCAATGACGCTGAGCGCCTCGATGTCGGCAGGCAAGGAGTCGCATGCGAAGGTGAAGCCTTTGCCCCATTCCTGTCCCTCTTGGTAGGCGTAGGGATTTTCGCTCAAATCGTTGAGCAGGTATTGACCGCCTTCGACAGGCGCTTTGCTCAAGGTGAGGTAACGTGAGGTGAACCAGTCTTTCTTCTCGATGAGGTAGGGATAGTTGCCCACGGCGGTGGCTTCCCAGATCGGGTTGACGTAGTCGGTCCACCCGAAACCCAGCATTGGATTTTCGTGGTGTTCGCTGAGCCAACGGTTGAAGTCACCCAACTCGGCTTCGCGCACTAAATCACCTTCTTCGTTGTAGATACGGTTGAAGATGATGCGGTTGTCGACGTCGGTCTTCGCTTGATAGAACTCGGCAGCCTCGCCAATCTCGGTCCTTGTCGCGAACTGGATCTTGTCGCCATATTGGTCCTTGTCTTGCTGCATCTCGGCGGCAATCTGGTCGAAGCCTTGGTGGTACATCAGGTCGTAGTAGCGACGCTCCATGACGAGCGAGGCGGTGCCGACAAAGAGGATGGCGGCCACGACCAAGGCGGTCTGCCATGGCGACAAGGTGCGGGTGCCAAACAAGGAAAAGGCCACGATGATGACGAAGGGATAGCTGAAGATCAGCGTGCTGTGTTGGATGATGGGCTCGCGCTTCAACGAATAGATGAAGGCGATGGCGAAGATGATGACGAACCAGGCGATGCCGGCCCAACGCAAGGGCTGGCGTTGCTTGCTGCGCCTGCCCAGGATAAGGGGCAGAATGATGATGATGCCCACGGTAAACATGAACAGCATCGAGTAGTTCATCGTGTATTGGATGAAATCGGTGAGGAAGGTGGACTTGGGCGCTGCCAACCAACCGCCGATGCTGCCACTCACGAAGAGCTGCTGCCAGAAGATGGGCAGGGTGGGGGCAAACAAGACCACGGCCGCTATGCCGCTGAGCCAATAGGCCTTGCGACGCTCCTTGGGCAGGAAGAACAAGCCCGTCAAGAAGATGAGCCCCGCCTGCGCGATGGAGAAATACTGGATGACGGAGCAAGCCCAGGCCGATAAGGCAAAACCGATGTAATCCCTTGTCGTCGTTTTCGTCCCGAAAACGACCTTATGCCAAAACACAGCCATCAGCAGGACGAAGAACAGTCCCGCCGAATAAGGTCTCGCCAGCTGGCTATAGAAGATGGTAAACTGGCTGACGGCGAAGAAGGCGGCTGAAAAGAGGCCCACCTTGCGGTTGAACCACTGCCGTCCTATAAGATAGATAAGGTATATGGAGGCGATGCCCATCAGCACGAAGGGCAGCTTGACCCAGAATGCACTCCATCCGAAGAGCTTCACCCATCCCCAGAGGAACAGCTGCACCCCGATGGGATGGCTGTCGGGCATCACGCCCTGCTGAATGAAGTCGTGGAAGTTGTCGAAGCGGGTACGCAGCAAGGCGCTGAACTCATCGTGCATAAACGGCACCTGGCCCAGTTTCCAAAGCCTCAGGACAGCGGCAACGAGGATGATGATGCCGATGAGGATGTAGTCCATCCTCTTGCTCGGCACATTATGGATTTTGCGCAGATGGTTTTTGCGGGTCCTCATTTCGTCACCAGCGTTCCGATGTTCTCGCCACGCAACACCTTCATCAGGTTACCGCGCGTGTTCATGTCGAAGACGTACATCGGCATGTCGTTTTCCTTACACATGGTGAAGGCGGTCATGTCCATCACCTTCAGGTTGCGTTGGTAGGCTTCGTCGTAGGTGATGTGCTCGAACTTGGTGGCGGTGGGGTCTTTCTCGGGGTCGGCGGTGTAGATGCCGTCCACACGGGTGCCTTTCAGGATGATGTCAGCCTTGATCTCGACGGCGCGGAGGGCCGAGCCTGTGTCGGTGGTGAAGAAGGGGTTGCCGGTGCCGGCGCCCATCACCACGATGTGGCCTTCCTCAAGCAGACGGATGGCCTTGGCGCTGCTCATCGTGTCGGCGATGCGGTCGATGTAGAGACCGGAGAGCAGGGTGGCTTTTTGTCCCTTGCCCTGCAGGGTCGATTGCATGGCCATCGAGTTGATGACGGTGGCGAGCATGCCCATATAGTCGCCTTGGATGCGGTCCATGCCCTTCGAGGCACCTTGCAGGCCGCGGTAGATGTTGCCGCCGCCGATGACGATGCCAATCTGCACGCCCGCCTGGGCGGCTTCGATGATTTCGTCGGCATATTCACCCAGACGCACCGGGTCGATGCCATATTGCTGGCTACCCATCAGGGCCTCGCCACTGAGCTTCAGTAATACTCTTTTGTATTTCATGGTGTTTTTGTTTTTTATGGATTACTCTGCCGCCTCCAAACGTCCGTGGCAGTTCTTGTACTTCTTGCCGCTACCGCAGGGGCAGGGGTCGTTGCGGCCCACCTTTTTCTCCACGTGGATGGGCTGGGTGATGGTGCGCTGCTGCGTGTCGCTGTGCGACTGCGCCAGCAGGTCCTGACGCTGCTCGCGGATCTTCGACTTGTCGATGCCTTGCGGACCGCGCGACTCACGCACGGCGTTCGGGTCTTGCGTCGGGATGTCGGCACGCATCAGGAAGGAGATGACGTCTTCGTTGATGTTCTCCAACATGGCCTTGAAGAGGTTGAACGACTCGAGCTTGTAGATGACCAACGGGTCTTTCTGCTCGTAGGAGGCGTTCTGCACCGATTCCTTCAGGTCGTCGAGTTCGCGGAGGTGTTCCTTCCAGGCGTTGTCGATGAGGCCGAGGGTGATGCTCTTCTCGATGCAGAGGTTCACCTCGCGGGCACCATTCTCGACAGCCTTCTTCAGGTTGACGATGACGTTCATGCCGCGCTTACCGTCGGTGATCGGGATGGCGATGTTCTCGAAGTGGGTCTGGTTCTCGTACACGTTCTTGATGACGGGCAGGGTCTTCTCGCCGATGATACGGGCCTTCTCGCGATAGTGCTCAAGGGCAGCATCAAATAGTTTGTCGGCCAGTTCCTTGGTCTTCATTCGGTCGAATTCCTCTTCGCTGAAGGGCGGCTCGATACCCATGGTGGAGAGTAGGTCCATCTTGAAGCCCTCGTAGTCTTTGGCGTCTTGATAACCTTCGATGAGTTTTTCGCCAAAGTCGTACATCATGTTGTTGAGGTCGATGGAGAGGCGTTCTCCGAACAAGGCGTGACGGCGTTTTTTGTAGATGACCTCGCGCTGGGCGTTCATCACGTCGTCGTATTCGAGCAAGTGCTTACGCACGCCGAAGTGGTTCTCCTCGACTTTCTTCTGTGCCTTCTCGATCTGCTTGGTGATCATCGGGTGCTGGATGACTTCGCCTTCCTGCAAGCCCATGCGGTCCATGATGCCTGCGATACGCTCGGAGCCGAACATACGCATCAGGTTGTCCTCCAACGAGACGTAGAACTGTGAGCTACCCGGGTCGCCTTGACGGCCGGAACGACCGCGCAGCTGACGGTCGACACGGCGCGACTCGTGGCGCTCGGTGCCGATGATGGCCAGACCGCCGGCTTCCTTCACGCCAGGGCCGAGCTTGATATCGGTACCACGACCAGCCATGTTGGTGGCGATGGTCACGGTGCCTGCCTGACCGGCTTCCTTGACGATCTGTGCTTCCTTGAAGTGCAGCTTGGCGTTCAATACGTTGTGCGGGATGCCCTTACGGGTCAGCATGCGGCTGAGCAACTCGGAGACCTCCACCGAGGTGGTACCCACCAGCACGGGGCGGCCTTCCTTGACCAAGGCTTGGATCTCGTCGATGACGGCATTGTATTTCTCACGCTTGGTCTTGTAGATCATGTCCTCCTGGTCGATACGGGCGATGGGGCGGTTGGTCGGGATGACGACCACGTCGAGTTTGTAGATGTCCCAGAACTCGCCAGCCTCCGTCTCAGCGGTACCGGTCATACCGGCCAGCTTGTGGTACATACGGAAGTAGTTCTGCAAGGTGATGGTGGCGTAGGTCTGCGTGGCGGCTTCCACCTTCACGTTTTCCTTGGCCTCCACGGCCTGGTGCAGACCGTCGCTCCAACGACGGCCTTCCATGATACGGCCTGTCTGCTCGTCAACGATCTTGACCTTGTTGTCGATGATGACGTAGTCGACGTCTTTTTCAAACAGGGTGTAGGCCTTCAGCAGCTGCTGCACGGTGTGCAGGCGCTCCGACTTCTCGGCGAAGTTACGCATCAGCTCGGCCTTGCGCAGCACCTTCTCGTCGTTGCTCAAGTCTGAGTGCTCCAAATCGGCGACTTCGGCACCCACATCGGGGATGATGAAGAACGACGGGTCGTTGTAGGCTTGCGCCAGTTGCTCGCTACCCTTGTCGGTAAGGGTCACGGTATTCAGTTTCTCATCGATGACGAAATACAGCTCGTCGTCGATGATGTGCATATTCTCGTTACGGTTCTGCATGTAGAAGCCCTCGGTCTTCTGCATCAGGCTCTTCATGCCTTCCTCGCTGAGGAACTTGATGAGGGCGTTGTTCTTGGGCAGACCACGGTAGGCGCGGAAGAGCTGGTCAGCACCATGTTTCTTCTCGTCTTCGGTGGCGTTGGGGTCGGTGAGTATGCGCTTGGCCTCGGCCAGGATTGTCGTCACATAACGCTTTTGGGCTTCATACAGCTTGACGACGTCGGGCTTCAGCTGGTCAAACTCCTGCTGGTCGCCGCGCGGCGTGGGACCGCTGATGATCAAAGGCGTACGGGCATCGTCGATCAACACTGAGTCGACCTCGTCGACGATGGCGTAGTGGTGTTTGCGTTGCACCAGCTCGTCGGGGTTGCCTGTCATGTTGTCACGCAGGTAGTCGAAACCGAACTCGTTGTTGGTGCCGTAGGTGATGTCGCAGTTGTAGGCGCGGCGACGTGCGGCTGAGTTGGGCTCGTGCTTATCGATGCAGTCGACGGTGAGGCCGAGGAACTCGTACATCGCGCCCATCCACTCGGAGTCACGTTTGGCCAGATAGTCGTTCACGGTGACCACATGCACACCCTTGCCTGCCAAGGCGTTGAGGTAGACGGGAAGGGTAGCCACAAGGGTCTTACCTTCACCAGTGGCCATCTCAGCGATCTTGCCTTGGTGCAACACGATACCGCCGATAATCTGGCAGTCGTAGTGCACCATGTCCCAGGTGACCATATTACCACCTGCCATCCAGCTGTTCTTGTAGTAGGCCTTATCGCCTTCGATGGTGACGTGCTCGTATTTGGCGGCCAGCTCGCGGTCGAGGTCGGTGGCGGTCACCTCCACGGTCTCATGCTCGCAGAAGTACTTGGCAGCGGCCTTCACCACGGAGAATGCCTCGGGAAGGATCTCGTTCAGGGCCTCTTCGATGTGGTCAAGCTCCAGTTTTTCCAGCTTGTCGATTTGGTTATAGAGTTTTTCCTTCTCGTCGGGCTCCATGTCGGGGTTGGCTTCGGCCTTGGCTTTCAGCTCGGCGATTTCGGCCACCTCGGCAGCAGTCTTGTTCTTGATGTATTCCTTGAATTCTTGTGTCTTATGTCTCAGGCTGTCGATGTCGAGTTTCACGATGTCCTCGTATGCCTTGAGTGTCTTTTGGAGTATGGGCTCCAGGGCCTTGTTGTCGCGTGAGGCCTTGTCGCCAAAGAGTTTCTTTAGAAATCCCATTTATTTAGAATTGATAATTTAAAATTGATAATTGACAATTATTAGATGATTGCGGGGTTGCGCAAAATTCGTGCAAAGGTACGGTTTTTCCGTGAATTGTCGGAAAAATGTGCCAAAAAGGCAGTGGAAAGTGGTTGTTTTGTACGGATATTAGTCCGGCAATGGCTCAAATCGCCGTTTGAAAACTACCGATTTTATGCAATAAATGCGCCGTACTGCATAAAAAAGTATGTTTTTTGTGCAATAGGATGCATAAATTGAATAAAAAGTTGTATTTTTGCAGCGAAATACGATAATAGAACATGAAGACAATCATTCTGAATCAGCGAAAAGAGCGTGATGAACTGCTTTCGCGTCCTTATCTGGAACGTCGGAGCAACCAAGATATGGATTTGTTGCTAAGCAGTCATCTTATCAAGTTGATAACGGGACCTCGTCGTGTGGGCAAATCTACGCAGGCTTTGCTGATGTTACGAAACAGGAATTTTGCCTACTTGAATTTCGATAATCAGCAGCTGTTGGATACTTGGGATGCCAATCTGGTCATGCGGATGCTGGATGACGTCTACCCGGGTTACGAGTACATCTTGCTTGATGAGGTTCAAAACCTTGAGGCGTGGGACTTGTGGGTCAGCGAGCTTTACAGGTTGGGAAAAAACCTTGTCATTACGGGAAGCAATGCAAAGATGCTTTCGAGTGAGATGGCCACAGCGCTGACGGGGAAGTACCTGAAGGTTGAAATGTTGCCCTTTAGCCTTGAGGAGTTTTTTGATTGGAATAAACTGGATCTCAGTAGGTTGAATCCTGAGCGACAAGCAGATGCCTCTGCGCTGATGGACGACTATATGAGGAATGGCGGTTATCCTGAGGTGGTGGCATCGCGCCAGTTGACACGTACCTACCTTGATACCTTGTTTGATTCCATCGTGTGGAAGGATGTGGCCAAGCGCCACAGTGTCAGAAACGTCACGGACTTAAACGACCTTGCCCTATATTTGGTCTCCAATTTCTGCAATCCCATAAGTGCCAATGAGTTGACTGAAGAACTAGGCTTCTCCAGTGTCAACACGACCAAAAAGTTCATGGACTATCTGCATGAGCCCTATCTGTTTTACTACCTACCTCGTTACAACAACAAACTGAAGTTGATGAAAAAGGCACCGAGGAAAGTTTATGTAGTTGACAACGGATTTGTTGCTGCCAAAGCCTTCTCTTTGAGTGACAACCTTGGACATTTGCTCGAAAACCAGGTTTTCGTCGAGTTGTTGCGGCAGGGGTATGACACCGATAAGACCATGTTTTATTATCGTTCGCGCAACGACAAGGAAGTGGATTTCGTCTTGCGCAAAGGCACGCACATAGAACAATTAGTGCAGGTCTGCTATGATATGAGCAATGTCAAGACTGAGAAGCGAGAAGTGGACAGCCTTGTCGAATGTGCAGACGAATTGAATTGCAGTAACCTTGTCATCGTGACGAACAACGAGGAGCGCACTATAGAGAAAGATGGGTTTAGGATAGATGTTGTGCCTGTGGCGAAGTGGAGTATCTCTTAGAAACAGAGACTTTTTTCCGGAAAATTTATCTTAAAAAAGGGACTTTTTCCGAAAATTTCAGCCCAAAAAAGGGAATTATTCCATGATTTTAAAGGGTGAAAATGGGATTTTTTCCGATTTTACTTCCCATACAATCGTCTTACCCTTTCCTCCAAATACCGCTCTGGGCTTGGTGCCGGTGCCTCGCCAATCTTGTTGTTGCGCTTGATGAGGATGTATTCGGGGAAGGTGCGCACATTGTAGGCTTCCAAAAGCAGTATCTGGTCGCCGAGGTCGAGGAGGGGCCAATCCATCCGTTTTTCGGTGAATTGTTTTTTCATTATGTCCATCTTGTCGTGGGCGGCGATGGTGAGGATCTGCACCGAGTCTTGCCATTGGTTGTGAAGGTCTCTCAGCTCCGAGAACTGGCGTTCGGCGACGGGCGACATCCCATCGACGAATTGCAACAGTACCAAACCGTCTTTGAAGTCGGAGAGGCTGACCGCCTTGCCGTCGCGGTCTTTCAGGGTGAAGTCGGTGGCAGCAGTGCCAGGGGCGAGGCGCTCGTATTTCGTGAAGAAATCGCTGATGATGGCTTTATGCTCCTCGTAGTTTGTCCGGCTACCGATATAAGCGAGGTGCCCTTTGGCGAGATGGCTCGTGCCGCGGTCGCCGTAGCAGAGTTTCTGCAGGTTGAAGATGGTGATGAGCTCGGCCAGTTGCGGGTTCTTCGCCATGAGCGGGTCGGTGGCCAGGTATTTCTTTAAGGAGATAGGGCCTTCGCCAAAGGCGTCGTTGAGCAGATGGCTGTCGTAGGCGGCGCTGTTGAAGTAGCCGTCAAAGAGTTCCTTGAACAGGTCGATGTAGGCGCTCTGGGTGTAGAGCACGGGCTGCCCGTCGTAGTAGTCCTTGATGATTTTCTTGCCGCCGTCGGTGCTGATGCCTAGTTTGATGGCCGCAATCTTATAGCGGTTGTGGTTCTTCACATAGTCCGACGTGATGTTGGGCACCTCGCGGCTGATGGCATTCTGTATGGAGTCGATATAACGCAGCTGACGGCCGCGGTAGATTTGGTTGAAATGCTCCGTCATGTAGGCGTTGATGATCTCCTCGGAATAGATGACTTGGCGGTAGATGTTCTTGTCGGTGGCTCTCTTGACGCGTAAGGTCGGCAGCTCCTTCTCGAAATAGGAGACGATCTCCTGTTGTTTAGGCACGAGGATCTCGATGTCGTAGGAGGCGTTGGGGGAGAGGATGAGGTCGACATACTCCAAGCCGACATAGATGCGGCAGGGGAGGATCTGCTTTACGTTGCCTTCCAGGATGAAATGGCCTTGGGCGTCGGTCTGGCTTTGGTCGAGGAGAATGCCGGTCTCGTTGACGAGGTCTTCGTAGGCGAAGAGCCGCATCAAGGTGTTGGTTTTGTTGCTCCTACCGGTAATCGTCACATTCTGGGCGCTTGCCGTGAGGAAGAGCAGGGAGAAAAATAGCGTGATAATCTTTCGTTTCATGCACTGAAAACGAAATTGGGGTGGAATTATTGCCTTTTCGGCAACTTCACCTCTTTGGGCAAAAACTTTGAGGTGTCGCCGCCGTTCTTGTAGATGTCGCGGACGACGCTCGACGACACGCCCACCAGCTCGCTCTCAGTCAGCAGGAAGATGGTCTCCAACTCGGGGTGCAGGCGCTTGTTGGCGTGCCCGATCATGTTCTCGTATTCGAAGTCGCTGCCACAGCGCAGGCCACGGATGATGGTGTTGGCGCCCACCTTCTTGCAGAAGTCGGCGGTGAGGCCTTCGTAGCTCTCCACCTTCACCTGGGGATAGTTTTTGAAGACGGCCTTGCACCATTTGATGCGGTCTTTCAGCTCAAAAGTGGAGCGTTTTTCCATGTTGATGCCGACGGCGACGTAGATCTCGTCGAACATGGGCAGGGCTCTTAAAACGATGGAACGGTGACCCAAGGTGATGGGGTCGAAGGAACCGGGGAATACGGCTATTCTTTTCATTTCGTTTGATTTGAAATCGGCTGCAAAAGTATCACTTTGTCACGATTTGGCGCAATTCTTTTCCAAGAATTTCACTGATGGAGCGGAAAGTATTTTTCAAAAACCCTTCAACCTCTTCTTTTCCAATGAGTTTTATCTCAGTGATGCCCTCTTCGGTTTGCGGTTTGGGCTGTATGGCCTCCGAAGTGCTCATGAGGTACCAATAGGTCGGTTTCAGTGCCCACTCCTCGTGCTCCAGATAGCAATGCCAAGTGGTCGTCAAAGCCTTGACGATCTTCAAGTTGCCAATGCCTGTCTCTTCTTCCACCTCGCGCATGGCGGCTTCTTCGGGGGTCTCTCCTTGTTCGACGTGGCCCTTGGGTAGGTCGGGGATGCCTTTGCGCACGATGCTGACGAAATGGCCGTCTTTTTCGACGACGCCTCCCGCCGCAGGTGCCAGCCTGAAGGTCTCTTTCAGGGCTTGCACCACGGCGTTTTCACCCACTTCGTGGATGAAAGTGTCGCCGGGATCGCGGTCGTCGAGCCATTCGGGCAAAAAATCGCACAAGAGTTCGGCATCGTATCTGTCGGATTCTTGGGGCGTTGCGTCAAATTTCAAAGAATCACCTTCAATTTTTGGAAAAACCAGTGCTTTGTTTTCTTGAAAAATCTTGTACATTTGCAGTCTGTTTGTTTTGTTTTCAAGCGACAAAGATATAAAAATAGTCTCGACAAAGCTCTTTTACCATGAAATACGAAGATTCAGCATTGACTTTGGCCCAGCATCTGCTTCAGATCAAGGCCGTGAAGCTCAGCCCAAAGGCTCCGTTCACTTGGGCGTCCGGACTGAAAAGCCCTATTTATTGCGACAACCGTGTCACGCTTTCCTATCCTGCCGTGCGTACCTATATCCGCCAGCAGTTTGTGGAGAAGATCATACAAAACTACGGCAAACCCGATGTGATAGCGGGTGTGGCCACGGGTGGCATCGCCCAAGGCGCGCTGGTGGCACAGGAGTTGGGCCTGCCTTTCGTGTATGTGCGTAGCGAGAAGAAGTCGCACGGCATGCAGAACCAGATCGAAGGCGTGCTTACCCCGGGTCAGTCGGTGGTGGTCATCGAGGACTTGGTGTCCACGGGCAAGTCGAGCCTCTTGGCCGTCGATGCCTTGCGTGAGGCTGGCGCCGAGGTGAAAGGCATGGTGGCCATCTTCACCTATCAGATGGAACTCGCCAAGAAGAACTTCGAGGAAAAGGATTGTCAGCTGGTGACGCTGTCGAACTACGAGACGCTGATCCAAAAGGCCGTCGAGGAGAAATATGTCACCGAGGAAGACGTGCAGTCACTCAAGGAATGGCGCAAGGACCAACAGGCCTGGAGCGACCAGTGGAATTAAACCAAAAACTTAATCTGCTTGATTTCGTAACAGTGCAACGTCTGTTGCTCGTCAACGAGTTGTAGCCGTCCGAATGCGTCTATTCCGGTCATGAATAGCCTCAAGGCTTTTCCGTCGACTTCATAATCGGCCCAGGTTTGATAGCGGAACAACCGTTTCAAATAGGCCTGCTCAATAGCGGTGGGGTTGCTTTTCAGCAGCTCCACCTTTTTTATGATATGCGCTGCGATTTGCTCCATAAGAGGCTGCAAATCGTAGTCCTTGCCAGTGATCATCTTCAATGAGATGGGATGCGTCGGCCAGTCTTTGAACTGCATCTGGTTGACATTAAGTCCGATGCCGATGATGGAGAGGTCCATCATATTGGCTTTGATGGTGCTGTTGATAAGGATGCCGGCCAGTTTGCGATTGCCGTAATAGAGGTCGTTGGGCCATTTGATGCTGAACTTTTCTGTTGGCAAGAGTTTATCCAATACCTCGACAATTCCAAGCGGTACTGCCTCGGAGAGCAGGAATTGCCTCTCGGCGGGCAGAAAGCCCGTGTCGACGGCCAAAGAGAAAGTGAGGTTCTTTCCCACCTCACTTTCCCAGCCGTTGTTGCCCATGCCTTTGCCTGCGGTCTGCTCGTCGGCGCTGACCACCCAATCGCGGATGTCGGTTTCCGATTGTAGCCTTTGCAGGTAGGCGTTGGTCGAGTCGAGTGTGTCGAAATGATGGTACTGGAGCATTACTTCACCACGACCCTTTGTGTCTCGTCGCCGACTTTGACAGCATAGATACCGCAGCCGAAACGCTTCATGTCGATTTTCAGCGTGCCTTCGCAATAGCCTTCGTAGACGCGCTGTCCGGCCATATTGTAGATGCCGACCTGTTGTTTGCCTTGGCTAATAATGTTGAGCATGCCGTCGGTCGGGTTGGGGTAGATGCTGACGCTTTGGTTGAGGTTCTCGTCTACATCGGCCGTCACTTCGTAGGAGAACTCGTTGCTCTCGCTGTCACCGAAGGTGTTACCCGAGAAGAGAGTTTCGCCACCGGCTTTCAGGCCGTAGACGCCGCCTTCGAGTCCGTTGCCGCCAGCGTCGTAGATGGTGAAGTCGTAGCAGCCGTCGCCCGTGATCTCAAGGGTCTCGTTGAACATATGGTTGGCTTGGTCGTAGGGACCGCCTTCGAGGACGACTTCTCCCGTCCAGAGGTTGGTCACCTTCCAGGTGGTCTCTTGCGGGTTGTTGTCGGTGCGGATGCTGAGCTTCATCACCTTGGCGACGTTTTCAGGGGCACCCTTGAAATCGGTGGTGACGATGTCGTTGGTTGAGGCTTCGTCGGATCCTCCGTTGATGCTCTTAATCCTCACCTCCAGCGTGTTCTCCTCTTCCACAGGGAAGCTGAACTCGCCCAGGTCCACAGTCTCCGATTTGAAGGTGGACATGTTGCCGCTCCATTCCACGTTGCCCAGCGTTTCGCCGTTGACGACGACCTCCAACTCGGCGGAGGTCAGGGCGTTGCTGCCGTTGTTGGTCAGGAGGACCTTGGGGTGGGACTCGCCGCTGCAGTTGGTGCCTTTCACGTCGCTGATGTCGCTCACCATGGCTTCGTTGGCATAGAAAGGCTCGATGCTCACGCTCGACTTGCAGGCTTGGTACACCTCTTTGGTGCCGTGGTTCTGAATCCAAGCGATGGCATCCAGTTGGTCGTTGTTATAAATATTGGCGAGTTCCCAAGTGAAGGTGTAGGCGAAATAATCGCCAGCCTCCATGCTGCCGAGCGAGGTGCCAGAGGCAGTGGGGAGGAGCTTCTTCATCACGCTGTAGAAATCGCGTTCGCCGTTGGGTCCGGGAGCGGAGTTGAAGTGGACCTCTTTTTCGATAACGCCAACATAGAGTCTCACGTTGCCTTCGATGGCGGTGGAGGCACGACCCATCACATGGACGGTGATGGTGTTGGCTGCTTCGTCCACTTCATAGGAGAGACGCATCTCAAAAGGTGATTCTATGGTCAGCCAGTTGTTGACCATGTTTTGGCTTAAGCCGCCAGGTGTGTTGGCGAAGCGGATGCCGTCGACGACCGTATGGGGCACGGAATTGACGTTGTAGACGCCTTTACGAGAATCATTGTCGGCCGTGTTGTGCAGATACATCGGGTCGTTGGCTGAAGGCCAATTCATGTGGTACTTGATGGCGGCCACGC
The DNA here is from genome assembly GCA_902786745.1 of uncultured Bacteroidia bacterium. GTDB lineage: Bacteria > Bacteroidota > Bacteroidia > Bacteroidales > F082 > Limimorpha. Next base: position 100,682 of record CADADR010000005.1, read on the forward strand.
GGTCGGCATTGGCAGCAATGAGCGCGTCGAGGGCAGGGTTCTGTTGTGCGCAGGGACCGCAGCCCGTGTTGGTGAAGCATTCAAAGAGGAGCACGCGCTCGTTTTGAGCGTTCAGCTTCAGTGTAAAAAGCATCAGAAGCGATGCCAAAATGAAGGAAAATCTTTTCATCACGAAATGTTTTTAGTGTTTTTCAGCACAAAAGTAGATATTTTTCAAAAAATGGCAATATTTTTGTTGCATGATTGGGAAAAGTTTTGCATTTTTGCAGGTTGAAATTGAATGAATTAAAATAACAAATAAAAAACCGTTTCTATGATGAAAAAATCTATCTTTACACTGATTTTGTTGACCCTGATGGGTTATGTTTCGGCTCAGACCTTGCAGTTCGAGTGGGAAGGCACCGTCTTTGACGAGGGCGAGACCATTGAATGCACCAACGACGAGTTCGGCTTTGGTGAATACATTCAGCACATGCAGGTCAGAAACATCACTTCTGAACCTATGAAGGTGCTGATCGAAAAAGAGATCATCCAAGACCTTGATAGCGTGACGAATTCGTTCTGCTGGGGCATGTGCTATGGCCCTGACACTTTTGTCAGCCCCGAGGCGATCGATATTCCGGCTGGTGAAGTCAACACCGATGATCTTTCGTTCCATGCACTTTATCCTGAAGATGTCTATGGCGATGTCATCATCAAGTATTACGCTTATGAAGAGCGTAACCCCGACCAGCGCATCAGCATCATTGTCCGCTTCCGCAAGTCGGGTGTCGGTGTCACTGAGAATGCTTATACGATGACGCTGGGTCAGGCTTATCCCAACCCTGCCACCAACACAGTGAGCTTCAACTACTCGTTTGGCGGCAACCTCTGCGCCGTGGTTTACAACCTGGTGGGTCAGGAAGTGATACGTCAAGAGCTGAATGCCAACGATGGTCAGCTGAGTTTCTCGGTTGCCGACCTCCAGGGTGGCATTTATTTCTGCACCATGTTGGTGGATGGCCGCGCTGTCTCCACGCAAAAGTTCGTGGTGAAGAAATAACCGAAAGGCTTACGCGAAAAGAATGTTATGCCGCTCCTCGGAGCGGCATAATTTTTGTAAGGGTACTACCGAACTAAAAAACGAAAAAGAAAATGGAAAATCAAAAGAGACTACAAAGAGACAAACAAAACAAGGTGATTGGAGGCGTTTGCTCTGGAATGGCTAACTATTTTGGCATCGACGCGGCTCTGATTCGGCTGCTGTTTGTTGTCGCCTTCCTGTTCTTCAGCACCGGTTTCTGGATCTATGTCATTCTGTGGATCGTGATGCCGGCTGGCGACATCACGCGTCATCAGGCTGACTACGTCGTGTCGTCAGATGGTACGGTGGAAACCAACCCTGAAAGTACGAAACCTGTCGTGAAAGAACCCACGATCAACAAAGGTAGCCTTGTCGCCGGCTTGGTCCTCATCTGCATCGGCGCCTTAGGACTGCTGAACATGTATTTCCCCGAATTCAATTGGCGTACGGCATGGCCCATCCTGCTCATCGCTTTAGGCCTCTTCCTTATCATCCCCTTTAATAGAAAACAGTCATGAAAAGCAGAAATTTATTGTTGGGGATTCTCATCCTCTTCGTAGGCGTGGTGGCCCTGTTGGCAGCACTCAATGTCATTGACTTCAGCTGGTGGGTCGCCAGAAAGCTGTGGCCCATATTGTTCATCATCGTCGGTGTCATGATCTTGCCTCTCAAGGACTGGCTGAAAGCCCTCTTGCTGCTGGCCACGTTGTTTGTCGGCGTGCTCTTATATCAACACGAGGCGAACGTCAAGCACCATTGGCTCTTCTCACAAACGGAGAAGGCCCAGACGGAAATGCTTGCTTAGGTCTTGCCTCCCGAATAAGAAGGACTAGAGGCGAATTGCTTCTTTTTGCAAATTTTTGGTCGCTTGTTTGCAATAATTTGTATTTTTGCATCTTCTTATAATAGGTGTAAAACAAATTATTTGATAACAATATGTACAAACGTCAACTAACCAAGCTGTTTTTTGCGACTATCTTTTTCTTTTTTACCTCGATTGTGGCTGTAGCTCAGGACAATAGCATCAAGGGCTTTGTCTATGAGGAAGCCACTGGCGAGCCGATGATGTTCACCAATGTCTACCTGAAAGGCACCACGTTCGGCGGCTCGACCAACGAGAACGGTTACTTCAATATCAACCGAATCCCCGACGGCAACTATACCTTGCTGATCACCAGCGTGGGTTTTGATACGATTTCGGAGAATTTCTCCTTGTCGAAAGGTCAAAGCATCAGCCGTAAGTATTTTCTGAAGGAAACCAGCAAACAGTTGGAGACGGTGACCATCACAGCCGACAAGATCGAGGCCCGTTCTGAGACCAAGACGTCGGTCATCACCGTGACACCTAAGACGATTACGAAGATCCCCAGCGTGGGCGGTCAAGCCGACTTCGCCCAATACCTGCAGGTGGTGCCTGGCGTCATTTTCACTGGCGACCAGGGCGGACAACTCTACATCCGTGGTGGCTCGCCCATCCAAAACAAGGTGTTGCTCGACGGTATGGTGATCTATAACCCCTTCCATTCCATCGGTCTGTTCTCGGTGTTCGACACCGATATCATCCGTAACGCTGATGTCTACACGGGTGGCTTTGGCGCTGAATACAGCGGCCGTATTTCTTCCATCATGGATATCTCCACCCGCGACGGTAACAAGAAACGTATCTCGGGTAAGATTGGTGGCAACTGCTTCGGTGCGAAGGTGATGATTGAGGGACCCCTCAAGAAGGCCAAGAATCCCGACGACGCCACAGCTTCGTTCATCATCTCTGCAAAGAACTCCTATCTTGAACAATCCAGCAAGGTGTTGTATCCCTATGCCTCAGAGACGGGTTTGCCGTTCAACTTCCAAGATATCTACGGTAAGGTGTCGATCAACGCGCCCAACGGCAGTAAGTTCAACCTCTTCGGTTTCTCGTTCAACGACCAGGTGAACAACTATATGTCGCTGTCCGACTTCGGATGGAATTCGTTTGGCGCAGGCTCCAACTTCCTCGTCATCCCCGGCAAGGCCCCTGTGATGATTGAAGGTACCGTCGCTTATTCGAGCTATACCTCCCGCATGAAGGAAACCGACAACCCCGACCGCTATAGCAACATCAACGGCTTCAACATGGGCTTCGACTTCAGCCAGTTCATGGGTAAGAATACCTTGAAGTATGGTATCGAGATGCTCGGCTACACCACCGACTATCAGACCTATAGCGTCTACGGACACAACAAGATCGGTTCGAAAGTCAATTCCACGGAGATTGGTGTCTATGCGAAATACAAGGCTGTGCTCGGCAAGTTCTTGCTCGAACCCAGCTTCCGCTTGCAATACTATGCCTCGTTGCCCGACATCTCGCCTGAGCCTCGTCTCGCAGTGAAGTACAATGCCACCGACCGTTTGCGCCTGAAAGCGGCTGCAGGTATGTATTCGCAGAATTTTGTTGCCGCCACCAGCGATCGTGACGTGGTCAACCTGTTCTACGGCTTCCTCTCGGGTATCAACAACATGCCGAAGACCTTTGACGGCAAGCCCATCACCAGCTTCCTGCAGAAGGCCAACCACTACATCTTGGGTACTGAGTTTGACCTGACGAGTAAGGCCACCGTGAATATTGAGGGCTATTGGAAAGACTTCGTGCAGCTGACCAATATCAACCGCAACAAGCTGTACAACGAGACCGAGTTGAACTCCGACATTCCCGACCTGCTGAAGAAAGACTTCACCAAGGAGACGGGCGACGCCTACGGTTTCGATATCTCAGTGAAATATGAAGACCAGCACTGGTACCTTTGGGCTGTCTATGCCTTGGGCTTCGTGACACGTGAATATGAAAAAGCCGTTGAGAATGGCGTGGAGATGGTGCAATATGCGCCTCACTTCGACCGCCGTCATAACGTCAACCTTATCTTGACCTACACGGCTGGCTCGAAGCGCCAGTGGGAGTTCAGCGGTCGTTGGAACTTCGGTACCGGCTTCCCGTTCACCCAGGTGCAAGGTTTCTATGAGTACTATCCCTTCCAAGATGGCATCAACTTTGACTATACAACCACAAACGGAGAGCTGGGCGTGCTCTATGGCGAGCTTAACGGTGGCCGTCTGCCTACCTACCATCGCTTCGACATCGACGTGAAACGTAAGTTCTTCTTCACGGAGAATGTGATGCTGGAGGCCGACTTCAGCGTGACCAACGTCTATAACCGCCACAACGTGTTCTACGTCAACTTGGTTACCAGCGACATAGCACGTCAGCTGCCCATCCTCCCGACCTTGGGTTTGACCCTGTCGTTCTGATGGAACTAATAAGAGAAAAAGGAATCTGAATATGAAAAGACTAGCATTGATATTGGCCGCTATCATGGTGACATTTAGTGGCTTCGCACAGAAGTTTACGGAAGAAGACGCCAAGCAGTTCTATCGTACCATGCAAGGCGACTACAACGTCATCGTGAACGATTCGACGACGGCCACGGCCCATTTCACCCCGATTTGGGAAAACATGGGCAACCGCTTCCAATGGATGTATGTTGAAGTGATCAAAGACAAGAAAGTCATCCTTCAGAAGGTGCTTGAAGTGAAGCCGAAGAATGACAAACTGTTCCGCGTGTATGTCTACGACCTGAAGAACCCTGCCGAGTTTGTCGGGAAATGGGGCAACCGCAACTATTTCGACGGCTTCAACACCAGCATCCTCAAGGGAAAGAAACGCATGACCTTTGTGAAGACTTCCGATTTCTCCTATCAAACCAATAGCGGTCCCAAACGTATCAAAGGCATCGACTGTTTCCCGAATGGCGATCTCTTGCACTTCAAGTTCGTGCAGGAGGACGAGCGCTTCTACATCAAGCGGATACCTAAGGGAACGAGTAAGATCATCGGCTATCAGGGCCTCAAGGAACTGACCGACGGTCCTATCGGATAAACAAAAAAAGCGGCAATCGCCGCTTTTTTCATTTCATCTTGAACACCCAAGCCGCTGTGCTGCGGATGTCACTGTGTTTTAGCCCACCTGTATCAATGTAGAGTTGGCCGTCTTTGTATTTCCAAGGCAGTGTCTTCGGGCATCCCAACAGGGTGACCTTCATGTTGTCGGCAGGCTTGTCGAGGTTCAACACCAACTGGTCTTCTGGATAATCCAAAGCGATGGCGTAAAGGGCGTCTTTGCCTTGTGTGTAGCAGATGTTGGGCTGCTCGCAGGTGTAGGTACCCATCAGACCCTCTATGGGTAGCGCGGATTCTGCTTTATAAAAGCCTTGCGCTACTTGTCTCTCCATTTGTTTCGACGACACGTACAAGGTTATTGAGGCTTCCAGTTCGTCTTCCTCGTAGAAAACGTCAATGCTGTGTTGACCTTCAGAGAGCTTTATTTTGCCTGTGGGCAATTTCTTCGTGTCTTCAATTACGGTTTGCCCATCGATAACGAGTTTTGCGTAATCATCAGTTTGGATTTCAAAGGTGTAGGTGCCTTTCCCACAGTCGAAATAACCTTCCCAGTGGGCTTGAAAGTGGTCGCAGCTGATGTATGGGGCGGGCGAATTGCGCTTCCAATCGAAATCAATTACCGTGTCATTGAGCACCTGCAAGACGGGTTTCATCTCATAGAATTTCTTGTATGGCCGTGTGCCGTAGATGGCTTCACCATTGATATCAAGCCACTTGCCGAGATCCAACAATCTTTCTTGCTGTAACAACGGAATCTTGCCATCAGCGGCAGGGCCCACATTGAGGGTCATGCCGCCACCTGCTGCCACGAGGACGCAGAAATGACGGATGAGTTCATCGGAGGTCATATAGTTTTCCAATGGCTCGTTGCGGTTGAGGCCGAAGCTGCGGCCCAGGCCACGGCATTCCGCCCAAGGCCTGTCGGTGAGGGTGATGCCCGCGCTGTATTCAGGCGTGCGGAAACCGTGTTGCTGTCCGTCGCCCCAGCGGTCGTTGACGATGGCGTCTTTGCCCACGGTGTTGTAGTACCACGAGATGAGTTCGGTGGCGTGCCATTGCTTCGCGCTGTTGCGCCATTCGCCGTCGGTGAAGAGGACGGTGGGCTTGTATTTGGTGACAAGTTCCTTGAACTGCGGAATCATGTGGGTGTCGACGTATGTGCCAATGTTTTCGTCAGGGTCGACATACCAGCGGTGGATGTCGCTTTTCCATTCGGGCAGGGAGTAATAGAAGCCCATTTTGAGGCCTTTTTTGCGGACGGCGTCGGTCAGCTCACCGCAGATGTCGCGGTGCGGACCGACTTCAACGGAGTTCCAGCCTGGCGCATATTGGCTCGGCCAGAGGCAGAAGCCGTCGTGGTGCTTCGTGACCAACAGGACGTATTTTGCTCCCGATTTCTTGAACAACTCTGCCCATTCGTCAGGGTCCCAGAGTTCGGCTTTCCACATGGGTGCAAAGTCCTCATATTTGAAGTCCTTGCCATAGATGCGCTCTTGGAAAGCTTTGCGGTCGTCATTGGTCATCAGGCCACGGTAGTACCACTCGGCATAGCCTTCGAGGCTGGCGTAGGCGGGCACGGAATACACACCCCAATGGATGAAGATGCCCAGTTTGGCGTCGGAGAACCACTGTGGATAGCCACGCTCGTTGATGGATTCCCAAGTGGGTTGCACCTGTGCGGAAAGGAGGTTGCTGAAAAGCAACGCTGTGATGAGATAAAAGGTTTTCTTCGCTTTCATAATGTGCAAAGGTAGTACAATTTTCATTGTTTTGGTTTTTTGTACAAGTTTTTCTAATTTTGCCGTATGAACATCTATCAACTCTTTCCACGACTGTTTGGCAACAAACAAACCGACTTCCGTGTCAACGGCAGCAAGACCGAAAACGGCTGCGGTACTTTCAATGACATTGACAATACCGCTCTTGATGCCATCAAGGACTTGGGCTTTACCCATATTTGGCTGACGGGCATCTTGGAACATGCCTCCGAAAGCACAGGAACGCATCCCGATATCACCAAAGGCCGCGCAGGCTCGCCATACGCTGTGACTGATTATCATGCTGTTGACCCCGATTTGGGTTCAATGGCCGACTTTGAGAAATTGGTTGAGCGTATCCACGGAAAAGGGATGAAAGTCATCATGGATTTCATCCCCAATCACTTGGCGCGGCAGAACAAGGGCTTCGACCCTTGCAATTTCTATTATTGCGAGGGACAGGCGTTTGTCTCCCCTCGACGGCTTGCGGAGCAAGCCTTCGAGGAGTATCCTGCAAAGGCAACAGGCAACAATGTCTTTGCACCCAATCCGAGTATCAACGACTGGTACGACACGGTGAAGCTGAATTACGATGAGCACGACACATGGGAGAAGATGCTCGAGATCTTGCGCTTCTGGTGCGGCAAGAATGTCGATGGCTTCCGCGTTGACATGGCCGAGATGGTGCCCGTTGCCTTCTGGCAGTGGGTGATTGGCGAATTGCGTAAGGATTACCAACCTCTGATGATTGCGGAAATCTATCAGCCCGACTTATACCAGCCTTTCTTGGATGCGGGCTTCGATTATCTATATGACAAGGTTGGCTTGTACAATACATTGGAACGTGTGCTTTGCGAAAGCCACGAAGCGAAGGAGATCAGTCAGGTGTGGAAAGACTTGCACGAGATGGATGCCCACATGCTGCGTTTCATGGAGAACCACGACGAGAAACGCTTGGCCTCGCCGCAGTTTGTGGGTGATGCCTTTGCCGCTTTGCCGGCAGTAGCCCTCTCCGCTTTGATGAACACGGGACCGTTTATGGTCTACAATGGTCAGGAGAGCGGCGAGAATGCCGTTGGAGAAGTGGGCTACAGCGGTGACGATGGCCGCACTTCCATCTTCGACTATTGCCACATGCCCGAACACCAGAAATGGATGAACGGCGGCGAATTCGATGGCGGTCAGTTTGATGAAAAGCAAAAGCAATTGTTTGCCTATTACCGAAAGCTGTTGCATTTCAAGAACGAACATTCTGCCATCAGCGAGGGCAAGTTCTACGACTTGATGTGGTGTAACCCATGGTACATGAACTTCGACCCGCAGTATGTCTATGCCTTCTTGCGCTATTCCGAGTCGGAACGCTTGCTGGTAGTTGTGAACTTCAACCGCAACGAGGTGAGGGATGTGGAGGTGAAGATCCCGCACGATGCCTTGGCCATGATGGGCCGAAGCAAAGCCAATGAGTTTGACATGAACGACTTTGCATCTGAAGTGCATGCTGTCCATCTGGCGCCGTCAGAGACAAAGATTATCGATTTGGATTCGGGAAAGATTGTGTTTGAAAACGGTTGGAATTGAGTAGATTTTGATAATTTTGCACTATACAAAAGAACTATGCTATGCTTCCCCTTGTAAAAAACGACCCTTGGCTGGAACCTGTTGTCAAGCAGGTAGACAAACGCCATGACCGCTATGAAGAGCGGCTGCGTGGCATCATCGCTCGCTATGGTAGCCTAAAAACCTTCGCTACAGCACACCAGTTCTTGGGTTTCAACTACGACAAACGCCGCCATGGTTGGTGGTACCGCGAATGGGCACCAGCAGCACATTACCTCTCGTTGATGGGCGACTTCAACAACTGGAACCGCTATGAGTATCCTTTGGAGCTGGCAGGTGCTGGTCTGTGGGAGATCTTTCTGCCCGACAGCGAATTTGGTGATAGGCTTGTCCATGGTAGCAAACTGAAGGTGCTGGTGCAGTCGCAGATTGGGGAGCATGAGCGTATTCCTGTGTATATCAAGCGCGTGATTCAGGACGAAGGCAACAAGGACTTCGCAGGCCAGTTTTGGAATCCGCCCACACCTTATTTATATAAGCATACCGCGCCACAGTTGAAGGACGAGCCGCTGTTGATTTATGAGACGCATGTCGGCATGGCGCAGGAGGAGGCTAGGGTAGGGACCTACAAGGAGTTTACGGAAAAGATATTGCCACGAATCAAGGCAGATGGCTACAATGCCATTCAACTCATGGCCATTGCCGAGCATCCCTATTATGGTTCGTTTGGTTACCATGTCTCCAATTTCTTTGCGCCAAGTTCGCGTTTCGGTACGCCCGAAGAGTTGAAAGAGCTCATCGATACGGCACATGGCATGGGCATGTTGGTCATCATGGACCTCGTGCATTCCCACACGGTGAAGAATATTCGTGAGGGCATTAACCTCTTCGATGGCTCCGATAGCCAATACCTGCATCCTGGAGCGCGTGGCAATCACGACCTCTGGGATTCCAAACTCTTCAACTATGGCAAGGAGGAGACGCTGCAGTTCCTGCTTTCCAATGTGCGTTACTGGTTGGAGGAATTCCGTTTTGATGGCTTCCGTTTTGATGGCGTGACTTCGATGCTTTACCTCGACCACGGCATTAGAACAACGTTTGATGCGCCGGAGAAATACTTTGGCGACAATGTAGATGACGATGCGGTCACCTATATGCAATTGGCCAACACGTTGTGTCATGAACTGAATCCGAAAGCCGTCACCATTGCGGAGGATGTGAGTGGAATGCCGGGCCTTTGCAACCCCATAGCCGATGGCGGCATGGGCTTCGACTACCGACTAGGCATGGGCTTGCCCGACTTCTGGATTAAAGTGCTGAAAGACGAGCCCGAGGAGCAGTGGAACATGAAGAATTTCTTCTTCACCATGACCAACCACCTGCCGCAGACCAAGACGGTGGCCTATGCCGAAAGCCACGATCAAGCCCTTGTTGGCGACAAGACCATCGCTTTCCGCTTGATGGATAGGGAGATGTACACCTCAATGAGTGTTGACACACCCTCGATGACCGTCGACCGTGGCATCGCCCTGCATAAGATGATTCGCCTCTTCACGCTCACCTTGGGTGGCGAGGCTTGGCTCAATTTCATGGGCAATGAGTTCGGCCACCCCGAGTGGATCGACTTCCCACGCCTCGACAATGGCTGGAGCTACCAATACGCCCGTCGTCAGTGGTCGTTGGTGGACAATGACAACCTGAAATACCGCTTCATGGGTGCCTTTGACAAGGCCATGCTTGAGTTCGTGAAGCACCATCCCGTGATGCAGGCACCACCTGCATGGATGCTTTATGCCGATGAGGAAAACAAGACCGTTGTTTACGAGCGTGGCAATCTCATCTTTGTCTTCAATTGGGGCCACAAATCTATTCCTGATTACAAGATTCCCGTCAGACAAACAGGCGATTATCGTATCATCCTCACCTCCGACGACAGAGCCTTCGGCGGTTTTGGCAACATCGATGCAAGTGTGAAGTTCCCCTCGGAGAAGAAGGGAGACGCTATCACCATGAAAGTCTATAATGTGAGTCGCGTGGCGACGGTGTACCAAAGGGTTTGATTACTTCCCCAATTGTCCCTTAAACCAAGCCTTGAGTTCCTCGTCCAGACCTTCCTGTTTCTCCAACGAGGTGTCGATGTCATCAAAAAACTGGCGGAAGCTTTCGACGCTTTCGTGCAGCGTGTTCGGGAAGTAACTCACCTTTTGGCCAATGCTGCCGAATAGTCCCAGAGCATCGTTCAACACAATGTTAGCCTTACGGTTTTTCAGTCCGGCGATGGCTTTGGCGGCACGATGGCTGTTGCCGATGATGCCGTCAGTTAGGTTGAGGGTGCCGCTTTGTGGATATTCCACACGAATGTCGGCTTTGTCTTTCCATTGGCCTTCGGGTAGTGGTACTACAAGGGTGAAGTTGTCGCCATCGTAGGTCCAATCGATTTCCTTTCCGTTGCAGTAGACATGTTCGGGAACGTCGGAGACGACAAACTTCAGCGTGATGTTGCGTGAGGCTGGTATGTAGTTGCCTTCAGCAGGGTAGATGTTGGCGAAATAGGTGTTTCCCTGCTTTGTGGCACGGAACTTCACCCACATGTTGTTCTCATCATAGTCCTTGTCGTCGCCATCATCGTAATACATGGTGAATTCACCATCGGCGCCAGGGTAAATCATCAGGTCGAAACGTGTCCATTCGATGCCTTCTACATGTTGGTGGCAATCGGCGTATTGTGGGATGATGGAGCCTGCCTTCACATAAAGTGGGTATTCGTCAATCATGAAGCTGCGGGTGACGACTTGGTTACCTTGCAACATCGTTCCTGTGCTGATCTCAAACCAAGTGCCTTGTGGTAGCCAAATGTCCAAGGTGGAGAAATTGCCTTCCATCGGGGCGGTGATGGGGGCCACAAGCATATCGTCGCCAAACATGTATTCGTTTCGGAAGCTATAGGCTTCAGGACTTTCGGGCCAATCGTAATAGAGCGGACGGCAGAGCGAGAGACCTTCATCGTGAGCTTTGCGCGCCATGGTGTAGATGTAGGGAATCATTTGGCGGCGTTGCTGGATGGTGTTGCGGATGATTTCGGTGTATTCTTCGGGTAAGGTCCACGGCTCCTTGTTGATGGAGGCGTCCTTGGTGGAATGGCTGCGCAAGATGGGACTCAAGGCACCGAATTGCATCCAGCGGGCATATAATTCAGGGGCGATGGCGCCACCCCAGTGGCCACCGATGTCGTGGCTCCAGAAGCCATACAACACATTGCTTGCTGTGGAGTTGAAATAGGGTTGGAAATCCAGTGATTTCCATGAGATGAAGGAGTCGCCTGAGAAACCAATTTGGTAACGGTGGTTGCCCAAACCGCCCCAACGGTGGTAGAGCATCGGTCGCGTGTCGCGATTACGCTCGAAGTTGGAGAAGAAACAGTAGTTGATCCACCAGGTGTTGCTCAGGTTGGTGAGTTGCTTGTCGTTGGGCCATTGCTGCCAGTCGAGCCACCAGAAGTCGATGCCATTGCGTTCCATGGGCTTCAGGACAATGTCGAACATGCCCGACATAAAGTCCTTGTTGGAACCTTGCCACGGAATGGCAGGGCGACCCGTAGTGTCGAGGTGCATGTAGGCCGCCAATTCGTCGTAGCGCTCTTCGTAGGGTTCCATGCCTCCTGCAGGATGCAGGTTGAGCGTGGTGCGGATGCCTTTTTGGTCCATGTCGGCAATGAGGCGTTTGTAGTCGGGGAAGAGTTTTTTGTTCCAAGTCCAGCCTGTCCAGTTGCCTTTGCCTTTCTCGGTGTAATGCCAGTCCATGTCGATGACGAGCACGTCGATGGGGATGTCGTATTGGTCGAATTTCTTCACCAAGTCACGGAGTTCCTTGTCACTGTATGACCAATAGCGCGACCACCAATAGCCAAAGGCATAGCGCGGTGGCAGCGGCACCTTGCCGGCAAAGACGGTGAAGTCCTTAAGTGCCTGCTTGTAGTCGTGGCCATAGCCCATGAAGTACCAGTCTTGGTTGTCGAGGTTTTCGCGCTCCTTCACCCATGCCCAGTCGCTATCGTCGAAGAGGTAGCTTTGCGAGTCGTCGATGAGTGTCCAGCCGTCGGTGGCCAAAAGGCCGTCCTCAAGGGGTATCTTTTGGTCGGTGGTGCCGACACGGGTGTCGCCCTCGTAGCTATCCAAGGTGCGATAAGTGCCTTTCAGGTTGTGCTCTTGCACCATGCCGGGCTTCCAAACGAAACTCGGCTTGACACCTTTCAATGAAGTGATGCTTAGATTATCTGCAGTAAAGGCACCGCTACCTTTTTTGTATTTCAATTGCAGTTTGGCCGTTGTGATTTCGATGGTCTTGCCTTCTTTGACCTTGAAAAGTACATCGGGATAGTCGCGGATAACGGCCACTTGTGAGGCTTCGTTGACAAAATGCCCATCAGCGGCATATTCCATTCGGATGACGCCATCGGTGATGACGGTGAAACGTATGGTTTCATCTTGGTAGGCGATGTTCTTGTTTTGCGCCCTGAGGCCAAGCGCCATCAGCGTGAGCAACGTGAGGGTAAGGAGCTTTTTCATATTCGTTGATTATAGGACGCAACAAAGATATGAAAAAACCCAAACAAAAAAGCCGCCCCGAAGAGCGGCTTTTTTTGATGTAGAGACATATGTCTCAGCTTTCTATACGTTTAGAAGTTGTAGTACAATCTGATTTGCGGAGCGGCAAGGTCACAGTTCATCAAGAAGCCGTCAGTGCCATAGAAGTTGTGGTCGTAACCGACTTTGCCGAAACGGAAAGCAGCAGTCCAATGGTCGGTAGCCATCCAGGCGATACCGGGCTGGAGGGTCACGGCATAGTCGCGAGCGTCGTCAAGCAGACCAAAATCACCGCAAAGGTCGAAAAACAGAGAGAACTTACCAACGGTAGTGGCAACGTAACGAACGTAAGGCTGAAGAGCCAGCGTGTTGGTGTTGGTTGTGATGGTTTCTCCAAGCACATCGACCTTGGTCTGGTTGAAGCCATAGCCAGCGCCGAGAGCTACTTGCCATTGGTCGTTGATGGCATAACCCACCTCGGGAGCAATAGAGAGGCTGGTGTGATTCTTTTGGATGCTTGCACCAAGGCCGCCGCCTACCCAAACTTGTGCGTTAGCAGTGAAAATGCCTGCAAAGGCAAGAGCTAAGACTAAGAATAATTTCTTCATTTCTTTAATAATTTAGGTTTAACAATTATTGATTAGGTTTATTGTCTGTTTTAAAGAACCGAATGGTAATTTACAATTTCCGTGCCAGAATTATTTTTCGATGAATGCAATGGTATCACCTTTGGTCACGCGCTTGCCTTGTTCGGCCGTGGCTTCGACGATCTTGCCAGGCCAGAGGGCGTAGACAGGCTCCATGCCGTGTTCGCTGTTGATGGCGCAAAGCAGGTCGCCTTCCTTGTAGACTTTGCCAGGGGCAGGGGCGATGCTCTTGTCGTCGAAGTCGACTTCCCACATCACGATGCCGCTCACTGGGGCGACGACGGGCTCGGCGTTGGGGTGACGCAAGGCGCGCAGATCCGGAATCTTAGCCTCGCCGCCAGCCTTCTCGAACTTGGCCTTCATCTTGGCTTCCAGCTCTTGGTTGAAGCGACGCTTGGCCTCGCCCGACTTGTACTCACGGTACTGCTTCTCGTGCATGGCGAATTCGAAGAGCTCTTCGTCGTCTTGGCCGCGGTCCCAGCCTTCCTGCTTCATCATCTCGATGAAGTGCGGCAAGGCGTCGGGGTAGTTGTCTTGCGGGTTGCCCGTGAAGAACTCGAGACCTTTCTTCTTGGCCAGCTCCACGATTTCGGGTGCGAGTGTGCCAGGCAGCTTGCCAGCCTTGCCGAGGATCATATCCCATGCGGCGGGGTCGATGGAGGTCTCGTAACGCGGCTCGCCCTTGCTCAATGCGAAGAGGTTCATCAAGGCGATGTTCTTGGTATATTGGCTGAACGGGGTGACCAAAGGAGGGTTGCCGAGTTTCGGCCAGATGTCTTGCACCTCTTGGAACAGCTCGACAAGCATCTCGTCTTCGCTCAATGCCGGCAGACCTTGCTTCTCGCGGTTCATATTGATGGCGGCGTGGACCGGTTTGAGGTCGGCCATCAGCGAGCCCATCATGCCACCAGGAAGGCCGCAGCCCACTAGCAGCGAGTTGATGTAACGGTTGCGCGGGTCAATCCAGTAGCCGAGGAAGTCGTCCATAAAGCTCTGCGTCATGCTACGGGCAGCCATATAGGTCTTCATGTCGATGTCTTTCACGAGGAAACCGGCGTCTTTCAGCATGGCTTGCACGCTGATGACGTCGGGGTGGACAGTACCCCACGACAGCGGCTCCATGGCCACATCGACGTAGTCGCAGCCAGCCTTGCAGACCTCAAGCATCGAAGCCATCGAGAGGCCCGGGGTGGTGTGACCGTGGTATTGCACCTTGATTTCAGGATGGCTTTTCTTGATATGCTCCACGATGCGGCCCAAGCTGACGGGACGACCCACACCAGCCATGTCCTTCAAGGCGATTTCCTTGGCGCCAGCTTCAATGAGTTGGTCGGCGATGTGCATATAATACTCAGCGGTATGCACCTGCGAGTAGGTGATGCTCATGGCGGCTTGCGAGATCATGCCTGCTTCGTTGGCCCAATGGATGGACGGGATGATGTTGCGCACATCGTTGAGGCCGCAGAAGATACGGGTGATGTCGACACCTTGGGCTTTCTTCACCTTATACATCAGTTGGCGCACGTCAGCAGGAACGGGGTTCATTCTCAAGGCGTTGAGGGCACGGTCGAGCATGTGGCACTCGATGCCACCTTTATGTAGTGCTGCCGTGAAAGCGCGAACGGACGGGTTCGGGTTCTCGCCATAGAGCAGGTTGACCTGTTCGGCGGCACCGCCGTTGGTCTCCACACGGTCGAAGCAGCCCATGTCGATAATCAAGGGCGCAATCTTCTCCAGTTGGTCCTTGCGTGGCACATATTTGCCTGACGACTGCCACATGTCGCGGTAAACCAGGCTGAATTTTACTTCTTTCTTCATTATTTATTGGTGTTTTTAGACGATTTTTATTGGGGCTGCAAAGGTACAACTTTCCCGCGAACAATGTCGAAAAATTCGTTACGTTTCATTTGCTTTCTGAAAAAAGTCGTATATTTGCGGCGGTTCTTGTGGCGGATTTGTGCCGCCGAATTCTAGAAACACGAAGCGTTATGCTCGTCTTGTGTCCGTAAACGTGAGAAATTTTCGTAGACAAGTGAGTATAGTGGTTCGCGCATTTTAGCGTGGACTGTTATAGTTGCACCTTTCTACAAAGGTAATTCTCACGACCTACGGACAGAGATGTGGTATATCAGTGCCACGCTTCTTTTGGAATAAAAGTATCCTTAAGGCGCTGAAGGATAACTAAATAATAAAATTTCTTAATATGAAGAAAGCATCTATCTTGGCATTTTCCATCATGCTCGTTGGGCTTTTTGCCTCGTGCACTGCCAATCGAGGTTTTGTTTCGTCCCTGACCCGAGCTGACATCCGACAAGTGCAGCAATTTGAGCCGCTGAATTATGTCGGCATCATCGAAAAAGGCAACAACATTAGCTACAACGATTCGCTTACGGATGTTGCCAAGTCTCTTTTCGAAAAAGAGTTATCACGAAGTAAGACCATACCCGTCAAAGGAAACATCGTCATTGAGGATAGTTTGGTCAACAACAGAGTGCAAAACGAAATCTATTTGCTGATGAACTATGTGGAAAACAACGTTCGCACCAAAGATCTTCCTATCCCTCCCACTATCGATTCCATTCTTGAGGCACGGAATGAGCGCTTCGGACTGTTGGCCTATAATTGGGGCTTCACCAGAACAGGAGGCAATTATGCCGGACAAATAGGGAAAGGTGTGCTCATCGGTGTGCTTACTATGGGTACTATGTACACAGTGCCCTACAAAGATATGAGCCGATGTGGCGTCATCATTGTCGACAGCAAATACAACAACCTGGCTTATGTGGCTACGTCAAACCGCGAGAGCGACCCGCTGAAAGCCGAGACCTACAGAAGACAGATGGAGGACTTGTTGAAAAAATACAAAAAGTAAACTAGCTATCAGTTTGTGTGGATTCAAAAAAACGCGCCAATAGGCACTCCCTTCAATGCCTTTGTAAAATGTGTGATTACACCGCTGCCAATTCCCGCCCAACGGTATGAATCGTGTCGAGAATCAAGGCCATTCGGGCTTTGCTGGCGTTTTTCTTTCCACTGATATATTGTGCCATCAAGCTTTGCGAGATGCCTATTCGGCGTGCCAACGCAGACACGTTCAGTTCAGGGTGCGCCATGAAGAGTTGATAAAGAGCTGTCGGTTCTTGTTTTTCAAAGAACCCTTCAAAACTTAAATCTTCATCCAGTTCTTCCCAATGGATTCCGAATTCATCTGTCGTGAAATCAACAAGTTGTTCCTTCGTGGCATAGCGCAAACGAGGATAGTCCGCAAAGAGTTCGCAGGCTTCCTTACCTTCATCGGTTCTAATCCATACGGCTGTATCAGTCAGCCAAACTTTTTCTATTTTCATTTCTGCAAAAATAGGTAATAATTTTATTACCCGCAATTGATTTTGTGTTTTTTTCTAAACAGAAAACAAATAGAGGGCGTGCCTTAGCAGGCACGCCCTCTATACTGCTGGTTGGTAAAGATGTAGCGCGTTACGTCTCTACAAATGTCCAATTCAATTAGAACAATCCTTCAAGGATATTGTCTTCCACCAAGTTCGGCAGCGTAACCTTCAGTTTCGGCTCGGCCTCCATGGCGCGCTTGATGGCGAAGGTGGCGCCTTCGTTGCGGGCCCAGTTACGACGGGCGATGCCGTTGTTCACGTCCCAATGAAGCATGCAGTGGAGTCTGCGGTCAGCATCGGCAGTACCGTCGAGGACCATGCCGAAGCCACCGTTGATGACTTCGCCCCAGCCTACGCCGCCGCCGTTGTGGATGCTCACCCAGGTGGCACCACGGAAACCGTCGCCGATGACGTTTTGTACGGCCATGTCGGCAGTGAACGATGAACCGTCGTAGATGTTGGAGGTCTCACGGAACGGGCTGTCGGTGCCAGAGACGTCGTGGTGGTCACGGCCGAGGACGACGGGACCGCTCAGGCGGCCATCAGCGATGGCCTTGTTGAACTCGGCAGCAATCTTGGTGCGGCCTTCGCAGTCAGCATAAAGGATACGGGCTTGCGAGCCGACTACGAGGTGGTTCTCTTGAGCGCCACGGATCCACTGGATGTTGTCGCGCATCTGCTGCTGGATCTCGGCAGGAGCGGTGCGGGCAATGTTCTCGAGCACTTCGCAGGCGATGTCGTCGGTGACAGCAAGGTCTTCAGGCTTGCCAGAGGCGCAGACCCAACGGAAGGGGCCGAAGCCATAGTCGAAGCACATGGGACCCATGATGTCTTGCACGTAGCTGGGATAACGGAAGGTGCCGTCTTCTTTCATGATGTCGGCGCCAGCGCGGCTGCTCTGCAGCAGGAAGGCGTTGCCGTAGTCGAAGAAGTACATGCCCTTGGCGGTCAGCTTGTTGATTGCGGCCACATGGCGGCGCAACGAAGCCTGCACCTTCTCCTTGAAGAGCTCGGGATTCTCGGCCATCATGGTCTTGGATTCCTCAAATGACTGTCCTACAGGATAGTAACCACCTGCCCAGGGGTTGTGCAACGAGGTCTGGTCGGAGCCGAGGTCGACGTGGATGTCGTGTTCGGCGGCATATTCCCAGAGGTCAACCACATTGCCTTGGTAGGCATAGCTGCGGGCTTCCTTCTTGGCGAGGCTTGCGTTGACATGCTTGAACAGTTCCTCGATATTGTCGTACACCTCATCGACCCAACCTTGCTGATAACGCTTCTGCGTGGCGGCGGGGTTGATTTCGGCGGTGATGCTCACCACACCGGCGATGTTACCTGCCTTGGGCTGGGCGCCGCTCATGCCTCCGAGGCCAGCGGTGACAAACAACTTACCAGCGGTGCTGCCGCCGTGTTTACGGGCTGCGTTGAGCACGGTGATGGTGGTGCCGTGGACGATGCCTTGAGGTCCGATATACATATAGGAGCCGGCGGTCATCTGACCGTATTGCGTCACGCCGAGGGCGTTGTAACGCTCCCAGTCGTCGGGTTTGCTGTAGTTCGGGATCATCATACCGTTGGTGACCACCACGCGCGGGGCGTCCTTATGCGAGGGGAAGAGGCCCATCGGGTGACCGCTGTACATGGCCAAGGTCTGGTCTTCGTCCATATTGGCGAGGTACTGCATCACGAGGCGGTATTGTGCCCAGTTCTGGAAGATGGCGCCGTTGCCGCCGTAGATGATAAGTTCGTGCGGGTGCTGAGCCACGGCAGGGTCGAGGTTGTTTTGGATCATCAGCATGATGGCTGCGGCCTGCTTGCATTTGGCAGGATATTCCTCGATCGGGCGGGCGTACATCTTATAAGACGGACGGAAACGGTACATGTAGATGCGGCCGTATTTCTCCAGTTCCTCGGCAAACTCGGGGGCCAAGGTGGCGTGGAACTTGGCGGGGAAATAACGCAAAGCGTTGCGGATGGCCAGCTTCTTCTCGGCCTTCGTCAAGATGTCCTTGCGCTTGGGCGCATGGTTGATGGTGGTATCATAAGGTTTCACTTCCGGCAGTTCATCGGGGATGCCGGCAAGAATCTCTTTTTGGAAATCGTTGAGTGCACTCATTTTATGTTGTTTTTATATGACTTTTCTTGAATCTGCAAAGATACGAAATCTTTAGATTCGACGAAACGAAGTGAGTCAAAAAAACTCGTTCCCCTCAAAAAAGAAAAATGTGTATTTTTGTCTTCAAATTCTATGTTATGAAACGTCTGTTCGTATTGTTTTCGTTATCACTGATATTTCCTTTGTGTGTATTGGCACAAAACGTTGAATCACAAAACTATACATCTGCATTTGATGCCGCTTATGAGGCTTGCCCCACTATTCCGAAAGGTTTGCTCGAGGCCATTTCGTTTACCAACACGCATTGCCATCATCTGACAGATGCGAACTATTTCAACGATGGCCCCGATGCCATGCCACGTGCCTATGGCTTGATGGGTCTGGTGAAGGACGGCAAAGGCTATTTTCGAGAGAACCTGCAACTAGTGTCGGAGCTTTCAGGCGTTTCGGAAACAGAAATCCTTGGGAGTCCCGATGCAAATGTGTTGGCCTACGCTAAGGCGTTCGAATGTTTGGCCAAAAAATGCAAAACGGCTGAAATAAAGGATTATCTTTCTGTTATCCAGCAACTTTCTGAGTTACCAAAAGGGGAGGAGAAGGACGTTTATCCTATGCAGTCAATGCTCTATTCGGTTTGCTCTTTCATGAATGATGAGAAGCATGCTGAACAATACGGCTTCACGAAATATGACATTGACTTGAAAGCGGTTTTTGCTGAGTATTACGATATGCTGACTGCACCTGGACTCAGCGTTCAGCGTGAATCCGACTATCCCGCTGCCATTTGGGACCCTGCACCCGACTGCAATTATAGTGAACGTACTTTGGATGTAAGTGCAGTGGTCATCCATTACACAGAGGGTTCTTATGCAGGCTGCATCAGCTGGTTCAAGAACTGTGATGCCCAGGTGTCGGCGCACTATGTCATCCGTTCCTCCGACGGCCAGGTGACGCAGATGGTGCGCGAGGCCGACAAGGCATGGCATGCGCGCTCTGCCAACGGCTATTCCATTGGCATCGAGCATGAGGCCTATGGCAATATTTGGAGCTTCTTCACCGATGCGATGTACCAGTCGTCGGCCAACCTGGTGCGTGACATCTGCTCGCGCTACGAGAGCATCGACGGTCACCGCACCTTCTACCGCGACACCTTGGATAGTGGTATCTGTCTCAATGAAGGCCTTCATGACCTCGGCGGCGAGAATGCTTGTGTCAAAATACGCGGTCACCAGCACTATCCCGACCAGTCGCACACCGACCCGGGACCGTATTGGGACTGGAACTATTACTACAAACTCATCAATGAAGGTACCCCTGTCACCTTGTTGGAAGGTGAGGAAGGCCGTCTCGACCATCAGTATTATGGCGATGATGAGCGCAAGATCTGGGTGATTCGGGGTCCGGAGGGGAAGATCATCAGCCTTGATTTCAAGTCCTTTGATTTGGAAAAAGACTTCGATTTCCTTTGGGTTTATGATGGCGATGATGTTTATGCCCCTAAGATTGGACGATGGAACACGCATAGTCCCGGAACAGTGCATTCCTCAGGCAATGTGATGTGCGTAGAGTTTCGTTCCGATTGTGCCACCAATGCGTCTGGTTGGCAAGCTGAGTGGAAGGCCGTCAAAACCATACCCATCGAGCCGGAAGAGCCTGAAATTGAGCCAGGTGTGTTCCCGAATCCTACTACAGGGAAATTCACCGTGAAGTCGGACAGGGAAGGCTTGACTGATTTGACGGTGTTTGATGTTTATGGCAACATGATAACCTCTTTGCGTTTCCAGAATTCGGTTGAAATCGAAGCAAGCAATTGGGCCTCTGGTGTTTATATGATCCATTATGGCGAGCCAAACCGTCCTGACAAGGTGGTTAAGTTGGTGAAGTTGTAAACGGCTTGTTGAAACAATAATCGTCGACTTGTTGCGTTCATCAAAGGAAAATTCCTATCTTTGCAACCTATTTTGTTTTGGGATGAGAAATACAAGCATCATAAGAAAGACCGTGTTGCTGCTGGCATTGATGATGTTGTCAGTTTGTTCTGAGGCTCAGGACACCTGCAATTTCAAGGTCAAGTTTCGCCAGTTGAAATTGACTTGCAGCAACCACGATGAGGAAAACGGCCGCAATGCACAGGTGCAGGCCTATGTCGATAGTTTAGCCACGGTGCAACAAGGTGGCGTCTTTGCCCCGCCCTATACCTATCAATGGGAAGTCAGCCCGCTTCATATCGCTCCTACCGACCCCACTTGGGCTATTGGTTTGGAGGCTTACAGGTACTATTTTATCCGTGTGACCGATAGTCAAGGTTGCATGCGTCGCGATAGCGTGTGGCTGAAGGCCTACCCCAATCCCATCGTCGAGATCTCGACCGAGCCGAAAGATACCGTGTATCTGCAGAATCCCCATGTGACGTATTCGTTTGAGAATCTGTCTGCTGACACGCTTGACATCAGTAACTTTTATTGGATTCTGAACAGCCAGTATAACATCACTTCCACTGCCGAGTCGCCTCGTTTCACCTATGTGGAAACCGGAGAATACACTACCGAGTTGAAAGTGTTTAACCCTCAAGGCTGCGACACCTCGTATTTTAAGACCATCAGGGTAAACCCTGTGAAGCTGAAGATTCCCAACGTGTTCACGCCTAATGGCGATGGCATCAACGACTATTTCATCATCTCTCTTGATGGCGGCAGTGACATGCCGAGTTCGAAAAACGATGGTGGAGGCACGGGTGCTGAGTATGAAGGCTATGAGCCGCTGAGCAGTTATTACGAGTCGTCGGAGCTGACCGTCTTCAACCGTTGGGGCCGTGTGGTATATCACTCCACCGACTATCAAAACGATTGGAATGGCGGCGACCTACCTGATGCCACCTATTTCTATGTGCTGAAATGCCACGGATTGAAAAATGACGCCACCTATCAAGGCTCGGTGATGATTGTGAAATCGCAGAAAGGATTATGATCATGAAGCATCTGTTATCGTTTTTGTTGCTGGCCTCCTTGTTTTTGTCGGGCTGTAACAATAAAAGCCAAAATGGGCAACTCTCGACCGATTTGGTGACGAGTCCCAAATCGGCTACGCAGACCTCCGACAAGCAAGCGGCCATAACGTTTGAAAAGGAAGAACATGACTTTGGTAGCTTGCTGCAAGGTGAAGTGGTGAGCTATTCTTTCCATTTTACGAATACGGGTAACGCGCCTCTGATTATCAGCCAGGTGACTTCCAGCTGCGGCTGCACCGTGGCGAATTATTCACGTGATCCTATCGCGCCGGGTAAGAAGGGCGTCATCCAGGCCACGTATAACAGTGCAGGGCATCATGGCTTCCAAAACCGTTTTCTCACGGTGATGAGCAACACCATGCCTGCCAAACATATCCTGCGTATCAAGGGCAAGGTGCTTACCCCTGACCAATATTGATTCTTAACCTAAAACTTATTATTATGAACATGCTTACTATCTTATTACAAGCTGCTGAAGCACAACCTCAAAGAGGTGGCTCTATGGCCTCAACCTTGATTTTCATGCTGCTTCTCATCGTCGTTTTCTGGCTGTTCTTCATTCGTCCTCAATCGAAGAAAGCCAAGGAGGAACAGAAGTTCCGCGACAGCCTGCAGAAGGGCGACAAGGTGGTTACCATTGGCGGTTTCCACGGCAAAGTCACCGAGGTGAAAGATACCACGGTCATGATTTCACTGGCCCCCAATATGGAGGTTGAAGTGGAGAAGACGGCTCTCGTTAAGGACGGTGCCCGTGTGGGTCAGGCTTAATATGAACCAACTGGATACTATCAAGCAAAAGGCAGAACGCCAAAACAGGCGTTCTGTCCTTACTTTTCTCATTTTTTTGGCCCTCTCTACTGCTGCTTGGTTCCTGGTCAAACTGTCAGAAGACTATACCACGCAAACCAAATTCAAATTGCAGTTTGAAGGGGTGCCTGCCGACAGGTGGATATCATCGGGCGACCAGTCGGTGAAGATGTCGTTGTTGATCGACGGCTTCCACACGTTAAGATATAAGATGATACGAGAACCTAACCGATTTGTCACCATATCACTGGACGAGGTGCCTTACAGGTTAGAGAATGACAATACCTATTCCTTTAGCAGCCAATATGTCGCCGAAAAGGTGGCCGAGAGGTTGGGTATCAACGCCTCGGATATCACTATGAACGAATCCAAGGTTTATTTTACCATGGACATATTGAAGTCGAAAGTGGTGCCCGTCGTCCTGTTGTCTGACATCAAGACAGCGCGGCAATATGGCCTTTATGGCATCCCTATGCTCGACCCGTCTTCTGTGACTATCTATGGCCCCGAGGAAGCCATCGACACGGTGAAATCAGTCAAGACCGAGCTGTTTTCCAGAGCCAATGTGAGCCAGGGGTTCAGCGAGACCGTGGCACTCGATCTGCTTGATGGTCAGATCCATTCCAACACCAAGGAGGTGAAGGCCACCGTGCAAGTGGAGAAATTTACAGAAACCGACATCGAGGTGCCCATCAAAGTGAGCGACAGCCTCCGGCTTCGTTTCTTCCCTGAGACCATGACGGTGAAGTGCCTCGTGGCTATCAAGGATTATTCCTCCATCACCCCCGACCAGTTTAGTGTTGCCATCGACAGGCAACAGCTGAAAGCCAAGCAACCGCTGTTGGACGTGCGCCTTGCCGCTTGGCCACAATATGTGCAGATCCTCAGCACCCACCCCGACAAGGTGGAATATCTCATCGTACAATGAAGAAAGTCGCCATCACCGGCAACATAGGCAGCGGCAAGTCGTGGGTTTGCGAGTTGTTTAAGCAACACTTGGGCATTCCTGTATACAACAGCGATGATGCAGCCAAGCAGATGTATTTCTTGACCGATGTACGCCAACAATTGGTGAAACGTTTCGGCGATGCGTTTTATCTTTCTGAAACAGCATTGAATAGAAAGCTTATCGCCGACTTGATCTTCCATGATGAAAAAGCCCAACGCGACTTGGAAGGCATCCTCTATCCCGCCTTGTTCGTCGACTTTGAGCAGTGGATGGAAAAACAAGATGCGCCCTACGTCCTGTTTGAGTCGGCATTGATTTTTGAGAAGCGTTTGGAAAAGCGTTTTGACGCCGTCGTGATGGTGTCAGCCTCGGAAGCCACTCGACTTCGCCGCGCCATGGAACGTGACCATTGCGATGAGGCCACCGTCAAAGCTCGCATGGCCAAGCAATGGCCCGAAGAAGGCAAGCGCCTGCTTGCCGATTTCGTCATCTGGCATGAAAACGATGACGAAGACGAAGCCTTGTTGAGACAAATCATCGAAGTCCAAAAGTCTTTGTAAAGTTTTTCTTGTTTGTATCGTTTTATTCCGTATCTTTGTGCCAACTCATAAAGTATAAGTACAAGATATTATAGATATGGAGAAAGTATTGCTTTTAGGCGATGAGGCGATTGCACAAGGCTTCATCGACGCTGGCGGCTCGGCCATCAACAGCTACCCGGGCACGCCCTCAACCCAAATCACAGAGTATGTCATCAACTCGAAGCAAGCCAAGGAACTCGGCGTGATCGCCAACTGGTGCGCCAACGAGAAGACGGCCCTTGAGGCCTCCATCGGTGTGGCCTACGCTGGCAAGCGTGCCATGACTTGCATGAAACACGTTGGTCTTAACGTGTGCGGCGACCCCTTCATGAACGCTGCCATCATCGGTACGAAGGGCGTCCTCATCGTGGTGGCCGACGACCCGAGCATGTTCTCGTCGCAGGATGAACAGGACAGCCGCTTCTATGGTCACTGGGCCATGATTCCCATGCTGGAGCCTTCCAACCAACAGGAAGCCTACGATATGGTGCACTACGGCTACGACCTGAGTGAGAAACTCGGCACGCCAGTGCTCTATCGCATCCCGACCCGTCTGGCCCACAGCCGCGCTGGCGTGGTGCGCAAGCCCGTGCGTCCGCAGAACGAGCTCACCGAGCCCGCCGACGCCAAGTCGTTCGTGCTGCTGCCCGCCAATGCCAAGCGTCTCTATCGTGACCTCATTGACAAGCAACCCGCTTTCACTGAGGCTTCGGAGACCTCTGGCTTCAACAAATACATCGACGGCCCGAAGAAGAACATCGGTATCATCACCACGGGTATTGCCTATAACTACCTCATGGAGAACTTCCCCGATGGCCAGTGCCCGTATCCCGTTGTCAAGGTGACGCAATATCCGCTGCCTTACGATATGATCAACAAGCTCTACGACGAGTGCGACGAAATCCTTGTCCTCGAAGACGGTCAGCCGTTTGTTGAAGAGCACATCAAGGGCTTCCTCGGCAAGGGTAAGAATGTCATGGGTCGTCTTGACGAGACCATCCGCCGCGATGGTGAGCTGAATGCCGAAAAGGTGGCCAAGGCCCTCGGTATGGATGTGCCTACGATGTTCAAGGTGCCGGAGGTGGTCACCAACCGTCCTCCTGCGCTCTGCCAGGGCTGCCCGCACGTCGACAGCTACAATGCTTTGAACGCTGTCATGGCTAACCATAAGGGTGGCAAGGTGTTTGGCGACATCGGATGCTACACCTTAGGCTTCAACATGGGTGCCATCAACACCACCGTGTGCATGGGTGCTTCCATTACTATGGCCAAGGGCGCCAGCGAGGTGGGCATCTTCCCGAGTGTGGCCGTCATTGGCGACGGTACCTTCGGTCACAGCGGCCTGACGGGTCTCATGGACTGCGTCAACGAGAAAGCCAACGTCGTGGTCATGATCCTCGACAACGACATCACCGCCATGACGGGTGGTCAGCCTTCATCGGCACACAACAAGATCCGCCGTATCTGCGAAGGCCTTGGCGTGGAGCCGGAGCACATCCGCGACATCATTCCGTTGCCCAAGAACCACGAAGAGAACGTGAAGATCATCGAGGAAGAGGTCAACTATAACGGCGTGTCCGTCATCATCCCTCATCGTACTTGCATTGTTGAACTTAAAAAACACATGAAAAAATGAAAAAAGATATAGTATTATGCGGCGTGGGTGGCGACGGCATCGTTTCGGTGGCCAAGATTATCTCTGACGCTGCTCTCAATATGGGTATGAATCTGAAACAGTCCGAGATCCACGGTATGTCGCAGCGCGGCGGCTCGGTGTTCTCGCACCTCCGCATCTCCGACAATGAGATTTTCGCCGATGTCATTCCGGAAGGTCAGGCCGACATCATCCTCTCATCAGAGCCTATGGAAGCCCTGCGTTATCTGCCTTGGCTGAGCAAGGAAGGTTGGGTCATCACCAACAACGATCCCTTCATTAACATCAGCAACTATCCCGATATGGATAAGATCAACGCTGAGTTGGGCAAGCTTGAGCATGTTGTTTCCTTCAACGCCAACGAGATTGCCAAGCAGCTGAAGGCCCGTTCCAACATGGTGCTGCTAGGTGCCACGGTGCCTTATCTCGGCATCTCCATGGAGAAGGTCGAGGCGGCCATCGCCCACATCTTCGGCAAGAAAGGCCAAGAGGTCGTCGACCTCAACATCCAGGCTGTGCGCGCTGGTTTCGCCCAGGCGACTGCAAAATAAACCTTGCCGTTGACAACGAAAAATGCCCGATTGGTTTTTTCCAGTCGGGCATTTGTTTTTGCGAAGGCATGTCATGCCTAACTATTCTGCCCATGTCATACCGAGGCTTTAGCCGAGTGTATCTATGGGCAGAATGGTGAGCGTATCTATGCTTTCGCCTTGTTCTTCTTTACAAACACCAAGAACAGCACCAACCCTAACAAAGTGATTGCTGCGCCGATACCGTAACCAACGGGGCGGGGCAGGATGGAACCAAGTCCACCGTCGGAAGCCTTGGCAACGAAGAGGAAACATCCCGTCACCATGGTCATGAAGAGGGCGGGGATGAGGGTGATGAGATACCACAGTTTGCCTTTGTTCTTGGCCAAGTAGACTGAGATGGCCCAAAGTGTCACCGTGGCCAACACTTGGTTGGCCCAAGCGAAGTAACGCCAGATGACTTGGAAACCTTTGGCGTCGGAAATGCTGTAGACTAGGATGGCTGCCGTGACAGCAAACATGGGAATGGCGACAATCAGGCGGTTCTTGATGGGCTTCTGGTCGAAGTGCATGAAGTCGGCGATGATAAGTCGTGCCGAACGCAGTGCCGTGTCGCCCGAAGTGACGGCCGCTGAAATAACACCCAAAATGGTAATGGTGGCAATGACCGGTGTGAACCAGGTATTAGCGATGATGCCTACGATGGCGGCTCCGCTCTTGCCTGTGACGTCGACGACGCTGTCGGGACCAAAGAAATAGGCGGCGGCAGCGGCCCAAATCAAAGCCACGACACCTTCCGTGATCATGGCACCATAGAAAATCGGGCGACCTTGCTTCTCATTCACCATGCATCGCGCCATCAGCGGTGATTGCGTGGCATGGAAACCAGAAATGGCACCACAGGCGATGCTGATGAACATCATCGGGAAGATGGGGTTATTGGTCGCATCAGGATGGCGATTCTGCATGCCACTCCACAACTCAGGAATCTCAGGCTTGTAGATAAGGAAAGCCACGAAGATGGCTACAGCCATACCCAACAGAAGAATACCGAAGATGGGGTATATCTTACCGATGAGCTTGTCGATGGGCAACAAGGTGGCAATCAGATAATAAACCAGGATGATGATAATCCAGATGTAGGGGTTCCAACCTTGTGTGAAATTGGTATTGAGCAGTGTGGCAGGTGTGTTGACGAACACCACACCAACTAATATCATCAGGATGATGGTGAAGGCGCGCATCACCTGCTTTGCACCATTGCCCAAATAGGTACCATGGATTTCGGGCAGGCTTGCGCCCTTGTCGCGCAGCGAGATCATGCCGGCGAGGTAGTCGTGGACGGCACCAGCGAAGATGCTGCCCAACACGATCCAAAGGAAGGACGCCGTGCCGAACTGTGCGCCCATGATGGCACCGATGATGGGGCCTACACCAGCAATGTTCAAGAACTGAATCAAGAAGATACGCCAAGGCTTCATCGGCACGTAGTCGACGCCATCGGCCATAGTGATGGCAGGTGTGGGGCGTTGCGGGTCGATGCCGAAGACCTTCTCGACGAGCTTTCCATATACAAAATAGCCAAGAATGAGGACGGCCAAAGCGATAAAGAAAGTAATCATAATACATGTTTTTATATGACTGCAAAAATACGTTTTTTGAAATACATATTGTAAAGTCACCACAAAAAAACAAAAGCGGCCTGAAAGATTTCAAGCCGCTTGATGGTTGGTTTGGGAATAACCTTAGTCGTCGAATTCGAGGACGCGGAATTTCTTGTCAAACTTGATTTCCAGTCTGTTGCTCAACTCGATTTCCCAATCTCTGCGATCTTTGTCAATTTTGATGATATCTTCATCGGGGAAACTGGCTTTCACATAGTTGGCGATTTCAACAGGAATAAGTGCGTTGGGCACGCTGGTATAAACATTAGAGTGCTTGCAGTCGATGTGTTTCCACTCGCCTTTACGAGTAAACTCGATTTCCGTGCCGTCGCTCAACCTGACCTCATATTCGCCTTCATCACGTTGGGTGAAAAGGATGGTGGTTTCAGGGAAATAGGTCTTCACAAATTGTTGAATGGCTGGGGTCGGGTCTTTGGCAAGCATGGCCAAAAACATGGTGATGATGGTTAAAGTTTTCATTGTTTTGTTTGTTTTTGTAGATATTGCTTTAAGTTATTCTTTCTTTCCTCCGAACTCCATCAAATACGCCTTAAGGAACGCATCAATATTACCATCCATAACGCTTTGAACGTCAGAGGTTTGGTAGTTGGTACGGTGGTCTTTCACGCGGCGGTCGTCGAAGACATAGGAGCGAATTTGGCTGCCCCATTCGATCTTCAGCTTGCCCGCCTCAATCTTGTTTTGCTCTTCCATGCGGTGGCGCATCTCGCGGTCGTAGAGTTGTGACTTCAAGAGGCGCAAGGCGTTCTCGCGGTTCTTGGGTTGGTCGCGGGTTTCGGTGTTTTCGATGAGGATCTCCTCTTCTTCGCCTGTGTATGGGTCTTTGTATTGGTAACGCAGACGCACACCCGACTCCACTTTGTTCACGTTCTGTCCACCGGCACCGCCGCTACGGAAGGTGTCCCACGACAGGCGCGACTG
Source organism: uncultured Bacteroidia bacterium (assembly GCA_902786745.1). Classification (GTDB taxonomy): domain Bacteria; phylum Bacteroidota; class Bacteroidia; order Bacteroidales; family F082; genus Limimorpha. The sequence goes on from CADADR010000005.1 coordinate 129,858, forward strand.
CTCGATGACGATTTCGATGGTGTCGTCGACGAGCGGGGTGACAAACACCGAGGCGAACGAGGTCATACGTTTGCCTTGGGCGTTGTAGGGACTGACGCGCACCAAGCGGTGAACTCCGTTCTCGCCTTTCAGGTAGCCGTAGGCATAGTCACCTTCAATCTTCATGGTCACCTGCTTGATGCCAGCATCGTCGGCTTCCAAGAGGTTCGATATGGTGAGTTTGTATTTGTGGTTTTCGGCATAACGCATATACATGCGCATGAGCATCTGTGCCCAGTCTTGGGCTTCGGTGCCGCCCGCACCCGCGTTGATTTTCAGCACGGCGCTCATCGGGTCGGCCTCTTCACGCAGCATGTTCTTGAACTCCAGGTTCTCCACGATTTGAAGGGTGGCGTTGTATTGCTCGTCCACTTCTTCCTCGGTGGCTTCGCCTTCCTTGGCAAAGTCGAAGAGCACGGTAAGGTCGTTGCCGGCATCCTCGGCTTCCTTGTAGCCGTTGAGCCAGCCCTTCACCTCACGCACCTTCTTCATGGTGGCTTCGGCGGCCTTGGCGTCGGCCCAGAACTGCGGGTCTTGCGTCTTTTCGTCTAATTCCTGTGCTTCGATGGTACGTCTGTCGACGTCAAAGATACCTCCTCAAGGCATCAATCCTCTTACATAAGTCTTTAAGTTGGTCTTGGGTGATCATATTATAATAAGGTGTTATTTTCGGGCTGCAAAGGTAGTAATTTTATGGAGAATTTGTATTTTTGCCCTGATTAAAAGCATATCCTATGAAAAGACATTTCCTTTTTTTATTGCTGGTCTTTGGCGTTTTAGGACTGAATGCCCAGACCTTTACCTATGGCGACTTAAACTATGAAGTCAACTACGGCGGGACTTCCGTTACCGTGTTGGATCATGTCGACGGCACCGATGCCACGGGCACCTTGACCATCCCCGATCATGTGGTGTATAATGGAAACACTTATGCTGTCACCATTATTGATGGCTATGCTTTTAGCTATTGTAGAGGGCTTGAAGGCACTTTAGTTCTCCCCAACACCCTTGAGGAAATCGGTGACGATGCCTTTGTTTACTGTGGTTTTACTGGTGTTGTGAACATTCCTGCCTCGGTGGAATGGATTGGCTACACGCCTTTCTATGGCTGTGATGGCATCGAGGGCTTTGTGGTGGACCCCGCCAACGAGGATTACGACTCGCGTGACAACTGCAATGCTGTTATCTCGTCTTATAGTAATGAACTGAAATTCGGATGCAAGAATTCAACCATTCCTGATGGGGTTGAATCCATTGCAGAAGATGCCTTTAACCGTTGCAGTGGACTGACTTCCATCACCATACCAAGTTCGGTGACTGAAATCGGTGGATGGTCGTTCTGGTTTACCGGGCTGACGAGCATTAACATCCCGAGTTCGGTGACTTACATTGGCGTGAACCCTTTTGCAGGATGCGCTGAACTGGAAGAAATTGTTGTTGATGACGGTAATTCCGTCTTCGATTCCCGAAATGGTTGCAATGCTATCATTAGGAAGAGTAACAACGAGTTGCTTGCTGGCTGCCAAAATACGGTGATTCCTGATGACGTGACCCTTATCGGCGACAATGCCTTCTATTATTGCAGCACGCTCACAGGCGAGTTGGTGATTCCTGAACAAATCACTTCTATTGGACATTATGCCTATGAAAAATGTACAGGTCTGACGGGCTCTTTGGTCATCCCAAATACCGTCGTTTATCTTGGCGAATCTGCTTTTGCGAATTGCACAGGTTTCGATGGTACCTTGACCTTGAGCGAAAACTTGACTTACATAGGTGGATGGACTTTTGAGGAATGCGCAGGCTTCACCGGCTCCTTGGTGATACCTGATTTGGTGACAGAAATTGGTTCAAGTGCGTTTGAAGGCTGCCATGGTTTCGACGGCAAACTGACGCTTCCCAAGGGCTTGAATTATGTTGGTAGCTTTGCTTTTGCAAGTTGTTCGGGCTTCACAGAGGCGGTAGTTTGGGCTGAGACGCCCCCAACACTTGACATGTATCCCTTTGGCGGCTTTGGCTGTACCACCCTCATGGTACCTTGCGGATGCGTTTCAGTGTATGAGAACTCTGACTGGAGCGAGCAGTTCATCAACATCGTTGAGGATTGCACGGCTGTTTCTGAAAACGGGGACAATGGCATGTCGGTTTATCCTAACCCGACCAGAGGTTCGGTGCGAATCGAAGCCGAAGGTATGACCAACATTTGCGTTTTCAATCTCTTGGGAGAAAAAGTCTTTGAAAGCGTGGTGTCTGGCAATGCTTTTGAATTCGATTTCGGCGGTTTTGAAAAAGGCCTTTATGTGATCAGAATAGAAACCGCAAAAGGTTTTTCGACAGAAATTGTCACTGTGATGTAATAATTCCTTTCCCTTGTTGTCTAACATGATGAACGTTGCAACGAAAAACGCATTATGAACAACGACAAGGAACATCAATTTGAACTATTGGTGCGGCAGCACAAGCGGACCATCTACACGGTATGCTACATGTTCTCACGCAACAAGGCTGAAATCGACGACCTGTTTCAGGAAATCCTTATTAGGCTTTGGAACGGTTTCGACAATTACGAGGGCAGAAGTACCGAGCAGACATGGATCTACCGCGTCGCGCTTAACACGGCCATTAACCATGACAAGAAGGAACGCCGGCGCATTGAGACCGTGCCGCTGACGGTGGACATCGACCCTTACGAGGCTGACGACCCCAAGACGCAACAAATCCGTGAACTTTACGACCGCATCTCGCGCCTCGACCTCATCGACCGAAGCCTCATCCTGCTTTGGCTGGAGGGTATCACTTACGATGAAATCGGGGCGATCATCGGCATCACGCCGAACAATGTAGGGGTGAGGCTGGGACGCATCAAGGAAAAACTGGTGAAAATGTCGAAAAACGAATGAAAGGGAATCATCATGGAAAACAACGAAAACAATAATCTGAACGAACTGGACCAGCTGAAGGCGCAATATGAAACGCTGAAACAGCAGTTCGACCAACAGGAAATCGTCAATGACAGATTGATGAAGTCGTCTATCAAGCATAGCACCGATTTTTACAAGCGCTACCGATGGCTGCAAGTCGTGCTATATCCGTTGGCGGCATTTTTCGGATGGCTGATTATCACCTGGAATTTGGGCAATCATCTTTCAGCGAAGGTGTTTTGGGTGGCTTTCTGTGCGACTTGTTTGGTCATTGAGTTGCTCCTTACTAGAAAATTGCAACTTAAGACCCTTGAAAACGATGATTTGCTGACTTTGTCAAATCAAGCTAGAGGTTTTAAAAGGCTCTTTGCCACCTTTACGATTCTCAACTATTCCACCGGGTTTGTTTTGTTTTTGGGTTTGCTTTTGGCTTGGATAGGAAATGGAGTGCCGAATTTAGGCGGGGTCATGGTAGTTTTTTGCATCGCGATTGTAATCTTTGTTCTTGTTGGAATCGCCGAAATCCGCTATAAGACCAAGCCTTGCGACGAGATTATCCGTCAGATAGAATCCGCTGAGACCTCTTGTGCCAAGAAACCAAGATTGGATCCAAAGCAAAAGTGGTCCTTCATCGCCATGATTGTGGTGTTCTTGGGCTTCGACATATGGGGCGGCTATTTGATTGCCAAACATTTTAAACTGGTTGGAAAAACCTTTCGCTACGAAAGGGCAGAGGGTGATCTGACCACAAAGGGCAGCCTCGAAATTTGGGAGGTTTATAACTGGATTAGGGTCCCGGATAAGGAGCGTTTTCTTGAGGCCACAACGATGGAAGACAATGATTCTTTGGTGTATCGATGGTCGGCAGATACCACCGATCTCATGCTTTACACCTTGAAAAAGACTACGGAAGTCGGTCCTGCCATCAGTTCGGCAGTACTGGGTGGGAAGCCTTTGGTCAAACGACTGGACAGTGGACCCTATAAAGAAGGAACCTTCACAGCCATCATTCTCGAGTTGATGCCTGAAGCCACGATATTGTTCAGAAGGTTGACCGAAGAGGCATTGTTGCAGCCTCAACCCGTCAATATAGCAGTCGTTATCGATGGTCAAGTTTATCAAGAGTGGCGCATTGCCAATGCTGTTTGTAGCGCTTTCTTCATCAATGCCAACCCCAATTGGTCGAAAGAAGAAGTGGAGGCCTTCTGCGAGCAATTGATAAAGCAGTAAATATAAAAAAACAAGCATATCGTCGAATTCTACAGATTATCAACTATGAAAAAAGTTATTATTATTGTTTTGGCACTTGTCGTTGCCTTCAAGACTCATGCACAAATCCTGTATCGCATTTCTGGCAATGGCCTTGAAGCACCTAGTTATATTGTCGGCACTTACCATTTGGCACCTGCTTCGTTCGTTGATAGCATTCCGGGTATGCGACAGGCCATAGAAGAAACTACTCAAGTTTGTGGTGAATTGGATATGATGGATGTTTTCAAACCCGAGAACGCCGCACGCATGTTGCAGTCGCAGATGTTGCCAGAAGGGGTCACACTATCCTCGCTACTCACCTCCGAACAGCGTACACGTCTCAATGCTTTGTTGCTTGAGGTATTGGGCACGAATCTAGATGATGAGGCTTATGCCGCTCAAGTGGAAAAGATGAAGCCTGTAGTTCTCTCCACCACGCTCTCCCTGGCAGCCTTCATGAAGAAGACACAGTCATTCAATCCCATGGAACTGCTTGATAGTTATTTTCAGGTGCATGCCTTACAGAACGGCAAAAGTGTCAAGGGGTTCGAAACCGTTGACTTCCAGATGGAAGTGCTCTACGGAGGAGAACTGCCAAAGCAGGTGAATGACCTTATGTGTATGGTGGACCACTTTGAGGAGAGCACAAAACTGGTCGATCGGATCACGGATGCCTATTTCTCGCAAGATCTTCAAAGGTTGGAAGCGGTATTAGAGGAAGAGCTTGATGGTGAATGTGGTGGTTCCCCAGAGGATGAGGCTGCCTTAATCGATAATCGTAATCACAACTGGATCAAAATGATGCCTGAAATTATGGCAGAGCAACCAACACTATTTGCCGTTGGTGCCGGACACCTTTGCGGGGAGCAAGGCGTACTGAAACTTCTCGAAGGATTAGGCTATGTTGTCGACGGCGTAAAATAGCGGAAAAGAAATAAATCGAAAAAAACTCAACTTTTTTCTTGACTTATTCAAAAAAGTTGTACTTTTGCAGTGTGATAGTTTACTAATACACTACAAGAATTATTTGAATTGTATCATACGAAAAGCAATAATCTTTAGTTAATATCTTATCAAATAGTTTAATCATGAAAAAACGTTTTCTTTTATTCTTCATCGCTTTAATTACTTTATCATCAACTACTTTTGCTCAGAGTAAAGTTTCGGGAACCGTCGTCGAAGAAGCCAACGGCAAGGCTGTTCCCTTCGTCAATGTGGGTTTGTTCCGCCAAGCCGACAGCGTCTTTGTGAGCGGTGCGGCCTCCGACGACAAAGGCCATTTTGAGTTGTTAGCGCCTAACGGCGACTACCGTCTGGCGGTCTCGGCTATCGGTTTCCAGACTTATGAGCAGATGCTTACCGTGAAAGGCAATCAAGACCTTGGTAAGTTGCAACTCAAGGAAGGCTCCACCAAACTTAGTGAGGTGACCATCACCGAGAAGCGTCCTTTGTTCGCTGTGGAAGGGGAGAAGACCATGTATAACGTTGCTGAAGACAACAGCATTCAGACGGGTACGCTTTCGGATGCCTTGCAGAATGCCCCTGGCGTGAGTGTTGATGTGGAGGGCAACATTAGTCTTCGTGGCACATCAAGTGTGGAGGTGTGGATCAACGACAAACCTTCACACATGACCGCCGAGAACCTCAAGACCTACATCCAGACCTTGCCCGCCAACAGCATCGACCATGTGGAGGTCATCACCAACCCCTCAGCACGCTATGGTTCCAAGGCCGATGGCATCATCAACATCGTGACCAACGCTAAAATCCAGAAAAACGAGTTTTTCAGCTTCGGTGTTAACGTCTCAACCCATCCTTATATTGACCCATGGGCTTCCTATGTTTGGTCGAACGACAAGCTGACGGTCAATGCTTACATCAACGGCAGCTATTCCGATTGGAAGGGCAATTCCTTCGTGGATCAGTCGCTGTTCAACGCGAGCGGAGCTCTCGCCAATCATGAAATCGATAGTACGCTTTTCAATAACAAGATGTATGGTTTGGGTGGTTTCTTCAGCGTTGATTATGAGATTGATACAGCAAATAGTTTGAATGTTTGGTTGAGCGGATGGCCCAATTGGGGTGACGCTATCAACAACACCTCTTTCTTTAGGGAGGAGTATCTGCCCAATGAGCTGACCACCGATATGCACGAAAGCACTTATGGCAGAGAAAGTCAATACTTCGCTAATTACGGCCTATATTACCAGCATAAGTTCAACAACGAGGGCCATAACCTCTCCGTCAGTGTCAATGGGATGAGTTTTGGTGGACGCGATAATGGCGAAGTGACAAGGAAATTCACCTTGCCTATGGACTACACTCGAGTGTTACGCCAAAACAGCCTCTACCGTTCCACAGGCGTCGAGGGCGAGATTGTCTACAACCGTCCTTATTCTGAGAACGGAGAGATTTCGGTGGGTTACACTATTGGCTATGATCCTGAGCATCAAAGTCTTGTTACCGACACTGTAATCAATCCTAATTCGGATAAAGAGGCTTGGGAATGGGACAATGACGTTTACCGTACCTACAATGCCAAGTTCACCGAATTAAACAACGAAGCCTTTATTACCTTGCAGCACAAGTTTGGTGGCTTTACCGTGAAGCCGGGTATACGTTTCGTCAGCGAGCTGGTCAAAGGTGCCTATCCCGACTCCTCGCAATACAACTTCAATAAGCATTTCTTCAGTGTGAGGCCTTCGCTCCACCTGTCATATCGCACCAAGTCGATGCATAACTTCAGCTTGAGCTACACGCGCCGCATTGCTGCCCCTGGAGCTGAGCAGTTGAGCCGTTTCCCCATGTATCATGAGGACAGCTACAGCAGTGGTAATCCTGAGCTGGATCGCATCTTCACCAATGCTTTCGAAGCTGGCTGGACCAAGTATTGGAACAACTTCGGTTCCATTGGACTGTCGGCCTATTATCGTGGCAAGACCAATAATGTCGATAGGATTACAGTCTCGAACTACCATTGGCTCTACGGTCGCGTGGTGCCTTATAGCTATCCTGTCAATGTCGGCAAAAGCCATAATGCGGGTTTTGAGTACAATATGATGTACCGTCCGAACGGTTTCTTCAACCTGCGTTTCTATGCCAATCTGTATGATTCTTACATCAAGACGGAGTATGAGGGACATGAATATGAAAGCGACATGTGGTCTTACAGCTTCCGCCTTAACATGTGGGCCAAGCTGTGGAACAAACTGGAATTGACGGCTTCGGGCTACTATAGCTCACCGACGCAATCCTTGTTTAGCGAGCGTCAAGGCTATTTTGGTGTTGATGCGGGTCTGCGTGCCGATTTCTTCGACCGTAGGTTATCGGTTTTTGTCAATGCCAACGACATCTTTAACAGCAATCGCTTTGGGCATTCGAACAACAGCCCGTATGTGCAGTCAAACTCCTCCTACAAATACAACAGCCGTAGCGTTGCTGTCGGTGTGACCTTCCGCTTCGGTAAGATGGAACTGGAACAGATGGCCCGTCAAGGTGGCGAAGGCGCACCAAGCGCTCCTCAAGGCATGGGCGGGATGTAAAATGAGATTCCCTGCGGGAATGGCTTAATGTTTGTTTTGTAAACTGCGGCGGTATGTGACGTTTACGATTTGTAGACATCATTTACCGCCGCTTTGTAGCATGCAATTACAATCCATTCCCGCAGGGAATCTACTTATTGTGTTGACATTTTTTAGCCTAATAACGGATAAAAATCAACAAAAAATCCTATAATTTGGGCATTTTCGCCACAAAAAAGCCAAGTTTTCGCCACAAATAGCCGATTTTCGCCACATTCGGCCCGTATTCGGCACATTTTTCCTGCGGTGTGAAGTGATGCTGTACTTTTGCGGCGTTTTAAAATTGAAGACGAGTTTTTAATCTAATCGAAAACGAAATGAAAATAATTGGAACTGGAAGCGCGTTGCCGTCCCTCACCGTCACCAACGACGACTTGGCGACTTTCTTGGACACCAACGACACTTGGATTTCGACCAGAACGGGTATTCAAGCCCGCCACCTTTTATCTAACGAAGATTTGTATGACTTGGCTGTTGAGGCCGGCACAAAGGCCATCAACGCCTCGGGTTTACGCCCCGAGCAGATTGACTTCCTCTTGGTCTCGAACGTGGCTAACCGTCACATCACCCCTGGATTGAGTTGCATCGTGCAAAAACGCATCGGCCTCAGCTGTGCTGGCCTCGACATCAACGTGGCTTGCGCTGGCTTTGTCAACGCTTTGATGCTCGCCGACGGCATGATGAAAGCAGGTCATGCGAAGAATATATTAATATTGTGTGCTGAAGAACCCACCAAATACTGCAACTGGCACGAGCGTGACTGCAGCGTGTTGTTTGGCGACGGTGCAGGCGCCGTGGTGCTAACCGCTGGCAATGCCTTCAAAGACGTGAAACTCACCATGATCAGCGACCGCGATGTGCTTTACTATGAACGTGGCATGGAAACGACGCCTTTCGAACAGCATTATGTGAAAGGTCAACCCTTGGTGATGAAAGGCAAAGAGTTGTTCAAGACCGCCGTCACCGAGTCGGCCAAAGATATTCAGAATGTGCTGGATTATAACCATCTGACCCACGAGGATATCACTTGGTTCATGCTGCATCAGGCCAACAAGCGTATCATCGAAGGCATCCGCCATATCATCGGTGGTCCCGAAGAAAAATACCCGACCGTCATCGAGAAGTACGGCAACACCTCATCGGCCAGCATCCCGATCATGCTTGACGAAATGTTGAGGGCTGGCAAGATCAAAGAAGGTGACAAGATCATCATGAGTGCCTTCGGCGCTGGTTTCGTTTCCGCCGCCTGCTTGTGGGAATGGGAATTTTAAAAGTTTAGAGTTTAGAGTTTAGAGTTTAGAGAAAATGGAAAACAATAACAATATTAGAAGAGTAGTAATCACCGGCATGGGTGCCGTTTCGCCTATTGGCAACGACCTGCCTACCATATGGGATAACCTGATGAAGGGCTATTGTGGCATCGACTTCATCAAATCGTTTGATACCACGGATCTTCCCGTGAAGATTGCGGCTGAGCTGAAGGACTTCAATCCCGAGGCTTGTGGTGTCGACAAGGGCTTCGTCAAACGTAACGACCGTTTTGCAGTCTATACCTTGGCTGCTGCCTATCAGGCCATGAAAGACAACGAGGACATGCAGATGAGCCCCGACCGTCTGGGCGTGTATGTCGGTTCAGGCATCGGTGGTTTTGACACCATTATGAAGGGTGTCAAGACTTATTATGATGAAGGCGCGCGTTGGATTTCTCCTTTGATGATTCCCACCATGATTGGCAACCAAGCCTCAGGCAGCGTGGCCATCCGCTACAACGCTCAAGGCCCTTGCGTGCCCATCGTGACGGCTTGCGCCACGGGTACCCACAGCATCGGTGAGGCCTACCGCGCTATCAAACACGGCTATGCCGATGCCGTCATCGCGGGTGGCTCGGAGGCTGGCATCAACCCCGTCTCCATCGGTGGCTTTGCCAACTGCAAGGCTTTGACGAAGTCGGAAGACCCCAAGTATGCCTCTCTGCCGTTCAACAAGAACCGCGCTGGCTTTGTCATTGCCGAAGGCTCGGGCATCGTGCTTCTTGAAGAATACGAACATGCCAAACAACGTGGTGCGAAGATCTATGCAGAACTTTGTGGTTACGGCAACTCTTGCGATGCCTATCATAGCACGGCTCCGCGTCCCGATGGCACTACGCAAAGCCTGGCCATCAAACAAGCTCTCGAAGAAGCCCAATTCAAGGCAGGTGAGAGCATCTACATCAACGCCCACGGTACGGGTACCCCGATGAATGACAGCGGTGAGACCAAAGCCATCAAGATTGCAATGGGAGAGGAAGAAGCCCATAAGGCCCACATCAGCTCCACAAAGTCGGAGATGGGCCACGCCCTTGGCGCTGCTGGTGCCATCGAGCTTGTTATCAGCGTGATGGCTCTAAACAACGGTATCGTTCCTCCGACCATCGGCTTGGATGAACCCGATCCCGAGTGCGACCTCGACTACACGCCTAACAAACCTCTCAAGGTGGATTTGGACATCGCCATCTCCAACTCCCTGGGCTTCGGCGGACATAATGCTTGTCTGGCAGTACGTAAAGTGAAATAACAACACAACAATCAACAATATGAACAGAGACGAAATCAAACAGTATCTCCCGCACCGCGAGCCTATGCTCCTGGTCGATGAGATGACCCTCGACGAGAACCATGTGGCCCATTCCAAGTACCATGTGACGGGCGAGGAGTTTTTCCTGAAAGGCCATTTCCCTGGCGAACCCGTCGTGCCTGGCGTCATCCTTTGTGAGATCATGGCCCAGTCGTGCGCCCTGCTGATGAAGGACGACCTCATCGGCAAGCTGACTTTCTATACCGGTATCGATAAGGTGCGTTTCAAGAACAGCGTCAAGCCGGGCGACACCGTCGAGGTGGAAGCCACGTTGACCTATCACCGTGCCAACATCTACATCTGCTCCGCAATGCTCAGCGTAGGTGGAAAGATGTGCGTAAAAGGCGAACTTTCTTTCGCTTTATTGCCGGATACGAGAAAATAATTGTAATTTTGTGCATTATGGCTACGATACAAGACAAGACGAGGGCGTTGATTGCTACCAAGCTAAGCATTAGCGAGAGCGAGATTACGCCGGAGAAGAACTTCTTCAACGATTTGGGTGCCGATTCGTTGGATTTCGTCGAGCTTTCTATGATTCTGGAACACGAATTCAACGTGAAGTTCACCGAAGACGACACGGCCAAGGTCAAGACCGTCGGCGACTTGTATGAACTGATTGAGAGATACAAAAACAAAACCAAATAAAAGAGAAACCATGGGATTATTAGACAATAAAGTGGCTCTGATTACGGGAGCCGGTCGTGGCATCGGCAAGGCCATCGCCTTGCGTTTTGCCCAGGAAGGCTGCAACATTGCCTTCACCGATATCGCCCTGAACGATGTCGTCATGGAAACGGAAAAGGAACTGGCTGCTCTTGGCGTGAAGGTTAAGGCATATGCATCCAACGCCGCCAACTTTGAGGAGACGCACCAAGTCGTCGACGAAATCGTCAAGGACTTCGGACGTATCGATATCCTCGTCAACAATGCCGGTATCACCAAAGACACTGCGCTGAAGCGCATGACCGAGGAGCAGTGGGATGCCGTCATCAACGTGAACCTCAAGTCGGTGTTCAACTTCACCAAGGCCGTGCAGCCCGTCATGTGGAAGCAAGCTGGTGGTAGTGTCATCAACATGAGCTCCGTTGTGGGTGTTTCGGGCAATGCCAACCAATGCAACTACAGCGCCTCGAAGGCCGGTATCATCGGCTTCACCAAGAGTGCGGCCAAGGAGATGGGTGTGCGCAACATTCGTCACAACGCCATCGCTCCTGGTTTCATCATCACGGCCATGACCAACGCCCTGCCTGAGGACGTTCGCAAGGCATGGGAAAGCCTTATCCCGCTGCGTCGCGGTGGCACGCCCGAGGATGTGGCCAATGTGGCCCTCTTCCTCGCCTCCGACCTCAGCTCGTATGTCACGGGCCAAGTCATCCACTGCTGTGGCGGCATGAATTGCTAAGAAAACGATTTTTTGAAAACGATAGCAGAAGAAAAGCCTCGCCGATTGGCGGGGCTTTTCATTTATTTCTTGTTGAAGGCTTCCAGAACCTTCGCCGAATAGGTCTTGGAAACAGGCACTGAATCCAATCCCTCGCGCTCGAAATCGATGACGAAACCGTCGGCCTCGTTGTGGAGCACGCTCACTTTATTGATGTTGACGATATAGGAACGGTGGCAGCGCATCAAGGAGCTGGAATCCACACAGTTGTCGGCGATGGTCTGCATCTTGCAGCGCAGCATGTAGCTGGCGATGGCGCCGCTGCGCTGGTAAAAGACATTGATATAGTTGTCCTCTGCCTTGATGTAGTAGAGGTTGTCGAGCTTGACCGACAACTTTAGGTTGCCGTTGTTGTCCATCAGGTTGATGATCTCAGTGTGTTGGGGCATCACTTCGTCATCCGACTCCACCGTGTCGCTCTTTGTAAGCATGAGTCGCTGTTGCGTGTCTTTCAAAAGGATAACCAAGTCGGTGACGGTGTAAGGGACGCCCAAGGCCACCAAAGTAACGAGGAAACTTTTGGCCAAGATGTACGCAAATCCAAAGCTTTCACCTCCTGTTGGCTGTATCTGGAAATAGGAGAGGAGGGTGTAAAACACCGCAATCAGCACGATTTCAAGGAAAAGCCATAGGATATAGAACCAAAACGGGAAATGGCGCATTTTCTTGACGAGCCAGGTCATCAGCGTACGGCTGAGGGCAAGAAACAAGGTGCCAGTACCCACAAATGCCAGGGTGGTGAAGAAATAGCTTCCCTTTCCAACTTGGAACCATGCAGTGGATGAAAACGGAACGTAGGCGGTAAGGAAAACGAGAGCAAACAATGTCGAGATGATAACGTTAATCGACTGGCTGACAGGCTCTGTCAGACACTCAGGCGTTTGCGTTATCAGTCGTTTTGGGTATTTCATCGTTTACTCTGGATTGGACGGCAAAGATACAAAAAAACTCTAAATTCCAAATTCCTTCAAGACCTCCCAAACCAAAGAACCTTCAAACCCTTTCTGCATGGCGTAGGCAGCCAGCTTGCGTTTTTTCTCGAAATCGGAAGCGGCTTTTACGGTCTTGGCCTTTGTTTTTAGGATGTCGATAAGACGTTGGCGGTATGCCTCTTCGTCGGTTTGTCCTAAGGCTTCATCGATGAGTTCCTTGTCGATGCCTTTTTGAATAAGGTGGAAACGGATTTTGTTCATGCCCCAGCCGCTTTGGTTGACCTTGCCGCGCACAAAGCTTTTGGCGAACCTCTCGTTGTTGACGAAGCGGTTGTCCAAGAGGTAGTCTAGGATTTTGTTTTTCTCCTCTTCGGCGATGTCGTAGGTCTTCAGCTTGTCCTTGACATCCTTGACGCAACGCTCCTGGTAGGCACAATACTTGGCCATCTTGTCCAACACTTGGTCGGGCGAGAGCGGTTTGGCAGGCGTTTTCGGCATCAGCAGTCGATTTTGAGGTCGCCTTCCTTAATCCAGCCTATCTTTCTCAGTATTAGGCCGAAAATCCATGTTAGGACTGCGGGCAGCACGAAGCAGACCAAAGCCATGCCTATCCACATGTTCATGCCGCCTTCGGGCATGGCGGTATAGATACCGATGGGGCCGACGAGGCCGCAGGTACCCATGCCGGAGCCGATAGGGATGTTTTCCAAGTGGAAGATGCAGGTGGAGATAGGTCCTGTGATGGCAGAGGTAAGCAGTACGGGAATCCAGATCTTAGGATTCTTCACGATATTACCCATCTGTAGCATCGAGGTGCCGAGGCCTTGTGCCACCAGTCCACCCCAGCGGTTTTCCCTGAAGCTCAACACCGCGAAGCCGATCATCTGGGCACAGCAACCTGCGGTGGCAGCGCCGCCCGCGATGCCGCCCAAGCCGATGGCAAGGCAGATGGCTGCCGAGCTGATGGGCAGGGTGAGCACTGAGCCGATGACCACTGAGACGACGATGCCCATCAATAAGGGCTGCATCTGGGTGGCATTCTCGATGAAAGTGCCTAGGGCGGTCATCACCTTTTGTATGGGTGCACCGGCGAGGTAGGCCATCAGCACGCCGCTGATGATGACGACGGCAGGGGTCACGAGGATGTCGACCTGGGTCTCTTTATAGACCATTTTGCCCAATTCGATGGCCACGATGACAGCGACATAGGCGCCCATCGGGCCGCCCAACTCGTTGCCGGCGATGCCTACGGCGATGGCGCTAAACAGCACCAGACCCTCGCAACCGAGTTTGTAGGCGATAGCCACGGCGATAGCGGCTCCCGTGGCGGCTTTGGCATATTTGGCGATGGTCACAAAGGCTTCAATGCCCGTCTTGTCGCCCAAGGTCTGGAAGATGGTGCCGATGAGCAACGAGGCAAACAAGCCCAGCGCCATAGCGCCAAGAGCGTCGACAAAATAGGCCTTCCAGGTCATGTCGACGCCCTTGCGTTGGCAAAATGCTTTGAATTTGCTCATGTTTGTTTATTCAAACTCAATGCCTTCGATGCCGTTTTCCTTCATCAGGTCGGCGAGCTTGGTGTCGTTGTCGTCGACGGCGGCGAGGCAGTTGGTCACGATGCGGATTTGGTTGGCAGGATAGAAGGCCATCAGGTCTTTGGTGGTCTCATAGACACAATAGTCCGTGGCGATGCCACACACGTCGATGCCTTCAAACTTTTCTTGCTCGATGACGGCACGAAGTTTTGCGCCGCTACGTTCGTTTTGGAAGATGCTGAACTCCTCTTTTTCCGCGAGGTCACCCTTTTGCATGTAATGGATGTTCGGGATGTTGGGTGTGATGGCCGTCAGCACTTCTTGGAGGGCGGGGTAGACGTTCATGCCTTCGGTGCCTTGCACGCAGTGAGGCGGAAACACACCGCCTTGCTCAACAAAAGAGCAGTGGTTGGCCGGGTGGGCGTCTTGAGTGACGATGATCCAACCATAATTCTTCCAAGCGCCGTCATTCAGTGCCTGGGCGAGGAAGTCCATCGAAGCGGGACCCTTGGCAGTGGCTAAGCTGCCCGTGGTGAAGTCGATTTGCGGGTCAACGATGATGAGCATACGATTGGGAAGCTCGATCTTTTCGGTTACGGTTTCAGTGGCTTCTTCTTTGACTTCTTCTTTTTGTTTTTTGTTGTTGCAGCCTGCAAAAGCGAGGGCGGCGATGAGCACGATGGCTCCGAAGATGTGTTTTTTCATGTCTTTATCTTTTAGATTGTGAAATTTGTTGCAAAAGTAGTGAATTTTATGATTTGAAAAGCTTTTTGATCCATTCGGGATGACCAATTCTGCGTAAAGCGTTCTTCACCCACTCGCGGTTCTCGGGTTTGTACCAGAAGAAAAACCGTTGTTGGGCAAGCTTCTCCTCTTTGGTCTTGGCGCAAAAGACGGGTTCAAGCGTGTATGGGTCGTAACCCGAATAGTAGATTTCGGTGGCTAAGGTCATAGGAGTAGGAGTGAAGTCTTGGACTTGCTCCAAATGATAGCCTAATTCCTTAGTCCTCACGGCCAAATCAGCCATGTCCTCAAGATAACAGTCGGGATGCGAGGAGATGAAATAGGGGATGAGTTGTTGGTTGAGATGCTCTTTCTCGTTGATTTGGTCGAATTTCTGTTTCAACTTCACGAACATGTCGAACTTGGGCTTGCGCATGAGTTTCAGCACAGCGTCGCTGGTGTGTTCGGGGGCTACCTTCAGTCGTCCGCTGACATGTCGCGTGACCAGTTGTCGGAAGTATTCGTCATAACCCATGGCCTTGTTCTCCTCGGGCGTGCTGTCGTGCAAGAACAAATCATACCGGATACCCGAGCCTATGGTGGCTTTCTTCACCTTCGGGTTCTTGTCCACCTCTTTATAGATTTCAATGAGCGGATGATGGTCGGTGTTGAGGTTTTTGCAAACTGAGGGCTGCAGGCAGGTGGGACGAGCGCATTTCTCGCAGAGGCGTTCGTCCTTGCCTTTCATTCGATACATATTGGCCGATGGACCGCCTAGGTCGCTGATGTAGCCCTTGAAGTCATCCATCTCTGTCACTTTCTCCACCTCTTTTAATATAGATTCCTTGCTGCGCGATGCCACGAACTTGCCTTGGTGTGCCGAGATGGTGCAGAAGGCACAGCCGCCAAAGCAACCGCGATGCAGGTTGACGGAATGACGGATCATCTCGTAAGCTGGGATGACACCGCGCTTGGCGTATTTGGGATGGGGCAAGCGGGTGTATGGCAAATCGAAGGAGGCGTCAATTTGTTCCTCGGTGAAGGTAGGTAGCGGCGGGTTGATGATAAGACGTTGGTTGCCGATGTCTTGAATCAGCCTAGCGGCGTGTTTTTTGTTGGACTCCTCTTCGATGTGTCGGAAGTTGGAGGCATATTTTTTCTTGTCCTTGAGACAGACTTCATGCGAAACGAGCTCGATGGTCTCGCCTTCGAAATCGGGAAGTGGCTGTTTCTTGTCTTGCAAGAAAAAGGTCTGCTTGATGTTGGTCAATTCGCTAACGCTTTTGCCGTCTTGGATGGCCTTGGCGATTTCCACCATGGTGAGTTCGCCCATGCCGTAAACACCAATGTCAGCCTTACAGTCGACTAAGATACTGGGTTTAAGGCAGTCGTCCCAATAGTCGTAATGCGTCACACGACGCAACGAGGCCTCGATGCCACCAACGACGATGGGCACGTCGGGATAGAGTTGTTTGAGGATGTTGCAATAGACCACCGTGGCACGATCGGGGCGGAAGCCCGCCTCGCCGCCGGGAGTGTAGGCGTCGTTGCTGCGCAGGCGCTTGTTGGCGGTGTAGTGGTTCACCATCGAGTCCATGCAGCCTGCCGACACGCCAAAGTACAATCTCGGTTTGCCGAATTTCTTGAAGTCGCGCAGGTCGTCACGCCAGTTGGGCTGGGGGATGAGTGCCACGCGGAAGCCATTATGCTCCAAAACCCTTCCGATGACCGCTGCTCCAAACGCTGGATGGTCGACGTAGGCATCGCCGGTGACGAACACCACGTCAACCTCATCCCAACCGCGCAGGTCGGTCTCTTTTTTCGTAATGGGAAGCCAGTCGAGCAGAGTCATTGCTTAAATTTGCTGCAAAGGTAATTATTTCTTGAATTTGTTTCTTTATCTCGAAAAGAATTCCGACCTTTGCAGCCTCTAAAACAAACAGAATTTAATTAATCAAATCTTTAAAAATCAATAATTTATGAGTAAGTTTAATGATATAATGAAGGAAATTGGCGATGCTTTGGTCAGCAAAAAGTTCTGGGTCGAGCTGCTGATTATGACTTTTGGCATGTTTATGACCGGTGTTTGCGTCTATTATTTCCTTGTTCCCAGTAAGTTGATTGTGGGCTCCATCTCGGGTCTTTCCATCGTGTTGACCAACATTTTCAACAGCATGGGCATCAACATCAGTCTGTCGATGATGATTACCGTCATCAATGCTATCTTGCTGATTTTGGCCTATCTGCTCATTGGTAAGGAGTTTGGATTGAAGACGGTTTACTGTGCCTTGATTCTCGGTCCCATGACCAAGGTCTGCGAGTGGATCTATCCTTGGCAAAACCTCGCCACGCCGAACAGTTACCTTGTCAATATGGGCGTTGCTCCCGACCAAGCTTTCTCGGTGATGGGCAACCCTTGGTTCGACCTGCTCTGCTGCGTGATCATCCTCAGTGCCGCCCAAACGCTGATGTTCTCCATCAATGCCTCAACTGGCGGCCTTGATATTTTGGCCAAGATCGTCAACAAGTATTTGCACTTCGACATGGGTAAGTCGGTGAGTGTGGCGGGTGCCATCATCTGCCTCACGGCTTTCGCCATCAACCCCTTCCAGATGGTCATCATTGGCCTTATCGCCACTTGGATCAACGGCCTGGTGGTGAATATGTTCACGGCTAACCTGAACCAACGCAAACGTGTTTGCATCGTCTCGAAGGACTACGACCGCATTCGCCATTACATCATTGACGAACTCCACCGCGGCTGCACCCTGTATGAAGTGATTGGTGGCTACACCAATGAAAAGTCAATCGAGCTGGAATCATTGCTAACCAACGACGAGTTCTCGAAATTGATGGAATACCTTGGCAAGAACGAAATCAATGCCTTCACGACTGCCGGCAACGTCAGCGAAGTATATGGTTTGTGGGCCAAAGACCGTCACCGTGCGAGAAAACACGCCGAGAAGCGATAATTACAAAAGTTTTCCTATTTTTGTGCCAAATTAAAAACAGCACAAAATGGAAAAGCTTTTAGACAAATTTTTGAGATACGTCTCTGTTGAGACAACCTCCGACGAGAATTCCGAATCGCAACCCAGCACCGCCAAGCAACTCAATCTTTTGGGAATGCTTCGCGATGAGTTGCAAGCTCTTGGCATCCCTGCCGAGTTGGACGAATATGGCTATGTGATGGCCACCATTCCCTCCAATGTCGACCGCGAGATCCCTGCCATCGGCTTCATTGCCCATGTGGACACCTCACCGGATGCATCGGGAGCCGACATCAAGCCGCAGATCATCCCCAACTACAATGGAGGCGACATCGTTTTGAATAAGGATAAGAACATCGTGTTGCGTGTTTCGGAGTTCCCTGAGATGGCGCAATACAAAGGCCAGACGATGATTACCACCGATGGTACGACCCTGCTCGGTGCCGACGATAAGGCTGGCGTGGCCGAGATTATGTATGCTGCACAGTATATGATGGAGCATCCCGACTTCAAGCATGGTGAGATTAAGATTGGCTTCACGCCCGACGAGGAGATTGGTCGTGGTGTGGTGAAGTTTGACGTGAAGAAGTTTGGCGCCAAATATGCCTATACCATGGATGGTGGCGAAATCGGCGAGCTGGAGTATGAGAACTTCAATGCCGCAGGTGCCAAGATCCACATCCAAGGCAGCAATATCCATCCCGGCTATGGCAAGGATAAGATGGTCAACTCGATGCTCATCGCCATGGAACTCAACGGTATGCTACCCGTGGAGCAACGTCCGCGTTTCACCCAGGGCTATGAAGGCTTCTTCCATCTGACCGAAATCAACGGCACGGTAGAGGAGACCACGATGTCGTACATCATCCGTGACCATGACCGCGCTAAGTTTGAGGAAAAGAAAGCCCTGATGACCTCGGTGGTGGAGTTCCTCAACAAGAAATATGGCGATGTGGTGAAGCTGGAACTGAAGCACCAGTACTACAACATGCGCCAAGAGGTAGAACCTCATTTCTTCATCGTCGAAAGAGCGATTAAGGCCATGGAGATGGCCAACATCAAGCCGAAAGTGCAGCCCATCCGTGGCGGTACCGATGGTGCCAACCTCTCGTTCATGGGTCTGCCTTGTCCCAACATCTTCGCTGGCGGTCACAACTTCCACGGCAAGTTGGAGTATGTGCCACTCGAGAGTATGATGAAGGCTTCGGAGGTGATTCTGAATATTATCACCCTGTTCCAAGCGGAATAATAAGCAGCCGGTATGAAGGCGATGACCTTGGGTAAGCGGCAGAAAAACATCACGCTGGCATCGGTATTCACCGTTGCCGGCGTCTTGTATTGCCTCATATCTTTGGTCAACCATTTCCTTTTTAAGACGTATGCGCTTGACTTGGGGCTTTACACCCATGCGATGTACGACTATGTGCACTTTCGCATCGACGACTGTAGCATGTTTAAGGATGTGCCTCAATGTATTCTCAGCGACCATTTCGACTTGTATCTGGTCCTCTTTTCGCCGTTGGTCTATTTGTTCGGGACCTACACTTTGCTTGTCGTCCAAATAGTGGCGGTTTTGTTGGGTGGATGGGGCGTATACAAACTGATTGGGCTTTATACCGATGATGACTGGATGCCATTGTTTGCTAGTGCTGCTTTCCTCTTTTCGTTTGGTGTCATACAGCCTTTTGGCTTTGACTACCATTCCAATGTGGTGACGGCCATGTTGTTACCCTGGTTACTCTATTTCATCAAGCAGGGAAGGTATGGCATGGCTACTTTGTTTGTTGTTTTGTTTGTCATCGGGAAGGAGAACATGTCGTTGTGGCTGCTTTTCGTTGTGATGGCCTTGATGTGGGATTACCGAAAAGACAAACGGGCGCTTTGGCATTTGTTTGCCTATGCGGTCTTTTCCATAGCTTACTTTCTCATTGTCAATATGATAGTGATGCCGAAATTAGGCGGCAATGGAGGTGGATTCGCCCGTTATGCCCATTTGGGTGATAACTATTTGGACATTGCCAAGAATTTGCTGATGAATCCAGGAGAGACCATCCGATTGTTGTTTGTCAACACGAATGGTTTGCCGCGCTTTGATGGCGTGAAGGCGGAGTTCTATATTTGTGCCTTGACCACAGGGCTGGTGCTGACCTTGTTGAAGCCTAACTATCTGATCATGCTGATTCCTTTGATTGGGCAGAAGATGCTTTCCATTGATGGCATGTTTTGGGGCATTTCGGTCCAGTATTCTGTCGAGTTCATGCCGGTGATCGTCATTTCGTCTTTCTTGGTCATCATCAGATTGAAGAAAAAGGCATGGCGGTTGGCTGTGGCAGGTGCATTGCTTTTGTCCGTAATCCTCACCACTTTTTATACCATCGGTGTTCCCAAAGCCTATGTCAATCCTGAAAATATCTGCGTGTATCAAGGAAGGCATTATAAACAAAGCCGTTTCGATGCTCAGTATGCCCGTGAACTCATTCGTCAGATACCTGACAATGCTTCTGTGGCTGCTGCTTCGATGTTTGTGCCGCATTTGGCATTGCGTGACGAAATTTACGACCTAGGCTATCGTCCCAATCCTCATGCGGATTATGTGCTAATCACCCAGGATTGTTTTGATAAAATGGTGCATTGGAAGAAGGCGTTTCCCGACCGTGATGCGTATGAAACGGTAGCCACCGATGGGACGATTTATCTGCTTCGTCGCAAACAACCTTGAGCTTTATTTGCTGTAGTAGTTGATAATGAATGGGAACGCGTCTCGCTCTTGTTCCAAATGGAAGCCTTTTCCTCCCAAATACTCATTTAATCCATGGATTGGAAAGTCCTTGTGATAGGGTAATACCACGCGGTCATAGGTGGCAAAATCGGCCGTCTGGTAATTGCAGTCGTAATAGTAGCCTTGTCCAAGCAGGTAGTTTTGGAACGCGCAATAATCGAGGGGTTGGCTTTGGGCTCGGAAAATCTCGTGGTTTTCATCCAGATAATAGGTGAACTGCTTGTCGAAATACTCGGGCAGAATGACTAGGGCATTCTCTTTCTCTTTTGCTTCAACCAACTGATTGACAATGGGCTTGATGTCATAGTGCCATCCGCTGAAGTGTTTGGTGGAGCTGTCGGGCGAACAAGAAACAGCCATGGCCACGGCAAAGACGCCAATGAGCGAAAGTCCGATTGCTTCTCTCTTGGGAAACAACGCGATGCAATAGGCGGCAATGGAAAGATAGAAGAGCGGGAAGAGGAAGTAGAAATAACGGTCGAGGAAAAAGCCGGTAAAGAAGGAAAGCACAAACGAAACCAAGAGCGGAACCACCCAAAGCAAGGTAAGGATGCCGATGTTTCCGAGTTGTTGCTTCTTTCGGAAGGTGCTGACAATCAGTTTAATGAAGATGATGACAAGAATCACTATGGCCAAGACCGTCGTGACAGGCACGTTGCACATCCGCCAGAGGAAGTCATAGAGGGCTTCGGGGCTGGTGGTCTTGGCAATCCAGGTGCCGTTGACGCCCGAGTCCATGAAACGCCTGAACAGCACTGGAAACATCGGGATGAACAACAGCACAAGTACTGCCGCATGGATCAGATAGGGCTTCCAAATCTTTTTCCTTATGGGTTTGATACTCAATGCGATGATGAATTCCATCACGATGATCCAGACGGAGAGGTAATGCCCGTACATGAGCATCAGGTTGACGAGGGTCAACAAGATGAATTTGAAGGCCTTGGGGCGATGGATGCAACTGATGAAAAGAAAAACCGAGCTTGCCGTGGCAAACCCAATAAGGCTATAGACCCTACAATCGTGTGCCAGATAGATGGAAAAAGTAGAGAAACAATAGAACAGGGAGGCGGCAAGACCAGCCAACCTATGGATGTGCTTTTCACCGAGCAAATAAATCGGTATAACAGTCAAGACGCTGAAAATGAGCGATAAACTGCGGATGGCCACTTCAGAGA
Source organism: uncultured Bacteroidia bacterium (assembly GCA_902786745.1). Classification (GTDB taxonomy): domain Bacteria; phylum Bacteroidota; class Bacteroidia; order Bacteroidales; family F082; genus Limimorpha. The sequence goes on from CADADR010000005.1 coordinate 151,847, forward strand.
TACCGAAGAGCTTCACCCAGAAATGCAACATCAGTTCCCATAATGGCGGGTTGTCGCCTTTGCTCAGCAACCGTACGATGTCGGGCAAGCTTTGCAGGGAGATATGGAGGGAGAAACTTTCGTCGTAGCCCAGGTCGGTCTTACCCAAAAACCAGATGCGAAGCACGGCCGCTATGACGAGCAATACCAAGCATTCAAGGATGGTTTGGCGTTTGTTGGGTGTTGGCAATGCTTTCATGGCTTTGGGGTTATTTCTTCTTCGCTAGCGTTTCTTGGACCGACGGCTGCATATAAACCAAGCCTTTGCAGGCATAGACGAAGAAGTTCTTGGTGGGTCTGCCGCAGCGTTCGATGGTGATGGTGTCAATGGGCTCAATCGACTCGAATCCGCCAGGGTAAAGTCCGTTGGGGTTCTTTAGATAACGGCTGTCGGTGATGAACCAGAAATCCTCTCCTTTTGTGAATCCGCCTCTTTTGTCATTGATCCACAGGTATTTGTGCAGTTTCTCAAGATAGCCGACCCCCATCACTTTCATGCCCAAAGGGCGTGCCACATAGTAATCCAGGTTGGCCAAGGGGAACCATTCGTCGCCCACGATGCCGTCTTCTGCCTTCATCACGCCTTCGGCGATTTTTTGTTCGCGCAAGGCGGCGAACTTCGTCTCGAGTTGCTCCCAGCCGTACATATCCAAGGTGAAGTCGTTGCGCCCCAGCATCTCGGGCTCGGTGTGGCGGTCGAGCGGGATGAATCCCGTGTTGATTTCGATGACGCCGAACACGACCGTAAACACCACGACACCTAATGCCGCCACAATGGACTTGGGGATGGCAAAACGCCCTTCCGATGGCTCGTGTTTCGTGCTTAACATGCAGGCTGTCAGAAGGCACAAGAGGCAATAGGCTGGGGCGTTCCAGTGAGGCAACGTCGGGCGGGTGAGCGAGAAGAACAGAAACACGAAAATCAAGGGCAGGGTTATGCAAAGCACCAGCCGAAGCGGGCCTTTGTCCATACTGATTCTCCCTTTGAAGGCGGCGACGATAGCCATGATGGCCAGGACGAAATTCACGGGGTTGTTGTAGAACAGTTCGCCGGCCAGTTCAGTGCCGAAGGTGGCGGGATTGAGGACATGGCCTCCTACACGGTCGCCATGGAATCGGAAGCTGATGAAGTCGTTTTGGAGATTCCAATACAGGATGGGCAGGCAACAGAGGGCTGAAATCAGCAAGGCGAGATAAAGGTAGGGGTTTTTGAGCTGCTTGCGGTTGAATAATAGAATATAAAGTCCCATGCCGACCCATAGGAAAATGCCTGAATACTTGGAAAGCATAGCGAGGCCAGCGAATAGTCCGAAAAGAAGCAAAAACTTAGGTTGCTGAGCCTGTCGAAGCACCGTTTTAGAATCTGTCGGCCCTTCGACGGGCTCAGGGACCTTGACCTTCAAATACTTGATAGCCATCCATGCGGCTAATAGCCAAAACAGCATCAGTGGGGTGTCGGGCATGATGAAGACACCCGTGATGACGAAGGCATAGATCGAGGCGGTGTAAAGCAATGCGGCATAGAGTCCCGTTTGTGCGTTTTTGATTTCTTTCCCGAGGCGGAAGACGACATAGGTGCTGGCGGTCATGAAGACAATGGAGGCCAAGCGGATGAAGAACTCGCTGTCGAGCAATAAGTTAAGGCTGAAGAGCTGGATGACCCAACCCACCATGGCAGGGTGGTCGAAATGGCTCCAATCGGGGTAGAGGGCGTATGTCCAGTAGTAGACTTCGTCGTTGCCAAATTCGATGGAGGCCGCCGCAATGCCTCTCACAACCGCGCTGATAGCCAAGAGCCAAAAGAGGATGCGATTGATTTTCTTATCGTTGTTTTCGACGAGCATCATGCTTCTTTCTCCTTGGCTTTTTTGATGAGGTACCAAATGAGGGCTACGAAGGCCACGACATAGACGAGCCAATACAGACCCGTCTGTGCATAATTGATGTAGTCCAAACGCTGGTCATTGAGTTCGGGCGAGGGATGCCGCGTGACGGGGTTGAGGTAGAGGAAATTCCTGCCGTTCAGGTCGATGCGCGTGCGGACGTAGGTGTCTTCGGGTTGGATGACGTAATAGGCTGTGGGGATGTCTACCTCGGTTTTCAGCACCTTGCCGTCTTGACCGATGAACTGCACCTCCTTCATGGTCTCTGCCGAAGTGCGAATCATCAGGGTGTCGCCAACCAACTGGGCCTGAGTGAGATAGTCCAAAGAGCGGGCGTCTTTGATCTTGTGTTCGAGGGTGAGGGGATAATAATACCAGTTGTCGAACTCCACGGCATAGCACAAGCCTTTGTCCAAGGCGTCGTAGACGTGTTCCTGGTCGAGGTCGGGCGTGTTGATCATGGTCAGGTTGCGGCACACCTCATGTTCATTTGTTATGTCGTGTGTGTCGTCGTCGCCGAGGGCATACACGCGATGGCCGTTGGAGAGGGCTTTGTCCCAGTGCTCGAAGGCGTTGCCGTAGGGGTTGAGTACCTCAAGCAGGCGGTAGTTGCTCAAAAGCATCATCTCATTCACCTTATATCCTGTCGTGAACGAGGCGTGGGCAGGCATAACGAAACGACAACGCTCGCCCAGCTTATTGATCATGTGCTGCTTCATGTTGAGGTTCTGCATGAAGGGGAAGTCGGGCCAATACACCTTCTCGGCTCCGATGCAGATTTGGTGCGTCTTGCGGAAGAGGCCGTAGCCATGTTCGTAGGCGGGGATATAACTTTCTTTTTCGGCCCCATGTGCGTTGATGCCCATATAATCAGAGATGCCGTAATGGTCATAGCCTAACGCCTGATACACGCTGTCGATGAGCACCTCCTTGCTCTTGCGCCCGTTGGTGATACCAAAAAACTTACGTGAATGGCAATGGAAATGGTGTTTCTTCCATTGGTCGGGGTTCATGTCCTGATAAGGATTGTAAAGGTATTCGCCACCGAAGGGTTTTGGCTCCTTGAAGCTGTAGGTGGGCACGGAAAGGTAGATATATAATATCAGTAGCAATAAGGCGATGCCTAGGCCAGCCATCACCCTGCCGAAATAGAACCAAAAACCTTTCTTTTTACTCATACAGCCTGCAAAACTAACGGAAAAAATTGGAAAGCCCAAAACATGGTTGTTTTTTTGTAAAAATAGTCTCTCAAACTATAAGAAAATCGTATCTTTGCAGCCTAATTTGAAATCATTCTTAATAAGGATAAAATGGATCAGAATCCGAACGAAAATATCATCAATGAAGTCACGAATAAGGAATACGAATACGGTTTCGTGACCGACATTGAAACCGATTTTGTGCCGAAAGGCTTGAACGAGGACATCATCCGCCTCATCTCCAAGAAGAAAGAGGAACCCGAGTGGCTGCTGGAGTTCCGCCTGAAAGCCTTCCGCCATTGGCAGACACTGAAGCAACCCAACTGGGCGCATCTTGACATCCCCGAAATCAACTACCAGGACATCATCTATTATGCAGCGCCGCGCAAACGCCAGCAGAAGCAGAGCCTCGATGAAGTGGATCCCGAACTGTTGGCCACCTTCGATAAACTCGGCATCTCACTCGACGAGCAGAAGAAACTCTCGGGCGTGGCCGTCGACGCGGTGATGGACTCCACCTCGGTGAAGACGACCTTCCAGGAGACGCTCTCTAAACATGGCGTCATCTTCATGTCATTCAGTGAGGCCGTCAAGCAGCATCCCGACCTGGTGAAGAAATACCTCGGCAAGGTGGTGCCTTACACCGACAACTTCTTCGCTGCACTCAACTCGGCAGTCTTCAGCGACGGCTCGTTCTGCTACATCCCGAATGGTGTGCGTTGCCCCTTGGAGCTGTCCACATATTTCCGCATCAATGCGGCCAACACAGGCCAGTTTGAGCGCACACTCATCGTGGCCGACGAAGGCGCGTATGTGAGCTACATGGAAGGCTGCACGGCTCCGCAACGCGACGAAAACCAACTCCATGCCGCCATCGTGGAAATCATCGCCGAAACCGACGCCGAGGTGAAATACTCCACCGTGCAGAACTGGTATCCAGGCGATAAGGACGGCAAAGGCGGCGTGTATAACCTCGTCACCAAACGTGGTCTCTGCCGTGGTGACCGCTCCAAGATTTCTTGGACACAGGTCGAGACGGGATCGGCCATCACTTGGAAATACCCTGGCTGCGTGCTGCTGGGCGACAACTCCGTGGGTGAGTTCTACTCTGTTGCAGTGACCAACAACTACCAACAGGCCGACACGGGCACCAAGATGATTCACTTGGGCAAGAACACCCGTAGTACCATCATATCAAAAGGTATCTCCGCCGGTCACAGCCAAAACGGTTACCGTGGCTTGGTAAGAGTGGCTGCCAAAGCTGAGAACTCGCGTAACTATTCGCAATGCGACTCATTGCTGTTGGGCGACAAATGCGGTGCCCACACTTGGCCTTACGTCGAGTGCGGCAACGAATCGAGCATCCTCGAACACGAAGCCACGACCTCGAAGATCTCCGAAGACCAGCTGTTCTATTGCCAGCAGCGTGGCATCCCGACGGAAAAGGCCATTGGCCTCATCGTCAACGGCTACGCCAAGGATGTGCTGAACAAACTGCCTATGGAATTCGCCGTTGAGGCACAGAAATTATTGTCCATCACATTGGAAGGCAGCGTCGGATAAACAATTATCAATTCTCAATTCTCAATTATCAATTCTCCATTCCATGTCTGCCCGTTCAAATAACACCCCCTTTTGGTTGCTCCTCATCGGATTGTTCCTCATTCTGGTGAGCAAGAGCCTATTGACCGAAGGCATGTTCTTTGACGGCGTGACCTATGCCAGCATCTCGCGCAATATGGCGGAAGGGCAGGGAACTTTCTGGAATCCGCATTACACACAGACCTTGTATCCCGAGTTTCGCCAGCATCCCCCCTTGGCCTTGGGCATGGAAGCTTTGGCTTTCAAGGCGTTTGGCGATCATTGGTGGGTCGAGAAGGCCTATTCCGTGTTGATGTTCCTGCTCTCGGGTTTGTTCATCGCCTTGATTTGGAAGCGCACCACCAACAACCTGCGATGGGCTTGGCTACCTCTGCTGTTTTGGCTCGCTATGCCTTTGGCTTCGTGGAGTGCGACAAACAACCTGCTTGAAAACACTATGTCGGTCTTTGTGTTGCTTTCCGTCTATCTGATGATTGTCGGCTATCAGCGCAACCATAAGATTTGGCTGTTTTTGTCGGCTTTCACCTTATTATTGGCCTTCCTCTCCAAAGGATTCACGGGATTGTTCCCCTTAGTGTTTCCCATCCTGTATTGCGCTTTCGACCAAAAGCGCAGATGGATCCAAGGCCCGATTGATAGTTTGCTCCTGCTGGTTGCTGTGGCGGTGTTTGCCGGAATAATGTTCTTGGTTTGCCCTGGCTCTTTTGGCTATATTAAGGACTACATCCGACTACAAGTCATCGGTGGAGGATTGTATGAATCAACAGCATCCTCAAGGCTCTATATCGTTTTCGCTTTATTGCAGCAACTGATCATCCCGTTTGCCCTTGCACTCGTTTTGGTGATTTGCAAGACTAAAAGCAAGGTCAATTCAAAGGTCTTTGAGTTCCCACCCGACAAGGCTTGGTTCTATGTCTTCCTGATCATGGGTCTCGTGGGTGTGCTGCCCATCATGGTGAGCGTGAAGCAACGCGACTTCTATATGTTGGCCGCTTTGCCATTCTTCGCCTTGGCCTGCGGACATATCACCCTCTCAATGCTGACCTTATGGTTGCCAAAAATCACACCTCAAGTTCGTAAATGGATGACCCTTGGTGCAGGTTGCGTCGTGCTGTTGGGATTGGTCTTGAACGTGGTCCATATCGGGAAATACGGCCGCGATGAAGCTTTGATAGAAGAAGTGAAACAAAAGATTACGGAATCTGAAGGCAATAATGTCATTGAGATATCACAAGAAGAATATACACAGTGGGCGAAGCATGCCTATTATATGCGCTACGGCAAAATCAGCTTAAGCCCAACCCAATATTAAAATACAGAAAACTATCAATTATCAATTGTCAATTGTCAACTTAATAATATGTTACTGAACATCAAAAACCTACACGTCTCCATCGGAGGCAAGGAAATCCTGAAAGGATTGAATCTGGGCGTCAACGAAGGCGAAATCCATGCCATCATGGGCCCTAACGGAACGGGAAAAAGTACGCTGGCCGCGGCCATCACAGGTCGCGAGGGCTATGAAATCACCGAAGGTGAGATCTGGTACAAGGGCAAGAACATCGTCGGGATGTCGCCCGAGGACCGCGCCAACGAAGGCATCTTCTTGAGTTTCCAGTATCCTGTCGAAATCCCTGGTGTAAGCATCCAGAACTTCATGCGCACCGCTGTCAACTCGAAGCGTGAGTACCAAGGTCTGCCACCGATGAGCACGGTCGACTTCATGAAGATGATGAAGGAGAAGCAGGCTATGGTGGAAATCACCGAAAAGCTGCAGAACCGTTTCGTCAACGTGGGTTATAGTGGTGGCGAGAAGAAGAAAAACGAGATCTTCCAGATGGCCATGCTGGAGCCGAGCCTCGCTATCCTCGATGAGACCGACTCGGGCCTTGACATCGACGCGCTGCGCATCGTGGCCCATGGCGTCAACCAGTTGCATAATGCAGAGAACGCCTTCGTGGTCATCACGCACTATCAGCGTCTGCTCGACTATATCGTCCCCGACTTCGTCCACGTGATGTACGACGGACGCATCGTCAAGACGGGCGGCAAGAACCTCGCCCTCGAACTCGAAGAAAAAGGCTACGAATGGATTAAGGAACTTTGATTATGGACAACCAACTTATCTTAGCCGCCAACCAAAGCCGCGAAATCATTGAGTATGACGATGACGCTCACCTGTCATCCGAGCCAAAGGTCTCCGAAATCATCCTCAATGAGAATTCAAGCCTTGAGTTGTATGTGTTGCAGAATGTTAGCAACGAGGCCTCCATCCAAAGGGGGTTCAAGGTCAAACAGTTGGCTGACAGCCGACTGAAGATCGTGGTCATCACCTTCAACGGCGGCGATGTGCGAAATACCTATCATGTCGACTTGGATGGTGAAGGTGCCGATACGCAGGTGCATGGTTTGTATCTCATTGACAAGACCCAGCATGTGGAAAACTTCCTGAAGGTGAACCACAACGTGCCGCATTGCACCAGCAACGAGAAGTTCAAAGGCGTCATCGACGACTCGGCCTCGGCGGTGTTCAACGGCCATGTGTATGTGGCCAAAGATGCCCAAAAGACCGATGCCCACCAGAACAACAGCAACATCCTCTTGACTTCAACTGCTAAGGTCAATAGCCAACCCTTCCTTGAGATCTATGCCGATGACGTGAAGTGCTCGCACGGCACGTCCACGGGCCAACTCGACCAAGAGGCTATGTTCTACATGCGCCAGCGTGGCATCAGTAAGGCCAATGCAAGAATCCTGTTGATGTATGCCTTTGCCGCTGAAGTGAGCAACCATATCGGTAACGAGATGCTGCACGAACACATCGACGACATGATTAAGCGTCGACTGCGTGGTGAATTGTCGAGTTGCGAGAACTGTGTCCTGCGTTGCAGCCACCCGAAAGATTACAATTTTGAAATTGATTATTCTAAAATCTAACTGGTAGAGACGTAGCGCGCTACGTCTCTACAAACGCAATAAAATGAACATCAACGAAATAAGGTCTCAATTTCCCGTCCTTGACCAGCAGGTCTATGGCAAGCCCTTGGTTTATCTCGACAATGCCGCCACCACGCAGAAGCCATTGTGTGTCATTGAGCGTGAGCGTGACTACTACCTGCACGAGAACTGCAACATTCACCGTGGGGTGCATTATTTGAGCCAAAAGGCAACCGAGGCTTACGAACATGCCCGACAGACCGTGGCTGATTTCGTCCATGCCAAGGAAGCAAGGGAAATCATCTTCACGCGTGGCACCACCGAGTCGTTGAATCTGCTCGCCACTTCTTTCGAGCACCTCTTATTCTCAACTCCCAACTCTCAACTCACCACTGACTCTCAACTCTCAACTCTCAACTCTCAACTAAAAGTGCTCGTCACTTCCATGGAGCACCACTCCAACCTCGTGCCTTGGCAGCAGATGGTGCAGCGCCATCATGGTCAGCTGCTCGTCGTGCCAATGGACGACAAAGGCGTCTTGGACTTGAATCATTACGAAGAATTGCTGAAAGAAGGGCCAAAGGTGGTATCGATTGCGCATGTTTCCAATGTGTTGGGGACCATCAATCCAGTAAAGGAAATGGTTGCCATGGCACATCAATATGGCATCCCCGTAGTCGTTGACGGTGCCCAGTCCATTGCCCACCATTCCATCGATGTTCAAGACTTGGATTGCGACTTCTTCGTTTTCTCTGGCCATAAGATGTATGCGCCAATGGGCATCGGTGGCTTATTTGGCAAAGCCGAATGGCTGGAGAAACTGCCTCCTTACCAATTTGGTGGTGAGATGGTCGACACGGTGAGTTTCGAGAAGACGACTTTCAATGTTTTGCCATACAAATTTGAGGCGGGTACGCCTAACGTGGGAGCAGCCTTGGGTTTGGAAACGGCTATCCAATTCATGCAAGGTCTTGATAGAATGGAGGTGGAAGCGCATGAATCCCAGCTCTTGCAATCAGCTATTGAGAAACTATCTGAGATCGACGGCATCCGTTTCATAGGAGAGGCAGCACATCGCTCTGGTTTGGTTTCTTTCATTATTGATGGCATTCATCCCTATGACCTGGGTACTATTATTGACAAGATGGGTGTGGCAGTGCGCACAGGCCATCATTGCGCCGAGCCAGTGATGACACGCTTCGGTATCCCTGGCACGGTGAGGGCTTCATTTGCCTTATATAATACTTTGGATGAAGTAGAAGTCTTCGTCAATGCGGTGAAAAAAGCTGCGATGATGCTGCGTTGATTAGTTCTGCTCAGCTTCCGCCTTATCTTTTGATTCCGTTGTTGTTTCCCCTTCGGACTCTGATGGTTTTTCTTCTTCTACCGTCACCATCTGTAGCTTGCCGTCTTTCAGCTTGATTTTCTTCTTCACTCGTATGGGTGCGATGATGAGTACCAATAGCACTTCAAGCGCGTACTTCATCCATGGGACGAAACCCGTTGTGAAGTACTGGAACACGATAAGCAAAATGGAGAAAAAAACAAAGAGTGCTTTCCCATACACCTTTTTCCTGAAAACTTGTATGAGGCTAAACACCAACACGGCCGAAAGCGCAAGCTGGGCAATTTGAATCCAGAGTTCTCTGGTTCCTTGCCCAGCATCGTTTTCGTTAAAATAGTATGAGTCAATAAAATAACGGACATAAACAAGGGTGAAGATTTCATATATAAGTAACAACCCATAATAGGTGATGGCAAAGCTTGCCGCCAACTTCATGGCAGTAGTGAGTTGTGGTTTTAAATTGAATATCTTACCCTCGTTTTGTTCCATGGTCAGTCTTGGTTTTGCGTATGGCGTGACATCTCCATCCTTTTGAAGTAGAGGAAATACACGACAATGAACATTACGGTGAGTATGAGATCGTAGACGAAGGGGGAGGGTTTCTGCAGCGGATAAACAAAGACCGATGCGTTGATGAGCATTAGGATCTGTGATATGGCATAAACATGAAGTCCCCGTTTGTTACCTTTCCACATCTTGATGACACCAATCAAAGAGCCAATAAACAACACCAGGAGAATCAGGTAATAGTTTGGGTTGATCTGTGACATCGCCGACATGCTGTCGGTCATGGCATTGGTGAATTCCTCTCCAAAGGCGGAGAAAGGTTCCATCATCTCGTCAAATTGGCCATTGCCCATCATCTCCGCCATACGCGGTGTGGTGAAATACAATACTATTGACCTGAGGATATTCCAGCAGGCGTTGATGAACGACAGGACCAAAAGGATGGTCATGCCCGTGGGACGCTTTTTATCTAGCTCATTCATTTTTCAGTATGTCAAAACTCAACGGGTAATCTTTCACGAACTGCACGCTCTTGGCAATCTCGGTGTACATCACCTTGTCGATGCGCACGAACTCCACCTGCTTGCGGTATTCGGCGACAAACTTCTCGATGATGGGCGATGACTTCAGCGGACGGCGGAACTCAAGGGCCTGCGTGGCGTTGAACAATTCAATAGCTAACACACGCTCCAGGTTTTCGGCGACGCGTAAGGCCTTGGTAGCGGCGTTGGCACCCATGCTGACGTGGTCTTCCTGACCTTGCGACGACTCAATGCTGTCGACCGAAGCAGGCGTGCAGAGCTGTTTGCTCTGGCTGACGATGCTGGCGGCGGCATATTGTGGGATCATAAAGCCGCTGTTGAGGCCGGGCTCGGCGACGAGGAACGACGGCAAGTCGCGCTTGCCACCGATCAATTGATAGATACGGCGCTCGCTGATGTTGCCCAACTCGGCTAAGGCGATGGCTAAGAAGTCCAAGGTGATGGCGAGAGGCTGGCCGTGGAAGTTGCCGGCACTGATGACCAGGTCTTCGTCGGGGAAGATGGTCGGGTTGTCAGTGACGGCGTTGATTTCCTCGCTGAATACGGAGGCCACATAGTCAATGGCATCCTTCGAGGCACCATGTACCTGCGGCATGCAACGGAAGGAGTAGGGGTCTTGGACGTGTTTCTTCTCCCTGACGATCAGCTCGCTGCCTTTGGTGAACTCGCGCACACGCTTGGCGGTGACGATTTGTCCGTTGTGGTGACGAATCTTATGCACTTGGTCGAAGAACGGTTCGATACGGCCATCGAAGGCTTCCAATGAAACGGTGCCGATGAGGTCGGCCAGATAGCTGAGACGGAAGGCCTTCAGTAGCACATAGGTGCCATAGCTGCTCATGAACTGCGTGCCGTTGAGCAGTGCCAGACCTTCTTTCGACTGCAAGGTGATGGGCTTCCAACCGAATTTCTTGAGGACTTTTTCGGCAGGTACGATCTTGCCTTCATAATGCACCTCGCCCAGACCGAGCAGAGGCAGCATGAGGTTGGCCAAAGGAGCCAAGTCGCCAGAGGCACCGAGTGAGCCTTGGTTGTATACCACGGGCAGTACGTCGTTGTTGAAGAAGTCGATGAGACGTTGGACGGTCGCCACCTGTACGCCGCTGTTGCCGTAGCTGAGGCTCTGCACCTTCAACAGGAGCATGAGACGGATGATCTCTTCGGGCACCATCTCGCCAGTGCCGCAGGCGTGCGACATGACGAGGTTTTTCTGCAGGGTGCTCAGGTCTTCCTTTGAGATGCTGTGGTCGCAGAGGGAGCCGAAGCCGGTGGTCACACCGTAGATGGGCTTCTCAGGGTTCTCCATCTTCTTGTCGAGGTAGTCGCGGCATTTTTGGATACGCTTGATAGCGTCGGCGCTGAGCTCGAGCTTGTAACCATTGGTTAGTATTTCGTTTACCTGTTTGAAGGTCAATTCCTTGGATGAGATTTTATGGGTTTTCATATCGATTATTTTATGATTGTTTCAACTAATTTATTGGCATCTACCACCGTTTGCGATCCTTCTTTCATGAATTTGACGGTGAATTTCTGCTCGGCCACTTCGCTCTCGCCTGCGATAACGACAATCGGGATGGCGCGTTGGTTGGCATATTTCATCTGTTTCTGGATCTTGGCGGCCTCAGGATAGATCTCGGCGTTGATGCCGTGTTTGCGTACCTGGTTGAGGTATTTCAGACAATATTTTTCCTCGTTTTTGCCGAAGTTGAGGAAGATGACCTTGGTGCTTTCCGACATCGTTTCAGGAAAGAGGTTGAGGCCTTCCAACACGTCGTAGATGCGGTCGGCACCGAAGCTGATACCTACGCCGGAGACGTTGGGCAGACCGAAGATGCCTGTGAGGTTGTCGTAGCGACCGCCACCCGAGATGCTGCCGATGGCAAAGTCCTTGGCTTTTACCTCAAAGATGGCGCCGGTATAGTAGTTAAGACCACGGGCGAGGGTGAGGTCGAGTTCGGTGTCGATGCCGAGTTCCATATTCTCGATGTAGTCGAACAAGGTCTCAAGTTCTTCGATGCCCTTTTGGCCGACTTCGTTATCCAACAAAGGCTTCAGTTGGGCCAGCTTTTCGCGTGTGTTTCCTTTCATGAAAAGGATGGGCTGCAACTTGTCGATGGCGGTTTGTTCCAAACCCTTCTCGGCCAGCTCCGCGTTGACGGCGTCGATGCCGATTTTATCCAGTTTGTCAATGGCTACGGTAATGTCGACCAAGGCATCCGACTTGCCGATGTATTCGGCGATGCCAGCCAGCACCTTACGGTTGTTGATCTTCAGCGTGACGTTGATCTTCAAGGCATGGAACACCTCGTCGACGATTTGCACCAGTTCGGCTTCGTTCAGCAAGGAGTCGCTGCCGATGATGTCGACGTCGCACTGGTAGAACTCGCGGTAACGACCTTTCTGCGGACGGTCGGCACGCCAAACAGGCTGAATCTGGTAGCGCTTGAAGGGGAAGGCGATCTGCTCGCGATACATGGTGACGAAACGTGCAAAGGGCACGGTCAGGTCGTAACGCAGGCCTTTCTCGCTGATCTTGCTAGCTAGCTTCAATGACTCTAACGGTTCTCCGTTTTGTTCCACAGCGCTCATGAAATCGCCCGAGTTGAGTACACGGAAGAGGAGTTTGTCGCCCTCGTCGCCGTATTTGCCCAATAGGGTACTCAGGTTCTCCATCGAAGGTGTCTCGATAGGTTGGAAGCCAAAGCGTTTGAAAACCGATTTGATAGTGTCAAAGATATAATTGCGGCGCACCATGACTTCGGGCAAGAAGTCGCGTGTGCCTTTGGGAATGCTGGGTTTTTGTGCCATTCTTGAAAAATTTTTGCAAAAGTACGAATTATTTCAATTCAAACTCTTCGCCAGCCTCGGGGATGACGATATTATCCCATCCTTCTTTGCGTAGCATGCGTTTGTAGTACTTCTGGGCTTCTGGGTCACCGTGGACGATGAAGGTCTTCTTCACCTTGCTTGGGTCTTGGCAACTCAGATAGTCAATCATCTCCTTGTAGTCGCCGTGACCGCTGAAGGCGTCAATTTCGTAGATCTCGGCGTTGACAGCATGCTCCAAGCCGAAGATGGAGACAGTGGCAGGCGTGGGCTTTTCCAGCAGTTTGGCACCCAAGGTGGTGGGGGCGCAATAGCCAATGGCGAGGATGCTGTTGTTGGGATTCTCGATGCTGTTGGCGATATGGTGCTTCACACGTCCGGCTTCCATCATGCCCGATGCCGAGATGACGATGCAAGGCTCTTTGCGGGCATTCAAGGCTTTCGATTGGTTGATGTCGCGCACGAAGGTCAAGCTGTTGAAGCCGAAAGGGTCGGGATCATATTCGATGACATCTTTCACATCTTCATTGAAGAGGTCGACGTGCATACGGAAGATCTCGGTGGCGTTGACGGCCAAGGGGCTGTCGACGAATACTGGAATCTTTTCGGGGAGTTTGCCTTCGTTGTAGAAGTTGTTCATCAGATACACGATCTCTTGGGTGCGGCTGACGGCAAACGAAGGGATGATAAGCTTGCCACGTTTCTCCACGCAGGTGTGGTAGATGATTTCCAGCAGTTGTTGTTCGGCGTTGGTGCGGTCGCCATGCAGACGGTTACCATAGGTGGCCTCGGTGATCAGGTAGTCGCAGTGTGGGAATGGCTCGGGTGAGCGCAGCAGGTAGTTGTATTCGCGTCCGATGTCGCCCGTATATCCGATGCGGGTCATCTTGCCACCTTCGTCGATTTCGATGATGGCGCAACCGCTGCCAAGCAGGTGACCGGTGTTGTTGAACTTCACCTTGATGTTGTTGTCGATATTGAAGTAGCGGTTGTAGGCCACACTGACGAATAGTTCCATGCTGGCACGCGCATCCTTCTCCGTGTAAATGGGTTGTAAGGCAGGAAGCCCTTGCTTGCGGCGTTTCTTGTTGAACCACTCCATATCGTTTTCTTGGATGAAGCCGCTGTCGGGGAGCATGATGCTACACAAGTCTTGCGTGGCATCGGTGCAGATGACTTGTCCGCGGAATCCAAGTTTATAGAAATACGGAATAAGACCGCAGTGGTCGATATGGGCGTGAGTGAGGATGATGGCGTCGATTTCTTTAGGGTCGACCATGATGTTGCGGTTGGCGGCGTCGGTTTCGAGGCCTTTACCTTGGAACATGCCGCAGTCCAAGAGGATCTTCTTGCCATGGTCGGTGGTGATGAGGTGCTTGCTGCCCGTCACTTCCTGGGCCGCACCGATGAATTTGATTTTCATAGGCTGAATTCAAAAATTTGCTCCAAAAATAGCAAAAAAAAGTGAGGTGGCAATAAAATGTCACCTCACTTAGGGATTTTTTATAAACCTTGAAAAGCAGGCTTATTCCACCACAATCTTTCTCACAGCCTGTCCGCCTTCAGCCTCAATGTGCATCATATAGATGCCCTTGGCCATCTGCGAAAGGTCGATACGGACTTGGTCGCCTTCGACATCAGCGTTGTAAACCATATGCCCGTAGGCGTTCACGATGCGGACATGGCTCAGGCCTTCGCCCTCGATGGTGAATTCGCCCTTGGTCGGGTTGGGATAGACTTTGGTTTCAATGCTGTTTTCGCCGACGCCTTCGGTGTAGATGAAGTTGGCGTCTAAGTTGCGGCTGCTAGTGATGATGAAGGTGTAATTCATTTCTTCAGAGACGACCTCGCCGTTTTCAGTCCAGTTCTCGAAGGCCCAGTCTTCGTTGCGGACAATGGTCAAGGTGACCTCGTCACCATAGTTGTAGGTGCCTTCGCCTGTCACGGTGCCGGCTTCTGATGGGTTCACTGAAACCTTAACCTCAAAGGTCTGCAGCGCGAAGTTGGCGGTGAGATTGACGTTGTTGGTGACGGTGAAGGTGTAAGTCGCTTCTTCGGAAACAGAGAACAAGCCTTGCACCCAATTGACGAAGTCGTAACCTTCGTTGGCCGTGGCAGTGACGGTGCAGGTCTCGCCGTAGTTGAAGGTGCCTCCGCCTGCGACGGTGCCGCCCTCGGTCGGGTTGGCAGTCACATTGACGGTGAAGGTCTGCAATTGGAAATGAGCCACATAAGCTGCCGATTCGGTTACGGTGAAGGTGTAAGTAGCATTGGTGCTGACTTGTGAGCCGTTCTTGGTCCAGTTCACGAAGGTGTAGCCTGCGGCAGGAGTGGCGCTCAGCGTGCAGCTGTTTCCATAATTGAAGGTGCCGCCACCAGTGACGTTACCACCATTGACAGGATCAGCCGTAGCAGTGATGGTGTATTGCTGCGGGGTGAAGTTGGCCACTAAGGTGCGGTTGCCATTCACGGTGAAGGTGTAGTTGGTTTGTGTGGAAACCACATTGCCATTTTCCGTCCAGTTGGCGAAAGCGTAACCTGTGTTGGCCGTCGCAGTGACGGTGCAGGATTGTCCTTGTTGATACGTGCCACCGCCAGCAACGCTTCCGCCATTGCTCGGGTTGGCCGACACGGTGATGTTGAAGTTCTGCGGCTGGGCTTGGAAGTTGGCCACCAGAGTGCGGTTGCCCGTGACGGTGAAAGTGTAGTTTCTGTTGGTCGAGACCACATTGCCGTTCTCAGTCCAGTTGGTGAAAGAGTAGCCTGCATTGGGTGTTGCTGTCACTGTGCACGACTGACCTTGGTTGTAGGTGCCACCACCAGTGACAGAGCCGCCGATGGTCGGGTTGGCCGAAACGTTAACGGTGTATTGTTGCGTACCGCCTCCAGTGATTTGGATGGTGGCGATATAGGTGATCTTGTTGTAGCCGAACACGGTCAACGTGGCGGTGCCCGTCGTTCCAGGAGCGGTGAAGGTGATGTTACAGGTGCCATTGTTGATGGTGGCCGAGCCCATGATTTCGTTGTTGCGGGTCAGGGTGGCCAAGGCGCCGTTGCCGTTAGTGGCATTGACGGTGAACGAGGTAGCGCTAGTGCTCATGGAGGAGGCGTGGGTCACGTTCATATTGGCGGGCGTCATGTTACGCACGGTAAGCGTCGGGTCGCCGAAGAGGAGCCAGAACTGATAGGTGGCCAAACCTTGACCGTTCGAGTTGTATTGGTCAAGAATCTTCATGTTGCCGTCGGTCGAAATGCCGCCGAGGGTACGCTTGATGCTTCTGTGTTCCGTGAGGACGTTGTTCATCTCATCCTGACCGTACATGGGAGGCTGCCAAGGTTGTGAGATGTAGCTGAACATACCGCCGATGGCTCCGGTAGGTGCACCAGTGCTGTTGTTGGTGGCACGCATCCAAGCCTCAGCGAAGCAGGGTTGCGAATAGTCAAGTTGTCCGTTGTTGCAAGCCACCGACCAGATGAAAGGCAACTTATTGTCGTTGGTCAGTGCGTTAACGTGCGAATTGGTATAGCTGAATACGCCCCAACTTGTCGGTGAACCGTGGTTGCAGTAGTTGATGATGCTTACACCTTCGTTGATGTGCTGGCTGATGATGGCCGCGCTCGACGAAACACCTTGTACGTTCTGGTAGTCACGATGGATGCTGGTGTAATTGTAGTGCAACAGCGTGTCTCTAATGTAGTCGATGTGTTGGTAGTCGGCCTCGCCGAAGTGACCACTGCCTGCACCTTCGTTCTTTGAAACACCTTGTCCAATCGAGAGCCAGGTGTCGGCGGCGGTGATGTCTCTTTCGTAGTGGATCACCTTGTCAACCTGAGTGGTGACATGGTCGGCGTTCTCGGCGGAGAAACGACCTACGATGACATCGTTGTAGTAGTCATTACCGACTAATTGTCCGAAAAATTGGTCAGTACGGCCAGAGTAGCCTCCAGCAGCGGTAAAGTAACTCTGCACTTGAGCGTTGTCGCCCACGAGCAGGATGTGGCTGATGTTGGGGTTGCTGTTGTATTGGCTTTGGATGTAGTTTTTAACGGCATCGCTAGTGAAGCCTGAAACCGAGGTGCCGACCATCGTGACGGGTCTGCCGATCTGTTTCTTCCAGTTGACAAAAGGTTGCATGGCATCCATGAAAGCGTCGTGGCAGATGATGAGCAATTCACCTGTCTCGTCGACGGCGTTGTATTTGCTCAAGCCTTCGCTATAGTTGATGAAGTGGTTTTGGTACAAGGCGCCAAATTCGGGATCCATCCTCACCTCAGAGGAACGGCGGCTGAGGGTGTTTTCGCCGAGTTGGCCGTCGCTGTACATCTCAACGGTCATGTTGTAATACACGCGCAAAGTGTGTGTGACAGGATTGTAGGCGAAGGGATAGAATACCATGTTCTGTCCACGGAAGTCACGCAGGATGTAAGGATCATATAAACCTACATTCTGAGCAGGGAAGAAGGCGTCTGTCGAATAGGCTTCACCATAGGTGTAAGGCACGTCATTGGGATTGATGGTGCGTGGAAAATCGCCTTTTGATGGCGCGACCTCCATTTGGAAGTCGGTGTATTGAGCATCAATGAGGCGGATGCTGTAATGCTGTTGGTCGCCGATGATGGCCGGAACGGCAATCATGGGGAGGTTAGGCTCGCCTGCGGCAGCGGTGCTGACCGTTCTAGGAACCGAGATGATGTTGGCTTCACCACGGGGAGTGGTCACCTCAAAGGTGTAGAAGCCCGGGACTTGCATGTTGACGGTGATTTGGTTCTCCGAAGAGGCAACCAAAGTCGTCTGGATGGTGCTCGGGGCATCGCTCTTGATGGCGACCCACTGCTGACCGAAGGTCACTACGGTAAGCATGACGAGCAGGGCGGTTAGGATATGTTTTCTCATAGTAAAATGAATGTTGTTTTTGAGTAGGTTTTAAAAGGGCAAAAATAGTGATTTTTTCGGAACGGCTATCATTTTTGAGCATTTTTCCGCATAAATGCCACTGAGTCGCCCCAGGCGTTGTATAAAACCTTGTGTCCGATGGCTGCGAGACGCACGTCGAGGCAGCTGTGACACTCGTCAGGTTTGTCCTTTACGCAGGCCTTGTCGGGGTAGATGAGGTAGTTCTCGCGGAACTCGTTGGGTGTGAGGTTGGGCATGATGACGTTGGCTCCGGCAAGGATAGCCTTCTCTCGTCCTTGCGGGTCGACGGTCTGGTTGGCGGTGGCCGCCACCATGTTGATTTCGGGCATCATCAGTCGGAGAATGGCGATCATCTTCAAAGTCAGCTCCATGCGTTCCTCGGCAGACGGAATTTGGTCTCTGTATTGCCACAAAGGTGTGTCGGGGTGGGGGATGAAGGGTCCCATGCCGACCATGGCCACGTCTTTTTGCTTGAAGAACAACAGGTCATTTGCAAGGTCGTCAAGAGTCTGGAAGGGCAGACCCACCATCACGCCCGTGCCAGTCTGATAGCCGACTTTCAATAGGCTGTCGATGCAGGCGAGACGTTGCTTGAAGTCGTGCTTCTCATCGTGCGGGTGAATCTTATAATATAGGTCTTCGTTTGAGGCCTCAATGCGGAGCAGGTAACGGTGTGCGCCTGCCTCAAACCAACGGCGGTAGGTCTCCTCGGTTTGCTCACCCAATGACAGTGTGATGCCCAGACTTCCGTTGTCTATCTTCTTGATTTCCTTGACCAAATAGGTGATCTTATCCACGAAGGCCTTGTCGCTCCGTTCACCGCTTTGGAGTGCCACCGAGCCATAGCCCAACTCATGCGCTAGTTTGGCACATTCGATGACTTCCTCGTCGCTGAGTTGGTAACGTTTCACCTTCAGGTTCTTGCAGCGCACGCCGCAGTAGAGGCAATACTTTGTGCAGATGTTGCTGTATTCAATCAGCCCACGCAGGTGGACGTAGTTGTCCAAGTGCGCCAGCTTGGTCTGCAAGGCCTTGTCGAACAACTGTTTCTTGTTGTCGCCTTCGGCAGCGAGGAGGACTTTGATTTCCTCATGAGTTAAGGTCCCTGAGCTTGTCGAAGGGCCGACTTTATTTAGGATATCTTCAATAGACATGTATAAAAATTTGCTGCAAAGGTAGAAAAATACTATCATCCGAAAAAATAATTCGACATTTTGCGAATTTTGTGTATTTTTGCGCCATGATAGTGACATTTGAGCAGGCGTATCTGAAAGAATTGTACGACGAAGGCAAGACAACCGACAAAAAGCATCGGTTCCAGCCAGACGTCGTCAAGAGGTACCAGCAGCGAATCAAAACTTTGGAGTCGGCACCTCGTATTGAGACATTATACCAAATCAAATCGTTGAACTATGAGGTGTTGAGTGGCGACAAAGCTGGAATCTCTTCAATCAGGGTTAATGACAAGTATCGTATCGAGTTCACGGTCAGTCTGTTGGATAATCCAGTTGTAACTATCTGTAATATTTTGGAATTGTCAAACCATTATAAATAAAAAGGTTATGATTACATTGAATGGCGTTGATCCTCAAATGATAGCAAACAATATGATGCCTTCTGAGCCCGTGCACCCCGGATTGCTGTTGAAAGAGGAAATCGAGTACCGTGGTGTCACGCAGAAGCAGTTGGCGCAGCAGATGGGCGTTTCGTATTCCGTTTTGAACGAGATTCTCAATGGAAAGAGACCCATTTCCATAGAATATGCCTTGTATTTGGAAGCCGTGTTAGGTATCGATGCTCAACTATGGATCCAGATGCAGGCGGATTATAACCTCCAAGTAGCTAAAAGTGATAGGAAGATCAATCGTCATCTTCTTGAAATCAGGAAAATCGCTGCGGCGTTGTGATTGATGAAAAATGTATATATTTGCAGTGTGAAAAAGAAAAATAATAGTTGACCGAAATAATCGAACTAGGAAAAGAAGATAAACTCAAAAGAAATATTATAAGCAGATAGCACTTGTTGCTGTCCTTGAACACCAAAGTTCCATTTAGTCCCCGTTTGGGCGGGGCAACACGTCAAGGACAAGTTGCAATTGCCGTAGTTGCTACGGCGTGGAATACTTGTTAGACGTGTAGGGCGTGGAACCCCTGGTGTTCAAGCAAGGAATTGATTCCACGCTTTTTTATTGTATGATTGTAAACAATACGAATATGGATACTGATGAAGTGAAACACAATATTGAGAAAACGATTTCCACAGAAGAAGTATTATTGGATGAAGGGAATAGTAACGAAAGTGACAAGACGTCAGATAACAAACGAAAATCAACAGTTTGGAAGGCCGTGTTTTTTGTTGCAATCTTTTTGGTTTGTGGTGTTATTATAAAGCAATTCATGAAGGGCTTTTATGAAGGTATTGAACAAGCTGTTAAGCAATCAACAGAGGTTGATGAGATTCTCCCACCGATGGAAATAAGTGACCCGAAGCACTGGAATAATTATGCTTTTTTCAATGCATTTTCAATATATGTACCTATTACGGTTGAAAAACAAATAAAAGATAGTCCATATGGGAAGAATTTGGCCAATAAGGGAATGCTTCAACTTCGGGATGGTATAATCATATTTAATCAAAAGGGATTGTGTGACTTGAATGCAGAGGCTAAGGAACAGTATTGCCGTATCATGTTCCAATACTTTGAGGGACAGTGGAGAGATTTTCCAAAAAGAGATGAAATTGCTCCTTTGGATAAGATGGATGATTACATCGAAGAGATGGTAACAAATGAACTTCGTCCTAGTAGTCGGTTAATGAGTTCAATCAATCGGAAATGGGTTAGCATCAACAACGCTAATGCAATCTTGGTAGATTACAGAAGAACAGGCTACAACTTTGATTTTACTACTCCTGTCAAGTGCAAAATCCTTCTGTTTTCAGATAGCAAAAGAATGGTCAAAATGATCCTTGCTTATAGGGAAAAAGAATCAGACATGTGGGAAAAAGACTTTGAACAAGTATTGAGAAGTTTTAAATGGATAGATGAGGGAGTTGTTTCTCCGCATTTTGATAGTATAAAAAACTAAAAGATGAAAACAGTAATCAAAAAACAAATATCATTTTAATATGGAAAACAAAGAAATGAATTCTGCGGTTGAGTCAGAATCAAATGAACAAAGTGCTTATGTATCAAGCGAGCTAGTAGACCTTGGTATTCAGGATAATATCCGCAATGATCAAACAAAGACCACTTCTGATACATCTGGAATTCAACCAGTGATGAAGTGGAATTGGGGAGCGTTTGTATTACCCTTTTGGTGGTGTCTTTTCAGTTATTGCTATTGGCAATTACTATTGTGCTTGCCGTATGTTAATATAATCGGAAGGTTTATTGTAGCGGCAAAAGGAAATGAATGGTCATGGAAAACAGGAAAATGGAAAGATGCTGACTATTTTAATAAGACACAAAAAACATGGAATAAGGCAGGTATCATTTTTCTAATAATAATCCTTCTGTTAATAGCAGCTTTTGTTATTTCAGATTTGTTTCGCGTAAGATATTGATATAGTATATGTATTGTAGGCATTGTGGAAAGGAAGTTGCAGATGATTCTGCATTCTGTCAGTATTGCGGTGGACAACTTCATGAAGAAAGAAAACGGAAGATTTCTTCTATGAAAAGATTCCAATCGTTAAGTAGGAATTGGCAAATCTGCATCATGTGTTATGTGGTGTGGTTTTTGGTCGGTATTTGTGTTCTTGTCGCATTGGGGCCTTATGGTTGCGAAGATTGCTATTGCAATAGTTTTTCTGAAGTATTATGGCCGGTATTATTAGCGGTTGTTGTAGCTCCGGTGGCAGCTTTTTTCGTTTGGTATTATTGCACTCATTTACAAACAGAAAAGAGGGAAAGGCCGAAGGAAACGAAAATGAAAGTAAAAAAAAGCAAAGACCCTGAGATGGTTAAGAAAAACAATCCCTTAGATATAAGAATGTTCACTTATCCTTTGGTTGATTTTGCAATTCAGCATGGAAATATGCAGGTAAAAACAATGGCCAATCCGACCACCAATGAAGTGCGTTCGTTTTGTGTTTTTACAAATGAGCAAGGAATAGAAACCGTAGTGTATTTTTCCCAAGAGTTGGGACCGCTTCGCCCTCAAGAGATAGCGGAAAGGAAAGAACACCTTGTTGTTGTGCAAAAAATGGATGGGACTTTTGAGTTGGAATAGTAGTGCTGTTTGGAGCAAAAGCCATAAAAAAAGAAGACTGTCTGTGAACTTTATATTAACCTATCTTATCTATATAGTATAAAGGCGCATTAGAATATTCTGTTGCGCCTATTTTTTTTGCCGTTAAGGAAAAAAGCTGTACCTTTGCCGCCGAATTGCGAAGCAATCAACGCAGTTAATTTGAAAACGAGAATTTTTATTTTATGACCAAAGCATTGAAAATCGTGGTGCTTGCCAAGCAGGTGCCCGATACTAGAAATGTGGGCAAAGACGCTATGACGCCGGAAGGCACCGTCAACCGCGCCGCCCTGCCCGCCATCTTCAACCCCGAAGACCTGAACGCCCTTGAACAGGCCCTGCGCCTCAAGGAGCAGAATCCAGGCAGCACCGTCGGCGTGCTCACTATGGGCCCGCCGCGCGCCGGTGAGATCATCCGCCAAGGACTCTTCCGTGGAGCCGACACGGGCTGGCTGCTCACCGACCGCCTCTTCGCAGGCGCCGATACCCTCGCCACTTCGTATGCCCTCG
This sequence comes from uncultured Bacteroidia bacterium, assembly GCA_902786745.1. GTDB lineage: Bacteria > Bacteroidota > Bacteroidia > Bacteroidales > F082 > Limimorpha. The sequence continues at coordinate 174,403 of CADADR010000005.1, forward strand.
CCACCGCCATCAAGAAGATCGGCGATGTCGACATCGTCATCGGAGGCCGTCAGGCCATCGACGGCGACACCGCCCAGGTGGGTCCCCAAGTGGCACAGAAACTGGGTCTCAACCAAGTGACTTATGCTGAGGAAATCCTCAAGATCGAAAACAACATCGCCACCATCCGCCGTCATATCGACGGTGGCGTGGAGACTGTCGAAGTGCCGCTGCCCTGCGTGATTACCGTCAACGGCAGCGCGGCGCCCTGCCGTCCCTGCAACGCCAAGTTGGTGATGAAATACAAGTATGCCTCATGTCCGCTGGAGCGTCAGCCCGAAGATCCTCGCGCCGACCTCTATGCTAGCCGCGAATACCTCAACCTCAACCAGTGGAGCGTGGCCGACGTGGATGGTGATCCCAACCAGTGCGGCCTCTCTGGTAGTCCCACCAAGGTGAAAACCGTGCAAAACATCGTCTTCCAGGCCAAGGAGAGCAAGACCCTCACCGCCAGCGATGCCGATGTGGAAGGATTGATTAAAGAATTGTTGGACGAAAAGATTATCGGATAATGAACAACGTATTTGTATATATCGAGACCGAAGGCACACAGGTGGCCGAAGTGTCTCAGGAGCTGCTCACCAAAGGGCGTAAACTGGCCGACCAGCTGGGCGTGGAACTGCATGCCGTCGTGGCTGGTACTGGCATCAAAGGTAAGGTGGAAGACCAAATCCTGCCTTACGGCGTGGATAAGCTGTTCGCCTTCGATGGCGAGGGCTTGTTCCCCTACACCTCTGCACCGCACACCGATATCCTCGTCAATCTCTTCAAGGAGGAACAACCGCAGATTTGCCTGATGGGCGCCACCGTCATTGGTCGTGACCTCGGCCCTCGCGTCAGCTCTTCGCTGACCAGCGGCCTCACCGCCGACTGCACCCAACTCGAAATCGGTGACTTCGACGACGTCAAGACCAAGAAGCATTACGACAACCTGCTCTATCAGATTCGTCCCGCTTTCGGTGGTAACATCGTGGCGACCATCGTCAACCCCGACCACCGTCCGCAGATGGCCACCGTCCGCTCAGGCGTGATGCAGAAAGCCATCTATGAAGGCAAGGCCAAGAACGAAGTCGTCTATCCCGAGGTGAGCAAGTATGTCTCGCCCGAGGCTTACGTCGTGAAGGTCCTCGACCACCATGTGGAGGCCGCCAAGCACAACCTGAAAGGCTCACCCATCGTGGTGGCCGGTGGCTACGGCATGGGTTCGAAGGAAGGCTTCGATATGCTGTTTGAACTCGCCAAGGTGCTCCACGGCGAAGTCGGTGCCTCGCGTGCCGCCGTCGATGCGGGCTTCTGCGACACTGACCGCCAAATCGGTCAGACGGGCGTCACAGTGCACCCCAAGGTGTACATCGCCTGCGGCATCAGCGGTCAAATCCAGCACATCGCAGGTATGCAGGACTCCAAGATCATCATCTCGGTGAACAGCGACCCCGATGCACCTATCAACCGTATTGCTGACTATGTCATCGTCGGTACCGTTGAGGAAGTCGTCCCGAAGTTGATTAAGTATTACAAACAAAACTCGAAGTAACCATGGCAAACTATTATAACGATAACCCGAACTTGCAATTCTACCTCGACCACCCGCTGATGAAGCGTATCGTCGAGCTGAAGGAACGCAATTTCGCTGATAAGGATACCTACGAAGATGCTCCCGTCGATTACGAAGACGCGATGGAGAACTACCGCCGCGTGCTCGACATCACGGGCGACATCACCGCCAACATCATCGAACCCAACTCCGAGAGCGTCGACCTCGAAGGCCCGCATTTGGAGAATGGCCGCATGATTTATGCCTCCAAGACTGTGGAGAACCTCGATGCCTGCACCAAGGGCGGCCTTTGGGGCGTTTCCATGCCGCGCCGTTACGGTGGCTTGAACCTGCCCATCACCGTCTTCTCTATGCTGAGCGAGATGGTCGCCTCCGCCGACGCCGGTTTCCAGAACATCTGGTCGCTGCAATCGTGCATCGACACCTTATATGAATTCGGCAACGAGGAGCAACGCATGAAGTATATCCCGCGCGTTTGCGCCGGCGAGACCATGTCGATGGACCTCACCGAGCCTGATGCCGGTTCCGACTTGCAGAGCGTTATGCTGAAAGCTACCTATAGTGAAAAGGACGGTTGCTATCTGCTCAATGGCGTGAAGCGTTTCATCACCAACGGCGACTCCAATATCCACCTTGTGCTGGCCCGTTCCGAGGAAGGCACCAAGGACGGCCGTGGCCTGTCGATGTTCATCTACGACAAGCGCCAGGGCGGTGTCAACGTGCGTCACATCGAGCATAAGCTCGGTATCCACGGCTCCCCGACTTGCGAGTTGACCTACAAGAACGCCAAAGCCGAACTCTGTGGTGAGACTCGTTTGGGCCTTATTAAATATGTGATGGCACTGATGAACAGCGCCCGTTTGGGTATCGCTGCGCAGTCGGTGGGCCTGGGACAAGAGGCTTACAACGAGGCTCTGAAGTATGCCAGCGAACGTCAGCAGTTCCACAAGAGAATCATCGAATTCCCTGCTGTTTACGACATGCTTTCACGCATGAAGGCCAAGATCGACGCTGGTCGTTCGCTGCTCTACATGACTGCCCGTTATGTGGACATCTACAAGTGCCTTGAGGACATCCAGCGCGAGCGTCCGCTGACGCCCGAGGAGCGCGCCGAGTGCAAGAAGTACTCGCGTCTCGCCGATGCCTTCACGCCTTTGGCAAAGGGCATGAACTCCGAGTACGCCAACCAGAACGCCTACGATGCCATCAGCATCCACGGTGGTTCGGGCTTCATTATGGAGTACAAATGCCAGCGCCTCTACCGCGACGCCCGTATCTTCTCCATCTATGAGGGCACGACGCAGTTGCAAGTGGTGGCCGCCATCCGTTACATCACCAACGGAACCTACCTTACCATCATGAAGGAAATGCTCGAAAACGAGGTCTCCGAGGATTTGAAGCCCTTGCAGAACACGGTGCGCACCCTCGTGGAACTCTACGAGCAGAGCATCAACTACGTGAAGGGCGCCAACAACCAAGAGGTTCAGGACTTCTTGGCCCGTCGTCTCTACGACATGACCGGCGACATCATGATGTCGCTGCTCATCCTCGACGACGCCACCCATGCCCCGCACCTCTTCACCCAGTCGGCCAACGTCTACGTCCACGCCGCCGAGGAAGATGTCATCGGCAAGAGCGTCTATGTGAAGAACTTCATCGAGGAAGACCTGGTGAACTTCAGGGCTAAGGCGAAGGAAGTGACAGAGTAAGTTACACGAAGTTTTATTGAAACGAAAAACGGTGCACTTCAATCGAAGCGCACCGTTTTGTTTGGCAAATGTCTGTTTTTATTCCACCAGTCTGATCGTCCAAAAATCAGAGCAGTTCTTGGTCTTTGAAATGTAGTCGTAGGGCATCCAGAAATAGCCCTTGTCGCCCCATTCCTTGCCCCAGGAGTTGCGCACGAGAAGCAATCTTCTGTCGTTGTCATAGCCCGCTGCCATCACGGCATGTCCGCCGAGCATCGACTCGCCTTTCTCAGGCATGGGCATGATGCCAGTCTTGGCGACCTCTTCCGACATGAAGCTGGAATATACCGAGAAACCGAAAACAAACGGATATCCGTCGGCAAGGCAAGCGCGGATGTCGAACATGTTCGCATTGATGCGCCAATACGACAAGATCTGGTTGTCGAGAGCCGACTCGTAACATTTCTTAGGCGGTTCTTTGGTGTATTTTGCGCCAGGTTTGGTGCTCTTCGAATAAGTCCAGTCTTTTTCAAGGCACACGCCTTGCTTGTTCAATGACTTGACGCCATCTCTCAGATAGGCGCCGCTGTCTGACAACACGGTGTCCATCATCACACGTTCGTTGTAATACAGGAAAAGCCTCGACAGTCTCTTGGTGTTTTTTTGCCCTTGCAATCTTTTGCAACATTCCACGGCGGCAAGCAGCGAATTTGCCGTACAACTCCCCAGTTCGCCTTGGTTAAATACGGGCGGACAGATCTTCCTGAGGTCTACTTTCGACGGGAAATCACTTGCGCTGCGCAATTTCATCGGAGCTTCGTAAACATAATCCCTCTCGTCGGGAAGGTCGGGAAGCCATCCAAATTTATGCATTTTGAGAGCGGTTGCTTTAGGTTCTAGGTTTTTGTTGGTCATGATATGCTATTTTATGGTGATATAGATTCTACAAGTGTTTAATGGCTTAATGTCTTTTTCCCAAGGTCTTTTTTCTTCGAGAACGACGATGGCTTGTCCTTCGGAATGGGCTTTGATCTCAACCAAAACAGGAAAACTCTTCCCGAGAGGTTGCTTCTCGTTGCCTTTCGATGGCGTCTTTTTGGAGAGCTGCACTTTGACGCACTCGTCATTTGAGACGACCGACCACAAATATCCCCCTCCTTCGTGACTTTCCAACTCGAAAGTGCGAGTATCTCCGGCCTTTAGTTTGAATCTCTTTCTCATAGAAGTAGTGTTGTTGTGAATGGAACTCGTGATTTGGCACAAAGATAGGCTTTTTCTGAATTGAAGAGGCTTTTTACGGTTTCTTTTTACAGTATGATGCCATGATAGCACCGTCCCTGCCAAGTCTGACGCTCTTCCATCCGCTTTTCGATTTTAGCCAACACCTCATCATATCGAAGCTTCATCCAAGGCTCTGAAACCAAATAGCGCGGTGGTACCTCGCCGGCAAATCGCTCAATGACGATGTCGGGACTGAGCCGCTCGGCAAAGTCGATGACGAAGTCGATGTATTCCTCCAGATCGAAGAGATGGAAATGCTCGGGATGCTCAAGGTATTCCGTGGCCATCGTGGTGCCTTTGAAGATTTGCAGTTGGTGGAACTTGACTGTGGTCAATGGCAGTTGTGAAATAATGTCGGCGGCATCGAGCATCATGTTCTTGGTCTCTCCAGGCAGGCCGAAGATGAAATGCGCTCCACAAGGGATGCCATAGTCGGTCGTCATGCGGATAGCTTTCTCAGCCGTGGCGAAGTCGTGCCCTCGGTTGACGCATTTCAAAGTCTTGTCGTAAACGCTCTCCACGCCGTATTCCAGCATGACATAGTGCGTTTGTTGTATCTCGCTGAGGTACTTTAAAATGCTCTCGTCTACCAAATCAGGTCTTGTGCCAATGACAATACCAATGATCTGTGGGGTTACCAAGGGTTCGCAGCCCATGTCATTCCTTGCAGAGCTCGTGCGTTTGGAATCTATGGGCTGCAAAGCCTGGCTGTAAATCCTTTTCAGCTCCTCCAACGGCTTATAAGTATTCGAAAACGGCTGAAAATAAGCCAAATACTTATTTGCCCTGCGATATCGCCTTTGGTGAAACGCTATACCTTCCTCAATCTGTTGCTTGATAGACTTCTCTGGCCGACAATACGATGGGTTGAAAGCCTCGTTGCTGCAAAAAGTACAGCCGCCCGTGCTGATTTTTCCATCGCGATTGGGACAACTGAAGCCCGCATCGATGCTAATCTTCTGCACACGTCCCCCGAACTGCTTCGTGAAGTAGTTGCTGTAGCTGTTGAACCTCCGGTTGTCGCCCCATGGATAGGTCATGGCCTGGAATAATCTGTGTTGTTCAAAAACGTTTCATCTGTCAAGGTGTTCAAAAACGCCTTCAACTGCGTTTTTTCAATATCCGTAAGCTGCACTCCACCGTCCATCACATGGTGCATCAGCGGGTTGATGTTCTCGGAATCCTTCACGCCTTCGCTATAGAAGTCGATGACCTCGTCAAGGGTGGTGAAACGCCCATCGTGCATATAAGGCGCCGAAACGGCGATGTTGCGTAGGGTAGGGGCTTTGTAGGCACCACGGTCCCAATGGCTTCCCGTGACGGCAGAACGGTCTTCGGGGTCGTTGAACTCGTCGTCCAAGCCATTGTTGTAAAACAGGTTGGTGGTCATCAGAGCCAGCCCGCCGCCACCATGGCAGTGGAAGCAGTCGGCGCCTTCTTCGGTGCAAAAAAGTTCATAACCAGCCATCTCGTCTTCGGTAAGATCTTCTTCGCCTAACAGATAACGGTCGAATTTGCTGTCGGAAGAAACCAAACTTCTCACAAATTGTGCAATGGCTTTTTCCACATTGACAAAGGTGATTTCCCGGTTGCCGAAGGCTTTCTCGAACAACTCAGGGTAGTCGTCAGTCTTCTGCAAGTATTTGACTACCTGGTTGGTGTCGGCATTGATCTCCACGGGACTGGTGACTGCCGCCAACACCATGTCCTCCAACGTGGCCACACCGCCATTCCAGCCCAATCCAGTGCGGTTCCATGCCAAGTTGATGAGCGGCAACATGGCATGATGGGTATTTGTCGGGGCACCATATTCAAAGCTGTTTTCCTGGTGATGGCACGAGGAGCAGCTTCGGATGCCATCAGTGCCGTCGCGACCGGATAAACGTGAGTCGTAGAAGAGTTTCCTGCCCAAAGCTACGCCTTCCTCGGTCATGGGATTGTCGGCAGGGATGTTGTTTTTGGTGGGGAAGTAAGAAGGCTGCGACAAATAGTAAGGGGTGGCTTGGTATGTGGGGCCGTGCTCTGGAATACAGCCGGCCATACCGAGCAAAATCAAAAACAATATGAACACGGTTTTTTTCATGATTGCTCCTCGTCTTTGCCGTGGATTTGCGCTATCGTCGTTTTCACGTTTTGCCAAGTCCAAAAGCCAGGTTTAGGAGCTGCTTTTTTCATGAGTGCTCTGAATGTTTCCTCCATATGTTCGCCTTTCTTCATGCTTGTGTGTTTATTGTCCGATTGTGTGATGATTTTGAAGACGTCGTTGCCATTGACGTTAAGCATTCTTTGCGCCTCTTGATTCTGCATGATATGACTGCCCCAGACATTGAAATCGTAGGTGTGCGGGTTGCGGAACCAGTTGTCGATGACCATGGCAAGATGGATTTGGTTTTCATGGTTGGCCTTAATGGTAAGGTCAATGGGAATCTCAACGATGAAGTAGTTTTGGTAAAACTGAGTGCAATCCTCGTTTTGCCCAATGCCGAGATGAATGGCCAAAGGCGCAAGCCGACCTTCTTCGTTCACGTATTTCCCGTTTAGTTTCATGTAATGGTAGCCACCACCCATCATGTCGGGCCAAAACATCTCCGACTCGGGTGGGTCGTTGAAGAGACCGGTGTAGTTATCGTTTTCGTCCAATCCGAAAGTGAAACGGATGGCGTTGTAATGCCCCACATTCACAGGCTTTGCATGCAGTGTTTGCGATTCCGGGATGTTGGTGTCGATGTAAAAGAAACGACAGAGGTCCAAAGTGTCGGAAACGCCACGTTGATGAAGCATGGTCCAGTCGCCAGCCTCGTTTTTCAACTCGATGTTGGAAAGGAACCATTGCACCTCTGTGATGAGAAAGATATTGCCTGCTTCGTTGGTGTAGCATAGGGTGTCGAGCAGCAATGGACCTTCGTTGATTTGATAGTCAACCAAAAGGTCAAAGTCGGCTTGCTCACTTGGTTTGTTGCAGGAGTACAAGGCCGTCATTGCGAGGAGTACTATGAACCAGAGTCTTTTCTTCATGAATTCTCCTTGATTCTTTCAATTCAGCGGCGAAGATACAAAAATTTTGCCAAAAATGTGTAATTTTGCCGACCTAATCAGAAAAACGATGGCAGACTTTAAGATAGGAGATAAAGTGAATTTCCTCAGCACCGTTGGTGGAGGAAAGATTACGAAAATCATAGATTCCCGTATGGTGATGGTCGAAGTGGAAGACGGCTTCGAAATCCCGACTTTGATTACAGATTTGGTGCTTGACTACCGTTCCATGCCTGCTCCGAGCAAGCAGCAACAGACGGTCGACAAGGTGCAGAAAGAGGTCCAAGGTCAGGAGTTACTAAAGCAACAGCAGGCCGAAGAGGCCCGAAAGGGAGGCCTGCGTCGCTATGCTAAGGAGGCTGAGAAGGAAGGCGTTTATATGGCTTTTGTGCCTCATGAACAGCAATGGCTCCTCACAGGTCCGCTCGATGTGGTGCTGGTCAACCATACACCCTACGAGATGCTTTACACTTTCACCATCAAGGAGGAAGACAAGTTCGCCAATGTGGACTACGGTCAAGTCGACAAATACGAGAAAATCGTCATCGAGACCATCTCGCGCGACGACCTCGAGTATTGGCTTAACGGCGTGGTGCAAGCTATCTTGACCACTGAGTCATCTGATAGTTTGTTGCTCCCACTGAATGCACCTTTTTCGCTGCGCCCAGGCCGATTCTTTAAGGAAGGTAGTTACCTGCCCTCTGGCGTTTTGGGTGAGAAGTCGGTGATGATTTGCCTCTCTGAGCTCATCGCTTTGAAGCATGGTGATAGTGATTTCACCAAGATTTTAAAGGAAGGCGTCGGCTCACAAGCGCCTGCCAAGGATTTGGTGAAGAAGGAATCGCCCATCGACAAACATAGGGTGGCTCCAGGCGAGGCTGTTGTTGACTTGCACATCGGCGAGTTGGTCGACAACATTCTTGGTCTTTCAAGCCACGATATGTTCAAGATCCAGACGGATTATTTCAAGAAGATGCTCGATAGCGCCATTGCTGCCGAATACAACAAGGTGACTTTTATCCATGGTGTGGGAAATGGCGTGCTGAAGAATGCCATCATCGAGGCCTTGAAGGACTATAAGAACACCGAAAACCGCATGGCCAGCATCGCCAAGTTCGGCGTCGGGGCTATCGATGTGATTATTACGGATAAACAATGAAAAAGCCAAGCTGGCTTGGCTTTTTCATTGGTGAACCCGCAGGGAATCGAACCCTGAGCTAAGGAACCGGAATCCTTTATTTTATCCATTAAACTACGGGTCCTAATTTGGCTCGCAAAATTAGTAAGATTTTGGAAATTTTGTAACTTTGTCGCTTCAAAAAGCATATTCTTTAATCTAAAATACTGGATTTTAATTGTTTAAGATATGAAAAGTGGAAAACTGAAACAAGAAATCTTGGCCTATTTTTATTTGATTTTAGGCTCGGCTCTTTTCGCCGTCGGCGATGTGATGTTCGTGAATCCCTATCACTTGGCGCCTGGCGGTGTTTACGGTCTCGCCAACGTGTTTAATGCCTTATGGGGGTGGAAGATCTCCGTGTCAGGCATTTGCATGGATATTCCTTTGTTGATTATCGGTACGATTATCCTGGGACCCAAATTCGGTATCAAGACCATCATCTCAGTAATACTGATCCCCGTGTTTACTTATATTCTTGAGACATTCTGGGGATATGCACCTGTGATTCATGGCGGAGCAGTGGCAGCCGACACACAGTCCGCACTTTATTATATTGCAAAAGACGGCTCGCAGAGTTGGTTCATGCCTGATATGTTCTTGAATACGGTGGTAGCGGGTCTCATCTATGGTGTGGCTATCGGCGTCATCTTCCGTTCGGGTGCCACTTCGGGTGGTTCCGACATCATCTCCATGATTATCCACAAATACACCAAGATAAGCCTCGGAACGCTGGTGCTGATTGTCGACAGCATCATCTCGCTGACCACACTGCTTGCATTTGAAGATTTCCGTCTGCCCATCTATTCCATCATCCTTATTTTCATCGAGAGCAAGATCATCGACCTTGTGGTGGAGGGTGTGAAGAGTTACAAGACAGCCTTCATCGTTACGGATAAGATTGACGAGGTGCGTGCCTTTATCCTTAAGGATTTGGACCGCAGCGGTACCGTTTTCGCGGGTAGCGGTCTCTATCAAGGTGCTGAACGTAAGATGATTTATGTGACCCTCAACCGCAGCGATTTGGTCAAACTGAAAGCCAACCTCCGTTTCCTCGATCCGAATGCTTTCGTCAACGTGATTGAAAGCTCCGAAATCATGGGTAACGGCTTCAAGGCATTGCCTACTGAATAGCCTTTAGGACTTGCTCAATGGCAATTGGGAAATACGCCTGCTCCAGATGGTGGATCTTTGCCGCCAGGGAGTCAGGCGTTTCTTTTTCGTCCAAGCTGACACGGGCTTGCAGGATGATCTCGCCGCTGTCGTAAATTTCGTTGACGTAGTGGACGGTAATGCCTGATTGGGCTTCTTTTGCAGCAACTACAGCCTCATGAACATGCTCACCATAAAACCCTTTGCCGCCATATTTGGGCAAAAGGGCAGGGTGTATGTTGACAATCTTCTTCGGGAAGGCTTTGACTAGGTTCTCTGGAATCTTCCAAAGGAAACCTGCCAACACGATGAGGTCGACATGAAGGTCTAGCAGTTCCTTGATGAAGGCCTCGCTCTTGAAATCCTCTTTGGTGATCATGCGCAGAGGAATACCCAAATTCTTGGCTCGTTCAATGGAATAGGCCTTGGGATTGTTACACACCACGTTGGCGATTTCAACTTCTGGATTGTTGGCAAAATACTCGGCAATGCGCTGCAAGTTGGTGCCATTGCCTGAGACAAATATGGATAATCTTTTCATTCTCTGAGTTTTATGGTTACTGTTTCATTTCTTTTCAAATCAAACCACACCAAATAACCTTCGTCTACTTTGCGGAAATCGATGGCCTTGCCTTCAACGATGATGGGTTTAGTGCAAAGCAAAGTCAGGCCTTCAATGGATTCTCCTCTGTTAATGAGTCTAACCGTATTTTGGTCAATGATTTGATAATCAATATTGAGCAGCTTTTCGTAATAGCTGAGATATTGCTCGATGGTAGTCGGGAGAATCTTTTTTTCGTCGCGGAAGCGGGCGAGTTGGCTCAGCGCGAAGTTGAATCCTGGCATGGCCACTGCAGTGCCCTCCTCGTTGTATTGCCAAAAGGCGCGATAGGGATTGCTCCATGCTGGATAGACGTGCGTGATGAATACATTGTGATTGTCAACCAATCTCTGTAGGCGCGTCGAATCGAAATAGTAATACCATTCGCTGTCTTTGTTCACCTCCAAGGTCGAGGGTGTCGACCACAGCAGGAAGTCCTTACCGCTATTGGGCAAGGTGGTGATTTGCCGGTTGGGCAGGGCGTCGCCGAAGCCGTCGAAAGGTTGCACGAAATGTCCGTCGAAGTTATGGCTTTCCATGCGGTTTTCCTCGTAATAGGCGTTCCAAAGATATCGCACACCATTCTTTTCCCATAGCTCGGCAGCGTATTGAGGAGAATCGGGCAGCAGGCCGTCGCAAACCAAATCCTCGCGGTTCTTGTCGGAGCCGTTGTTGTAGCCATGGTCAATCCATGTCTTGGTGTCGAAATGCCGCTTCATGAAACGCATAGCCTTAGGGAACTCGTCGGGAAGGGTGGTATAAACCTCAGGAGTGTGGAGGCAAATCTCAAAGCCTTGCTTTTTGATGGTTTTCAGTAGTTTATAAAACTCGTTATCTGTCTTGATGGAAGCAACTGGCCCTTTGAAAAGTCCGTTGCTGGTCTTTTCGTTGGTCACATTGTCGGGATTCCAATAGAACACGCTTTTCGTGACGGGGATATGATAATAGCAGAAGCCACCGACGGCATCTTCCGGTTTGGTGATGTTCTCATTTCCAAAGAGTACAGCGCGATGAGTGCGTAAGTCGGTCCAGTCAGCATGTTCGGTGAAGATGAAGGCGGATTGATAGCCGTCCCAAACGGGCATAATGCGCGGCAAATCGTGGATGCTGTCGCCGATATGGACAATGAAATAATGATTGTCATTTTTTGCCACATAGATTTCACCGAGTCTTATTTCACTGGAATCGGGATGGACATAGTGAATGTTGTCGCATGAGACATCCTCAAAATAGTCCTCGATGGTATCGCAAAGCGGGTAATGAATCAAGGGATGGTCTCTCCAATAGTCCAGATTGATGTAGGCAATGCGATGGGTGGCATCGAGTTGCATGGATGAGACTTTGGAGGGATGATAGAGGGTGAAACTGCGTGGGCCTTTGCCTATCGTGAACCCTTCCCTGTCGAGGTAGTATTCGGATTGGAACACCGTGGTGTCGACATGTAGGTTGCGCCGATAGACGGTCAGGGTGCTGTCGATGAAGGGGATGACGAGTGTTCGCTGAAGTACTTTGCAGCTTTCCGAAAGGGTGCAGTTCAAAATGATTCTTTTTCCATGCGTCGGCAAAGGCACAATCCGATGGTCGGTCATCCTCATTAAGGTAGAACCAATTCGCGACCTGGCAAAGGCATAGTTGGGATTGCCCTGGAAGAGATTAAATTCTTGCAGGGTGTCGCCGTCGATGATGTATTCTTCATACATTCCGATGGGGTAGGTGATGGGAGCACTTTTGAGGTTGTAAGGGTCTTCCCGCAAAACACAATAGTTCTCGGGATCATAGTCTTTCTGTACAAGGCTGTCGATCTTGGGCAGGAAGCTATATTCCCAAGGCGTAACTTCCAACCTCGCATCATCGAAAACCAGCCTTTCCTTACCTTTATTCCAAACATAAACCTTTATCTCGCTGCCTTGCGTATAACAGGCAGGGAAGTTGAGGTCAAGTTGCACTTGCGACCATTCAGCCGTGTCGTTCATGTAATCTGAGAGAGGATAGGCTGCCCAATAGCGGTTGCGGATGGTGTCATCGATGCTCGCTACAATTTCGGCTTGGGTGTTGGCATCGGCCTTAAACAAGAAATCGTATTTGAAGCCGACATTTTGGTTGGGAAAATCCCTGCCTGCATTAATGCCGAAGCCTAAACCAAATTCATGGACGCTGTCGCAGATGCAGACGTAATTTTCTTCCGCTGCGCTACTGTCGGCCACGATATGAAGGTTGAACCAAGGTGTCATCCATTCATGGCGGTTCTCAAAGTCGTTGTAAAAGACCTGAGCCTTGGCCGTGAATGCAATAAACATGGCCGCACAAAGCAGTATGATTCTGGTGCAAAACCTCATTGGCATTATATTTTCGGCAAAAATAGTGTTTTTGTGCAGAATGCAAGTTCGCTTTCGGCAAAAAAATCCGCCCCTATATTTATATTAATAAGGTGTGCTCCTTGAACGTGCTTTGTTGCCAGCGCAATGAACCGCTTTTTCCCCTAATAATTATGTCTTTTTTGCAGTGAACCTTGTCGAAAAATACTCATTTTTGGATAAAAACACCCATAATTAATCCAAAAGACATTAATAATTTGAAAAAGTTGATATTTGTAATATATTGATAAACAATGCAATGCAAAAAAGTTTCAAAATAATTGAAAAAAATGTTGCGCGTATTGGAAAAAGCTGTACTTTTGCACCCGCTTTCGGAAGGAACGAGGGGGCGGAAGAGGGGAGAAAGCGAGAGTTCTTTGAAAGTCTGAGGCCAGCACAAGACCAGCGCCACTGAGAAGCGGCGCGAGGCAAGGAACCTTTTAACAAAGGAACACCA
>CADADR010000006.1 GCA_902786745.1 uncultured Bacteroidia bacterium
GATAATTAACGGAAGAATAACAAAATAAAACCTACATACGATGAAAAAAGTAATAATGATAGCAGCCGCCCTGATGATGTTTGCCGCCACGGCCAAAGCCCAGGTCTTTATCCTCGACGACGATGAGTTCGCTGGCAATAGAGCTTCTTCTACGATGGGCGTTCCCAACCCGCAGATCTACGACTCGGGTGAGGACTGGTACGTCCCCGCTGGCGAAGGCATCTTCGTGCTGGCTGGTCTGGCTGGCGCCTACCTCTTGGGCAAGCGCAAGAAAGAACAGGAATAAATCAACTAGCATGATTTATACTAGGTGCACCTCCCGGTGCACAGCATAACTATTTGTATTCTTATTTCAAATGGCCCCGTCGCGACGACGCGGCCATTTTTTTTTGCTTTATTCCACTCTGGTGTCACACCTGCGTCGCTTCGTAACATGAATGCGACGTTGAGGTTCCCGCCTATCGGCGAGAATGGAGGTGGACATAAAGTGGCCTGCGGCGGTCAGCACCGTTAACGACCCGTAAACGCTTCAATCCGCCGCGTGGTACCTTTATTATTGACCTCCATTCCCCGAAGGGGAACCTCATTACCCTACACTTGCACCCCAAAACCTCATCGCGGGCCCAGACCCGCGATCTCCCAAACCGCCAGAGGACTACACCCTCGTCGTCACCCCTTGGAGTCATTGCGGACTTGATCCGCAATCTCTTTCACCGCCAGAGGACTAAACCCTAGTCGTCGCTTCGCGGGTCATTGAGCAAGCAGGCATGTCATCCCCGCGCTGGCTGTGCGTGGGCTTGGGATCTATGCCTGCGGCTTGCTTTTCCTTCCTTCTCCTTGATGAGAAGTAAGCGAAGAATCAAGGCCGCCTCCATCGGACCTCCCCGCGGCTGTCTAAACGCCTGACTTTCAAGTCGGGTAGTGCATTCCGAGAATGCAAACGCAAGCGCCCCTCCCTGAAAGTCAAGCGTTTAGTCATCCCTTGCGGGCGCTTCCCCGCCCGGCGGCCGAGCCCCCGCGCCCATCCCGGCCGAGTTTTGGCATTCCCACCCACGATGTCCGTTGTTACCTTTTTCAGCCTTAACGACACACTTCCTCCCCAAACCCTCATCGCGGGCTCAGACCCGCGATCCCTTACACCGCCAGAGGACTAAACCCCCTCGTCGTCGCTTTGCGCCCTGTCGTCGCTTTGCGTCATTGCGAGGAGGGACGACGAAGCAATCTAGTCATGAAGCTCTTTATCTAGATTGCTTCGTTCCTCGCAATGACGTACAATCCTCAAGTCGCTTTGATACGAGAAACATGAATGCGAACGATGAGGTTCCCGCCTAACGGCGGGAATGGAGTTAGGTATAAAGTTGCTAGCGGCGGCAGTCAACGCTTACGACCCGTAAACGCTTCAATCCGCCGCGTGTTACCTAATAATAATTACTCCATTCCCCGAAGGGGAACCTCATTACCCGCCCGCAATGACAGTTAAAGAGACGGTCGTCCCTTTGGCCAAAAAAAAAGCGGCGGACCAACGGTCAGCCGCTTTTTTTTTGGCCAAAGGGACAAACCCTTAACGAATCACATTCACGCGCTTGACGCCAATGCCATTCACCGTGTAGATGCGGATCATATACACACCCACACCATATTGGCTCATGTCGAGCGTCTCAGTGTCGTTGTTCACCTCGGCGTCATACACCACCTGACCGAGCTCGTTCACCACAGTGAGGCGCTGCATGCCCTCAGCCTCGATGGTGACGTTGCCGTCAGTCGGGTTGGGATAGACGCTGGCATTCACGCCATATTCGTTCACGTCGGTCGAGTTCTTCACGTTGATGCTCAGCGTGCCGATGCCGTCGTTGCAAGGTGAGATAGGCGTAGCCGTCAGCACCGCGGTGCCTCTGTAGTTGCTGCTCCAGGTGACCACCACCGACTTGCCGTCGTTGGCAGGCACCAGCGTGCCAGCCTCTTCGGGTTCGATGCCGAAGCCGACCATCACATCGTTGGCGATGGTGTAGGTCGTGGTGGGCGTCAGACGCACATCCAGCTCAGCGTCGCCGTTGATTACGGGCTGGGCGGCATAAGGCTCAACATTAACGGTGAGTGTTATATCCAACACGTTTTCACAATCGTAGCTGCACGAACCTCCTTGTGAAAGAATATGATTCAAGTTGATAACCGTATTTTCAGAGGGAGTCAATTCAAGGATATGACTGTTTCCAATGAACGAGAATTCATCAATGCCCGTGCCGCTGACGACAAATGGGTGATTCTCATGTCCGCCTGTGACTGCAAGTTCGAAGGTTGCTGTCTCGCCTTCGCAGATGTTAACGATAGGATTGGCTACAGTGAGCTCTGGCGTGTTAAGAATAGTAACATCGAAATAACCATCGGTGATGGTGCCTTCGCAATATCCATTGCTCAGGTTGGAGAATTGGTAAGTGTGGTGTCCGACCTCCTCGCTTGAGCAAGGCAAGACAATGGGCTGGCCTTCGAGGATGGTATAAGGAACGCCATCGATTTCGACATTCAATTGCCCATCGATGAATCCAGAAGCAGTATAACCGAAGATGTTATTCTCTATCAAATAGTCTTGACCTAAGCAAACCTCTGTGATACAATCCAGTTGGGCGATATTCAATTCGGGTATGACATTCATCTCAAAGGGATAGTCGTAGGTGAAGGAACCACAGCCGGGCGATACGGCAAAGGCAGTCAGGTGGACGCCGTTAGTCATGTCGTTGATGCCAGGCGTGTAGTTGGTCTCCAAAGCGGAGGCGTCCTCGAAGGTGCCATCGCCGTCGGTCAGCCATTGGAAGTTGATGTATTCGCCAGTGATCCTCACCGCAACAGGCTGAGGCGCATCAGTGGCGCAGTATTGCACATCGGTCAGCGCGTTTTCAATCTCCGTTCTGTCCACGATAAACACCTTTGTCTCATCGGTGATGGTCTGGCCCTCGCCGTTGATGGTGATGGTCAGCGTGACTTCGCGGTTGACCAGGTCTTGTTCGCCAAGGGTGTAGATGGGCATGGCGATGCTGGCATCGTCGAAGGTGCCGTCGCCCGAGGTGGTCCAAGTCAGGTTGTCGTAGTGGATGGCATAGCCCACAATCTGGGCGTCGTTGCCTTCGCAGACGGTCACGTCGTAGCCAGCGGTGCCGGCCATGACGCGCTCGGCGGGCAGTCCGATGTAGTCGATCCAGCCGCAGTCGCTACCGCTATTCACGCTGCCGTCTTTGGTATAGGCCCATTTATAGGTGTGTCTTCCGGCAGTGACAGGGTAGATAGCCTTGGTCCAGCCGACGTTGCCCGACCATGTGCCCATCTCTTGGTTGTCGATATAGAAATGCAACTTGTCGTAGCTGTTTTCTGACGACACTTTGTAATAGAAGGAGATGCTGTCGTTCGATCCAGCCTCGTGGCTCAAGATGAGGTTGGACGTGACGTTGCTGATGCCTGAGCCACCACTCTTTACACAGTAGTTGCCTTCGTACGGGTCGTCACTGACAAAGGTCCAGGGACGACCGGCGTCGTTGATCCATTCTTCACCAAACTCGTTGAGTTCAAAGTCTTCGACGACAAGGCCAACTTTAGCGACATAGTCTTTTACGGCATTGTATTGTCCCGATGTCACGTTGATGGCAATGGGGCAGATGTAGCCGATGGGTGCGTTCTCGTCGATGCTGATGTTGTATACCGCAGTCTGGGTAGCACCCGCGTTGACATTGTCGAAGAAGACAGTGCCTTCCTCCACGATGATGTAGGGCGACAGCATCTGCAGTTCAGCCATGGTGGTGGCAGCATCGGCGTGGCCCTTGTTCTCAATCGGGAAGCTGAGCTTAGCTGTCTCGCCCGCATCAAGGCGGCCGTTGCCATTGCCGTTCACCTCAGTGATGCTCATGCTGCCGAGGTTGAAGACAGGGGCGTAGGCCTTCATGGCGATGTTGCTGACGTAGACGTCGTCACCATTGGTCACCGTGATGGTGAAGCGGTTGCTCGTATTGTCGGGCACGTTGTTGGCCACGGTGAACGAGAAGGCGTTGGCGACGGTCTGCGTGGCATTGGGATCCATGTTCTCAAACTGTGCAGTGCCATTGGTGATGGTGATGTATTCCGACTCGGTCTCAAGCACGGCCTCGAAGGCTTGCATCGGGTCGCTACCGACGTTCTTCATGGTGATGTCGAGGTCGATGCTCTCACCGAAGTCAAGCTGCTGGTTGTTGTTCTGGTCGTGGATGGTCTTGTTGTCGAAAACGATATACGGACCGTCGGCCGGGATGACACCCATGACGGCTTCATAGCGCAGGTAGTTCTGTCCGGTCACCACGAGGTTGATCTCGGTGGGCGGCACCTGGGCGGTAAATTCGATGATCTGCGGGTCGCCCGTAGCTTCGGCCACGGCGAGGATCTCCCAGCCGCCTTCGGGGTCTTCCTTCACCAAGCTGATCATACAGCCTTCAGGGGCGGTGATGGTGACTTCGCCAAGACCAGCGATGACCACCTCGGGATGCGTGACTTCCATCACTTGAGGCACCTGGGTGTAAATACGCAAGAAGGCATCGCAGTGGGCTGTGAACATGGTGTAGGTGATATCCTTTTCAGTCGCGTTGTAGGGCCAGTTGCTCTGGGCGAGGAAGTACTTGCCAGCCACGTTGCCGAAAGCGGGCATCCAGTTGCCGGTGTTGGCAGCAAATGGACCATAGGTGGGCATGAAGTCTCCGTCAAAGAGGTCGTAGACACCCCAGACGTAGGCGTCGTTGACGAAGGAATAGGACGTCTCGGTGGGGCAGAGCACACCGACGGCACCTGCTTTCTCACCATTGTAGGTACGACGCATCCATGCTTCGCAGAAGCAGTCTTGGTTGTAGTTGAATTTGCCCGTGAGGCAGTTGATGGACATGACGAAAGGCAACTTGCCTACGTTGTTCATCTGGTAGACGTGGCTATTGCGCACGGCGGGTTCGCCCCAGCCTGTCTCCAAGCCATGGTCGCGGTGTTGCAGCCAGAACGAGCCTTCGTTGACGGCTTGCACCACGAGTTCGGGAGTGCCATTGTTCCAGTTTCCCAATTCGCTCGGGGTCTGTGGGATATACCCAACACCATTGGGACCGAAGTAGTTGACCACCATCGAGGTGTTTTGGTTGCTTGACCAGATGTTGCCCGGTTGGCCTTGGTAGATGCAGTTGATACGGTTGGTGTCGTAACCATGGTTACGCATGTAACCGCCGAACACCTCGGAGCAGATTTGGAACCAACGCTCTGTTTGCCAACCTAATGCGGTGATGGGGCGGGAATAAAAGGCCGGATCCATGTTGGGGTTGGTGTATTCGTATTCGAGCTGTTTGCCGACGAAGACGGGCAGCTGGGCCGGTGTTTCGGCAATCAGGCGCGAGAACACCATATCGGGCAGGTTGTCGTTGCCGACCACGTCAGCGTAACGGTTATCGGTGATGCAGCTGCCATTGGATGGGTGGCTGACGGTCTCGGCAGGGATGTATTGACCCATATCGTTGCCATGGTCGCCCAGCAGGCAGACGGCCACAGGGGCGATCTCCCAGGTGTTGTAGGCGCTGTGGAACCAGCTCTTCATCTGGTTGGTGTTGGTGGCGGGCATCTCGTCGAGGCGGTACACCTCTGTGATGATGCCTTGACGAGTGCGGTACTCCTTCAGTTGGTTGGCATATTCAGCCCAAGCGTCGTTGTTGGGCGTGATGATGAGGTATTCGGCGCCTTTGTCGTTGTCGCGCAGCCACTTTTGCATACGGGCCTCATAGTCGATGACGGGCAGCTGGTCGTAGTTGAGCAGCTCGGCGGCGAGGATGGGGTCCCAGTAGGGCGAACGCAGACGGTCTTCACCGAAATGGCCGTTGCCGCCTTCAAAGGTGACGGCAAGTTCCACGTTGGTGTAGACGATCAGGTCCTTGGTGACCGGGTTGTACTGGAAGGGCGTGACGGCCACGGTGACGGCGTCGACGCCACGGATGTAGGAGTTACCCATGACGAAAGGCTCGGCAGGGTAGTAGGCGTCCTTGCTGTAGACGCTCATGTCCTTCACATAGTTCATGTCAGGCTCCTCGTTCTCCGACTGTATGCGGAGGGCGGGGGCGATGTTGACGTTGTGGATCACTTCCTTGTCGAAGCTCAGCACTTGAAGCGTAGGCGTGGCGCCCTGCGGGATGGCCATCATACGGCTGTCGGCAGGCAGGTTGGGCTTGCCGGCTTCGCTGGGGATGGCGAGGACGTTGATGCTCACCTCGCTCATCTCTTCACCACGGTATTGGATCGGATTAAGCGTGACTTGGCCCACATTGTAGCTGATGTGCAGCCCGTCACGGGTCTTCTCCGTCAAGTTGAAGCCTTGCTTCCCCTTGACGGGATAGTTGAAGGTCTGTGCCAAGGCAGTGCTGCCGATGAGGGCAAACAGCACCAAGGCAAGTGCGATGGGTAATGATTTTTTCATTGTGGTATGATTTGGTTTGACATTCGCTATTTAGGATTCATGCTGCAAATTTAGCATAAAAACAAAAAAAAGAGACGAATCTCGCCTCTTTTTTTTGATGTGTTGTTGTGGTTTTCATCAATCGTATTCTCCCCACCGTATGCAAGCACCTTGCAGCTGTTTCTTCAAGGGGAACATCAGCGTGACCTTCGCGGTGACGTCGGTGTTGAAACGCATGCCCAGCAGGTAGGGGTCGATATAGCCGGCGCCGACCACGTGTTGCGACTCACCGTGGATCTCCTCTTTGGTGAACGAGTTGATGACGGCGGCATGGCCCGAGACATCAGCCTTGAGCAGGAGGTAATAGTTGCCTACGTTGATCTTGAAGAGCACGCCAACGCCGGCCACCACACCCGCATTCCATTGGCGCATGCCTTGTGCCGTGACGGCTATGGTGTCGGTGCTCACAGGGATATATGACACGCTGTCGGTGCCATAGTGCAGGATCTCCTGCTTGTTCCAAACCATGGTGCCTTCTTTAGGAATACTTACAGGAAGGGTGAAGCGAGGGCCTACGAAGACATAGGGCCTGATGTTGCGTTGTGAGAAATAATGCGTGTAAACCATCTGCACGTTGACTTCTTGGTAGTCGGCCTTGTATTTGCGGAGATAGTCCTTGTTCTCGTTGACGGCCACGGGGAAGTTGAGCACCTCGTAGCTAAGGGTATCCTTACGCATGGCGAATAAGCCTTCGAGGCTGACGGAGCTGTTGTTGTTGATCATGCGCTCGATGGAGAGGCCTGCCGTAGGACCGAAGTTGAAAGGCATGTGGTAGGGCGTCTTCGTCCCGCCGAAGTGCAGCCAATAGGTGGAGGTCAGTCCGCCTACCAGGCCTATGTTGTATCTGGCCTCAGAGGTGGTTGTCCTGCTGGACGACTGCAACGGCTTCTTGAACTGGGCGTGAGCCGTACTGCCAATAAGTAAAAGGACTAGGAGAAGTATTGAGGTTGACTTTTTCATTGCGTTGGAAGTCTTGGTTCGTTATTAGTCTTCAGGGAAATCGCCGGAGAGGACCGTTTTCTTGTTCTCGAGCAGCATCACGTCGCCTTTCGAAGGCAGATAGCCGTAGAAGAGGATCTGGTCGAGGCTCGTGCCTTCCTTGTAGTATTTCATGGTCTCGATGCCCCATTTGAGCTCCTCGATGACGGGCCTTACGATGGTGTCGATGATGATGTTGGCGGTGTCGCTGTCGTCGATGTGCACAATGGTCTCTTGGCTGACTTTGCCCGAGAAGATCACTGCATTCAGCGGCTGGGCTTTCGACGAGATGTCACGCACTTCGTAGTAGTAGATTGTGAAATAGGGGTCGGTGCCCATAATATACACGGTGTTGAAGTTCTCCGGCTCGTAGAAACCGTTCTGGAAATACGAGGGCGCGATGGTGTCGTTGATGAAATGATCGGGGTTCCCCGTGACCACACTGAAGGTGGTGTCGGCATCAGAACGTTCGAGGAAGTAGGCGTATTCGCCGGGATTGCCTTTAGGGTATTTGAAGTTGAGCTTGGCGATGCCCATGTGTTGGTCGAAGAAGTGGAAGTATTGGGGCGTTGGGATGGAGGTGGGCTGCTGTCTGTAGTGGCTGCCAGGGGCAAGGATCACATCGGTAATCCAAACGGAGTCGGCGATATAGGCGCCTTCGAGCTTGGGAGGCTCCCCGCCAAAGTGCAGGTCGTTGGGGTTGAAAGCGGTCAGCAGACTCTGCGGCATAAACTCGTTGATGTTCGGAATCTTCTGGTAGCCATAGTACACGGTGGCGTTGGCCTCAGGATCGTCTTTGATGCAGGAACTGAGGAAACCCAGCCCACAGAGGAGAAGTAGTGTAATTAATAGGTGCTTCTTCATCATTTTGAATGCTTTTTTGCGCAACTCCCATCCTAAAATGGGGAAAATAATCTGCAAATGTATAGATTAATGTTTAATCTTCGACAAGAGAACGCAATTTTTTTATGGTTTATTATTGGCGAAACGTTATTTAATCAGACTGACTTTTCGGGTGACGATGCCGTCTCCGTAATCGAACACGATTAGGTAAATTCCGCTACGACAGTTGTTTAGGCTATAATGATGTTCGACGTTCGGGCTGACGTCCACTACAAATTGGTCGACAAGTTGGCTTGTCGTGTTGTAGACTTTGGCGACAACACGGCCTTTCCAATCGCCGAAACGCAGCGTCATCTCACCGTTGGTGGGATTAGGCATGATGTCGATTGGCAAGGCGTCTGAGTTCGTCGAAGGGCCGATGTCGTCGATGCCATAGAACGAGCAGACGAACCAGTAGCGGCGCTCGATGCGGTCGCTCTCATCGCAAGGGTTGTGCACTCGGGCCCGCAACCAAACGGTGTCTTCCACACGGTTGAGTACGGTGACACGGCAGCAGCGGCTGTTTTCGCCGAAAGGCTCCAGTATCCACTGACAAGGCGTCTCCCAGAACCAAACGACGGAGTCCCATTCGGCACCTACGAGGCTGTCTTCAAGGGTGTAGTCGTAGTAATGGATGTCGAACTCAGTGCTCGAGATGACCCAGTGTGGTGCGGTGTTGGTGCTGTCCAAGGGGAAGATGTCGGTGGGCTTGGGCGGGGTGGGCATGGTCAGCACCAGGTGGACGATGCTGTCGCAGCCCATACTGCTGGGTATGGTGTCGGTGTATTCTCCTGGTGTGTTATAGAGGGTGCCATGCCATACCAGTCCTGCGCAGGTGCCAGTGAGGACGTCGGTGCCGCCTTCGATGAGTTCCGATAAGGAGAGCTTCAGAGTGACGATGCTGTCGCAGCCGGCCATGGAGGGGAAGGTTTGGTCGTAGATGCCGTCTTCGTAATAGGTGACGCCATTCCAAGTGTAGGAGTCGGAACAGACGCTTTGCACTATCGTGTCAGGGTTGATGATGCGGTCGGCCACGACCAGATGCAGGTCGACGATGCTGTCGCAGCCTTCGGGCGTAGGCTCGCTGATCTGCTGGTCGTATACACCAGGGTGGTCGTAGATGAAGCTGAAGCCATGGCCTTCGTAGAGTTCGGGATATCCCCGCCAGCAGCGGGCATCCTCGTAGGAGGCATAGAATCCAGGCAGCGCGGTGACATACACAAATAGGCTGTCCTTACAGACGGGGTGCACGGCGTTGTCGATCTCGGCACCAATGATGGTGTCGCCAGTGATGACGATGTTGAGGCCGTGCTCGGCGTAGACGGAACCTTTGCAGAGTTCCACCTCTTCGGTGAAGGTCTTTATACGGGTGTCGACGTAGTAATGCGACACGTCGCTCGATTTCTGTCCCTTGGCGGTGGCGGTGAGCACTACTTCATAGACACGCTTCTCGGCAAAGGTGTGGTTGACGGGGTTCTGGGTGCTGGTGGTACCATCGCCGAAGTCCCACAGAAGGGAGGCGTTTTCGAGGTTGACTTCGGCCTCGAAGGTGATGGGCGCATTGGGACAGTATTCATAGGTGCCTTCTTTGGGGACGAAGGTGCCATTCATGTTGACCCTCGTGCTGAGGTCGATGGCCTTTGAGCCAACGAGGTAGGCATAGCCTTTGGCGACGCCGAAGCCGTAGACGTGGGCGTTGAAACCGCCGAAACACTGCAGATGGTGCACACCATGGTTGATGTTCTGACGGGTGAAGGCATACTCATCGCTGCCGTTGACGTCTTCGAATTGGCTGGCAGGGATGAGGTTGCCGTCGAGCTCCACCGTGCCGATGTCACTGCGGTTGACGATGATGTTGACATGGTGGGTGCTGATGTTGATGTTTTCGTTGTTGAAGGTGGAGAAGGTAATCTCGTCGATGCGTTGCTCGATGGGGGCAATCCAAACCACCGAGGGGTCACCGATGGAGTTGCCGCCTCGTGTGGTGTTGTAGAGATACACGGCAGCAGGTCCCGTGCAGTCGATGAAACACGACTTTTCGTTGTTTTGCAGTTCGAAGACAATCGACTCGTTGATGCTAAGTGTGGCGATGGCTGTGCCGTTCTTGCGTATCACGTTGTTGTCGGAGGCCGAAGTGACCTTCACGTAGTCTTTTTCGCGCTCGAGGGAGCTGGTCACCACAAACTTCTTGCCCCACGATTGCAGAGGCATGGCTTGCTCGAAGATATGGTCGAAGCTGCTACCGTTTGTGGGCACGGCAGTGAGGTTGTTGCCGTTGAACACAGCGATGCGCTTGCCATCGCGTGCCTTGACGCGTGAACCGCTCAGGTCGCGGTTGTTGTCGGCGTTGTTGGAACGCACCTGATAGACCTGACCTTCGTTCAAGGTGGTGGTGAAGGTGCCATGGTGTCCACCCATGGTCTCCTCGGTGACGGTGATGTCGACAGTGGTGTTGTTCTCAGTGGCCACGATGAGGAAGGCGCTGGTTTGGTTCTGCGTTTGGACTGGGCTTCCGGCAGAGTGGGATTGGTCGTAGGTCTGTATGATGTATTCGTCGGCCAAGCTCTGTATGGGCAGCACATAGGAGGCGTCGAAAGAGAGGTGCGCAATGTTGGTGCAGAAGACCGATACGGTGTCGTCGGTGACCACCTTCAAGCCTTTGTTGACCACACTCTCCGAGGTGCCATCCACATAGCCGTGGGTCTCAGGGATCTCGACTGTGGTGATGTTGTTGGCGTTTACCGTGAACGATGTCGACCAGCCTGTTTGCGGGTTTGTAATGGTGCCACTGCAGTTGCGTTTGGCGCTGATGAGCAGTTGGGTGAGGATCCAGTTGCCGTTGTTGGGCGCATTGGAGATGTATTTGTGCCCATTGGTCATATAGGAAACCCAAAACTCCGTGCCTTGCGTGGTTGCCTCTTGTGCTTTGGCTGATGTTTGGATGAGTAGCAATGCTGCTATGAAAATGAAAATGGCTTTGAGATGTCTCATAACTTTGTGGATGGTTGTAGATTTGTTTATTCTAATAGTATAACTTTCTTTGTCATGGTGCCTTCCTTGGCATGCAGTGTGAAGAGATAGATGCCAGGGGCGGTTTGTGGTAGGTCGTAGCTTAAAGAATAGGCATCGTCGTGGTTGAGGAAATGTCGTTCGTCAATCAGCGTGCCTCTCATGTCGTACACCTTGAGGTTGATGTCGCCTGTGAGGTGCTTGAGTTCGAGTGTCATCTGTCCTTTGTTGGGGTTAGGTACCACCTCAAAGGTCCCTGCAGTCCCTGAGCCTGTCGAAGGACCGTCGTCGTCGATACCATAGAACGAGCAGACCAGCCAATACCGGCGGTCGATGCC
The DNA here is from genome assembly GCA_902786745.1 of uncultured Bacteroidia bacterium. Taxonomy (GTDB): domain Bacteria; phylum Bacteroidota; class Bacteroidia; order Bacteroidales; family F082; genus Limimorpha. The sequence goes on from CADADR010000006.1 coordinate 11,698, forward strand.
TTCGGGATGGCATTCGTTGATGACCTTGGCATGGAGCCAAACGGTGTCTTCCACCTGGTTCAGTACATAGATCTTGCAGCTCTGGGTCTTGGGACCGAAAGGCTCAATGACCCAAGTGACGTCGTCTTCCAGACTCCAGATGACGGTGTCCCATTCGCATTCGGGATTGATGTCGTGCAAGGTGTAGTCGTACGAGTTGATTTGGAACTCGGTGGCAGTGATCACCCAGTGGGGCGCGGTGTTGGCAGGGTCGGTGGGGTAGATGTCGGTGGGGTTGGGGGTGAAGTCGAGGTCAAGGTCGAGATGGTAGATGGTGTAGCACCCCGAGGGGTTGGTGACGGTGTCGTTATAGATGCCCGATGCTGTATAGGTGTTGCCGTTCCATTCGAAAGTGTCGCAGTGTCCGCTTACGTGTTCCATACCTCCTTCAATGATCTCGTTCACATCGAGGGTCAGGTTGACGATGCTGTCGCAGCCGTTCTCCGTGGGGAAGGTTTGGGAAGCGGTGTACACCCCAGGCGCGTCGTATGGCAGATTGAATCCATTCTCGTTGTACACCCCGGGCCCGCTGAAGCACAACTCGTCGAAGATGTCCTGTCCTGGAGCGTTTTGCATGTCAATATAGAACACGGTGGTGACTGAAGTGGAGCCCGCGCAGGGGTTTTCTTGCGTAGTGATGGTGAAGGAGACTTCGTAAATCTTATGCTCCGAGTAGGTGTGGACGAAAGAGGTGGCGGTGCTGGTGCTGCCATCGCCCAGGTTCCAAAGCACCTCATAGTTGCTGTAGTTGATGTCGGCCTCGAAGTTCATGGGGGCTAGGGTGCAGTGGGTGATGGTGTCGCCATGGTTCACCACGACGTCGTCGATGGTGAGGATGGTCGAAAGGTCGGTGGCCTTTGAGCCGACCATATAGGCATAGCCTCGGGCACGACCGAAGCCATAGACATGGGCATTGAAGCCGTTGGGACAGCTGAGATGGTGCACACCGTGGCTGATGTTCTTGCGGTAGAAGCTGTAGTCGCTGTTGCCGGTCACGGGGGAAAACAGGTCGGCATCGAGGAGGGTGCCGTCAAGATACACCTGGTCGATGTCCTGGGTCTCAACGATGATGTTCACATAGTGGTTGGCGATATTGACGTTGTTGTGGTTATAGTTGAAAGTGGAGAAGGTGATGGCGTCGATGCGTTGCTCGATGGGGGCGATCCACAGCATCGAGGGGGCGCCGGTGTTAGAGCCGTTCGAGCTGGTGTTGTATAGGTAGACAGCGCAGCTCTGCGAGGCCTCTATATAGCATGATTGATCCCAGCTACTCAGTTCAAAGGAGTAGGACTGTCCGGTATTGAGTGTGCAGAGCATCGTACCGTTTTTGTATATCTCGTTGTTGTCGGCAGCCGAAGTGATTTTCACGTAGTCATTGTTACGGTCGAGCGACGAGGTGACAATGAATTTTTTGCCCCACGAGTGTATCGGCATGGCCTGTTCGAAGATGCAGTCTTGGTCGCTGGTAGCACTGTTGGGGACAAGGGTCAGGTTGTTGCCGTTGAAGATGGCGATGGGCTTGCAGTCGCGCGAGGTGACCCTGGTGCCGCTGAGGTCGCGGTTGCCCATGAGGTCGTCGTTAGAACGCACCTGGTAGGCTTGCCCTTTGTTTAAGGTTATGCTAAACTCCTGTCCAGCGGGTTTGTTGCCCAAAGTCTTCACTTTTGGGGTGATGTCGACGGTGGTGTTGTCCTCGGTGGCCACGATGACGAAGGCGCTGGTGGGGTCGTAGCTTCCGGTCGACTGCTCATGGGTTTGTATGATGTAATCAGCGCCCAGTCCTTGGGTGGGCAGTACGTATGAGGCGTCGAAGGAATAGGTGGCGATGTTGGCACAATAAACCGAGACGGTATCGGTCGTGGTGATCATCAGTCCTTTGTTGACGACCTGCTCATATTCGTAGTTCTCAATGTACACCTGCTCCTCCTCAAGGTCGATGGAGAAGATGTTGTTGGCCTCCACGGTGAAATCATGTCTCCAACCGGTATTGGGATTGAGGATGGTGCCTTCGCAGCTACGCTTGGCACTGACCAGAAGCTGTACGCGTACCCAGCCGCTGGGTGGGATGTTGGGATGGTATTTGAAGCCGTTGCTTATGAACGACAGCCAAAACTCCTTGCCTTGGGTGGACAGATCTTGGGCATGGCTTGCCGGTATGAGCATGACCAGGAACAGGAGCGAAAGCAAGATGGCTTTTGAGCGTTTCATCATAGGTGTTTTTTAGTGTGATAGTAGTGCCTATTATTAATTAGGTGCGGTAGTAGTAGGTTTAATAACAACCGAGGTTAGTGGATGATGACTTTTCTGGTTAAGGTCCCTGATTTCCCAGTGACGACAAAGCAATAGATGCCACTCGTCAAGGTTTTGAAGTGGTAGGGCAGGGTGTAGTGGTCAGATGTGTTCGAGGTCTGGAACTGGTCGATGAGCGTGCCACGCATGTCGTAGATCCTTACCTCGTGTTTGCCAATGAGATGACTGAAATGCAGGGTCATCTCGCCATTGTTGGGGTTGGGCACGACGTCAAAGGTCCCTAAGGTCCCTAAGGTCCCTGAGCCTGTCGAAGTGCCGTCTTCGTCAATGCCATAGAACGAGCAAACAAACCAATAGCGTTGTGACACGCCCTCGGGCTTGCATGCGTTGTACACAGTGGTGCGGAGCCAGATGGTGTCTTCCATTTGGTTGAGCACATACATCTTGCAACGTTTACCCACGGGTGTCGTGGTGGTGTCGGGCTCAAGCACCCAATGGACTTCAGGGTCTTCGAATTCCCAGGTGATGGAGTCCCAACTGCAGTGTGGGTTGTTGTCCCATATCATGAAATCGTACGCGTTGATTTGGAACTCGGTGGCGGTGATAACCCAGTGGGGTGCCGTGTTCTCAGGGTCGACGGGGTAGATCTCGGCAGGGTCGGGGGTGTACTCCAGGTGGAGGTTGAGGTGGACGACGCTGTCGCAGCCTAAGGAGGTGTAAAGGGTCTTGTCATAAAGCCCCGAGAGGGTGTAGTCGGTGTCGATCCAATAGTAGGAGTCGCATGTCGAGATGTTGGTCGTGGCGCCTTCCACATTGCCTGAGATGGTGAGATGGCAGTCAACAAGGCTGTCGCAGCCATCGATGGTGAGGAAGTGCTGTTGGTAGTTGCCGCTTTGGCTGTATTCCTGTCCGTTCCAGTGGAAGGTGCCGCAGGTAATGGTGTCGAAACTGGTTTGTTGCGGCTGTCCCATGGTGAGGTGCAAGGTCACCACGCTGTCGCAGCCTCCGATGGAGACGAACGACTGCTCGTAGACGCCTGGGGCGGTATACGTTTGTCCGTTCCATACGAAGCTGCTGCCGCATTCGTGATGCTCGAATTCGACATTGATCTGGTCGTCGACCACAAGATGCAGGTTGATGACGCTGTCGCAGCCATACACGCTCTGCAGGTAGAGCTGTCGGTCATAAACGCCGGGGTGGTCGTATTGGAAGCTGAAGCCGTAGCCATCGTAGATGCCTGGCGTGCCTTGCCAGCAGCGGCCGTCGTTGATGGGGATGTGATAGGAGGGACGTGCCGTGATGTAAAGGAGCAGCGAGTCTTGGCATTCGGGGTGCAGGGGGTTGTCCTGCAAACGGGTGAGTAGGGTGTCGTTATGGATGAGCACGTTGTTGAAGCCGAAGCCGCTGTAGAGTCCCCCGGCGCAGACCTCGTCGTTTTCGACGACATATTGTTGTCGGGTGTCAACGAAAAAGTGTGTGGTGTTGCTTGACGAGCCTGAGCATCCGCCTTCGGTGCTGGTAATTGCCAAGGAGACATCGTAGACCCGCCTCTCGTTAAAGGTATGGGTCACCTGGTTGGAGGTGCTGGTGGTGCCGTCGCCAAAGTCCCAAACGAGTTCGTAGTCGGTTAAGTTGACTTCCACGTTGAAGGTGATGGGCGCGTCGACACAATAGAGGAAGGTCTCGTCGGGTAGCACCACCTCGTTGTTGAGCGTCATGCTGCTGCTCAAGTTGATGGCGTTGGAACCGACGAGATAGGCATACCCTTTAGCATGGCCGAAGCCGTAAACGTGGGCGTTGAAGCCGTTGGCACAGGTGATACGGTGCACCCCATGGGTGATGTCCATTCGGGTGTAACTATATTCGTTGTTGCCGTGAACACGGGTGAACATCAAAGGTGAGATCTGCTCGCCATCGAAATACACATGGGCAATGTCTTCTGTGTTGACGATGATGTTGACGCTATGAACTTCGATGTTGATGTTGGGGTGGTCGAAGGTGGAGAAGGTCACGTCATTGATGCGTTGCTCCACGGGTGCAATCCAAACCATGGAGGGGTCGCCCTGTCCGCCTCCCGGGTTCTGGTCGTAACTTGAGTTGTTGAAGAGGTATACGGCGCAAGGTTGGTTGGACTCAAGGAAGCAAGAGCCTTCGGACTCCAGCATGGGGAAGGTGTACGACTGTCCTGCTGCAAGCATGACCAACGGTTCTCCGTTCATGGTGACTTGGTTGTGGTCGGCACTTGAGGTGATCTTGATGAAGTCGCGATTGCGGTTGCGTGAACTGGTCACCACAAAGCTTTTGCCCCATGAGTGCAGGGGCATGGCTTGCTCGAACACATGGTCATATCCGTCTTCAAGGCTGGTGGGGATGCATGTGAGGGTATTGCCATTGAAGACGGCAATGCGTTTGCAATCGCCAGTCAGGATTCTGGTTCCACTTAAGTCACGCTGATCGCCGGTCCTCGTCGACCTGACAAGATAAGTCTCCCCAGCATTCATGGTGATGGTGAAAGTCTCGCCTGCCAGGTGTCCACCTAGAGTGTTTACGGTAGGAGTGATGGCTATCTCGGTGTTGTCTTCTGTGGCCACGATAAGGAAGGAACTGGTCTCGTTGTTGGTGACATATGCGTTGGCATAGAATGTCTTTGACTGGTCATAGCTTTGGATGATGTATTCGTCGCCTAAACTCTCGGTAGGCAAAACGAAAGAAGCGTCAAATGAAACATGTGCGATGTTGGTGCAATAGACCGAGATGGTGTCGCTGGCTTCCACCTTGATGCCTTTCTGCGAAATGGCCTCATAGTTGAATTGGTCGTGGTAGCCTTGCGCTTCGGGAATCTCCACTGTGGTGATACTGTTAGCCCTAACGGAAAAGGGATGCGACCATCCTGTCAACGGGTTGGTGACGGTGCCATTGCAGTCGCGCTTGGCACTAATGAGCACCTGGTTGATGATCCACCCGCCTTGGGTGTGATCCCTGTACCCGTTGTGCATGAACGACAGCCAAAACTCCTTGCCTTGCGTAGAGGTGTTTTGTGCCATCGTCGCAGGCAGGCTGATGATGCATGCAAGAAGGAATAATATGTTCCTCAAGCGCTTCATTCTATGTCCGGTAAAGTTATTTCTGTATGACGACTTTCTTCGCCACGGTGCCTTCTTTGCTGGTCGCCACGAAGAAGTAGATGCCGTCTTCACGCTGTTTCATATTATAGGTGTAGGAACTCGGTCCCTGGCTGTTGTAGGTCTGGAACTGGTCGATGAGAATGCCTCGCATGTCATACACCTTCACGTCGACTTTGCCCGTGAGATGCTCGAAGTTGAGCGTCATCTGTCCGTTGTTGGGGTTCGGTATGACGTCGAAGGACCCTGAGCCTGTCGAAGGGCCGTCATCCCCAATGCCATAGAAGGAGCTGAGGAGCCAATAGCGCTGCTCGATGCCTTCCTCGGGAGCGCAACGGTTGAAGGCATGGGCCTTCAGCCAGATGGTGTCATCGACTTGGTTGAGCACATAGACACGGCAGCATTGGTTCCTGTTGCCAAAAGGCTCCAGCACCCATTGCGGTGCCTCGTCGCAGCTCCAGGTGACGCTGTCCCAATGACAGTTCGGGTTCTGGTCCCACAGGTTGAATTCGTATGCGTTGATTTGGAACTCAGTGGCGGTAATGACCCAGTGTGGCGCCGTGTTGGTGGCGTCCATGGGATAGATCTCGGTGGGGTTGGGCGTGTATTCGAACTGCACGTTCATGGTCACGAGGCTGTCGCAGTCATGGATGTTCTTGTAGGTGCGATGATAGGTGCCCGACATGTTGTAATCCAAGTCATCATGGTCGGTGTAGATGATCTCGTGTCCCTCGGGATCCCAGTAGTAGTTATCGCAGTTTTCATCGTCACCGACGGTGAAGCTGTATTCATCGTGGTTGTTGATGGTGAGGTAGAGCGTGGCCTCGCTGTTGCAACCATAGCTGTTGACGTAGTGGTGGGTGTAGACGGTGCTTTCCGTGAAGGTGAGGTCCACGTTGTAGGCGTCGTTTTTCCAGCGGTAGCTGTCGCAGTCGGTCACAACCACTTCGTTGGTGTAGCTGGGTCTGAGCTCAAGGTTCAGGACGAGGGTGCTGTCGCAAGAGTTGGGGTACGACAGGGTGTCGTGGTAGATGCCCGACGAGGTGTAGGTCATGCCGTTGGAGGGCCAGGTGTATTCCGTGGCACAGATCGACACGTTGTAGGTCTTTGAGTTGTAGTCGGATTGGCCGACGTGGAGCTGTACTACGCTGTCGCAGCCCAGGACGGTCTCGAAGAGATAGGTGTAGGGATAAGGGCTGGGCTGTAGGTAGTCGCCGTTGTAGTAATATCCCTGACCGCCTTCACAGGTCGACTCCCAGAGCTCTATTTCATAGCTCGGGTCTTGGATGAGGTTGAGCCTGATGATACTGTCGCAGCCGTGCACCGATTGCAAGGTGTGGTAATAGATGCCCGATGATGAGAGTGCTTCATCAAAGAACATATAATGCTCGCCTTGGCAGAAGTGGTCGGTGATGGGAGTCTCGTAGGTATCGTAGTTGTAAAGGTGCAGACGGATGAGCTTGTCGCAGCCATATTGGGTCTGGGTGTGATGCTCGTAGACGCCGGGCGTCTGGATGTCCTCGCCGTAGAAGTTATATGTGTCGTTTTCGCAAATGTAGTGGTCAATGTCTTCCACTTCGTTGGGATGCACCACAACGGTCACGCTGACGTTCTGCGTGGTGATGCCGTCGCTGACAGCGCAGTTGTAGGTGGTGGTGCCTACAGGAGGCGTGGCCACGGGGTGTTGCGAAGTGGGGTTGCTGAGGGTGTTGGCCGGAGTCCAGTTGTAGGTGTAGTTGCCTGTGCCGCCCGAGGGTAGGGCATGCAGGGTGGTCGACTCGCCTTCGCAAAGTTCGTTCTGGTCGGCCGAGGCCATAGCGGTCATGTTGGAGCCTTCCATGCTGACGGTGACTTGTGCCGTGCTGCTGCATCCGCCTTGAGGGTTGGTGACGGTGACGGTGAAGGTAGTGGTCTGCTGTAAGGCCACGGTCTGTGTGGTCTGTGCATTGGGGTTGACCACCTTGTTGGCGGGCTCCCAGTGGAAGTTGAACGAACCGGTGCTGCCTGCGCTGGCCGTGAGGGTAGCGGTGCCACCGTAGATGACGGTGTTGGGCTGTGCCGTGGCCGAGGCTACGGGAGCGGCATAAACGGGTACGGAATAGGTCTTCGAGCTGGTGCAGTGCCCGTTGCCGCAAGATGTGGTCAGGGTCACCTGATAGTTGCCCGCATTGGCATAGGTGTGCGACACGTTCTGTCCCGTTCCGCTTTGTCCGTCACCGAAGTTCCATTGGTAGCTTTGGATCTGCTGTCCGCTGGGGTTGGTGGTGGAGGTACTGGTGAACTGAGTGGGCGTGCCTCTACAAACCGAGGTGTAGGTGAAATTGGCCGTAGGCTGGGGGTAGATGGTGACTTCTGTGGTGGCAGTTACGGATTGAGTGCCAACGGTGGTTGTACATGTGTAGGTTCCAGCCATGTTCATGGTGCAATTCGGACGGGTTGGGTTTTGTTGGTTAGAGGTAAATCCGCCAGGCCCAGTCCATTGGTATGTGGCTCCATCTTGTGCGTTGACGTGCAATTGTATGGTTTGCCCAACACAGTATGGACCGTCATTAGTAGCTATACCAGGCAAGATACCGCAGTCAGTTTCACCGGGGCCACTGTTGGGAACTTTTTGGAAAGTGATATCAGTTGCAGTCCCTGTATTCCATTTGGTAATTACCATGATGTAGTATTGCCCAACTTGAGAAGTACTGGGGATGTTGCAGTATTCTGTTGCTGCACCAGATGAGCCACAGTCAATGATATTAGTTAATTGATTAGGACAGGGTGTCACGGGATCATTAAAAGGTCCCCAGCAGCAATAATCGATATCAACATTAGCGCTGTTTGTCATTTTGATTTGGAAGTTGCCAGCAACGCCAATTTTCATGTGAAACCAATAAGGCCTACGAGCAATATATGGTGAAAGACACCCATAAGAGGGGCCAGGCTCACATGATCCCGAAGGGTTTGTGTCTACATGGAAAGTCACCACATCGGTGGTGCAGAAAGGATCGGAGGTGGCACAAGTCTGGTTTCCGTCCCTATTGTTTGGATTTTCAATAAGAATCTGCCTAAAAAGCAAAATGAACAGATCTCGGGGTAAATTCTCCTTCCACACCGAGAAGATGGCTCCTTGCCTATCCTTGTCGGCTATGGAGTAGGAATGGAAATCATCGTCGGCCATGGATTTCAAGTCATTATAGTAGGCTTGAAACTGCTGACCTACCAAATCGTTGGCCGATGATAACAATACCGCACTCTCTTCCTCATCAATAATGTATGAGATGTTCTCGTCATTGGCAATATAGTAAAGCAAGCAATAACGATAGTCTGGATTACTAATTGAGGATAATTCGATTTTAATGGTATTGCCTCGTGCTGTCTGTCCAAAAAAACTCATAGGCATTGTCAGCAGCAAAAGAGCGAGAACCAAAGCTTTAGCGAATCTATTCATGGTCTTTTGTTTAATTGGTAATACTCTAATTTATTGAATATCAATATAATAATTCAAAACATAGCGAACAAGGCATGCAAAAATGCCTTATTTGCAACCGACAAATATAGCAAAAAATCCCAAAATACCCAGAAAATCGGGTGAAATTAATGAAAAAAAGCGGCCGAAACCGCTTTTTTTCTACTTATTAGACTTGTCGTTAGGGCTGTATCACCACTTTCTTGGTTCGCGTGCCGTCTTTGCTAGTGACGACGAAGAAGTAGATGCCTTGCGTGCGTCGCTTCATGGTGTAGGTGATAGGACCTGCATTCATATCGTTGTAGGTCTGGAAATGGTCGACCAAGGTGCCTCTCATGTCGTATACTTTGATGTCGACAGGACCGTTACAGGAGGTTAGATGGAGTTGCATCTCGCCATTGTTGGGGTTGGGCACCACGTTGAAGTCGATGGAACCCGTCGAAGGACCATATTCGTCGATGTCGTAGAACGAGCAGACGAACCAATAGCGGCTGTAGACGCCTTGCGGAGCGCAGTTATTGTAGACCGTGGCGCGGAGCCAGATGGTGTCGTCAATATGGTTGAGCACATACATCTTGCATCTTCTTCCCACGGGTTGAGTTGTGGTGTCAGGCTCGAGCACCCAGTTGACGGTGGGGTCTTCGAAAGCCCATCGTATGGAGTCCCAACGCGGCAGGCCGGTGTTATCCCAGAAGGTGAATTCGTACGAGTTGATTTGGAACTCGGTGGCGGTGACCACCCAGTGGGGTGCGGTGTTGGCGCTATCGGTGGGGTAGATGTCGCTCGGTGTGGGTGTGTAGTCGATGTGTACGTTCATGGTCACCAAGCTGTCGCATCCATGTATGTCGCGGTAGGTCCTGTGGTAGGTGCCCGATTGGGTGTACTCTAAGGCTTCGTGGTCGGTATAGACGATCTCGTGCCCCTGAGGATCCCAATAGTAGCTGTCGCAGTCGTCTTGGTCAGGCATGGTGTATTCAAAGATCGGATGCACGGTGACGCTGACGTAGACCTGTTGTTCGGTAAGGCCGTCGCTGACCAGGCAGGTATAATTGGTGGTGCCTACTGGCGGTGTGGCAACGGGATGCTGTGTATTAGGCGAACTCAAGGTGTTGGCAGGTGACCAACTGTAGGTGTAATTGCCTGTTCCGCCTGTGGGGATGGCATGCAGTGTGGTGGATTCGTTTTCGCAGATCTCGTTTTGGTCGGCGGAGGCTTCAGCCATCAGGTTGGAACCGGCCATGTTGACCATGACTTGAAGGGTGGTGGTGCATCCACCTTGTGTATTGGTGATGGTAACGGTGAACTCCTGCGACTGCTGGATGGCTATAGTCTGCGTGGTCTGTGCGTTGGGGTTGACCACCATATTGGCAGGCTCCCAATGGTAGGTGAAGTTGCCTGGGGTGGAAACGTTGACGCTAAGTGTGGAGGTGCCGCCATACATCACAGAACTTGGCGAGGCGATCACCAAGGCTTCGGGGAAGGCGAAGACCGAAACGGTCTGGGTGATTTCGTCTGAGCAGTGGCCACGACCCGTTTCCACAGTATGGGTTACCTGATATTCGCCAGGCGCGGCATAGGTGTGAGTGACTTCTTGTCCTTCTGCCGTCTCTCCGTCGCCGAAATCCCAGAAGTAGCCCGTGATGGTCTGACCGGTGGGTTCGGTTTCGGCTGTGCTGTTCAACTGGGTGGGATTGCCTACGCATACTTCGGTGTGGGTGAAACTGGCAATGGGCAAGGCGTACACAATGACTTCGGTGTCGCCAGTAGTGGTTTGTCCGCCGACCGTGGTGACACAGGTATAAGTGCCGCCCATCTCGAAGGTGCAGTTGGGAATGATGGGGTTTTGCATGGTGGAAGTGAAACCGTTGGGGCCTGTCCAGCTGTAGGTGGCACCGCTTTGTGCAGTGACATTCAGGCTGATGGTTTCGCCGACGCAATATGGACCGTCGTTGGTGGCAATACCAGGCAGGATGCCGCAGTCGGTCTCCCCAGGGCCTGAGTTGGGAGCCTTGGTGAAGGAGATGGTTTGTTGTACTTGCGCATAATTAGTGATCACGAGGATATAGTACTCACCCACTTCAGGCAAATGAGGCGGATTGTTATTAGAAGTAACGCAATTACCATCAATGAGAGACGAAGATCCGTGGTTGTGTTCCGAAATAGGATAACCAAGGTAAGCGTCTTCAACACTAGCGGTAGAGTAGCTACAGTCAACTAATTTGTCACAAGTCAGGTCGTCGACACATGGATCATAAGGGTCGCTGAACGGACCCCAGATGCAGTAGTCAATATCATTGCCTTGGCCGTAATTGTCGTGTGCTTCCATGTGAATGATAAACTGACCTGGAGTATGTATTCTCATATGATACCACGAAGGATAAGGCTGACTGGAGAGGCAACCGTATTCGGGACCAATCTCTCCAGTGGCACCGCCTTGGTAAGCAGCTTCAAACTCAATCACTTCTGAAGTGCAGAAAGGCATCGAGTTAATGCAATGGTCATTATCAGCTCTCATATTAGCCGTATTCACGTCCATCATAATCGAGAGATAGTCAGAAGCTTCTACGGAGCTTTTCCACACACTCATCTGGTTAGTGACATCAATTTTGCTCAACAAGGAGAAGTCATTTTCAACATCCGCATAGAAGCTTTCGAACTCTTCCATGAAGTGGCAGTCATCGTCTTTCGGGGTAAGGGTGAATTGACCATATTTTTCTTCGGGAATCAGCACGAAACGGTTGTCATTGTTGATGCTATAAAGCAGGAAGGCCCTTAAGTAGACATTATTGATTGAGTGGAAGTCCAAGACAACACCTTCATCGGAATATTGCCGATAAGGGGTTTGCCCGAAGTGTCGTAACGGTATGAGAACCAATAATATTATGGCGAGGATCAGTTTTTTCATTGTCTTGGTGTTTCTGAATTATTTGACTACATTAACGCGTCTCATAGCAACGCCGTTCTCGGTTTGGATGCGGATGAGGAAGGTACCCGTTCCGAATCTTGCCATTTCTATCTGTGCGCTGTCGCCTTCCGTCTCACGGTCGTAGACGGTCTGGCCGAGGGCGTTGATGACGGTGAGGCGTTGCAGGCTCTGGGCTTCGACGGTGACGACGCCATCGGTCGGGTTGGGATAGAGCTTGGCGGTGATACTGTATTCATCGATGTCGGTCGAGTTCTTCACTTTGACGGTCAACGACTTCTCTGACAGGCCACACTCGTTTTCGGCTTTCACATTGATGACGGCATCGCCGCGGAAGGTGTCGCTCCATGTGACGTTGGCATGGCTGTTGTTGGACTCGATGCTGCCTGCTTCTTGAGGCTCGATGCTCCAAGTGTAATCCGCTGACGTTAGTTCTTCCTCGTTCAAGGCGGTGTAGGTGCTGTTGGGTGTCAAACGCACATCAACTTCGCTGTCACCGTTGATGGATCCGATAGCCGGAGTGTAGTTGAGGGTCAGGTGCAAGGTGACGATACTGTCGCAACCCATAGTGTTGATGAAATATTCCACGTATTCACCACTTTGGGTGTAGGTGGTGTTGTTCCAATTATAGCTGTCGCAATCCTCAACGGTAAACTCTACAAACGAAGGCTCAGCGATGGTGAGGTGCATCACCACGGTTGAGTCGCAGCCGTGGAGAGAAGTGAAGGTGTGTTCATAGATACCGCTCTCGACCAGTGTTTCTCCAGCCCAAACATAGCTGCTGCAGGCGGTCACCTCTGATTCGGTGTTATAGCTGTCGACAAGGCTGAGGTGCATGACCACAGTAGAGTCGCAGCCATAAACACTTTGCAGCACTTGTATATAATCGCCAGCCTCGCTGTATTCAACGCCATTCCAAGAATAGGGGCCGCAGGTGGCCATGTCAAACTCGGTGTGTTGCAGCGGATGGATGGTGAGGAGGAAGTCTTGGCTTGCGTCGCCACAGCCGTAAGGCGAAATGGTGGTGAGGGTAAGGGTGACGCTGCCGTTGGCGATGTCTTGTTCGCCTGGCGTATAGATGGTCTCGATGCTGGCCAAATTGCTGAAGCTGCCATCGCCGTCGGTTGACCATGTGGTGAATCCAGCTTCGTGGGTGATGGCGCTGAGGTTAATGCTCTCGCCTTCGCAGATCTCGCCTTCGGTCTCCATCTCGATGCTGGCAGCCTCGTGGAAGTTGACGATCACATTGTCGCTTAGGGTTTCGCCCGCCTCATTGGTGGCGGTGAGGGTCAAGGTGACGGTCTTGTTTTCCAGGTCTTGCTGGCCAGGGGTATAGATGGGGTCGAGGATGTCGTTGTGGTCGAAGCTGCCGTCGCCGTTGGTGGTCCAAAGCAGGCTCTCGTAGCCGATGGACTCTGCTTGCAGATGGGCCTCTTCTTCTAGGCAGATGTTTTGGTTGGCACCTGCGTTACAGGAGAAATTGATGTGACGTACGGGGAAGAGGATGTCGTCGAGCCATACGTGGTCGGCACCATTGGTGCCAGAGGCGTTCTTCTCGTAAGTCCAAGTGAAGGTATGCTCGCCCTGAGTGACAGGGAAGACAAGCTCGCGCCAGTTGAGTTGGCCTGACCATTCCTGTTGCAGTTCACCGTCGATGTAGAACTTGAGGTTGTCGCCGTTCAGTTCGCAGTCGGTCTTTCTAAAGAAACGGATTTCGTCGGTCTCGTTTTCCACTTCGAAGGTCAAACTCAACGTGGAGGTCTCGTTATGTCCGATGGTACCTGACTGCAGGCAGTAGTTACCCTGGTTCGGGTTGGTGTTGACGATGGTCCAAGGATGAGTGGGGTCGTTCTCCCATTCCAGCTCTCCCATGCCGTTTTCGAAATGGGCGAGGTCGAGGCCAACACGATGTGAGAAGGAGTTCATAGCGGTATAAGGGCCTGAAACGACGTTGAGAGCGAACAAGGCCGCTTCGCCTTTAGGCATGTTGGCCGACACGCTGACAGTATAGGTTGCCTCGACGCTTTGACCGACGTTCACCACAGGAGTAGTGATGGTGGGATTGCTGATGGTGATGTATTGTTGGTTCGAGGTGGTAAGCGTAGCCACGACGTCGTTGGCAGTCATACCGCCGTTGTTTTCGTAAACGAAGGTGATTTCGGCGGTTTCGCCTGGGTCGAGACGGCCGTTGTTGTTGCCTTTCACCGTGCCGCCGTCGATGATGGTCATAATATCATCAATTTTGATTCTGGGAGCGAAGGCATTGAAGCTGAAGTCGTGTCTCCAGGTGTGATTGCCACTGACCATGGTGAGCTTAAACAGAAGCGGGGTCTCATGGGGCACGTTGTTCGAGATGGTGATGCCGAAGGCGCTTTCGAGGTTGGTGGTTTGGTTGGGGCTCAGTGCGGGGATGGTGGCCGTGTTCTCGTTGATGGTCACGTATTGCGGCGTTTCAGTGGTGAGGGTGGCTGTGGCTATCGTAGAGGCTTGGTCGCCAGTGTTCTTGATGGTGATGTCGAACGACGACTGCTCACCCGATTCCAGCTGGTGGTTGCCGTTGGCATCGTGCGGAGTCAGCTCGGTCACGCTGAGGTTGGGCTCGCTGATGACGTGGATGGTGCCCACATAACGAAGCTTGTCCTGTTTGGTGGCCACGATAGTGATGTTGGAGTTCGAAGGCTGGGCAGCAAAAGTCATGACTTGGCTGCTGCCAGTGGCGGTAGCCACGGCAAGGATGTTGTTGTTGCGTGTCAGAGCGATGACGGCGCCTTGCGGGGCGGTCACGTTGATGCTGGTGGTGGCAGCGGTGATTTGTGCGGGATGGTTGACCGTCATGGCGGTAGGCACCTGCGTGTAGAGCGTCAGGAAGGCGTCGCAGTGGGCGGTGAACATTTTGTATGTGATGGCCTTATTCTGTGTGTTGTAAGGCCAGTTGCTTTGTGCAAGGAAGTACTTGCCGGCCACGTTGCCGAAAGCAGGTCTCCAGTTGCCTTCGTAGCTGGCGTAAGGACCATAGTCAGGCATGAATTGCGGGTCGTATTGGTCGTACATGCCCCAAGCATAGGCGTCGTTGACGAAGGAGTAGGAGGTCTGGGTGGGTCCAATGCAACCCACGGCACCGGCGTTCTGTCCGCCGCTGGTGCGACGCATGAAGGCCTCGATGAGGCATTCAGGTGTGTGGTCGAAGGTGCCGGTCTGGCAGTTGATGGTGTTGACGAAGGTCATCTTACCCACGTTGTTCATCTGGGCCACATTGCTGGTGCTGAAGTCAGGCTCGCCCCAACCTTGGTAGTAGCCGTGGTCACGGTGTTGCAGCAACATGGAGCCGCTGTTGACGGCATTCACGACCTGTGCAGCGGTACCGCCTGTCCATCCACCGAGTTCGGCAGGCGTGGCAGGAATGTAGCCCAATCCGTTGGGACCAAAATAGTTGACCACCATATAGGTGTTTTGGTTGCTCGACCATTGGTTACCAGGATAACCGCTATAGATGGCATTGATACGCACGGGATTCTTGCCTTGGTTGCGCCAATAGCCGCCTACCACCTCGGAGCAGATCTGGAACCAGCGTTCGGTCTGCCAGCCTAAGGCGGTGATGGGGTGGTCGTAGGAGGCCGCGTCCATGTTGGGGTTGGTGTATTCGTATTCAAGTTGTTTGCTTACCATCATCTGGGCTTCGTTGGCGTTGGCGGCCACGAGGCGCGAGAAGGCCATCTCAGGCAGCATGTCACCCGTGACGTCGGCATAGCCATTGTCGGTGATGCAGTTGCCATAGCTGGTTGAGTGGTAGGTGTATTCTGCAGGGATACCCACGCTCATGTTGGCGTTGTGGTCTCCAAGGAGCAGCACAGCTACAGGCGGGATGTCCCATGTGTTGTAAGCGTTGTGGAAATAACTTTTCATCTGGTCGGTGGTGGTGCAGCCCATATCACTGAGGCTCTTCACCTCGGTGAGGATACCTTGTTGGATGCGGTATTCGGCCAGTTGGTTGGCATATTGGCGGAAGCTCTCGTTGTTGGGGATGACGATGAGGTATTCGCAGCCCGTGGGACGGTTGTTGACCCATTCCTGCATGCGGGCTTCGTAGTCGATGACGGGCAGCTGGTTGTAGTTGGCCAGGTTCTGCATCAGAATGGGGTCCCAATAGGGGGAACGCAGGCGGTTGTCGCCAAACGTGCCGTTGCCGCCGTCGAAGCGGATGCCGAACTGCAGGTCGTCGTACACACGCAGCTCTTTGGTGACGGGGTTGTATTGGTAAGGCACCACGGTGACAGCCACGGTCTGCACGCCACGCAGGCTAAAAGGCTCGCTGATGGTGACAGGCTGCTCGGGGAAGAAGGCGTTCTTATTGTAGATGCTCGTGTTCCGTTCGTAGGTGTTGGGGCTGTCGTCGGTGTCGAACTTAATGGGTGCGGCAGGCAGCAGGTCGACGTTTTGAATGGTGGTCATGCTGCGGTAACCCATCTCAACATGGGCAGTGGCGCCATTGGGCACGGCCACAAAACGGCTGAAGCTGGGCAGGTCGGGCTCGCCAGCATTGGCAGGCAGGCTGATGCCCGTGCCGCCTTGGATGACGTCGCCGGTATAGCCATTGTCAGTGATGTTGAGGATTTCAATATGTTTCAACGCATGTCGCATCGTGATGGCGGAACGGGTGTTCTGTTCGACGCTGAGGCCTTCTTTTTGGGCCGAGTTGTTGAAATTGAAATCGCGTGTCTGTGCATTCAAGGCCATTGCCGAAAACAGCAGAATGGCGGAAACGAGTGTACGTGTAATAAGCTTCATGGTACGGTTATTTTGTTGATTTAACTACCTATTTAAATTAAAAAAGCGCGTAAAGATACGCACTTTTTTGGAATTAAGGTGCATTTTTCTGATGAAATGCATCATTTTTGTATCGACAGGCTACATCTTGATGATCCTTCTGCTCCAGCTTTGCCCGTCTTGTTGCACGACAATGTGGTACATGCCTGCAGGGCGACCTTTAAAGGAAAGGGTGCTGAGGTTCTTTTCTTCAAGGATGCATTGTCCGTTTGCATCGAAGACTTGGATGATGAAATCGCCTTCCAGTTCTAGCCCGATGCTGACTTGGTCAGTAGTGGGGTTGGGATATAGCGTGAGCGGGAGGGCGTTTTGTTCGGCGGTGTTGTCCAAATAGGGCGGCAGGAAGATGTAGTCGATCCAGGCGCAGTCGGCTCCTGAGCTGACAGAGTAGTCTTTTTCGTAGGTCCACGTGTAGACGTGTTGCCCCGGCCTCACTGTGTAGGAATGGTTGTACCATTCTATTGTTCCCGACCATCTGGCTTTTTCCTCATCGTCGATATAAAATATCAGGAAGTCATAGTTGGATTCCGACGAGACCCTACTATAGAACTCAAAGGTACCTTCTTCGTTGGAGGTGTAGGTGAATGAAAGCGATGACGACTCGTCATGCGTGATGGTGGTGTCCGACAAGGCGCAATAGTTACCGTCGAAAGCGCCATAATTGATGATTTGCCAAGGATGCACGGGGTCGTTGGTCCAATACTCGGTGTTGAACATGCCGGATTCGAAACTCTCATACGAAAAGCCTATCGAGCATCTGATGTTGTTAGGCATAACAAGTTCCCCACAGCTGGCGTCAAGATGCAATTCGACGTAAGGCACTTCTCC
Source organism: uncultured Bacteroidia bacterium (assembly GCA_902786745.1). Taxonomy (GTDB): domain Bacteria; phylum Bacteroidota; class Bacteroidia; order Bacteroidales; family F082; genus Limimorpha. The sequence goes on from CADADR010000006.1 coordinate 29,138, forward strand.
CGCGATGTATTCGACGTAGATGTCGAAGGTGAGGTCGGTCGAGGTCCCGATAGGCATGTCGTCAATGGTGGTCTCGGGATTGAGGACGTGGATGTAACCTTCGTTGTTCCTTAATGAAATATTGGGACTATGGGCATTATAATGGCCTGTGTTGGTAAGGTGGAAGGTGAGCGTCGCGTATTCTCCAGGATCCAGGTCTCCGTTGCCGTTGCCCGCTTGGTCGTTGATGTCGACGAGTTCCGCTATGATGCGTGGCGCGACGACGGCCACATCGAACTCGCGTTCAAACCCCATGCCATCGCTTTCTGTCGTGACGGTGAAAGGCACATGGGTGCCGTCAGGGATGTTCTCGGAAAGCGTAATCTGGAAGGCGTCTTCAATCACCTGCTCCTCCTCGGGTGTCAAGGGAGGAACTGCGGTCTGCCCTTGGGCGATTTGCATCTGGCCGGTGGCGTTGGCAAGGACGGCAGTGCCTGTAGTGGTGGCATCGGTACCGACGTTACGGACAGTGAGGTCGATAGTGGCCGACTGCCCATAAGTAAGGTGGGCGACTCCGTCGTTGAAGGCGACGCTGTCGGCTACGACGAAAGGTCCGCTGACGGCTACCAAGGGGATGTCTTCCTCGTGACGGAGGTAATTCAGTCCCGTCAAGGTGAGATGCACTACACCGTTGGGCACATATTCCATGACATAGAGGGTCTGCTCTTCGCCCGTACCCGTGGCGGTGGCCAACAGATGGGCTTCCCCTCCATATTCGGTGCTTAAGGCAATCTGTACACCTTCAGGCGCAGTGATGTGGAAGGGGGAGAAAGAAGTGATGGATGAGTCGTGGGAGGCTTGTATGATTTGAGGCACTTCCGTGAAAACCCTTAGGAAGGCGTCGCAGTGTGAGTGGAAGGTGTTGTAGATGGTGGTGCGCATGTCTGCATTGGTGTTGGGGAAGACGTGGAGGTCAAGGAAGTATTTGCCTGACACCATGGCGAACGAAGGGATCCACTCGGCCACATGGCTGGCATTGGGACCGTAATCGGGCATGAAGTTTGGGTCGAAGAGATCCCAGACACCCCATAAAAAGATGTCGTTGGCAAAGGAATAGGTTTGTCCTGACGGGCTGATGGCCCCAACGATGCCCGCATTCTGCCCATCTCGGGTCATGCGCATCAAGGCCTCAGTAAAGCAGTTCGAGCCGAAGTCGTATTCTCCCGTCTTGCAGTTGACAGAGATGAGGAAGGGCATCTGCCCCACGTTGTTGATGGCGTTGAAGTCGCTGACAAGGATCAGGGGCTGGTACCATTTCTGTGTCCACCCATGGTCGCGGTGTTGCACAATATAGGCGCCTCGGTTGAAGGCTTCTATGACATCGTCTTTGGTGGCGCCCGTCCATTCTCCGAGTTCTCCAGGCGTGGCAGGAATGTAGCCAAGGCCGGTGGGACCGAAATAGGAAGTGATGGCACTGGTGCCCGAGGCGCTCGACCACTGGTCGCTCAGCGTGCCGGAATGGATTTCGCTGAGTCGGGTGGGGAACTTGTCGTGTTGGCTGAGATAGCCGTATATGGTCGAAATGGTGATTTGGAACCATAAGGTGGTCTGCCACGCCGAGGCCGTCAAGGGGTGTTTGTAGTAGTAAAGGTTCATGCAGGGGTTGGTGTATTCATACTCCATCTGCTTGTCGATGAAGATGGGCAGTTCCGACTCGTTTTGCGCGACAAGACGCGAGAAACTGATGTCGGGGAGGTTGTCGTCGTTGATGTCGGCATAGGGGTTGTCAGATGAGATGAAACCGTCTTTGGGACTCTGGGTGCGGAATGCTGGGATGTAATGGGTCATGTCCTCGCCATGGTCGGCTAAGATACACACGGCTACTGGAGGAATGTCCCAGTTGGCATAGATGTCTCTGACCCACAACCTGAGCATGCCGGGTGTGTTGGAACCTGTTTCCCCGATAGCCATCACCTTGGTGAGGATGCCTTGACGGGTGCGGTAGTTAGCCAACTCCTGTGCAGCCTCGATAAAGGCTTCGTTGTCGGGCGTTAGGATGAGGTATTCGCATCCTGTGGCACGGTTTCTTGACCATTCTTGTCTGCGGGCATCATAGTCAATACTCGGCAGACTGCTGTAGTTCAATATGTTATTCTGCAGAATAGGATCCCAATAAGGAGAACGCAGGCGATCATCGCCGAAGTGCCCGTTGCCGCCCTCGAAGCGGATGTCGATGTCCATCGAGCGGTGGACAGCCAACTCGTGTGTCACGGGGTTGAACTGGAACGGGCTGAGACCGATATGAATCACGTCGACACCGCGCAGCTGCTGAGGCTCGGCGGTGCAGCATGCCTCCGATGGATAGAAGCAGTTACGGGAATACACCTTTGGGTCTTTGAAGAAAGGAGGCTCAGGGTCGTTCTCGCAGCGGCTGCCTTCCGAGGGCGAAATGTTGATGCCCGTGATGTGTTCGTCACGACTCATCCTGACGTCGACGATGGCTTTGGCGCCTTGTGGAATGGCGATGAAACGGTTGAAGGTGGGCAGTGCCGGCAGACCGTATTCGTTAGGCACTACGATGCCTTTTGTGGCTATGCTGTGCATTATCTCACCGTCGACCACGACGGTGTCGATGCTATAGTCGCCGAGTTCGAAGTGCAGGCTGATGTGACCGCGGTCGGAAGCGGTGATGGTGAAGTCCTGGCCGATGGAGAACAGGGGTAAGGCCATTAGTAGAACCAGAGTAGAAAGGATACGTTTCATATTATGTTGTTTTTCAATATACAAACAAAAAAGAAAGCCGTAAAATTACGACTTTCTTTTAAAATGCAAGGGAAAATGTTCAAAAAATCACACAATTCCCGTAAATCCCATGAACGCCAAGGCCAAAATGCCGGCGGTAATCAGGGCGATAGGGGTACCTTTCATGCCCTTGGGAGGCTCCATCAGGTCGATGTGCTCACGGATGCCAGCAAAGATGACCAAGGCCATGGCGAAGCCGAGGGCGATGCCGACGGCATAGACGATGGACTCGCCGAGGCTCAGCATGTGGGCCACGCCGCCATAGTTGAACTCCTTGGTGACCACGGTCAGCGACACGCCGAGGACGGCGCAGTTGGTCGTAATCAGCGGCAGGAACACACCCAAGGCGGTGTATAGCGACGGACTTATCTTCTTCAGGATGATCTCCACCATCTGCACCAAGGCAGCGATGATGAGGATGAAGGCGATGGTCTGCAAGAAGGTCAACTTCAAGGGAATCAGGATGTACTGGTTCGTCAGCCATGTCACGAGGGTGGCCAGGGTCAACACGAAGATGACGGCAGCGCCCATACCCAAAGCAGTGGAGGTCTTCTTAGAGGTGCCCAAGAAGGGGCAGATACCCAGGAACTGGGAGAAGATCACGTTGTTGACCAAGATGGTCGATAAGATAATGATGAGGTATTTCATGGCTTAGTGACTTTCTTTTTTGAGTTTGTTGACGATAGCGATAACGAAGCCGAGGCAGATGAAGGCGCCGGGAGGCAGGATGAACACCAGGATGTTCGCCGTCTCGGGCAGGATGGTAAGACCGAAGATGGAGCCGCTGCCGAGGAATTCACGGATGCAGCCTAACAGCGTCAGGGCGAGGGTAAAGCCCAAGCCCATGCCGAGGCCGTCCAACAGTGAAGGCCACACGGGGTTCTTCGAGGCGAAAGCCTCAGCACGACCCAGCACGATGCAGTTCACCACGATGAGGGGGATGAACAGGCCGAGGGTTTCATAGATGTCGGGCACATAGGCCTGCATGACGAGTTGCACCACCGTCACAAACGAGGCGATGACCACGATGAAGCAGGGGATACGCACCTTGTCGGGGATGAAGCCCTTCAGCAGGGAGATGAAGATATTCGATAGCACCAGCACGAAGGTGGTGGCCAAACCCATCGACATGCCGTTGATGGCACTGGTGGTCGTTGCCAAGGTCGGGCAGCAGCCCAACAGCAGCACCAGGATGGGGTTTTCTTTGATGAGGCCTTTGGTAAAGGTTTGCAGATTGTTACTCATTGCTTTGTCCTCCTTCCGTTTCATTATTCTCCTCAGCGGGAGCCTCTTCCATAACGGGAGCTTCTTCCTCGACGGGAGCGTTGGTCATGAATTGTGCCTTGTTGGCCATGAAGGCTTGGTAAGCCTTGTCGACCGCCTTCGAGAAGGCTCTCGAGGTGATGGTGGCCGCGGTGATGGCATCGACGTCGCCGCCGTCTTTCTTGACGATCAACTTGAAGTCGTTGGGGTTCTTGTCGACGAATTGGTCCTTGAACTTGCCAGTCATATTGGCGCCGAGGCCTGGGGTCTCAGCGTGCGACAGCACCGAGGTGCCTTTGATGGTACCATCGGCGAGGAAGCCGACCATCATGTCGATCTTGCCGCCGAAGCCGCCTTCGCTGGTCTTCACGGCAGCGCCTTTGAAGTTGCCGTTGGCATCGTAGGCGAGGTTGCAAGGGAAGGTCATGTCGACACCTTCATAAGTGAATTGCATTGTGTCAGCCTCATAGTTGATTTCGCCTTCCAAAGGCAACACGGCCTGGATGGCAGCTTCGTTCTTCTTCTGGTCGACCTCGGCGATGGCGTCTTTGGTCACGCCGTAGACTAAGCCGAGCACACCGCCCGACACCGCTGCGATGACGAGCAGGGCGACGAGCATATTAACTAAAGTGGATGGTTTCTTTGCCATGGCGATTACTTTTTAGAGGGTTTGACAACGCCGAACACTTTGGGCTTGAAGGCCTTGTTGATGAGCGGTGTGAAGGCATTCATAATCAAGATGGCGAACGACACACCTTCGGGATAGGCACCCCACAGACGGATGATGACCGTGATGGCACCGATGCCGAAGCCAAACAATAGTTTGCCTCGTACCGTCATCGGTGAGGTCACCATGTCGGTGGCCATGAAGAAGGCGCCGAGGATGAGACCGCCATATACCAGGTGGTACCAAGGAGCGATGTAAGCCTCAGGGTTGATGAGGTAAAAGATGCCCGTGAAGATGAACACGGTGAGCAAGATGCTCAACGGCGTCCAGATGTCGATGACCTTACGGCAGATGAGGTAGATGGCGCCAAGCAACAGGGCGATGGCACAGACCTCGCCAAAGGCACCGCCACGGTTACCTAAAACCATGTCGATGAATTGTGCGTGATCGAGCGATGAGGCACCTGATTCCTTCAAGAGGCCGAGCGGGGTGGGACCCGTGACGGCATCGGTGAAGAAGCCTGCCTTGAAGATAGGAGCGGCCTGCGGCCAGGTGGTCATGGCGGTCGGGAACGACACGAGCATGAACACACGGCCTACCAGAGCCGGGTTGAAGGGGTTCTTGCCCAAGCCGCCAAAGGCCATCTTGCCGATACCGATGGCGACGACGCTACCCACGATAGCCATCCAGATGGGAAGGTTGGCGGGCACATTGAAGGCCAACAGCACGCCCGTCAGCGCGGCCGAGCCGTCGTTGATGGTCAAGGGGCCTTTGATAAGGAATTTCTGAATGAGCCATTCGGTCAGCATACAGGCGGCCACCGTGACGATGGTCAGGCGGAGGGCATACCAGCCGAAATAATAGATGGCCACAAGCAGAGCGGGAAGCAAGGCGAGGAGCACACGATACATGATCTTCCTCGTGTTTTCCGTCGAATGCACATGCGGCGAACCAGATATTGTGTATTTATTCATGGTCTTTTATTTTTGATTTCTAGCTTTGATGATGGCGCCCGTCTTGGCCTTGCCGTAACGGATGTAGTCGAGCAACGGGATGTTGGCGGGGCAGGTGAACTCGCAGGAACCGCATTCGATGCAGTCCATGATGTGGTTCTTCTCCGTCTCGTCGAAGTCGTTCTGCTTGGCCACTTTGTGGAGCAGGAAGGGCTGCAGGCCCATGGGACAGGCCTTGGCACAACGGCCGCAGCGGATGCAGTTGGTCTGACGACGGTCTTGCGCTTCCTTGAGGGTCATCAGCAGGATGCCCGACGTGCCTTTGATGCACGGGAAGTTGGTGACCGACACCGACTTGCCCATCATGGGACCGCCGTTGATGACGTCGGTGATGTCCTCTGGCAGACCGCCAGCGGCCTCGATGAGAAGGTCGGCAGGGGTGCCGAAACGCACGCGGAAGTTGCCGGGGTTCTTGACCGACTTACCCGTGACGGTGACGATACGCTCAATCAAAGGCTTGTTCTTCTGCACGGCTTCGTAGACGGCGTAGGTCGAGGCCACGTTGACCACGACACAACCCGTCTCGATGGGCAGCTTGCCCGAAGGCACCTCGCGACCCGTGATGGCCTTGATGATCTGTTTTTCACCGCCTTGTGGGTATTTGGTCTTCAGAGGCTGCACCTCGATGCCAGCGTATAAGTCCTTGTGCTCGTTGATGGTCTTGTCCAACAGCTCGATGGCTTTCATCTTGTTCTGTTCGATGCCGATGATGCCCTTGTCGGTGTTGACGGCCTTCATCAGGATCTTGACGCCCATGAGGAACTCTTGGGTCTTCTCAAGAAGCAGACGGTAGTCGCAAGTCAGGTAAGGCTCGCATTCGGCTGCGTTGATGATGATGTATTCGGCTTTCTTGCCTTCGGGGACCATCAGCTTGACGTGGGTGGGGAAGGTGGCACCGCCCATACCGACGATACCGCATTCTTTCACCTTGTCGATGATTTGTTTGGAGTCGAGTTTGATATCGGTAAGCAGCTCGTCAGTGACGAGGATGCCTTCTGCCCATTCGTCTTGCTCTTCACGGTCGATGAAGACGGCGGGTTTGTAGTAGCCTGTGTGGTCCATCACCACGTCGACTTTGGCGACGGTGCCGGTGGCGGGCGAGTGGACGTTGGCCGAGACGAAACCCTTAGCCGTGCCGATGAGTTGACCCGTCAGCACGCGGTCGCCTTTGTTGACGATGCATTCAGCCGGTGCGCCGAGGCATTGTCCCAACGGGACGATGATTTGCTTGGGCATCGGGAAGTCTTGTATGGGTTTGTCGGCCGAAAGCTTGTTCTCTTCCGGATGGACGCCACCCTTTTTGAAAGTCTTTATCGGGTTCATGCTGTGACGGTGTTTTCGGGTTTGACTTCAGTTTTCACTTCCACAGGCTGTGCTTGGTGCTCGATCTTGACGGCAGGCTCGGCGCCTTCCAGGGCCTTGGGTTCAGGCTTGGGGGCGGGGAAGTTGACGGCATGGATGGTGCCACGCGGACACACCTTGGCGCACTTGCCGCAGGCCTTACACTTGGCCGGGTCGATGTAGGCGAGGTTGCCGCGCATCTCGATGGCCTCGAAGGGGCATTCCTTCAAGCACTTCTGGCAGCCGATGCAACCCACCGCGCAGTTCTTGATGACCAAGGCACCCTTGTCGGTGTTGGAGCAGCACACGTAGACGCGGCGGTCTTTCTTGCCACGCGGACGGATCTCGATGATGCCACGCGGGCAGGTGCGGGCGCAGACGCCGCAACCCACGCACTTGTCGGGGTCGACAACGGGCAGGCCCGTCTCCTCATCGATGTGCAGCGCGTCGAAGTTACACTTCTTCACGCAGTCGCCCAGTCCGAGGCAGCCTTTCGAGCAGCCGCCTTCGCCGGCATAAAGGGTGGTGGCGAAAGCGCAGATGTCAGCGCCTTCATAATGCACCTTGGCGGGTGAGTTCTGGCAGCTGCCGTTGCAGCGCACCACGGCGATCTTAGGCTCGAAGGTGCCAGCGGTCAGTCCCAGGACGGCGGCCACCTTGCCCATGTCGGTGCCAGGACAGGCCAGACCGTCGATGTTGCCTTTCTCGGCGGCTTGCTTCACGCAAGCCTCGGCCAAGGCACGGCAGCCTGCAAAGCCGCAGCCACCGCAGTTGGCGCCGGGCAGACAAGCTTCCGCTTCATCAATCAAAGGGTTCTCTTCCACCTTGAACCTCTGTGCAACGAAGTACAGAACCACGGCAAGGATGCCGCCCAGGATTCCGAGAACCGCTAAGGAAATTAGTAAAGTATTACTCATCTGTATAGAATTTTGAGTTTGTTTTCGTCAAAACAACCTGCAAAAATACGGAAACTCCTTTTTTTGACAAAAGTTTTTTTCCGTTTTTTATTCAATGGTATATTCGAACCGTTTCTTGAGTTTGTCGCGTTGCAGGTAGAGCACAATATAATAAGGTATCAGCGCGATGAAGCTGATGAGGGCCGACAGACCTTCGCTCAAGCCCAGACCGAGGCAGACAAAGAGCACGGCCAGCAGCAGGATGACAGGAAGGAGATAGGCCAAGACGGCGGCCTTGTTGCCTTGCCCGATGCCCATTCTGACGTTGACTTTTTGGTTGAGGGCGAAGTCTTTGTCCTTGGGTCGTGGCACGGTGAGGATCTTCTCCGCTTGCTCGCCCATGCCGCAGGCACTCTTGGCGTGGCAGGCAGCGCAGGCGCTTTGTGCCAGTATCTTGATTTCCAGTTCTTCGTCGGTGATCTTGGTCACGATACCCTCGTGTGAGATGGTTTCTTGCGTATTCATGCCGCAAAATTACGATTTTTGTGGGCTTGTTGCAATAAAACCACTATTTTTGCAAGTTAATTCACTAAGAATTATGGCAGAAAAAGAAAAGAAAGACGGTAAACTGAAGCTGTGGATCAACGCGAAGATTGACGCAGCCAAGGCTTGGTACAACCGCGACGACAACTATTTGCGTAGGGTGCGTTTCCCTGGCACCAAATTGCCGTTCCTGGATGTCGTGCGCGACTTCATCAAGCTATTCACCAAGGGCCGTACCATCGACCGTGCCGCTGGCGTGGCGTTCAATTTCTTCGTGGCGCTCTTCCCGTTGATCCTGTTTTTCTTCACGCTGATTCCTTATATCCCCATCCCGCATCTCTACGAGCGTGTGATGATGCTCATCAACGACTTCCTCATCCCTTCGGGCACGCTCGACTTCGTGACGGAGACCATCGATGGCATCATGAACCAGCCCCACGACGGCTTGCTGTCGATAAGTATTATCTTGTGTATCGTGTTCGGGTCGAGTGGCGTGGTGGCTTTCTTCAACGGCTTCCGTAATGTCTATGCCAATTATCTCCGTAGCAAGAAATTGAACCTTCGCGACTGGCTTGAGCAGCGCCTCTTTGCTATCGTCATGTTGGTGATCATCGGTGCACTGATGGTCGTTTCCGTCCTCTTGATATCTTTGGGTGGTATGGCTTTGAAGTATCTGGTGACTCACGAGATCATCCAAGGAGGTACCTTTACCTTCTTCCTCTTCAGTGTGTTGCGTTGGGTGATTGGTATCTTTGCCCTCTGTTTTGGTATCGCCTTGCTGTATTATTTTGGCAATGTAAAATTCAAAGAGCATTATCGGGTGGAACTGAAACACCCCAGACGCAAAGGCAAGAAGTATCGTGAGTTCGTCATCTTCAGTCCGGGCACCATCCTTGCCACCACCTTATTTGTTTTGGGCACCGTGGCTTTCAATACCTATATCTCCAACTTCTCGCGCTACAACGCCCTCTATGGCTCCATTGGTACCCTTATCATCCTTTTGCTATGGATATGGGTGGTGGCTATCTTGATCTTGGCTGGCAACGATTTGAACTCGGGTATCCGTAAGCGTACGATGCAACTGAGTGAGACCGAGATCCAGACCCGGCGCAAGGAGATCGTCATCGAAGACCTGAGGAAGCACATCCAGACCTATCAGGCCGCCAATGAATATCGCGAAAGCCGCATCAACGAGTTGAAAAAGAGAATCGAGGAGCAGAACACCTTGATTCAAAACCTTGAGGAACAGAACAAGGATTACGAGTTGATCATCAGCGCTTACGAGGATTATGTGGAATATGAGCGCAAGAGCACGGATGAAGAATACTTGAAGGTGGAAGGGGAATAAGGCATGGGCATCGTGGCACGACAGAGCATCAAGGGCACCATAGCCACCTATATCGGGGTGGTCGTGGGCATCGTCACGACCTTTTTCATCCAAACCAAAGCCCTTCAGCCTGAGCAGATTGGCCTCATTGACATCTTGCTGCAATGCTCGTTGCTCTTCGGCGGCTTGGCACAACTCGGTACCAACTCGTCGGCGATGCGTTACTATCCTTTCTTCAAGGATGAGGAACACCGCGACCATGGCTTCTTCGGCTGGACGTTACTTGTCCCGCTCATCGGGTTCATGTTCTTCCTGTTGGCGTTTTTCTTGTTCAAAGGCCCCATTGTGCATTTCTTCACGAAGGATGCTGAAGTGGGTGCCGATCTCTTTGCCAAATACGTCAACTTCGTCATTCCCTTGGCGTTCTTTATGCTATATATCTCTGTCTTTGAGACAAATAGCAATCTTCTTCTGCGTATCGTGCTGCCCAAGTTCATCCGTGAGGTGGGCTTGCGAGTAGCTACCTTGGTGGTCTATCTGCTGTACTTCTACAAAGTCATTGATTTTGATGGCGTTATCGTAGCATTTTGCGTGTTCTATGGCCTCGCCACTTTGATCAACATCATCTATCTGCTTTCGTTGAAGCGTGTGTCGTTCAAGATCGAATGGAACTACATCAAGCCGGAGCTGAAACGCGACTTCCTGTTTTACACCTTATTCATGATTACCGCGGCATTGGCAGGCAATGTCATTCCGATGTTGAGTAAGTTCTTCGTGGCAGGTAAGACGGGTTTCCATCTGGCCGGTGTGTTCACCATTGCCACCAATATCGCGGCGTTGGTCGAGATGCCCTACCGTTCGTTGGGTGCCATCTCGAGGCCGCATATCTCTGAGGCCATGGCCAAACAGGATGTGAAGCAAGCCGATTTCTTGTGTAAGACCGTGGCATTGCATCAGTTTATAGCCGGAACCTTTGTGTTTTTCCTTATTTGGATCAACATTGACTATATCTTCGATTTGCTGCCTAATGGCGACATCTACCGTTTGGGCAAATGGGCGGTGCTCATCTTGTCGTTGAGCCGTCTCGTTTATTCAACCCTTGGCGTGACTACCACCGCTTTGAGCTATTCGAAGTATTACTATTATTCGTTGGCGTTCACCATCTTGTTGGCGGGCATGTCAGTAGGCCTAAATGCATGGTGGGTGCCCAAGTGGGACATCAACGGCGGCGCTTTGGCTCAAGTGGTGTCGTATCTCGTCTATTTCATCTTGCTGCTTGCTTTCATCAAGTGGAAGATCGGGGTGAATCCGCTGTCGGTGAAACTGATCCCCGTTGCGGTTGTGGTGTTGGTCATGTTTGGCCTCAACTGGCTGTGGACCCTTATGCTGACGCCCTGGTTTGAAGGCTTGTTTGCCAAGCCTGTTTTCGGCTTGGGCATCAATGCGGTGCTGAAGTCGGTCCTTTTCCTCGTCTTGGGTCTTGTCGCACTCTACAAATTGAAGGTCTCTCAATCGGTGAATGACCTGATTGACAAAGCCATGAAGATCATAGGATGGAAATAATTGATATTACCAATCCCAGTCGAATATCCCAAAGCTTGATGGCGTGCTCTTGATGACTTTTTTCGTGACTTTATGGTATCGGTTGATGGCGGAGACCATATATATCCCTGCGGCCTTGCCTGCCAAGGAATAGGGCACGAGGGTGCCGTGAATATCTGCATCAACACTGAAACGGCCGATGAGTTGCCCTAGATAGTCGTAAATGACTACGATAGCCTCGCCCTCCATTCCATAAAGCACAATGTTGAACTCACCTTGGGTGGGGTTGGGGTAAATGACGATGTCGGGGCGGGCGTCGTGGTTGATGAAGAGGGTGCGCTCCACAGAACCGCATGCGGTATAGACCCTTACTTTCAATGTCGCAGTGCCAGGTGAAGTGATGTTGACTATGCATTCAGGCGAGTCAGGCGAGAATTGAATGGTCCAAGGCCCGTCAATGCTCCATTCGTAGCCAAAGCAACCTTCGACAGGGGCGATGCTATAGGTGTATTGTCCGTTGGTTTGGTAATAGATGAGGCTTTCGCCATGAATGGGGCTGACGTAAGAAGAGGCTCCGAGGGTCAGGTCGAGGATGACGATGCTGTCGCAACCTTGTGCCGAGATGAAGGTCTGCTCATAAAGGCCGCTCTCTGTGTAGGTCGTCCCATTCCAAGTGTAGCTGTCGCAAGCGGCTTTGTACAGATAGTTGTGAATGGTGTCGCCTAAGTGAACATGGATGTTCAGCAAGGTGTCGCAGCCCAAGGGGTTTTCAATCAGGTATTCATAGTCGCCACTTTCCGTATAGGTTACACCATGGTAAGTGTAGGTTTGGCAACCTTCGCCATAGTGCTCGATCTCTACCATGCCACCAGGGTTGTAAGGCTCACCAGTTGGAGTGATATAGCCGGCTTGTTGCAAGAAGTTGTTGTAGGGTCGTCGAAGGGTGCCGTCTGACCCTGTGAAAACTGTCGCCTTGTCGAAACAATAGGTTGGGATGGTGAGGTCTTCGTTGACGTTGGTGACGTGGTACATGTATTGGTTCCACACAGGTCTGGCTGGTGCCCAGTTGCCGGGATTACCGAACATGTGGAGCCCGCCAACGCCAGGGAGGTAGGCATATTGGTCAAGCATACCTGAGACAACGATTTCGGCTGACCCATCGCCATTGACATCGGCAACGATTGGGTATTCACAGCCTGTTCCAGCTGCCATCATTCGAGTGTAGATGTTGTAAGGCCTGATGGTGTCGTTACCGGTGATGTGGCTCTTCCCGCTACCGTTGATGATGCGAAGGTTCTCGCTGTCGCGATAGACGAGTTCCATGATGTCATCCTGGTTGAAGTCAAACAGTGTGATGCCTGTTTGTCCTGATAAGTCGTCGTGCTGGTGTTGCCAGACGGTAGTCAGCCCGGTTGGTGTCGTGTATCGCCAACAATAGATATACATGGGTTGCCATGACTCTTGCTTTTCAAGAAAGACGATTTCGGGATGCGGGTCGTCGTCGATATTGCCGATGAGGGGATAACCGGTGCAAAGGCATGGGACGGTCTTCTGGAAAATGATTTGTCCGTTAGAAGGCTTATAGGCATAGAAATAGACCGTGCCCATGGTGTGGTCATCGGTGTTGTTGCGAGTGACAAGCACTTCGCATTCGCCGTCGAGGTCGAAGTCGGCTAGGCTGACATGTCCGTCGGGAGTGTAGCCTGACGGTGGCGTGATGGTTTTGTTAACCGTGATGGCGTTGAGTGCGGGATTGGTGCGGCTGGTGATGTTTACGTCGTAGATGGTGTTGCCGCAAATCAGCTCTTGCGTTGCGTCGCCCAGCACGTCAGCGGCTAACGACATGGCATAATAGCAGCGGTGGCTGTTGACTACACCAGGTGCCGAGCCTCTGTAACTCTCTCCTTTGTTTCCGTCTGCAGGACCAGAGCAGAGCCATTTCAGCGTGGCGGCATCAAAGATATCGCTACCGGCGTATACTTCTGGGAAGCCGTCGCCGTTGAAATCGGCGAATGAGACCATACCTTCGCAGGAAGTGGCGCGGTCCGACACGTTGAGTAGGGTGCCGTCGATGGCGTATGAACGGATCTTTCTGTCGTAACTGTGGACAAAGATGGCACCTTGCTGCGAACCGTTGGGCAGGGGGTACCTACAGAGGGCATAATTGCCCGTGGTGTTGTAGATGGAGTCTTGGATGTTGAACCTGTATTGTAGTGAGAGGTCAACGCCACTGTAAACGTCCAAGGTGTTGGTGCGGTAGTTGTTGCCATTGAAGTGCGATATCAGGATGTCGACGATTCCGTTGCTGTCGATGTCGCCAGCCATCACCGGGGCGTAAGAAGCCACCACCTCTGGTGTGGAATGAATTAGCTTTACGTCCCAAGCCATGCCTTCCATAGGATGGTTGCAGTCGCTCTCAAGGATGTTGTCGGGGAGTCCGGGGACAGGAACGGGATCCTCAAAGATGATGTTTCTGACCGCGCGGACACGGAATGGGTTCGATTTTAAGGCGAGTACGCAGTGACCGGCACGGACGTTGGCCGTCGGAGCGCAACTTAAACCGAAAGCTTGAGAGTCGTTGGCCTCGGAGCTTGACCAATAATAATCTTCCGCTAAGGTGGTGCCATACGTCTGCAACTTGTCCTCGATGAAGGCCAGAGAACCAAAGAGTTTCAATAGCTGTCCAGCAGTGGGCAGATACCAGCCGTGTTGATAGTCGACTGCATTGGCGGCTGTGGCCAACCCGTTTTGGTGGTTTCTGATGCTTCCCGTATTGGCAAAACCGTTGGTTTCGTCGAGCAAGGCGCCGAAAGGCTGGTCGCAGGTTTGGTTGTTCAATCCAGGCACATCGGTGTTGTTGCCCCAAGATATGGCGCTTGCTGCATCGTTCAAGGCCACCATCCAGCCGTCGGTTTGGTCAGGACTGACGTAGAAAAGGATGCCACGACTGCCATCGTTGTTGGTGATGAGGTCTCCAATATGGTAAGTAGGGTGAACGGGTTGTTGTATGGTGAAATCCCTGATTTGTCGGACAGCGATGCCAGTGGGGGGATAGTTGTTGCTATTGTCTTTTAGATAATCACCTGTGCTACCTCCCGAGTTCATGTCGTAGGCATGATAGGGAGAGTGTTCGGTCGACGACCACCAATAGAAGTTGTATTGATAGTGTATGGCTGTTCCGCCTACGACTTGCAGCGAGGTGTTGATTTCAGGAGCACACGAGTAGAGGTATCGCAACTGCCCTGCGCTGGGAAGATACCATCCGTTGTCATAGTCAACGGCCCATGCTGCAGGAAAAATGGAGCTGTTGCCTTCGGCGCGGATGATACCTGTGTTGGTGTGACCGTCCAAATCATGCATGGCATTGCGGGCGTTGCTGATGTTAGGTAGATTAGCAATATCGTATTCGTAGTATCTACACCATTTAATGGAAGAGCTTTGGTTGTTGAGCGCGACGGCCCAGCCGTGAGTGTCGGTGTTGTCGATGTAAAACACGATGCCTTCAGCTGTCTTCCCCGATGAAGGGAACGCTTCGTGGCTTAAAATGCTGCCATCGGTGCAGAGGATGTCACCGATGCTGACTTGGCTGATGAGGCATGTCGGCAACAACAGGATGAAGAGGACGATGGTGATGATTCTGTTTTTCATAGCGGTTCTGTTTTTAGTTTGGTTCGAGCAATACCATATGCTGTTTGTATCTCAACGAGATAGAGTGAGGGAGGAAGGGATGGTAGGGGAAGCTCCACATGGTCGACTTGGTTGACTGGATAATCCCAAACGCATTGCCCTTGCAGGTTGTACAGTTTAATCCTTACAATGCTTTCGGCTTCTATGGTCACTTTGTCATGTGCGGGATTGGGATATAAAGCGGCGGAAATTGTTTGGAAATCATTGACGTCGAAGAATCCAGCATGGATGACGATTTCCTGTTCCGAGAATCCGCAGCCGTTCCAGGCCCTGACGCGCAGGGTGGCTGTGCCAGGGTGGTAGATGGTAAGTGTGCATGCTGTACCCATGGTATCCATGGTCCAATCAGCACCGTCGAGTTCCCATTCGTAATGCTCAGCAAGCCCTACAGGGTTAATGGAATAATGAAATTCACCCAAGATAAGGTCGGTAGAGACATAGACTTCAGTCGGACCGTAGATGGCGGGGATGGATTCGGGATAGAGGTCGAAAGACAGGTGCATGGTGACGATGCTATCGCAACCATCGGGAGCGACAAACTCTTGTGTATAGTCGCCCGGGGTAGCGTATGTGACGCCGTTCCATGTGTAAGCGTTGCAGGCTTGCTGCCACCATTCGTAAGTCACGGTTCCGCCGATGCTCACCTCGATATTGTAAAGAGTGTCGCATCCGTTTGACGCCTCTACCAATTGTTGGAATGACCCGCTTTCGTTGTATGTGACACCATGGAAGACAAAGGCGGTGCACCCTGAACCGTTGATGCCGACTTCGGTCAATCCTCCAGGATTGTAGGGCTCACCATATTGGTCAATATAGCCTGCCTGCTGCAAGAAGTTGTTGTAGGGTCGGCGTACGGTGCCGTCAGGTGCCGTGAAAACAGTGGCCGCGTTGTAGCAGAAGGTCGGGATGGTTAGGTTTTCGTTGACATTGGTGACGTGGTACATGTATTGGTTCCAGACAGGTCGTGCCGATCCCCAACTGGGACTTCCAAAGACATGAATGTTGCCATAACCTATGTCGTAATTGAAGTGTTGGTCAAGCAAGCCGGTGGCAACGATTTCTGCTATACCGTCGCCATTTATGTCGGCAACGATGGGGTATTCGCATCCCGTTCCCGCAGCCATTGTCCTCGTGTAAATATTGTATGGTCTAATGGTGTCGTTTCCGGTGACATGGCTTTTGCCGCTGGCATTGATGATACGCAGATTGTTGTTATCACGGTAGACCAGTTCCATGATGTTATCTTGGTTAAAATCGAATAATGTCATGGCTGTTTGTCCCGAACGGTCGTCATGGTTTTGCGACCAAACAGTTTGAAGACCCGATTGGGGCACGTATCTCCAACAGAAAATCTTTTCAGTGCTGCCGTTGGGTTGATTTTCCAATAAGACGATTTCGGGATAAGGGTCGGTGTCGATGTTGCCTATGAACACATAACTTGAACTGGCGCAACGGTGAGGTTTTTCGAAAAGGATTTGCCCATTGGAAGGTTTATAGGCGTAAAAATAGGTGTTGTCAACAATCTGGTCGTTGGTGTCGTCACGTATGACAAGAATTTCAGTTTCTCCATCGAGGTCAAAGTCTGCTATGCAGGTGTGGCCATCTTGGGAGCAACCGTTGGGAGGCGTGATGGTCTTGTTGACCGTGATGGAGTTTTGGCTGGGATTGGTGCGGCTGACTATGTTGACATTGTAGATGGTATTGCCGCATATCAATTCCTGTGTATCATCACCTAAGGCGTTATATGCCAACGACATGGCATAATAGGTGTGGTGGTAGACGCCATTGCTGTAGGCAGGTGTGCCTCTGTAACTTAGGCCTTTGTTGCCGTTGTTGGGTCCGGAGCACAGCCAATGAAGTGTGGCTGCATCAAAGATGTCGCTGCCCGCATATACTTCGGGATAGCCGTCGCCGTTGAAATCAGCCAGTGAGACCATGCCGTCGCAAGAGGTGGGCCGGTCTGAGACATTCAGTAGGGTGCCGTTGATGGAGTAGGCACGGATTCTCTTGTCGTAACAATGCGTGAAGATAGCGCCTTGCATCGTGCCGTCAGCTTTGGGATAGCGTCCGATGGCGTATGGACCGTTGGAAAGGTAGATGGTGTCGGGGACGATAAAGGAATGTTGAAGGCTTAAGTCTGAACCGCTATAGACGTTGATTTCGCGGCTTCGGTAGTTGTTGCCATTGTATTTGGCTACCACGATGTCGGTAACGCCGTTGCCGTCAATGTCGCCAACCATGACAGGGGAATAGGAAGCTACGTCGTCCCCGGTGCTGGATTCGAGGAGCTGAATTTCCCAAGCACTGCCTAATATGGGTCGGTTGCAGTCGCTTTCAAGAACGTTGTCGGGAAACGTCTGCCCGAAAAAGAGCAAAGGGAGTAAGAGATGCAAGATGAGTAGCGCCTTTTTCATGGCAAAGCAAATTCATTCTATCTTGTAGATTTGCAAAAATACATAATTAATTCAAATAATTGTTTATTGCGCCAATTTATTGTTTATGAAAACTACATTGTTTGCACCGTCATTACGAAAAAAGTCGTAACGAAAAAAGTCGTAATGCAAAATGGAATTGGCTAATGCTTCATTGAGGCTAAAGTGTCGAATGAAAATGTATGATGAATTAAGCCAAGAGATTCTTGTAGAAATCAACCAGTTTCTCGCTCTCTTTTTCCCAATTGAACTCTTCTTCAATGGCTTTTCTACCGTTGTTGCCCATTTCAACGGCTTGTTCGGGATGTTCCTTCAACCATTTTATGGCATCGGCAATGTCCTCTGGCTTTTCGGGGTCGATACAGATGGCAAAGTGATACTTCTCATTCATCTTTTGTGCAAAGTCTGTATTGGAAATGACTACGGGCAATTGCATTGACATGTAATCGTAGACCTTGGTCGGGAGGGTGTCGATTTTGTCGTATTGCCCGACATTGAGCAGGGTGGAAGCTCCGATGTTGGCCTCCTCCAACAAGGCTACCATGCCTTTTTTGTCCAAAAAGCCTTTGTAGTCGACGCAGGCGTAGGCAGGCGATTCTTTTAGTTCTGTTTCGTAGGTTTTGGGCGAGAAAGCTCCGGCCAAAAGCAATTTTGCTTTGGCTTGGTGCGCAGCTTCAATGAGTTGGGTGATGCCTCGTTCTTTGGTAATACCTCCAATCATAGCCACGGCTGGACCTTGTGAATAGTCTATAGGCGTTTTTCTCGTGTAATCGGATAGACTTGGCAAGTTTCTGATAAACAAGGTTTTTTGACAACGATGACCAAAATAGTCAACGCCATTCATGGTACATACCTGAACTACCCCGTCGATTTTCATGCAGACGTGTTTTTCGTAGCGCATGTAGAGGTTGCCAAATACTTTCATAAGGAAAGCAGGCGTTTTTATCACCTTGATTTTGTGGATGTTGTCGCGGAGTTGCCAACCATAGTACTCGTGACTATCAAAGATGACGATTTTACCTTTACGCTTTAGCTTCATCCCCACTGGCAACAACTCGGGTTCATGCAAGTGATAGATGTCAGCATCGACGTCTAAGGCGGTCTCCAAACTCATCTTGTTCCGTTTTCTCAGCAGTTCGAGGTTGTTTTTGATGGGACAAAACAGGCTGATGCAGCGAACGCCGTCAATCACTTCAGTCTTGGCTGTGTCACCAAAACCGATGAGCGTGACGTCAAAACCAGCTTTTGCCAATGACTTGCACTCTTTTTCAAAGATGCGCATGTCATTCATTTTGTGCTTGCTTGCCAAATGACAGACTTTGACTTTCTTGTCTATGTTGGGACCGGTTGTCATTCGTTAATGGCTTGGTTGAGCAGGGCCGCGTATTGTTGCGTCATAACCTGTCTCGAATAGTTTTCCACCTTTGGATTCGTGTTGACTTCCAGAGTGTTCTCCAAATACCTCTGATAGAGGTTTTTCAAGGCTTCCTTTATCTTCTCTTTGTCTTCAAAGCTGATGGTCTG
Organism: uncultured Bacteroidia bacterium; assembly: GCA_902786745.1. Lineage (GTDB taxonomy): Bacteria > Bacteroidota > Bacteroidia > Bacteroidales > F082 > Limimorpha. The sequence continues at coordinate 48,154 of CADADR010000006.1, forward strand.
GCCGGCACCGGTTTCCCTAAGGATTCTAGCCGCGTCGCCGTCTTCGGGACCTATGCAGAGGATGGGGCGGCCCGAGGCCATATACTCGAAGAGCTTGCCGGTAAGCAGGCCTTTGGCACGCGGCTCGCTGTCGGGCATGAGCAGGAGCAAGAGCAATGTGGAGCTGCGATGCACTGCCGACACTTGGTCGTGCGGCATGTAAGGCGAATAGGCGACATGTTGTGTCAAACCGTTCTCGTCGATGCTGCTCACCACGGCACTGTCAATCTGCCCAATCATATTGATTCTTAGGCTCTTGTCAAAGCCGCTATCTTCCTTGGTGAGCTCAGCCAAGGCTTGCCATAGGTTGCTGGGGTTCTGGATCTTGGAGAGGACGCCGAGATAGGTGATGGTAAACTGTTCGGACAAGTTGACGGGCGTCTGTGTGTCGTCGTCGCGGTCGAAACCATTGTAAATGGTCCTGACGTTCCTGTTGCCCAATCGCCCAAGCCTTCTCGCACCGTCGGGTGCCACGGTGACCACCTTGTCGGCTTTGGTCAACACCTCTTGCTCCAAACGGTGATGTTTGCGGTCGGCCCAAGCGGTGAGGTGCAGGTCGTTGTAGTAGTCGATTTCGGTCCAAGGGTCGCGGAAGTCGGCAATCCACGGGAGACCCAATGCTTCCTTTAGCTTCAAGGCGATCAGGTGCATGGAGTGGGGCGGACCCGTGCTGATGATGGCATCCACGGGGTGCTCGTTCAGGTATTCTTTCAAGAAGCGCACCGAGGGCTTCACCCACCCGCAACGGGCATCAGGGATAAAGAAGTTGCCGCGTACCCACAGCGATAGGTCCGACTTCCAGCTTTTGTTCTTTTCCTTCTCTTGGATGAATCCCATCTTCACGGTCTCTTCCTTTTTGATGCCGAGGAACTTCTTGTATGCGGAATAAGGTTCGGTGATGGGTCTTCTGATGACCTCGATGTTAGGCGCGACATCTTTCTCCAAGGAATGATCGATAATCGGATACTCAGCGTTTTCTGTAGTGTATATCACGGGCTGCCAGCCGTATTCGGGCAGGTACTTCGACATCTTCAGCCAGCGTTGCACGCCGCTGCCGCCCGAAGGAGGCCAATAGTAGGTGATGATCAGAACGCGTTTCATGCCTTTTCTTCTTTTTTGGGTTTGAAGGTATAGATGAGGGCGCCTATTAGGCCCAAAATCATGATCAACGAACTGATAAATGACACGGTGTTGCCCACCTTGTAGGCCTTGGGCGCGTACTCCATGATGATGTCATGCTCACCACCAGGGATGAGGGCAGCACGCAGGATGTAGTTGGCGCGAAGCAAAGGCTGCTCCTGTCCGTCCACATACATCTTCCATCCCTTCTCGGTCCAGATTTCGGAGAAGACGACAAGATAGTTGGCATCTGTTGCGCCTGTTGAAGCGCCGCGGAACTTATAGCACAACTTGTTGGGCTGGTAATCCTCCAAGGTTATTTCGGGCACGATGCTGTCTGTGAGTTGGTAGTTGCCGACTTGTTGTGCAAACTCCCTGTTGATGATGGCCGCGTGAGCCAAGTTGGTCTCCGCGATGGCATCGATCTCCTCATTGGGTGTGCTCACCCAGCGTATGTCGTTCACCACCCATGCGTTGCCCAAGGAATTGGCGTTGGGGAAGGGTTGCGCGTTGGGGTTGAAGATGACGTATTTGGTGTTCAGCATGTTGATCACTTTCTGCTGCGATAAGCTCAGCATCAGATCTTGCGCGGTTTTGGCGCCTCTGAGTTGGTTGAGCTCGCTACCAAGGTATTGCGAGATGACGTCTTGGTAACGGCGCAGTTTGGCGCCCGAATAGCCACCCAGCGACTTGTGGAAATAGCAGGTGCTGGCGTCGTTGAACATGTCTTTGGTGATGTCGGCCACACGGAAGTCCAAGTCGTTGTCGTTCAATATGTATTGGTCGGCGGCAGAAGCAGTGAAAGGCTTCGAGTATTGCTCCTTGCTGACGAATTTGTCGTTGTTCAGGTAACGCTTGTCGATGGGGAACATGTCGGCCAAAACCAATACGGCGAGGATGGGGAAGGCGATTTGGCCTTTCAGCTTGCCCTTGCCGTAAAGGAACAACGGCACGGCGGCAAGGATGATGAATAGCAGGCTGCGTAGCGCGTCCTTGCGGAAGATGGCCACACGCACGTCTTCGAGCTGTGATGCAAACTGGGCGTAGACGGCGCCGTCCTTGCCTTTGCTCATGGCGGCGAACTGCTCGGCTTCGCCTTGGCTGAGGAAGCTGAAGAAGGTCTTCGGGGCGAGATAGAACAAGAGACAGATACCCGCCGTGATGCCCAAGGCGATATAGAATTTCTTGATGTTCTTTTTGAAGCCGTCGGGATCCTTCATCAGCTCGGCGAGTCCTAAGAAGCCTAACAACGGCATGGTAATCTCGGCGATGACAAGTGTCATGGAAACGGCCCTAAACTTGTCATATCCAGGGATGTAGTCCAAGAAGAAGTTGGTGAAGCCCATGAAGTTCTTGCCCCAGCTGAGCAGGATGGAGAGCAGGGTGGCGATGAGCAAGGCCCATTTCAGCTTGCCTTTCACGGTCAGCGCACCCAAGACGAAGAGGAAGACCACGATGGCACCCACGTAGACGGGACCGCTGGTCATGGGTTGGTCGCCCCAATAGGCATTTTGCTGGGCGATGGTGTCCTTGAACTGTCGGTCGGCCTTGTCCAAGGCAGGGTTCTGTTTTCCGATATAGGCCGAAGCGCCGCCCTTGGCGTTGGGGATCAGCAATGTCCAGGTCTCACCCTTGCCATAACTCCATTGCGTGATGTAGTCGCGGTCGAGGCCCGTAGTTTGGTTGTCTTGGCCGCTGGCCAGCACGGGTTTGCCACGTGTGGTCTCCTTGCCAAACTCATAGTTGCCGTAGAGGGCTGTCGAACAGGTCAGTACGCCGATGATGGCGGCCACGGCCAAACCGACGGAAGCCTTGAAGAAATGGCCCAACTTCTTGTTTTTGATGTCGCTGATAAGCTCGGCGATGACCAAGATGACGATGATCAAGGCAAGATAGTAGGTGATTTGCAGGTGGTTGGTACGTACCTCAAAGGCCATGGCAAAGGCGGTCAGCAGCCATCCCCAAAGGTATTTGCCTTTGTAGGCCAGCAGCACGCCCGCGATGACGGGAGCCATATAGGCCATGGCCATGGCTTTGGCGTTGTGGCCTGCCCCAATCACGATGAATAGGTAGGACGTGAACCCATAGGCTATGGCACCGATGAAACTGATCCAGAAGCCGCAGTCGAGCACCAACAACAGAACAAAAAATCCTAACATACAGATGAATACGGAGCCAATGGGGTGGGGGAAGCCCAAACTCAGCCCTTTGTAAACGGGGTTGGTGAGATTGCCCTTGGGGCTGACTGAGATGTTCCACGCTGGCATGCCGCCAAACGGAGCATTGGTCCAAAGTGTCTGTTCGCCCGTAGCCTCATGGAATTGGTTGATCTCTTGCGACATGCCGAGGTGCATCTCGATGTCGTGTTGCTTGATGCGCTTGCCTTGGAGCACGGGGCTAAAATAAATCAGCGTGATGACCGCAAAAGCCAGGATGGCGGCCACGATGCTGAGGATGTTCTTGTTCTTCTGGAAAAAGTTTTTGTTCATCGTGTCTTTATTTAATCTCTTCGTAATCAGTGTATTCTCCAATGTTTGGGTCGACGTGGGGCTTCTTTTCCTCGTTCGAGTCGGTCTTGGCTTCTTCTTGGCCGAATTGGTTCATCTGCTTCTCTAGCTTTCTCATCTTTCTTCTGAATATCAGCTTGATAAGCATGTTGAAAGCGTAGAAGATCAGGACAGCGTAGAGGATTATTTTCAGAAATGCTCCCATGGTATATATTAAATATGTGCTGCGAAATTACGGTTTTTCTGTTTGCGATGGCTGTTTTTTGCGGATAATCTCTTTATAGGCGGCCCCTAAAAAGCCTAAGCCATAGCCGAATAGCTGGCAAAAAGAGGCAGGAACGCTGAGCAGGGCGACTTTGAGGCTCTTGTTTTTGATCAAGGAGTCGACGAAGACCAACACGGCATAAAGCAGGATGGGCAGCAGCCATAACCAATGGCAGAAAATGCCCAGCATGACCAACAAAAGGGTGCCTACCACGAAGGCGGCGGGTAAGAGGTGGACGAGTTTGAAGGTCTCGGGGTATTTGTTTTTCAACACCACACGTGCCTCGCCCGAGTGCTTCACTTGACGGAAGAACGAGCTGAATTTGACTCTTCTCTTGTGGTAGACAAAAGCATCGGGGAAGAGCCTGCAGCTGTAGCCGCCTTTGAAGATACGGGTGCTCAAGTCGATGTCCTCGCCGTAACGCATCGGGGCAAAGCCTCCCAAGGCTTCGTACACGCTTCTCTTGATGCCGAGGTTGAAGCTGCGGGGATAGAACTTGTCCATTTTCTTTTTGCCACCGCGTATGCCACCCGTGGTAAAAAACGAGGTCATGGAATAGTTGATGGCCTTCTGTATGGGTGTGAACGAGGGGTGGGCGCGGTCGGGGCCGCCGAAGGCGTCGCATGGCTCACGGTCGAGTTCGCCTTTGACGATCTCAAGGTAGTTCTCTGGAACGATGACATCAGAGTCGAGGATGATGAGGTAGTCGCCTTGGCTGCGTTCGGCACCATAGTTGCGCGAAGGACCCGGTCCGGAGTTGGGCTTGAAGTAATAGTTGATCGGCAGGTGGTCGGCATAGTTTTGGCAAACCGTGTCACACTTCTCCGTCGAGCCGTCCTCCACCACGACGACCTCAAAGTCCTTGAAAGTCTGGTGGCATAGGCTCTCCAGCAGTTCGTCGACTTCTTGCGGGCGGTTGTAGACGGGTATGATGATCGAAAACAGCATTTTCATTATTTTTTGCAAAGATAGGGATTCTTTCCTTATTTTTGCGCTATCAAATTGCGATTCTCTGAAAATGAAGAAACTGATAGCCTTTTTCACAAAGATTTTTCCTCGCCAGTGGCTCATCAAGTTGAGCTACCTCTTTAGTCTGTTGGTCCGCCCGTTCTATCTTGGCAACAAGGTGGAATGTCCCGTTTGTGGCGGTCATTTCAGTAAGTTTTTGCCCTATGGCTATGGTAAGGCTATGGATAATCGTTTGTGCCCCAAGTGTCTTTCGCTTGAGCGCCATCGTCTGTTGTGGCTTTATCTGAAAGAGAAGACGGATTTCTTCACTGCGCCGTTAAAGGTCTTGCATTTTGCGCCCGAACAGCCTTTCTTGAAGCGTTTCCGCGCATTGAAGAACCTTGATTACACTACGGCCGACCTCGATTCGCCCATCGCCGACCTGCATCTTGACGTGACGGCCATCGACCAGCCGAGCGACACCTACGACGTTGTCATCTGCAACCATGTCCTTGAGCACGTGAGCGATGCCAACAAGGCTTTCTCGGAAATCAAGAGGATCTTGAAACCAGGCGGCTGGGCCATTTTGTTGGTGCCTATCAACCCTGATGTCGACACTTTCGAGGATCCGAGCATCACCGACCCGAAGGAGCGCGAGCGTCTGTTTGGGCAATATGACCATGTGCGCCAGTTTGGCCGCGACTATGCCGAGGTGCTGCGTAAGGCAGGTTTCAAGGTGACGGAAGACAGGATTTATTACGAGATTTCAGAAGAACAGCGCGAACGGATGCACTTGGCGCGCAGGGGAGAGGAAATCATTTATCGTTGCGAGAAATAATATGTAGAGATTTCTTCGGATGGTTTTGGCATGTCATACCGAACCTGAAAGGAGAGCGTATCTATGCCAAAACCATCCTCGAAATGACATGCGTGCAGGCAAAAACAACAAAAGGCGAATCCCAATAGGGATCGCCTTCGTTACCTTAAATGAGAAATATAACGGCTTCCGAATTAATATTCGTCAGAAACTGTAAGTTTTTTTCTGCCTTTGGCTCTTCTGCGGGCCAAAACCTTACGGCCGTTAGCCGTTGACATTCTCTCTCTGAAACCGTGTTTGTTTCTACGTTTTCTGTTTGAAGGTTGGTAAGTGCGCTTCATCTCTGTATCTATTTATTTGTTATTTTTCGCTAAAAATCCCTTTGAATCGGGCTGCAAAAGTACGAATAATTTCTTTATCGCCAACACTTTTCTTGAAAAAAATGAAAAAGACAAAACCAAAATCGATTTTGTCTTTTTCAAACTATTGATAATTAGTTAATTATGCTATCGTTTCCTTTTCGGGGATATTTCTCAAAGTTTCAGTGAGGAAATCCCAGAAGGGCTGCACGCTCTCGATGAGCAAGGCTTCGTCGGGTGAGTGCGGGTGCACCAGCGTGGGTCCGAAGCTCACCATGTCCCAGTTCGGGTACTTCGAGCCGAGGATGCCGCATTCAAGACCGGCGTGGATGACCATGACCTTGGGCTCCTTGCCGAATTTGTCTTGGTAGACCTTCTTCATCAGGTTGAGGATGGTCGAGTTGATGTTGGGCTTCCAACCAGGATAGTCACCGGTGGAGTAGGCCTCAGCACCGTTGTCGGTGAGGTTCTTGCGGATTTGCTCAGCCAGCTTGTCCTTGGCGGCGTCGACGAGGCTGCGGGTCAGTGATGCGGTCGTGATCTTGCCGTTGTCCATCTTCCAAGTGGCCAGGTTGCTAGAGGTCTCGGTGGTGCCTTCAAAGTCTTCCGACATGGCGATGACGCCGTTGGGATAGCGGGCGATGGCGCAGAACATGTTGTCTTGCGTCTTCACGTCGATGACCTGCTTGGGCATCTCGGTGGCTTCGCAGAGGATGGCCAGCTCGGGTTCGACTTCGGCGAACTCTTCCTTGCAGATGCCTTCATACTCGGCGGCATATTGTTTGAAGTCTTCTTCCTTGTCGGCGGGGACGATCACGATGGCTTCGGCTTCTCTCGGGATGGCGTTGCGCAGGCTACCACCGTCGATGCAGGCAAGGCGAAGGCCGTATTTCTCAGCTGCCATCAGCAGCATGGCATTGATCACCTTGTTGGCATTGGCACGACCCAGGTTGATATCCATGCCCGAGTGACCGCCTTTCAGGCCCTTCACGAAGATGCGGAAGGCTTTCATGCCAGCGGGGACGGCTTCGAAGGTAGGCGTCCAAGTGCCGATGTTGTCGACACCACCAGCGCAACCCACGTAGAGCTCGCCTTCGGTCTCCGAGTCCATGTTCATCAGGATGTCGCCTTTCAGCACGCCGGGCTGCAGCTTGTTGGCACCTGTCATGCCCGTCTCTTCGTCGATGGTGAAGAGGGCTTCGATGGGACCATGTTGCAGGTCGGTGGCCTCGAGGACTGCCATGGCGGCGGCAGCACCCAGACCATCGTCAGCGCCGAGGGTGGTGCCGTTGGCCTTCACCCAGCCGTCTTCGATATGGGTCTCAATGGGATCGTTCTCAAAATCGTGCACCTTGTCGGCGTTCTTCTGCGGGACCATGTCCAAGTGGGCTTGCAGGATGACGCCCTTACGGTTTTCCATACCAGGGGTGGCAGGCTTGCGCATGATGACGTTGCCGCATTCGTCGACGATAGTTTCAAGGCCATGCTCCTCGCCCCATTGTTTCATGAAAGCGATCACTTTGGCTTCTTTCTTCGAAGGGCGCGGAATCTGGGTGAGACTGTAGAAGTTTCTCCACACGCCATTCGGTTCCAAATCTTTGATAGTGCTCATAATGTTGATGTTTTGTTGATGATTGTTCAAATTTTAGTCGGCTAAAATACGAAAAATCTCGAACACGTCGGCAAAAAGTATTATTTTTGCGGCAAAATTTTACAACGTTGAATCTAACGATTTCAGAACAATGAAAAAAGTATTACCTCTTATGTTATTGGTCCTGATGGCCTTCATGGGTTGCAATAGAGGACCTGTCATGTTTGAACGTCCGAAAGACAAAAGCCAATTTGTCAGTTCAGTTGAGAAATTTGTGAAACAAACCGAGAAGAAGTCCAAGCATTACTCGGCTGAAGACTGGAAGGTCGCCGTGGAACAGTTTACGGTGATGAGTAAGGAATATGTGGGCGTTAAGGATGCCCTTTCCGAACAAGACCAGATGCGCTGGGATAATGCTCGCGTCAAGTTTATGGGTGTCATCAATGCCAATGGCACCGAAGAGATTGCCAAGCAAGTGAAAGAAATCTACGGCAATGTATTGCGATGATATATGGATGGCTTAAAACAAAAAAAGCTCCGAGATCTCGGAGCTTTTTTTGTTTTTGATGGCTTGTCATCTTCTGTTGCCGAGGCCGATGTAATAGAGCAGTGAGGCTAAGGATGATAAGGCGGCAACCACATAGGTGCTGGCTGCCCAGCCGAGGGCTTCCTTGGCTTGTCCGACCTCTGTCGGGCTGAGCGAATTGGACGACTGCAGCCATGCCAATGCGCGCTTCGAGGCGTTGAACTCGACGGGCAAAGTGACGACGCTGAAAAGGAACACCATGGCGAACATGGCGATGCCGATCCAGAACAGTGCCGGGAAATAGTTGATGACGAGTAAGCCGATGATGATGACGATCATCGAGAGCTTGGAGGAGAGGTTGACGGCAGGCACTAGGGCCGAACGCAGACGTAGAGGCGCATAGCCCACCTTGTGCTGCACGGCATGACCGCATTCGTGGGCGGCAACGGCAGCAGCCGAGACGCTGTTCATCCGATAGACGTCCTCACTCAGGTTGACGGTCTTCTTGGTTGGGTCGTAATGATCGGTGAGTTGTCCCTTGATGCAGGTGACCGTGACGTCATAAATGCCGTTGTCGTTCAGCATCTTTTGTGCGATTTGGGCTCCAGTGAGTCCACCAGGCGAAAGCACTTTCGAGTACTTGGCAAACACACTTTTCAGGCGCCATTGGACGATAAGTCCGACAAGTCCGATGACGATAATCAAAATCCAACTGATATTCATATTTATTACGTTTTGATTGTTAATGGCGCAAAAGTAATGTATTTTTTTGGATTGTTTAGTGAAAAATTCAGTCAGGGAAAGGTATTTTCTCTACCTTTGACCATTATTTTGCTGCAAAATGTCTATTCAATCCTTTCATTTGTTTCTGATCATCATGGCCGTTGTGGCTCTGGTGGTGTTTGTAAGCCTGTTTTTCGTGGATGCCGGCTACGGCAAGTTCTATAACCCGAAATGGGGTCCGGCGGTCAACAACAAATTGGGATGGGTGCTGATGGAATCGCCCGTGTTTGTTGCCATGCTGTTACTATGGCTCTTCTCTGACCGTCGTGGCGATTTGGTGCGCTTGGCATTCCTGTTTTTATTTGAACTGCATTACATTCAGCGTTCGTTCGTGTTTCCTTTCCGCATGCGGGGCGATAGCGTGATGCCGCTGTCCATCGTACTGATGGGTGTGACCTTCAATGTGGCCAATGCCCTGATGCAAGGTGGCTGGATCTATTATATCTCTCCTGCCGACTATTATCCTTCCGATTGGCTGACCGACCCGAGGTTTATCGGAGGATTCCTGGTGTTTATCATCGGGATGTATATCAACATCCAATCCGATGACATCATACGTAACCTGCGCAAGGAAGGCGACTCTAACCATTATCTGCCCAAAGGCGGCATGTTCCGTTATGTGACCTCGGCCAACTATTTCGGCGAGTTCGTGGAATGGGTCGGCTTCGCCATCCTCACCTGGTCTTGGGCCGGAGCGGTGTTCGCCTTGTGGACTTTTGCCAACCTCTGCCCGCGTGCAGCACGCATCTACGACCGCTACAAAACGGAGTTTGGCGACGAACTGGATACGAAAAAAGTGAAGAGAATCATACCTTTTATATATTGACCTATGGAAAACTCAACGATATTCACGCCTTGCCAGATTGGTCCTATTTCCTTGCGTAACAGGGTAATACGCTCTGCGGCTTTTGAAAATATGGCTTATGGAAACCGTCCTTCCGACGACTTGCTCAACTATCATGAGGCCGTTGCCCGTGGTGGCGTGGGCATGACGACGGTGGCTTATGCTGCCGTCAACCGTTCAGGCCTGTCGTTCAACGGCCAGCTTTGGATGCGTGAGGAGATCGTCCCCGACCTGAAACGTCTCACCGATGCCGTCCATGCCCATGGTGCCAAGGCATCCATTCAGTTGGGACATTGTGGCAACATGACCCACCGCGACACCTGTGGCTGCATGCCAGTAGGCGCCTCGCGTGGCTTCAATCTGTATTCGCCCACCTTCTACAGGAAGCTGAAGAAGTCGGAGATCTATGAGTTGGTGCTCGATTTCGGTAGGGCTGTGGGTATGGCACGCAAGGCTGGATTCGACTGTGTTGAGATCCATGCGGGACACGGCTATCTCATCAGCCAGTTCCTGTCGCCTTATACCAACCATCGCCACGATGAGTTCGGCGGCTGCCTCGAGAACAGGATGCGTTTCATGAAACTCGTCATCGAGGAGGTGATGCGTGCTGCTGGCAACGACATGGCCGTGGTGGTCAAGGTGAATATGCACGACGGTTTTCGTAAAGGCATGGATCAGGATGATTGCATCATCGTAGCCAAGACTTTGGAAAAGCTGGGCGTACATGCCCTCGTTTTGACGGCGGGCTTCGTCAGCAAGGCCCCGATGGAGGTGATGCGTGGCGCCATGCCGCTCAAGACTTTGCGCTATTATATGGACACCAAGAAGTTCTGGTGGCTCAAGGCAGGGCTGGCATTGTTTGGCCGCGCTGTGATCCCCACCGTGCCCTATAGCGAAGGCTATTTCTTGGAAGATGCCAAGGTGTTTCGTTCCGAGCTGAAACTGCCGCTCATCTATGTCGGAGGCATGGTGTCAAAAGAAAAGATGGAGGAGGTGCTGGATTCGGGTTTTGTGGCCTTGCAGATGGCTCGCGCTTTGATCAACGACACCGACTTTATCAATAAATTGCATAGTGGCGAGGTCACTCGAAGTGAGTGCAAGCACTCCAACTATTGCATCGGTCGTATGTATACGCTGGAGATGAAGTGCCACCATTGCGTGGATGAGGAGTTGCCCAGAAGCATCCGTAGGGAGATTAAGAAGGCGGAAAAGAAAGGATGAACACACAGAAGTGGCTGAAACGGTTTGAGGAAGCACAAGGGCGTAAGCCTTGGGCAATGGTCACGGGCGGTAGCTCGGGCATGGGCTTGGAGTATGCCCGTCAGCTGGCAGAGATTGGTTGTAATCTGTTGTTAGTCAGTAATCAAGAAGAAGAGTTGCAAAAAGTTGCAGCGTTGTTGAGCGCTGATAATGCCATCCAGGTTGTCGCTCATTATCATGATTTGGCCACCGAGACGGCAGCCGATGAGCTGTTGGCGTTTTGCCAGGCCGAGAATCTTGTCGTCGACATCTTGATCAACAATGCCGGTATGTTCTTTTTCGAGGAGCTGACCTCGGGGAACGAAGCCAAGGCCATGACGATGATGCGTTTGCACATCCTGACGCCGACGCGGCTCTGCGTCTTGTTTGGCGAGGAGATGAAGAAACGAAGCTGCGGATACATTATTAATATGTCGTCGATGGCGGCCCAACTGCCTTGTCCGGGCATCACCATTTATTCTGCCACGAAAGCTTATCTGAAGAGCTTCGGCAAGTCGCTCTATTTCGAGATGCGCCCCTACAACGTAGGTGTCACTACGGTGTGCCCTGCTGCCATCGCCACGCCGTTATACAGGCTGAAACCCAATTTGTTGCGCATGGGGGTGAAGATAGGCCTTATCGGCACGCCGCAATGGCTGGTGCGTAAGGCAATCAACGGCATGATGCGTAAGAAACGCGTCGTGAAGCCAGGCTTGATGAACAGGTATCTTCCTCCTTTGATTGCCATTCTTCCCAAACGATTGGTTGATAGGTTATGGAACAAGTTCAAATGATCATCACGGGCGCCACGGGCAGCATTGGCTCGGAAGCGGTGCGTGCCATGGCGAAGAAAGGCCATGCGGTAATCATGGCATGCCGTAACGTTGAGAAAGGCGAGGCCGTCAAACAGCGTCTGCTGGAGGAGAACCCTTCGGCACGGCTGCAAGTGATGCAGGTGGATATGGCGTCATTGAAATCGGTGAACCGTTTCGTCGAGTCGCTGAAGGACCAAGGCGTCGCGCTTTCGGGCTTGTTCAACAATGCTGGGGTGATGAATCGTAGCTTTGCTTTGACTGAAGATGGCTTTGAACAGACCGTGGCGGTCAACTATCTTGCTCCCTACCTGCTCACACGTCGACTCATGCCTTTGTTTTTACCCGATGCACATGTGGTCAACATGGTTTCCTTGACCTGTCATCTGGCCCATGTCGATCGCGACTTCTTCGACAAAAAAGAGGATGACTTTCGGCAACTGGGCACTTATGGCGACTCCAAGCTGGCATTGCTGCTGTTCACCATCGCGCTCTCAAAAAGGGCCGGCTTCCATGTCAATATGGCGGACCCAGGCGTGGTTAACTCCAAAATGTTGCACATGAGCCGTTGGTACGACGGTTTGGCGGATCTGCTTTTCCGTCCTTTCTGCAAGTCGCCTGAGAAAGGTGCCTTGCCCGCTGTGAATGCCTTGACGACGGACGAAAGGCTTCGTTTCTTCAGCGGGAACCGATGCAAAAGGGTGCCGAGGAAATACATGGACAACCCGCAAATCGAATGGCTGTGGGCGACTACGGAGGCTTTGCTGCAAAGGCAAGGCTTCGACTTGTAGCCATATTTTTGGCTCTGTTTGACGACATTTCAATCTTTTTCCTATTTTTGCACCCGTTTTTTGAGCATTATTAAACACGACATTGACTATGGATTTAAGTAAGATTGTTTCAATATCCGGTAAACCTGGACTGTATGTGATCAAGTCTCAAGCCATTGGTAGGCTTATTGTTGAATCGGTTATCGACGGCAAGTGCTCGCCTGCCTTTGCCCGCGACCGCATGAGCTCGTTGGAAGAGATCTCCATCTTCAGCACCGACGAGGACCGTCCGCTGAAGGATGTCTTTAAGATGATACACGAGAAGATGGGCGACAAGGTGGACTTCGACTTTAAGAAAGCCGCCCCCGAGCAGCTGCGTGAGAAGTTTGCCTTCGTCATGCCTGACTATGACGAAGAGGCTGTGTATCCTTCCGACATGAAGAAGGTCTTCGCTTGGTATCAGATGCTGATGGACAAGAACCTGCTTGACTTCACTGAAGAAGAGGAGAAGAAGGAAGAAACACCGGAACAACCCGCCGAGAAAGCGGAATGATTTCCCTAAATGATTAAAAAGAAGCTGCTTCGGCAGCTTTTTTTGTATATTTGTACCCGAATCCGAGGAGTCATTGCGGGTAACCCGCAATCTCCTGAGCAAATGGAATTATATGAAACAGATTGCAGATTTCAAGTTAATAGCAAAGCAAGACTACGGCCGTTCGGTGTTGCTTAGGCTACGCTCCAAGCGGCCTTTGCCCGATATCATGCCTGGACAGTTTGTTCAGGTGCGTGTCGATGGCTCGCCAAGCACTTACCTTCGTCGCCCCATTTCGATTCATGACGTGGAGTTTGAACAGAATGAAATAACGCTGCTGGTGCAGCAGGTGGGCGAGGGGACACGACATCTGGCCGCAGCCGAAGAGGGCGATACGATAAATATGGTGTTGCCGTTGGGCAATGGCTTCAGTCTTCCTGAAAAAGGCGAGAGGTGCCTGCTTGTCGGCGGTGGCATCGGCATCGCGCCATTGTATTACTTCGCAAAGGTACTGAATGCGAAAGGCGTTCGTCCGACTTTGTTACTAGGAGGAAAGACGGATACGGATCTGCTTCGTCTGGCTGACTATCAAAAACTTGGTGAGACCTTTGTTACCACCGAAGACGGCTCACGTGGCGAGAAAGGCTTCGTGACGATGCATTCGGTCTGGCAAAAGCAAAGTTTCGACAAAATCTACGTCTGTGGCCCGAAACCTATGATGAAGGCCGTGGCGAAGCTGGCTGCCGAAAAGAACGTCTGGTGCGAGGTCTCGCTCGAAAACTTGATGGCTTGTGGCCTGGGTGCCTGCCTCTGCTGTGTGGAGGACACCGTCGACGGCCATGTGTGCGTCTGCAAGGAAGGTCCGGTATTTAATACAAGGAGGTTGAAATGGTGAACATGACGATTGACTTGGGTCGCGGCTTGGTGCTGCGCAACCCTGTGATGACGGCTTCGGGTACCTTCGGCTATGGCGAGGAGTACACCGATTTCGTGGATTTGGCCCAGCTGGGTGGCATTATTGTAAAAGGCACAACGCTCAATCCGCGTGAGGGCAATCCCTATCCGCGTATGGCCGAGACGCCTTCGGGGATGCTGAACTGTGTCGGTCTGCAAAACAAAGGCGTGCAGTATTTCATAGACACCATTTATCCTCGTATCAAGGACTTCGATACCAATGTGTTGCTTAATCTTTCTGGTTCTTGTTTGGATGACTATGTAAAGGGTGCCGAGATGGTGGATGCCTTGGAGAAGATTCCCGCCATTGAGTTGAATGTGTCTTGCCCCAATGTGAAGCAAGGCGGCATGGCCTTCGGCGTGACCACCACGGGCATCTCGCAAGTGGTTTCAGAAGTGCGCAAGGTGTACCATAAGCACTTGATGGTGAAGTTGTCGCCCAATGTGACCAACATCGCTGAAATCGCCTTGGCTGCCGAGGCTGCTGGTGCTGATTCAGTGTCGTTGATTAACACGCTGATGGGCATGGCTATCGACGCGGAGAAACGCAAGCCGAAACTGTCAGTCATTACGGGTGGTCTGTCGGGTGCCTGCGTGAAGCCTGTGGCCTTGCGTATGGTTTGGCAGGTGGCCAAGGCGGTAAAGATCCCCGTAGTGGGTTTGGGCGGCATCTCCAATGCCACCGATGCTGTGGAGTTCATGCTCGCCGGTGCTTCAGCCATCGAAATCGGTACGGCCAATTTCATCGATCCGGCGGTCTCAGCGAAGGTGGCATGGGGTATTAATGAGTATTGCGAAAGGCATGGCTTTGCCAATGCAGCTGAATTAACAGGCGCATTGCTGTAGAGACACGAAATCTTGCGTTTTTACGGATTTAATCCTAATTCACACAACCCATCCTTGTTGCCCACTACAAAGGCTACGGGTGGGTTGTCGCCTTGCACAAGGTCGTTCAGGTAGAGCGGCTCGCCGAGGATGAAGAGCGCGCATCGGAAGGTGTTGTCCACCTTCAGCTTGGAGTTTTCGGCCTGCTCCACAACGAAGCGGTAGTCGCCAAGATAGCGGAAGGTGCATCGACGATTGGGTTTCCATGAAACCGAGACAAGGTCGCCGACCTTCAAGTCGTCGGTCTTGATGTGTTGCTTGGTCACACGGTCGGAGCCGTTGTCTTGGCCGATATGCTCCAAAAAACCGTCCCAATCCTTAAATCCCAAGAATTTCGACAGGATTTCAAGCGTGCTGTTGCGGGTGGTGTCGGGACCGTCGACATAGCCCCAGAGACGTTTCAGCGTGGAGGTGCTGATGTTATCGTGGGTGCGCTCCCAGATGGCGCCGCTGAGGAAGGTAAAGTCGTTCGAGGTCTTCATCTTGCGCCCGACGCTTTCCTCGATTTGCTGCTTGAGCTCGGTGATTTCTGGACTGGTTTTTTGCATAGGTCTGTTATTAGTCATAATCGAATGCGGCACTCTTTCTTTTACCGTCATCGCGGACTTGATCCGCGATCTCCTATGCGTATTGGATACGTCCTCCGCATGTAGGAGATGGCGGATGCTTCTCCGCCATGACGGCATAAACGTTAGTGTATATGTCCGCATTTAGACATACAAAGAAACGAACTTTTTTTTGAAATAGGTTTATTCTTTTTGGTTCATTTTGACCGCGACAATGCGTTTTCGCTTATTTTTGCCGAAAAATAAGCGGCCATGGACGACAGCAGCACATCGGGAATCATCAACGGTAATTTCATCACCGAGACGGATGCCATGACGGTGTATGAGTCCTCGTCGTCGCGCGGATTCAACCAAGTGGTGAAGGTACGGAGGCAAGGCAAGTGGTTCATATTGAAAGGCTTGAAGCCCGAGTATCGCGACCAGCAGGCCTATATCGAGTTGTTGAAGAAGGAGTTTGAGCTGGGCACCCAACTCGACCATCCCAACATCGTGAAGGTCCTTGCCAAGGAGATGAATCCCGAGGTAGGGCCTTGCATCGTGATGGAGTATGTGGATGGCGTGCCGCTGGATGCGTTTCTTGATTCAAAGCCCTCGGCGAGTGTCCGCAAAAAGGTAGTAGAGCAACTGGTGGACGCCCTCGTTTACATCCATGGCAAGCAGATCATCCATCGCGACTTGAAACCGAGTAACATTCTGGTGACTCGGAATGGTAACAATGTGAAGATCATCGACTTCGGTCTTTCCGATGCCGACGACTACGCCGTGTTGAAGCAGCCTGCCGGCACCTTGAAATATATGGCGCCCGAGCAAAAGGAGGCTGCCGTGAAGATAGACGGTCGTGCCGACCTCTATGCCTTCGGCTTGTTGCTGAAGGAGATGTTTCCGCATCGTTACAAGCACATTGCCGCCAAGTGCTCCCGTGCCGACCGCGAGCGCCGTTATGGCAATGCAGAGGCTTTGCGCAAGGCCTTCGAGCGCCATTCGCGTTGGCTATGGATGCTCCCGATATTGATAGGCGTGGCGTTGGCCGTTATCCCGATGCTGTTGCGGCCCAAGGGAATTATCAAGACCGAGGTGCAGCATGTGATTGACACCATCATCGTGGAGCGCAATCCCAACGGCTATTCCGACGAGTTCATGGCGCTGCTCGACAGGGCTGAGTTTATCATTGATAGCATGTATCAGCCGGTCATTGATGACATTCAAAATGGCAAACCCACTGCCGAGGTGAGTGTGGATCTGACAGAGCGAATGAAGACATGTAGGTCACTGTTGATGGACATGCAATCGCCCTTGTTGGACGACCCAAGGAGCAACGAGGAGTTCCGCTCTGCCTGGGAGCATCTGCATGGCGACAAATACAACGAGGTGGCCTTCCGGCTTCATGATGCCATCAATGCGGGGAAATAGAGGGTTGGCGAAGTGAACCAACATGAACCAAACCGATTCCGTTTTTGTCGCAAAATCCTCTTTTTTCTTTTGCTTTTCTCTGAAATTCCCTATTTTTGGGGCGTAAAACTAATAGTAAAGCCTATGGAATAACCCGCCGCAAGGCGCAATAAGAAGCATCATACATCACATAATCAGACGATTAGCAATATTTACCTTATCGAAAGTTTGGCGATTTGAGATTAGGAATGCGAATAGGGCTAAAGTCACGTCATAAGCGTGTACTTTGACCATTCGATTCCTAGGGTATGCCAAACACCTCGATAAGCGGATGCAAAAGTATCACGCTTTTTTTTGTGCTGCAAAGAAGCGAACAAACATGAACCAACATGAACCTGAGAAGTTTTTGCGGAAGTGCGTTTCTTTGCAGGTGGAAAACATGACAAGAACAACTAAAACAATACGAAAATGAGTGTCGAATACTACAAAAAGAAATTGGTTGATTTACGAGCCGACATAGCCAAAGAGAAAGAAGCCAAGAAAAGAGACAACGAGAGGTATGCAGGTTTAATCAAAGGTGCATCATCACCCTCGAGTAAGGCTTCTTACAGAAAGAGCAAAATCGATCATGCTGCCTCACACGACCGCAGGATTGAAAGCCTGAAACGCGAAATAGAGCGTTGCAAAGATACTTTGGCGCGCGAAAGGGAAAGAGCAAAGAGAAAATAGAATTATTGTTTCACATAAATACTTAAAATCATGGGACTGATTAACAATCTGAAAGACAAATTCAACAAAGCGGAATTCACTGTTGCTCCGCAGAAAAAACTCAAGACCCTTTCCAAAGAGTTCTTGGATGCGTTTGACCTTCAATTGGTATTCTACAAAGGCTCCGTCATTGCCGAAGGTGACTTGACTTTGGCTGCCTTGAACAAGAAAACCACCAAAGATGTTAACGCCAAAGCAGACGGCATCAAAATCAAAGGCAGCACAAAAGTTGGGGATGCTGAGAAGATGTTTGACACCAACTTTGGTGTAAAGGTGCAAATCAAGGACAAGGCTGGAAAGATATGCGTTCCCAATGGGATAACCATTGGGCAAGCTGCAAGAGGCGAGTATGAAAAATGACAGGAAAAGAGTTAAATACAACATCTTTGATTGACTTGCTCGGAGGCAAAGACCAGCGCTTCGACAAAGCCATTACCTCAGGCAAGGTGCAACTAATGCGCCTGAAAAACATAGCCATCACTATCGATGGTCAGACGCACAAGGACAAGAACCTCTTTGACCTTTTCCTTGACCATCAGAACGATGGACTGTTTGAGGATTATGTTCGTGAGCACACGCCCGTCAATGCTAACTTGCTTATGCAAGCGGACTATGTCATTGTTTTTGTGGCCGATGGCAAATATTCCCGTTTTGCGGGGGTATATCAGGTTTTTGGAGAAGAAGAGTCTGCCAAAGTGCAATCGTATGGCAAAAAAGGCGATACAGTATTCGTGAAAGTGGAGCGGCTAAAAGCATTTGAACCCTTGGGTGGCCGTGTCCTCGTCGATTGGGGAGGACTGGCCGCCCCGCGGTGGCTGCAATGGTTTAGGGGTGACAAGAAAGTGCTTCGAATTGACAAAGGCATCATTCGCATGATGATTCCTTTCCATTCATATAACGATGTGCTGCTGTCATTCAAGAAACTGAAGAACCTTGTTGACACTGACAATGTGGAGTGGCGTGACAAGCTAAAGGCGGTAAAGGGCATATATGGCATCGCCGATCAAAGCAACGGTAAACTCTATGTCGGCTCGGCCTACGGTAACGAAGGCATCTGGGGGCGCTGGAAAGTGTATGTCGAAACCAACGGTCACGGCAACAACGACATGTTGGTCGAACTGCTACGCAACAACAAGGACTATGCTTGGGACAACTTTCAATGGTTTATCCTTGAAACCTTCTCATTGGACGTGACCGATGATTATGCTGTCCATAGGGAGAACCTGTATAAAGAAAAACTTTGTACACGATTGTTTGGGTATAATATGAATTAAGGAGTAATGCCGAAAATCCTGTAAAGAGTAGGCAAACATTAAACACTTTATTTATTATGGCAGATTTCAATATTGATGGCCGCATGAAGGTCAAGACGTTGAAAGCCCAGTTCAAGGAGGCTTTCGGTGCGACATTGAGAGTTTACAAAGGTCCCGGCTTCGCTGATGACAACGCCACTTTGGCATCCATCCGTGCCGAAGGCGCTAAAGGCGGCGAGGTGAAAGTTGTCGGCAACATGAAGGTCGGCAACTTCGAGGACAAGATCAAGGAAGTGTTCGGCATTAAGGTGCAAGTCGCCACGAAGGACGACTCCGCCCTTGCCGACAACGGACTTACATTGAGCGCTGCAGGGAAATAACCCATCATTTTCTGTGAGAGGGGGCAGGTATGATGCCTGCCCCCTTTTATGTTATTGAAAATTTATCTCAAAAAAAGTTATGAATCAGGAAAATGTGAATCAAAAGGATTCCTTTAAGATGTCGCTGGCAAGGGTGTTTGACGACAACCTTCGCACCCGACAGTGGCAAAACGTGGTCGATTATATCATCATAGGACTGATCATCATTAGTACCATCGAGGTGTTTCTATCAACTTATGAGAATGTCGTTGAAAAATATGGGCACATCTTGAAGTTCATCGATTGGTTTACAACGATTTTCTTCACTATTGAGGTCACGTTAAGGATTTGGGCCGCCGATGCTCAAAACGATAAATACAAAGGCTTTAAAGGTAGGCTGCGGTATTGTTTCACATTTTATGGCATGATAGACATTCTATCGACCTATTCTTTTTATTTGCACTTCTTTATGCCCATGCCGTATGTCGCGTTGAAAGTCCTAAGGGTTTTCCGCCTGTTGCGTATATTTCGCTATATGAAATCGTTCCGCATTTTGGGAGATGCGATTTCGTCAAAAAAGCAGGAACTTACGGTTAGTTTGGCTTTCTTGTCTATTTTGACCGTGATATTATCGTTTCTGTTGTATTTTGCCGAACATGCGGCGCAACCTGAATTGTGTGAAAATGGTTGGAAAACTATGGTGTGGGCTTTCGCAAAATATCTTGGCGACCCGGGCAAAATTGCAGATTTCCCCATGGTGACATTTTGGGGCAACTTGATTGCCATTATTGTTGGAGTGTTGGGCATTGCCATATTTGCTGTACCTGCAGGTTTGATTAGCTCCGGTTTCATCGAGGTGATTGAAGAAAGAAGAAAAACTGCAGAAACCAACAAAAATGTGGAAAAGATGCATCTGGCATTTGAACGCAAATTAGATAGACCTACAGGGTTTCAAGTCGCACCGGTCTATGTGCCCGTCGCTGACGTCCAGTCAAAGTTGAAGATGAGTGAAAACGACATTTTCAATGCGTTGGAAAATGCCGATGATTTTCGTCTTGTCAATTTGGCTGCAACACAACCTGCCGACCAGCACCCTGAAGACAGACTTGTAATTGAGCATTTCCAAATCAATCGTCCCTATGGCATTTGCATCGATAGGGGCTCGAAGATTACCATTGTTTCGTCTTCTTCCATGGTAGATCCCATTATGGGGTATTTTTCCTATTATCTCGCAAAAATAGGAGGCTTTAACTACATTAGCAGGGAGATAGGAGTAACAAGGCCATACAAATCATTCTATTTGATAGATAAGGTGGACCAACCTTCGTTTTTAGAGGAATATATGGAGGACATGAATCGTTTTGCTGCCGTTGACGGCAGTTGGATCATCACCTTGTTGGCGGCAAGTGGCGCGAATGAGCCTGAATATCCAACACAATTCCATTTTACCTATGGGGGAAAGAAAGGTGACGAGACCTATAATGGCGAAAACCTTATCATTCAAAACATCGAAACCTTTGATTCATTGTATAGGGACTTGTCGGTTCAATTAGAGAACCTATTTGGATATACATCTGATTGTCAACGATATCACGACACTTCAAATCCCAAATTGTTTGTTCGCCATCTAGAACATCCTGAGAAAGTGAACGCTTTTGTACTTCGCATAGCATGGAAAGCCACATGTTGGGACATGAGAAGAATACAGATAGCAAAAACGCTATCAGATACTTTTGCAACACATATATTAGGAGAAGTCGGACCTTATTCCGAAGAGTTGAAAAAGAAAGGGATAGGATATTCTGATTATTTTGAATAGTAACTAAGTGTTTTAGTATTATGATAGTAACAGCATTATTATGGGTTTTTCAAAAGATTTCGCCAATCTTAACCATCCTTGGAGTGTTGGTGTTATTCGGCGATGGGTTTGAAGGATATGAATTTATTGTCGGAGCAATTTTGGCGGTGCTTGGCCTTGTTGTCGGTTGGTCAGCATGGGGTCAGGAAGTGCCGCCACGCTGGTTTTGGGTGAAATCGAAACTCGAATTGTTTGACAATCGGGTCTGGAATTCATTCAGTTACGCTCTCCAGTTTTTCTTAATACCTTTTGGAGTTACAGGAATCATAGCGATTGTTGATATGTTGTGATGAACAAGGACTCCATCCGCGATTATCATGAGATGGTTCTTGGGGATTTGGATTGAATTCACCAACTACACAAAATTCACCTCCGGGCTAATCCTAATCCCAAACTTTTCCTCCACGGAGTCTTGTATTCTGTGCGCCAGTTCCACGATGTCATGGCCTTTGCCGCCACCGTAATGCACCAAGACGAGCGCCTGCCTGTCGTAAACGCCCACATGCTCGTCGCGCCAGCCTTTCCAACCAGCCTGCTCAATCAGCCATCCCGCCGGCACTTTCACCATGCCGTTAGGCTCGTCGTAATGTGGCATAGTAGGATAATCATTTTGCAAAGCCTCAAATTGCGTACTCTCAATGACAGGATTTTTGAAGAAACTCCCTGCGCTGCCAATCTGCTTCACATCAGGCAGTTTGGCGTCGCGGATGGCGCAGATGGCGTCATGGAGCTGCTGTAAGGTCGGGCTTTCAATGCCGTTCTGCTCCAGATAAGCCGTAATGTTGCCATACTCAAGATGGAGTGGGGCGCTTTTCTTCAACAGAAAATCAACCGAAGTGATGACATATCGTCCTTTTAGCTCGCCTTTAAAGACACTCTCGCGGTAGCCGAAACGACAATCCTCTTTGGTGAAAACCTTGGATTCACCAGTGTGTAAATTTATTGCCTCGCATTGCAAAAAGCTGTCTTTCAGCTCCATTCCGTAAGCACCGATGTTCTGCACGGGTGCAGCACCTACCTTTCCAGGAATGTGCGCGAGATTCTCTATGCCATGCCAACCTTTGCCTACGCAAAAACGCACGAAATCAGGCCAGTCTTTGCCAGCTTGGGCGCGGACGATGACTTCGCTTTCGTCTTCCCTAAGGGTTTTTATGCCTTTTGTGTTGATGTAAACCACGAGCCCTTCAAACACCTCTTCTTGGAAAAGAACATTGTTTCCTCCGCTGAGGATCAGAGTTTTATGCTTTTGTAATTCTCCACTTTTGATGAGGGTTTGCAGGTCGTTGACTTCGTTGATTTCAGCAAATTGTTTCGCCACGGCGTCGAAGCCGAAGCTGTTGTAGGATTTGAGGCTGACGTTGGTTTTCATGGCTGCAAAAATACACAATAGAAGTGAAAAACCATCGTTTCAATAAAAACATTCGTATCTTTGTCCCATGAAACGTGCCATCGTATCGGTGATTAATGACTTGGTCACAGACCAAAGGGTCAACAAGTCGTGCCTGGCCTTGCAAAAGGCTGGATACGAGGTGCTTTTGGTGGGACGGAAACAGCGTAAAAGCCCGCCGATGGACCAACGGCCTTATGCCACGCACCGCATGAAGTTGCTCTTCGAGAAAGGGCCTTTGTTTTATGCCGAATACAATATCCGACTGTTTTTCTTCCTGCTGTTTCATCGCGCCCATCTGTTGCTGTCTAACGACTTGGATACCATCCTGCCCAACTATTTCATTTCACGCATGAAAGGCTGCAAGATGGTCTTCGATAGTCATGAGTACTTTACTGAGACGCCTGAATTGGTGGATCGGCCCAAGGTGCAAAAGGTATGGAAACGCATTGAAGGCTACGTCATGCCCAAACTGGATGAGATGATCACCGTTTGCGACAGCATCGCCGACTTGTTTCGCGAGAAGTATGGTGTCAAGTGTCATGTCATTCGTAACATTCCGCCGCGCAAGGCCATGCCTCCCAAAGGTGACAAAGCGGGATTGGGTTTGCCTACTGACAAGCATCTCTTGATATTGCAAGGCTCGGGCATCAACATCCAGCGTGGGGCAGAGGAATTGGTGCAAGCCATGCAGTATTTAGATGATTGTTTCTTAATGATTATCGGTGGCGGCGATGTGTTGCCTATCTTGAAACAAATGGTTGAAGACCTGAAGATTGCCGACCGTGTGCGTTTCTTCCCGCGGATGCCTTACCAACAGATGATGGCCTATACGCAACTCGCCGAGTTGGGTTTTTGCCTCGACAAGGACACCAACCTCAACTATCGTTTTAGCCTCCCCAACAAACTCTTCGATTTCATCCAGGCAGGTGTGCCTATTGTGGCTTCGCATCTAACTGAGATCGAGAAGATTATCCGACAATACGACCTTGGTTTGTTCATCGAAAACCATGAGCCCGCCACCATCGCGGCCACGATTCGTGAGGCTTTGGCTGATGAGATGCGAAGGGAAGAATGGAAGCGGAATCTGCTGGTTGCGGCACGGGATTTGTGTTGGGAGAACGAGGAACAGAAACTGCTTGAAATCTATCGACACTATGAGTGAAAACCACCTCCATATCATCGCCTTCGATGTGCCTTATCCTGCCAACTACGGTGGGGTGATCGATGTGTTTTACCGCGTGAAGGCCCTCACTGAGGCTGGCGTCAAGGTGCATCTGCATTGTTTTGAGTACGGTCGCGGTGAGCAGGAGATTCTGAAACGCTGCCACGAGGTGAAATACTATAAGCGTGACACTTCCTTCGCCAAACAGTTGAGTCTCGCACCTTACATCGTCAACTCCCGCCGTTCGGAGGCTTTGGTGCAGGACCTGTTGAGAGACGATTATCCCATCCTTTGCGAAGGTTTGCATACCACGGCTATCTTGCTTGACAAATGCCTGAAGAACAGGAAGATTTATGTTCGTGCCCACAATGTGGAACACGATTATTATAACGGATTGGGCGACACGGAGAGGTGTTGGTGGAGACGTCTATTCTATCATACTGAAGCATGGAAGCTTAAGCGTTATGAATCGGTTTTAAAAAAGGCTTCGGGTATCTTTGCCATCTCACAAAAAGACGCGGATTATTTCAGCAAGCGCTATAAGAACGTGGTGCATGTGCCAGGCTTCAGTGCCTCGGATTCGGTATGTTCGGAGACGGGTAGGGGCGACTTTGTGTTGTATCACGGCAACCTCTCGGTGCGCGAGAATGAAGAAGCCGCCAAATGGCTGATAGAGCAAGTGTTTTCGGAGCTTGACCTGCATTGCATCGTTTCGGGCTTGAATCCTTCTGAAAAACTGGTGAAGTTGGCTGAGAAATACAGCAATGTCACTTTGGTGGCCAATCCCGATGATGCCGAGATGATTGACCTTTTGCGACAGGCACAGGTGAACATTTTAGTGACCAACCAACCTACAGGGTTGAAACTGAAATTGTTGAACGCGCTTTACAATGGGCGTTTCTGTCTGGTCAACGCCGACATGGTGAAAGGGACTTCGTTGGAGAGTCTTTGTGTGGTGGCTGACGAGCCTGAGCAGATGATTGCCGAAATCAAACGTCTGATGGAAGAGGACTTCACCGAGGACGACATCGAGGAACGCGATGCGCAGATGCAGCAGCTGTATGACAATGAAGCTAATGCCAAGAAAATCATCAGAGCTATTTTCTCTTAACTCTCAACTCTAAACTCTAAACTTTCAACTGACTCTAAACACTAAACTCTCAACTCTCAACTTATTCCATTTCCGAACAAATCACCGTCCCATTCTTGCAATTGGCAATTCGGGAGGGGTATTTCTGCATGAGGGTATAGTTGTGCGTGGCCATCAGCACGGCTTGACCGTTCTCGCTGATACGGCGTAGCAGTTTCATCACTTCGAGGGTCGTGTCGGGGTCGAGGTTGCCCGTAGGTTCGTCGGCGAGGATGACATCGGGGTCGTTGAGCAGCGCTCGGGCGATGGCGATGCCTTGCTGCTCGCCGCCCGACATCTGGTGTGGCATGCTCTTACGCTTGTCGCTCAGTCCCACTTTGGCCAACACCTCGTCGATGCGGCGTGAAATCTCGGCTTTCTCGGTCCAGCCCGTAGCGCCCAGAACAAACTCTAGGTTTTTCTCCACGCTACGGTCAAACAGCAGTTGGAAATCCTGGAATACGATGCCGATTTTACGGCGCAGGTAAGGGATGTCTTTCCGTTTGAGTTTGGTGAGGTCGTAGCCGGCTACGCGCACAATGCCGTCGCGGGCAGGCAATTCGCCGTATAAAGTCTTCAGCAAGGAGGACTTGCCGCTTCCCGTACGACCGATGAGATAGATGAACTCACCTTTGTTCAGCGTCAGGTTGACATCGCTGAGCACCAGGTTCTCCCTTTGGAAAATGGAAGCGTGTTTGATTTCTATGATGGGTTCCGACATATTGCTGTCTTTTGAGATTCCCTTCGGGAATGGAGTTTTAATTATTGTTGTCCAGCGGCGGCAGCACTTGTTAACGGCTTGTAGCGCTATCTGCCGCCGCAAAATAACATAGCACTCATCGCCATTCCCGAAGGGAATCTAATAGCAGTTTACCAGCTTCCGCTCGCTCCACCGCCACCGAAGCCGCCGCCACCGAAGCCGCCGAAGCCTCCTCCACCTCCGAAGCCACCGCCTCCGCCAAAGCCGCCTCCGCCTCCGAATCCGCCACCGCCCATGGGGATCCAGATGGTGCGGGTGCCGCCGCCAGAATAGTTTTGGCCGTTGTTATCGGAGAATTTTGAGAAGATAATCGCGATGGCGATAATGAAGAGGATGATGAGCCATAATGGGAAGCCTTCTTCACCGGAATATTCGTCTTGTGTGAACTTGCCCGAGCAAAGATCCATGATGGTGTTCACGGCATTGTCGATGCCGGTGTAGTAGTCGTCTTCCTTGAAGGCGGGAATCATCTCCCTATCGATGATACGTTTGGCCGTGGCATCGGTGACGTATTGCTCCATGCCATAGCCAGGACTAATGTTGACTTGACCTCGTTCAGTGCCTTTCTTGGGCTTGACCAAGATGACGGCGCCGTTACCTTTGCTCTTTTGTCCTACACCCCAGCTGTGACCAATCTCGGTGGCATACTGCTCGATGCTCATGCCCTGCAGGTCGTCGACCAGCATGACGAGGATCTGTGTGGAGGTGCTGTCGTCGTAGGCTACCAGTTTACGCTCCAAAGCCTCGATTTGGCTGGCGGTCAGGGTGCCAGTGTAGTCGTTCACCAAACGGGGCGGAACGGGTGGACTGGGCAATTGGGCTTTCAGCGTCATGCCAAAAGTGAGCATCACGAGGATAATGCCAAAGAGAAGCGTAAGTTTATGTCTATTAGTTGTCTTCATAGGAGATGTCGTCAGGTATTTCGTTGATGTCGTCAGATTGATAGGGGAAGTAAGCTTTCAACTTCTCGCCACAGCGTTGTATGCCCGCTTCGAGACCTTCGGTGAAGCGCCCTTCCTTGAAGTGGCTCAGCATCAAGTCTTTCACGTCGTTCCAAAAGCCTTCTTCCACCACGTTGTTGATGCCTTCGTCGCCAAGGATGGCGAATTTGCGGTCCTTGACGGCAAGGTAGATGAGCACGCCATTGCGCAGTTGGGTTTCGTTGAGCTTCAGGCGGTTGAAGACATAAAGGCTGCGTTCTTCGACGTCGCCTCGACAATGGTTCTCGATATGCACTTTGATCTCGCCCGAGGTGTTGAGCTCGGCCTGCTTGATGGCTTCCACGACGCGGCGGTCTTCCTCTCGGTTCAGTATGGTGATGGCATTTGACATAATCGTTCTTTTGACCGCAAAAATAGTCATTTTCCTGCAAAATTTGCCCTTGCAATTTGTTTTGGTGTGCTTTTTTTGTTTCTTTGCAAGCCGAAACTAAATCAAGTTGTTATGATGAAACCACGAAACAAGCGTATCGTTTTGATACTGGCCATGATGTTTGCAAGCGTTTGCATGAAGGCGCAAAATGAGGCTCCAGCTCATAAAGGGCTGTTGTCCGACTATCCGAAAAAACTCATCGTTGAGTTGAAGGCAGGTCAAGGATTTCTTGGCGACAGGGTAGGAGAGGAGGGTACCGAGACCAAAGTTTTTGCGGGCGGAGGCGGCTTGTCGTATGGAGTTTTGTTGCGCAACAATTTTGTGGGTTTGGGTGCAAGTTACGAATATGTTGATATGCTGCAAGGCTCGCACAATTTTCCAGTCTATCTGAACTTGCAACATTACCTGTCGAAAGAGGCGGGCAAGGGCTTTTTCGTTGGGGCCAAAGTTGGCTATATTTTGGGCGGCAAGACATCGATACCTATTTTGAAGTATGTCTCGGGACAAGAAGTCAATGGCACCGCCGACCGTTCCATGAAAGGTCCCTACGGCGAGTTGTCAGCGGGTTACGCTTACCGAGGAATCAATTTCTTCGCTTCCTACAATTATCGCGTAATCAACTATGAAACAACAATATATCCAAATAATATGTACTTTGGCGTTCCCTATTCCACTTCGTCGCGTGTAATGCACACGCTGATGTTCGGCTTTTCTTTTGTGCTGTTTTAGGGAAAAGATGTTGTGAAAGTTAGAAATCCCCGCAGTGCCAAATGGAGTTGCGGGGATTTCTTTTGCTCGTCAGTAAAGCAACCCGAACATCCAAAGGGGGATTTTGTTTCCAAAGCCTACCTCGGTTTCGTCGATGGCTAAATGTGGTATTTCAAAACACAAGTATTTTGCAAAAAATAATGTTTAAAAAGACTAAAAATGCTAAAATAATAGTGTCTAAAATACTAATTCAATAATAAAAATAGTGTTTTGAAACACTAATTGTATAATTCTGCATTTCAACCTTGCTAAATCACGCTTTTTTTGTTTCTTTGCAATGTCAAACAACTAAAACAGAATCGATATGAACAGAGTTTTGAAGGCAATGGTAGCTGCTTTTTGGCATCCGCTGCGTTCTCACTTGTCGACCTTCAAGTTGGTGTCGGGAGTTGTGATGGCACTCCTCATGTCGTTTGTGTTCTATTTCTTTTCTTGTGCCATGTTGGAGGCTTTTCGTGTGATGACGGTAACGCCCGAGTTTGACATTTGGGTGCCAAGTGAAAAGGAACGCTCATTCTATCAGTTGTTTTTCGCTTTTGTTTCGGTTATTTTGGCTCAGTCTTTTTGTTTGGCTTATTGGTTTGACGGGCCAAGAAGATTTTTCGAGCAGAGACATCGCTCGGCGGTGCAGATTGTCAACGGCCAGCGTAATTTGAATTGGTACTTTTTGAGTTGGTTTGCCAAGGTGATTTTCGGATGGTTCGTCTTTTTGAGCATTCCGGGTGGCTTTTACGCTTTTTCCTTATACCCAGACTTCAAACATCTTTTCGTTTTGCTCATCATCGTTCTGTTCTTGCATCCATGGGTGGCGATGAGGCAAGCATTCAAGAGAAAAACTGTGAAATGGATGTCTTTGTCTGCTGCGCTTGTGACCATCCTCGCATTTGGCATGTCAAGAATCAATATGGTTGACTATAAGTCACTCGAAAACGCCTTTTTGACTCGAAATGTTCCTCATAGGTATGGTTTGGAATTGCCTGAAACGGAAGCGGTAGAAAAAGTGGAACATGCTATGCTTTCTAAAAATGTCTATGTGGTGCAATCCAAAGACAACACGGAACCAAAATGCTTGATTGTTGTAGATGGCAAAACAGTTGATCTGAAAGCGTTTTCTGAGTCTATGGAAGATTGGCGCTTATGCCATAATGAAGCGGACTTTCCTTTGCTGAATTGTCGTTTGAATATTGACAAAAAGGTGAAAATGAAGGATGTGGATGAGGTGAGACAAGCGCTGGCCGACATGCGATTCTATAGGATTCAGTATGCTGTAGTGCCTAGACGTCGTGAGTTGGATGTCAGGTATTATACTTTTTTATCATTGCATACGCTAAGGATACCTGTTCGGTTTATGGACGATTCGCTTTATCAGAAATGGATTGTGGATGTTTCTGAAATTCCTAATCAAATTGTTGTAATGCCAAAAGGGATAGGGACATTTGAAATCAATGGTGTAACAACGGAAGGAAAGGAGTGCAAAGCAAGATTTAAGGATTTGATCCAACAAGATTTGGATTATATCATACGCTTCAAGGGGGATGATGAGATGCTTTACGGTGATTATATAAATGTTATGGCATCGGCAATGGAAGCCCTAAATGACTTAAAGGAAGAGTATGCCCTGGAGAGGTATTTGAAGCATTGGAATCAGATTTCTTCTGATGAGAAAGTGAAGGAAATAAACGAACATTTGCCATTCCGATTCTTTGAGGAAAGCGAGATGGTAATACAAAAATAAACAATAATCCCCGTAGTGCCATAAGACGCTTCGGGGATTCTAATATCTCTAATTCTCCAATTCTTGATTATAACTTCTCAAGATTCCTCTTGACAAATTCACTCAAATCCTTGCCCTTCAGCAAGTTCTTCGAGAGCAAGGCGAGGTCGTAAATCTGCCTGATGGTGGCTTCCTGCGCGGCTTCGTCCTTGTCTAAAAGGCCAGTGATGACGGGGCTGTTGGTGTTGAGCATCAGCGTGTAGCTGTCGGGCATCGAGCCGTAGAACGACATTGGGCCGCCGCCCATCTGCTCCATCTCCTTCATGCGGCGCATCCACTCGTTTTGGGTGACCTCCACGGGAGCGGCTTCAGCACCTTCGTTGCTGAACTCCACGTTGAACTTCACCTTGTCGATGACCTTCTCGAAGGCGGCTTTCACAGTCTCTTTCTGCTTGTCATCGAGGCCCGAGGCGGCTTCCTTTTCGTCCTTCACGATGAGCTTGTCGATGGTGTTGGAGTCCACACGGGCAAACATGGCGCGGTTGTCGTCGCCTTTCTCGCCTTCCTTCTGCTCGTAGGCGCTGATGAAATGCGGGTCGAGGATGCCGTCCATCATCAAGACGTTGTAGCCCTTGGCCTTGGCGTTCTCGATGTTGGTGTATTGGTCATCCTTGTCGGTGGCGTACAGGTAGACCAGCATCTTGTCCTTGTTGGTCTGGTTTTCCTTAATCAAGGTCTTGTATTCCTCGATGGTGTAGTATTTGTCGTCGGTGTCCTTGAAGAGGAAGAACTTCTCGGCGCGCTCGTAGAACTTCGGGTCGCTCATCATGCCGTATTCGATGAAGACGCGGATGTCGTCCCAGTTCTTCTCGTAGGCCTCGCGGTCTTTCTTAAAGAGTTCCTCGAGTTTTTCGGCCACCTTCTTGGTGATGTAGGTCGAGATTTTCTTCACGTTCTGGTCGCTTTGCAGGAACGAGCGGCTGACGTTCAGCGGGATGTCGGGCGAGTCGATGACGCCGTGTAGCAGCGAGAGGAACTCGGGCAGGATGCCTTCGACGCTATCGGTGACGAAGACCTCGTTGCAGTAGAGTTGAATCTTGTTGCGCTGGAACTCGTAGCGGTTCTTCACCTTCGGGAAATAGAGGATACCCGTGAGGTTGAAGGGGTAGTCCACGTTGAGGTGGATGTGGAACAGCGGCTCGCCGAAGTTCATCGGGTAGAGCGTGTGGTAGAAGTCGTTGTATTCTTCGTCTTTGATGTCGGTCGGGGCTTTCTTCCACAGCGGGGCCACGTCGTTGATGATCCAAGGCTTCTCCACTTCCTTGGTCTTGGGTTTGCCGTCCTTGTCGGTCTCGCCCTCGATTTCCTCCTGCACTTTCTTGGTGCCGAACTGGATCGGGATGGGAAGGAACTTGCAGTATTTGTTGAGCAGTTCGCGGATGCGGCCTTCTTCGAGGAACTCGGATGCATCGTCGCTGATATAAAGGATGACGTCGGTGCCGCGGTCGCCCTTCGGGATTTCGTTCATGGTGTACTCCGGGCTTCCGTCGCATTCCCAAATGACGCCGTTGGCGCCTTCTTCCTTGTAGGACTTCGAAATCAGCGACACCTTCGAGGAGACCATAAAGGCGGAGTAGAAGCCCAGGCCAAAATGTCCGATGATGTTGGCGGCTTCGGCCTCGCTTTGGGTCTTGAACTTGGCGATGAACTCCTCCGCGCCCGAGAAAGCAATCTGGTTGATGTACTTGTCGACCTCTTCGGCGTTCATGCCGATGCCGCGGTCGCGCACGGTGAGGGTCTTTTTCTTTTTGTCGACTTCCACCTTAATAGTAAGGTCGCCCAGCTCGCCTTTGAACTCGCCCGAGGCAGCCAAGGCTTTCAGCTTTTGCGTGGCGTCCACGGCGTTACTGATGATTTCGCGCAGGAAAATCTCCTGGTCCGAATACAAGAACTTCTTGATGACAGGGAAAATGTTTTCTGTCTTTACTCCAATGTTACCGGTTGTCATATCGTTATGTATTTAAAATTCAAAATTTAAGATTTATAATTGGCCGATGGTTTATGGCTCATAGCCTATGGCTGCCTTGAAGTTGAGGCAAGCCATAGGCTATAGGCCATCGGCCATAGTCAAATAGTGTGCCAATGGGAAAACTGACATTTTGGCAAGGAATTGTTGACTTGAATGATAGAAGTTTTCTATTTTTGCAATCAAAATCTTTTTGGTATGAAGAAAAACATGTTTGTATTGGCTTTTTGCCTTATTGTATTGGCGTTTTCATCTTGCTCGTCGTTGCGAAACACCACACCGAAGAATTTGCCTCCTTTGAGTGAAGTGTCGCCGATTCTTGACAGCATCGTTGAGGAAGGATACCAATTGTATTATTCCGAAAGGGCAAATTGGATTGCAACAGACCTTGTGTTTGAAAGGTATGGGATGGACGAGCTTGGCAGATCCATTACATATCAGGCCGATAACAATCTTTGGACGGTTTGTTTCTTTGATAAAAACAATGAGAAATGTCTTTTGGAATGTCGATTTGATATCAAGTCTGGTAATACTGTGACTTTGGATTCCATCCGTCCTATTTCTACTTTTGAAAAAGAACAATTGCAGCGAAAAGAGACAATGCTTAACGAGGCCATCAGCAAGTATGGCTCTGAATTAAAGTTTGCTCCTGAAACATTTGGTAATCCGAACATTGATTTTGTTCGCATGAATGACCATCTGACGCGGGTGTATTTTCTTCAAGGTACAATAAGGCATGATGTGATACCTTTTGGAAATGATTATTCGATTGATTTTGATGAGAATTTGAAACCAATTGCTTTCCGTCGCTATCATCGATCGCTAATAGATAGCCCCACAAAAAATGACAAAGGTGAAGAAGCCAAATTTCTCTTTCACACCCATTTGAAAGACAATCCTTTTATTACTCCTACCGATATTTGCAACTTTCTGCTTTATCGCCCGAAAAATATGGATGGTTTCATGGTTGCAAGCGAGGCGTACAACTGTATGTTTATGTTCTCTGTTAACCAGCACCGCATCGTCGTTCAGTAAGAAAGAATCATAAAGCTACTATACGCTACTTTTCATTGATTTTGATTGAAAATGCCTTTTATCTGCGGTAAAAACGTCGCTGAATAAAAGCATGTTTTGATGATTCGAGGATTGGAAAACCTTGTTTTAATGTGTTGATAATAACAGAATTATGTATAATTATTCTGTTTTGTGTCCACGGAAACAAAATACTTTCTACTTTTGTAATAATTCTATTACTAAGTAGTTTGTTACTAAGCGAGTTATTACTAAGTGGTTTATTACATATCACAACTATGAACGAAATCTACGACTTCTATAACAACGGTGCCGAGATAAGCCGGCTGGAGCGCGGCCTGGGCATCGTGGAGTTCCACAGAACAAAGGAAATCCTGGCGCGCTACATCGATGGCGGCAAGGTGATCTACGACATCGGAGGTGGCATCGGGATGTATGCGGCTTGGTTGGCAAAGAAAGGCAACGAGGTGCATCTGATTGAGTTGGCGGAGAACGCCGTGGAGTATGCCAAAGCCAATATGATGCAGGATTGCACTTTCATTGCCGAGACGGGTAATGCCTTGCAAGTCAATCGACCCGACGAGAGCGCCGATGTGGTGCTGCTGATGGGGCCACAATACCATCTGCGCGATAGGGAAGAGCGCCTGCAATCGCTCCGCGAGGCGTTCCGAGTGCTGAAGAAAGGCGGACTTTTGTTTGCGGCGGGTATCTCCAAGTTCAGTTCCATGACATGGGCTTTGTCGGTGTATGGCGAGAAGAAGAATGCCTCGCTCATGGAATTCCTCGACGACCCCGTGTTTTTCAACATGATTAAGGGCGAGATGACCACGGGCAATCACATCCGACCAGCGGAATACCCGAGGTTCATCGCGGAATCGTATTTCACTACGTCGGAAGAGATGAAATCGGAAGTTGCAGAAGCTGGTTTCACTGTTGAGAAAGCCATCGCCGTGGAAGGCTGCATCTGGTTCACGCCGCACCTCGCCGAGAAGTGGGAGGACGAGGAAAGCCGTGAGCGCCTCCTTGACATTGTCCGCATCACTGAATCGGAGCCCGAGATGATGGGGATGAGTCCGCATTTTTTGGTGGTGGCTAGGAAATAAATGCTAACTTTGCATAAGAAAACTAAAGAAAACCGAATATGAAAAAACTGTACGCTTTTATTGCGATGTGGCTTCTAGCAGGAAGCGCCTTCGCCCAAGTGCTTGTCAACGAGACTTTTGAAATTGGTAACACAGTAGACCAAACCCCTGTGGGCTGGATTGGCGATGGCGGCTGGAAGGCTGGCATCACCATTCCAGACGACAATACGGCCCGTGGCAGAAAACCGCATACTGGCGACTGGTACATGTATGCTACCTATAACACTGACGTTTGGATCTACAAAGAGATCAACGTGACCGCTGGTAACTACTACCGCGTTTCGTTCTGGTACGCCACCTGGCATGTCGATCACTTTAACCTGGAAGTGAAAGCCGGTGCATCCGCCAATCCTTCGGCGATGACGGAAACAGCAGTGCCCATGATGGTGGTCGCCAACGAGGAGTTTGAACAGACCTCGGGCGTGTTTCAGGCAACGAGTTCGGGCGCTTACTATGTGGGTTTCCATAGCGTGGCCGACAACGGACCTTGGTATTTGTCCATCGATGACATCATCATCGAGCAGACCGCACAGTACAACTTCAACGTGGAACAACTCACTGCCGACACTTCTGTCTACTTCGGCGAGCCTGCCTATCTGCGTTTCCGCTTGAATAATACTGGTGAACAGTCGGATACCTATCAGCTCAACAGCACAGGCAACTTGCCGATTGAGTTTTTCCAGAATGGCACCCAAGTGACCCAAGTTAGTTTGCCATATAATAGCTCGGTAGAGTTGCTGGCCAAGACGACCTTGCCGATGAACTTGAACAACAACGATATTGTTCACGCCACTTTCGATGTGGTTTCCAGCCATTCCGCTCCAACACAAAGCGCCGACTTTGCCATCATGGCATTGGCTCCTTACGCCGACTTCCCACTTGAGGAAGGTTTCGAGAACGACTTCGTGCCATTCGGTTGGCAGAACAACATCACTAACGGCAACTATGCCTTCGACCGCATCACGGAAGGCTCCACGCCGAGCGCGACACCGCATGAAGGCAGCCAGTATATGGCGCGATTCTACACCTATACGAATCCTTCGGGAGGTTCGGCCGAACTGGTTTCGCCCAAGATGGATTTGAATGAACATGATAACATTGTCAGCTTCTGGATGTTCCGCAACAGCAACCCGAATATCAACAAGGACGACCGCATCAATGTGTATTACAACGCTGTGCCTCGCTCGGAAGGCGGACAGCTGCTCGGTACCATCCATCGCTGCACCTATAAAGAACCCGTTGTCGCCGATGTGGACGACTGGTACGAATATGCCTTCACCTTCGATTGCCCCGACGACTATGGCTTCATCATCTTTGAAGGCGTCAGCGACTACGGCTGGAACCTGTATCTTGATGACATCTTCATCAATAGCTCTTCGGAAGACCATGAGGCTCCCACGGTGATCGCTGTCAGCGGTAACCAAACCTACGCCGACACCGAGATGAACCTCACTTTGCGTGTCCACGATGCATCTGACATGCCTGCTACGCTGGCGGCTACCTATACCATTTGGGGCGTGTCACACGATTTGACATTCACAAGGGCAGGCAAGGGCAACTACGATTACACCGCCACTATTCCCGCCTACGATAACCATACTCATGGCACGATGACCGTGCAACTCGTTGATGCGTTGGGCAACAGTGCCACATCGGAGGAAATCCCGGTCCGTTGGGACTACCAACGCCCGCTACTCTATGAGACCTTTGAGGAATGCAGCAGCATGTTCACCATGCCCGAAGGCTGGACCACCGACGGCAACCCGACCTGGTGGGATTGGACGGTACAAGGTACGGTGTACTATACGGACTACTATGAAGAAAGCTTTGTTGTGAATCCCCATCGCGGCAACAAACACGTCGTGTTGGAGTGGGACAACAGCGAGAGTCCCGCGGCACAAGACCAGACTTTGATTACGCCCGTTTTGACCATCACGAGACCCACCGTTTTGCAGTTCTGGACTTGGGTGCAGTATGGCACCGATGGCTACGACCGCTTTGTGGTCAGGGTGTACGACACTTACGACGGCACTTGGGATGACAAATGGGATGCTGCCGACATGCCTTACGGACAAATCAACGCTTACGACGAGCCGATTTCCATCAGCTTGGATGAGTACATCGGACGCAACATCAAGATTGGCTTTAGGGGCTACAATACCTTTGGTGAGTGGCTGGCCTACGACTGGTTTGTCGACGATGTGAAGGTCGTCCCGACCGACACCACCGATGTGAACGTGAACGAGTTGGCCGCTTTGAAACTCAATGTCTATCCCAACCCGACGAAGGACAAGGTCGTCATCGAGGCGCAAAGCGACATCCAACAGGTGACACTGATGAGCATCAAGGGTGAGCTGCTGGAGGACAGAAAGACTAATTCGAACAAAGTGGAACTGAATCTGGAAGGCTATTCCAAAGGCATTTATGTCGTCCGCATTGTGACCGAAGACGGCGTGGCCACACAAAAAATCAACTTGATTGAGTAGGGGAGAAGCACATAGAAAACGCATTCCGCTCTATGCCAAGATCTTGCTGGGCATGGGCTTGGGTCTGGGCTTCGGCTTCCTGGCCATGGCCTTGCATTGGGAAGGCTTTGTGCACGACTGGGTGGCGCCTTGGGGCGACATCTTCATGCGCCTGCTCAAGCTGATTGCCGTACCCTTGGTCTTGGTGTCGCTCATTTTGGGTGTCGTCAACCTGAAGGACATCCGCAACCTGTCGCGCATCGGCTTGAAAACCATTCTGATCTATGTCTGCACTACCATCCTTGCGGTGAGCATAGGCTTGGGCATGGTCAGCGTTATCAAACCGGGAAAGGTCTTCCCGAAAGACCGGCAGACAGAGTTCATGGAGCGTTACCAACAGACCGTCGTGGAGCGCGAGGCGCAGATGCAGCATGTGAAGGATGAGTCGCCTTTGCAGTTTGTGGTCGACATGGTTCCCGAGAACCTTTTCAAGGCCTTGGGCGACAACTCCAAGATGCTGCAAATCATCTTCTTCGCCTTGCTCTTTGGTGTGGCATTGATTGTCGTGGGACCTTCAAAAGTGCCCTCGCTGGTGCGTTTCTTCCAGCAATTGAATCTCGTCTTGTTGAAGATTATAGATTTTATCATGGCCTTTGCGCCCTATGGTGTTTTTGCCCTAATGTCCGCCTTAATTGTGGACTATGCGGGCGATGTGGGTATCTTCTCTGCCTTGGGCTTGTATGCCCTGACGGTGGTACTGGCCTTGGCCATCATCATCTTATTGGTGTATCCATTCATCATGCGGGTCTTCGGCAAACGGACAATGAAGCAGTTCTTCAAGGCGGCGGCGCCCGTGCAGATGCTGGCCTTTACCACCAGTTCGAGTGCGGCCACCTTGCCCTTGACCATGGAACGCACACAGAAACACCTAGGCGTTTCCGAGGAGGTTTCGTCGTTTGTTCTGCCCGTGGGTGTGACCATCAACATGGACGGCACCAGTTGTTATCAGGCGGTGGCGGCAGTGTTTTTGGCGCAGGTATTGGGCTTGGATTTGTCTTTCGGTCAGATGTTGCTCATTTTGGCCACAGCCACGATCTCTTCGATAGGTACGCCTGGCATCCCTGGAGGCTCCGTCGTCATGCTGATGATTGTGCTTGACTCGGTTGGCATACCAATTGAAGGCTTGGCACTCATCTTGGGTATCGACCGGCCTTTGGACATGTTGCGCACTGTGGTGAATGTGACGGGCGACATGACGGTGTCGTGTGTCGTTGATGAGGGCAACAAAACAGAAACGGCCGACCACGAGGCGTGATCGACCGTTGTGTTGGTTTGACGAGACACTTTATTCGTCGTCGCAGCCTAGCTTTTCAGATTTCTTCTCGATTTCGTTTCCGAGCTTCTTGACATACTCCTCGAGTTTCATCCCATGAAGGTTCTATTTGATTCGTCAAATTCGATAAGTTCCGGAGGGGTGTCTACGGCTCGCATTAACCCTGTTGCTTTTAGTTTAAAAGGAAACTCGTCAAAAGGCGAATGTTCATAAGTGTAACTATAAATCTCTGGCATAGGAAGCCTTATGAAATTGTTATCCAATGAAACTATGATTTCTGCGTCTCCTCTTAAAATCGACAAATCCTCTCGAATCCACCCAACTTGGGAACGACCTATGATCTTTCCAGGTCCTGCATCTGTGAGCATTATGTCGTGCGGTAATATCTTTGTTAGACCTTTTGATTTACTACTTGGATAACGATGGGTTGTGTCTATCGTTGCTTCATAGTGGTCTTCAGAAAGTTTCCTCATGCTACATTTCTTGAATGCATATCCGTCTTCAAAATTTAATCGGACAATGGCCGAGTATTCTCCATTACTTAGATCAAGAAAATTTTGTGGATCAGGCAACCCTCTTTTTTGTCTTTTTTCTTGCTCTTGGGCTTCTGCTTTTTTGGGCCAATCCAATATAAAAAGGATGATCAATACAACACAAGGGCCACTTGTTATTTGTGAGAATCTAGTGTTGCCGTCAGGATATAATTCCACTTCATATTCCCCTTTGTTGGGATACGAGATTACTTTTCCTACTACATGTTGAATATAATGTTCAGACATGGGTTTGTCGATATGTTCAAGATGTAGCCTGGCATCTACATCGACGACAATCTTTTCTGGATAGGTCTTGTTAGTCATGATAATCTGTGTTAATTGATTTGTAGTTATTGATATTTTCTTTAATGCTTTCAATAAATGACGAGTTCTTTCTGTACACCACATAACCGAAAGATAATGATAGCAGGCAACCGATGATTAATACGGGCAGATGAGAGGTAAGGTCGCTATAAAAATCTTGCCTCTCAAGTAATACACTGAATACTTGAGGTAGGGTCAATAGTAAAACGGGAAGTGCAATGAAGAAGGATAGAAGCATTTCTCGTTTTTCGTAAAGTTGGAGTTTGTTGATGTTTGTGGTGAAATCTACAACCGCCTCCGTGTAATTGTATGTCTTTTTCAATCTGAACAAATACATGGCGTATCCTATTGCGCTGGTAACGAATAACGCTAACACCATGAAAAAAGGAGTTGCGTTGCGTACGTCGGAAAGGAACAGACGAGAATGTGCAAATAAATAAACCACGAATGATAGACAAAAGACGAACATAAACATTTTTCTGAATAACAGCCTGTTTTGAGATAGCGTTGCTTTTTGATGAACGATACCTTCCAAAATTCTTTGGGAGGTGTTCACACTTTGTTGTAGTTGGTTGCGATAAGCATTCCAACTTTGGAAGTAATCTTCCATCTTTAATTCTTCATTTGTCATAATTACTGTTTTTAATGATGTTTTTTAGTTTAACTTTGATTCTTTGAATACGAGTTCCAACATTGGAGACGCTAATTCCCAGTATTTCTGCAATTTCTTTATGGTTTTTTTTATCCAAATAAAGAAATATAATAGACTTGTCAATGTCATTTAGTTTTTCAATAGCTTCATATAACGTTTCCAATCGCTCATCGGGCTTATTCTCATCTGAGAAACGATTGAATTCTTCAGTAATGTCAATGATTTGTATTTGTTTTTCCCTCTTTCTCAAATGACTTATTGCGGTATTCAAGGCAATTCTATAAAGCCATGTGTTTATAGAGGATTTTCCTTCAAAAGTATCAATGCTTTTCCAAATGTTTATCAGTACATCTTGAAACAGATCGCGCATTTTTTCTTTTTTACCATTTGTATAAATGCGACAAATGCTCAAGATGGTTGCTTCATATTCATTTATTATAGATACAAAACGCTCTTCTTTATTCATGGCCCAACCTTTTTCTGGCATATTCCTTTTAAGTTAGTCGAAAAAACCTCATAAAAATCACACTTAGATTAGCTTTTTACAGTTTCTATTATTATTCATCTGAAAAACGGAGTAAATAACAAATTTCTTATGATTTCCAAAAGTGTCTCTCGCTTAGATGCCGTCCTTTATGGTTTGGGCGACCACAGACCCTCTGGATATGTTGCGCACCGTGGTGAATGTGACGGGCGACATGACAGTGTCGTGTGTCGTTGATGAGGGCAATAAAACAGAAACGGCCGACCACGAGGCGTGATCGACCGTTGTTTTGGTTTAACGACACGTTTTATTCGTCGTCGCAGCCTAGCTTTTCAGATTTCTTCTCGATTTCGTTTCCGAGTTTCTCGATATACTCTTCGAGTTTCTTCTCTTCCTGTTCGGTCATCTTTTCCTCGTCAGTGTAGTTTTTGCTGGCGAGACCGCTAAGCAACAGTCCAAGAGCGGCTTCTTGAAGTTCGTCGCAGGTGGTGACATCCTTGACAGCCTTTTCAAGTTGTTGGTAAATCTCCATGGTTTCCTGGTACTCCTTGGAGCCTTTGACAGTCTTGGTTTCCTTGCCGCCGCACTGCGTGAAGGCGAGCAACATCATGCCCGCGAGGGCGATCATTAGAGTTTTTTTCATAGTAGTGATGTTTAAACACTACAAAAATAGAAAAAAAACGAAAATGACAATTGGTTTTTGATGAGAAGTCCACTTTACACTGTAAAGTTTTGTTACACCACTGTAAAAAAACGTTACACCTTTTATTGAATATAAAATTTTAAATCATTGAATTTCAAATAATTGCATTTTTGGCATGCGATATGCTTTCGTTTGGCACAAAGAAAATATGTGTAAGATGAAAGCTAAGCATACCTTTTTCATTTTGATGATGTCTGTTGGAGCCTTGACCAGCGTCAAGGCTCAGGACACCACTACCATGGACCTCAAAGCCTGTATGCGCTATGCCGTGGAACATTCCACCAAGATGCGCATTGCCCAAGCCGACAACCGCGATGCGCAAATCGACCGTCGTGATGCCATCCTTGCGGCCTTTACGCCTACGATTGACGGTAGCACATACGCCTACTCGAACTTCGGCCGTAGCATCGACCCCGAGACTAACACCTATATCAGGACGACCTCGTTCCACAATGGCTACAGTCTCTCGGCGGGCATCAACCTCTTCAACGGATTCCAGGCGGTCAACAACCTGAAAATCACCAAGACGGCCCAACTGATGGGCTTGACCAAGGAGCAGCAAACAGAAGACCAAATCTGTCTCGCTACGATGGAGGCTTACTGCAATGTGTTGTATTACACCGAGATGCAGAAAGCCTTGCAAGCGCAGGTGGCCACAGCGGAAAAGGCTGTGCAGTTGGCCACAAGGCAGGAACAACTTGGACAGAAATCCCACGCAGATGTGGTGCAGATGCAGAGCGACCTCGCCGAGCGGCAGTACCAACTGACCACCTGTCGGAACAACCTCAACAATGCCATCATCACCTTGAAGGATGTGATGTTTTGGCCGATTGAAAAACCTTTGAAAATTGACGATTTCGCTGTAGGGCTGTCACACCGTGGCAGCCGCATCGTCAACGATTCATTAGTGCGGCTGCCG
The DNA here is from genome assembly GCA_902786745.1 of uncultured Bacteroidia bacterium. GTDB lineage: Bacteria > Bacteroidota > Bacteroidia > Bacteroidales > F082 > Limimorpha. The sequence goes on from CADADR010000006.1 coordinate 89,244, forward strand.
CAATGCGACAGCCCTACAGGCCAGGCTGAAAACATCGCCCAAATGGTGGAATTTGCCAAAACCAACATGCCTTCCATTCTTTTGGCTGAAGGCACGATGAAAAACGCCCGCCTTGCATTAAAGACCGCCCGTTGGCAGTTGCTGCCCCGACTCTCGCTCTACGGTGGCTGGTCGTCGAGTTACTTCACCTATCCGGGTATGGAGGGCTATGTGCCCACGCCGTATCTCGAGCAGTTGAAGAACAACGGCGGCGAGTATGTGCAACTCTCGTTGAGCATCCCCATCTTCGACCGCCTCTCGAAACATTCCAACATCGCCAAGCGGAAGAACGCCTACGACCGTGCCCAAGCCGATTATGAGCAGGCGCTTCAAACGGTGGAGGCCGAGGTGCGCCGCGCCATCGCTGACCGTGACGGATCAGCCGATGCCCTGCGCCAAGCCGACACCCGCGCCGAATTGCAGCAAGAGGCCTTCGCGCTGAATACCAAACGCTTCGAGCAGGGATTGATTTCATCTATCGAGTACCAGACGGCCTCAAACAACTACCTCAACGCCCTTGCCGAACAATTGAACGCCAGGCTTCAATACTTTATAAAGAATAGCGTGGTTAATTACTATGGAGGAATACATTATATAGAACAGTAAAAGAGATTCCCCTGCGGGGAATGGAGGTCTAAGGTCGTTTTTAACTGCGGCGACCTGTGGCGCTACAGATTGGCAACTTGTTCTTGCCGCCGCTATATAACTAAGACAAGCACTCCATTCCCGAAGGGAAACTCAACAAACAATTCAACAGTTAAACAATCAACAATTCAACAATATGAAAACCTACCTGAAATTCCTATCCAGAAACAAGCTCTACACTGCTATTGAGTTCATTGGCTTGAGTGTGGCCTTGGCCTTCGTCATCATCAGTTTCTGCTATGTGGTGCAGCAATACGCCGTGACGCGCGAGAACCCCGACCGTGAGCGGATTTATGCCGTGGGCGATAAAAAAGATTTCCTCAATTGTTACGGCATGAAAGAAGTCATCGACGGCAAGTTGCCCGAGGTGGAAACCGTTTCGCATTTCCATTTCCTGCAAGACCAGCTGATTCACGTTGGCGAACAAAACTTTGTGGGCAATATGTTTGTTTGTGATGTGGATTTCTTCGACATCTTTCCCATGACGTTCAAGGAAGGCAGCCCCGAGAAGCTTTCGGAACGTAATGCGGCCTTCATCTCCGAAAAGTTGGCTTCCCGACTGAATGATGAGTCGGTAAACCTGCCATTGATTGTGAGTGACGACACATTGCACGTCGTTGGCATCATTGCCGGAAAAGGCAGCTCCTTGCTTCCCGAGTTCGATGTGATGATGAACTATGAACATGGGCAGTCGTATGTAATTAAGAGTTATCGCGACAATCCTTTCAACAATTGGGCTAACATTGGCACATATATTAAGGTGCGACCCGATGTGGACCGAGAAGAGTTGGTCGAGAAATTGGAGGCACTCTGCGATACGCAATTCGAGAATAGCCCGACGTGGGAGGGACTTGAGATGGTTCGTTTCGATGAGTTGTTTTTCACACCTGTTTACACCAGCCTGAATAAAGGCGACCGTTCCATGCTTCGCACAATGATCATCATCGGGCTGTTGTTGCTCATTTCAGCTTTGCTGAACTACATCAACCTGAACGTCGCCTTGGTCGGAAAACGCGCCAAGGAGATGGCTTCTCGGCGGCTGGTTGGGGCGCAGAAATCCGACATAGTTTTGAAATTTCTCGGTGAGGCGTTTGTTTTCACTTTGTTCAGCTTTGTCGTTGGATTGGTAATAGCTCACGCCCTCATTCCGACCGTCAATCGGCTATTGCAGTCGGATGTGGCGATTACCATATCCTTTGCTTTACCTTACCTCGTTGCCTATCTCCTGATGGTGATAGTGGTGTCGTTGCTGGCTGGCATCTTACCAGCCGCCATCATCTCCAAAGCCCAGCCTATTGACGTGGTTCGTGGCACTTTCCGTTTCCGCAACCGCACCGTGCTCTCGAAGGTGTTCATCGTGGTGCAAAACGTCATCGCCATCTTGCTCATCGCTCTTGTGTTGACGATGGAACTTCAAATGCACCACATGGAAGATCGTTCTACAGGATTGAATGTGGAGAACCTATTTTTCTTAGGCTCCGACCTCGACTACACGGCTGAAAAGGAAGCCCTTGTGGAAGAGTTGAGGGCTTTGCCTTGTGTGAAGGATTTGGCATCGGCAAATGCCATTCCTGGGGTGAGGAGCATGACACTCGGTTTGAAGAAACTTCACGACCCAGAGAAAACGGCTATGGTGCCTATTCTCTCTTGCGATACGGCGGCTTTCCGAATGTTGGGATTTGAAGTGAAAGAGCGCTTCTTGGATGCGGATGCCCGTAGTTTCTGGATTACGGAGACCACCGCGGCGGGCATGACGGGCTTGCCCTACGGCGAGAACAACTTCGACAGTATTGTGATGTGGCAGAAGCATTGTATAGCTATGCCAGTATGTGGCGTGCTCGCCGATTTCTCGATGCAGGATGCCCTGCATGTGACCGATGAAGACTATGTGGTCGTCTTTGGCAATGGCGGTTGGAAGCCTAATTCCCATCTGTTGATTGATGTAGTTGGTGACCATCGCGAGGCAAAACACGCCATTGATGCGGTCTATAAGAAACACTGCGAGAAGGTGTTTGGCGCTTATTTAGAGCCTGATTTCAACGATTTTGTGGAGAACGTGATTGCCAAGCAATACGACAAGCAACGCCGCCAGATGCGCCTCATTGAACTGATTATGGCGATTTCAGTCATCCTCTCACTGCTCGGCCTTGTGGCCATGAGCACACATTTCGCCTCCGAGCGCGAGAAGACCATCGCCATCCGCAAGGTGTTTGGCGGCACAATGCAGAGCGAAATCCGCCGCAACTTGAAGGAATACATCATTATGATATTGATTGCCAACGCGATTGCCATTCCCGTGGCGGTGTGGCTCTGCAAACGCTATCTGGAGGACTTCGCCTATCGCATCGATTTGCACCCGTGGATTTTCGTGGTCACGGTGGCGCTGTCGTTTGTGATTGCCATCGGTTCGGTGCTTTGGCAGATTGTCTCGGTGGCGCGGGTGAATCCGGTGACGGCATTGAAGAAGGAATAGTGAGATTCCCTGCGGGAATGGAGGTCAGACAGTATTGTTTACCGCGGCGACCTGTGGCGCTACAGATTGGCAACTTGTTCTTGCCGCCGCTATATAACTAAGACAAGCACTCCATTCCCGAAGGGAAACTCATCAACAATTAAACGATTAAACAATCAACAATTCAACAATATGAACAGATTAACCGACAAACTCATCAAAATCCTCTCCCTCGGCTTCGGTCTCGCCATCGGCATCGTGCTGATTGCCAAGGTGTGCTTCGAGCTGTCCTACGACAGTTTCTACAAAGATGTGGACCGCATCTATCACATCATGGAGAACATCATCCATCAGAAAGGCGACGACCCAAGTGATTATTCAAGGACTTCAGGAGCTATTGCGCCAGGCTTCAAGGCGGAGGTTCCCGGCGTGGAAGCAGCGACGCGCTATACCGATGTGTCAAACAATCACTTTTATGATGAAAGCGACAACCTCATCACAGGAGTGTGCCTCGGTGTGGATACTTGTTTCTTTGACTTTTTCGGCCGAACCGTCTTGGTTGGCGACCCGATGCAGGCCTTGCAACGATGGAATGGAGAAGTCGCTGTCAGCCGCAGTTTTGCTGAGAAGTTAGGCGGCGTAAATCAAGCCGTCGGCAAGCAAATCTACATCGAAGAGAGCCCGGAGACCAAACTGACAGTGGTGAGCGTGTTCGATGACTTTCCCAAGAATGGATCGGTGCAGTGCGACGTCGTGTTGAGTATTGGCTTTTGTGGGGAGAGGAGCAACAACAACTGGTTGGGCAATGACCGCTATAATAGTTATGTCAGGTTGGCACCAAATGTAGACCCTAACGATCTGAAGGATGCCATCCGAAAGATGCAGGAGGCGCACCAGCCTATGGATGAGTTGGAGCAAAACGGCTCGTCGATATGGTACACACTGGAACCTTTGGTCAACGTGCACCGTCAGGAGGAGAGCGTCAGGAATTTTGTGATGATCTTGTCGGTCATGGCTTTTCTGCTGATTTTGGTCTCGGTGTTGAACTACCTGCTGATGGCCGTATCTGATGTGGTGCGCCGTTCCAAGGAGATGGGTGTCAGGAAATGCTATGGTGCCAGTGCGGGCAGCATCTATGGGATGCTCATCAAGGAAACTGCCTTGAACCTGCTGGCTTCATTGGTGTTGGCTGCCTTGCTGATATGGGCGTTCAACGGGGTCATTGAGTCGCTGTTGGGCGTGCCGTTCGGAAGCCTCATGGTGCCACAAACCCGATGGACGCTCGTCGCCATTATCGCTTTCATTTTCTTGGTCTCTGCGCTCATCCCCGCGATGATGTTCGTCAGGATTCCGGTCTCGTCGGCCTTTAGCGGTTATAATGAGAGCAAGCGCCGCTGGAAACTCTCGCTGCTGATGGTGCAGATTGGCATCAACGCCATACTGTTGCCTTTGGTCATCGTGGCCGACCGCCAATACAATACGGCGCTGGGCACCGATTTGGGCTATGAATACGAGCAGTTGCTGTATTCGCCGCTAGAAGGTGCTGGTAAGGACAAACTGGCGCTGATTACCGAGAAATTAAGGCAGATCCCCGAGGTGGAGGCAGCAGAACTGGCTTATTGTCCCCCATTGGAAAAGTCTTCGGGGAACAACATATCTTTGCCTGACAATCCATCGAAAGAACTGTTCAATGTGTGCGATCAAGCAGGTGCGACGGAGGGCTTCTTCAACCTGATGGGTTTCCGCTTGCTTGAAGGAAGGGTACCGTCGAAGCCGAAAGATGTGGCGGTGAGCCGCAGTTTCGTGGAGAAGATGAACCGCTTTGAAGATTGGAGCGACGGTGCCGTGGGCAAGGACATCCTGATTTCGGAACATAGTGTCGATGACGACGATGTATATACCATCTGTGGCGTATACGAGGACTATATTATCGGTTCGGCCATCGGTAAGGATAATAGACCCAGCATCCGTTTCTGCTGGAACAAGGATTGGGATTATGGCTCTTATGATCGCTCGCAACTCATGGACAAACTGGTGGTGAAGGTGCGTGAGGTGAATCCCGAAGCTATGGCGAAGGTGAAGGCGGTCATCGAAGAGTGCTTGCCCGAGCGGAAAAACATAGAGATGACGCCTTATGCCGAATTGGTCAGGGACGAGTATTCCTACACCTACCAGATGCGGCGTGCTTTCACGATGGGAGCGTTGTTTGCCATGGCCATCGCACTGATCGGTCTGATTGGCTTTGTGCGCGATGAGTCGAACCGCCGCAGCAAGGAGGTAGCCATCCGCAAGGTGAACGGCGCGGTGGCGGGCGAAATCATCCGTATGTTCGTGGCGGATGTGCTGAAATTAGCTGTGATTGCGGCTTTAATCGGCGTGGCGATAGCCTATTTCCTCGCCGACAAATGGTTAGAGCTGTTCGCCATGCGCATCGGTCTCTCGCCGCTCTATTTCATCATCGGCGCGGTGACGGTCTTACTTATCGTGACTGCTGTGGTCGTCATGAGCAGCAACCGCGTTGCCCGAATGAATCCTGTTAAGTCTTTGAAGAATAATTGATATGGAAACAATGTATATAGATTCCCTGCGGGAATGGAGGTCAGAGGATTTTGTTCACCGCGGCGGCCTGTGGCACTACAGATTGGCAACTAGTTCTTGCCGCCGCTATATAACTAAGACAAGCACTCCATTCCCGAAGGGAAACTCAATCTTTGAATCTTAAATCTTGAATTTTAAATCTCTACGAATATGGAACACTCAATGGATCGTAAAATCGAACAGAAAAAAGGCATTCGCCGCGCGTTCACCAAGAAGGCGCTGCCGTTTTGGGGCGGGGCGTTGCTCCTCGTCTTCATCCTTTGGCTTATTTTCAGGGACGACTCGAAGAAACTCCGCATCGACGCGGACAACATCACCGTGAGCACCGTCACCTCGGGCGAGTTCAACGACTACATCCGCATCAGCGGACAAGTCGCGCCCATGACGACCATCCAAATCAGCCCCTTGGAAGGCGGTGTGGTGCAACAGATCGTCACCGAAGAAGGCAGCCGCGTCAAGGCGGGTGATGTCATTCTAATCTTGAGTAACGAGAACCTCGACATGCAAATCCTTTCCTCCGAGGCCGACCTCGCCGAGAAGGAGAACATCCTGCGCAACACCATGATTCAGATGGAACAACAAAAGTTGAGCGTGGAGCAAGAGAAACTGCAGCTGCAGATGGAGGTGCAGCGCAACCGCCGCACCTACGAGGCGCAGAAGTCGCTCTACGACGACGGCCTCATCGCCCGTGAGGACTACCTGAAAGCCGAGGAGGACTTCACGCTCTCGAACAGCCGCCTAAAGCTGGTGGAGAACCGTGCCAAGCAGGACAGCCTTCACCGCTCGGTGGAAATCGACCGGATGCGCGAGAGCCTCGAAAACATGCGCGTCAACATGATGATGATCCGTAAGCGCAAGGAAAACCTGACCATCAAGGCACCCATCGACGGCGAGTTGGGGCTGTTGGATGTGGTGTTGGGCCAGTCGGTGGGTGCAGGCTCCAAGATTGGGCAAATCAACAACCTCGACAGCTACAAGATCGAGGCCCAAATCGATGAGCATTACATCGACCGCATCACGCCTGGCTTGGAGGCCACCTTTGAGCGACAGAGCGAGCGGTATCAGGCACAGATCCGCAAGGTGTATCCCGAGGTGCGCGACGGCAAGTTCAAGGCCGACTTCAAGTTTATGGAGCAGCAGCCCGAGAACATCCGCAGTGGCCAGACCTATTACCTCAACCTGCAACTCGGCCAACCCGTGGAGGCGGTGCTCATCCCGCGTGGTGCCTTCTACCAAAAGACGGGCGGCAAGTGGATTTATGTGCTCTCTTCTGACGGCAGCAAGGCCACGCGCCGCGACATCCGCATCGGGCGACAGAACCCGCAGTATTACGAGGTTGTCGAAGGCCTTGAAGCTGGCGAGAAGGTGATTACTTCTTCGTATGACAACTTCGGAGAATCGGAGGTGCTGGTGTTTTGATAGATGAGATTCCCCTGCGGGGAATGGAGGTCAAGAGTTGTTGTTAACTGCGGCGGCCAGTGGCGCTACAAATAGGAAACTTGTTCTTGCCGCCGCTGTGTAACTAAAACAAACACTCCATTCCCGAAGGGAATCTCAACAAACAATTCAACAGTTAAACAATCAACATTTGACTTACGTCGAAATAAAATTTCAACAATATGAACCGTTTCAAAGACACACTCATCAAAATCCTTTCGTTAGGCATAGGTCTCGCCATTGGCATCGTGCTGATTGCCAAGGTGTGCTTCGAATTGTCCTACGACAGTTTCTACAAAGATGTAGACCGCATCTACCTCATTAAGGCGGAATGGGTTATGGGCGACCAACACAACGACGGTGACCGTATCAGCGGCGCTGTGGCCCCAGGCTTCAAGGCCGAGGTGCCGGGCGTGGAAGAAGCCACGCGCATCGTTTTAGGCAGCCGTATCATCAACTATGTCGATGAAGAAGGCAACATCGTTTATAAAGGCAAGGCGGTCATTGCCGACACCAGTTTCTTCAAGGTGTTTTCACAGCCTATCCTTGCCGGCGACATCGTGAAAGCGCTCAATAACAAGGAAAGCCTCGCCATTTCGCGTTCGTTCGCCGAAAAATTGGGAGGCATTAACGAAAGCATAGGGAAACTCATCAGTCAAGAAAACAACAATACCAAATATGTGGTGGAGGCTGTGTTTGAAGACCTTCCCGCCAACGGCTCGTTTTCGTTCGGTGTGATGTTTTCGCTGAATATTTACCAAAAGGAATCAACGGAAAACTGGGTCTTCAACGATATGTACACCGGTTATGTCAAGTTGCAGAAAGGCATTGACCCACACTCACTTGACGAGGCCATCCATAAGATGCAGGCCACGCATCAAGACTTGGAGAAGCTGAAGACAGAGGAAGGCTACGAAGTGCGTTATCATTTAGTGCCTTTCGACAAACTGCATACCTCCGACCCTGATGTGCGCAACACCGTCATCATACTTTCCATCGTGGCTTTCCTACTGATTTTCATTAGTTTGATGAACTATATTCTTGTGGTGATTTCATCAATGGTGAGACGCTCGAAGGAAATCGGCATCCGAAAGTGTTTCGGTGCGGGCGGTCGTGAGATTTATGGGATGCTTCTCAAGGAGGCGGCCATTCACATCGGCTTGTCATTGGTGCTTGCGGCTTTGTTGATTCTTGCTGGCAGTAATTTGATTACCAATTTATTGGGAGTTTCTTTCACCACGATGTTAGTAGGGAAAAGCATGCGTACCATCGCGGTGGTCATTGTGGTGATATTCGTGCTTTCGGTGGTTGTGCCAGGTTTGCTTTACACACGCATTCCCGTTTGGCAAGCCATCCGCAACTTTAGCATAAACATGCGCCGTTGGAAACTTTTCCTGTTGAGCCTGCAAGTGGCGGTGAATGTGTTCATCGTGTCGATGCTGCTCGTCGTAACGGGACAATATGAATTCCTTGCCAACGAGGATTTGGGTTACAACTACAAGAACCTGTATTACATCGATGCGCGGACGGTCAAGACGCGCGACTTGGTGGTGAATAAGCTAAACTCGATGCCTGAGGTTGAAGGTGTGGAGGCTTGTGCCATTTTGCCTTACCAGTTCGCCGAAGGCAATGTGGTGATGAAGTACCCAGAAATGTCAACGATGATTCTGCTCGCTGACGGTTATTGCGTCACAGATGGTTTCTACGACCTCATGGAGATACCCTTTATTGCGGGCAGCTACCCCGTGGACTCATCGCAGGTGGCGGTTAGTGAGAGCCTGATTGAGAAGATGATGGAACATGAGGATTGGAGCGATGGTGCGGTTGGGAAACAGCTTTACATCTCTGACCACAGCTTTTTCCGTGTAGGAAACAGTGTGCATATTGAGCCGTTGACCGTTTCCGGCGTTTATCGCAGCATTCGCGTGGGCAGTGCCCTTGATCCGAACCTGAAGCCGAGTTGCTATTTCCATGGCGATTTATACAGCGGAACCAATTTCGATGGTGTCTATTTTGGCAAAACCAGTATGCATCCCATGCGTTATCTGTTAGTAAAGGTGAACCACGCCAACAAAGCCACGAGGGAAAAGTTACTTGAAGCCATCAAAGAGTTTGCTCCCGATGGAGAAGAAATGGAAGTGAAATCGTATGCCGCCGAGGTGCGCGCCCAGTATGCCGACAACCGCAAGATGCGCAACACCATCTTGGTTGGGGCTTTGTTTGCCCTGCTCATCTCGCTCATCGGATTGATTGGTTATGTCAGTGACGAGGCCAACCGCCGCAGCAAGGAGATTGCCATCCGCAAGGTGCATGGCGCGGTGTCGGGCGAAATCGTCGGGATGTTTGTCGGCGAGGTGTTGAAGCTGTCGTTGGTGGCTGCCGTCGTTGGTGCGGTGGGTGCGTTCTTCGTGGCCCGCAAGTGGATCGAGCAATTCGCTTTCCGCATCAACCTGTCGCCGTGGTATTTCATCGGCGCAGCGGTGATCGTGCTGTTCATCGTCGCCATCGTGATTGGCGTGAGCAGTTGGCGCATCGCGCGGATGAATCCGGTGAAATCGCTTAAGGATGAATAATAACAAAAATATAGGAGATTCCCCTGCGGGGAATGGAGGTCAGGAGTTGTTGTTAACAGCGGCGGCCAGTGGCGCTACAAATAGGCAACTTGTTCTTGCCGCCGCTTTTAACGGATAAACGAAACTCCATTCCCGAAGGGAATCTCAAACAGGAAAACAACAAATCAACAAAATAAAAGTTTAACCATTAAAGACTAAAAGCAATGATTAAAGTAGAAAATCTCAGGAAGGTCTTCCGCAGCGAGGACATTGAAATCGAAACCATCGCATTGGACGGCGTTTCGTTCGAAATCAACGACGGCGAGTTTGTCGCCATCATGGGGCCTTCGGGCTGCGGCAAGTCCACCTTGCTCAACATCCTCGGCCTCTTGGACAACCCCACCGAGGGCCGTTACGAGCTCCTCGGCCATCAGGTCGGTGACCTCAAGGAGAAGGACCGCACCCAGTTCCGCAAGGGCAACATCGGCTTCGTGTTCCAGAGCTTCAACCTCATCGACGAACTCAATGTGTTTGAGAACATCGAATTGCCGCTGCGCTATATGAACATCCCCGCCGCCGAGCGCAAGCAGCGCGTCGAGGACATCATGACGCGCATGGCCATCAAGCACCGCGCCTCGCACTTCCCGCAGCAGCTGTCGGGCGGTCAGCAGCAAAGGGTGGCCATCGCCCGCGCCGTCGTCGCCAACCCCAAGCTCATCCTCGCCGACGAGCCCACGGGTAACCTCGACTCGAAGAACGGCAAGGAGGTGATGGACCTGCTCACCGACCTCCACAAGGAGGGCACCACCATCGTCATGGTGACCCACTCGCAGCGCGACGCTAGTTACGCCGACCGCATCATCAACCTGTTCGACGGTAAGATTGTGGAAGAGGTGTTGTCGCAACTGTAATTTTTGGATTACCAATTTTGTAGAGACGTGCCATGGCGCGTCTCTACAAAATTACCTTAGCAGGTGGTGTTGATGGAACGAAAAACATAACGTAATAAATCGGAAGGTAAGCCACCTTCTCGTTTTGGACAATTTCACGTTCGTTTGACAACACAAAAGCCTGTTTGATGTTGTAATCGGGGGTGGCGACAAAAACATCCAATGAGGCATGTTCGTTATAGTCCTTTCCAGACTTCACTTCAATGGGAACCACCGAAAGTAAATCGTAATCGTTCACGAGGAACTCAATCTCACCTTTCTTTTTGTTGTCATAGTAGAAAAGAGGAAAACCATGTGCGGCAAGTTCGCTACATACCACCGACTCATACACCGAACCCAGATTAATGCTTTTCACATCATCCATGATGGTGGAAATGCTGTATTGATAGAGCAGCCGGGTGAGTAGCCCCACATCGTTCAGATATAGTTTCAGCAAATTCTTGCTTTCCGATTCCACGAGGGGGAACTTCGGATTCGAAATGGCCTTCACTTCGTGACAGATGCCACTTTTCACAAGATACTCGAATTCAGCCTGATACTGCCAAGCCCTTGCCTGTTTCTTGTTTTCTATTTGGTTGAAATGAACCCGTTTCTTCTTGTTCTCAAGATTGGATGGCACCAATTCATATACCCGCTCGATGACCAGCTTCCGTTCTTTGTCATATTGGCTTGCATCGCCCTTGTAAAGCTCATACACCTCCTTTTGCGCCGCCCTCACCTCGACAATGTTATGCGTCTCGATGAACTTGTTCACGGCATCGGGTAGTCCTCCAACCAACAAATATTTCTTGAACAGATCCATCATCCGGTTGTGGAGTGGCTCGTCCAAGGCAATTCGCTGTGAAAAGCACTTTCGAGCATGGTCGATGAATTCTTCGCCCACGCCATTGGCCCACAGAAACTCCTCAAAGTCAAGTTGGAACATTCTCACAACCTTGATTTTTCCCCCAGGCTTTGATAACGTTTCGTTCAAGGCGATACCCAATTGTGAACCGCTAACAATATAAGTGAAGCGGTCGTCTTGTCGCAAAAACTTTAAAAGGGTCAACAAGTCGGGATAGGCCTGTATCTCATCCAAAAAAACCAGCGTATCCTCTTTTTTGCCCATGCGGTTGCCGGCAATGGTGCTGAGACGAAGGTAAAAGTCCTCCTTGTTGCGTGTGCCTTCAAACACTCTATCACCTTTCTTATCCTCGTACAAGTCAATCTCGATATAGTTCTTGAAACGCTTTTGTCCTTCGTGCCTGATGATAAATGACTTCCCAATCTGACGAGCTCCATCAAGAATCAGTATCTTTTCAGACACATTATCAAGATAATCAGCGATTTCTGTTTGAATCTTCCTTCTTAACATACACTTTTCCGTTTGAATTATAGATGCAAAAATACACTTTTCCTATAATTTTTCGTATTAAAAAATACATTTTTCTGATTTTTCTTGATTTTTTGCCTCTCGGTGGTACTAATTCATCACGGATTTTTCGTCTCATAAATCACCTTTCCTAGATTTTTCAAATGGGTGTTTATACACCTTTCCTAGATTTTTGAATGAAAAGCCCCAAAATACTTCTTCATGACAACGCTCACTGTAAAGTTTCTTTACACCACTGTAAAGAAACTTTACACTTTTTGTAAAACGCTGTTTTTGTATTTTGTTGGTTTTTAATGATTTACAATTTTGGCACGGCGATTGCCATGCTAAAAGGCAGAATAATTGTAAAACTGTAAAGCTATGGCAAAGAAATCATTTTTGACCGCACTGTTCGTTATTATGGCGGTGCTGTGCGCTGAGGCGCAAAACAACAAGGTATGGAAGTCTGATACCGTTATCGACGGGAAAGGTAACAAAACCATTACCGTGTACATGCAAAAAAACGTTGTGGAAGGCAACGGCAACATCATCACGCGCGACATCGATGTGGCAGAGTTCAAGGAAATCAGTATGATATTGCCCGCAATGGTAAACTACAGAGTGGCGGACAACTACTCTTGTCGCGTGACCCTCGACGAGAATCTTTTCGAGTGGGTCGACATCTATCTGAAAGGCGATTGCTTGAAGGTCGAGATGGTCAAGACGTTTCAGCAATCCGACGTGAAGCCGACGAAGTTCCTCATCGAACTCACTGCTCCAACTTTGGAAGAAATCAGTCTGTTGGGCAGTGGCGACTTTAATTTCGTTACGCCGTATGAAGCCAAAGAGTTGAAAATCAAATTGACGGGTTCAGGCGATGTGGTTTTCGAGAAAACAGCAAACATCCATGATTTTGATGTGGATGTTGCAGGCTCGGGAAATTTGTTGAGTAAAGAACTTCATGCTGACTATGTGGATATAAGCATCGCTGGGTCGGGGCAAATGGTTTGCGAACACCTCCAAGCCAATCGCCTGCGTGCAAGTGTCGCTGGTTCGGGCGATGTCATTATCAAGGATGGTAAGGTGAAAAAAGCGAACCTTTCCGTGGCGGGCTCTGGCTCCATTGAGGCACGCTGCCAGATGGAAACGATGGACTACAGCGTTGCGGGCACGGGCAGTATCGCTTACCCAGGCGATGTCAAGGCGGTAGGCACCGTAGTAGGCGGCAAGATCCATAAAATCTGGGGAACAGAAAACAACAAGAAAAAAAGTTGTGATGAAAAACCGTAATAAAACGAGAATCAACCAAACGCTTTTCGAAAAATTGGTAAAGTTCTTCGGACTTGAAAAAGCGGAGAAAATATATAAAAGATTTGATCGTTTAAATAATAACTCAACGACTTATGGCTAGAATCTATAAAAAAGGCAAGACATCCCTCGTGTCTTCCATCCTGAACATCTTGGGCTTGACGGCAGCCTTTGCCGCGCTCTACATCATCCTCGTGCAGGTGCACCACGACCTCACCTACAACAAGGCACTCAAAGACAGCGACCAGATTTATGTCCTTACAAAGAAAGAAATCAATCAAAGTGAATACTCCTCTTATATGAACCGTCCTATGGGAGAGTATGTGCTTAATGCTTCCCCTGACATTGAAGCCGGCGGCTGCGGTAAAATCATGGGCAATCCCATTGCGGTTCGGGTAAGCGATGATCAATCCCCTGTGTCCATCTCGATATCTGCCATGAACAAAGGCGCTCGCGATGTGTTCGGTTTCGAACTGGTGGCTGGCAACTGGGATGATCTGACAGGCACTGGCTTCGCCCTTTCGGAATCAGCGGCAAAACGCCTTGGAGTCCAAGTGGGTGATGTGATGCAGTATTATGATGGATCTGCGTGGCAGGGAATATCCATCGTGGCCATCTATAAAGACATGCCGAAGCACAGCGACCTTTCCTCTTTCGAAATGCTTGCCGATATGGGTGATAATAGCCTCGACGACTGGAAGGAGTTTTCGTTCAACTATTTTATGAAACTTCGTAAAGGTGCTGACCCCATGGCGATTACCGAAGTGGCAATGCCTGTCGTCAAGCAGTTTTTCAGTGAAATGAATGGTGGCATTGAGGTTACGGACGATGATGTCAAGTTCGGGCTTTACCCCGTGCGGCTGACCGATATGTACTTCGACAGCAATTCGTATTATGCCCCTGGAAAGGCGGGCAACAGAACCACAACAATCACTTTACTCGTCATCGCCATTTTTGTAGTACTCATCGCTTTCATCAACTACATCAACTTTTTCTTCGCGATGGTGCCGTTGCGCCTGCGGAGCATCAACACGCGCAAGATATTGGGCAGCAGTCGTTTCCAGTTGGTGATGTCGTCGGTGGGCGAATCGGTGCTGATGGTGGTCATTGCCTTGGGTTTGGCGGTGGCTGTAGTCACCTTGTTCAGGCAATCCACCTTGGCCTCGATGATTGACACTTCTCTCGATTTCGGCCAAAACTGGGGTGTCGTGGCTTTGACCATTGGTTTGGCGTTGCTTATCTCGGTGGTCGCCAGCCTCTATCCAGCCTTGTTCGCCACCTCGTTCAACCCCGCTTTTGCCTTGAAAGGCACCCTCGGCACTACACAGAAGGGCAAGGCATTTCGCATCGGCTTGATTGGCTTGCAGTTCACCGTTTCCATCGTCCTGATTATCTGTGCGATATTCGTCTCCGAGCAACGTCGTTTTATGATGAATCACGAAATGGGCTTCAACCAAGAGTGTCTTTTGCAGTCGCAGGTGTCGTGGGACCTTGCCACCAACCGCCAAGTCGTTGAGAGTCAGTTGTTGACCGATGCAGCCATCAAGGACATCGCATGGGGTGATGGGCCTTTCGTAAATGATTATCGGATGCAATGGGGGCGCAAAGTGCGGGGTGAGGATGCCGGTTGGGATGTCTATCCCGTTTCGTGGAACTTCCTCCGTTTCATGGGCATCGACATTGTGGAAGGTCGCGATTTCACGGAAGCCGACGAGCATTCCTCGGGTACTTATATTTTCAACGAAACTGCACGGGACGTATATCAAATCACCCTTGAAGACAAGATTGGAGGGCATGATGACCAAATCGCTGAGATTGCCGGTTTCTGCAAGGACTTCAACTTTGCCTCGTTGCGTCAAGAGATTAAACCTTTTGCATTCTATGTTTACGGCAAAGATCCATGGCATATTTGCAATCGGCTGTATATCCGCACCGAGGCTGGCGTGGATGTCCCCGCCGTGATGGAGCGCATCAGGAAAACCCTCAACGACCTCGACTCCAATATGGGCGACGAAATATCATACGATGTGTGGCCTTTCTCACAATCCCTTGAAAACCAATACAAAAAGGAGCAAAACCTTTCGAAGTTGGTCACTCTGTTCACGATTTTGGCCATCGTCATCTCGCTGATGGGTGTGTTCGGCTTGGTGATGTTCGAGACGGAGCACCGCCGCAAGGAGATTGGCATCCGTCGTGTGCACGGCGCCACCGTGGGGCAGATTCTGGCGATGTTCAACTCGCGCTTCGTAAAAGTTGTGCTGGTTTGTTTCGTCGTCGCCGTGCCCGTGAGCATCGTCATCATGCGGCGTTATTTGGAGGGCTTCGCCTATCAGGTGCCGCTGCACGTTTGGGTATTTGCACTTGCGTTGTTGGCAGTTTTGGGTGTAACGATAGCGGTGGTCACCTTGCGCAGTCTGCGGGCGGCTACGGTGAACCCGGTGAAATCCTTACGTAATGAATGATCTTTTAGGAACGCATAATGCGTCCCTACAATTAAACAAATCGAAGATTCAACGAAGTTAATTCAACAATCAACAATTCAACAACACATGGCTCGAATCTATAAAAAAGGCAAGACCTCCCTCGTGTCTTCCATCCTGAACATCTTGGGCTTGACGGCAGCCTTCGCCGCGCTCTACATCATCCTTGTGCAGGTGCACCACGACTTCACCTACAACAAGGCGCTCAAAGACAGCGAAAGGATTTATGTCCTTACCATGCCAGACCGATTTTCAAACAATGTTTATTCGACATACGTCAATCGTCAGATGTCGGAAGCGGTCATTGCTGCTGTCCCCAGCGTAGAGGCGGGCGGCTGTGCTGCCAATTTAGGGAGCAACGAAGTTTCCGTACGCTTGGGCGAAGGACAGTCGTCAATCGAATTGAGAGTCACCAGTTTCTCCAAACCCGCCATCGACGTGTTTGGATTTGAACTTGTTGCCGGCAATTTGGACCATTGGATTAGTAACACGGATGCGGTTATGTCCGAGTCAGCGGCCAAACGCTTGGGCTTGCAGGTGGGCGACCATTTCCAATATGGCAACTGGAATTGGACAGATGTCACGGTAGCAGCCATCTACAAGGATATGCCTGTCAACAGCGACCTTTCCTCCATCGACTTTATTCTGAATCTGGGCGAAGCGGGTATGAGCGATTGGACCCAATGGGGCTGGAATTATTTCATAAAACTCGCAAAGGGTGCTGACCCGAAAGAGTTTGAGGAGATTGCCAATAAAGTCGCGTATGACCTTTGGGTGACAGAATTCGACATTGACGAAAGCGATATGACCGAAGCGGATATCGAGGCATCTAAAAAAATGATGTCACCTCATCTTATGAAATTGACCGACAACTACTTTGCCGACAATGTCGGGCATCCGGGCAAGTCGGGCAATCGCACCACGACCATCACCTTGCTTGTCATCGCCATTTTCGTAATGCTCATCGCTTTCATCAATTACATCAACTTTTTCTTCGCGATGGTGCCATTGCGTCTGCGGAGTATCAATACACGCAAGATATTGGGCAGCAGTCGCTTCCAATTGGTAATGTCATCGGTGGGCGAGTCGGTGCTGATGGTTGTTATCGCTCTTGGACTGGCTGTGGCCGTGGTTACACTGTTCAGACAATCCACCTTGGCTGCACTGATTGACACACCGTTGAACTTCGGCCAGAATTTGGGTATTGCGGCTTTGACCATCGGTATCGCCTTGCTCATTTCGGTGTTGGCCAGCCTCTATCCGGCCTTGTTCTCCACCTCGTTCAATCCCGCTTTTGCCTTGAAAGGCACACTCGGCACCACGCAGAAAGGCAAGGCTTTCCGCATCGGCTTGATAGGCTTGCAGTTCACCGTGAGCATCGTGCTGATTATCTGTGCGATTTTTGTTCATCAGCAACGCGATTTCATGATGAATCACGACATGGGTTTCAATCAAGAAAACCTGCTTCAGTCGAATGTGACATGGGAACTCGCCAGCAACCGTGAAACTGTCGAGAATCGGTTGAAAACAGATGCTGACATCAAGGACATTGCTTGGGGCGACGGCCCGTTTGTGGCCAACAGCCGTATGGCCTGGAGCCGTCCGTTCAATGACAACGATGTGCAATGGCAGGTTTATCCAGTTTCTTGGAACTTCCTGCGTTTTATGGGCATCGATATTGTGGAGGGCCGAGACTTTACTCCTGCCGACGAGCAATCGGAAAACGGTGTCTATATCATCAATGAGACGGCGCAGAAAATGTACAGCATCACCACTGAAGACAGAATCAGGGGCCATAAAGAGGTTCCTGCCGAGATTGCAGGTGTTTGTAGGGACTTCAATTTCTCTCCTTTGCGCGAAAAGATTGGGCCGTTTGCTTTTTATGTGTATGGCAAGGAGCCGTGGAGCCCGTGCATGAGGCTGTTCATCCGCACTGAAGTTGGCGTTGATACCCAAGCTTTGATGGAACGCTCAATAAAAACTCTCAACGACCTCGACCCGACATTAGGCGACGGTTTTTCGGTTTGGATGCGTCCGTTTGAACAAGCCATTGAGAACCAATACAAAAAGGAGCAAAACCTCTCGAAGTTGGTCACGCTGTTCACGATTTTGGCCATCGTCATCTCGCTGATGGGCGTGTTCGGCTTGGTGATGTTCGAGACGGAGCACCGCCGCAAGGAAATCGGCATCCGTCGTGTGCATGGCGCCACGGTGCAGCAGATCCTGGCGATGTTCAACTCGCGCTTTGTGAAGATTGTGCTGGTGTGTTTCGTGGTTGCTGTGCCGGTGAGTATCGTCATCATGCGGCGTTATTTGGAAGGCTTCGCTTATCAGGTGCCGCTGCATGTTTGGGTGTTTGCCCTTGCACTGTTGGCTGTCTTGGCTGTTACGATATCGGTGGTCTCCTTGCGCAGTCTGCGGGCGGCTACGATGAATCCGGTGAAATCGTTAAGGACAGAATAATAATAGGAGATTCCCTGCGGGAATGGAGGTCGGATGTGGTTGTTGATCGCGGCGGCTTGTGACGCTAACGAATAGGTGGTCTGTTCTTGCCGCCGCTATATAAAAAAACGACACACTCCATTCCCGTAAGGGAATCTCAAACAACAAAACAAACAACTATGAGCAGTTACATCAAATTCCTCTCCCGAAACAAACTTTACAGCATCATCGAGGCCATTGGCCTGACGGTGAGCCTCGCCTTCGTGGTCATCATCTTTTGCTATGTGGCGCAGCATATCGCCGTCACTCGCGAAAACCCACATAGGAAGGAGATTTACGGCGTGGCCATCCAAGACAAGATGCTATATCAATACGGGATGAAAGAGACGATTGGGGAGAGCATTCCCGAGATTAAGGCCATCACCGAGTTCGGATGGCTCTATGCCACGGAGATGAAGGCCGACGGGCAGTTGTTGCGTCTGGGACAGGTGCTGGGCTGCGACCGCGACTTTTTCGACTTCTTTCCCGTCCAGTTCGCGGAAGGTCAGCCCGACCAGATCAATGAGACTTTGACGGCTTTCGTGTCAGAAGAGATGGCGCAAACCCTTTCGCAATCGGGCGAGGTGATTGGGCGGACTATCCAAATGATGAAGCATGACTTCACCGTCGTTGGAGTGTTCACTGACGTGGGCACCTCGCTTTTCTATTCCAACCCCGATGTGATTGTCAATGTGGATATTACCGATGGCATGACCTATTATGGTGGCTTTGACAGCCCTGCCGTTCCCGCCAACATGTTCGAGAACGTATGGCTCTTCATCAAGACATTTCCAGATGTCGACCGAGACGCATTGAGCGAGAAGTTGGCCACAGCGACAGAAGTTTTATTCAATAAGATACTTGGAAGAGAATATCCGGTTGATGCTTCAACAATCAAACTGGTGCGTTTGGATGAGGTGTTTTATTATGACGGACAAACTACACTGAAAAAAGGCGACAAGGTGATGATGCACAGCCTGTTGGCGGTAGGATTGTTGCTGCTGATTTCCGCATTGTTCAATTATATCAATTTGAACGTCGCCTTGACCAGCAAGCGGGCCAAGGAGATGGCCACACGAAGGTTGCATGGTGCCACCAAGGGTCGAATCATCGGGAAATACCTGCTTGAATCGCTGGCATTTACACTGGTTTGCATGGTATTGGGCATCTTGATGGCAAAGGCGCTTGAGCCGCTGGTCAACCGTTTGTTGGGCGATGATGTGGGTGTGAAGATTATGCTCTCGCCGTTTTATCTGGTTTCCTATCTGCTCATCGTGATTGTGGTGGCGCTGTTGGCGGGCATCATCCCTGCCACGGTGGTGTCGAGGGCCAAGCCCATCGACGTGGTGACAGGGGCCTTCCGTTTACGCACCAAGATGGTGCTTTCAAAAGTATTTATTGTGTTGCAAAATGTCATCGCCATCGTGCTGATTGCCTTGGTGATCACGATGGAGGTGCAGATGCGCCACATGGAACAGCGGCCTGTCGGATGTCGCACGGAGAACCTGTTCTATGTGAATTCCATACTATCGGGCGATGAGGCCTTTGAAAACGACTTGATGGCCTTGCCTTGTGTGAAACGGATGGGACACTCGTATGGTTATCCTGGCGGTGCCTTTATGGGTACAAAATGGCTGCGCTTCAATGAAAGCGATGATTGGGTTTCAGTGAAATACCTGTTGTGCGACACCACGGCTTTTGATATGTTTGGGTTTGACATCAAGGCGATGTATGGCCAGCTGGACGAAAACCAATGGCTGTTGACGCAAGGTTTGCTGGAGGCCCAGACGGGAATGCCTTTGGAGCAGTTCGACATTGATTCGCTGGGCGTTTGGTACAAGCGTAATCTGCGTTCTGATATGAGTGGCGTGTTGGGTGATTTCGCCCTTGACGACGCGGCCCATGTAGTGGATGAGACCTTTGGTGCGGTGCAGATTGTTGGAAAGGAGCCGAAGTTCAAGTGGGTGGCTTACCATCCGGTATTAGAGATTGTGGGTGACCATGCGGAGGCACGCAAAGCCATCATGGCCGTGTACGACAAGCACATGGGTGAAAAAGAGGTCTATTGGGAAGCTTGGTCCATTGACTTTATTGACAATTTGCTGCTGTTGCATTTGCGGGACACCAAAAACAGGATGCGCCTTGTGGATATGTTTATGGCAGTGGCGGTGTTGCTGTCGCTGCTGGGACTGGTGGCCATGAGCACGCATTTTGCCTCCGAGCGCGAGAAGACCATCGCCGTCCGCAAGGTGTTTGGCGGCACGATGCAAAGCGAGATTCGCCGTAACTTGAAGGAATACGTCATCATGATTCTTATCGCTAATGTCATCGCCATTCCCATAGCAGTTTGGGTGTGCGGGCGTTATTTGGAGGACTTCGTCTACCGCATAGACCTGCATCCCTGGATTTTCGTGGTGACGGTAGTGCTGTCGTTTGTCATCGCCATCGGCTCGGTGCTGTGGCAAATCGTCTCCGTGGCTCGAGTGAATCCGGTGATGGCGTTGAAGAAGGAATAACATTTAACAACAACAGTATGAACAATACAATTTTCAGACCCAAACACAAACATTTTCTCATCAACACTTTTTGCTTGATGATTGGCATTACGGCGGCCACTTTGCTGTTCCAGTGGGTGTTGCACGAGTTTTCCTACGATCGTTTTGTTGAGGACAGCGACCGAATTTACCGCTTGGTGTCGGTGGATAAGGCCACGGGCACAAGATACACAGGCGGAGTCTGCCAATTGCGCTATGACTTGCCTGAGGCCGTGCCGCAGGTGGAGGAATGTGTGAGCGTGGTTTCACACTATACCAACATGAATCCCAACACGGTCAGAGATATGGAACGCAACGAATCTTTCGAGGTGATGGCTTTGACGACCAGCGACAATTTCTTCAATGTGTTTACCTATCCCGTAGTGGAAGGTGAACCGCATCACATTCTCAAACCCAACGAAGCGGCCATTTCCAAAGAGATGGCGCAAAAACTATATGACGGCTCGGCCATAGGGCAGCCTTTGGTCTGTTCCTATATGCATAAAGAGACCGTATACACCGTCGCTTTGGTGGTGGATGTGCCAACCAACACGCATCTGCCTTTCGAGGTGGTGATGCCAATGGATAGCCGTCAACTTAATCTTTACCGCAATATCACTGAAAACCAGACGATTTATGTCAAGTTGAGGGAAAATGCAATGTTCAGTAAGGCGGAGATGAAACGCTTGGCCAACATCCAAACAGAGAAGTACGACAAGCAGAATTGGTTGGAATTCCAGCCTTTACGCGACATCCACCTGCACACCGATTACAACGACTCGGAAAGTGTGGGTAACGGCAATGCCTCGTATGTCTGGATTATCATCTTTGGCATTCTGCTCATTGTGGCGGTCACCATCGTGAATTGCGCCACGCTCGATGTGTCGTATTCGGTGCAGCAAACCAAAAATAGGGTCGTCGAGCGGGTGTTTGGGTGCAGCGAGTTCAGGATTTTTTCGAGTAACCTATTGGAGACCCTGCTCATCACCCTTGTAGCGATGGGGCTTTCCTTGTTGGCGGTATGGGCATTGTTGCCTGCGTTCCAGTCGTGGATAGGCGTGCCCGTGCAGTTGCGTTTCGACAAATGGCTGCTCTTTTTCTGCCTTACGCTTTTGGTGCTGTTGCCTTTGGCGTCAAGCCTTTTCGGGCAATATTGCCTGCGCAGTGTGGCCTTCGCCGATGTGCTGAAAGGCAAGATGCGCCATTTAAAAGGCATCCGCATCAGCAATGCGAGTTCGGTGTTTCAGGTGGGCCTCTCTTCGCTTGCTGCCGTGTTTACGGTTGTCATTCTGTTGCAACTCACTTTTATGCGACATTCCGACAAAGGCGTTGATATGTCTAACATTGTGTCACTCAACAGTCTGGTAACACCCTGCTACAAAGTGGGCCCCATTCGTGACGAACTGATGAAAAACCCCGACATCTACAGCGTTGGCCTTTGTATGGGTGACTTTTCCAAACCTAATGGCTTCGTCAGAGAGGTGGAATGGGAAGGACGAGAAGAAGGGAATGATGCTGTATTTCAGGTGCTTTATACTGATGGCTATTTCCAAGAGATGGTTGGGATGGAGTTGTTGGCTGGCGATTATTTGAGCAAGGACTTGAATTTGGATGATTATTTTGAGGGCAAATACGAAGGGAATGGGCAATATGTGGTCAACGAGGCGGCGATCAAGGCAATGGGCTGGAGCGTAGAGGATGCCATTGGCAAGGATTTGACGTTAACAGTGACGTCGGGGAGAATCGTGGGCGTGGTGAAGGATTTCAATTTCTCCGATATGCGTAATGCTGTTTCACCACTTATTATGGAATATGCACCTGAGGCACAGCCAAACATCGTGGTGAAAATCGCGCCCGAAAACCGACAGCAGACCTTGGCCTATATTCAAGAAGTGGTGCGTCCGTTTAATTTTTCTGATGTGTTTTCCTATTCGTTTTTGGGCGAGAAGGAACTCTACCGTGAGGAACGGCAGGTCGGGCATTTGTCGTTGTTGTATTTCCTTGCGGCGATGTTGTTGGCTTTGTTTGGCTTCTTTGGTGTCGTTTCCTATCATCTGCATCAGGAGTCGCTCAATATGGCAGTGCGCAAGGTGTTTGGTGCCAGTACCCGCGAAGTACAAGGGCATTACCTGAAAACCAGGTTGCGGATGTACATCCTGCCCGTCATTGCGGCAACGGCGTTGTCGGTCTATTTCTCGTTGCATTGGCTGCAAGGCTTTGCCTATCATGTGCCCGTTTCCCTCGTGCTGACGGTGGCCGTGTTGTCGTTCTTTGGGGCTTTCCTGCTCCTCTCGCTGATTGTTTCCGGCGTGGTGCAGGTCATTTGCAGCAAGAGGATTACAGAAGTGTTGCAGAGAGGGTAAAGTAGAGTGTTTGGATTTGCTTTCTGTAATGAGCAAAATTCAGGAAAAATTGCTTTCTGTAAAAAGCAAAAAGTGGTGATGAATCCAGTGATGGCGTTGAAGAAGGAATGAATCGTTGTCACAAAATCTTCTCTTTTTCCTTTGTTTGCGACAATTTATTTGTATTTTTGCCGCAAAATATGCGACGATTTTGACCGAATAACGACGCAAAAACACGGAAACATGTATATACACGAACATGAGAACTGGACGGATTTCCGTTGGTCGCCCGAAGCGGTGGCTTTGCCCTTGGACGAAGTCTGTCGCGAACAGGGGAAACTGGTTGGCCGATTGAGTAACTTGGGCTTCGACAGCCAACTGAAGGCCATGGCCGAGAACTTGACCCGAGATGTGGTCTATTCCTCCGAGATAGAAGGTATAAGGCTCAATGTGGATGAGGTGCGCTCGTCCATAGCCCGCCGTTTGGGAATTGAGGGTATGAAGTTTACGCCTTCGTCGCATTATGTCGATGGCGTGGTGGCCGTGATGCTCGATGCGATGGAGCACTTCGACCAGCCTCTGACCAAGGAGAAGCTTTGTGGATGGCAGTCGGCTTTTTTCCCGTCGGGTTTTAGCGAGGGCTCTAATATTGAGGTTGGAATGTACCGCACTCACGAGGAGCATGTCGTTTCAGGGCTATGGGGGCGCGAGCGTGTGCATTATATGGCACCTTCTCCCGACCGAGTGGAAGAGGAAATGGTCAAGTTCATTGACTGGTATAATGCCGACAAGCCTATCTCTCCCGTCATACGCTCGGCCATAGTGCATCTTTGGTTCGTCTCCATACATCCCTTCGAGGACGGCAACGGCAGGTTGGCGCGCATCCTTGGCGACATGTACCTTGCCCGTGGCGACAACAGCCGTTTCCGCTTCTACAACATCTCATCGGAGATCAATCGCGACAAGAACCACTATTACGACATCTTGGAAAGGGTGCAGCACGGCGACGGCGACATCACGGAGTGGGTCGTTTGGTATCTGCATACCCTTTTGGCCGCCATCCGTGAGGCTTCGGCTACGGTGAGCACTGTGCTCAACAAAAGCTTCTTTTGGATGCGATTCGCCAGCGTTCCGATGACAGAACGCCAAACCAACACACTGAATCTTTTCCTCGACGGTTACGAAGCCAAAATCACCTCCAAGACATGGGCGAATTTGAGCAAATGCTCAAAAGACACGGCCATTCGTGACATCCAAGACTTGTTGGAGAAGCATATCCTTATTGTAGACATCCCAGGAGCCAAACGTCCCAGCTATTCCATCAATTACGGTGGCGAAACTGACGCCATCGAGACTCGCTTCAGCAATGTTGCCATCCAAGAGGAAGCGGGAGGCTTTTATCTCATTGCAATCCTCGACGGAAAGACCAAGGTCAGGGAGCGTCTACTCGCTTTGGATGCTGAGCGCTATCAGAAAGGCGACCTGCCCATAGCACACCTGTTGGGGAAATACTGCACTTATATGTTGAAGTAAGGCATGAAAATCCTTGCGACTGTAAAGTTTCTTTACACCCACTGTAAAGAAACTTTACACTTTTACAAAAGGGTAAAATTGTATCTTGTTGATTCATATTGTTTTATGGTTTTGGCATAGATTATGACATACGACTATCAACAAATCAACAGTTAAACAATCAACAATCCAACAAAATGAGCAGTTACATCAAATTCCTTTCCCGAAACAAACTCTATACTGTCATTGAGGCCATCGGTCTCATCATTTCCATTGCCTTCGTCATCTTGATTGGCAATTATGTTTATCAGCAGTATTCCGTGGCTTACGGCAATCCTTATCGAAATAGGGTTTATGCCGTTGGGAATCAGGATCATCTGTCGCTCTCGTGGTGGGACAAGGCCGTTTTTGAAGCCGAACTTCCCGAGGCGGAGGCTGTCTGTCGTATCTCCAACGCTGATGATGCAGGCTACATCACCATTGGCGACGAGCATATCAATGCAACTGTCACCGAGGCCGACCCCGAACTCTTCGAACTTTTCCCTAACCTGACCTTGATTGATGGCAATATGGACGAGTTCCGCCTCAAAGGCCATTGCCTCGTTTCGGAATCGCTGGCACAACGAGCCTTCAATGGCGATGCCATAGGCAAACCCATCACCATCACCTTTTTTGACGATAAAAACGAAAGTATGGTTTGTGGAGTCTTCAAGGATGACGCCTATTCGATGATTCCTTATACCGATGTGATTCTCAATCCCGAGTTCGACGAATTGTACGAACCTGAAAACCAGGTGCCTTTTAGTTCCATTGGCTCGTATATGACTTTGATTAAAGTCCACGAAGGCACTGATCGAGAAGAGTTTGCAAAGAAGATTGAGGCGGTCGGTTTACCACATTATTCTGGCGGTTTCGTTTCTGCCATGCCGATTTATACCCTCCCAGAGGTCTTTTTCACGGAAAACCAGTGGATGTTTAAGAAAGGCAACAAGTCCTTGCTGCAAATACTGACCGTGGTGGTCTTGCTGTTGTTGCTTTCGGCGGTTTTTAACTACATCAACCTTAATATGGCACTCTCGGGCAAACGCGCCAAGGAAATGGCCACGCGCCGACTGCATGGTGCCACGCAAGGGCGAATCATCCTGAAATATATCGTTGAATCCGTGTCGTTCACGGCGGTATGCTTCGTGTTGGCGTTTTTGGTAGCCTACGCCTTCCTCCCGATGATGAACAACCTGTTGAGAGGCGTTTCGGGTGGTGAAATGGGCATCGACGCTCCGTTTGAACAGTTCGTCCCAATCCGTTTCGAATGGTCAGCGCGCATTGTGGCGGTTTATCTTGTGGCGATTGTGCTGTTGGGCACTTTGGCGGGCATCGCGCCAGCCGCCATAGCCTCGCGTTTCGAGCCGATAGATGTTGTGCGCGGCACCTATCGCTTGAAGACGAAAAGGGTGTACAGCAAGGTGTTTATCGTGTTCCAAAATACCATCACTGTGGTTCTCATCGCCATGGCGTTGCTGATGGAGGTACAGATGCGGCACATGATGAATCGTCCCATCCACTCGCGTTCCGAGGGCTTGTATTCGTTGCAAATGTGGGTGAGAGACTACGCCGATTTGGTTCCACTCATCAACCGTTTGGAGCAGATTCCGAATGTGCGAGCGGTGGGCTATGGCCGTGGTTTTGCTGGTCAGTTGAACATGGGCACAAGTGTCGAAACGCCTGATGGCGAAACAGTGAACATGCAACTCATCCTGTGCGACGAGACCTATTTCGATATGCTTGGTTTGCAGGTAGTTGAAGATTTCGGAGTACCCAAAACCAACTCGGTCTGGATGTCGAAGGCCTTGGCCAATAAACTTTCGGTGAACGACTCGACGGCTTCGTATTATGCCCGTCGGATGCGCATCAACGGCAGTCGTCCCGAGACCGTGGGCGGCATCTACGAAAACATCCCGACATTGCCAGCATCGGCTTCCGAGCCTGACCGTTTTTCGGCTGTCATCATCGCCAAGGCGGAAGACCTGGTTTGGGGTAATGGCGTAATGATTGATGTATCAAGTGATTACAAAGGGACTGAAAAGGCTATTCTGGAGGTTTATCGCGAATATTCAGAGGAGCAGAACGGCACATTTGTGGAAGCCGCCCAAAACGGCTATGTGAAGGACCTGAACAATTTGTCTCTGCAACCCGTCAAGATGGCCATGCGATTGCTGGAATTGTTCATGCTGCTCTCGGTGCTGATTTCTTTGCTCGGCCTCGTGGCCATGAGCACCTATTACAGCGAGCAAAGCACCAAGAGCATCGCCGTGCGCAAAGTGTTTGGCAGCAATGTCCACCGCGAGTTGTGGCGCACGGTGAAGGACTACATGGTTTTGGTCGGCATCGCCGCTCTCATCGGCATCCCGCTCGCGGTTTGGTTCTGTGGCCGCTATTTGGATCGTTTCGCCTACCGCATTGAGCATTACGGTTGGATCATCGCTGTGGCTGCCATCCTCGGTATGTTGATGGCTTTCTTGTCCGTCCTTTGGCAGACCTTGAAGGCGGCGCGGACGAATCCTGCGGAGGCGTTGAAGAAGGAATAAGTATTAATCACAAAACCCACAAAACAATGCAAAACTTCAATAATGAACGGATGCGGCTCGCCAACTGCCTCGCCGCCGGAAAGGAGCCAGTTGGCGACTTTCCCTGTGGAAAAAAGGTTTTGACGGTTTTGCAAGTTTTGTTTCAAAAACAATTCAACAGTTAAACAATTCAACAATATGTCAAGTTACATCAAATTCCTCTCAAGAAACAAACTTTACACCATCATCGAGGCCATCGGTCTTGCCGTCAGCCTCGCTTTCGTCATCATCATCGGCAGTTACGCATGGCAGCAGTACAGCATCACCCGCGAAAGCCCCGACCGAAAGAACATCTACTGCTTTGGTATGCCAGGTTATCTTGGCTTGACCTATGCCTTCACAGATGAGGTCGCCGACCGAGTGCCCGAAGTGGAACTTGCTGTGCGGTATTGCATCGAGGCCAATCCACCGTCAATCATGTTTGGCAATGAAGAGGTTGAAGCCGAAATGACTGCTGTCAGCAAAGATTTCTTCACGATGTTTCCTTATCTCAAGTTTATTGAAGGCGGCCCTGAAGGTATCGAAGTACCAGGGAATGTCATTGTCAGCGAGAGCTTTGCACGGAAGCATGGTATCAAAGTCGGTCAGACCTTAGATTTTATCATCAATAAATATATGGTTGTCGGAATTATTGAAGACTTCCGTAACACGGTGTTCGCTCCTACGGATGTGATTGTCAATGAACACGACTTTCTCAATAAGTCCGCTTGGGACATGCCTTATGACCGTTATGGAACAACCATACCTTTTGTCAAATTCACAAAAGGTTCCGACCCGAAGGTGATTTACGACAAAGTGGAGCAGGTTTGCAAGGCAATTTATCCCGATATGTACGGTCAGGCTTTCTTCGAACGCTTGGACATGACCCGCTTCGACCACCTGTTTTTCAAGGACTTTGGCGGGCCGAATGACCAATTAAAACATGGCGACCTCAATACACTGAAACTCTTGGCCCTCGTCGGGCTGCTGTTGTTGCTTTCGGCGGTGTTCAACTATATCAACCTTTCGTTTGCCCTCACGGGAAAGCGCGCCAAGGAGATGGCCACCCGCCGTTTGCTCGGAGCGCAGAAAGGCGAAATCATTTGGAAGTATATCGCTGAATCATTGGTATTTACGGCAGTTTGTTTTGGCTTTGGCTTGTTGTTAGCATACTTGTTGGCACCGTCAGTCAACGCCTTGCTCAACAGCCCTGATGTGCCGATTGCCATCCAGATGAAACCTATGTACCTTGCGGCTTATTTAGGCATTGTTGCGGTTGTTGGCGTGCTCAATGGCATTATTCCTGCCGTGTTTGCCAGTCGCGTGCAGCCGATGGATGTGGTGAAAGGTACCTACCGCCGCAATACGAAAATGGTGTTCAATAAGGTATTCATCGTCATCCAAAGCACTTTAGCGGTTTTTCTCGTTGCAATGGCCATTGTGATGGAGGCGCAATACCGCACCTCGCTGAACCGCCCGAAAAACTGCAATACCCAAGACAAATACTATTTGGTGGTGTTCGCCTCCGAACCGCAATCCGATTTGTTTGACAAACTTGAAGAATTGCCTTGTGTGAAGCGGATTGGCCGAAGTAGGGGCGTGCCGGGGTGTATGATTGGTGGACAGTACAGCCTCACTCGTGACGGACAGAATATCTTGTATCGGCATTTGATGATGGATACCGTTGCTTTCCAAATGCTTGACTTTGAAATTCTTAAAGATTATCAGACTCCGCTTTACAATACGGTGTGGTTTGGCGAGCGGGCCTTTGTCGCCACAGGACTTACCGATGCGGATCACGAAATCGATGTTTTAAGGGAAAGGACGACCAACTGCGACCAGGTGGCTGGCGTGATTCGTGATTTTCCGGTGACCACAAGCAATGTGGGTGACGAAGATTATCAGATTATCAGTATTATGAAAGCCGATGACATCAAATATGGCGGTTTTGTGATGGAAATTATAGGTGATCATGCGGAAGCGAGAAAAGCCATCCACGAGGTGGTCGATGAATGGCGCAATGGTGAATTTGTGGATCCTTTTGCCGATGGTTTCATTGACGATTTCTACCGCGATGCGCTCAAGCCCGCCAAGAATAATATGCGTCTTTTGGAGATTTTTATGCTGCTTGCCGTGCTGATTTCGCTGCTTGGCCTTATCGCCATGAGCACCTATTACGCGGGCGAGAACGCCAAGAGCATCGCCGTGCGCAAGGTGTTTGGCGGCACCATCGAGAGCGAGACGTGGCGCACCGTGAAGGAATATATGGTTTTGGTGACCGTGGCTTGCGTCATTGCCGTCCCGTTAGCGGTGTGGGCGGCGCAACGCTATCTTGAAGGCTTCATCGTCAGGCTCGAAAACTACAGCTGGATTTTCGTCGTTGCCGTGGTCATTTCCCTCGTGATGGCCTTCCTATCTGTGCTTTGGCAGACCTTGAAGGCGGCGCGAACGAATCCTGCGGAGGCATTGAAAAAGGAATGAAGCTGCAAATTATGTTTTTTCGGTAATAGAAAAATACATTTTTTTACTTCGCAAAATCAAAAAAGTTGTATTTTTGCGAAATAGAATTATGTAAAGTTATGGTTAACATAAAGTTAATAGAAAGAGATAATTACCTTGAACAGTTGGAGCATACGAAAAACACTCCAGACATAAAGGTTATTACAGGCGTTCGAAGAAGTGGAAAATCGAAACTGCTTGAGATGTTTGCCAAAAAGATAGAATCGGTAGAAAACAACGTCAATATCATCCATGTTGATTTCAACCTGCTGAAGTTCGAACCATTGCTGGAATACCATAAACTGCATGATTTCATTGAAGATTCCTATCAGGAAGGGAAAGACAATTATGTCATTATTGACGAGATCCAGATGTGTGAGAACTTTGAGAAAGCAGTCAACAGCCTGCATGCTTCCGGAAAATACAACATCTTTGTCACTGGCTCCAACGCTTTTCTGTTAAGCAGCGATTTGGCGACTTTGTTTACCGGGAGAACTTTCGAGTTGAAGCTCTTTCCATTTTCATTTAATGAATATGTAAGGTATTATCAATCTACAGATTACAACTCTGCATTTGATTCATATCTTGAGGAAGGAGGCATGCCTGGCTCTTATCTTTACACGACCACCAAGGAGAAATACTCTTATATCAACGATGAGGTATTCAATGCCCTTATTGTCCGTGACATTATCAGAAGATATAAAATTAGGAATGTGAACTTGCTCAATAAACTCGTTGATTTTCTGATGGATAATATCGGCAACATCACATCGGTTAGGAAAATATCCGACGCCTTGACTTCAAATAAAATCAAGACAAACGACAAGACCGTCGGGAAATACATTGATTATCTCTGCAACGCTTTTGCCTTTTATCGTATCCGCCGTTACGACATCAGTGGGAAAAGGTATCTCACAACCGATGACAAGTACTATCTTTCGGATCATTCATTTAAATATGCAAGACTCGGAACCAAGAACCTCAACATTGGTCGAGTCATTGAGAATATAGTGGCTGTTGAACTTTTGCGGCGCGGTTATGAGGTTTATGTTGGGACTTTGTACAACGGTGAGATAGATTTTGTTGCCATGAAACAAAACGAGAAAATCTATTTTCAGGTGGCGGACGATATAACAAATGAAGAAACGTTTAAACGCGAAGTCTCGGCGCTTTTAAAAATCAAAGATGCCTATCCAAAAATACTCCTGGCAAGAACCCGTCAGAAGGAATTCCAATACGAGGGTATCCGAATCATCAATTTGGCCGACTGGCTTGTTTCATCATAAAGTATAATAGCTATGTCCAAACTCAAATCCAAAATCCTAGTCGTCGACGACAACGCTGGCATCCGGTCGGCACTGAAGATATTGCTGCCCATGCGCTTTGCCGAGGTGGAACTCATCGCCTCGCCCAAGGTGCTGATGGAGACCATGCGAACGTTCAAGCCCGATGTGGTGCTGCTCGACATGAACTTCGAGACCGACATCAACACGGGCAACGAAGGCCTCTTCTGGCTCTCGGAACTGAAACGCGACTTCCCCGAGGTGGAGGTGGTGCTGTTCACGGCCTACGCCGACATCGCCCTCGCCGTGGAAGGCATGAAACGGGGTGCCTTCGACTTCGTGGTGAAGCCATGGGACAATGCCAAACTGCTCGCCACACTCGAAGAGGCTTGCAAGAAACATCGTGTAGGGACACATCGCATGTGTCCACCCTACACGAATGTCACGCCGACAATGCGCTGGGGCGAGAGCGATGCGATGCAGCAATTGCGCGCGATGGTGGAGAAAGTGGCTCCCACCGATGCCACCGTGCTCATTACAGGTGAGAACGGCACAGGTAAGGATGTGTTGGCGAACGAGATACACCGCCTTTCCAATCGCGCTGCCAAGCCGATGGTGGGTGTGGATATTGGGGCCATCACGGACACCTTGTTCGAGAGCGAGATGTTCGGTCATGTGAAAGGGGCTTTCACCGATGCCCATGCCGACCATATCGGTAAGTTTGAGCAAGCCAACGGCACCACACTGTTTCTCGATGAGATTGGCAATGTGCCATTGGCACAGCAAGCCAAACTGCTACGCGTCATCCAAAATCGCAGCATCACCAAGGTGGGCGACACGAAATCCATCCCCATCGACATCCGCCTGATTTGTGCCACCAACATGGACTTGGCGACAATGGTCAAGGAAGGGCGTTTCCGCGAAGACTTGTTCTACCGCATCAACACGGTGACGCTGCACCTGCCGCCCTTGCGCGAGCGTCCCGACGAAATCGTCACCTTGGCAGAGATGTTCGTCAAGCAATATGCAGAGAAATACCACCGCAAGGCACAAGGTCTTTCCGACGAGGCAATGAATCTCCTGAAACGCTGCCGTTGGAGTGGCAACATCCGCGAGCTGCAAGGCTGTATCGAAAAGGCAGTCATCTATTCCGAGGCGGAACACATACGCGCCGCCGACCTCCAACTCCGCGCCTCTGAACTGATGGACGAAGCAACTCCAAAAACGCAAAACCAAACCCTTGAAAGTGCCGAGGAACAAGTCATCCGCAACGCGATGAAGACCTACAATGGTAACCTAACCCTTGTGGCCAAGGCATTGAAAATCAGCCGTCCGACCTTATACCGTCGCCTAAAGGAATACGGAATATGAGTGCCTGGATTTGGATATGGGTTGTGGTGGTGGCCGTCGTCGCAGCGATTGTGGTGACGACTCTCATCGTGCGTAGGAACGATGCCCGAAAAGTGGGCTTCATGATGGATGCCTTGGAGGACGGTGAGATGAATTTCCACTTCAAGGAGAAATCGGCCCTCAACCGTACCCTTAACCGTATCAAGGGCATCTTCGAGCGGCGCGACGCTGCCAACGAGGAGTCCTCGCAAAACAAGCTGTTTCGCGTGATGACGCACGAAATCATGAACACCGTAGCGCCCATCGCTTCCTTGAGTGATGCCTTGCTCACCGAAGAAGGCGTTGACGTGAAGGCAGGGCTGGAGACCATTTCGGCCTCATCGAAGGACTTGATACGTTTTGTGGAGTCTTACCGCAGTATGACACAAGCCCAGCCGCCCGTCCGCAAGGCGGTGATGGTGGACGAACTGATGGACCGTGTGTTGCTCCTCAACAAGGCCAAGATTGCCGAACAAGGTGCCACTCTGACCTATCAAGCCAATACGCCCGACTTGCTCATCTATGCCGACGAAGGACAGATTATGCAAGTGTTCAACAACTTGATAAAGAATGCCGTGCAGGCAGGTGCCACTTCCATTCGCATTACCGCCGACCTGAACTCGGAGGACCAAACCGTCATCCGTGTGGCCAACAACGGGAAAGCCATCCCGTTACGCCAGACCGAGGAAATCTTCATTCCGTTCTACACCACCAAACCGAATGGAACGGGCATCGGCTTGAGTTTGTCGAAACAAATCATGGTGCGACATAACGGCAACCTCGTCCTTGAACAGAGCGACAGCAACCTGACTGTTTTCGCATTGTTGTTTAAGTGATTGCAATTTGTGTGCTTTTTATTGCCGTATGTTGTTTTCTTGTGTATTTTTGCACCTAATACATGTACTATAACGAGTTCAAAACCTTTAAATAACTAAAAATGAAAAAGTTCTTTACTACTATGTTTGCGCTGGCCTTGTCATTGGTCACGATGGCCGGCAATTTCGTGATGCTTTCCTATTCGGGTCGCGCCGAACTGGAAAAAAACTTCTCTGATCCGAATCTGACGGTGCATTTCTACACCGATTCGGAGGTCTTCGCCACTGCCGAACATTTCGATGCTAGCAGCATGGTGATGATTGATGAAAACGCTTTCTCTGACAATGGATGCTATACGTTGGTGTATTGCCCGAAAGCCCAACAGCAGCAATTTGAAGCGCTGCTATCGACCCAGGATTACGTCATCGTGAAAGGCGCAGTGATGCCTTACAAGAACGACGGTGCCGTGGCTATCTTCAACAAAAAAGCCAGCCTGCCCAAGCTGACCCGCGACTTCCCGGTGGTGACTGAAGAAGACCCCCGTATCCGCGAGATGCTGAATCAAGTCAACATGGACTCGCTTGAGGCCACGGTTCAGCATTTGCAGGATTATGGCAGCCGCATTTGGAACTCCGATAATGCCTTTGCCGCATCCGATTGGATTGCCGGTCGCATGGAGGCTCTTGGGCTTGAGGTCGAGCAGCAGCCTTTCAATGCCAATACATGGATGGGTAGCGGCGCGGCGGCACCTAATGTTATTGGTATTCAGCGCGGTACGCTCTATCCCGACACATATGTGGTGTGTGGCAGCCACTTCGATTCGTTCTCGTATGAGGCTATGATGGGCGGCGGCACGGCTCCTGGTGCCGACGACAACGCTACAGGTGTGGCCAGCGTGCTGGAAAGCGCAAGAATCATGACCCAGTATGAGTTTGAGTACAGCATCATCTACTGCGCCTACGGCTGCGAAGAGATGGGCCTGTATGGCAGTGAGGCCTACGCTTCGCGCTGTCAACAACAGGGCATGGACATCATCGGCTATTTCAACAACGACATGAACGGTTACCTCTATGGCGACCAAATCCACATCGACTGCATCTATCCCAACTCGGTGGAGCCCATCGGCACCTATTACATGAATGTTGGCGAGGTGTATTATCCTGAACTGCCTATCCGTCATGTCAACTTCAACCAAGGCGACAGCGACCATACTTCGTTCAACAACCACGGCTATATGGGCATCTATCCTTTCGAGGACTACCAAAACTACAGCCCATACATCCACACACCCAACGACTTGATTGGAACGAGTGTGACGAGTTTCGAAATGGGTCAGCAGTATTGCCAGATGAACATTGCTTGCTTGGCCGAGATTGCCAATCCTATTGGTGATGCTCCTGTGGTAGAATGCAATCCAGTGAGAGATTTTTCTATTGAGTTACCTGTATGGAAAGATACATCTCCTCTTTGGTTACATTGGAAATCTCCCGAAGAGGGTTCAACAGGCAATTTAGAGCGATTTGATGTGTATCGTGATAATGTGGTTATTGGAGCCGTGGATTGGGCGGATTCCACTTATGTAGGTTATTGGGGCTATGAGTATATGGATACGATTACCGTTGGGGCCGAAGCCGAGTATTTCATCATGGCCGTTTATAGTGACGGTTGCGAGGCACCTTCGCAAACGGAAATCGGTTATGGTGTCAGTGCAGTTGAGGAGTCGGAATCCAATGTTATGGTCTATCCCAATCCCTCCAACGGCACCTTCAACCTCAATCTCGGCGAAGGCCAATGGGATGTGGAAGTCTACGACATCACTGGCCGCAAGGTCTATGAAAACCGCATGGATGGTCACTCCGTCCTCGACCTCGGTAAATGCCAAAAGGGCGTTTACTTCTTGAAAGCCACAGGCGAGAGTAGGGGAGTGACAGCGAAAGTCATGGTGCAATAAGTTTTGATCGAACGTAATACCTCAAAATTCTCCGTTTCACAGGGTTGAGACGGAGAGTTTTGTATTTTTGAGGTCTTAATACAACACTTATGAAATATCGAATCCTACTTTTCATTATGGCATTGGGCTTTGTGCTGGCCTCGTGCGGCAATAATAGCCAACCTGTCGAAACCTCCGATTCCGAACTCGATTCCATCCGTTTGCGCACGGTTATCTATCGTCCTGGCGATTACGACTCAAAGAATTACCGTATTCCCGCCATCATCACGGCCAAAGACGGTTCTTTGGTCATCGCCACCGACAAGCGGAAAAACAACGACATAGACCTGCCCGAAGACATCGACATCCTCATCAACCGCAGCACCGATGGCGGCCGCACTTGGAGCGAGCCTTACACCTTGATGGAAGGTCAAGGGGTGGGGAAGGGCTACGGCGACTGCGCCCTCGTGCACACCAACGACGAAGATGGCCTCTTGGCGGCTTTCGTGGGTGGTTGCGGTTTTTGGCAAGGTAGACCCGAAAACCCGCTTCATACCTATATCGCAAGAAGCTACGACAACGGCCAGACTTGGACCGATCCCAAAGACATCACCGATGAACTCTATGGAGAGAAGTGCCAAAATGAGGTGAGCCGTACTTGGTGGTCGGCCTTCTTCGCCTCGGGCAACGGCTTGCTGACCTCCACGGGACGCATCATGTTCGTCCTCGCCGTGCGCGACACCGAGGAATGGGCCGCCTGCAACTATGCCGTCTATTCCGACGACAACGGTGAGACTTGGCAAATCTCTGGCCGTGCCTCTCAACGCGGCGACGAGGCCAAAGTAGTGGAGCTGGCCGATGGCTGCATCTTGATGAGCATCCGCCACGAAGGGGAGCGTTGGTACAACATTTCCGAGGACGGTGGCACCACTTGGCGGCCCGAAACCTCCGCTTGGCCCGACCTTGTAGCCACGGCTTGCAACGGCGATATCATACGTTATTCGTCTGTAAACGAGGGCGATGAAAAGAACATCTTGCTCCATTCCTTGCCTGGCCCAGAGCGTCGCGAGAAGGTGACGGTGTATGTCAGTTATGACGAAGGCCAGACTTGGCCCATGAGCAAGTGCATCGTGCCTTACGATGCGGCCTATTCCTCGCTCTGCATCCTGCCCGACCATAGCATCGGCCTCTATGTGGAGGAGTCTGACGGCGACACGCTGGGTTATTCTATGGTATTTTACAACTTTGGGTTAGAGTGGTTGGAGAAATAACTTTATCTTTGCACCCCGAAATGATAGTTCTCTGGATTGAAAAAATAGACAAAATAGAACAACAATAAAATCAAACAACAATGAAAAAAACTACCCTATGGATGCTTGCCGCCATCCTTTTCTGCGGCGTTAGTATGGTTAGCTGTGGCAACAAGAATGCCAAGGAAGAAGCCAAAGAACCCACTCAGGTTGAACAAGTTGTGTCAGATGCTGAGCTTTGCAAAGCTGCTGTCAATGACTACCTGGTGAACGTGATTGGCAAGAATTACGCCGAAGCTGAGTACTGTATTCCTAGCCCGTTCGTGATCAGCACAAACGAGGGCAATAAGGACGACGTCCTCATTTGGGGCGACTTCTGGGTGTTCAATTACGACATTTCTGGCGACACTTTGAAGACCGTTTCGGGCGGTAGCCATCCTGGCTTGATGCACCTGAAGAAGACCGACAATGGCTTCGAAGTGACCAATTTTGAAGTCGTGGAGGATGGTGAAGGCAATCTGGAAAGCGCCAAGAGGATTTTTGGCGATAACTATGATGCTTTCTGGGAAGTCAACAGCAACCAGGAGAAGCGTGAGGACATCAGGCTGCACTTCATCGCCGACTATGTGAAGGAGCACAACCTTCCTGTCAAAATGGTGCAGGACTATGGCTGGCCTGCTGTGGCGCTGCCGGAATAATACCTGTAGACAGATTCCATCATGTCGGAACAAATTGAGAGATTCCTCAACTGCGTCAGCAAAGCTGCGGAGCAAAGCACCATAGTGAAGATGACGCTGAGCAAGCCCGTGCAGAAGCATGACGAGTTGCGCAACATCTACGTGAAACCGGTGCTCATCAAGGAGAAGCGCCTATTCGCTTTTACCTATCACTATGAGCGTCGCGACGAGGTGAAAAACTACGATACCGCGCAAATGCTTGGTTTGCTGCAAGAAATGCTACCATCGCGATTCCAAAACGCAGTGCTTTTCACTGTGAATGAGGATGTTACATTGCTTGTTTCTGCCAAGGGCAAAGCCACACTGCAAACCAAAAAAGTGCAGGAATGCCGCGAACAAAACCTGGAACACGACAAGCAGAAGGCCCGTCTCATCAACCCCGCAAATCCGTGGTGGTATCAGCTCGGTCTGACCACGCGCGAGGGCAAGATTACCGCCGACATGCAGCATAAGTTCAAGCAGATCTACAAGTACGCCGAAATTGTGGAGAGCCTCATCAAGCCGATGAAATTTGAGGGCACGGTCCACATCGCCGACATGGGGGCAGGGAAGGGGTATCTCACCTTTGCCTTGCACGAGCTGCTGACCCAACGCTTGAACCTTGACGTGGACATCAAAGGCGTGGAGATCCGTCCCGACTTGGTGTTGAAAATCAACGAGATCATCAAAGCGGACAACTTGAAAGGTTTGGAGTTTGTGGAGAGTAGCATCGAGGCCTATCATCCCGAGAAATTGGATGTGCTGATTGCCCTTCATGCCTGCAACACGGCCACTGACGACGCCATCGCCTCGGGCATCAAGGCGGGAGCGGAGCTGATTGTCTGCGCTCCCTGTTGCCACAAGCAAATCCGGCAGGAGATGGAGCGCTCGGGCAAGGTCGACGCCATCACGCGCTACGGCATCTTCCTTGAACGCCAAGCCGTAATGATCACCGACACCATCCGCGCCTTGATTCTGGAGTATTTCGGCTACAAGACCCAAGTGATGGAGTTCATCGAGATGGAACACACGCCGAAGAATGTGCTGCTGGTGGGAAGGAAAACGTCGAAAGAACCGAAAAAAGCAGAAATATTGCAGCAAATTGCTGACCTAAAACGCCAATATGGTATTGAGACACACTACCTTGAAACGGCTTTGGGATTAATTCCGTGGAAACAAAACATTTTTTCTTCAAAATAGCCGCCATATCAAGAAAAATGCGTAATTTCGTGGACTTTTAGAAAACGACAGAAATCAATCAACTAAAAAATAAGAGTTATGCAAAACATTGATTGGGCAAATTTAACATTTGGTTATTATCCAACGCATTACAACGTCCGCTGCTATTTCCGCAACGGTCAGTGGGGCGAACTTGAAGTCAGCTCCGACACTTCCATCAACATCCACATGGCCGCCACCTGCCTGCACTATGGTCAGGAAGCCTTCGAAGGCATGAAAGCCTTCCGCGGCAAGGACGGCAAGGTGCGCGTGTTCCGCTGGGACGAAAACTGCAAGCGTTTGCAACGCTCGGCTCAAGGCATCATGATGGCTGAGTTCCCTGAGGACAAGTTCTGGCAAGCCATTGAGAAGGTCATCCGCCTCAATGCCGACTTCATCCCGCCTTATGAGACTGGTGCTTCGCTCTATCTCCGTCCGCTGCTCATCGGCACGGGCGCCCGCGTGGGTGTGAAACCCGCTGACGAATACCTGTTCGTGGTCTTCGTGACCCCCGTCGGTCCTTACTTCAAGGGCGGCTTCATGGCCAACCCCTATGTCATCACGCGTAAGTACGACCGCGCTGCCCCGCTGGGCACCGGTACCTACAAAGTGGGTGGCAACTACGCCGCTTCACTGCGTCCGCACGTTGAGGCTTGCCACGGTGGCCAATATGCCTGCGAGTTCTATCTCGACGCCAAGGAGAAGAAGTACATTGACGAGGCTGGCGCTGCCAACTTCTTCGGTATCAAGAACGACACTTACATCACGCCTCAGAGCACGTCCATCCTGCCTTCCATCACCAACAAGAGTTTGATGCAGCTGGCTGAGACCCTCGGCATGAAGGTCGAACGTCGTCCCATCGCCGAAGAGGAACTGTCCACCTTCGAAGAGGCTGGCGCTTGCGGCACCGCTGCCGTCATCAGCCCCATCTCGCGTATCGACGACCCCGAAAACGGCAAGTCGTACCAGTTTGGCGACGGCAAACCGGGCCCGTGGAGCGAGAAGCTTTACAACAAACTCCGTGGCATCCAATACGGCACTGAGCCTGACGAGTTTGGCTGGACTACAATCATCGAAGGACTCTGATTTAGAGAGTTTTTCAAAAATCTTGAAAAAATGCGTCACCCAGTGGCGCATTTTTTTAATTAATGTGTATTTTTGTAGCGTGAAAGAATAGTATTCATCAACTAAATATTACGACTATGAAGAAATTTACCTTTGCCTTAATGGCGTTGTTGGCCTTTACTTTCTCTCTGAAGGCCCAGCAGTATGTATCCACAGAACCTGCCAACAGGAATGTCATTCTTGAGGAGTTCACTGGCCGTGGCTGTGGCTATTGCACTGACGGTCACCGTATCGCCAATGAGCTTATGGCTGCCAATCCTGGCAGACTTTGGGCTATCAACATCCATGCTGGCGGTTATGCCCAGACTTCCTATCCCAACATGATTACCCCTGATGGTAACACCATCCATGGCGGTTTCCAAATCTCTGGCTATCCTACTGGTGTGGTCAACCGTACTACGGCTGCCGGTCAGAGCAGAAGCGCTTGGGCAGGCATTGCCAACCAACAATTGAGTCAAGTTTCTGAATGCAACATCGCTGGTATGGCGGTCGTCAATCCGGAAACGCGTGTGGCTACTATTACGGTGGAAGTCTACTACACGGGCAATAGCTCCGTTGATGAGAACTACCTGACCGTGGCCATGCTGCAAGACAGCATCCTTGGCTCACAAGCCGACTACGGCAACTATAACCCGACGCAATGGCTCAATGGCCAGTATGTCCACACCCATATCCTTCGCGATGTCATCTCGCAAAGCGCTTGGGGCGATCCTATCAGCCCAACCACCCAGGGCACGCTGATCACGCAAACCTATGAGTACTTGATTCCTGAGGTCATCGGCAGCCCCAATGGTGTCGATGTCGACCTTAACAACATCCATTTCTTGGCTTGGGTTTCTGAACGTCAACAAGGCAGCGCCTATCGTCCTATCTTGACGGGTTGCGCACTTGAAATGGTGCAAGGCGTCGACGCTCCCATCTATCCCACCATCAAAGGCATCAGCCAAGCTGGTGGTGCCACCTGCACGCATACCAAGGACATTGAGGTGAATGTCCAGAACATCGGTACGGATGTTCTGACCTCCATGACGTTTGAGGTCGTGTTTGAAGGAGAAACCAAGACTATCAACTGGGAAGGCGAACTGCAGCAATATGGCGTCGAGAAGATTGCCACCACCTTGGATGTTCCTTTCGGCACCTATCCTGTGCAAGTCAACCTTACCGAAGCCAACGGTGAGCCTATGGATAAACATGCCACTGGCTCGGTCACTTGCATCGAATGGGCTGAGGTCGAGATCGAAGGCGAAGAGGAAGAGCTGACACTCGAACTCATGCAAGACAAGTTCGGCAACCACATCACCTGGGAGTTCACCACTCCCGATGGCACGGTGCTCGCTTCTGGCGGTCCCTACACCATGCTGGCTAGCGGCACAGGCACTCAACTCCATGTCGAGCATGTCACTGTCCCCGCCAACGAATGCGTACAGTTCACTATCTATGACCAGATGGGCAATGGCATCTGCTGCTCCTTCGGTCACGGCTACTATATCGTCAAGGACAGCCAAGGCAACGTGCTCTTCGGTGATGAAGACGATGGTGAGTTCGGCGAAGCTGCCTCACAGCTGATTTCTGTCGCAGGTGCAGTGCAGGTTGATATCACCCAAACGGAAGTCGCCAACGTGGATTACAACCATGCCGACTTTATGGCTCACATGGAATGCAATGTTTATCCTGACGAAGTGGGCTTCGAGTGCCGTAAGGTGACCAGCCCCGAGCCGATGATTATCAACGGTGTCTATAATGAGTTCCAAAACATCCTTGGCTACACCGACGACCTTGAAATGTCAACCATTTATATGGTGAAGGCTTATGCCGTCGTCAACGGCCAGACCTATTATGGTCCTGAGACTACGTTCCAAACCTGGATGGAAGGCGTCGATGAACTCGAAAACAGCGTGAAGCTCTATCCTAACCCGACAAACAACATCCTGAATGTCGAAGGTGAGGGCATGAGCAGCATCGAGGTCTACAACGCCGTCGGTCAACGCGTCATGAAGCAAGAAGTCAATGGCAACAAGGCTCAAGTCAACACGCAGAGCCTCAACAGCGGTGTGTATTTCATCCGCATCATCGCCAACGACGGCTCCATGGTGAACCGCACCTTCTCGGTTGCCCGTTAATCGGTCTGCTGAATGCAACAAAAAAGCCGCTTCATCGAAGCGGCTTTTTTTGTTGTGTCTTGATGGCAAAGATTTAACCGGGTAAAATGTCATTGCGGACCCTCATTCCGCGAATGCGGAACGCAATCTCATGACCTTAAAAGAGTCCTTTCTCCTTCAGCAATACACTCATCTGCTCCTGCAATTTCTTCGCTTCCTCGCCAGCCCTTACGTCGAAATCGCTGCCATTGGAAGCATAGATGATGCCTCTCGACGAGTTGACGAGCAAGCCACATTCGTCGTTCAAGCCATTGTGGGCCACGGCCTGCAAGTCGCCGCCTTGTGCACCTACACCAGGCACGAGGAAGAAATAGTCGGGCAGCATCTTGCGGATCTCGCCCAACTCCTCGGGATGCGTCGCCCCGACCACAAACATCATCTGTTCCGAAGTGGCCCAAGTGGTGGCCGTTTGCAGCACCTGTTGGTGCAACATTTGTTCACCGACACTGAGGTATTGGAAGTCCTGAGAGCCTTTGTTGGAGGTCAAGGCCAAGAGGATGACCCATTTGTCCTCGAAGTTGAGGAAAGGCTCCACGGAATCCTTGCCCATATAAGGTGCCACGGTCAGGGCGTCGGCTTTCAAGGTGTTGAAGAAGGCCTTGGCATAGTT
Organism: uncultured Bacteroidia bacterium; assembly: GCA_902786745.1. GTDB lineage: Bacteria > Bacteroidota > Bacteroidia > Bacteroidales > F082 > Limimorpha. The sequence goes on from CADADR010000006.1 coordinate 131,523, forward strand.
GGCCGAGGTGTTGCCGATGTCGCCGCGCTTGGCATCCGCGATGATGAAGATGTCGGGATAGTTGTTCTTGATGTATTGGATGGTGCGCTCCAGACTCTGCCACCCTTTGGCGCCGTAGACCTCATAGAATGCTGTGTTGGGTTTGTAGGCTACAGCGTAAGGTGCGGTCTTGTTGATGATTTGTTTGTTGAATTCAAAAACAGGGTCCTCGAAAGCCAACAATTCCTGCGGAATTTTGTTGATGTCGGTGTCAAGGCCGACGCAAAGGAACGATTGTTTTTTCTTGATCTGCTCAAAAAGTTGGTGTTTATTCATATATCATGATTCAATGTTTTCTTTCAATCTTTCAGCATTTTCAGCCATCATCAACCTGTTGATGATCTCATCCAGGTCGCCATCCATGACGGCGGCGAGGTTGTAGACCGTCAAGCCTTCCACGCGGTGGTCGGTGACACGGCCTTGAGGATAGTTATAGGTGCGGATCTTCGCTGAGCGGTCGCCGGTCGAGACCATGGTCTTGCGCTTGGCGGAGATGTCGTTGATGTATTTCTGGTATTCCATGTCGTAGATGCGCGTGCGCAGTCTTGCCAAGGCGCGTTCACGGTTCTTGGGCTGGTCGCGGGTCTCGGTGCACTCGATGAGAATTTCCTGCATCTCGCCCGTATTGGGGTTCTTCCACATATAGCGCAGGCGCACGCCCGACTCCACCTTGTTCACATTCTGTCCGCCAGCGCCACTGGAGCGGAAGGTATCCCATTTGATCTCGCCCTCGTTGATTTCCACGTCAAACTCCTCGGCTTCGGGCAGCACGGCCACCGATGCGGCAGAGGTGTGGATGCGGCCTTGGGTCTCGGTCTTAGGCACACGCTGCACACGATGTACGCCAGACTCAAACTTCAAGATGCCATAGCAACCATTGCCTGTCACGGTGAAGTCGATTTCCTTATAGCCGCCACTGGCACCTTCACTTACACTAGTCACTTCGACTTTCCAGCCACGGTTTTCGCAGAACTTGGAGTACATACGATACAAGTCTCCAGCAAAAAGGCAAGCCTCATCTCCGCCCGTGCCAGCACGGATTTCCATGATGGCGTTTTTGCTGTCTTGTGGGTCTTTTGGAATCATCATCACTCGGATATCTTGCTCGAGTTGCTCGATGCGCGTTTGGGCGGTATCCAACTCTTCTTGGGCCATCTTTCGCATCTCCTCGTCTTTCTCTATGGCCAAGATTTCCTTGGCTTCTTCGACGTTGGCTTTCAAGGTCTTGTATTCCTTGAAGGCCATGACGATTGGCTCCAAGTCCTTATAGTCCTTGTTGAGTTTCACGAACTTCTTCATGTCGGAAGCCACGGCAGGGTCGGCGAGTTGTTCGCCCATCTCCTCCCAGCGGTGCTTTATCGTTTCGAGTTTCTCGATGATGTCCATGGTTTAATACTCAAACGTACCAAACTCGCTCTTAATCGTCAATCGCTTCACATACGAAGCCTCCACATGGCCAATAATCTGGCTGTCGATATTGAACTGTTTTGCAATATCAATCATTTCGTTAGCAGCCTTTTCGTTGGTGTAGATTTCCAAACGAGAACCCATGTTGAAGACCTTGTACATCTCGTGCCAGTCGGTGCCCGAAGCCGCTTGGATCATCTTGAACAACGGCGGCAAGGCCAGCATGTTGTCTTTCACGATGTGTAGTTTGTCCACGAAATGCAGCACTTTGGTCTGGGCACCACCACTACAATGGATGATGCCGTGAATTTGTTTGCGGAACTCCTTCAAAATCGGAATCATCAGCGGGGCATAGGTGCGGGTGGGTGAGAGTATGAGCTTGCCCACATCCACGCCAGGTACCTCGGTCGGGTCGGTCAGTTTGTGCGGACCAGAATAGACCAATTCTTCAGGAATGCTATGGTCATAGCTCTCATCGTATTTCTCGGCCAGATAATGGTTCAGCATGTCGTGGCGGGCCGAGGTGAGGCCATTGCTGCCCATGCCACCGTTGTAACTGTCCTCGTAGGTGGCTTGTCCGTAGGAGGCAAAGGCCACGATGACATCGCCGGGTTGCAGGTTGTTCTCAATCACTTCGTCGCGGCGGATGCGTGTCGTCACGGTGCTGTCGACGATGACGGTGCGCACCAGGTCGCCCACGTCGGCGGTCTCGCCACCCGTGAGGTAGATGCCGATGCCCAGTTTACGCAACTTCTCCAAGAAATGCTCTGTTCCGTTAATCAAGGCGGAGATCACCTCGCCAGGAATCAGGCTCTTGTTGCGCCCGATGGTGGAGGAGAGCAGCATGTTGTCGGTGGCACCTACGCAGATAAGGTCGTCGGTGTTCATCACCACGGCGTCTTGCGCCACGCCTTCCCAAACGCTCATGTCGCCGGTCTCTTTCCAATAGAGGTAGGCGAGCGACGACTTAGTTCCCGCGCCGTCGGCATGCATGATATTGCAATACAGCGGGTCACCACCGAGGATATCGGGGATGATTTTGCAGAATGCGTTGGGATAGAGCCCCTTGTCGAGGTTCTTAATGGCGTTGTGAATGTCTTCCTTTTCAGCTGAGACGCCACGTTGGCTATAGCGATTGTCCATTATTTAAACTTTAACTTTTTCTCTTTGGTGTCAAACTCGAAGTTGCCGAGTTGCTTCATGTTCTTCTGTCCGATGACCCATTGCTCGATCATCTTGCTGACGACCTTACACTCCACATTGTAGAGCGAGCGGCCAGCGATTCTCACTTCCTTGATGACGACGATGGCGTTGTTGGCGATGCCTCCCGTAGTGAGGATCTTGTCCACGTCGCCCTTGAAGTCGCTGGCAGCGATGCGGTTGTCCTTCAGCAGCTGCAGGGCGCGGCTCTCCGAGACGCAGAAGTCGGCGTTTTGGCTGTAGGTGAAGGGCTCATTGTAGCCATCCACGTTGGCGAAGAAGGTGAAATAGCCTTTGTTGTTGACGGTGAAGGTCTCGGTCTGGTCTTCCTGTGGGTTGATGGCGATGTTGACGGTGCCGCCTTCGTTGATGTGCTCGCGTGGCACGAAGTCCTTGCTCAGGATGCGGAACTCGGTGCGGCGGTTCATCTGGTGGGCCGCTTCGCGTACGTCGTTATTAGGCAGTTTGTTGATGAAGTCTTCGGTGAGTCGCGTGCCCGCCTTGAAGGTGTAGCCTCTCACTGTCATGTCTTTCTGGATGGTGCGAGGCACTCTCTCGCCATAGCCCTTGGCGGTGAGTCGCAGCGGGTCGATGCCACGGATGATGAGGTAGTCGACGACGCTTTGGGCGCGTTTCTGCGACAGGATGTCGTTGTGCTCGTCGGTGTCGCGGGCATCGGTGTGTGAGGCCAACTCGATGGTGATGGTCGGGTTCACTTGCAGGGTCTCGATCAGGCCTTGCAGCGAGTCTTCAAACTGGGGCTTGAGGTCCCATTTGCCCAGGTCGTAGAGGATGTCGGGCAGCATGATGGGCTCCTGTGGAATGGGCTCGATGTCGTAGTCTTTCTCGATGTCCTTGCTGAACTCCAGACCTATGGTGGTCTCTTGTGCGGTCAGCGTGAAGTAGTTGTCCTTGTCGATGCTGATATCGTAGGTCGTGTTCTTGTTGATCTGGCTGTCGCTGAAGTTGAAGTAACCCTTCTCGTTGGTACGGGTGGAGAGGTTGGAGCCATCGCTGCCCACCAGTCGTACAATGGCGTTGCTGACGAACTGCTTGGTCTTGGCATCTTTGACGACGCCCGAGAAGGTGAACAGGATGGGCGGCTCTTCAAAGTAGTAGATGTTGTCCAAGCCACGGCTGTTGCCACGGTTGGAGGAGATGAAGCCGCGCTCGTCGTTGGGATGGAACACGATGGCGAAGTCGTCGCCGACCGAGTTGATGGGATATTTCAGGTTGCGGGGTTCGCCCCATTCGCCTGCGGTATCCATCGAAGAGACGAAGATGTCGAGGCCGCCCATGCCGCCGTGACCGTCGGAGGCAAAGTAAAGGGTGGTGTCGTATCTCAAGAACGGGAACACCTCGTTGCCGGGCGTGTTGATGCGTTCGCCGAGGTTGAAGGGATGCTTGAATGGCTCGCTGGTGTTTTCGCGCATGGCCACCCAGATGTCGTTGCCGCCGAAGCCGCCTTTGCGTTCAGCGGCGAAATACATAATGAGCTCGTCGCTCGAAAGGGTGGGGTGACCGACGATATCCAAGGTGTCGACGCCTGCAATCTCCACGGGACGTGCATCTGAGAAGGCGCCGCCGCTCTTGCCTGCCACCATGATTTGGCAGCCGTTTTTACGGTGGGCACCGTTCTGGCAACGGGTGAAGTAGAGCTTGGTGTAGCGTTCATTCATGAAGGGCGTGCCCTCGCTGGCGTTCGTGTTGATGTTCTCGTTTTCGTCGGCAAGCACAGGCGTGCTCCAGTCGCCTTTACGGTCCTGCTTCGAGATGAAGAAGTCGGCAAACTCCTGTCCGGTGATGCCATCCTTCTCCTTGCCAGTGGCGGCGTCGCGCGTGGAGGTGAAGATGATCTCGTTATAGTTGTTGTTGGTCCAACAAGCACCAAAGTCAGAGTCTTTGGTCGAGTTGACCTTCTTCAATGCCGTGAGCTCGTATTTCGATGGGTTCTCCATCCATTCCTGGATCTGTTGCGTAGTCTCGATACCTAATGGTCCTCTTGGGTCGTTAGGCACCCTCTGTGCATACATCTCATACATCTGTATGGCGTCCTTGAACTTCTCGTTCTGCTTGTAGACTTCGGCCATATAGAGGTAGACCTCAGGATGGGTGTTGGGGTATTCCGTTTTCAGCAGGCGCTTATAGTAAGGCTCGGCGCGTTTGGTGAGGCCGATGAGGCGGTAGCATTCGCCCATCTGGAAGCTGATGCGGTTGCGCTCGTCTTTGTTGCGTCGCACCTTGCGGTAAGCTTTCTTGTAGCGGTCGGCAGCCTCGGTGTATTGCTTGCGCCCGAAGGCGAGGTCGGCGTTTTTGGCAGGGTTTCTTCTCTGCGCGTAAAGGTCACTGCTCATTAAGATGAACAGGGCCGACATGAGGATAAGGATGTATCTTTTCATAGACTTCAATTCTCTTTTCTTCAAACGCGGAATACGCGATAATATTATCGGACAAAGGTACAACAATTCCGTGAATCGGAGAAGGATTTGGCAATAAAAAAATCCCGCCGTTACCAGCGGGATTTTTGCAAGCAGTTTAGAAGGTGAATTATGATGTTACATCATTTCTTCTTCGAATCGTTTTCTTCTTCAATGGCCTTGTCTTTCTTGTTGCCTTTCATCAAGACATAGGCGAAAGGCGATGACAGGAACACTGAGGAGAAGGTACCGGCCAGCACACCGACCAACAGGGCGAAGATGAAGCCGCGGATGGTGTCGCCGCCGAAGATGAAGATGGCGAGCAACACGACCAAGGTCGAACCCGAGGTGTTGAACGAACGGGTCAAGGTGCTGTTAACGGCGCTGTTCATGTTGGACTTCCAGGAGCTCTTCGGATGCAAACCGACGTTTTCACGGATACGGTCGAAGATAACCACCGTAGCGTTGATGGAGTAACCGATGACGGTCAGCACAGCAGCGATGAAGCTCTGGTCGACTTCCATGGTGAAGGGCAGCACGTTGTAGAACAGGGAGTACATACCCAATACGATGATGGTATCTTGCGTCAGGGCCATGATGGAAGCCACACCATATTGCCATTTCTTGAATCGGATGGCGATGTAGACGAACATCAGAGCCAAGGCCACGATGATAGCCCAGATGGACTTACGGGTGACGTCGCTGGCGATGGTGGCGCCCACTTTCTGGGTGCTCAGGATGCCCACGGTCTCGTCTTCCGAAGAGAATTGGCTCATCTCAAGGTTGTTGTTGTAAAGACCCTTCAAACCGTCATAGAGGATGGTTTGGATGACCGAGTCGACGGCGGGGCTGTCGTTGTTGATCAAGAACTTGGTCGTGATCTTCACCTGACCGTTGGTACCATAGGTCTTCACTTCAGGAGCTGACCAGTCGTCAACTTCTTGGTCTTCTCTCATGGCGAGAGCGCTGTGGATGGCGTTCTTGTCGAAGTCGGCGGTGCTCAAAGCCTCACGCACGTCTTCAACCTTGATGCTCGGGTTGTCGAATTGGACAACGTAGTTACGGCCACCCTTGAAGTCGATGCCGAGGTTCAAACGACGGATGCCAAGCGAACCCAAGCTGATGACCAAGAACACGATGCAGATGATGAACGAGGTCTTGCGCATGCCGATGAAGTCGTAGTGCTTATCCTGCAGGAAGTTGCGCGTCCAAGCAGTGCTGAAGGTGATGTTTCTTTCCTTGTCCAGCATACGTTCGAAGATCAGTCTCGAGATGAAGATGGACGTGGCCAGAGAGGTCAGGATACCGATGCAGAGGGTGACGGCGAAGCTGTGGACAGGACCCGTACCCAAGATGATCAGGATGATACCGGTGATCAAGGTGGTGACGTTACCGTCGATAATGGCGGAGTAAGCGTTCTTGTAACCGTCGGCGATGGCGAGCTTCAAGCCCTTACCAGCCTTGATCTCTTCCTTGATACGCTCGAAGATAATCACGTTCGAGTCAACGGCCATACCCAAGGTCAACACGATACCGGCGATACCAGGCAGGGTCAGCACCGAGCCGAGGCAAGCCAGCACACCAAACAGGAAGAACACGTTGACCAACAGGGCGATATCGGCGACGAGACCAGCCTTGTTGTAGAAGAACACCATGTAAACCAGCACGAGGATGAAGGCGAACACCATCGACCACATACCTTTTTGCACGGCTTCCTTACCGAGCGAAGGACCAACGACCTGCTCCTCAAGGATTCTTGCAGGGGCGGGCAGCTTACCGGCCTTCAGGATGTTGGCTAAGTCTTGGGCCTCTTCGATGGTCATGCCACCACCGCTGATGGAGGAACGACCGTTCGGGATCTCGCCGTTGACGACGGGATAGCTGTAGACGTAGTCGTCAAGAACGATGGCAATCTGCTTGCCGATGTTCTCGCCAGTGAGGCGCTTCCAAGCTTTGGCACCTTCAGGGTTCATCTGGATGGTGACCTCCACCTGGTTGTTCTGACCGTAGTCCTGACGGGCGTCGGTGATGACTTCACCACCGAGGGCGCATTTGTTTTCGCGCGACATCTTCAGGGCGACGAGGTCGAGCACTTCGATGTTCTCGCCGTTCTGGCCAGGATAGGTCTCGGGCTTCACCGTCCAAGCGAGCTTGAGGTTGCGGGGGAAGATGCCCTGCACCTCGGCCAGCATCTTGTTGATGGCGGCGGTGTCTTTCACCTGGGCGATACCCACACGGGCCGAACCGCCGTTGATGGGCTGCAGTTTGGCATACAAAGGATGGTTCTCAGCGAACTGATCCATGTTTTCGTCTTCGGCGACTTGCTCTTCCTCTTGGTTCTCGGCAAGCTGGTCGAGGAGGCTGCTGTCAGTGCTGTCGGCCTCGGCCACTTCGGCACCTTCTTCGGCGATCACCTGAGTGTTGTCTTCAACGAGGCTGTCGTCGACAACCACAGGGGCTTCAGTCTCGTCCAACGAGCTCTTGGCCTTTCTGGTCTCAGCCAGCTTGGCGTCGGCTTCATTGAAGAACTGCTGCACGTCGGCAAAGTTGTAGGTCTCCCAGAATTCGAGTTGTGCCGTGCCCTGGAGGAGCTTACGCACACGCTTCGGGTCCTTGATACCGGGAAGTTCGACAAGGATACGGCCCGAGTTCTCCATCTTTTGGATGTTGGGCTGAGCCACACCGAAACGGTCGATACGGGTTCCCAGGATCTGGTAAGAACGGTCGATGGCGCCATCGCATTCGCTCTTTAAGACCTTCAGCACGTCTTCGTTGCTGGAATTGATGTTGATGCCTTTGTCCTTGAATTCATACAGGAAGATGGAGACAAGACTGGCGTTGGGATCGGTCTCTTTGAAAGCTTCGCCAAACAGGGTGACGAAGTCGCCCTTGCTCTGCTCCTGTCTCTTGGTAGCCAGTTCCATGGCTTTCAAGAAAGTGGGGTCTTGCGAGTTGCCCGACAAGGCATTGACGATGTCTTTCACCGAGACTTCCAGGGTGACGTTCATACCACCCTTCAAGTCCAAACCCAAGTTGATTTCTTTTTCCTTAGCATCGCGATAGGTGAACTTCTTGAAGCCCAAGTTGTACACATTCACGTTGCTCATCGAGTCCAAATAGTGCGATTCCATCTCATTTTTCAAGAGATTCAAATCTAATGACTCATCTCCATTTGCAAGTTTCGTAGCCTCAACTTCGGCAAACTTCTCTGCTTTCTTTTCCACTCTCTTGGTCACCAAAGTGAAGGAGAGCTGATAGAGAAAGATCAGCGCGAAGATAATGGCTATCGTCCTGATTGCTCCTTTGTTTTGCATTGTAAAACTAATTTAATTATTTGACTTTTAATTATTTAACTATTCTCAGTGGTCAATTTTACTCATTACGAGCCTGCAAAAATACAAAAAAATCTATTTATATTTCAACCATTTGAATATTTCCTTGTAGGAAAGTTTTTTTCCGTACATCAGAATACCCGTGCGGTAGATCTTTGCAGCAATCCAGGTCATCAACACAAAAGTGCCGGCCAGCAACACGATCGAGAGCACGATTTGCCAAATGGGCACGCCGAATGGGATCCTCACCATCATGGAGATAGGGGAGGTGAAGGGGATCATGGAGAGCCATACGGACAGGCTGCTGTCGGGGTTGTTGACGATGTAGAATGAGGAAATGATGGCAACAATCAAAGGGACGGTGACAGGCAGGGTGAACTGCTGGGCGTCGGTGTTGTTGTCGACCAACGAGCCGATGGCGGCATAAAGGGTCGCGTAGAGTAAATATCCGAGGATGAAGAAGATAAGGAAGGTGGCAATGATGGTGCCGAAATCGATGGAGTGAACAATCTGCAGTATGCTCTGCACGCTCTCGTTGTTCACGACGTTTTCGTTGCTGATTTGTTGTGCCATCACGGTCCCCGAAGAGAGCATCTCGGGATTGCTGAGGCCCATGAAGGCAGAGAAGCCTAGGTATAAGGCACCTGTCAGCACGATCCATAGGACAAACTGGGTGAGTGCCACCAAGGAGACGCCAATGATCTTACCCATCATCAGCTGGAAAGGTTTCACCGAGCTGACGATGACTTCGATGATACGGTTGGTCTTCTCTTCAGCCACGCCTTGCATCACCTGTCCGCCAAAGAAGATGATGAACATATACACTAACATGGCTAAGGCGATGCCGAGGGTGAATTGTACCTTGGTGAAGGTCTCCTTCTCGTTGCCTTTCTCGTCCATGCGCATGATGGAGAGGTTGACGTCGGTCTTGACGGCGCTGACAATCTCGGGGTCGACGCCGTTAGCCATCAGTTTCTGGTCTTCGATCTCTTTTTGCATCACCCTGCTGATATAGGTCTCCACTTCCATAGGCACCTGACGGATGCTATAGACGATGGCGTTTGAGGGGATGTTGAGCTGGGTGGGCGGGACGTAAAGCGCCATGTCGAAGATGTTCTCCTTGACCAGGTTTTTCACCGAGTCGATGGGCTGACCGGGCAGGATGACGAAGGTGTGTTCCTTGTTGTCCTGAAAGCGGTTCTCGAACCAATGGCTCTCGTCGACGACGGCGATGCGCATGTTTTCGTTGCTGCTGTTGAGGGCCAGCATGATGGGGATGATATAGATGGCCGCCATGAGGATGGGGCCGAGGAAGGTCATGATGAGGAAGCTGCGCTTGCGCACGCGGGTCAGATACTCGCGTCTGATGATGAGTCCGATCTTGTTCATGAGGCTTGGTTTTGGGATTGAACTTCTTGGATGAAGATGTCGTTCATCGATGGCAACACTTCCTTGTATGAGACAAGCTGTCCGTTTTGGAGCAGCTGGGCGATGAGGTCGTTCGACGTGGCACTAAACAAGGTCAGTCGCATCTCATCCTCGACGTCGGTCTGCTCCACCTTTATATTATTATAGGTGTCGCCCAAAGCATAGATGGCCTGCGGTGTCGTGGTGCGCACTACGATCTCACGCTTGTGGGTGTCGTGCTGCCGTTTGATGTCGCTGACCTTGCCCTCGAGGATGCTCTTCCCTTTGTTGATGAGGGTGATGCGGTCGCAGAGTTCCTCAACGGAAGCCATGTTGTGCGTTGAGAGGAGTATGGTGGCGCCTTTGTCGCGCAACTCGAGGATGGACTCCTTCAGCATGTTGGCGTTGATGGGGTCGAAGCCGCTGAAAGGCTCGTCGAAGATGAGGATGTCGGGCTCGTGGATGACGGTGGTGATGAACTGCACCTTCTGCTGCATTCCCTTGCTGAGCTCTTCCACTTTCTTGTCCCACCAGCCGCCGATTTCAAACTTGTCGAACCATTGTTTCAGCCTACGCTGTGCCTCGGCTTTCTTGATGCCTTTCAGCTCGGCAAGGTAAATGGCCTGCTCGCCCACCTTCATCTTTTTGTAAAGGCCTCTTTCCTCGGGGAGGTAGCCTATACTGGCCACATGTCTTTGTGCAAGTGGCTCCCCGTTGATGAGCACCTGGCCCGTGTCGGGCATGGTGATTTGGTTTAGGATGCGGATGAGGGTGGTCTTGCCTGCACCGTTGGGGCCCAAAAGCCCATAGATGCAGCGCTCCGGGATGTCGATGCTGATACGGTCCAAAGCCGTGTGGCCCGCATAACACTTGGTGACCTCGTTGACGGATATTTTAGTCATGTTTTAATTGTAAAACGGGCCCTTCGACAGGCTCGGGGTCCCTTGCTAGGTCGTTGAGCTTGTCGAAACGCCGGTTTATTTAGTTAAAGTAGTCCTTAATCTTACTGAAAAAGCTCTTTTCCTCGGGGGTGGGGTTGGGCTTGAAGTTCTGCGACTGGCCAAGCTGTTGCAACAACTGTTCCTCTTCCTTGCTGACCTTCTTGGGCACCCATACGTTGACGTTGACGAGCATATCGCCGTTGCCGTAGCCGTTGAGGATAGGCAGGCCTTTGCCTCTCAGCCTCAGCACCTTGCCGCTCTGCGTGCCAGGAGCGATCTTCACACGCACCTTGCCGTCGACGGTGGGCACTTCGGCTTGGGTGCCGAGGATGGCCTCCGGTATAGTGATGAACAGGTTGTAGATCAGCGTGCTCTCGTCGCGCTCGAAGTCGGGATGCGGCTCTTCTTCGATGAGGACGAGCAGGTCGCCGTTGACGCCGTTGTGAGGACCGGCATTGCCTTTGCCGCGCACGGTGAGCTGCATGCCTTCGCCGACACCGGCTGGGATGTCGATGTCGATGACTTCGTCGCCTTTCGTGATGCCCTCGCCACCGCAATAGGTGCATTTCTTCTTGATGACGGTGCCGGTGCCGTTACAGGTAGGACATACCGAGGCGGTCTGCATCTGTCCGAAGAAGCTGTTGACGGTCTGCACCACCTGACCGCGACCGTGGCAGGTGGGACAGGTCTCGGTGGAGCCGTCCTCAGAGCCGCTGCCATGACAATGGGTGCAGGCGACGTATTTGCTGACCTTGATTTTCTTCTTCACGCCGTGGGCGATCTCCTGCAGGTTCAGTTTCACCTTCACTCGGATGTTGGAGCCGCGTTGCTTGACGGTGCCGCCACGGCTGCCGCCGCCACCGAAACCGCTGAAGCCGCTGAAGCCTCCACCGAAGTCGAAGCCGCGGCCGAACACGCTGTTCAAGATGTCGTTCAAGTCGAAGTCGCCGAAGCCACCAAAGCCGCCGCCACCGCTGGCTGAGCCGCCGTCCATGCCGGCGAAGCCGTAACGGTCGTAACGCGCCTTCTTGTTCTCGTCACTCAACACGGAATAGGCCTCCGAGGCTTCCTTGAAGTTCTCCTCGGCGGTCTTCTTCTCGGCGTCGGTGCCGTTCACCCACTTGTCGGGATGCCATTTCAAGGCAGCCTTACGGTAGGCGCTCTTTATCTCGTCGGGTGTGGAGTTCTTGTTGACTCCTAACACCTCGTAGTAATCTCTTTTTTCTGCCATTCTTGATTCCTTTCTTAGTTACCGACTACCACACGCGCAAAGCGAATCACCTTGCCATTCAGCTTGTAGCCCTTCTGGATAACATCCAGGACCTTGCCCTTCTTGTCCTCCTCAGGAGCGGGAATCATGGTCAAAGCCTCGTGTTCGTCGGTGTTGAACTCGGCATTCATGGCGTCGATTTCTTCCAAGCCTTTCTTCTTCAACGTGTCTTTCAGCTTGTTGAAGATCAAGGTGACGCCTTGCATGTCGGCCTCGTTGCCGTTCTTTTCCATGTTTTGAAGGGCACGCTCGAAGTCGTCGAACACGGGCAGGATGTCCTTGATGACGTTCTCCGATGCCGTGACCGTCAGCTCCAGCTTTTCCTTGGCGGTGCGCTTGCGGAAGTTGTCAAATTCCGAGAACAGACGCAGGTATTTGTCGTTCAACTCGGCATACTTGGCTTTCTCTTCTTCCAATGCCTTCTCTTGGGCATGACGGATCTTGAACCGCTTTGACTTTTTATCTGCAACATTGTCACCTTGAGCCTCTTTGGCTTCGGTGTTTTCTTCTTGTTTCGGCTGTTCGTCAACGGGTTCTTGGCTGTTTTCCATGTCGGGATTGACGGTGTCTTTCAAGGCATCGTCTTGATTGTTAACGTTTTCGTTTTCTGTCATGATATATGTGTGTTTTTACTCTTTTGTCATTTTGCGGCAACAACAATCAAATCCTTTGCCAAAGCTTATGCTTTGACAAAATGGCAGGGTCGTGAAGGTGCGTTTGGCTTAGAGGCGCTCGATGATAGGCCCGTTGAGGCTGAGGGCGTTGACGCGCTTGTCGATGTACTGGTAGCCGCGTTCGATCTGGTCGCTGTTGTCGATGATGCTGTCGCCCTTGGCCGAGAGTGCTGCGATGAGCAGGGAGACACCGGCGCGGATGTCGGGCGAGGCCATGCGGATGCCTCGTAGGGCATGGGCGTGGTCGAGACCGATGACGTTGGCACGGTGCGGGTCGCAGAGGATGATCTGCGCGCCCATGTCGATGAGCTTGTCGACGAAGAACAGACGGCTCTCAAACATCTTTTGGTGGATGAGCACGGTGCCTTTGGCTTGGGTGGCCACGACCAAAACGATACTGATCAAGTCGGGCGTGAATCCGGGCCAAGGTGCGTCGGCCACAGTGAGGATGCTGCCATCCATGAAGGTCTGAACCTCGTAATGTTCTTGGGCAGGGATGAAGATGTCGTCGCCTCGGTATTCCATCTGTATGCCGAGTTTGCGGAACACATCGGGTATGATGCCCAGCTGTGCGATGCCCGCATTCTTGATGGTGATCTCGCTACCTGTCATGGCGGCCATGCCGATGAAGGAGCCTACTTCGATCATATCGGAGAGCAGGGTGTGTTCGGTGCCATGCAGGCGGCTGACGCCGTTGATGGTCAATAGGTTGGAGCCGACGCCTTTGATGTCGGCACCCATATTGTTGAGCATGGTGCAGAGTTGCACGAGGTAGGGCTCGCAGGCAGCGTTGAAGATGGTGGTGGTGCCTTGGGCCATCACGGCGGCCATGACGATGTTGGCCGTGCCGGTGACCGAGGCCTCGTCGAGGAGCATGTAACAGCCTTTCAGACCGCCTTGTTGCACTTTAACTTGGTAGCTGTCGAAATCAAAGATGGCACCAAGTTTCTGGAGACCGATGACATGGGTGTCAAGCCTACGGCGGCCGATTTTGTCGCCACCGGGTTTGGGCATGTAGGCTTTGCCGAAACGGGCCAGCATGGGCCCCGTCATCATCACGCTGCCACGCAGCTTCGAAGCGGTGCTTTGGTAGTCAGTGCCATTGAAGTAGTCGAAGTTGAGCGACTTGGCTTGCAAGGTGATGTCGTGGCGTGTGGGGCGCTCGACGCTGACGCCCATGCCTTCCAAAAGGGCGATCAAGTTGTTGATGTCGAGGATGTCGGGCAGGTTGTGGATGGTGACTTTCTCTTCCGTCAGTAGACAGGCACAGAGAATCTGCATGGCCTCGTTTTTCGCGCCTTGCGGGATGATTTCGCCTTGCAGCTTTCCGCCGCCTTTGATTTTCAATGAAGCCATGACATTAGAGTTTTCCTAGTTCTTGCATGCGTTTCTTGTAGGCCGGGTTGTTGGGGTTGTTCATGTTGGCCTTCAGGTTCGGCACCTTTTTCTTTTTCTTCTTGCCTTGCTGTTGTTGCTGCTGCTTGGCTTGGGGCTGGCCTTTTCCAGGTTGGTCACCGTTGCTGTTCAGCTTTGCTTCGTCGGCGATGATGAGGCGTCCGCCCGAGAGGTTCTTCAGGTCGTCGATGATGACTTGGTCGTTGACGACGCTCTTGTTCCATTCCAGGTAGTCGCGTTTCATCTGGCCTGCCAATGAGTAGGCGAGGGCCTCACGCACTTCGTCGTTCTCTTCCTGCGAGGCGGCCTCAATCATCTTGATGAGGTATTGGCCGTAGTGGCCGTATTTGATGTCGTTGTTCTGGTAACCGATATGCTGAGGCTTGCTTTGTTGCTCCACGGGAATGGGCGGTGCGAAAGGACTGTCCACGTCGAGGTTATAGCCCGAGATCATATAGAGGTGGTCCCAGAGTTTATGTTCGTAGTCGCTCGACTGCTTGATGCTCGGGTTCATCTGCACCATCACGCTGATGATGTATTTGGCGGCTTCGGTGCGCTGCTCACGGTCCTCGATCTCATGCAGTTTCTTGATCATCTCCTGCACGCATCGGCCGTATTCAGAAATGACGATTTGTTCTTTTTCTGTATTGTATGTTAATCCTGTTCTGTCCATAGATTCAATTTTGCCGCAAAGGTATATATTTTTTGGATAATGCAAGCACAAAAAAGGATGTTGGTTTGCTTTGACATTGTGAGATTCCCTGCGGGAATGGAGTTAGGCATATAGTAACAAGCGGCGGCCAGAAGCAGTTGCTTGTCAGAAGCAGTAACAAGCCGCCGATAATAACAAAGGATAATTCTCCATTCCCGAAGGGAATCTCATTCTTTTAATATCGCCAAACGGGCAAACTTCAGCATGAGCATCTTGATGCCCGATGTGTCGAAGCGAACGCTAGCTTTCTTGTTGGCTCCTGCACCCTCGATGCTGAGTATGGTGCCTGCGCCGAACTTGGCGTGCATCACGCGCATGCCTTCTTGCAAAAGGTCGGGGTTGGAGGGCTCGAGGTGTTGCGGAACAGCGGGTTGGCTGGAGGCAGGTTGACTGGCACTGGGTCGCGTCGTAGGCGTGTTCGGGAGGTTGCGGAAGCCATGCTCGCTGAACCGACCGAAGGGCTTGCCGCCTACGGGCGAGGTGCCTCTGAACGAGGCCTTCTGCGTCTGTTCGATGAGGTTGGCGTCAATCTCGTCGACAAAACGCGAACGCTCGCTGAGGGTGAGGTTGCCGTAACGGTAGCGTTGCTCGGCATAGCTGAGCGTGAGCTTGGTCATGGCGCGGGTGATGGCTACGTAGAACAAACGACGTTCCTCTTCCAGCTCTTCTCTTGTGCTGAGGCTGAGGATGCCGGGGAAGAGGTTCTCTTCCATGCCGACCACATAGACGTAGGGGAACTCCAAGCCCTTGGCCGAGTGTACGGTCATCAGGCTGACGTAGTCTTCGTCGGGGTCGTCTTTCTTCATCTCGCTGTCGGTGAGCAGGGCCACGTCTTCCATGAACTGCACCAAGTCGACGCGGGCAGTTTCGCCTGTGGTCTCGTCCACCTGACGGTCACTGAACTCCATGATGGCGTTGAGCAATTCCTCCACGTTCTCGACTCTTGAGACGCCTTCAGGACTGTCGTCTTCCTTGAGGACCTTGATGAGCCCGATGGTGTTGGTGATGTGCTTGGCCAGCTCGAAGGCGTTCATCTTGGCCTGTAGGGTCTGGAAGCTCTTAATCATCACCATGAAGTCGCGGAACTTGTTGACGGTGCCCATGTTGAAGTCTTGCGGAAACACATTGTTTTCCATGCACTTCCAGATGCTTGTGCGTTGTTCGTTGGCCGTGACCATCATGCGTTCGATGCTGGTCTTGCCGATGCCGCGGGCAGGGTAGTTGATGATGCGGAGCAGGGCCTGTTCGTCCTCAGGGTTGATGACGACTCGGAAGTAGGCCAACAGGTCTTTGATTTCCTTGCGGTCGTAGAACGAGAGACCGCCATATATCTTATAAGGTATGTTTTGTTTGCGCAGCGCCTCTTCCATCGAACGCGATTGTGCGTTGGTGCGGTAAAGGATGGCGAAGCTCTTGTTGGGCAGGTGGCGTGTCATCTTGTACTGGAAGATGCTGTTGGCTACCATGGTGCCTTCCTCGGTGTCGCTGTTGGCGTGGATGAGGCCTATCAGCTCGCCTTTTTCCTTGTCGCTCCACACCTTTTTCTTGATCTGGTCCTTGTTGTGTGCGATGACGGCGTTCGACGCGTTGACGATGTTTTGGGTGGAACGGTAGTTCTGTTCCAACCTGATGAGCTTATAGTCGGGGTAGTCGTTCTTGAAGTTGAGGATGTTCTGGATGTTGGCGCCACGGAAGGCATAGATGCTTTGGGCGTCGTCGCCCACCACACAGAGGTTCTCAAATAGTGCCGCGATGCGCTTCACGATGAGGTATTGGGCGTAGTTGGTGTCCTGATACTCGTCGACGAGGATGAACTTGAAGTGGTTCTGGTATTTGTAGAGCACATCGGGGTTGTCGCGCAGCAAGATGTTCGTGAAGTAGAGGATGTCGTCGAAATCCATGGCGTTGGCGCGATGCAGGCGTTCGTTGTAGAGCTTGAACAACTGGGCGATCAGCGGCTTGTTCGACTTGCGGTCGGTCTCTTGGATCTCGGGGTCGTTGGCGTAGTCTTCGGGCGAGTAGAGGCTCGACTTGGCCGCCGAGATGCGCGACAGCACCTGCTTGGCGGGGTAGACTTTGGTGTCGAGGCTCAAGTCTTTGAGGATTTGTGTGATGAGCGCCTTTGAGTCGTCAGTGTCGTAGATGGAGAAGTTGCTTGTGAAGCCGATCTTCTCCGCCTCGATGCGCAGGATGCGGGCGAAGATGGAGTGGAAGGTGCCCATCCAAACATTGCGGGCGTCGCTGGCGTTGACAAGTTGCATGATGCGTTCCTTCATCTCGCGGGCGGCCTTGTTGGTGAAGGTGAGGGCCATGATGCTGAAGGGGTCTACGCCCTCCTGAATCATGTAGGCGACGCGGTAGGTGAGGGCGCGGGTCTTGCCCGAACCGGCACCTGCAATCACCATCACGGGGCCTTCTATAGTGGTAACGGCCTCTCTTTGAGGCTCGTTGAGGTCATTCAATAAGTCGATCATTGTAGTATCTTTGGGTTGGCAAAGATAACAAAAAATCTCCGACCAAGTCGGAGATTTTTTGTTTCTTGGTGACCCGGCTGGGGTCACTACATTTAGTAAATGGTGATTTTGGTTTTCTATTGGTGCTTATGTCTATTTATTGAAAATCAATTATTTAGTTGTTTTTGTTGTTATTTAGACCGATAATAAATTTCAATGAATATCCACTTTTTTTCAAATCCGTTGACACGGCGTTGACACGGATAAAAATTTTTTCTTATCTTTGCAAAGTGAACAAAATCAGGGGTGGGGGACACTCCTGTCTGGGTCACTCAACAAGGTTTTAACTAAAAATTTTACATTATGGCAACAGTAAATTACTACCTTTCGAGGTATGTGAAAAAGGACGATCAAAGGGGCGAAATTCAGCTCCGATTCAGTGGAAATCGCAATTTCGTAAAGAGAGCCGGCACGGGAATCCACATCACCGCAGGCAATTGGGATGCGGAACGCGGGATGCCCAAGGCTCGAAAATCTACCAAGTTCGGCACCGACAACGACGAAATCCGTGACAGGCTCCTCCTGCTCACCAGCTATCTGATGCGATGCTGGGAAGAGACATCCGAAGGAGATCTGAAGGATAATTCGTTGACGATTTGGCTGAATGACATTGAGTGGCAGACCGAAAAGGAAGACTCAATTCTTGGAGGCAAACGGGTCGTCGTGAATCGTTGGTCGCTGACCACCAAGACCCAAAAGGCTCAGGAAGATGCGGCCAAGAAACGCGAGATGGCCAAGTTCGAAAACCACTATTTCTTGGATGCTTTCGGCTTCTTCATGGATGAGCAGTATAATAATGGTGTCATCGTGGCCGAGCGCAAGAAGTCCTATAACACTTGCATGGGTCTCTGGGACCGGATGGAGAAGTACCACGACAAGCGCTACAAGATTAAGACGGTCACCACGGATGCCCTTTACGACTTCAAGAACTACATCCTCAATGAGTGCGACCTGTGGGAGTTCCGCAAGGAGAAGAACGAGAAGACAGGAGTGATGGAGGAGAAGTGGCTGCCGAAGAGGCGCTTTGAGGAAATCTATAACGGCTACGATTATGTCAAGGACCGCGGCGTCCACAGAAGGAGCCTGAACTATGTGGCCAACGAGTTCAAGTATATCCGTGCTTTCTGGAATTGGATCATGAAGGTGCAGAAATGCAGGGTTGAAGATATCTTCGAGAACTTCAACAGAGACCAATCCGTTTATGGCACTCCTTACTTCTTCAGCAGGGAAGACACACACAAGCTGTTTAAGGCGGATTTCAGTTCGCGTCCCGCGCTTGGCGTGCAGAGGGACATCTTCGTATTCCAGTCGCTTGTTGGATGCCGTATCGGCGACCTCACAAGGCTGAAGAAGTCGAACGTCATCAATGGAGAATATCTCCAGTATATCGCAGGGAAGACGAGGAATAGGAGCGGAAGACTCGTGACGGTGCCGCTGCACCCCATTGCCAAGACGATCCTGGACAGGTATAAGGACATGGATGATGACAGGCTTTTGCCTTTCATTTCAGACAAGAACTATAATGAGGCCATCAAGGATTTCTTCAAGATTGTTCCCTCGCTTGACCGCATCGTGACCATCCTGGACCCGGTGACGCGGTTGGAAAAGCAGGTGAAGCTTTCGGAGGTGGCCAGCAGCCACATGGGACGCCGGAACTTCTGCGGCAATCTGTATGAGGCAGGCTTCAGGGATGCAGACATCGTTTCGATGAGTGGCCACTCCGAAGGAAGCCGGGCAATAGCGCGATACCGAAAGGTGAGCGACCAACAGAAGCAGCGCATGATTAAGAAGTTGTGAGAATAGGGCAGGGCAGTTGCAGAGCAGCTGCCCTGTCTTATTATAAAAAAGGAAGCCACCAAAATTGGGGACTGGCGGCTTCACAAGGTGATAACTTTTACTCCATTATGGCAACGGAGCGACTGCAAAGATAGATATTTTCCTGAATACACAGGCGCGTTGTATTGATTTTTTAGGGTTGAGGCGGGATGACGACAGGCCTGATGCCGAAAATCGCGCCACAATCCCTAAAAACGTGTTCCCCGCTGGAGCCTGACTGGCTGGCAAAGGCTGCGGCCAATAAGCTACCCCACAGGGGATGAGCTGCCTCCGCAGCCTTTGACAGCCAGGCAGCACACCGAATCGATTAAATTGCTGGAGTGGATTTGCGGATGACCGACCGAGGATGAGAAACGAGAGTGGGAAAACGCAAACCCACTATTAACCGAAGGCGGACAAAGGATGCGGCCATGAAGCTTCCTAAAAGATGCGACACCTACCCCCGCATCCTTTGGCCGACTGAGGTAAAATTAAAACCACCTACCAAGCCGGACGAGGTGACAAAAAAAAGGAGAAGGTCTCCATCAGGAAACCTTCACCATTTTGATCACAATCGTTATTGCAGTGATGATGACAGCCAGCAACACCACCACCATACCGAG
>CADADR010000007.1 GCA_902786745.1 uncultured Bacteroidia bacterium
GTAAGCGTCGGCATAGAAGCCGTACACTGGCACGAAACCGTTGGTAGTAGTACCATCGTTTACGGTCAGTTCGTCTGCTCTCACAAAGCCAACAAAGGCCAGCAAGAGCATCATCATCAAAGAAAATACTTTCTTTTTCATAATGAATGAATTAAGTTAATAAATAAGTGAATTGAATTGATTTCCAACATATAAAAGCGTAACGCCTCGTCATAGGGCATGACGAAGGACGGATTTTTTCTAAGCATACAAGCGTATGAATGCATAAAAAACGCGTTTTTTTGTTGTCTAGACACCTATAAGACACGCGCGTGAGGATTTACCCCTAGTCATTTTGTGGATTTTTTGGGTACAAATTGTGGAATTTTAGGATACAAGGACAAAAAAAAAGGCGGAAAGCATCGCTCTCCGCCCCTTCTGAAAGGTTTTTCTTCACATCAGATCCACTTCACCAACGGGAAGTCCTGACGATGCGGCAGCATCTTGTTGGTGGGATACACACGGAAGGTGAAATCATACACACCAGCACGCTTGATCGGCACTTTGATGTAGTACTTCACCCAGCGGTCGCCCGAGTCGACGAGTTTCATCTTGTGGACAGCGGTGATCTCGTCCACCTGGTCGTTGGTCTTCTTGCCAAAGAGCAGCTCGATGGCGAGGTCGCCAGGCTCGAGGTCGGGCGTGAGCAGCGTAATCTCAGCGATAAACTGCTCGCCGAAGGTCAAAGGACGCACGTTGGTGTCGGGCAGGATGAGCGACTTCACCTCTACCTTGTCCCAGTTGTTGCGCACGCGCGTCTTCCATGCGTTGATCTCGAAGGCTTTCTGGTAACGGTTGGCACGCATCCAGTGGGTGCGATCAATCAACTTGTTATAGTACCTCTCGAAGTAGTCGTCCATCATGCGTTTCATAGTGAAACACGGTGAAATCTCGTTGAGGCACTTCTTCATGGCCGCCACCCAACCCGTAGGCACCTCATGCACATTGCGGGCATAATAGAGCGGTACAATCTCGTTTTCCAATGTGTTGTAGATCGTCTCGGCATCCATCTCGTCCTGATAGCGCTGGTCCTGATAGGTGCGCTTCTCCTGGATGGCCCAGCCGGCATCGGGACGATAGCCCTCGGCCCACCAGCCGTCCAAGACGGAGAAGTTGAGCACGCCATTCATCACAGCCTTCTCACCACTGGTGCCAGAGGCTTCGAGCGGACGTGTCGGCGTGTTGAGCCACACATCCACGCCACTGGTCAAGCGACCACCGAGTTCCATATCGTAATTGCTGATAAACAATATCTTACCGATAAACTCGGGACGACGCGAGATGTCAATGATCATCTTGATGAGATCTTGACCCGCCTTGTCGTTGGGGTGCGCCTTACCGGCAAAGAGGAAGATGACGGGGCGCTTCGGGTCGTTGACGAGCTGCGACAGACGCTCCAAGTTGCCAAAGAGCAGGTGGGCACGCTTGTAGGTGGCGAAACGACGGGCGAATCCGACAATCAACGCATTCTCGTTCAAGCTGTTGACGGTCTGCATGATGAGTTTCGGGCTCTCCTGACGTTGACGCATGTCTTCCTTGATCTTATCACCCAGATAGGCAATCAGTTCGTGCTTCAGCTGCTTGCGGATGTCCCAAATCTTCTCATCCGGCACCTCGTAGATTCGCTCCCACATCTTCACATCCGACTGGGTGTCGATGTAATCAGGACCGAAGGTCTCCTTATAAAGGCGCTGCCAGAGGCGGTTGCTCCAAGTGGGCAGGTGCACGCCGTTGGTGACATAACCGATGTGGTTTTCCTCGGCGAAATAACCCGGCCACAACGACTGGAACATCTCCCTCGACACGCGGCCGTGGATCTTGCTCACACCGTTCACCTCTTGGCTGAGGTTGGTGGCCAGCACGCTCATCGAGAATTTCTCGTTCGGGTTGTTGGGGTTGAAGCGCCCCAAGCCCATAAAGCGTTCCCAGCTGATGTTCATGCGGTTGGCATAGTGCGGCATATAGGTACGGATGAGGTGCTCCTCAAAGGCATCGTGACCCGCGGGCACAGGCGTATGCGTCGTGAACAAGGTGGAAGCCCGCACCAACTCAAGCGCGACATCGAAATCGAGGTTGTGCTTGTTGATGTAGACACGCAGACGCTCCAGTCCACTGAAGGCCGCATGGCCTTCGTTGCAGTGGTAGATGGTAGGCTTCATGCCCATGGCTTCCAAAAGACGGATACCGCCTACGCCGAGGAACATCTCTTGCTTGATACGCATCTCGCTGTCGCCGCCATAGAGTCGACTTGTGATGCCGCGGTCCTCGGCCGAGTTCTCCTCGATGTCGGTATCAAGGAGGTAAAGCCCTATCCTACCCACGCTGACGCGCCAAGCCTTAGCGTAAACCGAGCGGCCCGGGAAAGCGATACTCACCGTGATCCATTCGCCCTTGTCGTTGAACACGGGCTGCAGGGGCAGTTGCGAGAACTTCTGCGGAATGTATTCGGCACGCTGTTCGCCCGAGACCGTGATCTCCTGCGCGAAGTAGCCATAACGATACAGCAGACCGATGCCCACCATATTGGCGTTGGAGTCGGAGGCCTGCTTCATGTAGTCGCCTGCCAAGATGCCGAGGCCGCCAGAATAAATCTTAAGGCTCTTCATCAAGCCGTATTCCATGCTGAAATAAGCGATGAGGTCCTTCTGCTGCGTAGGCTGTGCCATGTATGCCTTGAACTGGTCGTAGACCTTGTTGAGGCGTTCGACGAAGTCCGAATTGTTCTCCAAGTCCTTGATCTGCTCAACGGAAAGGCCTTCCATCAAGGCGACGGGGTTCTGCTCTGTAGCCTTCCAAGCCTCCGGGTCGATGCTCTCAAACAACTCGACGGCATCCACATTCCAGCACCACCAGATGTTACGCGAGAGCTCTTCCAGTTTCTTCATCTCGGGCGAATAGATGGGCTTCACCAGCACCTTCTTCCAACTCGGCGAGTCTTTCTTCTGGTAGACCACCTCATGCATCATATCGGCGTAAGGCACCGGCTCCATCATATAATGGCGGCCTCCCGCCTTCTCGAGGGCCACATCCCAAGCCTTCTGATAGCTGACGACGAGGTCTTTCCACAGCAGCTTGTTGGCCACCTGCAAAGCGGCTTCCGAAGTCTCGGCCATGCCTTTGTCGGTCAAGCCCAGGAAATGGCGCAAAGCGGAAACGATTTCGTCGATCACCTTGTCGTTATCGCCCACCTGACGTGGCACCACGGTCACGGCCTCGTTGCCCTTGCATTCCTGCTGCACGAACTTGCCGAAGCCAGACACATCGGAGGTCAAGGTGGGGATGCCCATAGAGACACTCTCGAGTGGTGTGTAACCCCAAGGCTCGTAATACGACGGGAACACCGAGAAATCGAAGGCGGAGAGGAACTCAGAATAGGTCAGGTTGAAGATGCCATCGCTGCCGTTGAGGTAAGCGGGGACAAACATCACCTTCACCTTGTCGTTGGCGTCGTTTTGCAGACCCGAGTTACGCAGGGAGTTTAGAATCGCATCGTTCTCATACTCAAAGATATGGTGCGTAGCGGGGAAGTCGGTATGCCCCATGATGGCGTTGGTGCCGTCGAGGCGGTGTTGCAGGTCCTTGGAGGGGCCAGCGATGTTGGCCGGCACGGCAATCACGCCCAGGACGGTGCGGTTCAGGTTCTTATCTTCGTTGAGGCGGCGTAGGGCCTCGATGAAGAGGTCGATACCCTTGTTCTTGAACTCGTAACGGCCGCTGTTGAGCACCATCAGACAGTTCGGGTCGAGGGTCTCACCGCATAAAGTCCCGGCGATTTTCAAGATCTGCTCGCGTGTCGCCTTGCGTTTCTCGGCGAACTCGGCGTTGTCTTTCCTAAAGGTATGGTCGATACCGTTTTTGGTCACCACATCGGGCTTACGATAGAGGAACTGCTCGCACTCCTGCGCCGTGATGTCGCTCACCGTCGTGAAGGAGTCGGCATTCTTTGCCGCCTTCTGCTCCATCGACTGCTGCGAGACCACGTTGAACTGCATGGCCATCACCGAAGGCAGATAGGTCTTCAGGTTGTCGTACAACGGCAATCCGTTGCCTGAGATGGCACGGCCGAGATAGGTGGCGTGCGTGGTGAACACCGTGGCGATCTGCGGACAATGCTCCTTCAGATAAAGCACGCCCGAGCCCGTCATCCACTCGTGGAACTGTGCCACGATGTTGCTTGTTTGCTGCAAATAGAAGTTGCAGAAACTCTCGATCACCTGACCCGCGGCATAGCCAAACAACACGGGCTCGATATAATCCCACTGGCCGCGGATGCTGTCCAGTTCATACTGTTCCCACAGGTGGCCAAGGATCTCGTTCTTGGTCTGATAAAGCGGGGTGTAGTCCACCAAGATGGCGATGGGGCTGCTTTCGATTTTCCAATGGCCAATACGGAACTTCAGGCCTTGGCTCAATGCCCTTTCGCGCCACTCGGGAAAGAGGTCGTTGTCTTCCACAAAATATAGCGTCTCGTGTGATTCCTTAACCACATCAGGTCCTACCGTAATATAATGGTCGTCAAGCAATTGACGCATCACATTCGACTTCGTGGAGAGCACCGTATAGATGCCGCCCACCATGTTACACACTTCCCAAGAGGTTTCAAAAAGGTATTCGGGGTTTTTCATTCGTATTTATTAAAATTAAAAATTAAAAACTATATAGAGATTCCCTTCGGGAATGGAGTACGTTTTCTTGTTGTCCAGCGGCGGTAAAGAACAGCATTTGACATGTAACAGTTGCCACCGCCGCAGGATAACCCTTACTCCTACTCCATTCCCCGCAGGGGAATCTTGTTACTCTACTTTTGCCACTTTTTTCGCCTTCGCCAGCTTCGTCACCCTATCGGTGAAGTCGGTCAGCACATTCATGTAGTTGACATAGGCGTCATAGGGCGAGGCATAGTGGTTGAAGTATTTATGCACCACGCCGTCGGAGAGCCACTTCGTGCACATATAGTAGAAATGGTCGGAGGTCTGAAGCATGGTCCAATCCTGCTGCAGCTCTTCGTCCTTGATGCGATGCACCTTGGCGTTGAGTTCGTACAAGGTACGGAAGGCGTCATCCTGCAAGGGGTTGCCAAGCCAGGCCGTGAGGTCGCGCTCCTCGTCGCTCCACGACAGCACATTGGGCACATTGACGGCGCTCACCGGCTGCAGCTTCTTAGCCAGTTCCTGCGGTGTGGCAAACTTGAACTTGCTGCCCTTCAGGATGGCACCAGGCAAAGCCTCCATGAAGTTGAAGATGCCCGTCTCGGCGCTCTGGTGCTCGCCAAAGGTCTCGTAGTCCATGAAGATGTTGACCACCTCTTCCTCCTCCGGCAAGGCATTCAGCCAGTTGACGAAGTCCTCAGCGCGGAAGCCGTCCTGCACAAAGCGGAAGGCGATCTCGTCACTGAACTTGAAGTTGCGCAGCAGCACTTTCAGCTTCGGGTTGATGGCGTTGGCGTACATATAGTTGGGGCTCTTCCAACCCAAGATGTGCTTGGCACCCTCGGTGAGCATGAGGTTGTAGCCCATGTCGGCCACCGCTGCTCCGATTTCATCGCTATAGATCAACTCGGTGTTGCGGAAGGTCTTTGGCGTGACACCAAACACCTCTTTCATCTTGTGCTTGTGGGCCGTCACCTGACGCTTGAACTCATCAGGATTCGAAAGCGAGGCCAAGGAATGGGCGTAAGTCTCAGAGAGCACCTCTACCCTACCCGTGGCGACCAGCTTCTGGAAACTCTCCAGCACCTCGGGTGCGAACTGCTCCATCTGCTCGATGACCACGCCCGAGAACGAGAACGCGAACTTGACCTTGTCGCCATACTTCTCGATTTGGCGCATCAGGAGTTCGTTCATGGGCAGGTAGCACTTCTCGGCCACACGTCGCATAATCATGCGGTTGCTGTAGTCGTCATAGTAATAGTGTTTCTTACCGATTTCGAAGAAACGATACGTGCGAAGCCTGTAAGGCTGATGCACTTGGAAATAGAAACAGATTGACTTGCTCATATCTAGTATTTTTTATTATTCGCTAATTATACCACTGACTCATAAACCGCCTTGATCTTCTTTGCGGCGGCTTCCCACTTGAGGCTGTCCACCTCGTCCTTGCCTTCGTCCTTGAAGCAGTCGGCCAAGGGCTTGTAGTGGCAGAGGCCATAGATGGCGTCGGCCAGTCCGTTGATGTCCCAGAAGTCGACCTTCAAGGCGTGCTTGACGACCTCTGACACACCCGACTGCTTGCTGATGACCACCGGCACATTGAGGCGCATGGCCTCCAACGGCACGATGCCGAACGGTTCGGAGATGGACGGCATGACAAACACGTCGGTCATGGCGAACATCTGGTCGACGGCCTCACCCTTTAGGAAGCCCGTGAAGTGGAAGTGGCTACCCATGCCGAGTTGGGCAACACGGCGTATCATCTTCTCCAACATGTCGCCCGTGCCCGCCATCACGAAATGGATGCTCGGGTCGACCTGGTGGATCTTATAGGCCGCCTCGATGAAGTATTCTGGGCCTTTCTGGTAGGTGATTCGTCCAAGGAAGGTCACCACCTTGGCATCCAGACCGCTGCGCTCGTATTCCGACTTGGGTTTGTCGTTAGGCTCAACGGCGTTGTGCACCGTCACGACCTTGGCGGGGTCGATGCCGTATTTGTTGATGACAATGTTGCGGGTCAGGTTACTCACTGTAATCACACGGTCGGCGGCCTCCATGCCCCTGCGTTCGATGGCATATACATCCGTGTTGATGTTCTCGCCCGAGCGGTCGAACTCGGTGGCGTGCATGTGCACCACCAGCGGTTTGCCTGTGGTCTCCTTCGCCGCGATGCCTGCCGAATAGGTCAGCCAGTCATGGGCATGGATGACGTCGAAGTCGTATTTCGTGGCCAACGACGAGCCAATCAAGGCATAGCGCGCCACCTCTTCCATGAGGTTCATGCCGTATTTGCCCGAGAACTGGTAGTTGCGCGCAAACACCGAACCCGTGCGGTTGAAATGCTCCACCACATGGCGGTCGCTTTCCAGCACATTGGCAAAGTTCTCCGGCCCGACATACGGGATGATGTTGGAGCCAATCTCCATGTACTGCACGCGCTCCCAATAGCTTCGGTCTTTCTCGTGGTCGATGTCGATGGTCACGTCGCTGGCATTGAGCAGACGTACGTTGGTCTCATCCTCGTCGCCATAGGCACGCGGCACCACGAAGAGCACGTCCACATCGTTCTTGGCCAGGCCTTTGGTCATGCCGAAGCATGCCGTTCCGAGGCCACCGGTAATATGGGGCGGAAACTCCCACCCAAACATCAGGACTCTCATTTTGAGCCTCCTTTCTTATTTAGTTCTTCGATCAGGTAATGCAGGTAGAGCAAGGCACCCACGCTCGTCGACTGCGAAATGCAACCTCTTGCCTCAAAGGGCGGGTTGCCGTCGTAGATCTCCGACACCGTACCGATGCCGTTGTCCTTGATGGCCTCCTCGAAGCCGTTATACAGGTCTTCCAGATAAGGCAACGAGGTCTTCCCAAACAGTTTCACCGAGAGGTCGGCATAGAACATAATCAGCCACGGGAATGTCGAGCCATTGTGGTAAGCACGTTCGCGTTCGTTGTGGCTGCCGATGCTAATGCCCTTGTAGTTCTCGTCGTTAGGCGACAGCGAACGGATGCCGCGCGTCGTCAGCAGCTCGGAATGGGCGATGTCGAAGGCACGTTTCTGCATCTCGTCGCTCATCGGGCTATAAGGCAAGGCGGCAGCCAGCATCATATTGGGTCGCACCTGTTCGTTTTTCTCGTTACTGTTCACAAAGTCGTAGAAGCCCTTGGTCGCTTTATTATAGAAGGTGTCGGCAAACGAGGCCTTCACCTTGTCGGCCAACTCCTGCCATTTCTTGAGCAGCGTGCTCTTCGGTTCGGCGGCTTTCAGTAGTTCTACACCATAACGCAGGGCGTTATACCAAAGGGCGTTCACTTCAATCGCTAAGCCCGTACGTGGTGTCCAAGGTTTGCCTTGGGCGAAGACGTTCATCCAGGTGAGGGCCAAGTCGCGGTTGCCGGCATAAAGCAGACCGTTGTCCAAAGTATGCACATTGAAGTCCGTGCCCGCGATGAAGCTCTCCAAAATGGTCGTCATCGGCTTCTTGTATTTCTTCCAGATGTCCTTCTTGTCCTTACCGAGCATCTTCTCGTAGAGCTGCAGCACATAGAAGAACCACAGCGGCGAGTCGACCGCAGTGAAATAGAGGCTCTTCTGATAGTAACGATGCGGGAAGAACGGCCCTTGCATCCTCGAGATGAGGTAATCAAGTGCCGCCATAAAAGTCTTCTCGTCGCCTTGCGCCAAAGCGATGCCTGGCAAAGCGAGGAAGGTGTCGCGGCTGCAGGAGCCGAACCATGGGAATCCAGCCCAAAGCTTCGTGCCGTTCGCATCACGGATGATGAACTGGTCAGCGGCCTTCACGAGGCAATCCTCGTAACTCGTCTGAGGCAACAGCCTCTTCACCTCAGCCTCGCACTGCCGCTTGATGGCAGTCGGGCTTTCTTCCTTGAGGCTCACCGAGAGAATCACCGTGTCGCCTTGCTTCATCTGAAGTTCGAAGAATCCCGGGACAAATTGATCTTCCAAAGCATCATAGCCACGTTCCTGCTCGCGGATGTAGAACATATTGTAATACCAATGCGGCACATGCGTGTATTCCGCCGCGCGCGAGAACTGCAGGTAGAGCCTCGAGTAGTCCTTGTAGAGCTGCCACGAAGCGCCGTTCTTCACTAGGTCCACCTTACGGCTGGCCTCGTGGTTCTCATGCGTCAGCATGTGTACGTTGCGGAAGGCCAGGAAAGGCAGCACGCGCAGCGTGATGGGCACCACAGATTCGCGCAAGGTGTAACGCACAAAGAGTCGTGCCTCCGTGGCAGAGAAGATCAGCTCCTTGTCGAGCACCACATTGCCGATGCGGTAGGTCAGCTTCGGCATGGGGTCGGCGGTGAAATCGCGAAGGTATTTGTGACCACGAGGAGCGAAGATGCCATCGGGGTACATGTGTACGCCAAGATGGAACTCCTCCTTATTCTCAATAATGGTCTCGTCGAGGCTCGACAGCAGCACATGATTGTTATTGTCCAGCTGCGGCTGCGGCACCACCAAGAGGCCGTGGTATTTTCGAGTGTTGCAGCCAATCACCGTGGTGGCGAGGAATGCGCCTAAAGCGTTGGAACGCAACACTTCACGGTTGAGTGTAAACTCCAGATTGACCAGTTTCTTTTTATCCCAGGAAATGTAACTCATGTTAGTTTTTTATTCTAAAATAATCTACAAAAATAATGTTTTTCTTTTATGCAAACAAAAAAGACAACATTTTTTATCTTTGCAGCCCAGATTTAAGCATCAAAATCCAATACAATGACAAAAAAACTTATCAACATGATTGCTTTAAGCGTCATCACCTTGGCTTCGTGCACCTCCAAGCCTGAACAAAAGGCCGAGGTCGAAAGCCCAAATCCCTTCCTCAGCGAATACACGACACCCTTCCAGGTGCCGCCGTTCGACCAAATCAAGAATGAGCACTACATGCCTGCCTTCGAGGCCGGCATCAAAGAGCAGCAGGCCGAAGTGGAGGCCATCTGCAACAATGCCGAGCCTGCCACCTTCGAGAACACCATCCTGCCTTTCGACAAGTCGGGCCAGATCCTCGACCGCGTCAGCAACGTGTTCTTCAACCTCAACGAATGCCTCACCAACGACGAGATGATCGCCATTGCCGAGCAGGTGTTGCCCATGCTCTCGAAGCACAGCGACGCCATCATGATGAACCCGAAACTCTTCGAGCGCATCGACTATGTGTATCAGCACCGCAATGAGATGGGCCTCGACGACCAACAGATCCGCGTGGTGGAGAAGTACCATCAGGACTTCATCCGCAGCGGTGCTGGCTTGGATGCCGAACAGCAAGCCGAGCTGAGCCAAATCAACGAGCAACTCTCCACCTTGAGCCTGCAGTTTGGCAACAACCTGCTGAAGGAAAACGCCGGCTACAAACTGGTTGTGGAGAATGAAGCCGACCTGGCGGGTCTGCCGCAGACCAGCATCGACGCCGCCGCCGAGCAAGCCAAGGCTGACGGCATGGAAGGCAAGTGGGTGTTCACCTTGAGCAAGCCCAGCCTCATCCCCTTCCTGCAGTTTGCCGACAACCGCGACCTGCGCGAACAGATGTACAAGGCTTACTACAACCGTGGCGACAACAACAACGAGTACGACAACAAGAACCTCATCAACGAGATGTGCAAGCTGCGTGTGCAGAAGGCCAAGCTCTTCGGCTATGACAACTACGCCGACTACGTGCTAGCCGTCAATATGGCGCAAGACTCAAAGACCGTCGACAAGTTCCTCATCGACATCTTCAACCCTGCCCAGCAACTCGCCAAGAAAGAGCTGGCCGAGATGCAGGCCATCGCCGACAAGGAAGGTGCCAACATCAAGCTGGAAGGTTGGGATTGGTGGTACTATGCCGAGAAGCTCCGCAAGGCCAAATACGACTTCGATGAAAACTATATCAAGCCTTACCTCACCGTGGACAACGTGCGCAACGGCATGTTTGAGGCCGCCAACAAGCTCTATGGCGTCACCTTCACCAAGAACGAGAACCTGCCCATCTACTATCCTGGCGTGGAGACCTACGAAGTGAAGGAAGCCAACGGCGACTTCCTCGGCATCCTCTATCTCGACTACTATCCGCGCGATTCGAAGAGTGGCGGTGCCTGGTGCACCAGTTTCCGTGAGAGTGGTTACGACATCGAGGGCAACAAGGTCTATCCCGTCGTCTCCCTCGTGATGAACTTCACCCCTGCCTCGGGCGACACCCCTGCCCTACTCACTTGGGACGAGACCGAGACCATGTGGCATGAGTTCGGCCACTCGCTGCACGCCTTCTTCTCCGACGGCCTCTACGACCGCACCTGTGGCAACGTGCCTCACGACTATGTGGAGCTACCCTCGCAGATCATGGAGAACTGGGTTGCCGAGCCCGAGGTCATCCGCATGTATGCCAAGCACTACCAAACTGGCGAAGTCATGCCCGACAGCCTCATCAACAAGATTGAGAACAGTGCCCTGTTCAACCAAGGCTTCATGACCACCGAACTTATCGCCGCCTCCATCCTCGACATGAAGTACCACGAGCTGACCGAGGTCCAAGACCTCGACGTTGATGCCTTCGAGAAGCAGCAGATGGACGCCATCGGCCTGATGCCTGAGATTCTGCCTCGTTACCGCAGCACGAACTTCAGCCACATCTTCAACGGTGGCTATAGTGCAGGCTACTATGCCTACACCTGGGCTGAGGTACTCGACAAGGACGCCTTCAACTACTTCAAGACCTCCGGCGACCTCTTCAATCCTAAGTTGGCCGCTTCGTTCCGCAAGAACTGCCTGCAGGAATGCGGCAACGACGAGGGCATGGTGCAGTACCGCAAGTTCCGCGGCCAAGACCCGGACTATGAACCTTACTTGAAGGCTCGCGGACTGAAATAACAACAAAGAGGTTCCCGCCTGGCGGCGGGAATGGAGTGCCATAATAAACGTAACCTGCGGCGACTTGAGACCGTTACCACCCGGTAACTGTTTCTTGCCGCCGCTGGTCACTTAACACTCAACTCCATTCCCCGAAGGGGAACCTCTTAACCCTATACTCACACCCCCTGCCGTCATTGCGGACTTGATCCGCAATCTCCCACGCTCCTAGGACCAACTTCTTGTCGTCGCTTCGCGTCATTGACTCGCTTCGCATCGTCGAATCGGGGATTTGCGAGGAACGAAGCAAATCGAAGATTCGACGAAGTTGTGCCTCTACTCGCTGGGGGACTTTACACGTTTAAGGTTAACGGTACTCCTAGATTGCTTCGTCGTGCCTCCTCGCAATGACGGAGGATACTCGGGCAACGTCATTCAGCGAAGCGCTTACACTTTATTGTTCTATTACGAGATTCCCGCCTGGCGGCGGGAATGGAGTACCATAATAAACGTAACATGCGGCGGCTTCTAACGTTAACGACCTGTAAACGTTACTTGCCGCCGCATGGTACCTAACAACTATAACTCCATTCCCCGAAGGGGAACCTCTTAACCCTATACTCACACACCCTGCCGTCATTGCGGACTTGATCCGCAATCTCCCACGCTCCCAGGACCAACTTCTTGTCGTCGCTTCGCGTCATTGACTCGCTTCGCATCGTCGAATCGGGGATTTGCGAGGAACGAAGCAAATCGAAGATTCGACGAAGTAATGGATGAAAGGCTCCTCGAATGTGCCGCTACTCGCTGGGGGACTTTACACGTTTAAGGTTAACGGTACTCCTAGATTGCTTCGTCGTGCCTCCTCGCAATGACGGACAATCCTCAAGTCGCTTTGATACGCGAAACAGGAATGCGAATGATGAGATTCCCTTCGGGAATGGAGGTGGACGTAGAGTGGACAGCGGCGGCTTCTAACGTTAACGACCTGTAAACGTTACTTGCCGCCGCATGGTACCTAACAACTATAACTCCATTCCCCGAAGGGGAACCTCAATAAGCAAAAAAGGCCACCACGAATGTGATGGCCTTTTTTGATATTCTTTGCAGTAGGCTTATCCAAACAACTTCTTGTTGTTCTCCAGCAACTGCGACAGTTGGTCGATTTCCTTCGTCTTCAGCTTAAGTTCGGGGAGGAAACGCTCGAAGTTGCCGAGCCCGTGCATGTCGGAGCCGATGTAGTTGTAAAATCCCTCTTTCAGGAGGTAATGTGCCTTGGCTTCGGCTGCCTCTCCATACACACCCACCAACGACAACAGGTTCAACTGGAACTTGTAGTTCTTGTCCTTCCAGCGCGCATAGTTGGCATTGTTGGCGTACTCATAACGCTCGGGGTGGGCAATGACAGGTTGCAATCCCTCGAGCATAATCTCATAGATCATTTCAGTGATGCCGTGCTCATACATCATATATGACGTCTCGCAAAGCACGTGGGTATTATCCTTGTCCAAAAACAAAAAGCCCTGCTTGAAATGCTCCATGAAACGTGCGTCGAGCATATACTCCGCCGCCAAGCGCAACTCGATCTTGCTGACCTTCGCCGCCTCCGCCTTGAAGGCCTCAAACTTGGCCGTGATGCTGTTCCTGTCGTTGTCGGGATAGTCCTTCATGAAATGCGGCGTGAGGATCATCTTGCTGACACCACGCTTCTCCAACACCTCGAGGGCGTGCAATGACTTCTCGGCGGTGGCAAAGCCATCGTCGACGCCAGGCAACAAGTGACAATGGATGTCACAAGCGCCTTTGAAAAAGTCGTCGGGGAGTCGGTGTTTGAAACTAAACATGGCTTAATCCTTGCCGTCGTCTTTGTTTAACGACTTGCTTGAGCTGGAATGATGATGATGGTGGTGCTTATCCTTCTTGAAGAGGCGTTGGTACCATTTCTTCTTCTTTTTCTTTTCCTCGTCGCTGCCGTAGCCATAACCGTAGCCATAACCGTAGCCATAACCATAACCGTAGCCATACGGGAACTTACCGTCCTTGTAGAACTTGTCAACGTCGAAGAGCAAGCGTTTGTCGGTCTTACCCGCTCTCAGTACGAAGATGGTGGTGTCGGCCACGCGCTTCACGATGTCGGAGTCGGCCACCATGCCCACCGGCACGTTGTCCAAGAAGATGTATTCGTAGCGTTTGCGCAGCTCGGCGACCATGTCATCCAGGCGCGTGCTCATCAGCAACTCGGCCGGGTTGGGCGGGATGGGACCAGCGAAGATGATATCCAGGTTCGGGATGTTAGGATCGGAGTGGATGATATCGTCGATGTTGTCGGTCTTACCCGAGAGGTAATTGGACACGCCCACCTTCACATTGCTGTCGAACACCTTCGAAAGGGTACCCTTACGGATGTCCAAGTCGACAAGCACCGTCTTACGCGAGGCGAAGGCAAAGCTACCAGCCAGGTTGGATGACACGAAGGTCTTGCCCGACGACACCATGAACGACGAGAACATGATGACATGCGCGCCTTCCTTGCGATCCTTCATATACTCCAAGCTGGAGCGTATGAGACGGAACGACTCGGAGAGCGAGTCACGCCCATTCTCGCGCACCACGATGGAATGGGCCTCCAAGCCCTTCTCGAAAGGCACATCGCCCAAGAAGGGTGCATTCGTGCTCTTCTGCACATCGGCCCTGTCGTGCACCGAAGTATCCAACAACTTGCGAAGTAGCATAATGGCGGCCGGGATGGCCAAGCCGATGAGGATACCTATCATAATGGTTTCCTTCTCATCGGGTGCCACGGGCTTGTGGTCGGGATGGGCATAGTCAATCACTCGTGAGGTGGCCTCTAACTGTGGGCTTGTCAGCAACAGTTCCTCACGCTTAGAAAGTAACTGCAGGTAAAGTCTCTCCTTAATGTCCTGCATACGACCCACCTCGTTCAGTTCCAACTGGGCAGTAGGCACAGACTGGATCTGGGCGTTGGCAATACTGCGTTCGCGGTCTGCGGCATCAATACGGGTCTGCAGGCCTTGCAGGTTGCTCTCCAACATGGCCAAGATGGAGGAGCGAAGGGTACGTTGCGACTCCTGCAGGTTCACTGCCACAGGGTTGTTCAGAGTACCGTCAGCCTTATAGCCTTCCAAAACAGCCTGATTGTCGTTGTATTTCTTGATAACAGTAGCCGCATCCCCGTTGACATTTACCGCACCAACAGGAATCATCTGCCCTTCGTTATTCTCAATATAATTAATCAAAAACCGCACATTACCCGCTTGGTCCCGCAGTTTTTTTGCTTCCTCAGTAGATGCAGCGCTACTAGCCATATAAGTCTGACCATAGGATTTAGTATCAATCAAGTTATGCGATCGTTTAAAATTGACAAAAACCTGTTCGTAATCCTGAATGTCGTTCATCAGGTAATTTATACGGTCGTTGATGAAGGCTTCAGAATAATCTAAAATCCTCTGTTGGTCGTCGATGGATTCCTGATTGTACACATCAATCAAAGTATTCAGTGCGTCGGCAGCGCGTAAGGGAGAGGTGTCTTGCAGAGACAGTCTCAAGATGGAGTTACGATCATTATCCCTCGCCACGCCGATACGGCCGCGATAGGAAGCAGCCACTGCAGAAAGCGGACGGCGATTCACCCTTATCGGCGTATTAATGAAATCCTTATAAATCCAGGTAGGCGTCACCACCATACGGCCTTGGGGAATCATCACCGTGTCGTTCAGCTTCACCTTCATCGAAGGCACATTGCCACCGATATCTTCGAGCATAACAAAATTATTATCCAAGGGACGCACTGTAAAGGAAACACTTGCCTCCTCTTCCATATCGGGGAAGGCCACTTCTACAGGAGAGGATTTATATAGGTTCTTGTTGCGCTTCGCTATCTTAGTTTTATAGGAATACATGGTGTTCAGGTTCAGCTTGCGCACCATGTTCTCCATGTTGGTCTGCGACTTCAGCACCATCATCTCGTTTTGCACCGAACTGATGGCCACGCCCTGCCCAGTAATAGCGCTCATTGCCGAGGAGCCACGAAATGTTTCCGATCCGCCGCTAACAGCAGTCTTGATCATAATGGTAGCCGAGCTGGCATAAATCCTTTCCTCGTTTCTCACTTTGTAATAGGCATACAAGCCACAAATGGCAGCGCAAAGGATGAACCAATGCAGGTTGCGGAGCACCAAAAAGAGCAGGTCCTTAAACTTGAAGCCGCTATTGGCATCGTCGTCAAGGAACGAAATATCGTTGGATGTTGTATTTACTTTGTTATTCTCCATATCACAAATCAGTTATTAGTGGGTGGGATTCTGAATGTCTTTTTCTATACTCTTATACAACAAGTACAATGACACTAGTGAAGTTATTCCAGACACAAGCCATTGCCAATTAGAATAACTCTCTCTGAGGAAACGGCGTGAACCCGCTTCCGTGAAGATGATATCATTTTGCTGCAGGAGGAAGAATTCATCGTCAAAGATCTCCACTGAGCGGGGATCCATATAGTGGATGACCATCTTGCCGTTCACCTCGCGCATCACGCCAATGCGGTCGCGGCGGGTATATAGGTCCAGACCACCAGCCAAGGCTAAGGCTTCCAAGAAAGTACAACGTTCTTCAGCGATATTCAGCACTTTACCACTTTCCGTCCCTAAATAAAACACCTTGAAATTCAAGAAGCGCACCATCACATTGGGATTGCTCAGATAGCCATTGGATTTCAGTTGTTCAGCAATCAGTTCCTGTAATTGCAGACGAGTCAGGCCCGCCACATGCAATTCACCCAAAACCGGGAATTCAATATTGCCATTCACATCAACAAGATAACCCATTCTGTTAACCGCAGTATTTCCTGCAGTGCCTAATACATTGAAAGGCTTCACCAATTCTTCATTCTTCCCATCGCCCAATACATAGATACGCAATTCATCGTAGGGAGCAATTGTGGCTTCAAATTTATCGTTCAAAGGCACACCGTAGGTAGGCATATCTCTCAGATAACGCACTTTTTTCGAAGTGACACAAGACGTAGTCATCAAACCTAACAAGGCTAAAGATAAAAGAAGTAAAAATCTTGACTTTTTCATTTTGAGGGCGTTTTTGAATGTGCAAAAGTACAAATAATCTTCAAAATGCAACCTTTTCTTTAGGGTTTTCTACCGATTTTACCAACATTTTTCCTTCAACTCTGAAAAATCCTTTCCATCCTTTGCCATTTCTCGGCCGAACTCGCTCCGGCGGCACAGCCCTGGAATTGCGAGACGTAGGCCTCCCACTCCGCCTGTCTTGGCAGCGTGGCCAACCGAGCCATGTCGCGGTCGAAGTCGAAGTCGTCCACCGTATCCATGATCATGAAGAGCTGGCGGCCGTGGCGGTAGATCTGCATGTCGAGGATGCCTACCTCGCGCTGGCCAGCGATGACCTCGGGCCAGACGTGGGCGTGGGCCTCGATGTATTTTTCAATGAGATGGGGATTGTCTATAAGGGTTAGGGTTTGGCAGTAACGTTTCATTTCTCTCAGATTGTATGTTTTTTTTTATTTCACACAGATTACACAGATGGCACAGATTTTATTCACCTCGGTGACCTCGGTGAATATGTCATACAGATATCACTGATTTTGATTCACCTTGCGGTGAATGGATGAGGCTCGTAGACCATATATACTGACGATTATGAAACATAACAAAGGCAGCGCATAACTAACATTCACGGCGGGATGTCCCATGACTGTGCCGCAGTCGATGATCATCCCTTGCAGCGGGGGCATAAGGGCACCACCTACGATGGCCATCACGAGGAAGGCGGCTCCCAAGGAAGCATCCTCGAGGCTCACATCCTCCAAGGCCGTGCCATAGATGGTGGGGAACATCAGGCTCATGAAGAAGCTGATGCCTATCAGGCAGTAAAGTCCCGCTTTACCTACGATCAAGATGGCTCCCAACGAGCATAATGCTGCACAAATCCCAAAGATGGTCAGCAGCCGTCTGCCGTCGGTGTATTTCATCAGCCAAGTGGAGAGGAAACGGCCTACCAAGAACAGGCACATGGCAAGGATGTTGTAGTTCTGCGCCGTGGCCTTGTCGATGCCCAAGTTATCGGCATAGTGGATGATGAAGGTCCATACCATGATCTGTGCCGCCACATAAAACACCTGGGCGATCACTCCTTCGCGATAGACTTTGTTGGTCCAAAGCCGTTTCATCGTCCCCCTGGTAGCCATCGTCGCTTGCCCCTCGGTTTTTGGCACTTTGACGAGCGCGATGATCACGAACATCACGACCACCACAATGCCCAAGGCCACATACGGGTCGCGTATCACCGCCAAGTCGTGCAACCTAATCTCGGCCTTCTCTGCCTCGCTCAGCATCGGAAACAGGATGTTGCCTGCGGCATCCCTCTTGTCGGAAAGCAAGTTGGGTAGCACGATCATGCTGGCCACGGCCATGCCTGCCAGCGAACCCATGGGATTGAAGGCCTGCGAGAGGTTGAGCCGTCGCGTGGCGTT
Organism: uncultured Bacteroidia bacterium; assembly: GCA_902786745.1. Taxonomy (GTDB): domain Bacteria; phylum Bacteroidota; class Bacteroidia; order Bacteroidales; family F082; genus Limimorpha. Next base: position 18,053 of record CADADR010000007.1, read on the forward strand.
CTCCTTCGGGCCAAGAGAGAGAATGAAAGGGTTGGCGGTCGTCTCAAGGAAAGCCAAGCCGAAGGTAAGGATATAGAGGCTGAAGCAGAAGAAGGTGAAGCTCTGACGAGCAGCAGCTGGGATGAATAGAAAGGCTCCGATGGCATAGAGCGCAAGTCCTAGCAAGATGCCTTTCTTATAGCTGTAACGCCGGATAAACAAGGCCGCAGGCACCGCCATAGTGGCATAGCCGCCATAGAAGGCGAACTGGATAAGCGACGCCTTGGCAGCAGGCAACTCCATCAAGGTCTGGAACGCAGCCACCATCGGGTTGGTGATGTCGTTGGCGAAGCCCCACAGCGCGAAGAGGGTTGTGATGGCGATAAAAGGGAGGAGGTATTTTTTCTCGACTAGCTTGTTCATTATCAAATTTTTATCAAGAATTTGAGAATTATAGAATTTCTTTTTCGAGGCTTCGGTTTGAATTGTTTAGAATTGGAGACGAAAATCGTTAACGATTTTCTGTCCTCTAATTCAACGCACCGAAGGTGCAAGACTTCAGTGTGGTTAGAACGTCTTTTTCTCTAATCCTTTAATTCTTGATTATTATCTTTTAAATGTTTTTCCCGTTTTATTCTCTGTTTTTCAAGAATTAGAGAATTGTAGAATTTCTTTTTCGAGGCTTCGGTTTGAATTGTTTAGAATTGGAGACGAAAATCGTACGATTTTCTGTCCTCTAATTCAACGCACCGAAGGTGTATGACTTCAGTGGGGTTAGACCGCTCTTTCTCTAATTCTATAATTCTTGATTATTATTATTGATTCTTATTTCTTTCCCTTATAGTCACTTCTATTGGGAATCCATTTGTATTGTAAACTGCTTGCTCCAAAATTCAACAACAAACCCAATTGATGATTCCCCACATGAAGATAATTGATTAACTGGCTTTCAAACTCTCCTGTGATTTCAGTAAAAGCTTTTAATTCAACGCCAATCTTGTCATAACACAGGAAATCATAGAAAAAGCCATGTTCCAAAACTACTCCATGGTATTCTATTTCGATATGCTTTTCCCTTTCGTAGGCAATGTTGTTTTCTTGCAAGAGTACCTCAAAAGCATCTTGATACACTTTCTCTTTGAAACCACATCCTAGTTCTTGATGAAGTTGTAACGCCAAGCCCAACAGTTTTCCACTCTCCGTAGGATAAATAAGACCACCCATATCAAAAACAACTCTGATTAACTTCGTTGAAATCTACGATTCGGCGAAAGCCAATCTACGATTTCTGTAATTCTTGATCTAATTACCGTTTCTTCTAATAGTGAGAGGGATGGCTTCGGGGTGGGTTTGACAGAATGAAGACGCGTCTTTGACGACGCAAGCGAGATAGCCGCCACCGCCGGCGCCGGGCATTTTCCAGGCTAGGACATCGTCCATCGCTGCGTATTTGTCAATGTATCCTTGCACTGAGCCTTGTATCATAGCAGGGAACATGGCGGTTTGGGCCTCGAAGGAGGCTTTGTAGGCCTTGGCAAAGGCGTCCAAGTCCTTATGCATGATGGCTTGCCAGCAGTCGTCGGCAGCTTGGGCTAAGGCTTTCACCTTGGGCTCGGTGATGTCTTTGCCTTCCACCACGGAACAACCTGGTCGGCGCGGCTCCATGGGAATCATGACGAGATGCTGCTCGAGCCAACTCAGAATCTCTTCGTCTTGGCAAGTCTCGATCTTGATGGGCCAATAGAGTTTGTCGTAATAGTGTCGCACCAGCCCAGGCATGCAGATGCCTATACTGTCCTGTGCCCCGCTGATGATGCCGTCGCTACGCTCCGGGTCGTTCTCGAAGCAGAAGACGAGCTTGGCGAGCGTCTCGGGGTCCATGTCGGGCAGGCGCATCGGCCAAATGCGTTTGATCATGTTGCGCGTCGAGGTGGAGAGGCCGCAGCGCTCGCGCACCTCGAAAGTGGGCTCCAGCGAGATGGTGATGGCCCATCCTGGGGCGAAGCAGGAGACGTAGGGCTGGTCGATCCAAGTACCGGCCAAGTCCAAGCGGGTGGGGATCTGGCAGAGGTCCTGTTTCAGCGCGGTGGAAGAGCGGGCTTCCAAGCCTTCGGAGGGAGTGCGTTGCAGCACGACATACTTGATGCCACGCTCCTCGCAAAACTTACATTTCGCTTCGGAGGCACCGTCCTCGTTGACCACAAAAATATCGGGCTTCAGCCGATCGACAGTGCCGATGAAATCCATCACGCCGTCGCCATCGTTGATGAAAGCGTCTTTCACGTAACGGATGGCCTTCACCATGAAGAGGCGTTCCTTTTCAGGATAGAGCGTCTTATGGTTTTTGTAGTGCAGGATAGTCTCGTCAGAGCCGATGCCCACATAAAGATCGCCATACTGCGCCGCCTGGCGGAAGAACTCAACGTGCCCGCTGTGGAGGAGGTCGTAGCATCCCGACACAAAGACTTTGGCTGTTGGCTGTTGGCCATTGGCTGTTGGCTTAGAGTTTCCCATTACCTCAACTTAGATATAAACGTATTAATTTGTCTTTCTTCTGACTGAAGTTCTTCAAACAATTCGTTGTACACTTCATCCGTAATGTACTTGCGCCTTTGGGCGATCTGAAGTTGGGTCTCAACCTCGAAACAAGAGCCGATAGCTATTTCCAAATAATGGGCAAACTCTAAAGCAGATTTTCTGGAAGCCCCTTCTGCTATGTTTGAGGCTATAGAGACAGAAGCACGCCTTAGTTGATCAGCCAAGGCAAACATCTCATATTTAGGAAACTTATCACAGATATCGTATATTCTATCTGCTATTTCCACTCCATTTTGCCAAATCTCATATTTTCTAAAATCTCTCATATCCTCAATTAATACCTGCCAACAGCCAACAGCCAATGGCCAAAGTAACGATTAGCGTTCCGCGCGCATAGGGTTATTCAAAAAGTCTTCATACGCCAAGCGGATGCCGTCCTCCAGCTCGGTCTTGTAGGTCCAGCCGAGGGCTGTAGCCTTGCTTACATCCAACAACTTGCGGGGTGTGCCATTCGGGCGGGTGGTGTCCCACTTGATATTGCCTTTGTAGCCAATAATCTTAGCGACTAGTTCGGTGAGCTCCCTGATGGTCAGCTCCTTCCCTGTCCCGGCGTTGACGGTCTCGTTGCCGCTATAGTTGTTCATCAGGAAGACGCAGAGGTTGGCGAGGTCGTCGACATAGAGGAACTCGCGCAGCGGCGAGCCGTCGCCCCAGCAGGTCACCTCCTTCAGCCCGTTGACCTTGGCTTCGTGGAAGCGGCGGATCAAAGCGGGCAACACATGGCTATGCTCGGGGTGGTAGTTGTCGTTGGGGCCATAAAGGTTAGTCGGCATCACGCTGATGTAGTCGGTGCCATATTGACGGTTCAGAAACTCGCAATACTTCAGGCCGCTGATCTTCGCCAAGGCATAGGCTTCGTTGGTCTTTTCCAACTCGCCTGTGAGTAGGCATGACTCTTTCATGGGTTGCGGCGCCATACGGGGATAGATACAGCTGCTGCCGAGGAACTCCAGCTTCTTGCAGCCGTTCTTCCAAGCCGCGTGGATAACGTTCATCTCAAGGATCATGTTGTCGTACATGAAGTCAGCCAGGGCGTTCTGGTTGGCTATGATGCCGCCTACCTTGGCCGCGGCGAGGAAGACGTATTCGGGTTTTTCGGCTTCGAAGAAGGCCTCCACCTGGTCCTGACGCGTCAAGTCAAGTTCTTTATGCGTCCTGGTGATGATGTTGGAATAGCCTTGTCGTTGCAATTCACGGACGATGGCCGAGCCCACCATCCCGCGGTGGCCGGCGACGTATATTTTGCTATCCTTGTTCATGTCATTCCTCCATATGAGCCTTGAGGTAAAGCTTCTTCACAAACCTCATATCATGCTCGACCATGATCCTGACGAGGTCTTCGAAGGAAGTCTTGCGGGGGTTCCAGCCGAGGAGTGTCTTGGCCTTGGTGGGATCGCCGAGCAACTGCTCCACCTCTGCCGGACGGAAGAAGCGTGGGTCGACTTCGACCAGGCTCTTGCCCGTAGCAATGTCGATGCCTCTCTCTTCGACGCCTTCACCTTCCCAACGCAGGGTGATGCCCACGTGCTTGAACGCCAGGGTGCAGAACTCGCGGACGGTGTGGTACTCACCCGTTGCGATGACGAAGTCTTCCGGTTTTTCCTGCTGCAGGATGAGCCACATGCACTCCACGTAGTCCTTGGCATAGCCCCAGTCGCGGAGGGCGTTGAGGTTACCGAGATAGAGCTTGTCCTGATAGCCCTGCTTGATGCGTGCCGCCGCCAGGGTGATCTTACGGGTGACGAAGGTCTCGCCGCGGCGTTCGCTCTCGTGGTTGAAGAGGATGCCGTTGACGGCAAACATGCCGTAGCTCTCGCGGTAGTTCTTCACAATCCAAAAGCCGTACTGCTTGGCCACGCCGTAGGGCGAGCGCGGATAGAAGGGTGTGGTCTCCTTTTGCGGCACCTCTTGCACGAGGCCGAAGAGCTCGGAGGTAGAGGCTTGGTATATCCTACATTTCTTCTCCAGGCCGAGGATGCGCACGGCCTCAAGGAGGCGCAGCGTACCGACGGCGTCGGCTTCGGCGGTGTACTCGGGGCAGTCGAACGACACCTTGACGTGGCTCTGGGCAGCCAGGTTATAAATCTCATCGGGTTGTATCTTTTGGATGATGCGCACGAGCGACGACGAGTCGGTCATGTCGCCGTAATGCAAGGTAAGCAGGCGTTTGTTCTTCATGTCGCGCACCCATTCGTCGAGGTAGAGGTGCTCGATGCGACCTGTGTTGAACGACGACGAGCGGCGGATGATGCCGTGCACCTCGTAGCCTTTTTCCAAAAGGAACTCGGCAAGGAAAGAGCCGTCCTGGCCCGTGATGCCGGTGATTAATGCGGTTTTCATTCTTTTTGAAAGTTTAGAGTTTAGAGTCAGTTGAAAGTTGAGATTTGAGAGTAGTTAGAATTATTTGTACCGACGGGAACGACGCTCTTGGACTCCAAGGCCCACACTCCGTAGATGGATCCGTGAGATGTTTAGTAAAAACATTGGTTTTCTATTCTTTCCTCAGCCAAATCTCCAGAAACTTATCGTAGACTTGGTAAGCACCTTTTTCTTGGGTGATTAAATCCTTGTCCAATAAAGCATTTACTGCCGATTTCACTGCGCTCGGCGAAACCAGTCCTTTTTGCTTGGCGAACTTTCCTGAAGTAATCTGTCTCACCTTGCCTTCATCGGCAATGGCTTTCAACACGAGGCTTTGCTTCTCGGGCAATTGATACATCAAATCTTCGTAGGTGGGACGAGTGAAGTCGACAATATAATCAATGGCAGGTTGCAATTCTTCAAGACCACAATGCTCACCCTCACCTGTGCGCATGAAAAGGACATTCATCACTTTCTGAAGATAAAACGTCACACCCTCAAATCGCGCATACAATGCTTCGACCACATCCTTGTCAATCGTCTTCCCAACTTTCTCAAAATGTGTCCTGCAAAACTCCCAATACTTTTCCATTTCAATCAAATCCAGATTCATCACGGTGACACTTTGGTAGAAGGGGCGGTTGGGCGAAACGAACATGCTACCCATCAAATGGCGCTGAGAACCCATGAAAACGAAATTGGCGTTACTGCAATACTGGACATAGGTGCGCAATGCCGCCTCAACATTGGTGTCGCCGTATTTCAGTATCTGCTGGAATTCGTCGATGGCTACCAAACAAGGCTTGTCGGCTTGTTGCAAATAGTGAAAAATCTCGTCCAAAGTGTTGTTGGGGTTGGCAATGTCGCCCACCGACACATTCCACGAGGGCTGTCCCATGGCATCGTAAGTGATTCCTGTCTTGAGTGAACGGACAATGCTGAGAAACAGCTCCCAATGTCTTTTCCCTTTGGGCTTCAAGGCTTCAAGTATGGTTCGCCCCATCTTGTTGACCATCTCCGACAAGGATTTGGTGGAATAAATGTCGATGATGAAGGTGTAGTAACGTTCCTTCATTTCCTCTTGGGCGAAACAATGCCGGATCAAGTCGGTTTTTCCATAGCGGCGCGGTGAAATCAATGCGAGATTGTTGCCGTTGCGAAGCCAAGCGGTGATGTCTTTCGTCTCTTGAACACGGTCACAGAAGTATTCCGCACCCGCATAGCCGCTTGTAACGAATGGATTAATCAAGGTCATTTCCAGTTATTTTGTCGCAAAGATACATATTTTGTCATAAAATGATTATCATAAAATGACAAAACCTTTGTTTTTCATTTCGCTCATCAAAGCAGGCATTGGATGCCAATCAGGCAACGGTTCCTTGATCTGTGATGTCAAATTATTGGTTAATTATTTATATCGGCGGAAGGAATAGACGGTCCTTACGCCCAAGGTTTCTTTCTGTAAGACAAGTTTCGCCCTCGACATCTCCACGACTTGATAGGTGCCTGACAGGCGCATTTCATAGCGAAGGCCCTCCGTGAGCCAGAGCGTCTTGGTGAAACTTATCCGCTTCTGAGAAGCGTTGAAGGAGAACTGCGCGCCGTCCACGTCCACGTCATCGAGGTCGAGCTGCGTGAAACTACCTTTCTTTGCAAGCGCGATGCGGGGTTCGCTCAAGGAAAGATAGAAATGGACGCCGGAATAATCGACTTGATTTTGGGCGTCCTGCCCGACCGTACCGGCGGGAACGACACTCTTGGACTCCAGGGCCCACACTCCATAGATGGATCCCGTGAAATCTCCAGTATGACTGACTCTATTCACCCCGCAGGATGTAAGCAGGGCCATGCAGGCTATAACAGCCACAATCAACATTCTTTTCATAGTAGTTTCGTTTAATTATTTGCAAAGTTTAGTAAGCTTTGCAGTCATGTAATACCAATGTAGGTTGTAGCGGTGGTAGGCATCTATGGCTGCAGCATAAGCAGCACTCTTATTGTCGCTTCACGTGACAAGGGGGAATAATAATCGTAGAATTACGCCATCACACCATTTAACAATAGTCCAGCAACTACCGCAATAAAGATACTCAAAAGCGTTCCAGCAAGCACATACTCTGTCTTTACTGTCTCCTTATCTCTGAAACGTATGATCGATTTGGCTGCTATTAAAAGACCTAATGCTTCATAGCGCTGTAAGCACACAAAAATCAGAATCAACCATCGTTCAACGGTGCCGATCAGTGCACCTGCTTTAAAACCTACTTCCTTATCTTCTGGCATTTTCACGCTAAAATGCTTTAGCATAAGTTTGATGAAGATGTTGGCAGGTTTCCAGCAAACGAGAAAAGCCACAATTACCATAACAACTTTCAAACTAATGCCAAATGCGATACTCCATTCGTGATGCGAGTACCAAAGCCAAGTTATAATAGCAAGCACTGCTATGTGCGACACCTGATCCAAGACAAACCACTCGACCTTCTCTTGACGGAATGATTTCCAAAGGTCAATAAAGAAATGCGACACACCAATTATAGCCGCACACCACCAAAAACTCACATCGAATGACGCCAACCAGGACAATGCAAACACAACAATGACATGCACATAAAGATTTGGACTGCGCCATTTCCTCTCCACTTTGTCCTTGCAAATTCTATTGTTCTGCAACACAAAGTCTGCCATCAAATGAGCCAGGAATAAACAAACAAACAATTCCAACCACATAATTAAAAAGATAATTCCTCAAAATCCATAATCGCCATATTCAGCAGTCCCCATTGCGCATTCGTCGACCTTGTATTAACAGACGATTGGTAAATACCTAAACGTTCGCTAATCTCCACCTCTTTAAAGCCAAGTAGTTTATAGAAAACCACCTCTGCCTGTTTTGCCGAATACGAATCCACCATATTACCCAGAAGCGCAATGTATGAATCCAACAAATCATTAAATGGCATTGGAGCTTTATCTATCTCAAAAGCTGTATACACATCGTCTCTTCTACATATTTTGTCGAGATTTCTACCCGACAAATAAATAGCTGGGCCATTGATAATATCCTCAGACCTATCCGCATAGTTGCCTTCGGCAATGCCGATCGAAAAGCGAATACCATGCCGCTGTAATAGTTCGTGACAATCGAATGTGCTCACTTGTACTTTCACAAACAACTTGATTAGCACAGCTATCCTAAGCGCATACTTATAATCAGGTATATAGCACTCAACGCTGTCACCTCTCACTATCCTAGCCCATAAGCCGGGGTAATCTTTCTCAAAATCATCAAGCAGACCACGCAAGCGATTGCGCAATGCTATATAATCCTCTGTCCTTAAAGAAGTAGAACGAACTATATCTGCTGAAAGGGTTGCTATCATACGTCAATCTCTCTTTTACCGACCGCAAAATTATAGCTTATTTTTTAGATACACAAGAAATATCTATTATTTTTTAGATATTTTTAGATTATCGAATCTTTTATGGATAGCACTCGGTCGTCAATTTGCGTCATCGCGAGGTCTCATTCCGCGAAAACAAAAGAAGCAATCCAAACGTAGCGTCAATCGAGAAGATAACTTTTCATCCTTTTCTATAACAGCATAGAGTTCTTCAAAGTTCATCGTGCCTGGAATAACACTTTTCAACAAATGCTCTTCATATGCCATAACGTTCACTAATGGAAGAACAACAAACAAAACGCCCATTTTGGTAATCATCTTCAGATTCCTGAAGCACCGACTCCATCTGCTCGTGGGTATAAGCACACGGCAAAAGCGTCCCACTGAGGATAGCTACTGCTTCGGCAAGCAGCTCCTCACTCTCCGTTTGTGACACAAGCAGCGATGCCCGCTGGCGTAAAGCCACAAGCACATCGTAATTCCGTGGATGAGATTTTTCTTGAATTGTTTCCATTAATAATTTATTGTTCTGCAAAGATACACAAATTATTTGATATATGCAACATGCGGCGGTCAGTTTAAGTTACCCATAGTAAACGTTGACTGCCGCCGATATATATACTTACTATTACAACCCCACCATAATCTCCACGATCCTCTCAGCTGCATGGCCGTCCCACAGTGGTGGGGTGCCACCTTTCTTCCATTGGCCGGCGAAGAGGGCGTCTAAGGCCGGCTTGATGTTATCTGGATTAGTGCAGGTTAACTATCTAAACCTCCCCTGGTATCCCGGATTCTCTTTCATAATCCGACGGCTCTCAGGATAGTTCTCAATAAACCAGGTGAAGAAAGCCGTGACGTCAATCTTTTCAGAAAGCATCTTTTGTCGCCTTTGCTGGAAGACTTCATTTAGATTTGGCATAGACAGCAACTCCTCCACTTTGTCATACAGCCTTTGCGGTTCGGATGACGGTATGGCATAAGTAAGTCCATATTTATGTTCCAGCTCCTCAAGAACGCCGATTTTCCCTGCAAAATCGTTAAAACGAATTCCTGGTGTACCTAACATAGCTGCCTCGACCGCCATACTTTGACTATCTCCAATATAAAGTGACGCATATGACAATACATGATGGATATCCATAGGGTCGATACTGATTCTATACGAATCCAATTCTGGCGTTAAAGGGCGTTCAGAAGTAATATAGACATCAAATTGTTTGGATAGTTTCTCAATTAAGGTAGTTGCAATTTGATTGGTTATTCCTGATATGCCTTCATCATGATGTGCCCGTAATTGAGCAAACCGAAGAAGTGCGAATGGCCGCGAAGAATCACGAAGGATTGGCGCCACGATATCCCATGATGGCTTAAACTCATTTGGATGAAGATATGCAAGTTTCTGATAGCCATGATACTTTGTCAACTTTGAGTCCCATTGTCCACCACTACAATTAAATGGAGTAAGGATAGCGTCAGCATATGGATAGCTAGTTTTTGCAAAACGGGGCACCACTTCTGCATCATCTTCACAGCACACTATCATTGAGGTTCCAATTAAATGAGACAAAACAGGAGCGTATGTGCCCACCAACATTTTGGGCCGACGTCGTATCAAATAGAGAATAACATTCATCTCCATGCTGAATAGAGCCCAAATCAAGCCCAATTTGCCAACTGAAGGACGTTCTCGTTTCCTAACTATATAGTAATCATGACCACTCTGACGAACCAGATCTTCAAGCATGTCTTTCCGCTTGACAAGAAAATCCACTTCAAAGCCATGTTGTTCCAAAGCGGAAACCACATGTTTGAACATATGATAGTGAGCTGGATGACCTAAAAAAACAGCAATACGATTATTTTTCTTCATATTGAGCAAGTTGAGGAGCAAGATCTTTTACAATTCTAGCGGGAACTCCAGCTACCAGTACTCTTGGAGGTACGTCTTTGGTTACCACCGAGCCCGTAGCCACTACTGCCTCGTCGCCAATAGTCACACCAGGGATGATGGTCACATTTGGCATAATCCAAACACCTTTACCGATAGTCGTCCTCTTAATGGTTCTGGGATAGAGATTTTTCAAAATCGTGTCTGATGGAATATTGGCATGCGCCGTGATGATAGCACGGTCGCCTATCGAGGAATAGTCTCCGATGCTGATTTGGTCCGTAAAAACCCGATCAAAAATCACCTCATGACCAATGTAGACGCCCTTCCCTATTTTCACGCCACGCCAACGCTGCATGACCGTACGCCACGACTTGATGGGCGTGATGAAAATCAACTTATCAAGAAAGAAACGCCACAGAAACTTGATGGCGTACCAAATCTTTCCGAAAAAGCTGTCCAAACCATAAAACTGAAGTACTTCTTTTGCTGGCATAATTATTCCAATTTACGTTGATAGAGTTCTTTGCAAGTAATAAACTCAAATGACTTCTTTTGAAAGAACGTCAGTTCCCTCTCAAAGATGGGCAAAGCCTTCTCGCCCAAGTTTTTCACTTTTAGCTTATGGCGCAATACATCGCCCAACAGGTATGACAGATAGTTGCTTGCCCGGCGCTCGATCTTACCGCCTTCCCAGTCCTCATCAATAAATTCGTTGGGATGAGTCAAAAACACAAACTGTCGGCCATTGCAGCAGGTCTCCCAATACAGCAGGCGACGGGTCGCCCGATTAACTCCCGGAGCAATACGCATGAAGGTGCCGATATATGGAAATCCGATGGCAGAGATGGGTGCCTCAAGTACCTGAGAATCGCCCTTTTTAAAGATATTGTCTGGGTTGACAAAATATGCTTTTCGTGGGGCTGTAATCCAATGGAGCTTCTTCAAAGCACCGAAGGAAAACATCATATCCAAGCGCTGCGATGAAACAGAGCTGTCCACCTTAAACCCCGCTTCTTTCATAATCATGGGGAAGCGTTCATCCACGCGTGCCGCCGGAGCCCTAAACGAGACCACCTCATCGCCGATGATATCCTCGAGTATATGCTTCGACTGCTTCAGGTGCGAGAGTTGCTCTTCGGGCGTTAGCACATCGAAAGCCTGGCTCACTTCATGGGTAAGGCCATGCGAGCCCACCTCGTGGCCGCGTTCGTAGGCCATCCTCACCACTCCCGGATAGAGTTGAGCAATATGACCCGTATAGAAAAACGTAGCTTTAACGCCATACTTGTCGTAGAGGTCAAGCAGACGTGGCATGCCTTGGGTCAACACATACTCGCCAGTCTTGTCCCGGAGTTTGTGATTCAAAATCGACGTAGTTTCCACGTCGTTGGTAATGAGACAAATGCGTTCTTTATTCATTATAAAAAAAACGATGCTTCCCGTTTTCCAAAGGTTCAAATTTATCAACATATTCAACCAATAACGAACATCCATCCCCGATAAACCGATTCATTTCATTACACAACAATTTCTCCTGCTCTTTGGTCCATTTTCCCTCCAATGGTTGAATTTGAATCTTCACTTCAGATCCACTAATTCTTCGAATACGATACGCTTCAACATCAAATTTATTCATAAGAACAGTATATCCTGGCGATGTAAGCACATGCCCATTGTCCAACTTAATCACATCCGAAGCCCGACCATTTATTTTTGTCAAAACAGCACAATTATAATTATCATCCGAGAAGTCAATTCGAACGCTATCACCAAAATCATATCGCATCAAAGGGAAGGCATTATTCAAAAAGCATGTTGACAAAAGTGTCCCTTCTCCTTCATCAAACTCATCGATTATTTCAGGAATAACATCATAACTAATCGGGTACTTCCCTGGTTCAACTTCAAAAGCTGTTATTCCCGCATCACGTGCGCCATAACTATCCATTACCCTGCAATGAAACGTTGATTCAATTGTGTCTCTATATGTATCAGTTAGATTCTCCGAAGTAGTAAAAGCCCCTTTCACATAAGAAACGTCCAAATTGTTCTCCTTTGCATATTTTGCCATCAAATACACAGCTGATGCGTAGCCATAAATAAAGTGGATTCTCTCTTTTCGCATCTTCTCAAAGTATTTTGCACATAATCCATCTGACAATTCCAAACTATTTAACCCTTTTTCTTGGCGAATCCAGTCGTATATCCTACGCTTTAAAGACGCCTTCTTTCCAAACAAAGACGAGCTACCCAGAGCGGCAAACTTGTCACCATATCTATACCCCATTGTACGCCACGAATAAATTTTTGATGCCGTCAGATATCCCCAGACATTCTCATCCGTATAATAAGACATAGGCACACCAGTTGTACCCCCTGTCTTGTCTTTACGATGGGGTATTTCGTCAATATCATCAGGGACAAACTCCAAGAAGTGTTGTTTCACAATATCTTTCGTGACAACTGGTACTATTTTTAAATCCTTTGCTTCTAATATATCTGTAGGTTTTATTCCTAATTCATCGAACAACCTTTTATAATACGCCGTATGTTCATAGGCATGTTTGACAAAATGCTGCAACTGCTTATTTTGCCATGCCTCAATTTCTTCTCTTGACCATTGGTTCATTATTTCAATTTGCCTCAACCAAGATGACGTGCATGTCCCCGTCAGTTTCTCCGCCAAAGGCAACACAAAACCTAGCCTAACTCTCTCACCAAACATAATAATCAATTGTTTTTATTTGAAGATTATTAATTAATTAATTTAACAAACCACACGATAATCATAGTCTTATTTTGAATCCTTGTGCCCCTCCAATTTGTTCCAATAATAACGCCTCAATTCACATCTAACAACAGGATCAAACCTAAACCAATTCCTTATCAATAGTGCCTTCTCCATCAAGCGTTTCATATTCCTTCTAAACTTCTTTTCCTGATTGTACTTACTATCATAATTCTCCCGTTGCTGCATCTCCTTCCATTCCTCTAAAAGCATCTTTCTAATCCTCTTTTCTATTTTGGCATTGAGCTTTACGGGAAAGTAATCTTTATTAAGCCAAATAAAAGACTCACTATAGGAATAGGCATCCTTCCCTAGTGAAAGAGAAATGGTCATGCCAACACGTGTTGATCTTGGCACTTTCATATCGAAGACAAAATTACCTAAACTATAGCAAATTAGGCCGCCATGATAGTTTTCAATAGGTTGCACAACATGAGGATGGCTGCCAATGACAAAGTTAGCTCCAGCGTCAATAAACAAATGAGCATCTTCCACCTGCTGTTTAGACGCCCTATTAATAAATTCATCCCCCCAATGCAAAACAACACAAATGTAATCCGGGCCAACCGCCTTCAACCTTTCAATGGACTCAACCACTCTATCCTGATCATATATACAAACTGTTCCGCCGGGGTTATATTGATTGTCAATATCGTTAAATGAAACAAAACCAAAACGAATCTCATTTCGTTCTAACACAAAGCATTTTGGCATTCCACATTCATCCGTTCCAATATACTCAAGGCCGTTGTTCTTCATCAACTGCTTGGTGGAATTCAAGCCCCTTACACCATGCTCCATCATATGATTGTTGGCCAAAGAAAGTAGTTCGAAGCCCGCCATCTTCAGCATCTTCAAGAAGCCTTCCGAACCTGCAAATTTTTCGTTTTTCAAACTAGGAGATTCTTGAAACACAGGAGACTCCAGATTACCGACAAGGATCGGCCCTTCTGGAAACAATGCTTTCATTCTACTAGCCAGGTTAGTTTGGGTTATGTCGTCCATCCGAACAGCTCCCACTCCAAATCCTCTATTATAAGGAAGATTGGCTGGAAACACATCACCCACAAATGCTATCTTCAACACTTTTTCATCCATGTTCAACAACCTTTGATAGAATCTCGGACCATATCTCACCATTATTCTCAACAGAGATAACATCCCTAATTGCATACGCTTTGACACGCATTCCTGACAACCTTGTCTCATCCGAAAGCAGTTCCCTAAGATGTTGCACAAGCTCTTCCTCATGATCAGTGTCCTCAAACACAAATCCATTCTCCCCTTGTTGTACCACATCCACTATGTCTCCGACATTCGAAACCACCGGTACGCAACCACACGACATAGCTTCAAGCAAAGAAACAGGGAATCCCTCCCCTTTCGAACAGGAAACAAAGATCTTGCTATCAGAAAGCAACTTGATTTTGGAGTCGATTCCACTCACATACCCGAAAAAGTCAATAGAATCCGCAACACCCAATTCTGTCGCAAGCGCTTTCACATTCTCCAATTGGTCACCATCGCCAGCCACAGCAACTTTTATGTCAAAATCATTTTTCAATCTTGCTAAAGCTTTCACCAGTAATTGCACATTCTTATTCGCGTCAATTCTCGAGAACGACACCAAATCATATTGTCTTTCATTAGCCAAAGGAACATTTGAAAAAGCCGCATTAGGCAAATTGGGCAATACATAGAGCTTGTCATCTTCAAAACCCTTTGAAAGCAAATACGACCTGGTGATTGACCCAGTTACTGTTATGGCAGCAGAGCGCTTAAAGACGGAAAGGTTCATTCTTTCCCTTCTACTCCCGTACATCCAGTATTCTCTCTGTCCTGCTATGGTCATATGGATGTATGGGATATGAAAACGCCTTGCCAACCTCTCACCGAGATAGCCATGAGGATAGATAAGGATTCCAACAATGGCATCAATCTGTTTTTCTCGAATCATCTTGGATGCCTTGAAATACTTGACGACATGCCTAAGTTGGCTCCTTCTCCCCACCCCAGGAGTGATATATGAGACACGGCCCTCGCATTTTGGGCCCTCGTTATCACGCAAAACGTAAATATGTTCGACACTTTTCGCTTTTAATAGCGGCGACAACACATTCTCAAGCAATGTATGCTCAGCAAGTTTACAAACTATTAATATATTCATATCTTTATAACATGCCTCTACTGCCAATTTTAAAATATGCCCAACCTATTTGCATTAGTACAACAACTGCATACCACACTTTCACCCACTTAAAATTCTTAGGCGTCAATTCGGAAATGCCGTATGCTGCAATAATCAATAAGCCAGGCAAACCTGGCAACAGAAAACGCTCTGAATTGGCGAAACCACTTAATGAAACCACAAACAAATAACCTATAGTGAAAGAACCAATCAATGAAAGATCCCTCCAACTTTTCTTTGTGAAAATGGCGGAAAACAGACCTATCAGCACAAAAACACCCATAAAATTACGCACAAAGTTTCCACCATGCATCACAAGTTGGCCATATTGCCCAGTATCCACCATCGTTGTAAATGGCAAAACGAATACCATAGGTGCCATCACCGAACCAGTCGCATACTTTGCCCAAAGATTACCTCTTACAGTTTGTTCGTAACGTCGCAGCTCTTGATTTGTTTCCCTATTTTGAATTAAAGACTCCACTTCATTGGCAATAGTGGATCCGCCCAAAACTGACACAGCCAATATGGCCCAAATTGCCACCCTCCATTTTCTTGCTTTCGTTGTAACCTTTGACGAACTGAACAGCAAGGCTGTGAGAAACGCCAAGGCAGCAACGGCGCCCAATGCCGTGCGAAATAAAAACAAACTCATGCAAAGCAATAAAGGAATAACCACATCCCAAAACTTCGCCCTGGCACTCCTCAACACATAATCTGCTCGCTCTAAGAAAGCAACGGTCAAAAACAGCATCTCCGTTTCTTTCAAATGATGACCACAATAAATGTATAAATTGGGCATAAAAGCACAAAAAACGGCCGCCATACGCCCCACCTTATCGCCTAAACTCCGACAGCACAATCTATAAAGCAACACACACATATAAGCGCTCAAAAACGTCTTAATCACACGGGTCAAGAAAATATTGGGGCCAATGATTTTATAAAGCAGCGTAAGATATAGGGAGTATCCAGAATCAGAATAACTTGTTCTACTAAAAAACAAATAGCCCATCACACTTTTCCATTCCATGCCAGCCAACCATTTAGCTTCTTCATGATAGCCCAATGCATCGGCAACATCAAACTCAAAAGGTTGGCCTGTTTGTTGCGTATAAAAATAATAAGAGAACACAACCCATAACAACCTGACCAACAAGGCTCCAAAAAACAGTTTTCTTTCAAAAAACTTTGTCCTTGATATCGTTTGCCATTCTTTGCTATACTTATTAGCCAACAAGAAAAAAGCCGGCACCTCTACCAGGCCCATTACCATGAAATACCAAGGAATGATATAATGACTAAAGAACAAACTGACCAGAACAAGGGAGATCAGATATAGTGTCACTCCTTTGGTGGCAATTGTTTTGGGGAAATACGTAATCATATATTAATCAAATGTTACCTTATTTATCCAAACAACTTTCTTTTTAAGCGAATCAGTCTTATTCTTCCTTTAGGGCCAAAAAAGCGTAAAATGCCACTCTTAATGCCTGACTTCCCCGCCGTCCATGATCCCAATCCTAAGTGATCACAATATGTGACGTCTGTTCGCAAATACTCACCTGTTGTTTGCCGGGGGCAAAAGTATTCTACTGGAAAAACATGCAAATCCTTATAATCCTGTTCCAAACCATTCAACACCAGTCCGTTTTCACTCATATGCTTAGTGATAAATTGCACATTGGTTGTTTGGTCCCATTGGCCATCTTCAAGGACAAAATGCCTCCCCTGATAACGTTCCAATTGCTCATTTATCCAAACCCCATGTGGCTCAGTTGCCATCACACATGTCCCTACAGGAGTAGTTTTGCTGCCTTCAAAGCCAACAAATGCTTTCCACACCAATAAGTCATCAAACGACTTAAACGCGACAACATCGGTATCCAAATAAATTCCACCTTCTCTCTCCAAAGCCCACAAACGTACATAATCACTCACAAATGCGTATTTATGTGCCTCGTATGCTTCTTTTGTATAGGGGACGATGTTGACATCAAAATTGCTTTCATCCCATAACTTATATTCGTAATCGGGCATATATCTATGCCATGATTCAATGCATTTCAAAGCTAATTCCGGCTTAGGCCCACGCCCAAACCAGCAATAATGGATGGTTTTCGGAATCATATTAAGTATTTTTCAAACTGGGGATATGATCTGATGAATAATCGTTCAAAATCCCTACTTGCTGTAGTCACAATGTCTTTATGCTTTTCTTTCACCACCATAGGATTTCCAAATACAACCATATCCTTTTCAACATTATTATTCACAACAGCATTAGCGCCCACTCTAACGCCATCACCTACCAAGATCTTGCCAAACAACTTAGCGCCGGGACCAAGAAATACAAAATCACCAATAATGGGCACATTAGTAATCCTTTCACCTTTTCCACCCAAAATGGGGTTGTCGCCCACACAAACTCCTGGATGCATGTCACACCACTTTCCTATATGACTATTCCCGTTGATGATAAGCGTCCCTCTATGGTTAATCTTCATCCCAGGACCTACAACGTTCATCGGAACATTAAACCCAAGTCTTACAGACAATTTATGAAATCTATATCTAGCAATCAATGCCGGCAAGGAGGAGTCAGTTCGGGTATTCTTATAATACTCGCATTTGCGCAGCAGAATCTGAAATTTCCAAATCTCATCGGAAAAAAGCTTAGGATGTTTTCTCGTTTTCCCCAACGCAAATCGATCCGCAGCCAAATAGAACGACAAGCTCTCTTTATCTGTAATCATATGATTATCAATATTTCATTTAGATATATCCACAACTTTTTCAAAGCAAACCAGATTCCTTACAATACTTTTTCCCAAACAAATAAAACCATCTTTGCTTCATTCTTGAACCAAACCTCTTTACTTTATACTCACATTTCAATACCGAAATTGGTTTCTCATATTGTTTTCTAAGGTCCTTTGGCTGTTGGTTCCAATCCACTTTAGCCAGTTCCTGCACGGCCGTATCGTGGAACTCTCTTGAAAGGAAATAAGGTAACAGACTATATGCCCGCAAATTATCTATCAACTGCTTAAAATCTAAGTTGAATTTCTCTTCCTCACTCAAAAAATCCAAATTCCAAAGCATATGTTGTTTTGGCTGGTGCAAACGCCCTACTCCACGGTTTGCCATATCCACATCTTGATTGTAATAGGCCAAAGGCTTGTTCAGAAAAGCAACCTTGTATGTCAAAGCAATCCGTATCCAAAGCAGAAAATCTTCACCTAGTTTTATTTCGCGAGGGAAGCCTTCCTTTTCATCAAAAACAGGCCGGGGGATTGCTACTGAGATAGAAGTCAAAGGCATCGCCAAAGTCTTTGCGTAGACTTGGCAATAATTGATATATCCTTTTTCAAAGTTTGGCTCCACCCCAACGGGTGCCACTTTGGTTTTATGTTTGGTCTCGTTTACAATGATATAATTGGTCCCATAAATTCCTGCTTCAGGGAACTCGACAATGAGTCTGTTCATTTCCTCCAAGAAAGCGGGGTCCCACCAATCATCGGCATCAAGAAAGCAGACATAATCCCCTTGAGAGAGTGCCACACCATTATTTCGTGCCATGCTAACACCAGCATTTTTCTGCCGATATATATGACAATTTCCACGACCTTGAATAACCTTCAGAGCATTCTCATAGGAATCATCCGTGCTTCCGTCATCCATAATCACCAATTCATAATCAGTGAAGGTTTGAGACAAGATGCTTCCAATAGCCTTAGCCACATAAGGCGCTTTGTTATAAAGAGGGACAACAACAGAAAACCTCATTTGTATTCAGTAATCTTATTATTTTTGCGCTTCATCTTTTCCATCTTGAATAGACAGCGATCCATAAACCACACCATTTTGTAAGCCCATGGATGCCTTTTCAATCTCTTCATTTGGTCTATTGGAAACGCAAAGTGTTCATAATCATTCAAAACTGCCTCAGGCACAAGTTGTTCAAGCACCCGTTTACGTTCTTCCTTGCCCATTGTTTTGTTCGTTTCACTTACACCCGTCATATCAAACAAAGTCACATCCAAGTCAATATAATGTGGTTTTTCAACTCCCAAAACAATGGCTTGCAAAAACCATTTCCAATCAGAAACAATTTTCAAGCTCTCATCATAATAACCATATTTTTCAAACAAGTCCCTACGGATATAGGCCGGGTCGTGATTCAAGGAACCCGTATACAAACCCAGCATAGTGATTTCCTGCCCAGCAAAACATTTGTCTACCATTATTCTGCCGTCAGGAAAACATTTCACCATATTACCATACATGATAGAGGGATTGCCTGCCTTCGCAGCAGCCTCAAGCATTTGTTCCGTAACCTCTTCAGAAGCGAGGCAATCCCCCGAATTGAGAATTTGGACATACTCTCCTGAAGCCATATGGATGCCTTTATTCATGGCGTTATAGATGCCCTTATCAGGTTCTGAAACCCATTTCATATGAGCAAACCATGGTTCCAACTTCTTGATAACATCTACACTGCCATCAGTCGATGCTCCGTCAACAACAACATATTCAAACTCTTTAAAGGTCTGGGAAGCAACGCTCTTGATGGTTTTTTCAAGACCTGCGGCGTTATTTCGATTGATGGTAATGATGGAAAGTTTCATTTATAAAACCCTTCAACCTATTTTGATTACCTGACAAATATCCTCCACATCCGATTCTTTCAAATCATAATACATCGGTAAACGAACCAAACAATCCGCGTATCTGTCGCATTCAGGAAGAGAACGACCATCATGCTTATCCTTATAGAATTCGCTACTATGCAAACTAAGGTAATGGAATACGGCCAATATGTCGTTTTCTTTCAGTTTCTTAATCATATCAGTACGTTCATTCAAACTATTACATACCAAATAAAACATGTGCGCATTGTTTGTGGCATAATCAGGCACATCAGGTAATCTGAAAAAACCTTGCTCAGCCAATGGACGTAACAATTCATAGTATTTGTCCCATAACAATTTACGCTTGTTCTGAATATTCTTCATATCTTCTAACTGAGCCCATAAAAAAGCGGCAACAACCTCGCTTGGCAAAAAAGAAGACCCTATATCACACCATCCATATTTATTGACTTCGCCACGGAAAAATTCCGCGCGATTAGTACCTTTTTCCCATATTATCTCCGCTCGGCGAATAAAACGCTCATCATTGATGCCCAACATTCCACCTTCTCCAGATATGATATTCTTTGTTTCATGAAACGAGAACGCTGACAGGTGGCCAATAGTACCTAATGGTCTGCCTTTGTAATATGAATCTATTGCCTGAGCTGCATCTTCCACTACCATCAGATTGTGACGGTTTGCCAACTCCATAATCCGGTCCATATCACATGCAACACCCGCATAATGCACCGGAACGACAACTTTGGTTTTTGGTGTAATCAACGCCTCAATTTGTTCCGCGTCAATATTAGGGTTGCGCTTCATACTATCTGCAAAAACAATCTTTGCTCCTGCTCGAACAAACGCCAAAGCAGACGACACAAACGTGTAACTTGGCACAATAACCTCGTCACCAGGCTGAATGCCGCATAAAATAGCACACATTTCAAGCGCATCCGTGCAACTCGTTGTGAGCAAACATTTTTTGAAGCCATATTTATCTTCAAAGAAACTCTGGCAACGTTTTGTGAATTCGCCATTGCCGCTAAGCTTGCCATTATTCACAGCCTGATACATATAGTGGGCTTCCTTACCCGTGAGATGAGGAGAATTAAACGGAATCTTCATATAATAAATCTTTAAGTCTTACAACCACCAATGCCAAACATCCATCACAGACTCCACCTTAAAACCAGCTTTTTCATATAAACGACAAGCTGCTACGTTTTCCAATTGTGTAGCAACAGAAATATGCCCACAATGCATATTATCCGCATAATTTAAAACATGCTGCATCATAACGGTCCCTATTCCTTTATTTTGCAAATCTTCATGAATAGCCACCAAACCAATTGTACACTTGTCATTATTATTACTCACTGTAACTAAACCTTTTGGCACGTCATCTATCATATAACACAAAACTCCAGAAGCTATCTTACCATTAACAGATTGCTCAATCCAACAGGAATATAAACGTTCATAACTACCCTTGGGGAATTTTTCATCCAATCTGAATCTGGAATATTTACCACTTACCAAAGCCAGATGCAGTAAATCATCCGTAACACCCTTATCGCTTTCCCATAGTATTATATTATGATTTGCCTCAAAATGGATAGTATTATTCGATAAGGTATAAACTACCTTTTCATCGACTAACTTGGCATTTGCTACCGAAAAATCAAGTCCTTGTTTTGCAAAGACATATACCAAATCGTAACTGTTTTTCAACATTGTTTGTTGACCTGCCAACAAATTCACTTCTTCCTCAGAAGATACATTCACACGACCTATTTGCATGTCAAAAAAATTGCTATCCCAATCCAATCTCTCTATTTTCATCACAATTCTTTATGTTATATTAGGCTTTGTCAAACAATCACCACAAAACAATTTTGATATTAGTTCGTCAATCGCATGACCTTTTTCTTGATTAGAATACAATCTAACCGCATTTTCCCGACAACAATCAGACATTTTTTGCCAGTCTAATTTAGACAAGGAAACAATCGTTTCTATTCCAATTGCCAGATCTTCAGCATTGCCATATTCAGCAACATATCCTGTTTTTCCTGTTTTCACCAGGTCTAACGACAATCCTACAGGAAAAGCAACCACTGGCGTACCACACATTAAAGCTTGCTGCACCATCATCGGACCAGCATCTGCAATTGTAGGGCAAACAAAAACATCTGCCATTTGATAGGCTTCTATTAATTGTTGTTCATTCAAACTTCCCAAAAAGATAGCATTATTTGGTGTTCCTTGCAAAGTTCCATTTCCTGCCAACAATAATGTAATAACTTCACCTTTCATCTGTTGCAATGCCCTTATCAACAAAACCATTCCTTTTCTGGGCTCGTTCAAATTGGTGGCACCCGCCAATACTATTTTTGAATTTATTGGCACACCCCATTTCTCACGCAACTCATCCCTATTTTCAGCAGGATGATAGCGCAACTCATCCATAGGTAAAATGAGTCTCTCAACACGAAAACCCTTGTATATTTCCGATTGTCTCAAGCGATATTCTTCCGACTTATTAGCTATAACATAACTGTTTTTAGGAAGATATTTTTTCTTAAACAAATAATTCCATTCTATTCCCTTTTGAACAATCCAAGAAGATGCCGCAGGACATTTTTTACATCCATTCACATATCCTTGACAATCCAACTGATAGTGGCATCCTCCTGAATACAAGGCATGGTCAACCAAAAGAAAAACAATTTTGGCACCCGTAAGCTTTCCCAAATCATGAATCACCTTTGCATTAGCAAAATCAGACACCCAATGAACAAATATGACATCTGGCTTCTTTGGCAAAAACTTTAAAACATCCTTAGCAGAATAACATGTAAAGCGTTCACAAAGATTATACATCGAGTATGTGTTATCTATGTGAGAGTGTCTTATTGCCTTTCGGAATACAAATCTTCGTAGCTTATTCCAATATAATGGCTTGGCATTATTTATTTCACGGCTCGAACCATCTGGATATAAGCATGTCTTCCCGCGAATCACGACATAAGAGTCGTATCCATATTCAAGGCACTTCCTATGAAAATCCATAGTATATGTGTATCCTCCCCCCGAAGACAAAGATGTAAGATGTAGCAACACAGGCCTGTCTCTCAGTGTCTCCATACCAAATCTATAATTTTCAACAAACAACGGAGTACAAAAGGTTTCTTTGAGACTCGCGTAAATCTTTGATACATTACCCAATCAAATAAATGATCAACCTTAAATGAGTAATGTCGCAACGGTGTATGGCATTCAAAAGTCTTCATATTTCCCCTTCGATCATTCGAACTTGGAGTATGTGTCGATTCAATCCCAAATCCAATATTCGACATTTGATTGACTGTTGAGACTATCGAATAAGTGCCATTCAACAATCTGGCATAAGCCCATTGGTAATCCCATGCGTCCTTAGGTGGGTTCGCATAATATTGATTGAGTATTGACTCCCATAAAGGGAAAGCAACTTTTCTAACATTATTCTTAAATTGTTCTTTAACCTCATTACTTCCCCATGACTTAATCTCAAAATCAAACAATTTCCAGGCTCTACGCCAAGACGCCCAACACCCCATTGTCATACCACCATCTTTAACAAATATGTAATCATAACAAGAAGAACGCCACTTTGACAATGCATTTGTGCCCGTAATGAGTGATATTCTATCATCATGTTTGTACTTCTCCAATAGTTCCTCGTAAAAATCAAAGATTGTGGGCGATGGCAAACAATCATCTTCAAAAATCATCCCTTGCTCTACATGTTCAAAAAACCAAGTTATTGCCGTTGCTGGCCCTGGACCACAGCCCAAGTTTTTTTCAGAATATAATGTGTGTAAACACGTGTTGGTCTTCATTACAAGACCTTCAACCACTTGCCTAACTTCTGCACATTTCTTAATATCATACTCATTGCCTTCACGAGCTCTATCCTGAAAAACATACAAGTCTTGAGGCTTGGCCATCAGGATAGACTCCAAGACTCTCCTTGTATGTTCTGGTCGGTTAAAAGTGATAAGAAGAACAGGGGTGTGGATGCCTATCATATCCATCTCTCTATTGTTTTAATTATTTTGGCAGGGTTACCCGCCACTATGGTATTGGGTGGCACGTCTTTGGTCACCACCGAACCTGCGCCAATGACTGCACCATTTCCAATAGTAACACCTTTCAGCACAGTCACATTCTTGCCGATCCAGGCATGGTCGCCGATGACGATAGGGGCCATGACCTTGTCCTTTTGGCCATCGATGCAGTGTGAGTCGGAATCGGCGATGCACACGTTGTCGGAAATCGCGCAGCCTTTACCTATTTCAATATGGTGGAAACAATTCAAGGTGGCATTGGTGTTGAGGAATGTGCCGCCATGCACCACCAATTTAGCGCCTGGCGCCACATAGACCGAGGCTCCTTGGTAAAGCTTGAAGTCTCCATCGCACACAAAAGTGCTGTCCTTGTCAAGCCTGAACTCGGAGACATAACGCCGCTTCCGCGTTGCAAACCAAGAGTCATTGATAACGATTTCACCCGTCGCAAAACTCACATTGGCCGACTTGTCGATGTCGACAATCGACTGCGGACAGACATGGAACGAAGCTGCCCTGCCCAATTGCAGTTTCCTGCGCCAACAGATGGTCTTGGCGACATCAAATCTCTTGACAAACGCTATCGCCTTCACTATTTTTCTTTTCAAGCCCATTAGTATCACGATAACCAGTTCAAGCCAGGCATAACATTCACTTTCCTGCTTCGTTTGATTGCTTTAGCATTTTTGCACAAAAAACGCATAGTTTTCCAATGCATCATCGCTTGCGGCATCTTAAAAACCACAAATTTCGACATCGCTTTTCTGAAGTGATAAAAGCACAATCCACTTATCATTACTGGGTTATTGACATTAGTGACTTCTGCCAAAAGTTCAGCATTTCCAGTTTGCACTTTTTTGTCAGCAGCTGTAATCCTTCTTTCCGTGTCATGTACCGCAATGCATGATGGGCAAACACCTGTTTTCATTTCATGAAACGACACCCTATGTAAATAATTGTCATCTTCGCCATAATGCGAAAAAATCGGGTCGAAGCCGCCTACTGTCTCAAGCGTCCTTCTTGGTAACAGCCACGCTGCCGCATTTACATATTTTGTTTCATAAACTTCTTTTAACCTGCCAAAAAACAGGTCTTCGAATAGCAACTTATCTGTAATCTTTCCATCATCAAGATAATTGATCAAGCCTTTCTCCAAACCCGTCTTTTTCGCATTAAGATGTATTGGGCTCAAAATACCATATTCCGTGTGTTTTAAGTGAATACCTATTAGCTTTTCAAACGTATCTTCCTCCACCCAAGCATCCTGATTGAGCAGAAACACATAGTCGCATTCATGATCCAAAGCATACCGAATCCCCAAATTGTTGGCTTTGCCAAAGCCCAAGTTTTCCATCGATTCAATCAAATGAATCTCAGGATAGTGTTCCTTGATAAAATCCACAGTGCCGTCATTGGAAGCATTATCAATTACCACGGTTTGTACAGGAATAGATGAATTCCTCAAAGAAGTGAAGCAACGGTCATACCATTGCTTTCCTTTAAATGTAACAATGACCACAAACAATTTCACTTCCATAGAACTCTGTGTTATTTCAGACCACCAACGAGGCCAAGGGAATCGAGGTCATGACACAACTTCATCGTAAACAATTCCGAGCCTTTCTTATTCAGATGGGTGTAATTGTAAAAATTACTGGAATCGAAACTGATATCGCATGAATAATAATTCAATATCGGAACACTGCACATCGTTGCAATAGCGGTAAAAACCGAATCGCTGGTATGAACATCAGAAACCTGATAAAAAGGCTCAAATACAGGTGACTTGACAAACACAACCTTTTCGCCTTCCTTACGCGCTTGTTCTACAAAGAGATTCATTTTTCGAGCTATATCCATGTCACATGATTCAGCTATCGGAGTACCTGCCATGGGTAATGGAGCAACATTCCATGCATAGTCATTTCCCCTGTATCCCTTATACATTCCACCATCGGCAAATTCTGTCTTTCCGAAAAAAGCCTGAATACCCGCCTCGATGTCATCACGATATCCAAAATATCGACACAAAGGTATCATCCTATCCACAATAGATATATCCTTAACGTCTTTAACGGCAGAAATCAAAGTGTTATCGCAGATATATGGGAAAAACTGCTCTCTTTCATAGCGTTCATCCGATAATATACCCAACGTGCTCAGATAATCCGTGTTGATGATTACCATTTTAGGCTTTGAATTATATCTGCAATATGTTTCATAACGAACAAGCTGCATATCAAAATTATGCCCGTCCAACCCCAAATTGTATGAGTTACAATGCAACAATGAATCAAGAATGAATGTATTGTATCCACACCATGCTCTTGAACTGCCCAACACCACCAAATCCGCATTGATTTGACCAGAATAAACATCGTTCCATACTGCATATTTCCTAATATCAGTCTTCCTCAATCCTGATGAAATCATGTAATCTACCCCAAAAGCTAACGCAATCATCACTGAAAGCCAAATAAAGAACCTCACTAGAAATTTTTTCATAACGGTTCAAAATTGGAAATAAATGAAGCTCTCGGCATGTCCACCCAACCAAAACAACAAGGCAACCATCACATAATAGATACCGAACTTAAGCACATGACTCTTGATGCCACTCAAATCAAAGGCATGGTCACGGTCGCGTTGCAACCACTCCACGACAAGCATCACCGCGACACTCAACACAACGGGAATATAATAATGCCTATCGTCTAACCATGGAACGCTGAGCAAACTCTTATCAAACATGCCACACAAATAATGCCATGCCTCCGTGATGTTACTTGCTCTAAAGATAATCCAGCCCACCACAGCTAGCAGGAAGGTCAGCAGCATTTGACCCGCCTCTTTCCATGTCGGCAACCACCGACCAGCAGCCACAACATCAGTATACTTCCGGTTCTTTCCTAGTAATATTAACGGAAGGAACAAAAGGGCATGATAGGCGCCCCAAACGATGAACGTCCAATTGGCGCCATGCCAAAAACCACTCAATAGGAATATGACAAAAGTATTGCGCACCACTTTTGCCTTGCTTACTCGACTGCCTCCTAAAGGAATGTATACATAGTCACGAAACCACGTTGTCAATGAGATATGCCAACGGCGCCAAAACTCGGCAATATCACGACTGAAATATGGCATGTTAAAGTTGCGCATCAACTTAATGCCAAACAACTTGGCAGTACCGATGGCGATATCCGAATAACCCGAGAAATCGCCATAAATCTGGAAGGAGAACATGACAGCCGCCAATAGTAGGGTACTTCCTGATTGAGACTGATAGTTGTTGAATACCTGATCGACATAAATGGCACAATTATCGGCCACTACCATCTTCTTGAATAATCCCCATAGGATTTGCCTCATCCCATCAACGGCAGTATCGTAATCAAAATGACGTGCCTTCTCGAATTGAGGCAGCAGATTGGTAGCGCGCTCAATAGGGCCAGCCACCAATTGAGGAAAGAAACTCACAAATGCAAAAAACTGAATAACATCGTGCGTGGGAGCCAATTTGCCTCGATACACATCGATGCTATAGCTCAAGGCTTGGAAAGTATAGAACGAGATACCGACAGGCAGAATAATGTTCAAAAGCAAACCATCAGAGGATAGACCAAACAACTGCGCAAATTCCTTTGCAAAGAAATCATAATACTTGAATACGCCGAGAATCAACAGATTCAGCACAATATTCAAGGCACTAATCGTTTTTGCTTTCCTTGGCGAGTCTTTATATTTTTCGATGAGCAAACCGCTCCCCCAACTGCAAAATGAAGTGAAGGCTATAAGAAACAGAAAACGCCAATCCCACCACCCGTAGAAGACATAGGATGCCACAACGATAAATAGGTTCTGCAGTTTCAGGTTCTTATTGAAAACGAACCAATAAAGCAGAAAAACTACTGGAAGGAATATGGCAAACTCTATCGAATTAAACAACATATTGCAAAACTCTCTTCACAAACCATTAAAACGATTTACACTTCTTTTTCAGCCAAGACAATGGCGAAACTATTGCCTTGCCCAATCTATAGGCGTAGGACTTTCGAACAGATTGTCCTTCTTTCAAATCACGTATAATCGCTTCCACACTATAACCTTTGCTTTCCAGATAAGACTTTGATTCTTTGATAAAATCTTCCTTTTCTGCCATAATAGCCACTGGAAGGACATCCAAGTATCCCCTAACTTTAATCTTTTCCAGCAACACCTCTGGGCATGGGTATTTATTTGCATAATACAATTGGGTATCAAAAACTCCTTTGTAATATCGGAATCTCCCATTAGCATCAATCGGCGAAGATGCGCTTCCCTCATGAGAGCGGTACACAGCTGTGTCAACAGGCAAATACCCCACCTTGGAATGATACAACCATTCCAACATATACATATAGGTACCATCAACAAAACTTTTTTGCTTCTCTATTAAATCCAACAGCTCTTTTTTATACACCCATGTCATTGGCGCCAAATAACCTGGTTTAATTAAATGTTGTTCATAAGAAGTTGGTCGAAATTGACCTTGTTCCTCATACAATGATTGGGTCAACACTTTTGTTGCTTCATCAAACCTACTATAGTCAGTATAACAAACGCCCACCTCCTCATGCTCCTCCAAGTAATCCACCTGTTTCTGCAACTTCAAGGGATCCGTCCAATAGTCGTCGCCTTCGCAAAGAGCAATGTATTTCACGTTTGTTGTAAACCCCACAAGGTTCTTAGTCTTGGCTTTACCTATAGAATAATGATTGTATTTCAGGAAGAGAACACAGAAATAGCAATTCTTATTCTCTTTATGTTGTGCATATATGCGAAGATATTCATCGGTTTCCTCTGGCGTCGAAAGACCAATATCTCTCCTATCGAAATTATCATCAAGATATTTCTTTATTACTTCAGCTTCACCATCGGTGCTGGCATCATCGCAAATAATGCATACAAAAGGAAATGATGTCTGCTGCATCACGAAACCATCCATGGCATCAGTAATATAATTGGCATGGTTATAAGTCATGCATGTCACCTTAACCAAAAAATTGGGCTCATTAACCATTTCATCTTGTTCAACAAAAAACTCTCCACCAAATACTTTTGTCATATCACTTCTAAAAAGATACTTTCCTTTTATTATCAGCAATCATATTACCAACATATCCATCGAGAATCGCTCACCTTTCTTGCAATCACGAGAAAAATGTTTACCTAATACTTCCGATAAAAAGATTGGATGTAAACCGTAACCCGGTCTAACACTCCTAACATTCTCCTCTGTAACAACTTCTCCAGTCTTAATGTCTTCAGCCACATACAGCGAACGGCAAAACTCTCGTCCCTTAATCTTTGAAGGATCATAAGGATAGTTCACCTCACCAAGGGCTTTTTCCACTTGTCGAATACCTTCAACCATAGCTTTGAACTCTTGAGCCTCCATTGAAAACGCACTGTCAGGTCCACCAATTGAACGGTTAATGATGAAATGCTTCTCCACCACCTCGGCGCCCAAAGCCACGGCTGTCATGGGCACCACACTACCTTCTGTGTGATCAGAGACACCCACTTTGACGCCAAAACGTTGCTTCATATCCGGGATGGTGAGCAAGTTGGCGTCTTCGATAGGAGCTGGATAGGCCGAAGTGCATTTAAGCAGCGTGATATCTTCGCAACCTTCACCACGAATCGTTTCCAAGGCAAGGCGAATATCTTCTTCCATGGCAATACCTGTGGAGAGAATGATTGGCTTGTGTTTCTGAGCAATATTTTTGATAAGCGGAATATCTGTGATTTCAAAACTGGCTATTTTGTAAATTGGGTTGCCGAGTTCTTCAAGGAAATCCACTGCTGTTTTGTCAAACGGGGTGGAAAAACAGACCAATCCTTCCTCTTTGGCCACATGGAAGATTTCTTCGTGCCATTCCCAAGGGGTATATGCCTTTTGGTAAAGCGTATACAAGGTCTCACCTTCCCATAGCCCCTTCCCCAAACGGAAATCAGGAGCGTCGCAATTCAAAGTCAAGGTATCAGCTGTATAAGTCTGTATCTTAATGGCATCTGCGCCTGCTGCTTTGGCTGCTCGAACGCTATCAAGAGCAACTTTTTTATTGCCGTTATGATTGGCCGATAGTTCTGCAATGACAAATGTTTTGCTCATTATAAAGTCAACAAATAGTATAAATAATCATTATCCCTGCCGTGTTCTTGATACCCTAACTTCTCATGATATTTAATGGATCTGAGGTTATTCGGTTTCACTTTGGCTGTAACCGCTTTGATACCGTATCTTGGCAAATCATGAAGAATAAGTCGTTCCCATTGTTCCGTTTGCCCCGTTCCTTGCGTGGAAGGATCAGCGATAATTCCTCTTTCCCATACGCCATCCCCTTCATTTGTGAGATTATAAGTGCCAACCAACATGCCACTTTTATATATGGCAAAATAAAGTCTATTTACATCATTTTTCAGTCGATCAATGAACTTAAAATGACTCTCTTCGGAAATCAGCTCAGGATTCACCATCCAAAATCTCACACGGTCATCATTTCGCAGCGCAAGGATTTCACGCAACTGTTCAATAGAGCAATCCGTATAATTAACAATCTGATAAAAGTCATTTCTAATAGAATGAATCACCACATCTTTATACTCATCATTAAAAAAGCAATGCTCCTTAAGCGTCGCCTCCCGGGTGAAGCCATTTGTTTCCAACACCTCATATAGGTGTGGACGCAAATCAAAAGCATAAGTGTATATCTTATGCAAGCCAAGGTCGTTGAACGCAACATCTTTCAACATGGTCAAATAATTGGACCAATACTCAGCAAAATGCTCTTTTTCAAGCCCAGTGTCCATAATGAATGACACCTCTGCGTTGTTATCTATCCAATTTATATGCACCAAACCGCCATAACCTATGCATACGTCCTTCTCCAAATAAGAAAAAAGTATCTGGTCGGGTTGGGGGTTGTCGTACAACTTGGCCACCACATTGTCGAAATACCGTTGCTGGTCATCCTCTGTAAGTGGGCACACCTGACGGAGGTGGTAAATCTGTTCATTGCGCCACTTCATGATATCGAAACGATCTTCGTAACGAAGCGGCACAATTGAACAATCACCTTGGCAATATTCCTGTTGCTTTAAACAAATGTATGACGGCATAGGCGTTACTTTCCATACAAGAGTTTGAACTTCATTTCGGCCAACTTCCAGTCTGTCTCGGTGTCAATATCCTGAATGGTAGTTTCATCTACCTCAATACCACCCACCTTGACATTGCCCGAAAGCCACTCCTTGGTCTTGTACCAATAGAAAGTCCCTGTATCATGATACTCTTTTGGCAAGTCCTGACTGCGACTATTTTCATATTCAGGCCAATGGCGCATCATTGTGCCGTCTTCTATAAGATCGAGACAACGCCAAATGGGATAAGAAAACTGAACGACAGGATAGACACAGGTAAAGCCCGAGCGTTGCAATAGCTCAAAAGCAGATACCACATCTTTGCTTTGCACAAGAGGTGCTGTGGCATAGAAGCAACAGAAGTTGTCGAACTCCTGTCCAAGTTTCTGGTATTTGTCTAACACCTCTTTCAGTACATCAGCCGTAGTGGCAAAATCGCTGGCCGTTTCAGCAGAACGCATAAAAGGCACATTGGCCCCATACTGACGAGCTACTTCAGCAATCTCTTCATCATCTGTCGACACCATTATTTCATCAAATAAACCGGAGTGCTTTGCAGCATCGATAGAATAAGCCAACATGGGCTTACCCAAGAAAGGTCTTACATTCTTACGTGGGATACGCTTGCTCCCTCCACGAGCCGGGATGATACAAAGGTTTTTCATTTTGCCATATATTCGTTGACTTTGTCAATAACCCACCGCTGCTCCTCATCGGTCAACGTCGGGAACATCGGAAGAGCAAGGCACTTAGCATAATAATCCTCTGCCACTGGCATATCCCCAGCCTTCCAACCGAACTGACGATAGTAAGGCATGAGGTGAGCTGGGATATAGAGCACTTGAGAATAGACCTTATTTGCTCTCAAATAATCATACAGGCCTTTACGTTTGTCCGCCTCTACTTGAATCACATACAAATGAAAAGCATGCACAACATTATCCTGCCTAAAGGGTGTTTTCACTTCCGTTCCCTTGAAAGCCTCATCATAGCGCATGGCAATTTCATTGCGGCGTTTCACACTCCAATCCAGACGTGACAATTGGGTCATACCCAAAGCAGCCTGCATTTCGGTGATGCGGTAGTTATAACCAAGTCCCTGCATTTCATAGTACCAGCCCCCATCGTTCTTTTCCAACAACGCAGGGTCTTTGGTAATACCATGTGTGCGAAACAGCGCCACTTTATCGTAAAGATCCCTGCGGTTGGTAGTAACCGCACCGCCTTCACCTGTAGCAATATGTTTCACAGGATGGAACGAGAAAACTGTTAGGTCCGCATATTTGCAGTTACCCACCTTTTGCCTCTCACCTTTGCTATCGATATAGCTGCCACCCGGTGCATGGCAAGCATCCACCACAATGGCAAAGCCATATTCGTCAGCCAGTTTGCGCAGGCGTTCCTCATCAATAGGATAACCAGCAAAGTCAACAGGGACTACTGCTTTGTATGTACCTTTCGGCGATGCTTTGAGAATTTGCTCCAGTTTATCCAAGTCCATCAAGAAGGTCTTGGCATCGATGTCGCAAAAGACAATTTCAGCACCGCAATAACGAAAACCATTGGCACTTGCGACAAAAGTGATGGGCGTTGTAATGACTCTATCACCTGGCCCGATATCCAATGCCATCGCACAGAGATGCAAAGCCGCAGTGCCATTGCTTACCATGCAAGCATATTTGCACCCTAAATACTCGGCAAATTGCTTTTCAAATTCGCCTATAAGCGGCCCCTGGGTCATGAAGTCGGACTTCAATGCCGCAACCACAGCTTCGACATCCTCGTCTGTGATATGCTGGTGTCCGTATGGGATGGGCTTAGAGATCATTTTACCTCAAAACTAGGGTCAACATACTTACGGATGTTTTCACGCATGCTTTCAACCGTTTCCCACTCGGTGTTACTGTCGGAACTATAATGGAAACCATCTGGAACTGGTTTGGCATTGTGATGTCGGATGAATTCCTCACGGGAATACATGAACGACACCGAAGGAAGAATTACAAAATACTTGCCTAGATCGACAGTGTCCAGAGCATCTGTAACCGTAATCATTTCTTCATGGAGTTTCTCGCCTGGACGAATACCCACTTCCACTTGCGGAATATTGGGAGCAATGGCAGTAGCCACATCTTTGATGTGATAAGAAGGAATTTTGGGAATAAAGATCTCACCACCAAGATGATGGCCGATGGCATACATCACCATAGCCACACCCGCTTCAAGCGAGATGTTGAAACGCGTCATCCGCATATCAGTAATCGGAAGCTCTTTTGCTCCTTGTTCGCGAAGTTTCATGAAGAACGGAATAACCGACCCACGCGAACCCATTACATTTCCATAACGAACGACAGAGAACCGAATATCTTTAGATCCTTTGATGTTGTTTGCAGCAGTAAAGAGTTTATCACTAGTCAACTTAGTAGCACCATAGAGGTTGATAGGGGCGCATGCCTTGTCAGTACTCAAAGCCACCACATCGTGCACGCGGCATGCCAATGCGGCTTTGATAACATTTTGTGCACCGTGGACATTCGTCTTGATGCATTCCTCAGGATTGTATTCAGCCGTATCCACCTGTTTGATAGCAGCTGCATGGATGATGACATCCACTCCCTCACAGGCACGGGTAAGGCGTTCCAAGTCTCGCACATCACCTATGAAGTAGCGCATCATCGGATACTTATTAGCTGGATACTTCAGCTTCAATTCATACTGTTTCAACTCGTCACGCGAGTAAATAATAATTTTCTTTACGTTGGGGTAATCTCTTAATATGACCTCAACAAATTTTTTACCGAAGGAACCTGTCCCACCAGTAATTAGAACTGTTTTATTGTTTAACATAATTATTAATTATTATAAAAACCAGCAAACCACCAGCTAAACAATGACACTATTGACTTTATCCGGATTGAATGTAGAATATATACTTTTAGATTGTTTTAACTCTTTGGATTCTTTCAAGAAAGTTTTAAAACTTATGTCATCATAAATTGCCCAAAAACAATTTTTATCATCTTCTTGAATGTATTTCGGAGTCAATCCATTCATATATAAATTACCCACCTTTTTACCCAGCGACAACGCTTCATATAATGCTGTTGAATTCTCTCCTATTACATGCTGAAATCTCATTATTGTAAACATAATATTGATTTGGTTATCATCAAGAATAATGTTCGAGACACTATTGACCACATCTCTTTGCTCTTGCGATAGTTTCTCATTTGGATGAGGACGGAAATGAAAGATTACAGAAGGGTTCTTTTCTGCTAATTCAACAATTGACCTAAGAATTCTATTTGACGCACAAGGCTCTGAAATAACCAAGACTTCATTGTCCGCCAAATTCTCCATGGATTGACTCTCTAGATAAGCTGAAAAAGCCCAACCAATCTCCTGTATTTTATCTTCATCAATTCCATAAACAGTAGGCAGATGCAATTTCCCAAAAGAAAAAAAACGATCGGGAATGAATAATTCGTCTCTATACCCAGAATATGTCATTGATTCGCCATAAGACACCCCATGTTGTAATTCAATTACTTCTATTTTATTGAGTTTTGCTGCTGGTATTAACTGAAGAAAATCCGCACGACTAGGAGCTATCAATCTTTTAATCTTTAGCTTTCTAAACAACCTATAGTAAAGTTTTGTGTATAGGTAATTAAAATGTATAAAATAAGCCGTGAACGACCTTGTATGATAAATGCCCGGGTAATACTTATCAATTTGTTTTTCAATTTCATCAATAACTCTTTTATGCATTAAATTAAAAACCGGCCCCCAAAAAAAGGCTCTTGTTTTAGCCATCTTCCACAAAACATCATCATAAATGATTTTTTCAGAATGACAACGTGGAACAGCATGTCTCCCTTGAAATCTTCTTTCAAAAATAATAAAACTTTGTTTTATATTGCTGTTATCAATAAGTGGATCCGTAAATTTATCAACATACATACCGTTGACTAATTCTTTTCTCATAAAAGCAAAAATAAAATTATCATAGTGCATAGAAGAAAAGCAAAGTCTAAGTATTTGTTTCAAGGATTTCCATTCATACTCATCATAACAAAACAACATTTTAACATGATTCCAAAACGAAACCCTATTCTCCTTCCCATAGTTAGAATCATTTCCGTTAGCCTGATTAATCAAGCTTCTTCTATAATACCTTTTTAGATAATGAAATACAGGAATATTATTAATTTTATAATCATAAAAACCGCCCTCTATTTCCTTCTTACAAGCCAGCTTCAGTATCTCATCCAATTCACTCATGTCGCATTTGAATAAATAATTTC
The DNA here is from genome assembly GCA_902786745.1 of uncultured Bacteroidia bacterium. Lineage (GTDB taxonomy): Bacteria > Bacteroidota > Bacteroidia > Bacteroidales > F082 > Limimorpha. Next base: position 53,506 of record CADADR010000007.1, read on the forward strand.
CTTATCATTTCATTTTTCATGATTTTCGGCTTCCATCCAAAATCCTTCATCAACTTTGAACAATCCATCCCCGCACAAACCAAGGAGCAATTATCGGCAACATCAAAATTCACACAATAGCCAAACTCCCCACCTATTTTCCTCACACTTTCTGCATAATCTAATAGGGAATACTGGGTTCCAATTCCAAGATTATAAGTTCTATAACGTTCCTCTGGAAAGCCCAAAGCAATTGCAAACAAACCAGAGGCTGCATCTGATACATCTAAAAGGGCAGCATATTGATTAGGGGTCGTCACTGTAAATTGCTCTCCACGAACTGCTTTCTGTATGAAGAAATACAAAAAACGCTGAGGCATCATCAGACTCGCCAAACGAACATTTGTTACATATGGTATGGTCGACACCAAAAACAACTTCTCCGACGCATACTTCGCCATACTATAAAGATCAACGGGTTCAATAGGCGAATCTTCAGTTGACAATTCACCTACAGGCAATCGCTTATACACCCCTTGGGAAGAAAGATTTATCACAGACTTAACCCTTAACACCTCTAATCTTTCAATCAGTTTCTCTGTAAAATCAAACGCCTGCGCTAACAAAGCCGCATCATTGCTGCGAGCAAAAGCACAATTAATAACAGTTTCAACATCTTCAATAGATTCCATGAATAATCCATCAAGATGAAAAAGCTTCAATCTTGGATGCTTTGGCAAAGGATTCACTTTATCTTCTGGCCGACCACCAATGGCAATAACATTAAAACCTTCATTTTTGAGCAATTCGCATACCACAGACTGTCCCAAAAAACCAGTAGCCCCTGTAACTAATACAGTTCTCATAATTGATTATTAGTTTTTGAAATGCTCTCGGGCATCAAATCGATAACACATATCCTCTCCCTTTTCATCCAACACTTGAATACGATTATTGATTGTCTCTAAATCTCGGACCAACTGTTCCTCCGAATCACAAACCAAAACAAATCTCAAAACTATTTGTCTCAATGTATTACCATTGGGGGTAAGATCTCCTTCGTGATACCTGTATTCCTTGTCTACAATAGAAGGAACTAGTTTTTCAATATTCTCATAGCCGGAAATCTTTCCGATGGTTCCTCCTTTTGAGACAAAAGAAGTTACACAACATGCTTTCCCTTTCATGAAAGGATCCTCCTTTGCCAAGTCATAGCTTTCAACTTTACCGAGTAAAGCATAATCAACAAATAGGTTCATAAAACTCACCCCATTGACTTTTTCGATAATGCGATACGGAGCTTCGCCTGCACAACGCAAACCTCCCTCAAAAACACAGAATTCGTTTCTTTGCCGATTATATAAACCCTGAACAAACAGAACTCCGGCACTCAGCGCTAACGATTTACTCAAGTCAATCATTTTGTCATTAACCTGATCTAAATAATCTCTGATAAACGCCGAAGGATAAACGCGAGCCAAAGGAACGGTGGTTACGTCTCCAGGATGTACAGCCACAGGGACACGGTTGTCAATACACGACAACGAAACTTTACCGTTTGCGATAGTATAATGAGCAGTAAATTCTTCGCCTTCAAAGAACTTTTCAATAATAATTCTTCCTTTTTCTGAATTCGTAATCGCTTCAGGAATAGCATTGTGCAAACTCTGATAATCCCTGCAAATTGTAACGCCCACAGAGGCACTTGAATCGACAGGTTTAACGATTACCGGAAACTGAATTGCGTTTGTTATTTCTGTTGGAACTGTTTCACCAGTGAAAAACGTTCTAGGACAAGGGACATCAAATTTCAAACACAAATCCCTAAAACTATCTTTGTTCTCTATCAAATTCCATTGTTCGCGAGTGCAATAGAACGGAAAGCCAAAACAATGGCACAGCTCCATAGCTTTAATCAGATTGAACTCACTAATACCGGCAAAAACACCATCAATTTTATTCTCGTGAATGTATTTCTTTAAGCTTTCAACGTCTGCTGTACTAATCAATACATTATCATCTGCAAGCTGCTTTCCAAATGACTTTTCTACAGGAAGATTATCTGCCACTATTGTATATGCGCCATTCTCTTTTGCATATTTAAGGATATCCAATGTGCCGACATTAGACCCTAACAATAAAAGCTTTTTTCCTTCAAACCGTTTCATTGTTCTACAAAGCAATCACTTTCAACCACGAAGAAACATTCTCAATAGCTTTGAACACGGCGTTCGCTTTATCAAACCTCAACACCATAGTACCGATTGCATCATTGGCTCCCTCAAACGGATTCACATGGTCACCCTTTTTCACCCACAAGTCTTCTTCTATCACTTCAGCTGGCAAATCCTTAGCAATTTCAAGACCTTCAAATGAGCCAGCCCTATCCGCATGGAGTATCACCTCAGCCCAATGGCCGTTGTATGGTTTTTGCCCAACCTCAGGGACCGAATCGCCTATGATATAACGCGTCATGGCCGTAATCATGTCCACACCCGTAGCGTAGCGCAGCATCTCACACAAACGGTTGCCGCCCCCACGAGGCGTCAGTTCCATGATATAGGGTTTCCCGTTCGTTCCGATACGGGTTTCGATATTGTAGATATTGGTCTTCATTCCCAAAAGGGAGATGAGCCTTTGAATCTCAACTGTCAAATAGGCTTCCTGCTCTTTCGTATAGGTCGATGGCCAGGTATAAGCTGCCGGTGCATAAGGGTTGGCCGCTTTCAAATCAAAGTGCTGTGCATTGAAACTCACAAACTTCAATTGGCCATCTACCGAAAAGCTATCCGTATCCGATGAACAGCCTTGCTTTTCAATGAAATCTTCAATGATGATATGCCCTGAAAGAGACTTGTCAAAAGCATGTTCAACAGCCGCTTTCAATTGGCTTTTATCATTTACTCTGGTCACGCCTTTTGAGCCCGCAGAGTCTGTCGGTTTCACAATAACAGGATAATCGAACGCGTCTTGGTCCGCCAAGGCGTCATTAAGATTGGAATATCCTTTAGCCTTGGGCACATTGAAACCATGCTCCGCCAAAAACGCGCGAAAACGGTCTTTGTTTTGCAGAATGCAAACCGATTCGTAAGGGCCAAAAGAGGGCAATCCCATCTTTTCTTGAACATAAGAAGCACTCACCACTCCTGGATCAACACCAAAACTCATGATACCATCAATCCGCTTCTGTTGCGCCACTCTCAACACAGCCTCTTTGTCGATGATGCTCACGTTAACATACTCGTCACTAAACTTATGGGCGATATTGTCAGGCAAATAATCGGCAGTGATGACATAATAGCCTTGCTCATGCGCCGCCTTGATTACGGGCAAGAGGTAACGAATACCACCTAGGAGCATGAGCCTCTTTTGCATTATTTCACAATTAAGTCAAGTATTCTAGACAAATCCCCATCACTCAATTCATGATGCATGGGCAGACAAATCACTTCATTGGCAACACGCGTCGCCACAGGCAAGTTCTCAGGCGCCGCACTCGGTAAGCCGCAGTAGCTGCTGAAGGCACTAATGAGCGGGTAGAAATACCTTCTGCCTAAGATGCCTTGGTCCTTCATCTTGAAGTAGAGTTCATCACGCGTCATGCCATATTCCTCTGCATTGACGAAGATGGGAAAATAGCTATAGTTATGACGCACACCAGGCATATCATCGAAGAAGCGGATACCTTTCACGTTTCTCAAAGCCTCACGATATTTGATAGCCACCTGATGACGTTTCTCTATGGCCTCGTCCACCTGTTTCAGATTCAACAAACCGTAGGCGGCTCTCACCTCGTCCATCTTGCTGTTAATGCCGGGAGCAACGACTTCTGTCTCACCCGCAAAACCAAAATTCTTCAAGTAATCCACACGCTTTTTGGTCTCGGCATCATGCATCACGAGTGCGCCACCTTCCAAGGTGTTGTACACTTTGGTGGCATGGAAACTCAAAGTAGCCATGTCACCCTGCTCAAGCACACTCTTGCCTTTCACTTCCACACCAAAGGCATGGGCAGCGTCGTAAATTACCTTCAAGCCATACTTGTCAGCAATGGCCTGAATACGCTCCATATCACATGGCTTACCATAGCAATGCACGGGCATGATGGCAGTAGTATGGGGGGTAATGGCCGCCTCAATCCTATCAGGGTCCATGCCACAGGTGGATGCCTCTATATCCACAAACACAGGCTTACAGCCGTTCCACCAAATGCTGTGGGTGGTTGCCACAAAGCTATACGGAGTAGTAATTACCTCACCGGTGATACGCAAGGCTTGCAAAGCGGTCAACAAAGGTAAGGTGCCATTGGTGAACAAACTGATGTAAGGCACCTTCAGATACGCACACAAAGCCTGCTCCAACTGTTGATGAAACCGTCCGTTGTTGGTAATCCATTTGCTGTCCCAGATTTCCTTCAAGAGTCCATTGAACTCGTCAAGATTGGGAAGCAAAGGAGAAGTAACCTTTATCTGATTCTCTTTCATTTAACTTTTTCTTCAACAAAGTCAAATTTCGGGGTCACATCACCCGGTTCCTTTCCCATATAACCACCAATGGCAACTTGACGATTGGCTAATGTGAATGAGACTAGATCCTGCTCATCGGCAAGACACTCAATGTTGTTAACTTGCTGGAAAGCCATAAAGTCAATGCCATAATTGCCCCAATTAAGGAAATTGGCAGGAATGACGCAACGTTGCAGGTATTCACCCGCTTCATGGCGTTTGTCATAGCACCTGCCAACACCACTAAATGAGAAAATTTTGTTACCTTGCTCATTCTTCATATGCATCGTAATCCAAAAACGATCAATCGGATGATTCAAACGGTATCTAATAACTATTTCCAAATCCTGATCCATCCGCATTATATCAGTATAGTTTCCATCTTTTCTCCTCACCCCTATTTCAATCAATTCAAAACCTTTACCTTTAACCTCAGGATTTTCCCAACTCTTATAATTGTCAACCACACTATCTCCACGTAGGTAATGTGTCACAACAGTATCAACAGGCCCATCATCCACTAGCATTCCATTTTTCAAGATGACACCACGTTTGCAAAGGGCTTTGATACTTGTCATGTTGTGGCTCACAAACAATACCGTCCTACCTTCGCCCTTACTTACATCTTGCATCTTTCCTATTGCCTTTTTCTGAAATTCAGCATCACCTACGGCAAGTACCTCATCTACCACAAGAATCTCTGGATCAAGATGAGCCGCCACGGCAAAACCTAAACGCACCGTCATTCCAGAGCTGTAACGTTTCACTGGAGTATCAATATACCGTTCACAGCCAGAAAAATCAACAATTTCATCCAACTTTTTACTGATTTCTTGCTTTGTCATACCTAGGATAGCTCCATTCATATAAATGTTTTCACGGCCAGTCATCTCTGAATGAAAACCCGTACCCACTTCAAGCAAAGAACCTATTCGGCCTCGTGCCTTAATGGTTCCCGTAGTGGGGCCCGTCACACGCGACAACAGCTTCAAGAGCGTACTTTTCCCTGCGCCATTCTTTCCAATGATGCCTATCACATCGCCTTGTTCCACCTTAAAGTCAATGTTTCTCAAAGCCCAAACATATTCACTATCTGCAGCCAAGGAGCGGTCATTCACCGAGCCTATTTTCAGATATGGATCTTCCTTGTGCAAGATAGACGTTTGCCACCAACGGTTAAGGTCGTGGCTAAGTGTTCTAGTAGAAACCAGCCCTAATCGATATTGCTTGCTAATATTGTTGAATTCTATTGCTGTAGTCATAATGATGATTATTCTAACTTTTAACTATCAACTCCTAACCAATTATACAGTATCCATAAAACTCTTCTGCACCTTATTGAAAATCAACACACCCAAGCCTAGCATTACAATCATGATGATAAAACTATAGGCCAACCAGCCCCAACCAATAAACTCTCCTGCACCTAAGGCGCCATATTTGAAGGTTTCAATCACAGGAGTCACAGGATTAAGACACATAATGGTTCCCAAATTCATACCCAAAACCCTTTTTCCTGCCGCCTGGCTCAAAGGATAGACGATAGGCGTAGCATACATCCAAAGCTGTACGATAAATGAAAACAAGATTTGTAAATCACGGTACTTGGTTGTCAAAGAGGATATGATGATACCGAAACCCAAAGCCAAACCCGCCATCATCACCACAAGCAAGGGGAAAAGCAAGAAATACCAGTTCGGACTCGGCGCCAAGCCTATAATGGCATAGTAGATATACACGATGACAAACAGTCCGAATTGTATGCCAAAACGAACCAAATTACTGGTAACATTCGAAAGCGGCATGATCAGCCTCGGGAAATAAACCTTGCCAAAAATACCCGCATTTGAAACGAAGGTGTTTGAAGTCTTGGTCAGACAATCAGCAAAATACTGCCACATGCAAACACCAGCCAAATAGAACAAGGGCTGCGGCACACCATCGGTGGGAATACCTGCAATGCCACCAAACACGACCATGTACATGATCACCGTCAAAGCGGGTTGAATGAGCCACCACAAGGGGCCTAATACCGTCTGCTTGTATTGTACTGTTATATCTCGTTTAACAAACAAGGTCAACAAGTCCCTATAGTCCCAAATTTCTTTCAGGTTCACCTCAAACAAGCCTGTGCGTGGCTTGATGACAGTGGTCCAGTTTTCGTTTTCCGATACTGTTTGCGCCATTTTGATAATGATAAAAGGTTATAGCTTCGCTATTCTGACTCCCATGAGAGAGCCGTAACACTCCGTTTCTCAAAGGTTTAGCATCTACACTAAAGCAAATGCAATAAGACAAGCACGTTCCACCATAATGTCAAAACCCACTTATCCGCTGCAAAAATAATGAATAATAATCAAATAAACCAAGAAAAAAAGGCACAATTTATTTAGACCTTTTTCCTTTTAAGACAATATTTCCGACAATCTTCCAGAAATAGTTCCAATCGGTGCGGAAAGGATGCTCCAAATAGGCCTCCAGATAGCGACGCTCGCTCTCCTGGATCTCGTCCAAGGTCTCAGGCATATCCACGTAAAAAGGAGGTAGCAAGCCTGGTTTGGTCTTAATCCTTAGTTCTTGTAATTCTTTGGAATATAAGCTGAAATACTGTCTACTTAAAGGGCGCACCCCTACCAGCTTCATCTGCCCTTTCAAGACATTGAGCAGCATGGGCAACTCATCAAGCCAGGTCTTGCGCAAGAAACGGCCCCAACCTGTCACACGGTAGTCATTGCTAAACTTGCCGCCCTTGTCCAAGTCGTTATTCTCATAGACATAGGTCTGCAAATACTCGGAATAGGCATACATGGTGCGGAACTTGAACACGTTGAAGAGTTTGCCGTCCTTGCCTACCCTGCGCAGCTTCACCAAGGGACCATAGGTATGCGGCTCACTATGGGGCTCACGCTTCTTCTGCCCGATGACGCAATAGCGGTCGTGGATGTACTGCTCGCTCACCACCTCAAAGCCGCAATAATATAGTCTGCCCAAAATCTCAGGCCTTGGGAACACCTTTCTCTCTTTCTTGTTACAGAAATAGTAGAAACGACGTGTCAAAACCAGCTTGGGACACACCCTATGCCACAGGAAGTCAAAGAAATAGACAATATGCGCTATGAGCCTGGGGTATTTGCTGAAGATCTGTGCGCGACGCTTCTGAGAGGTGTCGAAGGCACAGACGAGAAAACCGTCTTGTTTCAGCTTGGCGTTGGCCTTACGGAGGTAACGATTCACGTAACGGATGGTGTTGAGATGGTCCGCGGCCAGCAAGACCTCGGCCTCGCCGTCGGGCACCGCCCACGACTTCTCAGCATAGTCGTTGAGCCAAGCCGAGCGTTCAGGGCTGCGGGGCGTCTCGGCCACCGCGATCAGCTCGCGCAGCTGCTCAGGGGCATGGTCAAACTCAAAACGCGGTGCGTGCTGCGGCTCTGACACGGCAAGGTATTCCATCACCTCGTCGTAGTTGTCGCGACTCGCCCATGTGTTGTAGTATGACTTAAAGCCCATAGTATCTGTTTGTTATTTCTTCAAAAAGTCACAAACGACCTGACAAATCAGGTCTTGGTCCTTCTCATTCAGATAAGGATGAATGGGCAAGGAAATGACCGTATCGGCCAGCTGGTCGGAGACCGGGCAACGGTTGTCGTCGAGGTTCAGATAGCTGAATGCCGTCTGCCTGTGCATCGGGATGGGATAATAGATGGCGGTGGGGATATCCAAAGCCTTTAAGGCAGCCTGCAAACCCGCCCTTTGCTCCTTGTCCTTCAGTTGGAGCGTGTACTGCGCCCAACTGGAATAGAAGCCTTCGGGAACGACGGGTGTCTTCACCACACCTTTTAATTTCTCGGTATAACGCGCTGCCACATTGTTGACGTCGACCAACTCATAGTCTTTGAAGGCCTTCAGCTTCACAATCAAGATGGCAGCCTGTATGCTGTCCAAACGGGAGTTCATGCCGATACGCACGTTGTCGTAACGGTCGCTGCCCTTGCCATGGATGTGGTAAGATTCCATCAGCGCCGCCCATTCGTCGTTGTCGGTAAACACCGCGCCACCGTCGCCGTAGCAGCCCACGGGCTTGGCGGGGAAGAACGAGGTGGTGGAGATATCGCCGAAGGTACAGGCTTTCTTGTCGCCGATACGACCACCAAAGCCTTGAGCGCCGTCTTCCAGGACATAGAGGTGGTATTTGTCGGCCACCTTACGGACGGCCTTGAAGTCGGCCGGCAGACCGAAGAGGTCGACAGCGATGACCACGCGAGGCGTGAGCTTGCCGGCTTTCAGGGTCTGCTCGATCTTGCGCTCGAGGTCGGCCACGTCGATGTTGAAGGTGTCCTTGTCGACGTCGACGAAGACGGGCGTGGCGCCCTGCATGGCGATGACCTCGGCCGAGGCGAAGAAGGTAAAGCTGGGCACGAAGACGGCGTCGCCGGGCTTCACGTCCCAAGCCTTCAAGGCCAGCAGAAGGGCATCGGTGCCGCTGTTACAGGCGATGCAGTGCTTCGTGCCGACATAGTCGGCGAAGGCTATCTCCATCTCCTTGATTTTAGGGCCCATGACGTAGGCCGACGAGGCTACCACGTCGAGGATGGCCTTGTCCATTTCGTCCTTGAGGACGTTATATTGTGTCTTTAAATCTCTGAATTGCATGTTAGTTTAGAGTTTAGGGTTTAGAGTTTAGAGTCAGTTGAAAGTTTAGAGTTTAGAGTTGAGTTGTCCATCTTTTTCCTCGTATTGCCGGCCGCATTCGCAATGCAATGTGGGGCCAAGGCGTTTGCCGCATTCGCAGACCCAACCGATCTGGCGGGCGGGCACGCCGGCCATCAGGGCGTAGGGCTTCACGTCTTTGGTCACCACGGCGCCGGCGGCGATGAGGGCGCATCGGCCCACGGTATGGCCACAGACCACGGTGGAGTTGGCACCCAAGGAGGCACCTTCGCAGATCTTCGTTTTGGCGTAGACACCGTGCACGGGGAAGTGGGCACGTGGTGTGGTCACGTTGGTGAACACACAGCTCGGGCCACAGAACACGTTGTCCTCAATCTCGACGCCTTCGTAGATGGAGACGTTGTTTTGTACGCGGACGCCGTTGCCGATCTTGACGTTGCAGCCCACGTTCACGTTCTGTCCGAAGGAGCAATTCTCGCCGATGACGGCACCCTTTTGGATGTGGCAGAAATGCCAGATCTTGGTTCCTTTGCCGATGGTCACGTCGTCGTCGACGTAGCTGCTTTCGTGTATGTAGAAATCACTCATAATAATTCTTTTATAGTCGGCCCTTCGACAGGCTCAGGGACCTTAACTTTATTCCCAGCCGGAGGCCAGCACGTCGGCGATATGGATCACCTTGATGGGCAAGCCTTCCTTCTCGATATAGGCTTTCTGGAGCATGAGGCAGGTCATGTCGGTCGACACGATGTACTCCGCACCTGTATTCATTGCGTTCTTCACCTTATGGCTCGCCATACCCATGGCCAGCGTTTCGTGGTTGACCTCCAACGAGAAGTCGGCGCCGCAGCACAGGTCGGGCTGTTTCATCTCCACTAGCTCGAGGCCTCTCACCTTGGAAAGTAGCTGACGTGCTTCCTTGCCCAAGCCCAGGCCGCGCAGAGCGCTGCAACTGTCGTGGAAGGTCACCTTATAGGGGAACTCTGCGCCGAAGTCATCGAAATGCACCTTGTTGACCAAGAAGTCGGTCAGCTCATAGACATTGGCCACCATCCTCTTGAAGTTCAAGTGGTTGGCCGTGTTGAAGAAGAGTTCGGGATAGCGTTTCTTGATGTAGTGCACACAGGCCGCCGAGGGAGCCACCACGGGGCCGTTGTAGGAGAAGTCGTTGAGGAACTTGTCGCCCAGTTCTTTAGCCTCTTCGAGGAGGCCTGCGTTATAGGCGAAGCGACCGCAGCAGGTCTGCTCCGAGTTGTACTCCACCTCAACGCCCGCGCGCTCCAACACCTTCATGGTATGGAAGGCCACGGAAGGGAAAAACTGGTCGATGATGCAAGGTACAAACAGCTCAACTTTCATGATATAGTGCGCAAAATTCCGTGCAAAGGTACGGATTTTCTTTTATTCCTAATAAAAAAAGCGGTTTTTATCAGAAAATGGGCAAAAATGAGGCGTCTTTCCAAAAATTTGGATAGGATTTCTCCACCACTTCGGGATGGTCGAAGGTGGCGGGGCCGAACAGCATAGAAAGCGGTGCCAAGGCCATCGCGATGCGGTGGTCGTTGTGGGCGCAGAATTGCAAGGGCTGTTGGTCCAGCTTCGACAGTTCGGTTTGCATCGCCTCTACCCTATCGGACTCTTTCAGGGTGAGGTTTTCGAGGCCAGTGAAATGCGCCTCCATGTGCAGTCCTGCGCAGGTGGCCGCCATCGTGGGATACAGGTCAGGATGTTGGGAGAAATCAAAATGCAGGGGATGCTTTTCGAAAGGGATCTTTCGCAGGACGAGGTCCTCGCCTTCAGCAAAGATGCCGACGCCGAGCTGGGCCATCCATTCAGCGATGATGGCGTCGCCTTGTAAACAGGCGGTCCCTGAGCCCTGAGCTTGTCGAAGGGCCGAAGGGCCGCCCAGCCCCTTTAACCTTATCTCGCACTCTTCACTAAATGCCGCCATCTCGTACCAATAGGAGGCCGCGGTCCAGTCAGGTTCAATGGCAAAGGGCTTTGACTGATAAGGCTTTGGCTTCACGACGACCCTCCTACCCTGTCGCTCAGCCTGTGCCGAAAAATGGCACATCATACCGAGGGTCATATCGAGGTAAGGCAGGGAGCTGAGATCGCCGATGAGATCTAATTCAAGGCCATTGGGAAATATGGGTGCGGCCATGACCAGGGACGAGGCGAACTGGCTGCTTTGGGTCATATCGAGGGTGACCTTGCCGCCAGCGAGAGGCTTCCCAATGATCCGCAGGGGTAGGAAACCCTCTTGTTCGACATATTGGATGTCGGCATCCAAGGCTCTCAAAGCCTCCACGAGGGGTGCCATGGGACGTTGGCGCATGCGTTGCGTCCCGGTGAGGAGCCAATCGCCTTCGTGGCAGGCCAGGTAGGTCGTCAAGAAACGCGCCGCCGTGCCACAGTCGGCAATATCAATGGTTTGTTGTTTGCCTTTTATGTCATTCCTGCATGGGTTTGTGCGTTGGCGGGAATCTATAAAAGGCAAACAACTCAACGCTTTTTTTATAGCCAATGTATCCTTTGAATCCGAAAGGTTCTGGAAAACTGGCTCAAACCCTCCATACGCAGCTATCATCAAGGCGCGGTTGCTCTCGCTCTTGCTGGCGGGCAGGGTGATATCGCACTGGAGGTTCATCGCTTCCACACCTTATTAATAATAATATCCTCTAAGGACAAACGCACCGTCTCCATGGGCACCTCGACATTCAGGACGGGCTTCCCAACCGCCTCAAGCAAAACGAATTGCGGTTTTTCGCCACGGTTCTTCTTGTCGTGGGCGAGATAGGAAAGGATGGGCTCCACGTCGGTTTTATCCAAATCCATTACGGCTTCCGCAAGCAACATGGGGAGTTGTTTTTCATAGTCTTTGAGGACCTTCTCGTTGAGGCCGCATTGCTTCACGGAGAGCCATAGCGCGGCATGCATCCCAAGGGCGACGGCTTCGCCATGCAACAAGGGTGCATCCTTCGTCAGACAGTGGCTTTCGATGGCATGGCCAAGGGTGTGGCCGAAGTTCAGCACCTTGCGAAGGCCTTTTTCATAAGGGTCTTTCGCCACAATCTCACGTTTGATCTCGCCACAATGCGCAATGTATTGCTGATAGTTCTCTAAATTGATTTCCAGCAACTTAGAATCTGAAATAAAACCATATTTCAGCATCTCTGCCATACCAGAACGGATCTCCCTTTCCGGAAGGGTCGTCAAAAAAACAGGGTCTATCAGCACGTCTTCAGCCTCGGCGAAAGTACCGATTTGGTTTTTGGCACCGCCGAAATCGATGCCTGTCTTCCCGCCTATCGCCGCATCCACCATGGCGAGGAGTGTGGTCGGCACATTGACGAAGCGGATGCCGCGTTTGTAGGTGGAGGCTGCAAAGCCGCCCAAGTCGGTAATGGTGCCACCGCCGAGATTGATTAACAAGGCATTACGGTCGGCATGATGCTTCATCAGGGTTTTCCAGATGCGTTGGACGGTTTGCAGGTTTTTGTGTTGTTCGCCTGGCTTGATGACGATGTCAATGGACGATTTGCAATGCAGCCAATGGGCCACCTCGGGAAGCCAAAACGGGGCGATGTTTTCATCGGTGAGGATGAAGACTTGGGAGGCTTTAGAAAGCATATCCATCACTTTTCTCATTCTTCAACCACTTGACAAAGAATCACCCGTTCATCATCCGTTTCACCGTGTTGTATATCCACACGGATGTACCTTTCGGGCAACAGCGGCTCGATCATCTCGGGCCACTCGATGAGGCAGAGGTTGCCGCTATCGAAATAGTTATCGTAGCCTATGTCGTAAGCCTCTTCCAACTTCTTAATGCGGTAAAAATCAAAATGATATACCGACTCACCTTCTTCGGTGACATACTCATTCACGATGGCGAAAGTCGGGCTGTTCACCTCATCGGTGACACCCATTCTATGGCAGAGGTTCTTGATTAAAGTGGTCTTGCCTGCCCCCATTGAGCCGTAGAACGCGATGATGTCGGCCTCGCCTCGCATGGAAATCAAGTAATCGGAGACCTCTGAGAGTTGCTCCACGCCAGTAATATGGAATTCTTTGGAATTCATTTCATTGGTATTTGCGCTGCAAAGATAATAATTTTGGCAATTATTGAGATTCCCTGCGGGAATGGCAAACGGATTGTTTTGTAAACCGCGGCGGCTCGTGAAGTCTACGCATAGTAAGCACTTCCTGCCGCCGCCATATTTACATGACTAACACTCCATTCCCGAAGGGAATCTCACAAGTTTTCCTTCAAATCATTAATTACTTGCTGTACTTTTTCACTCCATGGGGTTTTATCACGAACAAACCCCTTCTCGGTTACTAATTCATTCCATTCAGGATTATTCTTCTCTATCAACTCAATTTTTGCTTTACGGGACAACCCTTTTATCCTGTTTTCTTCATCAATGGCAGATTGATAATTGTTGAATTCTTTGTAATAAACACAATACTCACAATTATACCTATCCGTAAAAGAGCCTTTGAATTGATGTCTCTTATGCTCACCTACTCTTCGGACCAAATCATTTGTACAACCTGTGTATAAAACAGTATGTGAAATATTGGTCATAATATACGTGTAAGAGAATCTCATGCCTTGATTATTGTGCTACAAAAATAGAAAAAAAACAGATTCCCTGCGGGAATGGAGTCAAGTAAAAAGCGGCCAGCGGCGGCAGGTAACGCTTACAAATCGTAAACGCCACAAGCCGCCGCGTTGTACATTATAATAAACTCCATTCCCGAAGGGAATCTCAGGATGATAGTTCAGATTCCCTGCGGGAATGGAGTCAAGTAAAAAGCGGCCAGCGGCGGCAGGTTACGCTTACAAATCGCAAACGTCACAAGCCGCCGCGTGGTACATTTATATCAAGCTCCATTGACTTCGTCGAATCGGCGATTTCCCCGAAGGGGAATCTCACACCTTACTTCGCCGTGAGATGCGTCACCGGGATCAGCATTTCATTCATCGAGATGCCACCGTGCTGGAAGGTGTTGCGATAGTAGCTGACGTAATAGTTGTAGTTGTTCGGGTAGGCGAAGAAGTCGCTCTCGCCAGCGAAGACGTAGGTGGTACTCAAGTTCACCTTGGGCAGGAAAATCTTCTCGGGGTCTTTCACCTCGAAGACTTCCTTCGGGTTGTATTTCAGGTTCTTGCCATATTTGTAGCGCAGATTGGTGTTCACCTCGCGATCGCCAAGGATGCGGACAGGTTTTTCGACGTAGGTGGAGCCGTGGTCGGTGGTGATGATCATGTCGCAGCCCTTATCGGCGATGAAGCGCATCATGTCGAAGAGGCTGGAATGCTCAAACCACGAGTACATCAGCGAGCGGTAGGCTTCCTCGTCATCGGCCAGCTCACGGATGATCTCCATCTCGGTGCGGGCGTGAGAGAGCATGTCAACGAAGTTGTAAACGATGACATTCAGCTTGTTAGGCATCAGGTTGGCCATCTGTTCGTAGAGTTTTTTGCCCGCCTGCAGGTTCAACACCTTATTATAAGAGTACTTGATGTTCTTGCCAAAGCGCTTCAGTTGCTCGCCAAGAAGCTCGCCTTCATATTGGTTCTTGGTGCCTTCGTCCTCCTCGTCGACCCACCATTTCGGGTAACGACGACGGATCTCGAGCGGCATCAGTCCGGCGAAGAGCGCATTGCGGGCATATTGCGTAGTGGTAGGCAGAATGCTGTAGTAGATGTCGTCGGCCTCCACGCGGAAATAGGTCTCAATCAGCGGCTGTATGGCCTTCCACTGGTCGTAACGAAGGTTGTCGATGACGATGAGGAACAGCGGCTTGTCGCTGTCGTCGAGGCGGGGAATCACCTTGTCGCGCACCACAGTGTGCGACATGACGGGCTTCTCCGACTTGCCTTGGATCCAATCCACATAATTGCGTTCGATGTAACGCGTGAACTGCGTGTTGGCCTCTTGCTTTTGGTCGGCGAGAATGCCTTTGATGCCCTCGTCGGTCGACTTCTGCAATTCCAACTCCCAGCGCACCAAGTTCTTATACAGGTCAACCCACTCGTCGAAGTTCAGGTTGTTGTTGAGGTCCATGCTTATTTTGCGGAACTCCTGCTGGTAACTCATCGTCGACTTCTCGTCGCGGAGTTTCTTGTTCTCAAGGTTACGTTTCAGCGAAAGCAGGATTTGGTTCGGGTTGACGGGCTTGATGAGGTAATCGGCTATGTTAGAGCCTATTGCATCCTCCATAATGCGTTCCTCCTCGCTCTTCGTGATCATCACCACGGGGAGGTTGGGGTATTCGCGCTTGATGACTTCGAGGGCTTCGATGCCAGAAATACCCGGCATCTGCTCGTCTAAAAATACAATATCGAAATGGCGTTGGCGCACGAGGTCAATGGCATCGGAGCCGTTGTTGGCCGTCACCACCTCGTAGCCTTTCTGTTCCAAAAACATGATATGGGGCTTCAGGAGATCAATCTCATCGTCGGCCCAAAGGATTGTCGTTTTGTCCATAGTTTGTGTGTTTATATGGAGGAAACGCAAAAATAGACATTTTGTTTTAAGGGGATGAACTTTTTTGAGATTCCCTTCGGGAATGGAGTGC
The DNA here is from genome assembly GCA_902786745.1 of uncultured Bacteroidia bacterium. Taxonomy (GTDB): domain Bacteria; phylum Bacteroidota; class Bacteroidia; order Bacteroidales; family F082; genus Limimorpha. Next base: position 69,252 of record CADADR010000007.1, read on the forward strand.
TAGTGGTGTGTATCTTGCGGCGGCGAGTAGAACTTACAAATCGTATGCTGTCACAAGCCGCCGCTATTCGATTAAACGATATTCTCCATTCCCCGAAGGGGAATCTCAACTTTTCGAAAAAAGCATTACCTTTGCGGCAAAAATAGCGGCACATGGCAAGCGCATCCAACAAAAAGAAGATCTTCAACGACCCCATCTATGGCTTCGTCAGCATTCCTGATGAACTGCATTTCGATATCATCGAACATCCTTATTTCCAACGCCTTAGACGCATCAAGCAGGTCAGCATGACCAATTTGGTGTATCCTGGCGCCAACCACACCCGTTTTGCCCACAGCCTCGGCGCCATGCACCTCATGCGTCGCGGCATTCAGCTGCTGCGGGGCAAGGGCTATGAGATCACGGATGAGGAACTTGAAGCCGCATCGTTGGCCATCCTGCTCCACGACAGCGGTCACGGGCCGTTCTCCCATACCTTGGAGAACAGCATCGTTCACGGCATCTCACACGAGGAGCTCTCGCTGAAGGTGATGCAGAAGTTCAACGAGATCCATGAAGGTCGTCTGGACATGGCCATTGAGATCTTTACCGGAAAGTACCCCAAAGGTTTTCTCAGCAAACTCATTTCCAGCCAGTTGGATGTCGACCGCATCGATTACCTGAAGCGCGACAGTTTCTTCACTGGAGTAGCCGAGGGCAGCGTCAATGCTGAGCGTCTGCTGGAGATGATGGAAGTCGTGGACAACGACTTGGCCATCGAGGCCAAGGGCATCTATTCGGTGGAGAGTTTCATCGTGGCACGCCGCATCATGTACTGGCAGGTGTATATGCACAAGGCCGTGCTGAGTGCCGAATATATGCTGCGCAACATCCTGAAACGCGCCAAGATGCTCAGCCAAGAGCGTGATTTGTTCGCCACCCCTGCCCTGTCGTTCTTCCTCAAGAACCAGAACGCTTTTCAAGGCCACGACTCAGACGAGGTCCTCGACCGCTTCTGCAAACTCGACGACTATGACGTGATGACGGCAGTGAAGGCTTGGCGTGATGACAAAGACCGCGTGCTTTCGGAGCTTTGCAGACGCCTGACAGACAGACACTTATTCAAAATCGAGATGCGTGAAGGCGAGTTTGAGCCAGACTATATCGAGGAGATTCGCAACAAGATTGCGGAATACTACGGTTGGACCAAGGAAGAGGCGGATTACGCGCTGCTTCAGGGCATTTCGTCGAACCATGCCTACCATCCCAAGAAACCGGCCATCAACATCCTTTACAAAGACGGCACGCTGAAGGACATCAGCGAGGCCTCCGACCAGCTGAATATTTCAGTGCTCTCGCAACCCGTGGTGAAGCATTTCATTTGCTATCCGAAGGAGTTGATACTGTAGTGAGCTTTTATGCAGATGAGATTCCCTGACGGGAATGGAGTGAATCATTCTGTTTCCAACGGCGGCTTGAGCCAGCTACCGCAGGGTAATTGATAATAGCCGCCGATGTACACTTTTTGTCCGACTCCATTCCCGCGCCAGCGGGAATCTCATAAACCAAACAAGCTTTACAGCCGCTGGTTCATCGCTTTGGCACGGCGCTTTGAGTCCTCCATCACCTCCAAGGCCTGCTGCTGCAAGAAACGCTCTTCCTCCGTTTCGGGCTCGAGTGTGATGCCATGTGGGCGTGAATGGTGGTTCTCATCCAAATAAGAGAAAGTGGCGAAGCCATCGGCAGCGATTTTCTCTGGCTCACGGCTGCGGTACATCTTCGTGTAGACCGTCAGCGTGCTACGACCCACCGAGATGACCTTGCTCTCGAAAGTGACAATGTCGCCCGCGAAAATCGGGAACTTGAAGTCAATACCGTGGAGCACGAGAAGGACAGTGTCCTTTGTGTCAACATATTGTGCTACAGCAAAATAAGAACTCTCTAAAAAATACTCGGAGCAACGACCTGCAAAGAAGGTTTGGTGATGGTTGAGGTCGGCGAGTTTGATCAGTCTTTGGGAATAGTTTGCTTTCATATTTAGTTGTTCAGTTGTTCAGTTATTCAGTTGTTCAGTTGCCTATGGCTTATGGCTTATGGCCTATGGCTGCCACAATATGGAGGCAAGCCATCGGCCATTGGCCATAGGCTATCGTTCATAGGGTATTTCAATTTTCAGTCCGTCGTAGGCGAGCATCATGCCTTCGGGAAGCTCGCGGTTGACTTCGGCAGCGAGGCCCATACTGTGGCTACAATGCGTGAACCAGGTCTTCTTTGCTCCCACTTTTCGTGAGATTTCAATCGCCTCGTCCAAAGTGAGATGCGAATAGTGTTTCTTTTTTTGTAAGGCCTCAATAATCAGATATTCAACGCCTTGTAGTTTTGCAATGGCTTCTTCTGAAATCTCACTCAGGTCGGTGACATAGGCGAATTTTCCGATACGGAAGGCATAACAGGTCAAGGTGTAATGCTTCAGTTTGATGGGAATGATATGCAAGTCACCGAGGTCGAAAGGCGTCTCGTCGAGGCGATGGATGTCGTAGGTAGGCGCGCCAGGATAAGGATGCTCGTCGAAGGCGTAGGAATACTCACGTTTGATCTCAGGCAAAGCCGTGTCGTCGACATAAAGCGTCATGGGCTTTTGTTGTTTGAAAATGAAGGGGCGCAAGTCGTCGAGGCCGCCGATATGGTCCTTATGCTCATGGGTGATGAGCACGGCGTCCAACTTGGTGACGTTCTCACGCAACATCTGCTGACGGAAGTCCGGACCGGCATCAACGACGACCGTCACCTCCTCGGTTTGAATCAAGATGGAGGTGCGGAGGCGCTTGTCGCGTGGGTCCTTCGATTGGCACACGGGACAGATACATCCAATGACGGGTACGCCTTGTGAGGTTCCTGTACCTAATACAGTGATTATCATATCTTTATCAATTTTCAAAACGATTCATGACCGAATCATTCCATGAACCGAAATAAAAATGCAAAATTAGCGTTTTTTGGACAAAACAGACTCCTATTTCATAGAATTTCCCTACATTTGCGGCATGAATATTTCTTCATATCTTAGAAACAGAGCCTTAAACCGTGCCTTGGAGCAGTTTCTCGCCGAGAAGACGGCAGCTAAAATGCCTAATCTTCAGCGAGTTAACTCGGTGTTAATCATCCTCGACGAGCACGACAAAAGCATACATAAAAACATAGAAAGCAGCGTGAAGGCCCTCTTCGGCACCGGTCGCTGTGGCTTTATCATCCTCTGCAACCAGATGTCGGACACCATCCTGCAAAGCGACCTCTACAACGAGATCACGCCCAAGGACTTCGGCTTCATGAGTGTACTGAAACCCGACAAACACGAATACCTCAGGAAACTTCCCTACAGCACCATGATCATCAATATGGCGGGGAAGAATGCCGAAATCAGCGACTACCTCTGCACCTTGCCGAAGTCGGACTTCAGGATCAGCTTCCAACAAAGCAAAAATGCAGGACTCTATGACTTGGTGATTGAGAACCCGAGAGGCACCGACCCCGTCTCCAACATTCACGTGTTGCACAACTACCTGAAGGCTTTGGCGGGAACGCAAACGCAAAATCAATAATCACATGAAATACAACCCTTTCAAAGGCACGGGCATTGCCCTTATTACCCCTTTCAAACAAGACCAATCTGTTGACACAGAATCTCTCATCAGAATCGTCAACCATGTCATCGACCATAGCGCCGATTTCCTGGTCGTCTTAGGCACCACTTCCGAGGCGCCTACCCTGACGGCAGACGAGAAGCGTCTGGTCATCAACACGATACTGAGTGTCAACAACGGCCGTCTACCCGTCCTGTTGGGCATGGGCGGCAACAATACGGAAGCCGTCATCGAAGCCATTAAGGCCCAAGACTTCACGGGCATCCAAGGCATCTTGAGCGTCGTACCCTTTTACAATAAACCCAACCAGCGCGGCATGAGGGCCCACTTCGAGGCTATCGCCGACGCCAGCCCCGTGCCCGTCGTGGTCTACAACGTGCCAGGTCGCGTGGGCGTCAACCTGCAAGCCGCCACCTGTGTGGAGCTGGCCAAGCACCCCAACATCATCGCCGTGAAGGAAGCCTCGGGCAACCTACAACAGATCATGGAGATTCTGCGCGACAAGCCTGCCGACTTCGACGTGCTCTCGGGCGACGATGGCATCACCCAACCCTTGATGGCTCTTGGTGCTACAGGCGTCATCTCCGTGGCCGCCAATGCCTACACCGATCCCTTCAGCCGCATGATGCATGCCATGAAGGAGGGTCGCACCGACGAGGCCTTAAGCCTGCACTATGCCATGCTCCGCATGAACCAACTCATCTTTGCCGACGGCAACCCTGCCGGCATCAAATGCCTGATGAGCCACATGGGACTGTGCGAGAACGTGTTGCGTCTGCCTTTGGTCACTGTGAACGACAAGGTAGAGGACGACATCATTGAAGAATGGAAAGAATTAAAGAACAAATAAAATGAAAGTTTTACGCTATTTTTTGATCATTTTGGCCACCGTAATCAGTGGCAACATTTTTGCTCAGAAGAGCCAACAAGAGCTACAACAACTCATGCAGCAACGCAATGAGTATTATTTCACTTTCAGCCTGAATGGCAACGACGACCTCAAGACCATCGCCCAAACCATCTCGGTCGACCGCGTCGATGGCAATGTAGTCACGGCATACGCCAACAACAACGACTTTGCCCGTTTTATCGAACTCGGCTATGACGTCACACTTCAGACGCCTCCTTCGCTGCTCGAGAAAGTAGCCATGTGGGACGGTAGCAACCGTGCCGAATACGACTGGGACAGTTATCCCACCTATAGCGCCTACGAAGAGATGATGTTCGCTTTCCAGACCAACCACCCCGATAAATGCGAGATCATCACCCTTGGCACCCTGCCCAGCGGCCGTAAGATCATGCTAGCCCACATCAACAACGGCACTGCCGACGGCAAACCGAAGTTCCTCTACACCTCCACCATCCACGGCGACGAGGTCATCGGCTGGATCATGATGCTCCGTTTCATCGACTACCTGCTGGAGAACCCCAACGAGCCTGAGGTGCAGAACATCCTCGAAAACGTCGACCTCTACATCGGTCCCAACGCCAACCCCGACGGCACCTACCACGGCGGCAACAACAACGTGAACGGCGCCACCCGCGAAAACGCCAATGGCATCGACATGAACCGCAACTACGCTGACCCGCATGGCGGTCCGCACCCCGATGGACACGAATACCAAACCGAGACCTTATGGTTCATGCAACTTGCCGAAGACATCCCCTTCGTGATGGGCGCCAACTACCACGGCGGTGCAGAGGTGATGAACTATCCTTGGGACAACACCTACACGCTCCATGCCGACGACGCTTGGTACCAACTCATCAGCCACGAATATGCCGACGAATGCCATAAAGTCAACCCGAACTACATGACCGACTACAATAACGGCATCACCAACGGTGCGCAATGGTACATGATCGGCGGCGGTCGTCAGGACTACATGAACGGCTATGCCCAGTGCCGCGAGCTGACCATCGAATGCGGCCCCAAGCTCCCGAATGCGAACACGCTTCCCAGCTATTGGAACTACAACAAAGCCTCACTCTTCCTTTTCGTCAACCAATGCCTCTACGGCATCCATGGTGTGGTGACCGACTCCATCACTGGCGAGCCGCTTGAAGCCACCATCACCATTAGTGGCCACGACGACCAATACTCCATTGTGGAGAGCCATATGCCTGTCGGCGACTTCCACCGCCCCATCAAAGGTGGCAACTGGACCGTCATCGTCAGCAAGGACGGTTACTGTCCTAAGATGATCGACGTCAACGTAGGCGACTACGAGACCGTCAACCTCGACGTGAAGCTTGTCCCCGGCAGCTGCCTGTTGCCCAACTTCAACGCCTCGACCACTCAGGTGGCCCTCGGCGGCAGCGTCAACTTCACCGACGGCTCGTTTGGCGACATTGTCTCATGGAGCTGGACCTTCGAAGGCGGCAACCCTGCCACCTCAACGCAGCAAAACCCCAATGGCATCGTTTACAATGAAGCCGGCGACTACGACGTCACTTTGACCATCACCGACGCCGATGGCAACAGCGAGACCTTGACCCGCGAGGCCTATATCCAAGTGCGTGAGTCATACAACATGCAGAATGGCACTATTGAGACCTGCAACGCCATGTTCTACGACAACGGCGGTCCCGGCAACAACTACGGCAACAACAAAGACTACACCTTGACCTTCATGCCAGCCATCGAAGGCAATATGATCCGCGTCAACTTTGCCGAGTTCAACACAGAGTCAGGCTATGACTACCTATACATCTACGACGGCAACTCCACCAACGCCACTTTGATTGGTCGCTACGACGGAGCCAACAATCCCGGCGAGGTGACAGCCACCAACGAAGAAGGTGCCCTCACCTTCCGTTTCACCTCCGACCAAGGTGTCACAGCCCTTGGTTGGGTCGCCACGGTCAGCTGCGTGGGAGACTACGAGCCCCTCATGCTTGAAGTCACCGCCGAGCCGGAGCTCATCAACGAAGGCGAGACGAGTCAACTCAACGTAACCGTCACTGGTGGCGACGGCAACTACACCTACACCTGGGAGCCTGCCGAGACCCTCAGCAACCCCAACATCGCCAACCCCGTAGCCACTCCTACCGAGCCCGAGACCATCTACAAAGTCGTAGTGACTGACGGACAAGGTAGCAGCGAATCGGGCGAAGTCACCGTCAGCATCAGAGACTGGTCGCTGACGGAAGACGGCTTCCTGCCCCATGTCTACCCCAACCCGACTAAGGGCAACTTCACCATAGATATGCGCGGAGCATACAGCTACGCCCTGTGCAATGGCGTCGGACAGCAGCTCCTTTCGGGCAAAGCCGAAGGCAAGGCCAACATCGAAGCCGCGTTGGCCCCGGGCGTGTATTTCCTCCAGATAATTTGCGAAGACGGAATTAAGACTGAGAAACTCGTCATCGAAAAATAATAGAGAAAAACCCTCGTTAATAACATAAAAATGAGTAATTTTGCAGCCCGATGAAAAATAGACGTTTGATATTGGCTTTATTGGCTCTCGTGACGCTGGCTTCGTGCAACGACTTCAACCGTTTGGTCAAAAGTACCGACAACGAGATGAAGTACGAAGTGGCCATGGACTATTATGACCGTGGCGACTACAACCACGCCCTGCAGCTGTTTGACCTGCTGCAAGCCTCGTTCCGCAACACGCCCAAGGGCGAAGCCATCACCTATCGGACCGCATTTTGCTATTATCTTCAGGACGACTACGACATCGCGTCCTATTATTTCAACAAGTTCGTCCAGACCTATCCTTTCTCCAAACAGGCGGAGAAAGCAGCCTATATGAGCGCTTATTGCAACTACATGCTCTCGCCTGAGTCGGGCCTGGACCAGACCAATACCGTTGACGCCATAAAGCAGCTGAAGAGCTTCGTGGAGCGCTATCCCAACAGCGACAGCCTTGACCGTGCCAACCATCTCTTGACCGACCTCAACAACAAGTTGGAGCAAAAGGATTACAACATGTGCAGGCTGTTCTACCGTATGGAGAACTACAGCGCGGCCATCACCTCGTTTGAGAACATGCTGAAGAAGTACCCCAACACCACGCACCGCGAGGAGATCCTGTACGACATGGCCAAGACCTATTACGACTTCGCCGAGAACAGCGTCACGGAGAAACAGCGCGAGCGTTACGAGTCGTGCGTCGAGCAGTGCAACACGCTCTCCTACCTCTATCCCAACAGCAAGTACCTCTCGGAGACGAAAGGCATCGCCGAAAAAGCAAGAAAGAAATTAGAAAACTTACGATAAACTATGGATTTCAAGAAAATTAAGACCGAAACGACGGTGGTAACCCGTCAGAAAGACCAATTCTACAAAGGCACAGGTAACATCTACGAGACCGTGGCCATCCTGTCCATCAGGGCCAACCAAATTGCCTCCGAGATGAAGGCCGAGCTCAACGAGAAGATCGAATCGTTCGCCTCAGCCACCAACGACAGCCTGGAAGAAGTGTTCGAGAACAAGGAACAGATCGAAATCGCCAAGTTCTACGAGCGTCTGCCCAAGCCCACGCTGATTGCCATCCACGAATTCCTTCACGACCAGATCTACTTCCGCAACCCCGCCAAGGAGAACCAGGAAGCCTTCTGATAGATGACACAAAGAAAGGGAGAAGTCATGAAAAGATTCATTGCCACACTACTCATCGTCATCAGCAGCCTGCTGACCATGCACACCTTGCAGGCCCAAGAGCTGAACTGCGAAGTGCGCGTCAATTCCAACAAGGTGGAAGGCAGCGACAAGAGCATCTACCAAAACCTGCAGACCTCCCTTTACGAGTTCATCAACAACACGAAATTCACCGAGATCAACTTCAGGCAGGCCGAGAAGATCGAGTGCTCGATGCTGGTTGACGTCCTCAGCAGGGAAGGCGACTTCTTCACTGCCGAGATCAGTCTGGCCTTGCGCCGTCCCGTCTACAAGTCGAACTACAGCACGCCGATGTTCAACTACATCGACAAGAAGTTCTTCTTTGAATACACCGACGGACAGACGTTGGACTTCAACCCTAATACCTACATCTCCAACATCACCAGCACCATAGGATTCTATGTGTACCTCTTCCTCGGCCTCGACTTCGACAGCTTCTCGCCCAATGGCGGCGACCCGTTCTTCGCCGTCGCCGAGACCATCGCCAATGCCGCGCCGCAAGAGCCCGGTTCGGACAACGGCTGGGGAACATCAGGACGCAAGAACCGCTATGCCATCATCAGCGACATCAACAACAGGACTTACGCTCCGCTGCGTCAGTTCCTGTATGACTACCATCGTTTGGGCCTCGACGTCATGGCCGAAGACCCCACACAAGGTCGTGAGTCCATCCTGAGCACCCTTTCCAACCTGCGGTCCATCTACGAGCGCAACTCCATGTGCTACTTCCTGCAGTTGATCGTAGAGACCAAACGCGACGAGATCATCCAAATCTTCTCGCAAGGCGACATGAAAATCCGCAACGAAGCCGCCAATATCATGAAGACCATCGACCCCTCACAGTCCTCGAGGTACGATGCCATGCTGCAAAACAACGGCAACTAATAAGCCCTCCCTTTTATGCTTCAGCAACTGCACATCAGTAACTACGCCTTGATTGACGAGTTGAGTGTCAGTTTCGAGCCCGGTTTCAACGTCATCACTGGCGAGACCGGCGCGGGCAAGTCGATCCTGCTCGGGGCATTGGGTTTTGCCTTGGGCGACCGCGCCGACACCAACGTGCTTTACGACAAGGACAAGAAATGTGTGGTGGAAGCTCAGTTTGCCTTGGATGACGACACGCTTAGGCCTTTGTTTGAGGAAAACGACCTCGACTTCGAAGTCGAGTGCATCTTCCGTCGCGAGCTCAACCCGCAGAAGAAAAGCCGCGCTTTCATCAATGACACGCCTGTCGCTCTGCAGACCATGAAAGAGATAGGCTGTCAGCTGGCCGACATCCACTCACAACACGACTCCCTCCTGCTCACCGATGCCGACTTCCAGCTCAGGCTTTTGGACGACATCGCACAAAATGGAGAAATCCTGGCCGATTATCAGACAGAATACCACAACTATAACGGTCTTAAGCGGAGGTTGAACGAGTTGAAAGAGATGGAAGACAAAAACACCGCTGAGAACGACTACCTGAAGTTCCAGCTCGAAGAACTCGACAAGGCTGGATTGAAGGAAGGTGAGTATGCTGACATCGAGCAGACCCTCAGCATGATGGAGAACGCCGAGGAAATCAAGACGCTGTTGGTCACCGCCAACAGTCTGCTTGACAACTCCGAGAATGCCATCTTAGGACAAGTCAACGAGCTGACCTCCACCCTATCGCGGCTGAGACACCTCCTGCCCGACACGGACAGTTTAGGAGCACGTGTGGAGAACCTTAAGGTGGAGCTGAAAGACATTGCCTACGACCTGCGCCGCAAGGAAGACGACACCCAATTCGACGAGGGACAGCTGCAAAGCCTGCAGGAGCGTTACGACCTGCTCAGCCGACTGATGATGAAACACCATGTCAATGACTTCGAGGCGCTCATCACCTTACGCGACAGCCTGAAAGAGCGGGTGAATGCCTTTGAGAATATCGACGAGGCTATCGCCAAGGCCGAAAAAGAGCTGAAAGAAAGTGAAAAACGACTTTCGCAACAGGCCAAGGTCCTCCACGACAAACGCGTCGAAGCTGCTACGGCATTTAGCGAGAAGGTCGCTGCATTGGTACGTCAGTTGGCCATGCCTTTTGCCCAATTCCAAGTCAGCGTGGAAAAGCAAGAAAACTTCGGCAACAAAGGCACCGATGCCATAGGTTTCCTCTTCTCTGCCAACAAAGGTGTCGCTCCCGACGACCTCCGTCGTGTGGCCTCAGGCGGCGAGCTCTCGCGTTTGATGCTCTCCATCAAGAGTGCGGTTTCAAGCTACAACTACATCCCTACCCTTATCTTCGATGAGATTGACACAGGCGTCTCGGGCGAGGTGGCGGCCAAGATCGGAGGCATCATGCAGCAGATGGGCCAATCGCTTCAGCTCATCTCCATCACCCACCTACCCCAGGTGGCCAGTAAAGCACAGCACCATTATTTCATCTACAAGGACAACGACGGCTTGCGAACGCAGTCGCACATCCGCATGCTGAACACCGCAGAGCGTGTCACCGAGATCGCCAAGATGCTCAGCAACGACCAAGTCACGCCCGAAGCCTTAAGGGCGGCAGAGGTGCTATTGAAATAAGGGGGAAATCAATCTTCGTTTCCGATGGCGTTCTTCATCACGCCAATCTTCGAACTCTCCACAAAATCGAGGATGAAATCGCGGTCTTCCGAAGCAGGAAGGTTCTCGCGGATGTATTGCACCGACTGGGTGACATTCATACCCACGCTATAGATCACGCGATACACATCCTGGATGGCGTTGATACGCTCACGCGAGAAGCCACGACGCATCAAGCCGATGGAGTTGACGCCAGCATAACACACGGGGTAGCCAGGGCCTGTCTTCACGAATGGCGGGATATCCTTGTTGACCAAGGCACCACCCGATATCATCACATGAGAGCCAATGCGGCAGAACTGACTCACTGCGGCAAGGCCTCCGAAGATAGCCCAGTCGTCGACAGTGATATGGCCCGCCAAGGTGGCCGCGTTGGCCATGATGACATGGTCGCCAAGGAAACAGTCGTGCGCCACATGGGTGAAAGCCATCAGCAGACAATCCTTACCCACGACCGTCTTACCCGAAGCCACTGTGCCCTTGTTGACCGTCGCCGACTCGCGCACCGTGGTGCCGTCGCCGATATAGCAATAGGTGGTCTCACCTTTGTACTTTAGGTCTTGAGGGATAGCCGAGATGACAGCGCCAGGGAAGATCTTGCAGTTCTTTCCGATGCGGGCACCGTCCATGATGACAGCGTTGGGGCCAATCCAGGTGCCACTATCAATCTCCACGTCTTCGCCAATCCATGCGAAAGCCTCGATCTTCACATCTTCAGCGATGCGGGCATTGGGATGGATATAGGCTAATGGCTGGTTCATGTTTAATATAATAAGGTGTGCTTGATCTTTCTTGCAAAAGAGGTGTTGGAGAAGTGACCCGGCTTCACCGCAGTCACCTTGCCCTTGATGGGACGGCCGACCAAGGTGAGGTCGCCGATGACATCCAGCAGTTTGTGACGAGCGGGTTCATTGTCGAAATACAGTTCCACATTGTTCAGGATACCGCATTCCTTCACCGTGACTTTCGGCTTCTTGAAGAAGGCAGCGATATGGTCGAGTTCCTCGGAAGAAACGTTACGGTTGACGAACACGATGGCGTTGGTCAGGTCGCCGCCCTTAATGAGGTTACGGCTGATGAGGGTCTCCAACTCATGGAGGAACACAAAGGTACGGCAGGGAGCGATTTCTTTTTCAAAGTCATTGAGGTCGTGCAGAGAGGCATGCTGCTCGTCAAGCACGCGGGTGTTGTACTTCACCTTGACATCGATCTCGAACCTGTCGCAAGGCTCGATGCTCAACTCAATGCCCAGAACTTCGTTCTTGTAGGAAATAGGTTCCTCGATGACGAGGTAGTTGCGATAAGCGTTCTGCTCAACGATGCCAGCCTGATGGATAGCCTCAACGAAATACTTGGCGCTACCGTCCATGATGGGGGTCTCTTCCACGTCGATGTCAATCAAAACATTATCGATGCCCATGCCACGCAGCGAAGCAAGGACATGTTCGACGGTGTAGATCTTCACGCCACCTTTACCGAGGGTGGTACCACGGGCAGTGTCGATGACATTGTCGACATCGGCTTCGATGATAGGTTGGCTTTCAAGGTCAATTCTACGAAAACGAATTCCAGAATTTACGGGAGCCGGATTAAAGGTGAGGGTGCCGCACTGACGCGTGTGGAGGCCCGCTCCTTTTATGCTGACTCTATTTTTGAGCGTACATTGTTTCTCCATAAAAAGACATATATGTGGACATTCTTTTCCACAAAAAACGTGCAAAGATAGGAATTATTCTATCACCTGCAAAAAAAAATCCTCATTGGACACTATTTCGGAGCTTTTCCACCCTTCAGTTCGGCCAATTCCTTTTCGAGTTGTTCCAATTTACGGGCCATCTCGTCGATATGGCGGAAACGAGCATTCGAAACCAGATATTGACGCAACGGCTGTATCGGGGTGCCCATAAACTCCTTGTTTTCTTCCTTGATGCTGCCCATGATACCGCTTTGTCCGCCGAACTTAGAGCCGTCAGCGATATTGATATGTCCCACGAAGCCCGACTGGCCACCGACCACGCAGTTCTTGCCGAGATGTGTCGATCCGCTCACGCCCACCTGGGCCGCCAGCGCCGAGTTCTCTCCCACTTCCACGTTATGGGCCAGATGCACCAGATTGTCGAGTTTCACGCCTTTATGGACACGTGTCGAGCCCATGGTGGAGCGGTCGATGGTGGTGTTGGCGCCAATCTCAACGTTGTCGTCGATGACCACATTGCCCACCTGCGGAATCTTTTCGTAATGTCCGTCGGGTTGTGGAGCAAAGCCGAAGCCATCCGCGCCAATGACTGCACCCGCATGAAGAATGCAATTCTTGCCCACCACCGTGTTGCGGTAGAGCTTCACGCCGGGATTTAGCACGGTATTGTCGCCAACGACGCAGCCGTCGCCCACATATACCTGGGGATAAATCTTCACATTATTACCGATTTTGACGTTCTCGCCCACATAGGCAAACTCACCAAGATAGATATTCTCACCGCATTGCGCCGTCGAAGACACAAAAGCCAAAGAGGAGATGCCTTGTTTGTTTTGCGTCATCTGGTCGTAGAAGGCCAGCAGCTTGGCAAAGCAGGCATAGGCATCGGGTACTCGGATCAAAGTGGCGCTGATAGGAGCCGTTGCCACAAAGTCGTCGTTGACGATGACGATACTCGACTGGGTCTCGTAGATATAGTGTGTGTATTTCGGATTGGCCAGGAAACTGATCATGCCGGGAGCGCCTTCTTCGATTTTGGCGACATTCCACACCTCGGCATTCGGGTTGCCTTCCACCTTGCCTTCAAGGATTCCAGCGATTTGGGTAGCGGTGAATTTCATTTTCTTTAGTTTTTACAGCAAGCGTTCAAAATCGCGTTTCAGAACAGCGATAGCCTGTTCCACCACGGGATTGGGCAAGGCCACCAGGCTCTGTGCCAGGATGGAGACATCCTCCTCGTCCTTCAGTTGCTCAAAAGTAGTATTGATTTGATTGATAAGTTCTTCCTTGGCATTCACCACGGCGTTCCATGTGGTATTGGACACATAGAGCTGTTGGGCGAGGTTGTGTTCAAACTCCTCACGTACACTTTGCAGCAGCTGAAGATGGAAAGCCCCTTTCTCCATGCCGGGCGTATAAATGCGCTTCACCAGTTGGGGCAGCTGCACGCGCTCGAGATAAAGCAGGAAACGCTCATAGGCCTGCACCTTCAGCGGCATGATGATTTTCAAGGCCTGAACCTTGAGTTCCATAGCCTTCCCGTTACGGAGTTCTGCGTCCTTCATCTTCGAGAGACGGGCCAATATAACCAAAGCCGCGACCATCAGCAGAAGGCCGGCGCACATGATGGCGATGATAATCCAAGTGTTGGTGTTCATTTTTCGATGAAATTGGGCTGCAAAGGTAATGTTTTTCCTTTAATAATCAATTTTTCAGGGTATTCTGCCCACCCTATCGAAAAAAGGCCTACCTTTGTAGCCGCTTGTTGCCTCATCGCGGGCGAGACCCGCAATCTCACAAGCGTCTACAAACAAACGTCAACAATCAAGCATTAACAATAGACACAATCATGAGTGAAATCATCCTTTCCAACAGAGTATTGAACATGGCTGAGTCGGCAACGCTGGCCATGACCAACAAGAGCCGTGAGCTGAAAGCCCAAGGCATCGACGTCATCAGCCTGAGCATCGGTGAACCCGACTTCAACACGCCCGAATCGGCCAAGCAAGCTGGTGTCGACGCCATCAACAATAACGACACGCACTACCCGCCTGTGCCTGGTACGCCCGCCTTGCGCAAGGCCATCGCCAACAAGCTGAAACGCGACAACGGCCTCGACTATAAGGATACCGATATCCTCGTCTCGAATGGTGCCAAGCAAGCCATCAACAACGTGCTTTTAGCCATCGTCAACGACGGCGACGAGGTCATCATCCCCGCCCCGTTCTGGGTGTCCTACCCCGAGATGGTGAAGCTGGCTGGTGGTGTGCCCGTCATCGTCAAGAGCGACATGGCCCACGACTTCAAGATCACGGCCGAGCAGCTGGAGAATGCCATCACCCGCAAGACCAAGGCCCTGCTCATCAACACGCCTTGCAACCCCAGCGGCAGCGTCTTCACCAAGGCCGAGCTGACCGCCATCGCAGAGGTGCTGAAGAAATACCCGAACATCATCATCATCTCCGATGAGATCTATGAGTTCATCCAATATGAGCACAAGCACGAGAGCATGGGACAGTTCGACTTCTTGAAAGACCGCCTCGTCCTCGTCAACGGCGTAGCCAAGGGTTATGCCATGACGGGTTGGCGCATCGGCTACATCGCCGCTCCGCAAGCCATCGTGAAGGCCACCAACAAGATCCAAGGCCAGATCACCTCTGGTATCTGCACCATCGCACAAGCTGCCGCCGCCAAGGCCATGGAGCTCAGCCCTGAGAACTCCAAGGAGATCCAAGACATGCTCGCCGCCTTCCGTCACCGCCGCGACACCTTCGTGAAGCTGCTGAACGAGATCCCTGGCGTGAAGTGCAACACCCCCGCCGGTGCCTTCTATGTCTTCCCCGAGATGAAGTCGTTCTACGGCAAGACCGACGGCGAGACCGTCATCAAGGGCAGTGACGACCTCTGCATGTGGCTGCTTTACAACGCCCATGTGGCTTGCGTGGCTGGTAACGCCTTCGGCAACGACGACTGCATCCGCCTGTCGTATGCCACCAGCGAAGACAAGCTCATCGAGGCCGTGAAGCGCATCAAGGCCGCTTTGGCAAAACTGCACTAATGCAACAAACTAAACGCTCCGTTGGCAATAAAACGCGCCAGCGGAGCGTTTTTCATTTAAACACCTACGACATGACATTCATTCAGCAGGCCATCAGCATCTTCAACCAAGCCATCGAAGACTATCACAAGTATGACGACGTGGACCATCCTTGCGACAACCCCTACGAGGAGCATTCCATCGAAGGATACCTTTACAAAAAGGAATGGATCGACACCGTACAGTGGCACCTCGAAGACCTCATCCGCGACCCGAACATCGACCCGGCGACAGCCTTGACCTTGAAACGGCGCATCGACAAGTCGAATCAGGACCGCACCGACCTCGTGGAGATGATTGACGAGTATTACTGGCAACTCTTCCAACAAGTGAAGCCCCAACCGAAGGCTACACTTAACACAGAGAGTCCCGCATGGGCCATCGACCGGCTGTCCATCTTGCAGTTGAAGATCTATCACATGAAGGTAGAAGTGGCAAGAGCCAATGTCAGCGAAACGCACAAGGCCAAATGCCAAGCCAAACTTGATGTGCTGCTGGAGCAAAACACCGACTTGAGCACCGCCATCAGTCAACTCTTGGAGGCTTACCAGCGGGGCGAGAAGGTGATGAAGGTATACAAGCAGATGAAGATGTACAATGACCCTGCATTGAACCCTGTGCTCTACGGTCAAAAATGAAAAAACTCCTTGTCATACGGTTCTCCGCCTTAGGCGACATAGCAATGACTGTTCCTGTCGTCCACGACTTGGCCGTGCAATATCCCGACTTGAATATCACCATGCTTAGTCGGGAGATGGCGAGGCCTTTGTTTGAGCAGATGCCCGAGAACGTTCACTTCATCGCAGCGGATCTGAAAGGTCGGCACAAGGGATTGCTTGGACTCTGCCGTCTATGGCGCGATGCCCATCTGAGCGACTTCGACTACATTGCCGACTTCCATGACGTGCTGCGTACCTGGTGGTTGCGTGCCGAAGGTTGTCTGCGACGCAAAAAGGTGGCCAAGATCGACAAGGGACGCAAAGGCAAGAAGGCCTTGACACGTCAGAAAAACAAGGTTTTCGTCCAACAAGCCACCTCGTTCGAGCGCTATGCCAAGGTGTTGGAACATTTGGGATTCCCGATAAAACCGCAATTCACTAAGCTCGATTATTCAGCTTTTTGCGAAACGCAAAAAGAAGACCATGAGACTTGGGTCGGCATTGCGCCGTTTGCCAAACACCTCGCTAAAGTCTATCCATTGGGGAATATGGAGCAAGTCATCAAGACCTTGAGCGAGAGGAAAAACACGACCATCTTCCTTTTCGGTGGTGGCGAAGAAGAAAAACGGCAGATTGCCGAGCTTTGCGCCAAATACCCGAACGTGAAAGCTGCTCAAAGCCAACAAGGCTTGAAAGGCGAATTGGCCTTAATGGGCCAGTTGGACGTAATGCTCTCAATGGACTCCGCCAACATGCACTTGGCATCCTTGGTCGGGACACGAGTGGTCTCCCTCTGGGGCGGCACCCATCCCTATACCGGTTTCATGGGGTGGAACCAAAAGACAGAAGACTGCATCCAGCTGGATTTGCCTTGCCGACCCTGTTCGGTGTACGGCAACAAGCCTTGCCTGCGGGGCGACTACGCCTGTATGAACGGCATCGCGCCCGAACAAATCATCGAAAAGCTTGGTCTGTCATGAGCGTCTCCCCCATCGCCGTCATGTTCGACCGCATCGCGTCAAAGTACGATGCGCTCAACCATTTGCTCTCCCTGAATATAGACAAGGTGTGGCGGCGAAAGACAGCCATAGCGGTGGCAAAGGCGCATCCCACAACCGTCCTTGACCTCGCCACTGGAACAGCCGATTTGGCCATTGCCTTAGCCAGGCACAATCCTCAGGCCCACATCGTTGGCATGGATATCTCCGAAAAGATGCTGGACATCGGGAAACAAAAAGTGGCCAAACAAAACCTTGAAAGCCAAATCGAATTGCGTCACGGAGATGCCGCCGCCTTGCCTTTTGAGGACGAGCATTTCGATGCCGTCACTGTGGCCTTCGGCGTCAGAAACTTCGAGGACTTGGACAAGGGTCTTTCGGAGATCAGTCGTATGTTGAAGTCCAACGGACAGGCGGTCATCTTGGAGTTTTCCATGCCTAAGAGATTCCCCGTAAAGCAACTCTACCGTTTCTATTTCAAGCGTATTCTTCCAAAGATTGGAAAAACCGTTTCAAAAGACCCAGGGGCATACGATTACCTACCCGTTTCGGTAGAGCGTTTCCCAAGACCCGATGCCTTCCTTGAACTGATGAAACAACATGGGTTGGCTGAAGGCCATGCCCGTCCACTCACTTTTGGCATCGCCACATTATACACCGCCACCAAATCATAAGGTATTTCTTTTTTTACTATTTTTGCCGCGGTTTTATTGCAATAAAAGCGCACGAAATGCGTTAATCAGACATCTAAACACTCAAGATCTTGAAGAAAGCACTGAAAATATTGGCTGTCATGCTGTTGCTCACTGCGACGGTTATTCCGGCACAAGCCCAAAGAAGGGTGGTCAGATATTTGCCCAAGTATGAGCAGGAGCCCTATCATTTTGGATTTTTGCTGGCTTACAACCAGATGATGTATACCGTGAAGACCGTGGAGAACTACCAAAACGCGGCTCAGCCTGCCGATTCATGGCCCAGCGGCCCTTATAGCATCTCCAACACCAGCTGCCTCTATGTCTATAACATCGAGACTTTGCAGACACCAGGTTTCACCGTGGGTATCATTGGCAGCAAACGCCTCGGCCGGTATTTCGACCTGCGTTTTATTCCCTCGTTGAGTTTCAGCGAACGACGCATGCGATACGACATCGCCGTGGTCAGTAGAGACAACACAGTCGACATGAAAGCCATCACCAAGTCGATCGGCACCACCTTTGTGGAGTTCCCTCTCAACATCAAGTACCGTTCAAAACGATACAACAACATTGGTGCTTACCTTATGGGCGGTGTCAACCCGAAACTCGACCTTGCCTCGCAGAAGGATAACAAGGAGATTGACGGCCAAGGCAATGAGTTCATCAACAACCTCGTCACCAAGCGTTTCGACTGCGCCGCTGAACTCGGAGCCGGATTCGACATCTACAACCAGTGGTTCAAGATGGGCATCGAGGTCAAGATGAGCTACGGACTGCTTGACATCGTGAAGAACCAAGCCTTCATCTACACCGCTCCTATCGACAAATTGCGCAACAAAATGTTCCAGATTTCGCTTTTGTTCGAATAATTTTGATTATTGTATTTTATTGGTTATAAGTAATTTACAAATTATTGTAGACTTTTTTTCAAGGAATATGTTGCGGGTATTGAAATTTTCTCTACTTTTGCAGCGTCAAAAATGACACGAAGTGGTCTCTTCGTCTAGTCTGGTCAGGACGTCAGGTTTTCATCCTGGTAACTCGGGTTCAAATCCCGGAGAGACTACCAACCAAGCCCGCCAAAGCAGCGGGCTTTTTTATTGTCAACTATTTGCACTATGAACAAACTACAAGTCGTCGTCAGCAACCAATACGACCCCTTCTTCAACCGCGCCGTGGAGCAATACCTCACGGACCATCAGGAAGGAGGCACGGTCACCTTGTACCTTTGGAAAAACCAGCAGACGGTGGTCATCGGTTACAACCAGAACCCCTATTCTGAATGCAATGTCAAGTTATTGCTCGACGAAGGCGGCCATCTGATGCGTCGCGGTACGGGTGGCGGTGCCGTTTACCACGACTTGGGCAACATCAACTTCTCGTTCATTGCCGACAAGTCTTTATATGACGTAAGGAAACAACTTTCGGTCATCCAAGACGCACTGCTTGCATACGGCTTGAAAGCTGAGATATCGGGACGCAACGACCTCACTTGCGAAGGACGCAAATTCAGCGGCAATGCCTTCGCCAAAGGGAAAAACAACAACCTTCACCACGGCACCATCCTCATCAAGACTGATGGAGAGATGATGCAGCGTTACCTCATCGTCGACAAGGCCAAACTGATGAAAAACGGCGTGAAGAGCGTGGCCAGCCGTGTGGTCAACCTCAGCGAACTCGTGCCTGAATTGACTTCAGAGAACATCAAGAATCCATTGATTACCTCCTTTGAGAAGGTTTACGGGAGCGAGGCCATCACCCTCGACTTCGACACCTTAATAAATAACCCCGAGGTACGTGCCATCGAAGCGGAGATATCGTCGCACGACTTCCTCTTCGGCCGCTGGGAGCAGTTCAAGACCACGAAGAAGGCCCGTTTCGCATGGGGCGGCGTGGAGATTGCGCTGCAAATCGACGAGGCCAACGCCAAAATCAAGGGCATCCAAATCGCCTCGGACTGCCTTGAGCCTGACACCATCCAACAAGCCGAACAATTGCTGCAAGGCGCTAGCACCAAGTCAGCACCCAATGATGATTCAGGTAACGAAATCATCCACGACATCATCCATTTGATCTACAGCTGAACAAAAAAGCGTACCTTTGCAGCCCAATTTTCAATTATAAATTGTCAATTATCAATTAAATGAAATACTATCTTCTCCCATTAGGCTGTCAGATGAACTTGAGCGACACGGAGCGCGTGCGCACAGTGCTCAACGGCATGGGCTTTGTCCAGACTGACAACGAAAGCGAGGCCACCATCCTCGGCATCATCGCCTGCTCGGTGCGCCAGAAAGGCATCGACAAGGTGTATGGCCGCATCGAGAAATGGAACGCCATGAAGAACCGCCAAAACGTCATCACCTTCGTGTCGGGCTGCATCCTGCCTGCCGACCGCTTGCGTTTCCTCAAGCTCTTCGACCTGGTTTTCGCCATGAACGAACTGCCCAACCTGCCCGAGATGATCCGCCAATACGGCATCGTCACGCCAGCTTCGCTGCGCTACGGAGAAGAGATTGAATACCAACCCGTGGTCAAGCCTTTGGCACCCCTGTTCCACAAGGATGACAAGATCAATCCGTCGGCCAACATGGATAAGTTTTGGGCCATCACGCCTACGCAGACCTCCAGCTTTGAGGCATTCATCCCGATCCAGAACGGCTGCAACAAGTTCTGCACCTACTGTGCCGTGCCCTACACCCGTGGTCGCGAGGTGTCGCGCCCCTCGGAAGAGATTTTAGCCGAACTGAAGGATTTGGTCGAAAAAGGTTACAAGAGCATCACTTTGCTCGGACAAAACGTCAACTCCTACGGCCTTGACAAGAAAGGCGAAGAGATTGACTTCGCAGAACTGCTGCGTCGAGTGGGCGAATACGGCAAAGCCAGCGGCAAAGAGTTTTGGGTGTATTACACCGCGCCGCATCCTCGCGACATGAAAGACGACGTCATCGAGGTGATGGCACAATACGCCTGCCTCGGCAAGCAAATTCACATCCCCATCCAGAGCGGCGACGAGAACATGCTGCAACGCATGAACCGCCACCACGACTTGGCCACCTATAGGCATATCATCGAGACCATCCGCGAGAAACTGCCGACGGCTACCATCTTCACCGACATTATCGTGGGTTTCACCCACGAGACCGAAGAGGAGTTTGAGAACACACGCAAGGCCATGGAGGAGTTCAAGTACAACATGGCGTTCATCGCGCAATACAGCGTGCGTCCTGGCGCCGTGGCCTCGGAATGGGACGATGACGTGCCGAAAGAAGTGAAGCGTGAGCGCTACCACCGCCTCACAGAGGAACTGATGAAACACAGCCTGGTCTACAACCAAGGCCTCATCGGGAAGACTGTCAAGATGTTGGTGGAGACGCAAGACCGCAAAAACGGCTACCTGGCAGGACACACTGAAGGTAAGATTGTTATCCGCTTCGCGTCAAGAGACACCAGCCTTATTGGGCAAATCGTGAATGTAAAAGTGACTTCGGCTTCGCCGTTGTCGATTGAGGGAGTGTTAGTTTAGAGTTTAGAGTTTAGAGTCGATGAAGAAAGTAGCGTTCAAGACTTTGGGATGCCGCGTCAACTTGTATGAGACCGATGCCTTGGCATCGCGTTTCAAGGCGGCGGGCTATGAGATTGCCGACAGCGATAGCGGTGCCGACGTCTTTGTCGTGAACACTTGTACCGTCACCAATACCAGCGACCAGAAATGTCGTCAGGCCATCCGTCAGATCAGGCGCAAACACCCCGAGGCCCTAATTGCCGTCACCGGCTGCATGGTCAACCACAGAAAAGAGGAGTTGCTCAAATCCGGCATAGCGGATTATGTCATCGACAATGAGCGCAAGGCCGCCTTGTTCGACATCATCGACGAGCATTTCAAGACGGGCCACAGCGACCCCGAAGGCTACGACCGTGACCTGTTCAGCTACCAACCTGCCTTCGACACCTTCCACACGCGCAGCCTCATCAAGATCCACGACGGCTGCAACAACTTCTGCTCCTACTGCATCATCCCCATGGTGAGAGGCAGGGCTACCAGCCGTCGCGCCAACGACATCTATGACAATGTTCGCGAAGTCGTTGCCCATGGCTTCAAGGAGGTCGTGTTAACGGGAGTCAACATGGGTCGTTACCAATCAGAAGGCACCAATTTCGAGCAACTCGTGGAGAACATCCTCAACATCGACGGTGACTTCCGCATCAGGGTCTCCTCCATCGAGCCCGACCAATTCAGTGACCATTTCCTCAACCTCTTCCAACACGAGAAGTTGGCGCCCCACATGCACATCTGCCTGCAGAGTGGCTCCGACGACACCTTGAAGCGCATGCACCGCTTCTACACAGTCGCCCAGTTCCGTGACATGTGCCAACGCATCAAGGCCTTCCGTCCCGACTTCAACCTTACCACCGACATTATCGTGGGATTCCCGGGCGAGACCGAACAAACCTTCAAGGAGAGCTGTGACTTCGCAAAGGAAATCGGCTTCAGCCACATCCACACCTTCAAATACTCGGTGCGCAACGGCACCAAGGCCGCTGCCATGCCCGACCAAGTGCCCGAAAGCATCAAGACGGAGCGCAGCGAGGTGATGCGTCAGATCTCGTTGGACAACAAAACCAAATACTTCGAGCTGATGCAAGGCAAGAGCCAACGCATGCTCATCGAGCGCATCGACAGCAAGGGGGTGGCTCGGGGCTATGGAGAGAACTATGTGCCCGTCATCCTCAATGCAAAAGGAATCGAAAAGAACACCTATATTAATAATAGGCTAGGCGAAATTGTCAACCAAGGGAACGAAGAAAAGATGGCATTTATCGGAGAATCAATAAGTTAAAGAATTAAATGAAAAAATTTCATCTTTTTGGGTTCCAATTCAGAGAAAAGTTGTAATTTTGCAGCCCGAATCGAAAAGAATAAGTAATAAGGAATTAGAGATATGGCAAATCACAAATCGTCAATCAAGAGAATTCGTCAGACAGAGAAGAGACGTTTGCACAACCGTTACTATGCCAAGAACATGCGTAACGAAGTGAAGAAATTCAGAGCTTTAACCGACAAGTCAGAAGCCGAGAACCAGCTCCCGATGATGTACCACATCATCGACAAGGTTGCCAAGCGCGGTATCATCCACAAGAACAAAGCTGCCAACCTGAAGTCGAAGCTGACGAAGTTCATGAACAAATTGGCATAATTGGAAGTTTTATTCATACATGTTGGTGCCTCTTCTACTTTTAGTGGAAGAGGCTTTTTTGCTTGAGATAAGCCGAAAATCACTATCTTTACCGCTCCAAACTACCCAACATGAGCAAAAAGAAATCCATCAAGGAATGGGCCGAGGACGACAGGCCACGTGAGAAGATGGCCGAGAAAGGCAAGGCTGCCATGAGCGACTCGGAGCTTCTGGCCATCCTTCTGCGCACAGGCAAAGAGGGGCAGTCGGCCGTTGACCTGGCACGCGAAATCTTGGGCAAAGCCAACAACAACCTCATCAACCTCTCCAACTTCACATTGAAGGAGCTGGAAGCCTTCAAAGGCGTTGGCAAGGCTAAGGCCATCACCATCATGGCCGCCCTCGAGCTCGGCAAGCGTCGCCGCGGAGCCGAAGCCAGCCTGCCCGATGAGGTCAAGGACTCCAAAACCTCGTTCGAACGTTTCCTTTCCCATATCGATGACATGAAGCAGGAGCATTTCCTCGTCATGTATCTCGACCAAAGCTTCCACGAACTGAAGGTGGAATGCATCAGCAACGGGGGCACAACCAATGTCATCGCCGATCCAAGGATCATCTTCAAGCAAGCCTTGAACTACGGCGCCACCTGCATCATCTTGGGGCACAACCATCCCTCGGGCAACCCTCGTCCCAGTAAGGACGACCGCCAGCTGACCCAAAAAATCGTGTCGGCCGGCAAACTCTTGGATATCGCCGTCGTTGACCACATCATCATCGGCAACGAACGCTATTACAGTTTCCGCGACCACGGAGAAATGACCTTCTGAAACAACAAACACCCATGAAACTCGTCACCATCATAGGGGCAAGGCCCCAGATCATCAAGGCTGCCGCATTGAGCCGCGCCATCAAAAACCATTTTTCTGACCGCATACAGGAAGTCATCGTCCACACGGGGCAGCACTACGACGACAACATGTCGCAGGTTTTCTTCGACGAACTCGGCATCCCGCGTCCCGATTACAACCTTCACGTCGGCTCGGCCTCACACGGCGTGCAGACTGCCCGCATGACCGAAGGCATCGAGGACATATTATTAAAAGAGCAGCCCGACTTCATCGTGCTTTATGGTGACACCAACTCAACCCTCGCTGGCGCCGTGGCCGCCGCCAAAATCCACGTGCCCATCGTCCACATCGAGGCAGGCCTGCGTTCGTTTAACAAGAGCATGCCCGAGGAAATCAACCGCATCGTGTGCGACCACTGCTCCACCCTGCTATTCTCTCCCACCCTCGCTGGTATCGAGAACCTGAAACATGAAGGCTTCCCCTTGGACAATGACGGGCCTTACACCATCGACAACCCTAAGGTCTACCACTGCGGCGACATCATGTACGACAACAGCCTGCATTTTGCCGACATTGCCGAGGTGAAGACCGACATCATACAACGTCTGGAATTGGCTGGCCAGCCTTTCATTCTGTCCACCATACATCGCGACAGCAACACCGACCATCCCGAGCGGCTTAATGCCATCTTTGACGCCTTAATTGGGCTCTCAAAAGAGAATCAAATCGTATTGCCGTTGCATCCCAGAACGGCCAAGTTGCTGAAGACCAATTTGAGCAACGAAAAGCAGACTTTGGTTTTCAGCAGCGCCAGCATCAAGCTCATCCCGCCCGTCTCCTTCCTTGAGATGATTGCCTTGGAGCGTCATGCCCAACTCGTCATGACCGACTCGGGCGGCGTGCAGAAAGAGGCCTACTTCTTCAAGAAGCCTTGCATCATCCTTCGCCCTGAAACGGAATGGGTAGAGATCGTGCAGACTGGCAACGCCATCCTCGCCGACGCCGATGAAAGCCGCATCATGGAGGCTTGGCAACGCTTTAAGAACAACCCGCCGACTGTTTTCCCTGAAATCTTCGGTGATGGCCATGCAGCGGAATTCATGCTCGACAAAATTATTTCTTGTAAAGTGTTGTAGATTAAGAAAAAAGTCGTACCTTTGCACCCGCTTAACAAGCAAACCTAATTAACAATTTAATCATTTAATAATCAAACAGTTATGAATCAGTACGAAACCGTTTTCATTTTAACTCCCGTTTTGTCTGAAGATCAGATGAAGGAAACGGTAAAGAAGTATGAAGATCAGCTGACCAACAATGGTGCAGAGATCGTTCATGAAGAGAACTGGGGCATGCGTAAGCTTGCCTATCCCATCCAGAAGAAGTCCACGGGCTTTTATCAACTCATTGAGTACAAGGCCGAGGGCAATGTGATCGCCGATGTCGAAACCGAACTGAAGCGCGACGAACGCGTTCTCCGTTTCCTCACCGTGAAGCTCGACAAGCACGCCGTTGCTTACAACGAAAAGAAACGCAAGAAAGCCGAAGCCGCTGCCGAAGCTCAAGCCTAATGTTGAACAATTAAAAAGGAAGAAAAATGGCACAAGTGAACAACAACAACGACATCAAATATCTGACTCCCATCGCAGTCGATACCAAGAGAAAGAAATACTGCCGCTTCAAGAAGAACCGCATCAAGTACATCGACTACAAAGATGCCGACTTCTTGCTGAAGTTCGTCAACGAGCAGGGTAAGATCCTGCCTCGCCGCATCACCGGTACTTCAACGAAATACCAGCGCAAGGTTGCCCAGGCCGTCAAGCGTGCCCGTCACCTCGCCCTGATGCCATTCGTAGCAGATTGTTTGAAATAATTTGAAGGAGGACAACACATGGATATCATTCTGAAACAAGACGTCGCCAATTTAGGCTATAAGAACGACATCGTCACCGTGAAGGCTGGTTACGGCCGCAACTACCTCATCCCGCAGGGTCTGGCCATCCTCGCCACCGAGCGCAACCGCAAGATCTTGGCCGAAGAGATGCGTCAGCAGGCTCACAAGGAACAAAAGATCAAGGATGAAGCCACCGAGAAAGCCAAGGCTTTGGAAGGCCTGAAGCTGCAAATCCCCGCCAAGGCTGCTGCCACGGGTAAGATTTTCGGCTCGGTCAACAACATCATGATTGCCAACGCTATCAAGGAAGCCACAGGCATCGAAGTGGACCGCAAGAACATCGTCCTCAATGAAGACGCCATCAAGGAAGTGGGCGACTACACCGCCAAGATCAGACTCCACAAGGAAGTGGCCGTCGACATCAACTTCAACGTTTTCGCTGAATAATAGGATAAACTTTTTCATAATTTTGGGGGCTGTTCCATTATTGGGACAGCCTTTTTTGTATTTTTGCCTACATGATTACCAAAAACACCATAAAGCAAATCGCATCCCTCCTTCAGCAGAAGTTCCGCAAGGAACTCGGCCTCTTCGTCGTAGAAGGACGCAAGATGACAGAGGAACTGCTCCAATCCAATTTTGAAACCGTGGGGCTCTATGCCACTGAGGCCTTCCTCGCCGACCATCCTGCTTTCGCTAACGCTGAAATCGTTAGCGAAGTGCAGATGGACCAAATGAGCGGTCAGGACACACCACCCGGCATCCTTGCCGTAGTGAAAATTCCGCAACAAAGCGAAATCAAGACGACATCGCGACTTGTGCTCGCCTTGGATGGCATCGCCAACCCGGGCAACATGGGCACGCTCATACGCACGGCTGAGTGGTTTGGCATCCATGATGTGGTGTGCAGCTCCGACTGTGTGGAGCTTTGGAACCCCAAGACGGTGCAGGCCACTATGGGTTCGCTTTTCAGGATGAAGGTGTGGTCGACTGACTTGCCTGCTTATCTCAAGCAAGCCAAGGCTGACGGCAAAGCCATTTATGGTGCCTTGTTGGACGGCGATAACCTGTTCCAGATGCAAGCCAAACCCGAAGGCATCCTCGTCATCGGGAGCGAGTCGCATGGCATCAGGGCCGATGTTTTGCCTTGCATCACACACCCCATCACCATCCCCCGTGTGGGGGGCAGCATGACCGAGTCGCTCAACGCCGCTGTAGCAGGAGCTGTTCTAATGGCTGAGATGACAAAATAAACAATGACGAACAATAAAAAAACCGCCCCGAAAGGAGCGGTTTTTTTCATTCAATCGTTGGGATTGATTACTTCACGATGACAACGCGCTGGACGCTGTTGCGGCCATTGTTGTCATAGATGCTGAAGAAGTAGACACCAGCCTCAACATCCATGTTGATGTTGTTGACCATGCCGCCGAGCTTCTCAACGCGGATCAGTTGGCCAGCCACATTGTAGATAGCCACGCTGTTCAGGTTCTCGCCTTCGAGGGTAACCATCGAAGTGGCGGGGTTAGGATAGACGTTGGCCAACTGGGCAATGGTCTCTTCAACGCCATCAGTGACGGCGAGGGTGATAGGAATCTCAACGTGAGGCAGTTCTTCATCGTTGGTGTTGATGATGAGATCAGCTTCATAGCTCGTACCCATATCAAGACCAATGGAATTCAAGGTAAGGGTGAAGGTCTGTGACTGACCGCTAGGGATAGAACCCATTTCCTGACTGATAGTGGCCCAAGTGCCAGGAATGAGCTGGCCTTCGCAGTTGACCGTAATCAGCCATGCACCTTCGAAACTACCAGCACTATAGCAGTGATCAAATGATCCGCCTTGCGTGCTGAGCCAGTTGCCGTCACCAGTTTCACCATAATGGCCTTCATCCATAGTCAGAGGATATTCACCAGCGGTTTGTAAGAGTTCGACAGTAGCCCAGATAGTTTGACCATCCATATAGACATCTTCATCGAAAGTGGCGGTAAGCCAAACACCGAGTTCAGAAGAAACAACGGTCTTTTCAGCGAGGAGTTCACCGGGCTGGTTGTTGGCACCTTGTCCATAAAGACGGAAGGTATAGGTGTTATCTTCTGATTTGTAAGTAGAACCAACTTGGTACTTAACCGAGGTAATCTTCATGCCCATAGCTGCGCCAGCGTATGCGGTGGCAGGAAGACGCATAGCCATCTCACGGGTGTAAGGGCCTCCTGTAGAACCAATTCCTTGAGCTTCTTGTCCATCATGATAGGCAAGTTCGCTAGTCTGCGAACCGGCACCGCCATGACCAAAATCAACGTAGGCATTCCAATCGCCGATAGAGTTACCAGCATTATTGATAGTAACATCAACCGTAACGATTTCGTCTTCTGGAAGTTCTTCAGAGATTGATTCGGGAGTAACGCTTAAAACAGGAGCGGAAACACCACCAAGTTTGTAGGCATACACATTGTCAATGTAATAGTCCGAAACAGCGGCACTGGTCGGAGGATAGAAGTCCATAGCGGCAAGTTGACGTGAACCAGCGGTGCCGTCGGCTTGGAGACTGTACTGCCAAGTATAGATTTCCTCATCATCCACATAGAAAGTTGCCTCGTCATTGTCAAGGTCAACCTCATACTTCACAGTGAACCAACTGTCGAAGGGGCAATCGAAGTTGGTGGTTACGCCACCAGCTTTAATTGAAGTGCCGTTGTCAGAGGTCTTGTACCAAACCTCCGTGGCCCATTCGCTTCCGCTGCCGTTGAAGATGTGGAGAACGTTGTTGTAGGCATCCTTGCCATTAGGAATGTACATATCGAAGCCGAGTGTGTAGGTACCGCTTGTGGCATCACTCAAAAGAAGAACCTGGTCGTTGCCATAGGTAAGATGACCGCACTTGGTGCCTTCGAAAGAAGCGACAACTCCATCTTCGGCACCACCAGGAGCGTTGCTCCAAGTGGTCCACCAATCGTGACCGGCAGCAATGGCTTCAGCAGCAATCTTGTTGCCCTCGGTGTACTCCTCAAAGTCATCTTCAAGAACCACCTCAAGGTTCATAACCGGCTGCACATCGAGATTGTCGATATAGTAGTCGGAAACAGCAGCACTGGTCGGGGGATAGAAGTCCATGGCACCGAGTTGACGAGTGCCAGCGGCACCTTCAGCTTGAAGGCTGAATTGCCAAGTGTAGATTTCGACATCATCCACATAGAAAGTTGCCTCGTCATTGTCAAGGTCAACCACATACTTCACAGTGAACCAACTGTCGAAGGGGCAATCGAAGTTGGTAGTCACATTAGCGGCTTTGATTGCAGTGCCGTTGTCAGAGGTCTTGTACCAAACCTCTGTGGCCCATTCGCTGCCGCTGCCATTGAAGATATGGAGGATGTTGTTGTAGGCATCCTTGCCATTGGGGATGTACATGTCAAAACTGAGTTCCCAAGTACCAGTAGTGACATTACCAAGATCAAGCACCTGGTCGTTACCATAGGTGAAGTGAGCGGCCATAGAGTTCTGTTCGGCGAAAACACCGTCTTCGGCACCGCCAGGAGCGTTGCTCCAAGTGGTCCAAGGATCACCATAGGTCTGAGCAATCTTAGCGCCGGCAACGCCGTCGTTAAAATCATAGCTCATCTGTGCGAAAGCATTGCCAAAAACAAAGGCAATCATTGCAATGAGTAAAGATACTTTTTTCATTTTTTTGAACTTTTAGTTAGTATTAAGTGGATTGTTCATTCAAAAAATCGCGAAATACGCGCTGCAAATATAACCATTTTTTGTTTGTTGCAAGAGGATTGAGGTTTTTTTTAGTTGAGAGTTTAGAGTGTAGAGTTTAGAGTCAGTTTATAGTTGAGAGTTTAGAGTTTAGAGTTGGGATTTTGCTTCTTTCCAATAGGCAATCATCTCTTCAATGCCGAGGTGTTGCACGCCTTTGCCTTGTTCACGGGCCTTCTGTTCCACGTACGCAAAGCGTTCGCGGAACTTCTTGTTGGTCTTTTCGAGGGCATCGTCGGGATTCACACCGATGTAGTTGCCATAAGCTGCCAAGGCAAAGAGCAAGTCGCCGTATTCTTCTTCGATATGAGTTAGGTCGTCGGGCTTTTTCAGTGCTTCATGGAGTTCACTCTTCTCCTCCTCCACCTTCTGCCAGGCCTGCTCGGCATCGGGCCAGCGGAAACCCACACCAGCAGTTTTCTGCGCCATACGGTAGGCCTTCAACAGCGACGGCAAGCCTTCTGGCACACCGCCCAAAACGCTGCGATTATGCTCGCGTTCCAGCTTGATCTTCTCCCAGTTTTGCTCCACTTGTTCCGCATTCTCAACATGCTCATTACCAAAGATATGCGGATGGCGCACAATCATCTTGTCGCAGATGCCATTGAGCACATCAGCGATATCAAAGGCACCTTGTTCCTGCCCTATCTTGGCATAAAAGACAAGATGGAGCATGAGGTCGCCGAGTTCCTTCTTCACCTCGTTGAGGTCGTCGTTGAGGATGGCCTGGCTGAGTTCGTAGGTCTCTTCGATGGTGAGATGGCGCAGGCTTTGAATGGTCTGGGTGCTATCCCAAGGGCAGCCAGCTCGCACGGCATCCATGATATCTAGTAAACGCTTGAAGGCTTGTAGTCTTTCGTCCATGATAGTCTGATTTGAGTTGCAAAAGTAAGGAATAAAATTGAATGTTGAGATTCCCGCAAGCGGGAATGGAGTTTGTAACCAATGTGAAAAGCGGCGGTTTGTAAAGTTGACGAATCGTAAACGTCCAAAGCCGCCGCGGTTAACAACAACATCAGCACTCCATTCCCCGCAGGGGAATCTCACTATTTTCATAGAATTTTGTACCTTTGCAGGCTCGATGAAACAACAAAAAAGCCATATCATCTTATTCGCGCTGCTTACCTTATTATTAATAGGGAAGACGGCAACTGCGCAGCTGAGCCAAAAGAATTACGAGATTGAGGCCAAGATGTATTATGGCTACATGTATTTCCAAAACGACGAATACCACTCGGCCTTGGGGCGTTACAGCCGTCACACCCCCAGTTACGAGGTCTCGTTGCATCGCAACACCTACGGCGAGCATCGTTGGGAGGTGCTCCACAACTACCCTTCCATCGGACTCTCCTTTTATTACTCGGGCTTTGGAAACGATAGTATCGCGGCGGAGCTGGGCAAGGTGTTCGCCCTTTACCCTTTCATCAACTTCCCCATCACGCCGGGCACCAATAGCAGGCTGACCTTCAAGTTGGGCGTAGGCATTGGCTATCTCACCAACAAGTTCGACCCGAAGGAGAACTACCACAACTATGCCATCGGCTCGCACGTGAATGCCGCCGTCAACCTGTCGTTCGAATACCGCCAGCGCATCACTGACCGACTGCATTGGGTGGCCTCAATCGGGCTCAACCACTTCTCGAACGGTGCCACACGCTCGCCCAATATGGGCATCAACATCTTCAATGTGGCCACAGGCTTCTCATGGTATCTGGCATCGCCCAAAGCCTATCTCGACACAAGGCTCCGTCCGAAGAACTACCTCTTCGAATTTGACGGCAAGCGGCATTTCGTCACTGACTACCAATATACGGTTGGCTTCAAGGACCTGAGTCAGCAATATGGCACCCATCAGTATTACTTCGTCCACGACGTCGCGGCCAACTTCATGTTCCAGCTCACCGAGCGCGACCGCTTGGGCCTTGGCATCGAGCTGGTCTACGACAACTCCGACAAGATCACCAAACCCGACTGGGACATCTATCTAAAACCGGGAGTCTTGCTCGCCTACGAGATGATGCTCGACCGGGTCAGCTTCATGTTCAATGTCGGCCTGCGCAACAACGTCCCGCTCAACTCAGGTAAGATGGGATTGTTGTTCTACCAGAAGGTCGCTGCCCGCTACTACCTCAACGACAACCTGTTTACCACCCTCGCCTTCACCACCTACGACATCAAGGCCGACTTCATCAGCGTCGGTTTAGGTTACCATATCCAACACAAGTACTATCTACCACGTTATGAAAAGAAACGTCATCGCAGTCCTGTTTTTCCTCGTTAGTCTGCTGACGTCCTCTTGCACCAAGATGGACCAGCTCTTCAACAACGGGAAGCCCGTCACCGAGCAACGCGAAGTAGGCCAACACTTCAGCGCTATCTCGATGTATAATAACGTGAATGTCAAGTTAGTACAGAGCAACCGCCCTCATTTGGAGCTGACCTGTCCCGAGAACCTCATCGAAAAGGTGACCACCGAGGTGACGGGCGACACGCTCATCATCAAGAACGAGAACGAGCACAACTGGCTGCGCAGCTACGACTACAGCATCGACCTGACCGTTTATTACGACAGCCTGCGCGAAATCACCTACTTCTCCAATGGCGACTTGCGTTGCACCGACTCCCTGAAAGGATATAGCACGCTGAGCATCGACACCATCAGCATCGACTCACTCAACATTGACACCATCGAGGCCTATTGGAACCGCGGATTCACCCTCAGGATCAAGGAGGGCAGCGGCGACATCGACCTATGCTTAAACTGCGACGTATTGAAGACCGTGTTCAGTTACGGTACCTCAAAAGTCACCTTACATGGCACTGCGGGTTATGCCGAGCATTACATAAAAAGCTATGGCTGCATCCATGCCGAGGCGCTCAACTCCAACATTGTCAAGGTGATGTCGGAGTCGACCAACGACATCTACGTTTGGGCCCGAAGCCAACTCGTTGCCTACCTCAGCAGCATCGGCAACGTCTACTACAAAGGCTATCCCTGGATAGAAAAATACTGCATGGGCGACGGGCAAGTCATCAAACTGGAATAATTTTGAAATCCGAAAACGCAAAAGGCATTTTTGGTACGATATTTGTAAGTTTTTTGGCGATTGACAAATTAATATCAAGAACAAATAAATACCCAATAAAAAATGAAAGCATTAAGACTTCTTCCGCTTCTGGCCTTGATGGTCTTCGCCAGCTGCTCAGCGAACCGTCAGATGGCTAAAGACGACACCTACTATTCGCCTTATGGCAATAGCGGCGAGCGTTTGGCCAAGAGCAACGGCTCATACGTGAGCCCCAGCATCAGCAGCAACTCGGAATATGACTATCAAGCCTATTATTCCGACAGCAAGAACTACGTCAACAATGCCGAGCCCGTCTATCAGACCACGGAGACGGTGACCGACACCAACGGCGTGGTGTACACCACCACCGAGACCTACTACGATGCCGACTTCGCCAGCCGCATCAAGCGTTTCGGCACTCAAGCCTCTTCCACGAGAAGCTATTATGACGACTACTACACTGGAGGAGACACCTACAACATCTACGTGAACGGCTACGATCCCTTCTATTGGAACTATACGCCGAGCATCTACATTGGCTGGGGTTATCGTCCCTACTGGAGAACCTACTGGGGTTGGAACTGGAACTATTCCTGGTATCCTTACTCCTATTGGGGCTATCCTTACTACTACTCCTACTGGGGATGGGATCCTTACTGGTCATACGGCTGGGGATACTACGACTACTGGTATCATCCCTACCATCACCATCATCACCATCACCACGACTGGCACGGCCACGGCTATGGCGGCGGCAACCACAACGGTGGCAACGGTAGCCTCGGCAGCTATGTGGCCAGTGTGAGACACGGCAACAGCACCGCCGGCTCCATGAGCAGCAGCCTGCAGAGCGACGGTCGCAAGCCGAACAATAGCGGCAGCATGTCGGGCACCACAGGTGCAGGTGCAGCCAGCAGAGTGAACGGCAGCAGCTCAAGTCGTCCTTCGGCCAGCAGCGCCACAGGTCGCACCAGCGCCAACGGTAGCGTCAGCAGACCTACGGTGAGCAACCGCCCCACCACGAGCAGCCGTCCTTCGGTAGGCACCAGCGGTCGCACGGGCAACGTCTCAGCCACCCGTCCTTCAAGTGCCAGCAGCGGCCGCACGGGCAGCCAGAGCGGCGAACGTCAGACCTACACCTCGCCCAACAGCACCCGCCCCTCACGCTCCAGCTCTGAATATGTGCGCCCACAAAGCTCGTCGCGTCCCTCCACTTCAGGAACGAACAGAAGCAGCTCGTCGAGCAGCGGTAGCTACAACAGAAGCAGCAGCTCCAGTGGCTCCTACAACAGAAGCAACTCCTCGAGCGGCAGCTACAACAGAAGCAACTCATCCAGCAGCTACAACAGAGGCAGCAGCTCGTCGAGCTCAAGCCGCAGCTCGGGTAGCAGCTACAGCGGCGGCAGCCGTAGCTCAAGCTCAAGCAGTCACAGCTCGGGCGGAAGCCATAGCTCAGGCGGCGGCGGTCGTAGCTCAGGCGGCGGAAGAAGATAAATAACAACACGCAAGTGATATTTGACAAGAAAAGACTACCTTTGCAGTTGCAAAAAGCAAGGTAGTCTTTTTTATTCCAATGCCATGAAGAGAATCGCAATCACTACATTCGCCCTGCTGTTCACCCTCGCGGTGTTCGGCCAAGGCAGCGACGACGCCTGCCTCTTTTCACAGACCTATTACCAAGGCACAGCCAAGTCGCTGGGCATGGGCAACGCCTTAGGCGCCGTTGGTGGCGACATGACCTCCGTATGCATCAATCCCGCTGGACTGGGCATCTACAGGAGCAATGAGTTCACCACCACCGTCAATCTGCTGGACAATCACGCTCGATCCACCTACTATGGCACATCCAACGGTGCCAACCAGATGCGTCTTTCCATCCCCAACGTAGGCTATGTGAGCACCAAGCAAAAGAGCAACTACCGCAACCTGCGCTTCACGCAGTTTGGTATCGGACTCACACGGACCAACGACTACAACACACATGCCTTTGCAAGAGGCATCAACCCCACCAGCTCGAAGATCGACGACTACCTCGCACAAATCGACGGCTTTTCGGAGAGCGAGATCCAGGACGCCTTCCCTTACACCATCTATCCGGCTTGGAACACCTATCTTATCGACATCTATCAGGATCAACAGGGCGAGTATTATGGCAGCCCCGTGCCTCAAGGCAACATCTGGCAAGGGCAGGAAAGCGAGTTCAAAGGGCGTTCCGAAGAATGGACTTTCGTAGGTAGCGCCAACTACGCGGAAAGGCTATTCCTTGGCATCAGCGCCAACCTCGGCCACATCAAACGTGTCGGTTACCGCAACCTCAAAGAAGAAGCCCGCGAAGGCGACGACACCCCATTTAATGAATGGAGCTTCAGAGAAGACCTGAGTTCGAACGGCCTCGGAGGCAGCGTGAAGGTGGGCATGATCTATCATGCCAGCCCTGTGGTACGCATCGGTGCCGCATTCCATTCGCCGACCATCTATTCCATCGACGAGGCATGGCAGACCCAGACCGAATCGAAAATCAACCTGATAACCCGGAAATACGTATCGCCTGAGTCGAACTACGAATACACCTTCATCAGCCCTTTGAAATGGGTGGGTAGCTTGGCCTTCGTCATCGGATACCAAGGGCTGATCAGTCTGGATGCCGAATACATCAACTATGGCGCTGCCCAATTCAGGGCCAACGATTGGGACTATAGCGAGGTGAACCAAAGCATCAAAGCGACCTACGGCCGCACCTTCAACTTCCGTTTAGGCAGCGAATGGCGCATCGGGAGTTCCTATCTCAGGATGGGAGCCGGCTATTACGGCAGTCCCTTTGGATTGGGCAAAACAGGCGGCAGCGTAAAGAAGGCCTCGTGCGGTATCAGCGTGCCCGTCTCCTACGACTCTTCTTTCGACTTCGCATACGAGTTGTCGTACGGCAAGACCTACCGCTACCTCTATGACGCCGGTGAGCTTGGCATTGAGCCTGTCACTCAAAACAGTTTCAGGCATGTCTTTGCCACCACGCTAAAGGTAAGATTCTAAACAAAAAAGAGCCGCTCAATGAGCGGCTCTTTTTAATATCATAGCAATCGATGATTACTTGTACTGGTTGATAATGCCCTTGTCGACCAAGATACGACCGCAGTATTCGCACACGATGATCTTCTTGTGCGTGCAGATGTCCAGTTGGTGTTGAGGCGGGATGCGGTTGAAGCAGCCACCGCAAGCCTCATCGAAGATGCCGACGACGGCCAGACCATTGCGGGCATTCTTGCGGATGCGCTTGTAAGCGACCAAGAGACGGTCTTCCACCAGCTTCTCGCACTCGGCTGAACGCTGCAGCAGCTGTTCCTCTTCCTTCTCGGTGCCTTCCACCAGCGAATGCAGTTCCTCTTTCTTTTCCTGGAGCGAGTTCTGCAGCTCGGTGAGGCGGAGCTGGGCTTGAGCCACCTTGGTAGCCACGTCGTTGTCCTTAGCCGTAATCTCACGGATGCGTTTCTCGGAGAGTTGGATGTCCAACTGCTGGTATTCGATCTCCTTGGTCAGTGAGTCGTATTCGCGGTTGTTGCGGACATTGTTCTGTTGTTCTTCGTACTTCTTGATCAAAGCCTCAATTTCCTTGATCTTGATCTTATAGTCGGAAATATCTTTCTGATGTTTCTTGCTTTCGTCTTTCAGGTTGGTGATACGGGTCTCAAGACCGGCGATCTCGTCTTCCATATCCTGAATCTCGAGCGGCAGGTTGCCACGATAGGCACGGATCTCGTCAATCTTGGAGTCGACCTGTTGCAAGGTATACAAAGCCACCAGCTTCTGCTCGACGCTTACCTCAATCGGGTCTTCCACCGGTTTGGGAGCCTCTTCCTTCACGACAGGAGCTTCCTCTTTGGGTGCTTCTGCTTCAACCTCAGCCTTGGCAGCCTTTTTGACCGTCTTCTTGGGCTTCTTTTCCTCAACAACTTCCTCCTTCACTTCAGGTTCAGCAGTGGCTTTAACAGCTTTCTTTGTTGTTTTCTTTGTTTCCTTAACTTCCTTAGCCTCAGCAACTTCAGTCACTTCGGCCTCTTTATTCACTTTCTTAGCCATATGATTGATTTCTATTTATTTACAAAATAATAAACCGCATTCGTCCTAGTTTCAGCGATTTCGGCTGCAAAGGTAGGAAATTTTTTCCGAATTAGTTCAACTATTAATTCTTTCGTAAACTGTTCGGTCTCAAAATGTCCGCCATCGACCAGCAAAACATTGCCTTCTGGGATAAAAAAGTCGTGGTATTTGATGTCGGCGGTGAGGTAGGCATCGGCTTTTTGGCGCAAAGCGTCCTGCATGAAGGGGCTTCCCGAGCCACCACAGAGTGCGACCTTCTTGATCGGACGACCTGTCAAGGCGGAATGGCGCAAGCAAGGCGAACCAATGACCTCTGCAACAAGGCCTAAAAATGCGGTCTCACCCATAGGATTCTCGAATTCACCAATCATTCCAGCACCACAAAGTTTGGGTTCGGCCTCGGAAGGCTGAAGCAGATGCAGGTTCTTCAGGCCAAGTCGTTCGGCCAGCACGCGGCTCACACCCAAATAGCTGTTGTCCAAATTGGTATGCATCGAAATCATGGCGATGTCGTGCTTGACGGCCTTCATCACGGCACGCTCGATATAAGTCTCAGGCGTGAGATGCTTCAAGCCACGGAAAATCAAAGGATGATGGCTGACGATGAGGTCGCAGCCTTTGGCGATGGCTTCGTCGACGACTTCTTCAGTGATATCCAAGCACACCAAGGCCTTGCGGGCTTCAGCGGTAAGGTCGCCGACCTGAAGGCCAGCATTGTCGTAACTCTCCTGCCATTGCAACGGCGCCACTTCGGTGATGCAGTTCAGAATGTCTTTTACGGTCATAAATTCAAAATTGAGGCTCAAAATTAGGAAAAAATGTCTAATTTTGACCCCTACAATGAGAATTTTGCTGCTACCCATATCGCTTTTGTATCATATCGTGCTCAGTATCAGGCACAAGCTATACGATTGGCATCTATTGAGAAGCACACAATTCGAAAAGCCGGTAATTTGCGTGGGTAACCTCAACCTGGGTGGCACGGGAAAAACACCGCACACGGAATACCTGATCAAACTGCTGAAAGGCGACTACCGTGTGGCGACCTTGAGTCGAGGCTACGGCAGGAAGACCAGAGGCTTCAAAATGGCGGAAACTACAAGCACTTACGAAGACTTGGGCGACGAGCCGCTGCAATACTTCAAAAAATTTCCAGGGATTCAAGTCGCGGTAGACGAAAACCGTGCAGAAGGTGCCTCCCTGCTTTGGGAGCAGGGGGTCGAAGTTGTGCTTTTGGACGACGCCTTCCAACACCGCAGTATCAAGGCAGGATTGAATCTCCTTTTGACGGAATACCAACATCTATATTGCGACGATTTCCTCTTCCCTGCCGGCAACTTGCGCGACGTGAGATCAGCTGCCAAACGTGCCGACATCATCGTGGTCAGCAAGTCGCCGGAAGTATTGGCAGCAGAGGAAAAACAAACCATTATCAACAAGCTAAATCCTACGGAAAAACAACAGGTGTTTTTCTCCCATTTGGAATATGCATCATTGAAGCCTTTGAACGAGACGGCTAAAACAAAGACCGCCGAGAATACAGATTCGGTCTTGGCATTCTGTGGCATCGCTGACCCCGAGCCTTTCAAAACAGCATTGGAAAAGCAATACAAAAACGTTGTCGTTCTGCCTTTTGCCGACCATCACGCCTACACCGAAAACGACATAAAGGCCATACTAAAATGCTTTGGGAACCTTTTAGGCGAGAAGAAAATCATCGTCACTACAGAGAAAGATGCAGCGCGATTGACAAATTCTCCTTATCTTTGTCAGTTTGATGGCGCTCCGTTATACGATTTGCCCGTCAACGTGCGTTTCCATGAAGAAGAAAAGTTTAACGAAGAAATATTGAGATATGTACGACAAAATCATCACCACTGTTGAATATATCAACCTGAAGACCAAAGGCTTCAGGCCCGAAATTGGCATTGTCTTGGGTTCGGGCTTGGGTGGCTTGGCCAACGGCATCACCGTGCAACACACCCTTCCCTACTCAGAGATACCCAATTTCCATGTCTCGACCGTGAAAGGCCACAAGGGGCAACTGCTGTTTGGCACCATCGCTGGTCGGCGTGTGGTAGCCATGCAAGGCCGTTTCCACTATTATGAGGGTTACCCGATGAGTGCCATTACCTTCCCCATTCGTGTGATGATGCAGTTAGGCATACAGTTCCTCATACTCAGCAATGCTGCAGGCGGACTGAACCCAAGCTACAAGGTGGGCGACATCATGATCATTAACGACCAAATCCATATGATGCCCAACCCGCTCATTGGTCAGCACGACGAGCGTTTCGGCGACCGCTTCCCCGACATGAGTGAGCCTTACGACAAGCGCCTCATCCGTTTGGCCGACGACATCGCCCGAGAGAAAGGCATCGAGGTACAACATGGCGTGTATTGCTCCACTTCCGGTCCGACCTACGAGACGCCTGCCGAATGCCGTTTCTTCCGCATCATCGGTGCCGACACCATCGGCATGTCGACCACCCACGAGGTCATCGTGGCACGTCAAGGCAAGCTACCCGTCTTCGGCTTAAGTATCGTCTCCGACATGGGCAATATCTATGGTGAGGAAAAGACCGTCACCATCACCCATGAAGAAGTCATCAAAGCCGTGAACGCCGTGGAGCCGAAGCTCATCACCCTTATCACCGAACTCATCCGCCGCAGCGCCGAAATCAAGTTCTGATGGCCGTCTATTTCGTCACCGATTTTCATCTAGGCATTCCTACGCTTGAGGATAGCAAGGAACGCGAGCGCAAGCTGTTGCGTTTCTTCGACATGATCCGTCCTGACTGCGAGGAGCTCTACCTGATGGGCGACCTCTTCGACTTTTGGTTTGAATATAAGACCGTGATCCCGAGAGGTTTCGTCAGGCTGCAAGGTAAGCTGGCCGAGTTCACCGATGCTGGCATCCCCGTGCACATGTTCATCGGCAACCACGACCTATGGAGTTTCGGCTACCTACATGACGAGCTTGGTCTTGAGATGCACCGCGAGCCCGTCATCAAGGACATCAAAGGCAAGAAGTTCTTTTTGGTCCACGGCGACGGCCAAGGGCCGGGAGACAATGGCTACAAGTTCTTGAAAAAAGTGTTTGAGTGCAAGTTCAACCAATGGTTGTTCAGACATTTACATCCTGATATTGGCATTGGTTTGGCTTTAAAATGGTCGCACAACCACCGTCTGAAGAAACTCAAGAACGAGGTAGAGCGGGGCTATTACGATAATGTCCCAGAGACCCGGCTCTACCAATACGCCCAAGAGCAAGCCGCCCTTGACCCAAGCATCGACTTCTTTGTCTTTGGCCACCAACACAAGCCCATGCAATATAAGTCCGGCAACCATGCCTTGACCACTGTCGTTGGCAATTGGATTTACGATTTCACTTATGCCGTGTTTGACGGAGAGACGGTGGAATTGAAATATTTTGAGAAGCAAGACAACAACTAAAAAACATACATTATGCAAATCACGAAGAATTACATTGAAGCCAACAAGGAGCGTTTCCTTGAGGAACTCTTTGGCTTGATTAGAATCCCATCTATCAGTTCAGAATCAGCCCACAAGCCGGACATGATCCGTTGTGCCGAATACTGGCGCGATGCCATCCTGGCCGCTGGTGCCGACAAGGCCGAGGTGATGCCCACCGAGGGCAACCCCATCGTCTACGGTGAGAAGATCATTGACCCGAAACTGCCTACCGTGCTTGTTTACGGCCACTACGACGTGATGCCCGTCGACCCTATCGACCTGTGGCACACTGATCCGTTTGAACCTGTTATCAAAGACGGTAAAATCTGGGCTCGTGGCGCTGACGACGACAAAGGCCAGTCGTTCATGCACGCCAAGGCCTTTGAAACCATGGTAAAGACCAACACCCTCCCCTGCAACGTGAAGTTCATGCTCGAAGGCGAAGAGGAAATCGGCTCAGGCAGCCTATCGAAATGGGTCGTGGATTACAAAGACCTCGTCAAAGCCGACGTCATCCTTGTGTCCGACACCTCGATGATTGGTCCCGACGTGCCGAGCATCACTACGGGTTTGCGTGGCCTCGCCTATTGGGAGATTGAAGTCACCGGTCCCAATGCCGACCTGCACTCTGGTCTCTTCGGCGGCAGCGTTGCCAACCCGCTCAACACCCTCTGCGAGATGATCGCCAAGTGCATGGACGAGAACAACCACATCACCATACCGCATTTCTATGACGACGTCATCGAATGCTCTCCCCGCGAGCGCGAACTGCTCAACATGGCACCTTACAACGAGGAGAACTACAAGAACAGCCTCGGTGTGAAAGCCCTGCGCGGCGAAGAAGGCTATACCAAGATCGAACGCGTCGGCATACGTCCCACCTTCGACCTCTGTGGTATGTGGGGTGGCTACACAGGCGAAGGCGCCAAGACCGTGTTGCCTTCGAAGGCTTACGCCAAGCTCTCCTGCCGCCTCGTACCCAACCAAAACAATGAGAAGATTGCCGTTTTGGTGAAGGACTATCTGGAGAAGAACGCTCCCGACTATGTCACCGTGAAGGTCACGCCGCTGCATGGCGGACAAGCCTATGGTTGCCCTGTCGACCTACCGGCTTACAAAGCCGCAGAAGCCGCCTATATGGACACCTATGGCAAACTGCCCATCCCGATGCGTTCGGGCGGCTCGATTCCGATTATCGCCAGATTTGAGGAAGTGCTGGGCATCAAGTCCATCCTCATGGGCTTCGGCCTTGGCGAAGACGCCATCCACTCACCCAACGAGAACTATCGCCTCGACCACTTCTACAAAGGCATCGAGACCATCATTGCCTTCTATCAGCATTTTGCCAAAGGCAGTGAACTTGCATAAAGAATAGCTATTTATTGAAACTAAAAAGAGCGGCGATTGCCGCTCTTTTTAGTTTATTTCGAGAACATCACCTTCTCGCTGTTGAACATTCGAGTTAGCCCCCAAACGGCGAAGCCCGTGTAAACCACATTGGCCGCTAAGGTAACGATGACCGGCATCCACCTCATCTCGTGGGCGAAGACAGCCGTCATCACCTGGATGGAGTTGTAGAAAGGTATCAGGTAGGCCGTCAGACTCTCAGGCGTGCCACTTTGGAACATAGGCGTCAGGCCGCAGAACATCACCACCAGCATGAAAGGCGTGATCATCGTGCCCGCGTTCTTCACGTCTTTGGCCAAGGCAGAAAGCAAGCTGACAGCTGATGCCATGATAAGCACAGAAGACAAAATGATAAGTAGCAAAACCGTATAATCTGCACTCGTGTAGTTGAGCCCCAGTTCTATGCCAGCCTCGTCGGCTTGTATCATCTTAGGCAATGACAGCACGATACCAATAAAACTCGAGATACCGCTCAGCAGCGCGATGCCGCTCAATGAGACCACTTTGCCCAAGGCCAGCTCATTCCTCTTCAACGGCGTCACCAACAAGGTGGCGATGGTGCCGCGTTCTTTCTCGCCAGCGATGCTACTTGGCGCTATGGCCATCACACCACTGAAGAGCATCATCAGAATGAGCATAGGGATGAGTTTAGACAAGATGCTACCCAGCACATCGTCCTTGTTAGCCATGTCGAATTGGGCTTCCTCAGAATCGGCGCGGTTGATGTCGAAGCGATTGCTCAGCTGGTCTTCGTAAGCAGAAAGCGAGGCTTCAATGATGTGATAGACGCGACTTGACGCGTTGTTGGCCGAGTTGTAATAAATCTCCACATTGGGAGCTGCCATACCGCTTTGCGGGTCAAAGGCAGCCACCTTTTCATCAAACGCTTCGGGAAAACGCATCAGCACGACATCGAGGTCTTTGTTTTCAAGATTCTTGACATCATCCTCCAACAGGGGCATTGGCATCAGTGTCGTATTGGGTATCTCTTTCAGTATAGGGAGCATACTTTCTGGCAGATTCTCCACTTGGAGAATGACATCCTCATTGGCTCCCTCGTTGGCCATCTTTTTCATGCCCATACCCATGAAGGAGTAAATAATGTAGATGAGCAGGCCTGGCATGATGACTGTAGTGAACAGCAGCTGACGGTCGCCAAAGAAACGGGCAAACTCTTTCTTGATGATCGTTAAGGTGTTGCTTTTCATTCTTCGCCTCCTTTCACTTCTTTGTACATTTCGAAGAAACGATCCTCCAGCGAGAGGCCGTCGCACACCTCTTCGAGGGTGCCACAGGCTGTCATGCGGCCATCGATGATGATGCCCACACGGTCGCAGAGACGCTCCACCAGACTGAAAATATGGGTACTGAGGATAATGGTCTTGCCCTCGGCACGCAACTCCTGCAAGTAATCGGTAACGGTGCGGGCCGTCAACACGTCGAGTCCGTTGGTGGGCTCATCGAAGATGATGATGTCGGGGTTGTGCACCAGTGAGATGACCAGCGACAGCTTCTGCTTCATACCTGTGGACAGGTTGGCCACCTTCACCTCAGCGAATTTGTTGATGCCGAAACGCTCAAACAACTGGGTTTTGCGTGCTGAGATAACCTCTGGTGCAATACCGTAAAGTTGTGAGAAGAAGTCAAACAGGTAATTGGGCGTAAAGAAATCCTCGAGTTTCAGTTCCGAGGTCAGGAAGCCGATCTTACCGCGCACCTCTTCGGGTTGGTTCACTACGCTGCAACCATCCAGCAACGCATCGCCACTGTCGGGGCGTATCAAGGTCGCCAACATACGGAGCGTGGTGGTCTTGCCGGCACCGTTGGGACCTAGCAGTCCAAAAATCTCACCTTTGTTGGCAGTAAATGAAAGGTCATTGACCGCAATAATCTCCTTACGGTTGGTCCTTTCTATCTGTTGTTGTTTGCGCGAAAGCCTGAAAGTCTTGCTCAAGCCCTCAACGCGAAGGATCTCATTCATATTTCAACGAAATTAATCTATCACATGCTGATAATATGTGCCTTCCTGGAAGTTCTTGATGCCATCTTTCAGGAAAGCCACAAAAGCGTCTTTGTCCAAATCATAAGCACGAGGCTTCATCAGCAGGTTGCCATTGTGGTCAAGCAGGCAGTAGTAGGGTTGCGCATTGGTACCAAACTTAGAGATTTGGAAGTCGGCATACTTGCGACCGATGGTCTTCTTTTCCTTGCCGTCGTAAGTAGAGGTATACCATTCGTTCTCCGGCAATGAAGTCTTATCATCAACGTATAAGGCACAGAGGACAAAATCGTGGCGCAACATATCCTTCACGCGCGGGTCA
This sequence comes from uncultured Bacteroidia bacterium, assembly GCA_902786745.1. Lineage (GTDB taxonomy): Bacteria > Bacteroidota > Bacteroidia > Bacteroidales > F082 > Limimorpha. The sequence continues at coordinate 113,282 of CADADR010000007.1, forward strand.
CTCCACACATTGGCTTCCATCTCACGGCAGTTAACACAGCCGTGGCCGGTGAAGTCGACAAAGATGGGACGGTTGAGCGCCTTTGCAGCAGCAAGGGCTTGGTCGTAATCGAAATAGCCCTTCAGGTTATGTGGCAGATGGAAGAGGTCAGCATACTTGGGCTCTTCGTCAAACTCGCCCACGGCCACCGTCTCACCTTGTGGCGCCACCGCCATATTGGCGAACTTGGCATCCACATAGTCGATGACCTTCTCACTGTTCTCCTCGATAATGCGGTTGAGGTCGAAGTCGAGGGTCTGCTTGGGCGGCAGATAACCCGAGAGGGCCTTCAAAGGAGCGCCCCACATACCAGGAATCATATACACCACAAAGACAAGGTCGATGATGATCAGGACGAGGCGGAACACGCCCAGTTCCTTGACTTCCTTCTCGCCTTTGAAACGAATCTTACCCAAAAGATAAAGGCCGAGCAAGGCGAAGCATACAATCCAAATGCCGAGGTAGACCTCACGGTCGAGCAAGTGCCAGTGGTAGGTCTGGTCAGCCACACTGAGGAACTTGAAGCCCAGGGCGACTTCGATGAAACCTAACACGACCTTCACGGAAGTGAGCCAGCCACCGCTCTTGGGCAGACGCTGCAGCAGGTTCGGGAAGAAGGCAAACAGGGCAAACGGAAGGGCAAAGGCCACGGCGAAGGCAAACATCGTCACGATAGGAGCCCAGAACTCGCCCGAGGTCGACTTGATGAGCACCGTGCCCACGATAGGGCCCGTGCAGGCGAACGACACCAACACCAAAGTCAAGGCCATGAAGAAGATGCCACCGAGGTTCTTGGTGCTTTGCTTGCTGTCGCTCTTGTTCACCATGTTGCTACCCAGTGTGATTTCGAAAGCGCCGAAGAACGAGGCCGCGAAGATCATGAACACCAGGAAGAAAATGATGTTGGGCAGCCAGTGCGTGGCCAGCCAGTTAAAGATGTCGGCCGTGACGCTGTTGCCGCCCACAAGCCAAGTCACCAGGATGATGATGGCGATAGGCAAGGTGTAAAGCAACACGATGAAAAGGAAATACATGAAAGCCTTGAAACGACCTTGTGCCTTGGTTTCGCCCTCACCGTGCATGAAGAACGACACGGTCATGGGGATCATGGGGAACACGCAAGGCGTTAGGATGGCGGCGAAGCCCCAAAGGATGGCTTCGAGAATCATTCCCCAGATATTGGATTTCTTGCCAGCAGTGGCTTCGGGTTCAGCGGCCTCAATCACAGCAGGTTCACCATATTGCAGGTCAACGTCTTCCGCCAAGGAGACACACTGTCCGTCCTTGCAGGCTTGGTAAGTGATCTCGCCCGTAACGGGGAAGCCACCGTCCTTCAGCTTACGGAAGGTCTGGGCAAACTGCGCCGTGCCAGCAAACTGCTTGTATTCCACCTCAAAGATGTCGTCGTAATACATCGGCACCTCGGTGAGGTCGCGCGCCTCGCCCACCGCCTCGAAAAACTCAGAGGTCTTGATGTCGAACACCGTAGGAAGCGGTCCTAAGGCAGGCATCGTAGTGGAATAGATGTGATACTCAGGGTCGATGGTGGCTGTAGCCACAACATCAAACTCCGTTTCATTGAGGTCTTCGATTGTGATTGACCACTTGACAGGGTCAATGATCTGAGCACGAACCTGCATGGGCATAATAGCAACAAAGGCCATCAGCAGGCAGAAAAACAGTCGTTTCATAGGTAACTTTGTATTTGTTTGCAAACAATGATATTAATTAAGGTGCAAAAATAATAAGATTTACAACATGACCGAGAAAAAATATGTTTTTGCCAACAAAGAGCAGAGAGGACATACTTAGGACCGATTCCATCTGCATTCAAAAACAGTCTTTGTGTCGTCGGTAATCTTGAAACGGTCATCCATGCGGTAGCCAACCACCCAAAGAATGTCGCCATCAGCGGAAACCAATAGCCACACATTTTGTTTTTGGTATTCCGTAAACTTCTGGTCCACAAAGAAATCGCTCAGCAGTTTGGAGCCTTTCATGCCCAAAGGATGGAAGCGGTCACCGTGGCGCCAGTGCCTCAAGGTCAAGGGAAAACTCAATTTGTTGAAATCCAGTTGCGCCACTTCGGGCGACTTGTCGATGATGAAATCGGCATTCTTCTCAAACCTGAAAAAACGAAGATGCACAGGCGAAAGGACTTCCTCCTCCCCTATTTCGATTTGGATTTCATCATCTTTTTTCTCCTTTATTTCAGAGAGTTGCAAGTCATCCCTACCGATTACTACGTGATGCGTAGGCGAACAATATTGATTCCCGATACCAGTTCCGATGGAATCGTAGATGAAACGGCATTGGTCGGTGTTAAAGCCGTATTGTCTTAGCCATTCGAAAAGCAATTGGAATGAATAAACCGGCCCTTCGACGGGCTCAGGGACCTTAGCTTTTACGAGTTTAGAAAAAGGCAGTCTTTGAACATCTCCACCTTGCTCAACAATTTGCGCCAACTTCTCTTTCAATAAGGCCCTATAAAGCTCATTTTCAGCAGAAAGATGCTCCAACGATTTGTACAATCCTTGGCGCGCCTCAGGATGCAATTCATCGAAAGTGGGCAATAATTGATTGCGGATTTTGTTGCGCAGATAAACTGACTCGGCATTGGTATGGTCTTCATGCCATGTGATTTGGCTCTCAACGGCATACTGACGGATTTGCTCTCGTGATGCCCACAACAATGGACGAATGATCGCGCCGTTTTGTGGCTTCATGCCTTTCAGTCCGTTGAGGCCTGCACCACGCAATAAGTTGATGAAAAAAGTCTCGGCTTGATCGTCGGCATGGTGGGCCACAGCGATTTTGTCATAACCTAACTGCTGCCGCAATTCTTCAAACCAAGCATAGCGCATATCTCGGGCGGCCATTTCAATAGAAATTCCGTTTTCTGAAGCGTATTTCTCGGTATCAAAATGCTTTACAAAGCACTGTATTCCATGCTTTTCCGCAAACTTGCGCACGAACCAATCGTCTCCGTCCGACTCCTCGCCGCGCAAATGAAAATTGCAATGCGCCGCAACAAACTCCACCTTGGTTTTTAGCAACAAATCCGCCAAAACCATGGAGTCGATGCCGCCACTGAGGGCCAAAATGACTTTTTCGCCCTCGGCAATCAAATTATACCTATTAATATATGCCTGAAACTGCTCGAGCATGGTCATTTCTTTTTCTTCACCGAGAAGCCAAAGCCCCCGATTTTCTCGCCGAGGCCATAATACTTGCCATGGGAATAGGCCAAAGGCTTAGCGTGATTCAACTGAAAAGCACCCGTGCCCTTGTCGATGAGTTTTTCCTCCGCATTGACGGCCACCACCTCAGCGATGAACATATCGTGTGAACCCAATTCCTTTACCTCCACCACCTTGCACTCGATGCTCAACGGCGATTCCTTTATCAAAGGTGCTTTCACGACTTGGGCAGGCTCAGTGTGCAGGTGCATCTCCTTGAACTTGTTGTAGTCGCGGCCTGAGCGCACGCCACACCAGTCTGTGGCAGCGGCCAAGTCCTCCGTCGTCAGGTTGATGACAAACTCCTTGTTTTTCATGATGAGTTCGTGCGAGTGGCGTTCCTTGCGGACGGAAATGTAGCACATGGGCGGGTCGGAGCAAATCGTTCCCGTCCAGCCGATGGTGATGATATTATAGTTTTCCTCGCAGTCGCCGCAAGTGACCATCACGGCGGGCAAGGGATAAATCAATGTACCGGGTTTGAAGGGGATTTTCATTTTAGTTGGCAGTTTGCAGTTGTTCAGTTGGCAGTTAGGAGTTCAACTCCGAGACGCTTTTGATTTTGGTGCAAAAATAACGATTTTCTTTGTCATCTTGCGGAGAATGATTCGTAGTATTTATACGCAAGCATCCAAATCATGCTACTTTAATACAGCTCACCATTCCAAGTGCTTCTTGTCAAAAGACTCTTGTTTCTCTTCCCATAGTTTTTTTCGTTCAATCCCATGTTGACTTGCTAATCGCAAAAAATCCGACCGAAAAGACTTCATTACCATGTTCTGTTCTCGTTCACGACGAGAAAAAGCCATCGCACTAAAAGAATACGGTCTTTGTTTCGTTCCAATAAAAAAGTCATTACCATCAAACGCAGCATGACGACCACACCCTCTTCTTATACCAAACAAATAAAAATAACGCATGTCTTCCCATTTAACTATTCTATTTTCAGGAATCCAAGACGCCCCTGACACTTTCCTTTGCTCCAATCCAACATCTGTCAGCCTAATGTTGACCTTGGCATTCGTCAGTTTCCATATTAAAAACGTCGAAAGATACAAAAGTATAAATAGAATAATACAAAAAACGCCCAAAAAAAGCCACACATTCAAAGACGAAAACAACGGCTTAAGCATTCCCTTAAACATATACACTAAAACCATAGAAATGACTAAACTGAACACTCCCGTCCAATACTCAGGATAGATTGTAATATCGTATCCATCAGGATTGGGAGCATGCTTCTTTTCTTTTTCGCTCATGGCTGATTGTTTTATGGTTGCAAAGATAATGATTCTCCCATCATCTTGCGGAGAATACAACAAAAATCCCGCCCAAACGAGCGGGGTTTACTTCAATTTACAACAAATGCTGGTTTAATATAGCCTCTAATTGTCCAATATAATAAAACGGCACATTGATGAGTCGATAAGGCCGCTTTTCGGGTTCGGGCGTGAAGGTATCCTGAACGCTAAATTCGCCACTCCAAAAACGCACAGCCGTAACATGTCGGTCGGCCGTATTGACAAAACTATGCAACGAGCGAAGATGGGAATGTAGCCCCGTCTTCACCTCAATGGGAATGATTTGGGCATTTTGCTGCCAGATGAAGTCGATTTCCGCCGTGGTGCCTTTCTTGTCGCGCACCCAATAATACTGCTTCTCTTGGAACTTGTTATCCAACAACACCCGAAGTTCCTGTGCCACAATCTGTTCGGCAGCACGACCACGCCAAGTGTCAAGCAAGTCCTTGTTTTGAAGGTATTCTATTTGTATGTCGGCCACAAAATTGGTAATGCCACTATCCACCATAATGAGTTTAGGGGCACGGCGCAAGGCCGGGATGGCTGGCGCAGAAGTCGTGGTAATGGGATAGTCTAACGACAGGATATAAGCCCTTTCAAGACAATCCATTGCATTGTGAATCTGCTTGCTGGTATAACTGCTATTGCCAAAATTATTCATAGCAATGGCTTCGGCAGCCGAAAACCAAGCCGTTTCCAACAAATGGCGGATAACGCGCACCTGTTCTTCATTTTTGGCATATCGCTCCACATCCTCATTGTATCCTTTCAGCAAAGAATTGAAAATCGGTGAAAGTCGCTCAATGTCATGGTATTGCACATAATTGGAAACCACTTCAGGCATTCCGCCAATGAGCGCGTATTGATTAAAATGTCCAATCAATTTCGGGTGCATCACTGCCGTCACATTTAACTGCCGAACCATCTCGCACCAAGCCTCGCCTTCAACTGCGTTGAGGTATTCCATGAACGAGAACGGGCGCAAGTTCAGGTATTCCACTCGCGCCACTGGAAACGAAACGCGCTGTTTGAGCAGACTTTGCAACCGACTTCCCGCCGTAACAACATACAGCCAAGGCATTTTCTCATAGAAATAGCGCAACAAGGCCACGGCCTGCGGTACTTCCTGAATCTCGTCGATGAAGAGCAACATACGCTTGTTCTTGTCGGAAACAACACGGTTGCGCAGACACAAAAACTGCCAGATTTCAAGCACATCATCAGTACGAGTGAAGATTTCGGCATCCTCCGACAATTCATGATTGACCTCAATGAAAATGTCGAATTCCTTGCCAAATTCCCTCACAAGAGTGCTCTTCCCCACTTGCCTTGCCCCTCGAATAACAAGAGGTTTGTGGGGACTTCTTTCGCTCCATTGGCGCAACTGTTTTATGGCTATCCGATTAAACATTGTATATCTATTTGTTTTTCAGACTGCAAAGATACAATTTTTTCCTAATTCATATGCAAGAACAAGCAAATTTTTTCCTAATTCATAGGCAAGAATAACTAAAAACTTACACAATTCATAGGCAAGAATGGGTCAAAATTTGCCAAATTCATAGGCAAGAACCTTTTTTCAGACAAAAAAAATCCCGCCCAAACGAGCGGGATTTTTCAGTTTTTAAGGTCGGCCGGTCGAGGCTTAATATTTCTATCAGTCGGCCCTTCGACGGGCTCAGGGGCCTTGGTTTACTCGATGGTCCAGGTCGAACCGCTGTTCAGCAGGTCGTCCATGCACTTGATCTTCGAGTTGGCCTTCTCGTTTTCGATGACTTGGTCAAGGCTGTCGTTGAAGGTCGGGGCTTTCACGTCGCGGATGACGCCGATGGCGACGGGGAAATGAGGCGGCATCATGTGTGCCAGCATCATGTGGATACCCGTGTCTTCGGTGGTCTTGTCGTGGACGAGAATGTCCTTCTCGGTGATGCCGTTTTCGCCAATCTTCACCACTTCAAGTTGGTTGCCGTTCAGGCGGATACCCTTGTCGCGGTTCTTACCGAAAATGAGCGGCTGGCCGTGGACACACTTCACCTGCATGTCGTCGCGGACATCCTTGCCAGTGATGTTTTCGTGCACGCCATTGGAGAAGATCATGCAGTTTTGCAGGACCTCGGTCACGGCGATGCCGTCGTGCTTGTACGACTCCCAGAAAATTTCGCTCAGTTCCTTGGGGTTGATATCCACGCCACGGGCAAAGAAGGTAGCCTTGGCTCCAATGGCAAGTTCACCAGGATTGAACGGATCTTCGTAAGTACCTTGCGGCGAAGTCTTGGTCTTCGTGCCACGGAAGGTGCAGGGCGAGAACTGACCCTTGGTCATACCGTAGATACGGTTGTTGAACAGGATCAGGTTGATGTCGATGTTACGACGGCAGGCGTGGATGAAGTGGTTGCCACCGATGGCGGTGCAGTCGCCGTCGCCGGTGATCATCCACACGCTGAGGTTCGGGTTGGCCAGCTTCACGCCAGTGGCGGCAGCGGCAGCACGACCGTGGATGCTATGGAAACCATAGGTATTCATGTAGTAAGGGAAGCGCGAGGAGCAGCCGATGCCAGAAACGACAACGATGTCTTCCTTCTTCTTACCCAACTTCGGGAAAATGTCTTGAACGGCCTTCAAGATGGCGTGGTCACCACAACCGGGGCACCATTTCACCACCTGATCGCTTGCAAAATCCTCTTTGGTCAGCATGACCTCTTGTTCGATATTCTGATTTTCCATAGTCGTATTATTTTAAAAGGTCGTTAAACTTAGCTTCAAGCTCGCCGATGGTGAACGGCAGGCCCATCACCTTATTGAATTGCTCGCACTTGTATTCGGGGAAGTTCATGCGCAGGTACTTGGCGAACTGGCCGCGGTTGATTTCGCAGACCACGATCTTCTTGTGACCTTGCAGTACTTCCTCAGTGTTGCGCGGCAGCGGCATGATGTAGTCAAAGTGGGCGTGAGCAATGCTCTTGCCTTCTTCCATCAGGCCCTCGACGGCGGTGCGGACGGTACCGTAGGTGCCACCCCAGCTCACCACGAGGAGGTCGGCGTTCTTGTCGCCGTAAACCTCTTGCGGCGGAATGTCATTGGCCACGCGGTTGATCTTCTCTTCACGGAGTTCGGTCATGATCTGGTGGTTCTCAGGATTGGTCGACAGGTTGCCCTTGCCGTTTTCCTTTTCCAGACCGCCGACGCGGTGACGCAGGCCAGGCGTGCCCGGGATAGCCCATTCGCGACGGAGCCATTTCTCGTCGCGACGGTATGGCATGTAGTTCGGGTCATCGGCTTTGGCCAGCGGAGGCGTGATGCTCGGAAGGTCAGCCATCTTAGGGATGCGGAACACCTCGGAGCCGTTACCCAGTGAACCATCGCTGAGCATGATGACAGGCGTCATGTGCTCCATGGCGATACGGGCGGCTTCGTAAGCGGTGTAGAAGCAACCGGCAGAGCTACGGGCAGCGATAACCACGAGCGGAGCGTCGCCGTTACGGCCGTAGAGGGCCTGCATCAGGTCGCTCTGTTCCATCTTGGTCGGCAGACCCGTGGAGGGACCGCCACGTTGCACGTCGATGATCACCAGCGGAAGCTCGGTCATCACGGCGAGACCCATGGCTTCGCTCTTCAGCGAGAGGCCAGGACCCGAAGTCGTCGTCACGGCCATGCAACCAGTGTAGGCAGCGCCGATCGACGACATGATGCCGGCGATTTCGTCTTCAGCCTGATAAGCCTTGACGTTGAGGTTCTTGTATTTCGTCAACTCGGCAAGGATGTCGGTGGCAGGAGTGATGGGGTACGAACCGAGGAAGAGCGGGCGGCCCGACTTCTCGGAGGCAGCCATCAAGCCCCAAGCGGCGGCGGTGTTGCCGGTGATGTTGCGGTACTTGCCCTTTTCAAGGTCGGCGGCTTCCACACGATAGGTGTTCGTGAAGAGTTCCCAAGTGTCGGCATAGTGGTAACCGGCGTCGAGGACGGTGCGGTTGGCCTTAATCACTTGGTCCTTGCCTTTGAACTTGGTCTCGAAATACTTGTAAACGGTGTCGAGTTCGCGGTTGAACAAGTACATCACGATACCGAGGGCGAACATGTTCTTCGACTTGAGCATCGACTTGTTGTCCATGCCGAAGTCCTTCAGGGCCTCTTTGGTGAGTTCCGAGATGGGAGCTTTGACCACCTGATAGTCGGCGAGAGTGCCGTCGACGGTCGGGTCATCGGCATAGCCGGCCTTCTCGAGGGCCTTTTCGGTCACCGAGTCGGAGTCGAAGATGATGATGGTTCCAGGACGGAGCCAGCGCATGTTAGCCTTGATGGAGGCGGGGTTCATAGCCACGAGGACGTCGCAGAGGTCGCCGGTGGTGTGAACGGGTTTGTGTCCAAAGTGCACTTGGAAGCCAGAGACGCCAGCCACGGTGCCTTGCGGTGGGCGGATTTCAGCCGGATAGTCCGGGAAAGTGGCGAAATCGTTTCCGGCAAATGCTGTTGAATCCGAAAAAAGATTTCCGGTAAGTTGCATACCATCGCCCGAGTCGCCCGAAAAGCGGATGACGACGTGTTCAAGTGGAACAACCTTACTTTTTGCTGTCATATTAACTGTTTTTAGATTTATTGATTTACAATAACTTAGATAGAGCGGTGAGGTGTCGTTTGGAAAGCGCCCCTACCCCTCTTTGATTTCGTTGCAAAGGTACGTAATAAAAAGGTGCAAACCTAAAGAAAAACGTTTTTTATTTTGCCCTTCTACACTTGTTTTGTATACCATTATCAATCAACCGATTGCAATAATCTTTTATTTAGAATCCATAAAAATTACAAAATATTAAGCAATGGAATGAAAGTTGTAGTATTTTTGCCGCACGAAAACACAAACTAAACTCAAAATTAAAAACATTATGGCTTACAAAATCACAGACAGCTGCGTTGCTTGCGGCACATGTATTGACGAATGCCCCGTGGGCGCTATTTCAGAAGGCGACATCTATGTCATCGACCCTGATACCTGCGTTGGTTGCGGCACTTGCGCCGGCGCTTGCCCGAACGAAGCAATCGTTGAGGACTAATTGCATCAAATAAAAATGAAACTGCATTAAAGAAAAAAAGCCTGCCAAAAACAGGCTTTTTTTGTATTTTTTGGCAGTTTTGAAAAGTTTGGCAAACTATTTGCTATCTTTGCAACGTTCTTTGAAAGAAAAAACACATTTAATCAATAACTCAAGTTTAACTAAACAAATTAAAAAAATGAAGAAATTAGCTTTAGCACTTGTGTGCTTCGCCAGCCTTGCTTTCTTTGCAAGCTGCAACAAGGAAGGTCAACCCACCATCCAGGTCTACAACGCCGAAGATGGTTATGTCATGGCTACCGACACTGTCGACGTGAACACTGAAGTCAACTTTGGTTTCGTTGTTGCTTCCAGCCCTGTTACCAACAAAGAACTCTCCACGCTTGTGGTGAAAGTTGACGACTACGATGAGCTGACCGACACCATCAATTTGGCTGGTATGACTTCCTACACCTACAAAGGCACGCTTTCCTACACAGCCAAAGACGAAATCGTCGGCACCTCTGTCATTACTGCTATTGTGACTGATGCCGCTGGCCAAACCGCCACTGCGTCCATCAATCTTACCATTATCCAACCCGATCAGCCCCTCATCAGCAAGACTGTTGAATGGATCCGCAAGGGCACTAACTTCGTTGGCATCACCGAAGCTGAAATGAGAGAAATTGGATTGGAGTGGACTGGCAACTTCAGAGCCCCCATGGTCACCATTGTGCCCCTCGACGGTGCTCAACTCTATGTGTGCAGCGGCGACGACTATGCTGACATTGCTACCATCAGCGACAAGAACGCCTACTTCACCAGCCTGCATGAAACCGGCACTGCCGTTGAGTCCTATCGTAACATCACCACCAACAACAGCGCTGACTACAACGATATGCTGGCTGTGATTTATGGTGAAAAGCTCACTCTGGTCCGTATCAACCGCGCCGAAATCGAAACCGGCAACTACGGCACTCAAGTCACCATCAAGGGTGAAATGAAATAATCATCCTCACCTTACAAAAAAAAGAGACGTGGTCATGACCGCGTCTCTTTTTTTTATTCTGCCAAAGCGTGGCTGATCTTCCGATTGATTTGTAGCAGCCGCTTCTCATTGAGTTTGACGACCGCCCTATCGTAAGTCATCAGGCCGTTGAGCTCAGTCTCGCAGTCGGTGGTCTGGGTGTAGACCGCTGCCGAGAAGCCTTGGAAAGCCATCTTGTAGAGCTTTTCCGCATATTCCACATAGGTGTCGGTCACCTTTTCTTCCGTGTCAAACTCCACATAGCCCCAGCCTTGGTCTTTCACCCAGGTGTGGCCTTCCACCTTACGCCCGATGCCGCCATATTCGCCGAGCACCGTGGCACGGGTCGGGTCGTAGAGCGCCATCTTCGGGTCGGGATAGTGGTGTAGGTCGAGGATGTCTCCACACTGGTAGAAGTTCCCACCTGAGGCAGGGTTTACTAAGCGTGTCGGGTCGAGTTTCTTGGTCATCTCCACGATTTCGGGGGTCTTGAACTGTCCCCACGACTCATTGAAAGGCACCCAAACGCCGATACAAGGCACCGACTTCAGACTGTTGATGATCTCCGTCCACTCCTTCTTATAGCATTCCTCCGATTCAAGTGTACGCATACTCTCTGGGCCTTGGTAGTATTGTGTGGTCTGCCATTCGGGGCCACGGCCGCCGCTGGGCATGTCCTGCCAGACGATGATGCCGAGGCGATCGCAATGGTAGTACCAACGCGCCGGCTCCACTTTGACGTGCTTACGAATCATATTAAAGCCCAAGTCCTTGGTTTTCTGTATGTCGTAGGCCAATGCTTCGTCGGTAGGTGCGGTGTAGAGGCCATCGGGCCACCAGCCTTGGTCGAGCGGACCAAAATGGAAGACGGGAAGGCCATTGAGCGTGAGACGCACGATACCGCTTTCGTCGCGTTGCGTGCCGAAGCTTCGCATGGCAAAATAGCTGTCCACCTCATCGATTACTTTGCCCTTACGCAGCACCTTGACTTTCATGTCATACAAGAAAGGATGGTCGGGCGTCCATCGCAGGAACTCCTCGGGCATGTTCACCTCGACAGGTTGCCCGTTGATGGCCTTAGCCGATGCCACGGGCTGGCCTTCAAACGACACTTCCACCTGATAGAGGTCGTCCTTGGTCGGGTTGGAGAAGTCCACCTCCACATTGACAGTGGCCTTGTCAAAGTTGGGCGTGGTGACTAGGTTTTGGATGTAATCTTCAGGCACGTTCTCGAGCCACACCGTCTGCCAGATACCCGTCACTGCGGTGTAGAAGATGCCGTGAGGCTTGAGAACCTGTTTTCCATGAGGGATATAACTGGCGTTAGTCGGATCCCAAACACGGATGACGAGGGTGTTTTGTTTGCCTTTCAAGGCTTGGGTGATGTCGAAGGTAAAGGGAGTGTAACCACCTGTGTGCGAGCCTACTTTGATATTGTTCACCCACACATCCGTCATCCAGTCGACGGCACCAAAATGCAGCAACACACGGCCGCCTTTCCAATTGCCCGGCACGGCAAAAGTCCTCTGGTACCACAGGGCATTGTCGGGACCTACCTCCTTCTGAACACCCGAGAGTGCCGACTCGATGCAGAACGGCACGAGGATGTCGCCCTCATACTGTTGCGGGGCCTTCTCCCCTTTCGCCGTGATGGCATATTGCCATAGGCCGTTGAGGTTTTTCCATTCGGGTCGCACCATCATCGGGCGGGGATATTCGGGTAGGGCATTCTCTGGAGAGACTTGTTCAGCCCAACGTGTCTTGATCTTGTCGCCAGCGGGGGCATATTGGGCGACAGCGATGTTCGCTAAGAGCATTGAGATTAGTAAGAGTTTGATTTTCATATTATTGTTAGTTTATTGTTTCTTATTCGAGATTCCCTTCGGGAATGGAGTAAGATTTGTTTTGTAACCTGCGGCGGATTGTTATGTCATAGTATCGTAACCATTACTGACCGCCGCTGTCTACTTAATGACCTGTATCCATTCCCCGCAGGGGAATCTCATTCCTCCGTCATTTCCTTATTAAACGCCTCGGCGGCGGCGATGAGACTGTGGACTGCACGGGGAATCAATTCCTCAACTTGTGGCGTGGCGTCGAGCACCTGCTCGAAGCACATCCATACCGAGGTCCCCTTGTCATGCTCATCCTCAAACTCATACAGAACGGCTTTCACCACCTTATAGTTCCAGTTGACGTTGTTGCAGGCCATGATGGCCTCGGCGAAGTTGTCGTCAGTCACATCGAACACACCTGGCAGGATGAGACGGAAAAACAACGGGTCGTCGGCATCCTCCCAAAGGAGGAAGTTCCAGCCTTCGTAGCTGAAATTCAGTCCCAGTTCGTTCTTTTTTGGAACGATACCTTGCGACTTCAGATACCTTGACACCCAGGTCTTCGCGTTCATTTCCTTCAGTTTTTGTTGAATCCGATGCGGGTCTTGGTGGAATAAGTCGGATTCTTGTATTTCAGCACATCGACAAGGATCTTCTGGGATATCGGGACGTTATTGTAGGCAGCCGTCATGGCGGCTTCGTTGACGGTCTCAGTGATGTCGCCAGCGTTGAAGTCATCCGACATACGGGCCAACTCGTCGAAATCAAGTTCTTCGCAGGGGCGATCCTTCAGATGGGCCATGAAGATATCCTTACGGGCCTCAAAGTCAGGCTGTGAGACGAAGAACACGCGGTCGATGCAGCCCACACGCATGATGACGGGGCTGATCAGGTCGGGACGGTTGGAAGTGGCCACGACGAGGATGCCTTTCTTGGAGCATTCGTTCATCATGCCGAACAGAGCCGAGGCCTGCGGGGTGATGGCGTTCTCCTTTTCCCCGGCATTGGGTGCGATGAACTCCAACTCATCGATACAGATGACGAAAGGAGCCTTGATTTCGGCAGCGTCAAAGAGGCGTTGCAGGTTGTCGAGCACGCCTTCCTGATAGATGTGGCCCATCTCGGCGCCTTTGATCAAGGAGTAGTGGAAACCAAGCTCCTCGGCAAAGCTCTGCAAGACGAGGCTCTTGCCGCATCCAGGAGGGCCATAGAGCAGGATGCCATTGATTGCCGGCAGTTTATATATCTCTGCTTTCTCGGGATTTTGCAAGGCAAACAGGACCTCCTTGCGCAGTTGTTCCTTGAGTTCGTCGCGACCCGTCACATTGTCGAAACCACTTCCCGAGCCTTTCTTCACCGTGATGGTAGGTCCCAGATTGGGGTTTTCCTGCATGCCTTCTTCATCGGCTTTCTCGTTGTCTTCCATTAACTTGGCAAGCTCCGGCATCACCTGTTCTATCAGCGCCTGAGCAAAATCGGCGGCCGACACAAAGCGGTCGCTACGCTTCTTGGCTAGGGCCTTTTGCAGGATGGCTTTCATATAGTCGGGCAACTTCACCTGCTCCGTCTCCAAGACGAGGTCTTGTTTACGCGCTTTCTTCACGGCATCAGCAATTTTCTGCTTATCGCCATCGAGCGTACGCAGGTCGATCGACTCCCAAGGCGACTTGCCGAACAGCAGGAAATAAAGCAACGCACCCGTCGAGAAGATGTCGCTTTGCACGGTATAGACCGCGCGGAAGGTCTCAGGGGCACGGAAATAGGGCATCAGGTCCTCGTCAACGAAGGTAGGACGCCCCTTGACCATATAGGAGATATGTCCAAGGTCGATGATCGTAGGCATCAGCATACCGTCATCCAATTCTTGGAGCATAATGTTGGAGGGACGAATGTCGTTATGGATCAATGCTCTGGAATGGATAAACGAGAGGCCACTCAACACACAGAGTGTGATTTGGACTGCGTCTTCGAGGTCGAAAGGACCGTCTTGCCTGACCGCCTCAAAGAGCGATATGCCGCGATAGTACTCGGTGACCAGATAGTGGTAGACGTTATTGCCCTTGCGGATCTCGCCGTTGTCGACGTAACGGATGACATTCACGTCTTCGGTCGAGTTCAGTTCCTTGCAGAGCTGGATCTCATAGACCTCCTTGCCTTCGAAAAGCTGTTCGTGCGGGATGCGTCCGAGGTCGAACACCTTCATGAAGTACATCATATCGTCGGGACCGAGCACCGTATACGACTCAGCCACAATGCCTTTCTTTATGAACGAGTTGACGACATACTTGCCAATCTTCTCTCCTTTTTTGAACATTTCCATACACTATATTTTTGTGCAAAGTTCAAGATTAAATTTGACTTGTGCAAGAGGGAGCCCTCTTTTTTCCATAAAAAAAGGCCGCATGTAGCGGCCTTTCTATATCGTCGTACGTCTGACAATCAAGCGTCGATGTTGGCGTAAGTGGCATTCTGCTCGATGAACTCGCGGCGCGGAGCCACCTCGTCGCCCATCAGCATGGAGAAGATATGGTCGGCCTCCATGGCGTTTTCGATGGTCACCTGACGCAGCGTGCGGTGGGCGGGATCCATGGTGGTCTCCCACAGCTGCTCGGGGTTCATCTCACCAAGACCTTTGTAACGCTGCACGTCGTAGCCGCTCACCGTGCCGTTCTTGGTCAGCTCGGCCATGCTGGCAAAGCGTTCCTCGTCGGTCCAACAGTAACGCACGGGCTTGGTGCCACGCTTGATGAGATACAAAGGCGGTGTAGCACAATACACATAGCCGTTCTCAATCAACTCACGCATGTAGCGGAAGAAGAAGGTCAGGATCAGTGTGGTGATGTGGCTACCGTCGACATCAGCATCGGTCATGATGATGACCTTGTGGTAACGCAGCTTCTCGAGGTTCAGGGCCTTGCTGTCCTCCTCGGTGCCGATAGTGACGCCAAGGGCGGTGTAGATGTTCTTGATCTCCTCGCTGTCGAACACGCGGTGCTCCATGGCCTTTTCCACATTCAGGATCTTACCACGCAGAGGCAGGATAGCCTGGAAGTTACGGTCACGGCCTTGCTTGGCGGAGCCGCCTGCAGAGTCACCCTCGACGAGGTAAAGCTCGGTCTTGGCGGGATCGCGCTCGGAGCAGTCGGCCAGCTTACCCGGCAGGCTGAAGCCCGACAGCGCACCTTTACGCTGCACCTTCTCGCGGGCGTTGCGTGCCGCTTGACGTGCCTGGGCCGCCAAGGTCACCTTGTCGAAGATGGTCTTGGCCTCTTTGGGATGCTCCTCAAGATAGTCGGAGAGTTGCTGGCCCACGATGCTGTTGACGATACCCATCACCTCGTCGTTACCGAGCTTGGTCTTGGTCTGGCCTTCAAACTGAGGCTCCGGCACCTTCACCGAGATGACGGCCGTTAAGCCTTCACGGAAGTCGTCGGGTGAGATCTTCACCTTCAGCTTCTCCAGCTTCTCCAGCAGACCGCTCTTCTCAGCGTAGGCATTGAACGAACGCGTCAGACCCGAACGGAAGCCTTGGAGGTGGGTACCGCCTTCAATGGTGTTGATATTGTTGACATACGAGTGCAGGTTCTCTTTGTACTCGTTGTTGTATTCCAGAGCAATCTCAACTGGCACACCGTTTCTCTCGCCCGAGATGGAAATCGGCTCGGGGATGAGCTTCTCGCGGTTGGCGTCGAGGTAGGCGATAAAGTCGATGAGGCCATTCTCGGAGTAGAAGGTCTCGCTGCGATATTCGCCGTTCTCCATCTTCTCACGCTCGTCGGTGAGTTGGATGGTGATGCCGTGGTTGAGGTAAGCCAACTCACGCATGCGGTTGGCGAGGGTGCTATAGTCGTATTCCGTAGTCTGGAAGATGGAGCCGTCGGGCTGGAAGGTAATGCGGGTGCCGTTCTTGTCGGTCGTACCCACCACTTTCACATCGTACAGCGGCTTGCCGCACTCATATTCCTGTTTGAAAATCTGGCCTTCGCGATAGACCTCGGCGGTGAGGTGCGTGGAAAGGGCGTTGACGCAGCTGACGCCCACGCCGTGCAGACCGCCAGAGACCTTATAGGAGCCCTTGTCGAACTTACCGCCAGCGTGCAGCACAGTCAACACGACCTCAAGGGCCGAGCGGTGTTCTTTGGGGTGCATTCCCGTGGGGATACCACGGCCGTTGTCGAGCACACTGATGGCGTTGCCTGGCAGGATGCGGACGTCGATCTTGTCGCAATAGCCCGCCATGGCTTCGTCGATGGAGTTGTCGACCACTTCATATACCAGATGATGCAAGCCGCGGAAATGGACGTCGCCGATATACATAGCCGGGCGCTTACGCACGGCCTCCAAGCCTTCAAGAACCTGGATCTTACTGGCACCATATTCTTCGCTTGCCAATTCTCTTTTTTCTTCTTCAGTCATTTTAGGATTTTTAGGGTTTTTCAATTAAAGGTGCAAAGATACGCTTTTTTTCGGCACAATGCACAAAAAAGTTGAAAAATTTGTTTTTGGCGCAAAATGGCTCTATGAGGCTAAAAATAGGCAATTTTTTGAAACACCTTATTATCTCGCGTACGCGGGAAAGAAAAAGCCCCATCCGCAGGAAGGGGCTTTTTAAGGCGTTTAAGGCACTTTCAGAATTTCAACTTCACGCCGGCAAAGAGTTGGATGCCAGTAACAGGATAATTGTAGTAAAGCTGGTATTTTTGGTGCGCCAAATTATCAATCAACGCAAAGGCCGTGATTTGGTCATTCACCTTATAGTCGGCACCGAGACTGAGGTCGAAAACATTCTTAAGTTTTTCAGCGTAAAACCGAGGGGGATACTTCCAGTAAGGACCATCATCCGAGACCTTGGCATAACGTCCACCTTGATAAAGCAAAGTGGTGTTAAACGCCAGCTTGTCGTTGTAATCGTAGGTCACTTTCAGTTTGGCTTCCGTCGTGGGACGATACCAGGCGTATTCCTGAATGGCAGGCGAACAGCTATGATAGGCCAGGCCAAGGTCGGCCGTGAGGCTGTTGCGCATCTTGACGCGGGCATCGGCCAAGACAGACACGGTCTTCGTTTCGTCATAAACGATCCCGTAAGTGTTATACAGTCGTGGGTATGAATAGTCGTCATGGAAAAGGTCTGACAATTGGCCGGGACCGATATCGTCCATCACAAAAAAGGCATCATTGTCGACATGGCGATAGCGCACGCCCACGTGCAAATCAACGATTTCGGCAATGTTGGTGCGGACACCACCCTCGAAACAGAGTTTTTCGTTTCTCACCACATGAACTTCATCATGTGAAGTGATGAAGACGAAGGGGTTGTCCTCGACGATTTCGCTGAACCGCATCAACTTGCGACCACCCTTTAGACCAGCGTAGAACTCCAGTTTCTTGTCCAAGACAAACAAGCTACCGCTAAGATCGGGACGTAGGGCAAAGTGTCTATCTTCCAACTCTTCGCCAGCGACGACATCCATCCACAGACCCAGATGCATGCGGTAGAAATCGTCTTTCATCTCAAAAAACGGATTGACTTTGAAGAAGATACGATTTTCAACATAGCCTGCCGGGGCATAACCATCGTATTGGAAGCTCACATTCACGCCAACCTTTTGAGGGCGCTCCTTAGGGCCCCACCACATATCGGTATAACCGAGACCATAGTCCAAGCCCAAGAAGTGTTCCTTTGAGCTGAATGCATCGAAAGTGTATTGGTAATCCATGCTACCCGAATGGCTCAGTTCACCAGCACGCGTCGAAGTGGGTGCCAATCCGACATGTCCACCGATGCTATTGTAGGCCTGACGCGGGCAGTACTTTTCGATCTGTTCATCCGTCAAAGGCGTTTCAGTAAGGTTGACACCATAATAATGGTACACATCGTTTTTGTAAAACACGCCTCCGTCGACCTGGAAGCCGTCAAACTGACTCGTCGTAAGGTTGACCTCGAAGGCATTGTTCATATAGCCCGACGGTGCATAGTCCTTGATATTGAGCCACGAAGAGTGATGCTTGACGCCCACACCAAGGCCAAGTTGTTTGGTCAGCATGGAGTTATGCTTATAGAGGAAAATCGGCGAGAGCCGCGTTCCTATGCCTGCCATCACGAAGTTCTCCGTCGGGGTGACGAGTTTATCGTTTTTCGCCGCGAAAGCGGTTGGGGCTATCTTCTCGAGATCGAGGGCGAACTTCTGCGTTGCGTCCTTGGGCGTCACCTCCGAACTGGGAAATCTGTAAGAAGGCTGGGGCGTCTCAGGTTGCAGCTGCAGCTTATTGACCTTATTGACCTTAGGCCTGAACTTGCCTTCCACCGTGACTTGTTCGTCATGCTGTCCGAAAGCGGTGACGGCCATAATGGCCAGGATGATTATAGTGACAATTCTTTTCATGACTTATTCCATTTCTAAAGGTTCGATGCCATTGCTGCTGCTCACCTTGGGCTCTTTACCCTCCACCTCGGCGAGTTTGGCACGGGCTTCCTGTTTCAGGTCGCTGCCTTTGTAGTTGTCGATAACGCTACGGAGTGTCTCCTTGGCCTGGAAGTAATTCTCCTTGGCCACATACACATCGGCGAGCGCGATGAACGATTTGGCGACCCAGTAATCGTATTTCGAGAAGTTATCCGAGATATCGAAGACCTTGTTCTCGGCCTCGTCATATTGTTTCAGTTTGATGGAAGCCAAGGCGGAGTAATAGGCACTCTCGGCGCCATACACCGACTTGTCGTTGCGGGCGCTCTTGTCAAGTTTTTCGATGGCGGCATTGTAGTTGCCCTTCTCGAAATACGACTTACCCATGATGTGGTTGATCTGGTTGACCTGGTCTTCGGTCAAGTCGCGCGACTGGCGAAGGCTCTCCCCCATTTCGATGGCCTTGTCGTATTTGCCTTGGAAGAAGTTGCTCTTCATGCTGCCTTCGAGAGCCTCAAGACGCTTGAGTGGCTCTTCGGTGATGCGCGACAGTCGCTCGTAGTATTCACCCGCCTTGCCATAGTTGCTCTTCTCATACTCGATACGTGCCATCTTCAGCAGGGCGTTATCGGTGTAGTCGTTGTCGGGTTGCGACAATATATAATTAAGGTGCGTGACCACCTGGTCTTGCGTCCCAACCCTTTCGGCGCATTCAAGGCCGTAGTAGTGGGCTTTCAGCAGATAGGCGCCCCGTTTGAAGTTATCGAAGTAATACTGCAGAGCCGTCTGTGCCTTCTGGTATTGACCATCGAGATAGAAGCCTTCCGCATTGGCGAATGCCAAGGAATCCTGTTGCGTCACCTTCACCTGGCCGCCGTTGGCGTTGACGTAGCCGAAATACTCGTCCAAGTTGTTCTGCTCCATATAGATGCTGCGGATGATGCTCAAGGCTTCGCGCGACTCGTCAGTATTGGGATAGGAAGCCACCAGATTCTTCAAGTTGGTCAGGGCTTGGTCGTACTGGTTGTTGTTGTAATAGATCATGCCCACCTTCATCATCGCTTGACGTGTGTAGCTCGAACGAGGCCTGTCTTTGATCAAGCGGTTGAAGTTGGCTATGGCCGAACGCTTGTCGCCATGCACGAGATAGGTGTTGCCGATCTCAAACAAAGCCTGTTCATAATATGGCGTGCTCGGATAGGTCTGTATCAAGTCGTTCAGCATATTGATTTTCTGGTTCACCTTGCCCTTGGCGCCATAGCAAAGTCCCTGTTGGAAGAGCGCATAATCCGAATTGCGCTTCCCGACGCGGGTGGCCAAATCATAATAGTTGATGGCGTTGTCATAGTTACGTTCCATGAACTGGCAGTCGCCCAAACGGATGTAGGCGTCGTTCTTGAGGTCGTTTTGGTCCTCGCTAGCCAAACGGATGAAACTCCTGAAGCGTTCCGTCGCTGCGTCATAGTCGGGTTTCTGATAGTAGATATAGCCCAAATCGTAGTCGGCGAGGCTGTATTCAGGTAGCCCTGCGGCGGCATCCATCTCCTTGAA
Source organism: uncultured Bacteroidia bacterium (assembly GCA_902786745.1). Lineage (GTDB taxonomy): Bacteria > Bacteroidota > Bacteroidia > Bacteroidales > F082 > Limimorpha. The sequence goes on from CADADR010000007.1 coordinate 133,702, forward strand.
CTGTTTCAGGTACTTCCCCGCCTTGTTGAAGTCACCCAGCTGATAGGCCGACTCACCCAGCCAGAAACAGGCCTGTGCCTTGTTGGCAGCCGACTGCTTGCCATTCATGATCTTGGAGAAATACACTTGTGCCTTGTCGTAGCTTCCCTTCTGGTAGTTGTCGATGCCGGTAGCATACAAGAGCTCGTCGTAGACCGTCTGCAACGCCGAGCTTTTCTTTCGCATCGCTTCAAGACGGCTCAAGGCCTCGTCATTCTCTTTGGCATTGAGCAGCAGGTAGATGGCCATCTCCTCAGCCTCGGCCTTCCTCGGCGAGCGGGGATATTCGGCGATAAAGCTATCCAGCAGGCCCACGGCCTCGTTGAAGGGGTCGGCACCTGGGATGAGACTCAGCCTTGCATAGTCGAACAGGGCCTCATTGCTGAGTTCCTTGTCGAATCCAGCGGAATAAGCGGTATAGAATGCACTTCTCGCGTATTTGAGCTCGTCGGTCTTGGCATAACATGAGGCCAGATAATACGAGGCATATTGGGCAAGGATGTCGTTGCTTCCAGCCACTTTCTGCAGGTCGGAGATGGCACCCTTGTAGTCGCCCTTCATCATCTTGCTGACGCCCATCTGATAGTAGGCCTCACGCGAGATGCCTCGGGTCAAGTTCTTCGTATAGATTTGGTAATACTCCAAAGCGTTGTCGTAGTCCTTTTGCTGGAAATAGGCATCAGCGACAATTTGAGCCATTTCCGACTTACGTTTCTTGTCGGCTTGTTGGATATAACCCGGTCCTTCTTCGATCACCGCCTTATAATCCCCCTTGAGGTAGGCTATCTGCATAATATAGGAAGGCACCACCTTGGCATAGTCGGGATGGACGCGCAGACGGCGGAAGTTATCTAGCGCCTCATTGTATTTCTCTTTAACGTATTGGATATGTGCATAGTAATAACGGGCATTATCCTTGTATTTGCCCTCATTCATCATCAAGCCATGAAAGAGCGGCATGGCTTTATCCAGGTCGCCAGTCTGGAAATAGGCATAGCCCATATTGAACTGCAGCTGCTGCGCCTCATCGGTGGTGAGGGAGAAAGCATCCGTTTTCTCGTAAATAACTAGGGCATCCTTGTATTTCTTGTTTTGGAACAGGTTGTTGGCATACAAGAAATTGGCATGACGCGCCCAAGTGCTACCTGGGTTGTCGTTCACGAACTTGATGATTTTGGCCGGACCGTCGGCCTGACCGAGATAGAGGGAGCTGACGGCTTCATAGTATTGTGCGTCGACACAGCGTTGCGACTTGGCATCGGTGGCTTGAGCACGATATTGGGTAAAAGCGGAAAGCGCGGCGCCATATTCTTGGTTTTTAAACAGCAGGACTCCTTCGTTGAAGAGGGCCTCAGGGTCATAGGCTTCGATATGCTTTTGCGCTGATATAGAATTTGTTACAAAAAACAAAGCACCTAATATCAAGCAAAATCTTAGTCGCGATCTCATAGGTCAAAATTTTTGACGAAAGTACAAAATTCTCTCTTACGTTCTGCAGAAAAGTTCAAAATTCATGCCGAACGACGATAAGAAAACGGAATTAGAAGCTTTTTATTATTGTTTTTTGGCCGTTGACGCGCAAAAACAACATTTTTGCAGCCAAGCTACGACGGGACACCTGATACCATCTATATGATGCTTTTTGTGTAGGGGCACCGAAATAGTTAAACACACAATTCACCTTTTGCCACAATCGCCGCAGTACCACCTACATAGATGGTCCCATCCTTTCGGATCTGTGTGGCCACCACCGAAGGTCTTCCCATGGCCTCGCCTTGCATGAAAGCGCATTCCGCTTCTGCACCAAGACATCCGTTATGCTGCAGATAGAAGGTCAAGGCAGCGTTGGCCGTGCCAGTGGCCGACTCTTCAGGCACGCCGTACAAAGGCCCGAAGTCGCGGACACGGGCCGTGTATTCATCGTTGGCGAAGGCAAAGACGTGGAAACTGACGGCATCGTATTTCTTCGTTATGGCAGCGATGGCCTCCATGTCGGGATTCAAAGCCTGCAAAGTATTCACATCGGGCAAGGGAATCATCAAGTCGGGAAGGCCAGAATAGGCGATTTGCACGGGCAAAGATGGTTGGTAATCACTGACACCCAATGCCTTATAGATCTCATCCGTCTCTTCGATGGTAGCCACAATGCACGGCATGGCCATCTGCATCATCACCCTCTCCCCTGCTTCTATACGCAAATTACCGGCAAGCGTGTGGCAAAGGCAAGTCCCCGAAGCCAACCCTTCATGGTGCAGCAAATAGAATGAGGCTATGGTGGCATGGCCACACAGCTCCACCTCGGCTTTGGGCGTGAAATACCGGATAGTATACTCCTTATCGGAGTGTCGCCTGATGAAAGCCGTCTCCGAATAGCGCAACTCGGCAGCAATTTGCAGCATCAACTTTTCTTCGGGGAACTGGCCAGAGTCAAGCAGCACCACACCCGCAGGATTGCCGCCAAAAGGCTGGTCGGTAAAGGCATCAAGGATATAGTATGTCATTATTTTATTCTATTTGTACTATGGCTCATCTGTTTTGTTTTGCCTAACCACTATTGAAGCATCTTTTTGTACTGGTTTGCAACAGCTTTCATACAATTCTTGATTCTCCACGCGGAACGACTTGCTATCAAAAATGGTACAATAGCTTCTGTATAGTTTTTCATCTTTCTCTCGGAGAAGATCGCTGTCAAATTTCAAAACAGTCTTTGGAGGAGAATAAGTAATAGTGAACCTAGTTGACTTCATCTTCTCTTCACCATGGATTTCCATTTGTTGAAGCAGCTCTTTTCGCAATGCTCCAATTTGGTTCTCTGTCTCTTTCTTGAGGTCAATCAAACGAGCCAATTCATGGTCATAGTAATCAAACCAATTACATGATGAGTCTTCGACAAGTAGTTTTTTCAACCGAGCACGGATCGATCCTTCATTCCGCTGAAATCGAGTCATGATTTCAATAAGCGAAGCACCCTGTCTATGCATCTCCATCAATAAACTATCATCCTCTTGACTCCATTTAGCATAGGCATTCGGATGAAGTTGTTTCTGCCGATCTATATATGAAAGCTCCTTGTCAGAAGAAGAAATTTCTTTCTTTTCCAATTCTATTTTTGGAGGCAAAAACACACCAGCAACCAGTTTGAAATGAAAACCTTCGAATTCCAACCCCAATGAGAGTGTAAGGTAAACTCCTTTTAAGTTCGTGTATCTTTCGGGATTCTTCTTAAAAGCATCCAAAAAATAAGGGTCCGTAATAGGGAAGTCATATTTTGAGCCATAATAAGTAAACTTCATCCGATACTTAGACTTTTCCCTTTCTTCGTCAATGTAGGCACTAGCTATTTCAGGGCGTATGAGCATCAATGAATAGTTGAGCCGATCTATCATCTTTGCTGGGATGGCTTTCCCTCGAAAATAAAATACCGCTTGGTGAACAGGGTCAATGAGTTGGCTCATGAAATCGTCTTTGAACTCATTGTCATTGGGACAGCATTCCATGCGCGAACAATGCACATCCTCGGTGTGAGCCTTATGAGGGCAAGGTACCACGTCAGTAAGTCTTACCAAAGAAAGCAATTTGACATCTTGCGCCAATTGCATTGGGATTTCTCCGTTTTCAGCCATCGAAACCGGGCGAATCCAACAAGGGCGGCCGTCATCATGGCGAACAATATCCATACGACCGTCTGGCCTTGGCGAGACCTCAATGCCTGCGATGCAACGTCCACCATGTTTGTATGAATTTGCCAAACAAATGAAATACTTATCCATAATGCTCAAATGAGGTGAACAATCGTGACCTTTTCTTTACTATGCGTTTGCAGATATTCGGCCAATAGCCTGCGATGGCATTGCTCAGGTGTGTCTTCGCTACACAGGAAGCACGAGCCATCAAAAGCTTTTACACCGTATTTACGAATTATATCTCTGGCTTTCAGTAAGTTCGTATAAATATCTACATATTCTTCCCAGGTTACTTCCTCTTTGTGCCACCTGTCAAGCAACTCTTTTGTCGGTGCAAAATCGTCAATATGCTGATATGGAATATGGCAAATCTCGTTGACGAAAAACTCCAAGTCTTTTCCTTTGGCAAAACCAGCCAACTGACTACTGTTATTGATGCGAACATCCACCAATTGCTTCACGTGATTGTCGCGCAGCAAATTAAAAAAGTGTTCGGCACTTTTTTTCGTAAAGCCGATAGTAAAAAGAGTAATCATAAGTTAATAGATTTCTTCGCTTTGCAATTCGGGCTTGTATCCTATTTCCTTGTTTTTCAGCCGATAGGCATCTCTTCGCTGATCTTCTTCAGTATACAATCCAAACATGTAATCCACTTCAGAAAGATGGTATTTGCGCGAATGGATGTAGGTAGCAATCATCTCTTTTTCCAACTTGTCCTGGGATGCCAATGAAGCGTCTTTCAAAATATGCTGGACATCGGTTCCATTGTCATAAAAATAGCGAGAAACAAGTGAAAAACGATGGCATTCTAAAGGATCGGCCTCAGAGCACATGAAAGCAATTCGGAAGCCTTTTTCCAAGCCTTTCATAACACGCTCAACGCCTTTCTTGAATAGGGGAGTCTCAACTGCTTTTTCAAAATCGACTTGGTCATTCTCATCCAAGCAATCCGTTCGTCTTGCGCCAAACTCGTCGCCAAAGTGCAAATACTGAATGTTGTGAGCCTTCAAATAGCATTTCAAACCATCTTGGTTGAATTGTGGAGAGTACTTACTAGCAGGAATGCTTCTGACATCAATCACACAATTGATGCCATGTGCATTCAGTAGTCCCATAAACTCCTCCAAAGATTGGTTGGAATGTCCTATACTATATACCTGGTAGTTATCCATTCAAAGCTATTCAATTGTCTGGCTGCAAAAATAAAGAATTATTTCCATTATCGCAACGGCTTATAAAATCTGTGCCGTATGGTTTTTCGTGTCCACCTTACCTATGGCATCAACGATAATGCCTTGTTCATCAATGACGTATGTGGTGCGCAGCGTGCCTTCAGTCACCTTGCCGTACATCTTTTTCTCACCCCATGCCTCGTAGGCTTTCAGGATGGTCAAGTCGGTATCGGCGATGAGATGGAAAGGCAGGTTGTATTTGGCGATGAAGTTTAGGTGCGACTTGGCGCTATCACGGCTGACGCCCAGCACGTTATAGCCCAAGGCCAAAAAGCGCTCGTAGTTGTCGCGCAGGTCACAAGCCTCGGCCGTGCAGCCCGGCGTGCTGTCCTTGGGATAGAAATAGAGCACCAGTTTCTTTCCAGCAAAATCCGTCAATTTGACGAGATTACCGTTCTCGTCTTGCCCTTCAAAGTAAGGGGCTTTTGTTCCTTTTTGCAACATGGCTTATATATTAGTGTGTGCAAAGTTACACATTTTGACACTAATGCAAGTAAAAACAAATAATTCGTCCACCTACCAAAAAAAAAACAGTAATTTTGCAGACGAAAACGAATACACTTTTTTAAACTTGCAATCATCATGTTGAATCTTTTCACTGGTTCGGGTGTAGGTCCCACCGTTTTATATCTCGCCTTATCCATTTTTATAGGCTTGTTATTGGGCAAAATCAAGATTGCCAAGATTTCATTAGGCATCACTTGGGTGCTCTTTGTGGGCATCGCTTTCAGTGCGTGTGGCGTCAGCCTCAACGCCGAGATGTTGCATGTCATCAAGGAGTTCGGCCTGATCCTCTTTGTGGTGGCTGTAGGCCTGCAAGTAGGTCCCGGCTTCTTCCGTTCATTCAAAAAAGGCGGCTTGGCCATGAATTTGATGGCCTTGGTCAACGTGGCATTAGGCGTTCTCATCACCTATATCATCGCCAAGGTCGCCCATCAAGACCTTGCCGACATGGCGGGCGTCTATACGGGTGCCATCACCAACACGCCTGGTCTCTCGGCGGCCCAACAAGCCGTAACCGACATCGGCATTGAAGGTGCAGCCGACCGTTTGGCAGCAGGCTATGCTGTGGCCTATCCCCTTGCGGTGGTCGGCATGATTGTGACCTGCATCCTGTTGCGTCCGCTCTGCCGCATCGACTTGGCAAAAGAGCCCACCGACCTATCAGAAACAACTCTCAATTCTAAACCCTCAACTCTAAACTCAAAAAAAGGTGGTTTTCTGCTCATTCCGATCTTCGTCATCATTGCCCTGGGCATTATTATTGGCTCCATCCCGATTCCCGTAGGCATGAAAGCACCCATTAAGTTAGGGTTGGCTGGCGGTCCTCTCGTGGTCGCCATCATCGGTGGCTGGCTGGGCGTCAAGAAAGGCTGGTTCAGCACCGACTTCACAGAGGGTCAAGGTGTGCATGCCTTGCGCGAGGTGGGCATCGCACTCTTCCTTGCCGGTGTGGGGCTAAGCGCTGGAGGACAATTTGTCGCCACCGTACAAGAGCACTATATGTGGGTCGTCTACGGTGTCATTATTACTATGGTGCCGCCCATTTTGGTCACGCTCTTCGGACGTCTGGTTCTGAAGTTGAACTACTACACCTTGATGGGCTTCATTGGCGGCGCACACACCGACCCGCCCACATTGGCCTTCGCCAACACCGTGGCGCCCGAAGGTTGCAAACTGCCCAACATGGGTTACGCAACGGTATATCCGCTGACTATGTTTTTGCGTATTTTCACAGCGCAATTGCTGGTGCTGATGGCGGTGTAAAATAATCGCCCGCTTTTGTAACGCCAGAAAGAAAAAGCAGTATCTTTGCCGTCGATTTGCGGTGTCCCTTGCGGACTCAATAGGGAATCGGGTGTGAATCCCGGACAGTTCCCGCTGCTGTGATGGCTACAACGCTTGCCATGAATGCCACTGAAAGCCAGTCTTTCGGGAAGGCGGCAATGCGAGACCTCAGTCAGAAGACCTGCCTCAAGTCGCTAAAAAAGACTTCCGGGAATTGAAGTTAGTAATATTATGAAGAAACAATATCAAGCAGTTACGGCCGAGGAGGCCGTCAAAGTCATCAAGTCGGGCGATCACGTCCACATCAGTTCAGTTTCGAACGTTCCGCAATGTTTAGTCAAGGCCTTATGCGACAGAGGTCGCGCGGGCGAGCTCAAAAACGTATACATCCATCACCTACATACCGAGGGTGCCGCGCCATACGTCAACCCCGAATTTGAGGGCATCTTCCAACACAACGCCTTCTTCGTGGGCGCCAACGTACGTGAGAGCGTACAAAAAGGCCTCGCCGACTACATCCCCGTGTTCCTTGGTGAGACCTCGAAGCTCTATCGTGAGCGTTACATCAAATGCAACGTGGCGATGATCCAGGTGTGTCCGCCCGACAAATTCGGCTATGTGTCGTTAGGTTCGTCGGTGGATGCCACCCTTGCCGCCATGGAGAGTGCAGAGTTCGTTATCGCCGTTGTAAACAAGCATGTGCCTCGTACCTTCGGCGACGCGTTGGTCCACATCAGCAGGATCAACATCTTTGTTGAAGATGATTCGCCATTGCTCACTGTCGACATGCCCGAGCCCAACGAGGTGGAGAAGACCATCGGTCGCTATTGCGCCGAATTGATCGAAGACGGTGCCTGCCTGCAGATGGGCATCGGTTCCATACCCAACGCCATCCTCTCGTGCCTCCACAACCATAAAAACATCGGCATCCATACAGAGATGTTCTCCGACGGCATTCTGCCGCTTGTGAAGAAAGGCGTCATCACAGGCGACAACAAGAAACTCAACAAGGGCAAAATCGTTTCCACCTTCGTGATGGGTTCGAAGAAAATCTACGACTTCATCGATGGTAACCACGAGGTGCTGCTGATGGACGTGGAATACACCAACGACCCTTTTATCATTGCTCAACAGCCGAAGATGACTTCCATCAACTCGGGCATCCAGATCGACCTATCGGGACAGGTGTGCGCCGACTCGTTGGGTGAACGTATCTATTCAGGTGTGGGCGGACAGATTGACTACGTCTATGGCGCCTCACGTTCCAAAGGCGGCAAGGCCATCATCGCCATGCCGTCCACCACGCGTAAGGGCATCAACAAAATCGTGCCCACCCTTGATTTGGGTTCAGGTGCTGTCACCACGCGTAACCACATTCACTGGTTCGTCACCGAATATGGTGCCGTGAACTTATATGGACGCTCGTTGCAGGAGCGAGCCAAACTCATCATCTCGGTGGCGCATCCGCAATTCCAGGAGATGCTCGACGAGGCAGCCTTCAAACGCTTTGGTCCGCATTTCCATTACCTTTGGAATAACATCCTATAATTATATCTATGTTCTCTCAAATCAACTTCGTAGAAATCTTTGGCGCCTTTATCGTCATGGCTGCCATCATCGACATCTTTGGCTCCATCCCCATCTTCATGAGCATGAAGGAGCAAAACAAGACTATCAAAGCGGGGCAGGCCTGTCTTACGGCTCTTGGGTTGTTTCTAGCCTTCTTCTTTGCTGGCGACGCCTTGCTGAAACTTTTCGGCATCGACGCTGCCTCATTTGCCGTGGCCGGTGCTTTCGTGTTGTTCATCCTTGCCGTGGAGATGATCCTCGGCCGCGAAATCATCAAGAATGAGGGCGGCAAAAGCGGTGCCAGCATCGTCCCCATCGCCTTCCCTTTGATTGCCGGTCCTGGTGCGCTGACCGCCTTGCTCTCACTGCGTGCCGACTATGCTGTCATCAACATCATCATCGCCTTGTTGCTCAACATTCTGTTGGACTACATCGTCATCAGCCAACTGGACCGCATCCACAAGCTCTTGGGTGATAATCTGATCTTTATTTTGCGTAAGTTTTTTGGTGTCATCCTATTGGCTATCGCCGTGAACATGTTTGTGAATAATATTCTCGTGATTATAGCGAGTGTACCGAAATAATCCATAAATTTGCAGCCGATTTGTGGTGTCCTTCACGGACTCAATAGGGAATCGGGTGTGAATCCCGTACAGTTCCCGCTGCTGTGATGGCCAATCGCCTGCCACTGTGCCACTGAAAACTTAGTTTTTCGGGAAGGCGGCAGAAGCGAGGCCTCAGTCAGAAGACCTGCCTCAAGTCGCGAAACAAGGCTTCCGGGAATTGGAGCTGGGATTCTATATTTAACAAGGTATGCCCAACGCAGGGTGTTATCTTCATTTTAGGTATTCCAACATTTTTCCAAGAAGTTTTGAGGTAAGAAACTGAATGTCTAACCTTTAAACTTATATTTATGTATTCAAAATTATTTACACGATTGTTCCTATTGATAGGAATGATTGGAATGTTTTCGGTTCCTTTGAGAGCTGATGAGATTCAGATTGGTTCGGGATCACAAACCGATGCCAATCTCCCAACCCATTCCTACTACAAGTATTCCCTAACACAACAAATTTATACCGCTGCAGAGATTGAAGAGGCGGGCGGTGGTGCAGGTACCATCAACAGCATCGCTTTTTACAACGGCGGTTCAACCAAGACCCGCAATTTCAGTGTCTATCTAGTCAACACTGATAAAGAGTCGTTCTCAAATGCCACAGACTGGATTACCGTCTCCGCCAATGATTTAGTGTTTAGCGACAACGTTGACATGACAGCAAATGTCTGGACTACTATTACTTTCAGCAATCCTTTCTCATACGATGGCGGTAACCTGGCCGTTGTTGTGGACGACAACACTGGCAATGATATCAGCGGAATGGCTTGCCGTATTTTTACTGCTTCTTCCACGCAATCCATCTATTACAGAAATGATGGTACGAATCCAGACCCTACCAATCCAACGATTTCTGGCATACCAACAACGAACAAAAACCAAGTCATTTTGGACATCGAAATGGCTTCTGTCACTTGTGCCAAACCTAAGAACTTTGCAGCAACCAACATTGCCGCACATACGGCTACACTGACTTGGACCGCAGGTGCCGAAGGGCAAAACAACTGGGATGTGTATGTAACCACGACGGCCACAGACGTTCCTGATGAGAACACCTTGCCCACCTATCAAGTCACAGAATGCACCAAGTCCTTAAGCGGTCTAACTACACAGACTACCTATTACGCGTATGTCCGTTCCGCTTGCGGTGGCGATGATGGTAACAGCAAATGGGCCAGCACTTCTTTCACTACCACACGCGAAGCATTAACCATTGATGCAGAAAACCCATACTCACAAGACTTTGAGGCCAATAACGATTGGAGTTTTGCCAATGGCACATTAACTAACCAATGGCAATACGGCAATGCCACCCACAATGGTAATGGATCAAACGCCATATATATCTCGGATGACAATGGCGCGACCAATCATTATACTAACAATAAAGCTGTCGTGGTTTACGCTTCCCAGTTGTTTAACTTCGCACAAGGCACCTACACCTTCTCTTTCGATTGGAATGCAAACGGCGAAAGCTCCTATGATTTTCTCCGCGTGGCTTTGGTTCCTGGAGACAAAACCTTTACTGCCGGTGTCTCATTACCATCGGGAGTCACTGCAAGCGCATTACCCAGCACATGGATTGCGCTCGATGGTGGAAGCAAACTCAACCAAAGCAGTGATTGGCAAAACAAAGTAGCCGAAACTACGCTTTCGGGCACGTACACTATGGTCTTCCTTTGGCGTAACGACAATAGTGGAGGCAACCAACCCCCAGCAGCCATCGACAACATCAGCATCAGCTATATGACTTGCCCGAGGCCTACCAACTTGACCGCCAGTAATGTAACAGGTCGTACAGCCGTCCTGACTTGGAAGGAAAACGGCACCGCTGACAATTGGACGCTTCAATATGCCACCGATGCCAGTTTTAGCGCAAACCTCGTGGAAATCAGCGATGGGTTCATCGTAAACGGGAACAATGTCGGCTATGGCTTAACTGGTCTTAATGGCGAAACGAAATATTACGTCCGCGTGAAATCCAATTGTGATAGTTCGTGGAGCGATGTGATCAATTTCACCACCACGGCCACCTGCGAAAAACCCACTTTGAGTTATGTGGCTAACTCCAACACAGCGCATACTGGTTCGGTAAGTTGGACTGGAGATGCCGACGGTTACGAACTGATATACTCCACAGCCTATACCTTTGAACCTGGCGATGAAGGCGTTACTCAAATCAACCTCGGAAGTGTAAACACCTACACTTTGCAGGATTTGGATCCAGAAACAACGTACCGTATCAAAGTGCGAGCCAACTGTGGCGAGGACGACGGCTACAGTGCCTGGAGCAACCAAGTGAATTTCACCACTACGGCTACCTGCATCAAACCTACGGGTTTGACAGCGAGCAATGTCACTTCTTCCACCGCCACCATTACATGGACGGCAGGTGAAGCAGGACAAGACACATGGAACCTGCAATACAAGAAAGCTTCGGAAAGCGAATGGCAATCTGTAACCGTCACTACCAATAGCTATGACCTTAATGACCTTAGTGCTGTTAGCACCTACGACGTGCGTGTTCAAGCCGACTGCGGCGAAGGCGACTTGAGCCAATGGACAACAAGTTCGTTCTCAACCACATGCGGTGCTTTGGAGTTGCCTTATACCTATGGCTTTGAAGACAATCTGGTCACCACCTCACCTTACAGTTCAAGCAATCCTTTCCCGAAATGTTGGGATCGTATTGCTTATCAATCAGGCTCTTATGGCAGCTACACCTATTATCCATACGTATTCACAGCCACAACTTCACAACCTTATGCTCATGGAGGGAATGGCGCCAATACCTATTCAGGCCATTCCTTGCGTTTTTACCAAACTTCCAGCTCCACAAACGAGTGTGCCGTTTTGCCCGAAATCAGCAACGATTATAACATGAACAGCATTCAGATAAGATTCTGGGCTGCTGTACAAAGCTCACAAGGAAACCTTAAAATAGGCATTATGAGTTCCCCTACCGATGCCAACACATTCGTCCAAATTGAAGAAATCAATGTATCAAACACCTACAACAATGGTTTCCAAGAATTTACAGTTCCTTTCTCAACCTATGCTGGAAATGGTAGATATATTGCCTTTATGTGTGGAACAGGTAGCGCTTATGCATATTTCTTAATTGATGACATCACAGTGGAAGTCGTTCCGTCCTGTCTTGTCCCTGATGAACTCGAAGCGAGCGGAATCACTGAGAATGAGGCCACACTATCTTGGACTCCACAAGGCAGTGAGTCCGCATGGAACATACAATACAAGAAAGCCACCGACAGTGAATGGAGCAATCCTATTGCTGTTGACGAAACCACTTACACTTTGACTGGACTGCAACGTGCCACCGGGTATGAAGTCCGCGTGCAGGCCAATTGCGCTACCGATGACCAAAGCGACTGGTCAAATCCTCTTAGCTTTGAGACCGAATGTGGCATCTTGCCCATTGATGCTGAGAATGCATTTTCAGAGAATTTTGACAATGTTGATGCATCTGACTTCCCTCCCACATGTTGGGAGAAATTCAGCCATGAGATGTCAGGATTCTCCTATTGGTATTTGAATTCGAACAACGGATTAGGCTCAAGTGCTGCATATAGCAGTTGGAATCAAGGCTACGCCTTCCTTGTCATGCCAAAGATGCACATCGATGGTGATGCCATCTTGTCATTTGACTATCTCATCGGTTCGGGCGATTATGATGAGAGTTGCTCCGTTGTGGTCTCCACGGGAGAAATGACTTACAACGACTTCGACCATACCATCTGGGAAGCCACTGGCAGCAATTCTGGCAATGCAAACGCAACCATTTCATTGGCTTCATTCAACGGTCAAGACATTTATGTCGCATTCAAATTCAAAGGCTCTGGCACAAGCGGTTGCACTTGGTATGTCGACAACGTTCAAGTCTATGTGGGCGAAATCTTCACCAAAGACATCACCGCCTACAGCGGAGATGGTGGGTACTACCTCATCGCCTCTCCCGTTGGAGAAGTAAATCCTGAGAACATAACAAATATGCTCTCTAACAACTATGACCTCTATCGTTTCAACCAAAGCGCACCCGTCGTGAACGGAATCAGTTTGGAATGGGAGAACTACAAGCAAGAAAGCTTTAGCCTTGAACCTGGTAAAGGCTACCTCTATGCCAACGACCATAATGTTACATTGCAGTTCACGGGCACACCGTATAACGGCGAAAGCACAATCACTTTGACCAAGACCGACATTGTTGATTGGTCAGGATGGAACCTCGTAGGCAACCCCTTTGCCCAGACGGCTTACATCACCAAGGCTTTCTACACCATGAATGGAACTGGTTCGGAGGTCGTGGCTGGCACAGGCAACAGCATTGAAGCCATGGAAGGCATCTTCGTCATTGCTGAACAAAACAATGAAGAGATGACCTTCAGCACCACACAACCCGCAGGACAAAACCAACAACTTGTTATCAACGTTACGCACGACCGTGGTGCTTCGACACGCTCAGCAACCACTTCGACAGGCTCAGCAGCCATCGACCGCGCCATCGTCCGTTTCGACGAAGGCGGTCAGTTGCCCAAGTTCCAACTCTTCGAGAGCAGCACCAAACTCTATATCCCGCAGGGCAACAGCGACTTTGCCATCGTTCGCAGCGCCGCCGAAGGCGAGATGCCCGTCAACTTCAAGGCCAGTGAGAACGGCACCTATACCATCAGCGTTAACACCGAGACTGTCGAGATGGATTACCTCCACCTCATCGACAATATGACCGGCACTGACGTCGACCTGCAGGCCACCCCGAGCTACACCTTCGAGGCTACCACCCGCGACTATGCCTCGCGCTTCCGTCTGGTATTCAGCGCCAACGACAACAACGCCGAAGGCAATGCCAACTTCGCTTACTTCAACGGCAGCGAATGGCAGATCAGTAACATCGGCGAAGCCACCTTGCAGGTTGTCGACGTGATGGGACGCGTTGTGAAGAACGTTGCCCTTGAAGGCAATGCCACGGTGAGCATCGACGAGATGCCTGGCGTTTATATGATGCGTCTCCTCAACGGCAATGACGTGAAAGTTCAAAAGGTGGTCATCAGATGATGATAGCCTATGGCCAATGGCTTATGACCTGCCCCTACGTTAAGGCAAGCCATAGGCCATCAGCCATAGTACGACAAGTGAAATACGAAATAACAGAGTGAACAAACAAACAAACAAACAAATAAAACCAAATAATACGATGAAAAAGCAATTATTAACCATAGCAATCGTCCTGGGCCTTGGCCTGACGACTTCATTCGCCCAAGGCGGACTGTTCCAGCGTGGCGACGTGCCTACCGAAGAACAAGGTAACTCCTGGCCTGCCTGGCCATGGCGCTTCGGGTCACCAAGACGCTCCTCTCGGTAGCGGCATAGCCGTGCTTGCCGCTCTTGGCGGTGCCTATCTCATTGGCAAACGCCGTAAGCAGAACTAAGATACTTTTTTTCTTTCATATTGTTGCGCCGGTGGCAGCTAAAGCGGTCACCGGCATTTTTTTGTTTCCACAAAAGAAGAGACGGCCCAAAAGGAGCCGTCTCTTCACACTCAAAATTCCATCTATGATGTACTTTCCTTATTTCACTATCACTTTCTTTATCAACTTATTACCATTCCATTCAATGGAGATGTAATAGACGCCTTTATTCAAATGGCTTAAATCAAGGGTGGTTTCGTTGCCAGTGACTTTACCATTCATGATGCATTGCCCCATAAGGCTAAAGACATGGTAATCAAAACCAGAAGCGCCTTCCATGGTCAGTGTCAAACGGCCTTCAGTGGGATTCGGATAAACCAAGAAACCATAATAGTCTTCCTCCACGCCTTCCACCTGATGCATAACCACATGTATGTTGAAATCCACATATTGTCCGTCGCTGGTGGCGCGCATCGCAATGTCGGCCTCGGCTTGTTCTTCAGTCAAGCGCTCAAGCATCAGGATCCTGCCATCCATGGAGGCCAAAAGAGCCTCTTCGTTGGAGTTGGACAGCATGGAGTATTCAATCAATTCGTCGGGATCATCGGGATCGGTAGCGGCACCATTGAGGTCGATATACACGATCTTGGGAAACTCATCCATCACCACATCCGGAATCGGAGTGACAATGTAAGGTGGCAAGTCGATGACAGCACCGCCATTGAAATCATCCATACAGAAGTACGCCGGTGTGATCATGCCACTATTGTTGTTCTTGCTAGACGACAAGTCGAACGAGATGGTAGCCACTTCGCCCAAAGGACTAAGGTCGAACCACTCCCAAGTGTTTAGGATATAGTCGTCTTCGGGATTGTCGAAGCGGTAATCGGCGAGATAGAAGTCGAGCGTCCCAACCGTCTGCCCGCTAGCGTTCTTACCTGTGGCTGTCAATTTGAACCAATCTGGGTCGTTACCCGAAATGCCACCGAAAGGTGTCACGGTATTGTCACCTTCAAGCATGTTTTGATAAGCCCACAAATTGTTGGTAACATAACATCCCGTGACGGTATGCGGTTGGCCGTCAGCGGCATAGACATCCGTCTGGGCGCCATAGGTGTAGGCCACGGCATATTGGGCTGAGCCGTCATAGCCGCAACCTGTGGCAGCGGTGTATTGGGCACTCAAATAGGTCTGGCTCAAGTCGGTGCGATTGGAGGCCGTGAATCCGCCCCAGAAGTATTCGGAATAATAGTTGGTGAACACCCAACCGTGGCTCATCATCTCATTGTTACCTTCCTGAGGTTCCCAAACGCCACTCGGACTCAGTTCCACATCTTCAAAATCTGCAATATCAACAGTGATGACCACCTCAACTCCTGAAACGCTGACCTCCATGTCAACATGTTTGCCGTTGCTGGTGGCGCGAATCACCAAGATCCTGTCGTTGAAGGCATTGGGCGTGGTACGGCTTACCGTAAGCACGTCCTCGTCATCGATGGAAGCTGAAACCTCGCTCGGGCAGACCTGAACGGCGTATTCCATCATCTCGTTGTTGTTGTCGGGGTCATCGAAACACGCGCTAATGTCGAAAGTGAACGACTGCGGATACTCGGTGTAGATGATGGGATCCAGTTGGTTAGACACCACAGGAGGTTGGTCTTCAACGATGCATTCCACAGTGAATGAGGTCTGCACCGACTGCCCATTGCTCTCGGCTTGAAGAACGATGACTGAAGTTCCTGCCGTGTTTTGCAGGTGCTCCACTTCCAACGTACGGCCGTTCAACGTTGTCCCCACCAAAGTGGGATTGCTGTTGGATGCTACCGTGATGACAATATCCTCATTAGGGTCATCGGGGTCATCGAAAGTGTCGGTCAAATCGACGGTTTCAGAGGCCGGATAGGTCTCAAAGACGATGTCATTGATAGGATTGACCACCACTGGTGGCAGGTTGGTACCGCTAGCATATTCATCGGCGCCAGCACAAGGTGTCGTGGAACGATCTTCTCCGTCGATGTCGGTCGTCACATAAGATAGCGGATTAGCCACGGTGATGCCATCGCTGTCGGTGATGTGAAGGTCGTTGTTACCAACGAACTGGGGCGTGCAGAGTGCGGAATGTACGTCGAAACCCGATGCAGCTGTCCAATCGGCTAGCGTAGCACAATCCGTGCCTGCAATGATGCCGACATTGCTCCCCGTGAAGGAAACGCGGTTGTAATCGCAGAAACGGTTGTCGGAGTCGCTATTGAAACGAAACACATAACCGGAGGTTTCGTTGACAAACAGGTTGTTGTAGACCCAAAGGTTTTCCCAGCTCTTTTCCACAAACAAGTTTCCGCAAAGTCCCGAGCCTGAGCATTTCGCCGTGTTGTGAGCAAAATAGATATGCTCGCTGTCGGCATTGTCGAAATCAAAACAATAACTGTAGTCGGCGTTGCATTGCAGATTCACGATGTTGTTTCGGATGATGACCGGTTCGGCTGCCGTACCCGTGACAGGACGCAAACGAAATACCGTAGTGTAATTGGTGGTTCGGGTCACATCGATGACATTGTTCTCGAAGAGACAGCCATAACGGCAACGAAAGATGTCGATGGCATTATAGTCATTACGGATATCGTATGTGCTGTTAATGGTATTGCCACTCACAGTCACATGGTCGGTAAAGGTGACGTACACCGACTTGCTGCTTTGGTTGGTGAAAGTGCAATTCTCAACCAAAAGACCGTCATTGTACTGATAGATGTTATGGCCTTGATAATACAGCCCTATGTAACCGTTCACAAAAGCGCAATCCACAAATGCGTTATCGCTATCCAACCATTCGCCCGAAATCCTATAGACAAGGTTTTTGTCGTTTTCAAGATTGGCCGACGATACACTACCGACGAAACGCACATTCTCAAAGCGCAAGCCGCTATTGCCGTTCTGTAACTTCACCACGACAGCCTTGTTTTCAGAGGTGGTGGTCAAGGTCATGTTCTCAAAGGTCACGTAGTCGGTGCCTGCGAGTTTTAAGGTGCTGTTGTCGGTGTAGCCGGCGTTGCTGGTCACCACGACCTGCTGGTTGTCGGCGCCCATGCCGCGAAAGATGACGCGGCTAGTGGCACTAGTGCCATTGATATTGTCGAGTGTGACGTACTCCTCGTATGTACCTGGGGCCACTTCAAAAACGACCTGTCCCGACACACCTGAGGCAAGCGCCGTAGCTGCCGCACTAAACGAGGTGTAGTCAGGGTTTTGTGAGGCGTTACTGCTAATGGTGTACGTACCTGATAGTTGGGCGCGCAAGCTGGTGAAAGCCATTGATAGCGCCAACAAAAAAACTATTCGTTTCATTTTACCATGGCTTTATTGTACCACCACTTTCTGAATCACACGTGATCCACCCCAGCTCACAGCGACAAAACAGACGCCTTGATGACAAGAGCCCAAATCGATTTGAGCCGATCCGTTTTGTGCCTGACCGTTCAACAGGCATTGTCCCATAAGGTTATAAACCTCATAGTCAAAGCTTTGGCTCTCATCCAAATGAATCGTAATCATCCCATTGGTCGGATTGGGGTAGACCATCATGGACATGGCGCTTTCTTCCACACCCTCCACTTGGTTCATAATCACATGAATGTTGAAATCAACGTATTGTCCGTCGCTGGTGGCACGCATCGCAATGTCGGCCTCGGCTTGTTCTTCAGTCAAGCGCTCAAGCATTAGGATCCTTCCATCCATGGAGGCCAAAAGTGCCTCTTCGTTGGAATTGGACAACATAGAGTATTCTATCAATTCGTCGGGATCATCGGGATCGGTAGCGGCACCGTTGAGGTCGATATACACGATCTTGGGGAACTCATCCATCACCACATCCGGAATCGGAGTGACAATGTAAGGCGGCAAGTCGATGACCGCGTTGATGATGACATGAACGTTGAAGTTGACATACTGTCCGTCGCTGGTGGCGCGCATCGTGAGGTCGGCAGTTGCCTGGTTCTCGTTTTGGCGTGTCATGACCAAGATCTTGCCGCTCATCGTGGCCGTCAAGGCGCTGGGGTTCGAATTGCTGACGATGATGTAAACAATGTTTTCATCCGGGTCGTCGGGGTCGGTGGCCACACCGTTGAGGTTGACTTGTTGCGTCTGCGGGTACTCGTCGAAGACCACATCTTGCACGGGGTTGACTATATAAGGAGGCTCATCAATGACGGCATTGAGGATGACGTGCACAGTGAAGTCGACCGACTGTCCGTCGCTGGTGGCGCGCATGGTGAGGTCGGCGGTGGCTTGGTTGGCGTTTTGGCGCGTCATGACCAAGATCTTGCCGCTCATCGTGGCCGTCAAGGCGCTGGGATTCGAGTTGCTGACGATGCTGTAGACGATGTTCTCATCCGGGTCGTCGGGGTCGGTGGCCACACCGTTAAGGTTGACTTGTTGCGTCTGTGGATACTCGTCGAAGACCACATCTTGCACGGGATTGACTATATATGGCGGCAGGTCAGGAGCGGCGCCACCACCATTGAAGTTGTCCATGCAGAAATAGGCCGGCGTAATCATGTTGTAGCCACTGCCTCTTGATGAAGAAAGGCTAAAGGAGATGGTGGCCACATCACCCAAGGGGCTGAGATCAAACCACTCCCAAGTATCAAGGACATAGTCTTCCTCATTGTTGGCAAAGCGATAATCGGCGAGGTAGAAATCCAATTCACCCACAGTTTGTCCACTAGCATTCTTACCTGTCGCTGTCACCTTGAACCAGTCAGGGTCATTGCCTGTAGTTCCTCCGTAGGGTAGCTCGCCATACCCACCTTGAAGAATGTCCTGATAAGTCCACAGATTGTTGGTGACATAGCAGCCTGTGACGGTATGTAATTGTCCGTCGGCGGCATAGACATCCGTCTGCACACCCATGGTAAATGCCACGGCATATTGGGTAGAGCCATCATAGCCACAGCCAGCAGCCGCAGTATATTGGGCATCAAGACCCGTTTGACTCAGATCCGTACGATTGGAGGCCGTGAAGCCGCCCCAATAGCCGTATTGGGTAGAATTGGTAAAGAGCCAGCCGCCGCTAGGCATCTCATTATCACCAACAGGAGGTTGCCAGATACCACCGCTACCAAGTGGCACATCTTCGAAAGTGGCAGGTTCTTGCGCCATGGCAAATGCAGCCATGACAAGTGCGAGGGATAATAGTAAAAACTTACGCATAAAAATGGTTATTACGCATGAAACGAATACTGCAAGACCATCGCAAGAAGCCATGCTAATTGCCGCGCTTAGCGTCGCCCTTGTTCCCGAAGGCTTGCAATTGAACTCACGGTTTGGCAGGTCTTCTGACTTGTCCGAGCCCTGAAAGGGCGACCCGACATTATGCGAGCGGTTTTAACCCTCGCATAAAAAGGCAGGTCCCTTGCAGGGGT
Source organism: uncultured Bacteroidia bacterium (assembly GCA_902786745.1). Lineage (GTDB taxonomy): Bacteria > Bacteroidota > Bacteroidia > Bacteroidales > F082 > Limimorpha. Next base: position 153,469 of record CADADR010000007.1, read on the forward strand.
GAGCCTATCGCCTTCCCATACGGATGAGCCGTACAGTGGCTGGTTTGACAGGCCTTACACGGGCTTACAGCAGCGGGCACTGTTGCCGATTTACACGGCATTCCCTTGACCAAACTGGTGGCAAAGATACGACATTTTCATGAAATGCCCACTTTTTTCTCATTTCAAAGCCCTCATGGCGTTAAACACCGCCAACACCGTGACTCCCACATCGGCGAAGACCGCCATCCACATGGTGGCGACACCGAAAGCTGCCAGCAACAGCACGAGCACCTTCACACCGATGGCGAACCAGACATTCTGCTTGGCGATGCGCAATGTGCGCCGAGCGATACGGATGGCAAGGGCTATCTTTGAGGGTTTGTCGTCCATAAGCACCACATCAGCGGCCTCGATGGCGGCATCGCTGCCGAGACCACCCATGGCGATACCCACATCGGCGCGAGCCAGGACGGGAGCATCGTTGATGCCATCACCAACAAAGGCCAGCTGTGAGTCCGGTGTTGCAGGTTTAGTGTTGATGAGCTCCTCAACATAGGCGACTTTGTCGGCGGGGAGCAATTCGGCATGGTACTCGTCGATGCCGAGTTTTTCAGCGACATCCTTCCCAACTTCCTTGCGGTCGCCGGTGAGCATCACTGTTCGGCGCACTCCGAGTGATTTCAGGTCACGAATGGCTTCGGCACTATCCTCTTTGACTTTGTCGTTTATGACGATATGGCCGGCATACTCTCCATCGATGGCGACATGAATAATCGTCCCAATGTGTTCGCAGTCATGCCACTTCACTCCTATGGCATCCATCATCTTGGCGTTGCCCACGCAAACCGTCCAATTCTCCACCTTGGCTTTGATGCCCTGTCCGGCTATCTCCTCCACCTCGCTCAACTTGCAGCCATCGGTAGCCTCGTCAGGGAAGGCATCACGCAGCGCAGCCCCAACGGGATGCGTGGAGTAATGCTCCACATGGGCGGCAAGATGCAACAGATGCCGTTCGTCACACTTCTCGGGATGCACCACAGTGACAGCAAACTGGCCATGGGTCAAGGTGCCCGTCTTATCAAAAACCACTGTGTCCACCTTCGATAACACATCCAAATAATTAGAGCCTTTCACGAGGATGCCCTTACGAGAAGCCCCACCGATGCCGCCAAAGAAAGTGAGTGGCACACTAATGACCAAGGCACAGGGACACGACACCACGAGGAACATCAAAGCGCGATAAAGCCAAGTGGCAAAGGTACCCATAAAGTCACCCAAGATCAGAGGAGGCAACAAAGCCAAAGCCAAGGCTGCGAACACCACCACTGGGGTATAGACGCGCGCGAACCTTGTTATAAAAGTCTCGTTTTTCGACTTGTTCTCTGTGGCATTCTCCACCAAATCGATAATCTTCGACACCGTGCTTTCGCCAAAACTCTTGGTCGTGCGCACCTTGACCAAGCCAGAAAGATTGACACAGCCCGAAATCACCTCATCACCTTCGGTCACATTACGGGGAACGCTTTCACCTGTCAAAGCTACCGTATTCAAGGAAGTGCTTCCTTCGATGACGACACCGTCTAACGGAACCTTCTCTCCAGGTTTGACGAGGATGGTCTCTCCTACTGCGACTTGTTCGGGACCAACTTCTTCCACTGCTCCCTTGCGCTCGACATGGGCAACATCGGGACGGATGTCCATCAGGTGGGCGATGCTCTCACGGCTCTTGCCCTCGGCATAGCCTTCGAAAAGCTCGCCTATTTGGAAGAAAAGCATGACGAACACCGCCTCGGGGTATTGCGTCTCGGCTCCGGGAAGGAAGCCGATGCAGAGAGCGCCAATGGTGGCGATGGACATCAGAAAATGCTCGTTGAAAGCCTCGCCGTGAGCCAACCCTTCGGCGGCCTCCTTCAATGTGTCGAAACCGATAAAAAGATAAGGCACTAGGTACACCAAAAGCAGCTGCCATTTGGCCAAGCCGCAAGTTTTTTCAACAATGACAGCCGCGATAAGCAGCAATGCTGCAATGACAATCTTGACGATTTGCTTCTTCAGCCCTTCCTCGTGATGATGGTGATGCTCGTGGCCGCCATCCTCGTGATCATGATGTTCATGCGAACAACATTCTTCGTTATGTTTATGTTCCGACATAATTCATTCTCCTTTCGGATGCAAAAATACGAAGTAAAATGGCTGCTGCTTATCCTTATTTGTTACGATTTAGTGTTGCGAAACACACCATCAATGGGGATGATGGGGGCTCCTGTGCCGTAGTTGCCACAATGTATCTTGAGCCTTTCAAAACATAAAACAAAGAGGGCGTACTGACACGCCCTCTTTGTTTGTTAAGAACGAGTTAAGCTTATTACTTTACCATAACCTTCTTCACCTCATTGCCGGCTTTCACGAAGTATAAACCGCTGGTGAGACCTTGCAGGTCGATGGTCTGTTTGTTGTCCACAAACAAAGATCTCACAACGCGACCCATCTCATCGACGATGGTCACGAGACCTTCGGCTTCGATGGTGAGGGTTTCTGAAGCGGGATTAGGATAGATGTTCACCGTGGTGTTTTCGTTTTCTCCAATACCCACATGACCGCAGTCGTCATAGAGTTGGATGCCTTGCCATTCCTCGGCGGCTTCGAAGGCCTCAATGCAGTTGCAGGGCACAATGATGTGCACATGGTCGTTGATGTCGGCGAAGGCATCGTCCCAAAGGTAGAACGGCTCGGTGCTGTGGATGAAGATGTAATCGAGCTCCTCGCAATAGCTGAAGGCATTCGAATTGATCTGCTGCATACCTTCCGGAAGTTCGATATATTCCAAGATGTGGCAGTTGGCAAAAGAATGGTAGCCGATGTTCACGATGGTGCTGGGCAAGGTGACACTAGTGAGGTTGACGCAACCGTAGAACGCCTCGCTGCCGATGTAGCGAACCCTGTACGACTCCCCATTGATGGTTTCCGTTTCAGGAATGACCACATCACCCGAATAGGTATTTGGATCGTCGTTGTTGACAACGATCAGATAGGTCTCGCCACAACCGCCTCCTGGAAGCTGCTGCGTGACTTTGCGGTAATAGATGCCATTGACATAGTAATCATAGGCGAATGCACTCTGACAAACCATCATGAGTGCCAAGGTCAGAAAAGAAAAGATAAATGTTCGTTTCATAATTGCAATTATTAGTGATAGTGTTAACAATATACTTAGGTGCAAAAAAACGAAAATCATAACTCAAGCACGAAAAAAAAGTTCAAAAATTGGAAAATAAGTACCAAATCATGTTATTTTTCAAATTACTTTTGCAACTAATTCAAAAAAAGAAACACCAATAGAATGGCATCTCCCGAGTCACAAGGAGTCAACAATAGCGAAACCTCCTATGCCGAATTCAATGCATTGATCCTTCGGCATAAGGCTATGATTTGGCATATTTGTTCCGACTACAAACTTGGAAGTGCCTGGAACATAGAAGACTGCGTTCAAGAAGTAATCATGAACCTATGGCGTAGTTTCAAAGGTTTTGAGGGGCGCAGCTCAGAAAAGACCTGGGTATGGCGGGTGGCGACCAACACCATGTTGATGCTGCAACGCAAAGACGTCAGAAGTCCACAAACGGAGTCCATTGGAGCAGAAAGCATAGACAAAAAGGACGAAGAGGCTGGCAACGACAGCTACCAACAGTTGCAACAACTGATTGAAGCATTGCCCGAAGAAAGTGGTGTCGTCATCCGCGCCTTCCTTGACGGCTTCTCCTATAAGGAAATCGCCGAGATGACCAACAGTTCGGTGGGCGCCGTAGCCATGCGCATCGCGCGACTCAAGCGGAAACTAAAAAAAATGTACGAAAGAGAAAACAATCTATGACGATGAAAGACAACATAAAAACAGTAAACCCAAGCAAGCAACATGACGACTTCAACGCCCAATGGCAACGTCGCCAGCAGTGGGAGCAACAGGCCGACAAGGCGGTACCCGACGACAAGACCTTTATGCAATGGACAGAAAAGGCGCAACAAGTCTCTGAAAGCTCAGAAGTGAATGTCGTCCCCCTCTCCCCTCACCGCAACAGGCAATGGATACCTTATGCAGCAGCGGCCAGCGTCGTCATAGGCATTGCCGTCATAGGGTTATCCCGTTATGGACAATCCGACAACAGGCTTCCCGTGGCCGAGGAAGTGACGGTGGAAAGCCAGACCATCCACTTCATGTGCAACAACGGTTGCTCAGCCCAAGACATCATGTCGCTGGCTAACAAAGCCTTTAAATAACAAAACCCAAAGATGATGAAAAGCCTTATTCCATATTTCGCCGTACTCCTTGCCTTGGGGCTGTCAGCCTGCAAGGAAAGGACTGCAACCCCAGAGGCCACACCCTGCCAAAAGGCTGCGATGGAGTTTTACTGCAAGTATGCCGACAATGCCAACCTCACCGTGGCGTATCTCGGCGACTTATCCGTCAACGGAAAGTGCATCGACGCCTTGATGCTGCAAGCCGACAATGAACCGGACTGGGAAGCCCTGAAATGGGATTTCGGTTTCATGTCATACGACTCCACGGCATTCCATTGCCCAAACGACGGCAATCCTCTCATGATAGGTGTCGGCATCGAGACCGATTTCTTGGACGACGCCATCTTCGACACCGTGACCGACATCAGCCAAATCCCCGATAAAGACATAGAGCGGTTCACGCACATCGTTGCCGACAAGATGCGCGAAGTCATGAACAGTTTCCAGACCCCCGACTCCTTGCTGCCCAACACCGCCTTCATCATCGGACAAGGCGAGATAGAACAGGAAGGCACAGGGAATTCCTACGACGACTACATTCTGAATGTCGCGCGATCCCTTGTCGTCGGGATGATCGACGAAAGGCTCCATCCCAATTCGATTCCTGATCCTGACCTGCAACAGCAAAAAGACTGGAACCACAGCATCATGGACGATGCACAAACTCACGGTCACATCGGCTACATCACCGCTGCCGACAACGAGGAACGCGCCTTATGGCTCTTCTTCTATGACGACCAAGAGGAATGCAACACCATCATTGCTCACATTAGCGAAGACATGATTATCAATTACAAATAAACCATTCATCAAATTCAATTCACATGAAAAAACATGTATTTTTCCTTCTGTTGTGCACTTTTGCCATGATTGGCATGACACAGGCACAAAACCGTGGCGATATCCAACTGAAAGCCATCGAAATGAACAACATTATGATCTCACAAGACCAACTGCCTTCCGAAGGTTCTTGGTTCTCGTATGTCGGTGACTATTCTTCACCTCAAATTATCGGTATCGGCATGCCCTTCAACTGGGGGTATATGTTTCCCGCTGAACTGTTGAGCGAGTACAAGGGTTGCTCCTTCACCCAGTTTGGTTTCTTAGATGCTGGCGAAGAGCAATTTGCCACCACCTACACCGTCAACCTCTATCTTGGCGGCGATACTGCTCCACAAACTTTGGTTTCGACGCAACAGTTCGAAATCACTGGTACGGTCGGTGATGTTGTCACATTCAGACTCGACACGCCTGTCGAAATCGACGGCACACAAAACATCTGGTTGACGTTCTATCATGACGGCTCCATCCAATATCCCGCTCCTGCCGTTGCCGATGTGGGCAACCCCAACAGCCGTTGGCTTGGCATCGATGGCTATGGCTGGATGGACGTGGCCTCTGTCAGCAGCGAGGCCTACAGCTGGCTGGCATGGGTGTATGTCGACGGTTACGATTGGATCAATGAAAGCAACGAATCAGTCTCTGTCTATCCCAACCCCACCACAGGCAACGTGAACATCGCTGCTCCGGGCATCAATCACGTCACGGTGATGAACACGCTCGGCCAAATGGTTTACGACAGCAAAGCCGACGGAAACATGACCACCCTCGACATGAGCTCCTATCAAGCGGGTGTTTACATGGTGCGTGTATCGACTGAAAGCGGCGAAAGCGTGAAACTCATCACTAAACAATAATACCATGAAAAAACTATCCATCCTATTCGCATTTCTGCTCTTTGGAGTAGGCCTTCGCGCACAACAAACCAACCTCACCGAGGCCGTCGACTTCACCGTCACCGACTGCCACGGACAGACCTACAACCTCTTCGAGATCCTTGACCGCGGTCAAGCCGTCTTCATCGACTTCTTCTTCTACACCTGCGGCCAATGTCAGCAGATTTCGCCTTACATCACAGGCTCCTATACCCAAATGGGCTGCAATATGCATGATGTGTTCTACATCGAAATCTCTTACATCGACAGCGATGCTGTCTGCCAGCAATGGGCCAACGAATATGGCGTTGAGTTCCCCACCGTCGGTAAGGACGGTGGCGGCAACGAGGTCTTCGACCTTTATGGCATCATGGCCTGCCCCACCCTCGTCCTCATCATGCCCGACCGCAGCATCCCCATCCGTGGCCTGCTGGACCTCTACCCCTTCTCGGCTCAAGATGTGGTCAATGCCATGCAGCAAAATGGCCTGCAGCCTCACGATTGCACGGGCACACTGACCGTCAACCCGCAGACCTTGCACATCTACAACGATGGTGAGACCTACCAGCCCGGCCAACTGACCATCTCCAACATGACCGCCGAAGACGTGACTGTCGATGCCTTCACTGCCGACCCCATCTTTGCATTACATTGCATGTATGATGGCCAAGACGTCACCGAGGGCATGACTGTCGCCGCTGGACAAACCGCCACTGTGGAAGTCTATGTCGACGTACCTATGAAGGAGAACTTCGAAGGCAAGATGTATGTCAACACCTCGGCGGGCAACTTCGAGGTCGACATCGTTTACGAGATGACCGTTGGCGTCGATGAAAACAGCACGACGCTGACCATGTTCCCCAATCCCGCCAACGAAAGCGTAACCCTCCAAGGCGAGAATCTTGGCGTGGTAAGCCTTTACAACGTAGTCGGGCAGAAAGTCGAGACTTTCTACACCGACGAGTCGCAATTAGTGATCCCGACTGCCAAGTACCAAGAAGGCATCTACTTCATCAGGACAAGCAACGGTAACACGCAACGCCTGGTGATTGTGCACAAGTAAGTTTTAAGGTTTATAGTGAACAATCCGCCATTCGAGCGAAAGCTTGAATGGCGGATTGTTTTGTATCTAGGCTGTACTATTATTACTCCTTCCCCATCAGCATCACCCGCACTTCTTTCTTGAAGCCGAATCTTTCATAGAAAGCGGGCAAGACACCCTCGCAGGCGGTTATGAGATGAAAACCTACGATGCCTTGCGCCTTGAGGTCGGCGAGGCATTGCTCAAGCAATTGGCTGGCGATGCCTTGGCGTTGGTATTGGGGTGCCACGGCAAGGTCGTTGATCTCGAAGGTGCGGCCATAGTGGAACAGCATGGAAGTGCCCAAAATGAAGCCTGCCACTTCGCCATCCACGACACATTCCAAGCCGTAATGCTGCTGACATTCAAGCAGTTCACGGACGTGGATGGTGGCATCTTCCACCGACCAGTTGTCGTTCCACGGCTCGCCCGAAAACGCCGAAGCGTAGATGGCACCATATTGGTCCAAATGCTCAATAGTGATGGGACTGATGATTAGGTTTTGCATAAGGGATATTTTTGGCAAAGATAGGGGTTTATTGCGAATAATCGTACCTTTGCGCAATCACAAAAGACAACCATACACCATGGCAAGCAACCCCGACTTCGTTCAATATATCGCCGACCAATGCGCCGGTGCAGGCGAGATTACCGTGAAAAAGATGTTCGGTGACTACGGCATCTATTGCGACGGCGTCATCTTCGGCCTCATCTGCGACAACCGCTTCTACCTGAAACCAACCGAGGCGGGCCGTTCGCTATTGCGCAGCGTCGAAATGCGTCCCCCTTACGATGGCGCAAAAGACTATTTCTTCATTGAAGATGTGGACGACAGGGATTATTTGTCGGCGCTTGTCCGCGAAACTTGTAATGCATTGCCACAGCCGAAGCCGAAAAAGAAAAAAAATGAAATAAATGAATTTTTCTCTTGACTCGTCTCAATGAAACGGAAAAGCGGCCACCTCCACTTTCCCGACACATCCACCTTCGACCCGTTTATGGATTGTTTTTTATTATCTTTGCAGCCGAATTGCGAAACAGATAAATCGGGATTTATATGGTTGAATCATACATAACACGACCGACGGTCTTCCCAATGGAGGCAGAAGAACCTTGGAGAATTGTCGAAAACTTAGGTGAGAACATCACTCATCTCGTAGTGAACTTATAGAACAAGACCCTTTATAAAGCCATGCTACACCTGAACAAAGTACATCACATCGCTATCATTAGTTCCGACTATCAGCGGAGTCTCCACTTCTATACTCATGTGCTCGGCATGCGTGTCCTTGCTGAACACTATCGTGAGGAAAGGCTGTCGTACAAGACTGACCTCGCTTTGGGCGATGACTATGTCATTGAACTTTTCTCGTTCCCCTCCCCACCGTCGCGGCTGACCCATCCTGAAGCTGCAGGTCTGCGGCACTTGGCTTTTGAGGTCGACAGCATTGCCGAGACTGTGCATGAGTTAGATGCCTTGGGCATTTCGCATGAAGAGGTGAGAACAGACGAGTATACTGGCAAAAGGTTCCTCTTCTTTCAAGATCCTGACGGTTTGCCGATAGAATTGTATGAAAGGTAAATTCCAATTTATCGAACAGACAGATAGATAATGGTCAAATCATACAAGGTGACTTTGAGAAGAAACTGAAGCTTCAATTCGCTCCTGGCATAAAA
>CADADR010000008.1:0-218005 GCA_902786745.1 uncultured Bacteroidia bacterium
TCTGATCAATTCCTGCACCGAATACCTGACCACGTTGGAGGTTATGGAAAGCCGTTTCGCCACAAACGAACTGGTGGGCACAAAAGCACGGTTTATGGCTTTGACTTATAACCGACTTGGGGATTTGTTCTCCGAACAATATATGCAGGAACCAGCCATCTATTGCATTAAACAGTCATTGATCTTTGATAGGATTGCACATTCTTCGCCCAGTAACATAGCCAACATCCTCTATCATCTGGGGAAACAATATGACAAGTTGAATGAAGCCGACAGTGCAGCCTATTATTATGAAAAGGCTTTGGAAACCATGCCCGACAGGAATTCCATGCTTTATAGGGATGTGGTTACCAGCAAAGCTTTGTTTGAGTGTAAAGTTTACGGCAACATCGCAATTGCTGTGGATAGCATGAAAAGCATGGCTGCGCAAGCAACAAGTGATATGGAAAGACTCAACCGATTTCTAACTATTGGTGTCGTCTATAAAAGTATGGGGCAATACGATTCTGCCAAGGTTTATTTGGAGCCTGTGTTTGAAAAGGATTCCAACAATGCCTCAATTGTAGCAAAATATCTGCGCGACATTGCCCTGGCCGAGGGCGACACGCTGAAAGCCAACCAATACTCGCTAGTTTTGGCTGAAGATGCCGCTGCTGCACCCGAAAACCTGTTTCGGGCTTCGCAACTGAACGACCTGTTTCAGAATTACTTGCAGAAGAAACAGGAGAAGGCCGAGGCTGAAAGAAGGTTGGCTGAACAGGAGGCGGCACGGCTACGCTGGAGGCGGGGCTTGGCGGTGACCGTGGTGGTGGTGATGGCCTTGGGGCTTGGATTGTGGTGGTGGCTGGCCAGGCGAAAGAAAGAACACGAGGCCGAGACGCAGACCTGGCACGAGGAGAAGCAACAGCTTCAGACGCAAGTGGATGATGCCTTGCAACAACTTCAGACACAAGCGGACGATGCCTTGCAGCAGGCGCGGGCGATGCTACCGCAACGGGTGAACGAGATTTACAGCTCGAAGGTGGAGAACCGTTTGGAGCGCATCATGGCCGAGTTTAAGGCGGCTTATCCCGGAGCCATGGAGCGGGTGGCCGCTGCACACCCTGAGTTGAACGAGGTGGAGCGACAAATGGCCGTGCTCAATTTCTTGCACTTCCGTGCAAAGGAGGAAGCCAACCTGACGGGATACACCGAGGGAACGACCCTTAAATACCGCTCCAACCTCAACAAAAAGGCTGGTTCCGACCCGATTTCTGCACTTCTTGCAGAAGGAAAAATCTGAATTGCGGGCTTCTAACTCGTTGATTTTCAAAAGCACTTTTTGAGAAAAATATGAATTGGGCGTTGGGATTGATTTTCTGACGGGATTTTGTTATAGTTTTGCAGTAAAACTATAAAACCTTGCAAGAAACAAGACAGAATCGTATATGAAACGGTTTTTGCGCATAGTAATTCCAATGCTAATTGGGGTCGTGATTGTGTCTTTTATCGTAATGATAACTGTTTCACAATATCGCAACCACCTGATTTACGACCATTTTTCAGATTCAATCAATTATGAATTAGATGAGGTTTATCAGAATGAGAATAGCGTAAAACTATGGCAACCGATTAACTATGACCAGCAGAGTCAACTTTTTTACCTTTGTAAGGTGTGGGGCTTTGCCAAATACTTCGGCAATAATGACAACATTGAGGATGTAAACGAAGCTTTGATGGTCTCATTGGATAAGGTGTTGAACCAGGGTAAAACGAATAAAGAGGAGTTTTGTGATTTATTGCAAAACCTTGTCTCTTCAATGCACAAAGACACTACAGATGGTGAAAACCCTTATCCTGATATTTCGGATTATACTTTGATTTCTAACGATTGGATGTGTGACACGATTTGCCTGAATGATGGTGTTAAACAACTGCTTACGAATTTGTTTGAGCATTATGACGGTAATAACGCTTTTGCCAAAAACAACAGTTCAACAGGTGTTGTGAAGTTTGCCCAAGGCAATGACATTCAAGGCATTTCTGATGTGTCGGTGCGATTGTTCGGGCTTTTCGAGTATTGGAACGCCATGAATTATTTCTATCCGAACAAAAACTATATGGATTTCAGTTGGGACTTGTCGCTTTACGAGGCAATTCCGTGTTTCATCGAGGCCGACAACGAACTTGAATATCGCAAGGCGATTTATCGTCTTACCAACCGACTTTGTGACAGCCACACATCGCTACCTGTTACCGTAGACACTTTCCTGTTTGGCGAATACCGCCCAGAGTTTAGGATGGAACTTGTAAACAATAGATTTGTTATCAACAAAATGCGAAATCCAGAAAAAGAGGATTGTAACTTTGAAGTCGGCGACATCATCCTAAAAATCAGTGATGAGGATCCACATAAACTATATGACAGTCTTCAGATGTTTGTCTGTGGAGGAAATGACTGGTCGAACCAGTTTTTTGTCTGCAATGCCATGCTGTCAAGAAGGGAAACCGAAACTGAATTTGTGATTTTGCGTGGCAACGATACTCTATTCTTGAAATCACACAACGAGAGAAGCAAGGATCTTTGGGGAAAGCGAATGAAGCGCGAGAAACAAAACGAGAAAAAACAACTATACTCTTGGATTGACGACAACACGGCATATCTTGATGCAACATTGTTAACACACAAGAATTTCAATAAGAATTACCGACCTATTAAAAATGCCAAAACCATCATTCTCGACTTGCGTTGTTACCCAGAACAGATGCTTTCGGTTGACATTGCCGACCATTTTGTGCCATCCAATTCAGCTTTTGCCTGTTTTGTTTATGCCGATGCCCGTTATCCTGGCATGCTGCGTTTGCACAAGCCTACGAAGCACATAGGAAAACAGAGTTGTTATGCAGGCAACATCGTTGTTCTTGTTGACGAAAACACAAAAAGTTATTCGGAATATCTTACGATGATGCTTCAAGCGAATCCGAAAACGAATGTTATTGGAAAGCCTACTTCAGGTGCTGTTGGGAACGCCAAATCATACGATTTCCCCGGCAAAATCACAACTATGTATACTTCCATCGGCATTCTCTATCCAGACTTGACACCAACACAAAGATGTGGAGTAAAGATAGATAGTGTTTGCCATTCTTTACAATATGGAGAAATCTTCCTTAACTCGCTCAGTCAACCTAATAATAATTGATACTATGAAAACGACAAGATTATACACCCTGCTTGCGCTCCTGCTGATGAGCCTTCCAATCATGGCACAGCAACGCGCCATAGTGCACGGCTATTGCAAGGATGAGAATGGCAAGCCTGTTGAGAATGTGAACATCAGCATCGTGAATACGCCATACGGCATCAGCAGCGATGCCAAGGGACATTATGAATTGCCGATTTATGACAGGACGACTACCGTCAACTTGTATTATTCCTGCATCGGCTATCAAGACACGGTGGTGAGCCTCACGCCACGACAATTGCAACGCGACTCCATCGACATCAGTTTCAGGATGCGGAAGATGAGCTATGACCTTCAGGAAGTGGGCGTTACGGCGAGCAGAGATTTTTACAGGACAGGAACCAATCGCAACATTGCAGACATGGCCTTTTTGAACGGAAATATCTACCTGCTCGAAAACAAGCCCAAGAACTCCACGATGGTCGTTCTTGACACTGACGGTGGTGAACTGGCTCGCAAGGACTTTGACCAGCTCTTTGAGAAACTGCACGTTGATGCTTTTAACGACCTCATCCTCGTTGGACAGGATAGTTGCTTGCAGGTATATCTTGACGAGAAGCAGGTCATCCAGCCCATTTCCACCTTCTCGCGGGATGACTATCGCAACAAACTGCTGAAAATCGTATGTGAGTTCAACGGCGCATACATTATCAGGACAATCGTGCATGACCGCGGCCTTTACTGGCTCAAATACAATCACGGGAAAAGCCAGGATTTCCTTTACATGATGAAAGACGGCTCCATGGAGAAGCCACAATACCTGTGCAGTTTCATCGACACCCTCGGCTATCGTGCCTGCCAGTCGCAATGGATGAAGATACAAAACGAATACCATCAAGCGATGGCGGAGAACTTCACACTCGAGTCCATCAAAGAGGAAAACAGGGACTGGAATCCAATGCGCGAAGGAGAAAGCATAACTTCCATTAGGATCAAAAAAGCGGAACGAGGAAGCCCAGGCTTCGACCTCATCAACGAGGGAATTTGGGACGGCAACCTGATGCGCCTGGCAGAAACCCCGACCTTACTTGGGATGATTCAATGGTATTGCTCCATATTGGCAAAACAGGAATACCAGATTGTTCCCCTGATAGTCAATGGTTTGCTTCAATTCGTTGGTCTTGACAACCGCGAAATCGTGGAAATCGGCACAGACTTCAAGATTGCAAACCGGAAGTCGTTGAAAATCACTTCGGGAGAGAAGTTTTTCAAGAATGAGTTCCTCATCGACAAGGCCAAGGGCAAGGTGTATGGTTTGTTCGAGGACAACGGGGTATATCATATTGGCCTGTATGATCCTGAAACAGGCTCTGTCGGCATGGACCAGAAGGCGAGCAATAAGATATATCCGCGTGTGTTCAAGGTGCATGACGGCTATGCCTATTGTGTGTATTTTGACAATGCGCAGATGCTCGGGAGGATTGAAAGAGTGAAAGTACAAGATTAAAAATAATACACGATGAAAACAATGAAAAAAGTGAAATGCTGCACCCTGCTTGCGCTCCTGCTGATGGCAGGAGGGGTGAAACTGCAAGCGCAAAACGAACTCCAAAATCCATACGCAGTAGCCAAGGAAGATGGATTCAGCTATCGTTCGTTGAAGAAACTCATCAATATGGACAGCCTTTATGTCGGGTCACAATTTGAGCGCCCCTATCATGACCTGTTGAGTATTCTGTATTCACGGGTAGGGCATTACAAGGATGCCATGCGTATGGCCGAAAAAGGCAATTTGTTTTCAGACAAGACGCGTTTGGCCAAGACCTATGAAAATGTGATAACAATACCTTTGCCGGAAGTGATGGACAGCATCATCGAAAACAATCGTATCATCATGCTTAACGAGATGCATTTTAACCCCCATAGCAGGGCTTTTGTCATCAGTTGGCTGGAAAAATGTTACCAAAACGGATACCGTTACTTTGCCGCAGAAACCTTATTTGCGAAAGACTCCTTGATGAACGAGCGGCGCACCGTGTTACTTGGCGAAACGGGATTCTATAGCGATGAACCCGTTTTCGGCGACCTATTAAGGACAGCGCTCAATATGGGCTATACACTGGTGCCATACGAGGCCGATGGTTGGGGCGTTGACCGCGAGAGGAATGAAGCAGACAACCTGATCAAGAACATTCTTGACAAAGACCCTGAAGCGAAATTTTTGGTCTATGGAGGTATGGGGCATATCGCTGACCGCAAAGGGTGGTCGATGATGGGAGGATTTTTCAAGGAAAAAACAGGTATTGACCCGTTCACGATGGATTGCAGCGTCATGACTTTCTCTGAACAATACGAAAGCATGGACTCGCTGCGTACCGCATTTTTTGACCGCATTGATGCCATGCCCATCCGTGAGCCGATTATCTGTTATGATACTGTGAAACGAATTTATCCAAACAACTCGGGCATGGATGCCACCTGCTGTCTGCCGCGCACTCGTTTTATTGAAGATAACATCCCCGACTGGAAACTCTACAACGGCAAGGTGCTTTACACTATTGACCGCCGATTTATCAAAAAGAACGGCTTCTCCGAAGGCTGTATAAGCGCGTTCCTGAAATCGGAAGGCGAGCAATGCGTCCCTGTCGACCAATATATGTACGGTAAAGATGAGAGTGAGTTCAAATTGGCACTTTATAAGGGCGAGTATTTGCTGCGGTTTGACGACGGGAAGGAGTATAAGTATGCGACAATCACTGTGAAATAAGGATGTTGTGAAAAGGAACTCTATTCTTGCTTTGCTTTTGCTTTTTCTGGCCTTTTCGCTTTCTGCCCAAACCAAAACCATCGTTTTCGGCAACCTCGGCGTGGAAAACGTGAACATCAGCATCGCGAACACGCAATACGGCACCAGCACCGATGCCAAAGGGCATTATGAGTTGCCGCTTTATGACCGTACCAAAACTATCAACCTTTATTATTCTTGCATCGGCTATCAAGATACCTTGGTGAGCCTTACACCGAAGCAGTTGCAGCGTGATACCATCAACATCAGCTTCAGATTGCGGAAGATGAGCTATGACCTTCAGGAAGTGGGTGTTACGGCTTACAGCGACTTTTACCGAAGTCCTCGGGGTACCAACATTGCCGACATAGCCTTTGCCGATGACAGAATCTTGGTGCTTGAAAACAGGGCAAAATCTTCCTCGTTGCGCATACTTGACCTTGATGGCAACAACTTGGCTTCCACCGATTTTGATAATTTCTATGACGAATTGTACATTGACGCTTTCGGCGACTTTCTTCTTTTGGGTCAGGACACTTGTTTGCAGGTGTATTTTGACACGACAGGTAAAGCATTGCCTGTTTCCACCTTCACGAAAGACCTATTTCGCGACAAGATTAGGAAAATCGTGTTTGAGTTCAACAACGCTTATCTATTGCGCAGCACTGCCTACGAGAAGCGCGACTATTATGTGAAGGAGTTTCATGGGCAGGCGCAGACTTACAACTATGTGCTGAAAAACGACACTTTAAAGCAACGGCATTTTCTCTACCGTTTCATCGATACGGTGGCAGTCAATGTGTGCCAATCCTATCTGAATGAGATATTTGCCATCTATAACAGTGAGGTGCCGGAGAATGAAAACGAGCTTGTTTTGGGCGTTTGGAATGGCAACCTGCTCCGTTTGGCTGTCAATTACAAGGTACACAAGAGAATTGGCTGGTATTGCCAAGTGTTGGCCACCGAGTACCATACCATAGCCTTGAAATTTGATGGTTTTATTCAACTTGTTGATTTGGAAAACTTTGAAATCGTGGAGTTTGATAAGAATTTCCAATTATCAGGCAAACGACCGCTTACGATTGCTACTTGGAAGAACTATTTTGCCAATCAGTTCCTTACTGATGAAGCCACGGGAAAGATTTACGGTCTTTTCGTCCAAAACGGAATCAATTATCTAGGTTGCTACGACCCAACCAAAGGCACGGTTGGAATGGGCCAAAAAGCTAGTAACAGCATATACCCACGGGCGTTCAAGGTGCATAATGGCTATGCCTATAGTGTGTATTTTGACAATGTACGGATGAGGGGGAAGATTAACAGGGTGAAACTGAATAACTAATTGATGGGACAAAAACCAAAGAATTATGAATAAAGAACTAGGAAGAACGATAAAGCTATTTCTGCTATGGTGCCTTTTGTATGTTGCGACAGCAATTATTGGCTTGATCTTGTGGCGTGTCTTCAAGAACATTGAATTCTTCAATTGGACGATAGTGTTGGGATACATACTAATCATCATCTTGTTTTTTGGCAAGGGCTATGTCAAGCTGTCGTTTGGCCGTATCGAAAAGCCTATGATATGGCCTGCGGTCGGTGTGTCTGTCTTGATTGCTGTGGCTCAGTTGTTCGTTTTGTTTTCTGTTTTAACATTGCTTGATGTTGACCATCTTTTCCCCAAAAATAGTGAATCTTCGAGCGAAGTGTACGAACAGCTTTTTTCAGGTATTGCAGGAATACTCCATGCCTGCATCATCGTCCCAATTGTAGAAGAGATTGGTTTCCGTGGCATTCTTCTTGGAGGTCTGCTTAATTCGCGATGTCGCCCTTGGCTAGCCATTATTATCTCTGCTATTGTTTTCGCCTTGTTTCACATGTCTCCATTGAAGATTGCCAGTATAATATTGTTTGGCATCATATTAGGTTGGCTCTATTGGCGCACTGACAGCTTAATTCTATGCATCTTTATCCATGTTGTTAATAACTCTCTTTGTGCCGTCTTTTCTTTCATTGATTTAAGTATTCAACCCCATTCTATCTGTTTAATCACTTTTTCTGTCAGCCTCTTTTTGCTCGCTTTGGGTCTCTGGTGGTTTTGGAAAAAGTTCAGTTATGCAAAACCTTATTATTATAACTATAAGACAATGAAGAAATAGTTAAATCGTTATACGTGCTTACGTGCTATCGTGCTAACGAAGTGAGACTTATAGGACAAATAAGACTAATATGAATATGAAAGCAACAAGAATTTACACCCTGCTTGCGCTGCTGCTGATGGCGGGAGGGGTGACGATGCAAGGGCAAGAGTACCCCGAAGACCTCGAAGTAATATACAGGTCGGATTATGTCCGGGTCACAAGTGTATATTGTATTGACGAAAATGCTTTTCTTGCATTTGCAACAACCGAATCAGGAAGCCGCACACTGATGAAAATCACGTACGAGGGCGAAATACTTGATTCCATCAGTTTGCCCGATAACCGCCTGGAATTGTGGCGGCATGCCAATTTCATGAATGGGAAGCTCCGTTATGTCTCGTTTCGTTTGGATGACAACGACACGCTTCCTCTGCTTTGTGCCGTTGATATTGATCCTGATGACCTTTCGCTGACTTACACGGGGTACAATTGGGACGGCTCTGATTTCAACCATCCATCAGTAACCCAGTTTTACACGAATATGATTTACCCCGTTTTTTCAAAGGACGGAAGCTTGACCTTGTCTTATCCCGTTGACAGCCTTTGGATGATTGACCAAAAGGAATCCATGCACCTGGTGAAGTTTGACAACGAGAGCAATATGGTAAAGGAAAGGGTGTTTCGCGACTATAAAGCCTCTTTGACCAACTTTTTCTTCTCGGCACCTGATTCTTTGGGTTTTCGCTTCATTTTGATGAATGACAGGTACGACTTTGATTGTTACACCCTTGATGCCGACCTTAACACAATCTCTGTTGCTGATTCCGTGGGTAGGGTACACTATTCCAACCAGAATATGAGTGGATGGTTATACGCTATTTCCAACGATGTTTGCTCAATGCGATTCAATCCCTACAACGGTCGTACTTATTCGGTTGGCAGTGAAGGCGCATGGGTATATCAGGATGAGCGAACGAATGTCATCACAACCGTTTATGACGAGGAATTCAACCTTGTGAATTGGACTTTTGGCATCATCAATCCCTATCGTAAGGATGAAGGCTATGGGATGAGTTTTAGTCCTAATGGTGAGGTGTATATGCTTGGTTGGATGGATTTGCCATCATTCAAAGGAATTGGGCAAACGGAAAGCGAGGAATTTTACAATGTCTATGTAGGGCTTATGGACGAGGACTTGAACAAACGGAGTGAAATTTACTTCAAGCCCGACTTAAGTTTGGCTCCCAATACCATTTCTGCTTGTCCAGCTGGAGGATGCATCTTAAGTTGTTTCCGTGGCAAAGATTCTGGACCGACAGACTATTGTGTTTACAGAATCACGCCCGAAGATTTCTTGAATGTTGAGGAAGCGCATTCGCATGGCTTTGCTGTGGCTACTGCCTATCCTAATCCGGGGAAGGATGTGCTGAATATCCGCACGGGGTTGAAAGATGCTTGGGTGGAGGTGTATGATTTGAATGGGAGACTGGTGCATAGACAAGCCATTACGGAAAATGTGACGGGGATTGATGCTGGAGGATGGGCTTCAGGAACATACATTTGGAAGGTTTACACGGGCGTTTCGACAGGCTCAACGACCCTCGCGGAGACGGGGAAGTGGATTAAGGAGTGATTTAACTCCCCCTTGCCCCCTCTGAGAGGGGGTGCTGACGGGATTACGACGGACTCCCCCGGCTTTCAGCCACCCCCTCACAGAGGGGGACGGGCCAGCCCACAGAGGATGGGACAAATAGGACTTAATAAGACTAATAAAAACCTATAGAACAATGAAAACGACAAGAATTTACGCGCTGGTTGCGCTGATGATGGTTTTTGCAGTGAGTTGCACAAAACCTGATGATGTTGAACATGAGTACGTTGATTTAGGCTTGCCAAGCGGAACCTTATGGGCAGCCTGTAACATTGGCGCGACTACGCCCGAAGGTTATGGCGACTACTTCGCTTGGGGTGAGACTAAAGCGAAATCCGTTTACAACTGGGAGAAATACAAATACGCCAAAGGGTATTATAATGAATACCCATTGCTGACCAAATACTGCACCGATGATTATTATGGCGAAAATGGTTTCGTGGACAACTTGACCTTTTTGCAGCCAGGCGACGATGCGGCCACGGCCAACTGGGGCAGAGATTGGCGAATGCCGACACTCGAGGAATGGAAAGAGCTTCGTGATAACACAACAAGAATATGGACGACCCAAAACGGCGTTTATGGAAAGCTTTTTACAGGGCCTAATGGCAACACACTATTTTTACCTGCTGCCAAACGCCAAGAAGAGGGTCTCGATTTCAATTACTCTTTTGGCTGCTATTGGTCAAGTACACTTGATGAGGGAAGTCCTGGCTGTGCAATCATTTTCACCTTTCAAGAACGGGAAAGTGTATACGAAATCAGCTCCTACTACCGTAGTTATGGGCTATCGGTGAGGGCGGTGCGCGATGTCAGATAAATACTAGTATCTTTGCCCTGTCAAAAACATTGAACAATGAAGAGATCATTTTCAATAACAATTGTCTTTTTAGGCATTTTGCTGGCTTTTAGCTCTTGCCAGGCGATAAAACTAACGAAGGTACCTCGCAACCCAGATACATCACTGCTATTTATTTGTAAAGACAATGGCGGCTTATATAGTAATCGTATTTATGTGTCTCTTGAAAACCGCGAGACCCACGAAAAGTATGAATCAACAGCAATAGTTGGTTATGGTAGTGTGGTTTACAACCTTCCAAAAGGGACTTATGATGTTATAAAAGTATGGTTTGAAGAAACCTCTGGATATACGGTACTATCATTCTCAAATTGGTCTCCTGAGTTGACCGAATATTTTGGTCCGATTGAGATTGAGCCCAATAACAAATACTTTTTAGGTGTTTATCATACCGGCACCGACAAGCCAATAGTTTGGACAGCCCGAAATCATCTCAAATTGAAATATGTGGAACCTGGTTCAGAAAAACGTTTTGGCATGGGCCAAGACTATGTCCCAAAAGAGATTCGAAAAGAGATTGCCAAAAGCAACTGGAAGGACGGCGAGTTTATCATGCTCCGCCCCGCAAAACATGATGAAGGTTTTGATTTCTATTGATTGGACACTTGCTTTTCATTTATGCAGGTGGGCGTTATGCGTACTTTCGTGCTATCGGGATTACGACGGGGGTTTGAAGGAAATTTTGAGTAATTTTGCGGCGTGAAACTGCGTGATTATATAGGGATTGTTTTGATGGCGGTGATGGTGGGATGTACTCCCCCTGGCCCCCTCACGGAGGGGGAAGGGACTCCCCCGCCCGTTGGGCACCCCCTCTCAGAGGGGGAAAGACTCCCCCGGCCTGCGGCCACCCTTAATCCCCCTAACCCCTTTTCAAAGGGGGAAGGGCCTGCGCACGAGGCTTTGGAGGAGATTGATAGTTTGATGTGGAAGGATCCGGATAGTGCGCTGAAGGTGATGATGGAGTTTGCGGGGAGTGAGGCGGCGGATGGGTTGGATGCGTTTGAGGGGCATTACTGCCAGGTGCTGATTGCGGAGTTGCTGTTTAAGAATGACTATGGGCAGAGCAACCGCGAAGAGGTGCTGAAGGCAGTGGGGTATTTTGATTCCATCGATGACGGGTTTTTGGCGGCACGGGCGCATTATATGAATGGTGTGGGATATTATGAACAAGATAGCATTGTGGCGGCTTGCGGGGAGTATCTGAAGGCGTTGGAGATGGTGGAGACGCATTTCCCGGGGATTGAGACGCGCCATGGCACGTCTCTACAGCCCAACCACCTGCCTCGGTTTATGGCGTTGACATACGGGCGGCTTGGTGATTTGTTTTCCGGCCAATTTATGCAGGAACCTGCCATTGTCTGCTACAAGAAATCCTTTGTTTTCAGCAAAATTGAAGCTACATCGGCCAATGGTATTGCTAATTTGATGAGTCATCTTGGTAAGCAATATGACATGTTAAAGCAATTCGATAGTGCCGAATACTATTACAATGAGGGTTTGCGGCAGTTGGTTGATACAAACAATTTGACTTTCAGAAATTTGGTGTCAGCAAAAGCTCTGCTTAATTATAACAAGGGAAATGGAGTTGAGCCTGCGGTAAGCGACCTAAAACGCATGGCTGCAAAAGCGCCTGATGAAGATGAGAGACTGACAAGATTTGTTGTCGTTGGTGACATCTATTATGATGCCAGCCTATTTGACTCGGCTATGGTTTATTTAACCCAAGTGTTTGAAAACAAGGATGATGTTGTTTTGAAAAGAGATGCTGCCAGGTGCTTGCGCGACATTTACCAAACACAAGGAGACTCATTAAAAGCCACATACTTTGCCCTTTATCAGGCAGAAAATCCAGTTTCTAAAGCGGAAAGCAATGCACAAGTCTCACAACTCAACGAGCTGTTTCAGCAGCATTTGCAGTGGAAGCAAGAGCGAGCCGAGGCCGAAAGGCAGCAGGCGGCGCGGCTGCGGAGGAACAGGATGATCGTTGTGGTGTGCGCTCTCGTTGTAGTGGCGGCGCTGTTGGCTTGGCTGCTGCATAGGCGCAAGATGCGGCAGCAGCGCGACGCGGCGAGCCAGCAGATGGAAGCCGTGCAAGAGGCGCACCGCTTGGAGAAAGCCTCAATGTCGGGAAGGCTGAAACGGAGCAACCAGGAGCTGCGCGAGCTGAAGGACCAGATGCGGCAACAGGCGGGCAACGGTGCGCCGAAGCAGGAGGCGCAAGCGGTGTCGTTCAACGAAGAGCCTATCTGCCGCCTCATTATGGAGCGGGTGAACGAAGGACAGTTCAAGGCGCAGATGGACTGCAAGCTATACCAGGACTATGCCTTGGGCAAGGAGCAGGTGATGGCGTTGCGCGAGGCTGCCGACCGCCACTTCAACCAGTTTACGAGCCGTCTTGCCAAGGCATATCCCGAGCTCACCCGTGGCGACCTGGACTATTGCTGCCTGTATCTATTAGGGCTTTCGGATGCTGATGTTGCGGCTTTGATGCAGAAAGCTTATCCCACGGTGTCGCATCGTGCCCGAAAGATGAAGGCTATTTTTAAAAATGAGGCTCCTCTGCCTACAACACTTCTTGATTTTGCCAAGGAAACAAATGGTTAAAAATCAAGATATTGCGTGAAAATTGATACAAATTGATACATTGTTTTTCTTGACAGGTGTGGGGGTGTTGGTGTAGTTTTGCATCGTGATATTAAACCTAATACACGATGAAAAACAAAAGTCCGATATTATTAGTAGTCTTATTCGCCTGCCAGTCGGTTCTGGCTCAGCAGGTGATGGAGATTTCGGGTAGAGTTGTTGCCCAAGGCACTGAAGAAGCATTGCCTTTTGCCAACATTGCGGCATACGCGCCCAACGATTCCTTGACTGCGGGAACCTTGTCGGACGAGAAGGGGCGTTTCACGCTAAAATGCGACTGCTCGGACGGCTGCTATCTCATCGTCAGCTATCTCGGGATGGAACCGCAGTGCATCACAGCAATGCAATGGCAGGGCACACGGCGCAACCTCGGAAAGATTGTGCTTTCGCCTTCGGCGACCATGCTGGAAACAGTGACGGTGGCGGACACAACACCTGTTATCGACCGCCGTTTCGACCGTACTGTGGTGAAAATCGAAGAAACGCGAAAATCCACGGCACATACCATCTATGATGTTTTGCGCAGTTTGCCTGGCCTCGCCGTGGATGAAGCGGGCAACATGAGCTACAACGGGGCAACGCCCGCCGTTTATGTCGATGACAGCCCTTCCGACTTGTTGTTTCCCGTGCTGGAAAGCATTCCTATCGACCGCATCGAAAAGGTGGAACTCATCGACGCAGCCGTGCAGCAAGGGGGCGAAGGACGCGGCGGCATCATCAACATCAGGTTGCGGGCGGCTGATGAAGGTCTCAGCGGATCATTGGCCACAAAGCCTTCCACCTACAACTTCAAGGAACTCAATGATTCAGAAAATTCGTTGAACCTGAATTACAAGCGCAAGAAGTTCATCTGGATTGCCAACGCCAGTTTCCGCACCACCGACAATACGTCAAGCTATACCATGCAAAAGGATTTCAGACCGACAGGGAACCTTGTCATTGTCAATGAGGAGCAATCGGCCGATAACAGCTACCGTGTTTCGGGAAACAGCCTCGGTTTCATCTACCAACCCAACGATTACACGAAACTCACTGTGTCGGGAAGCTACAGCTTTTCATCGTCGGTAAAGACAATGGGGAGGCTTACGGAGGAGCGGCATGGCGTGACCAACGACCTGATTAGCCAAATCAAAGCTGCGGGCACGGACTACCAACGCTCCACGCCGAATTTCGGTATTGGAATCAACTTCTACCGTCAATTCAGCAACAGCAGCAACCATTACCTTAACACCTCGGCGTATGTGTCGGCCTATAACGACCGCTTTTATGGCGATTATAGCGAGACATACGGCGTTCTCGACGGCTTGACATCAGACAGCCTTTACACGGAAAGATTCGACAACCACCTGTCAAAAACCCCGACGGTGTATGTCAATGCCTTTTACAACAATCCGTTGGGCGACAAGCTCAACTGGAGTGTCCGCTACATCTTTGATGCGACTTTCAACAGAAAAGTATCGTCGGAATACTTTTCCAACGAAGAGCATGTGTTGATGAAAAACCAAGGCCAGCGTTACCATTCGGCCTACAACTACCTCTCGTCGAACCTTACCTATTTCGCTGGTAGCTGGAGGCTGACAGGCGGCATTAGCTTGGAAGACAAAGCCTTTGACGGCCAATTCAACTATTACGACGAGTTGGCTGGTACCGACGAGACACAGCTGGTGGGCAAGAACTATTTCAGGATCATACCCACGGCAACGGTGCGCTATTCTTTTAACTGGCAACATAGCATCAGCCTGACCTTGGCGAACACATGGGAATATCCCGATTTTGAGCGGCTGAAGGACTTCATCGACAAGCGCACCAACTATCAATGGAGCACGGGCAATCCCGACCTGAAGCCTTCGCCCAACTACTCGGCTTATTTGAAATACGAGTTGTTCCAGAACACATGGAATTTCACGCCAAGTATTTTCGTCAAATACCAGGACAATCTGACAGCGAACATTCCTCTGCAAATCGACCCGCTTACCCGAATGCTTTATCCCGTCAATATCGCCCAGCAGACCAAAATAGGCCTTGACCTTTCGGCGGGTTTCAGAATCAAGAAATTGAGCGTGAACCTATATTCGAGTTTTTACTATACCCAGTTCCGCATTTGCGAAGGTCAGACCTACGAGGGTGTGGACCTCTCCAACGCATACCCCAATAGTCATGACCTCAACGGACATGCCTATTGCATGGTGACCTACAGGATTAAATCCGTCAACTTGAGCAGTCAGCTGAACTATTGGAACACGGGTGCTCGTTTCAATGGCCATTCCAATGACTATGTGACGCTCTCAATCAACGCTTCTCGCAATTTCTTCAAAAACAAGCTGCTTGTCAATTTGGGAGTCAGCAACCTATTGAGGAACCTGTCACCCAACACAAACCATACGGAGAATCTGGGCGTAATCACGGATTCGGAGACGTTCGGCTATTATAACAAGCCCATGTTCAATTTGAGCTTGCGCTATAACTTCAGATATGGAACCCGTAACACGGAGAACGTGCAAGGAATGAGGTATTTTTAGTTAAAAAATTGATAATGAATAAAATGATAAGAAAAGCACTGATTTTTGTTCTCACAATGGTAGTGGCGGCTTTGGCCGCCTTGCTGCTGGCGGGATGCCAGCAAAGTGACCAAAAGGAGCCTGCCAAAATCCCTATCCAAAGCGGTAAGGAGCTTGCCGACAGCCTGAAAAAGGACTCGGTGGAGGCCTTCGATGAGCAAATGCGGCGGTGGAGGGTGCTGCATGGCGGGATGAGCAGGTGGGAGAGCGATAAGTGAGTTTAGTGTTTAGAGTTTAGAGTTTTGAGTTGTGGAAAGTTTAGAGTTTTTAGTTGGGAGTTGGTCCGTTTCGTTATGCGGGATAGCATGTTGAGGTGCTTACGAGGTGGGAACATACAAGATTAATGAGAAAAACAAACTAATTATAAACAAATCAAAAGAAAGGAATTGTAAAAATGAAAAAATTGGCATTATCGCTGCTGTGCATCCTCTTTGTGTTGGGTGTAAGCGCACAGGAATCATCAAAGAAATGGGAATTGAGGCTTGGTTATGAACAGCCCGTTTTCCTCAAAGCCGCTAAAACCGATTGCGAGACTTTCAGATCCTCGCCAAGAGGCGTGTCGGCCAGAGGGCTTTACGAAGTGTGGCAAAACCGCCTTTCGGTCGGCTTGGTTTTGGGCTACAATGAAGCAATTCGTGTTTGCGAAGATAATGCTCAAGTGGATTTGGACGGATACATCATTACCATTAATGATAATTTCACTATCATCAACGACATGTATAAGAGGTATTATGCGGATGCTGTGGTGCGGTTTAATGTGGTCAACCGTGGTGGTTTCCTGCTTGCGCTCAGTGCCAGCGGGGGCTATCAGTTTACCAACCATAGAAAATCGGATTTCAGCATCAGCGGTCCAACGGGGCAGTACCAAATCCGAAGAACGATACTTACTGATGTCGGCTCTACGTATAATGTGATGGTCGGTGCCGAAACAGGATACGAAATCGTCCGTAATCTTTTGGTTACCGCTGAATACAAATACGACATCAAGCATTCTATGCATTTGCTGGGTCTTGGCGTGAATCTTAAGTTATGAGGGATGGGGGAATCGGTATGCGGGATAGCGTGCTGACGAAGGGACTCCCATTGGCCCCCTCAGGGAGGAAGACTCCACTGCTGTTGTTATTTCCGCACGAAAAATAGTGAGTGAGGAATGAGGAAATGAGGAAAGCCCCGCCAGTCTGACCTCCTTTGAAGGGGGAAAGGATGGCGGGGCTTTTTGTCATCTTGAAATGGCGTGCACGGTCTTGATGTCGTACTCGTCGCGGGGGATGCCTGCGCTTTGCGCGGCATGGTTGACGACATCGACGAGGTAGGCATAGTCGGATTGTTTGATGGTGGCCGAAATGGTAAGGCCGGACACGCCAAAGAAGCCGAGGTTTGTGGCTACAACGGCGGGACGGATGGCGCGGTAGGCGGAGATGGTGTAGGTTTCGATGTGGATGGTGACTTTCATATTAGTTAGGAGTTTGGAGTTAGAAGTTAGGAGTTGACTCCCCCGGCCTGCGGCCACCCCCTCTTAGAGGGGGACGGGCTGACGCACGATGCCCAGGGGTTGAAACCCCTGGTTATGGTCGGGTC
Organism: uncultured Bacteroidia bacterium; assembly: GCA_902786745.1. Taxonomy (GTDB): domain Bacteria; phylum Bacteroidota; class Bacteroidia; order Bacteroidales; family F082; genus Limimorpha. The sequence continues at coordinate 17,377 of CADADR010000008.1, forward strand.
ACCCCTTCGGGGTTTGAGTCATTGGATTGTGGCCAACTGTACTTTACACGGGGAACAGTCCCATGTTTGTCGTTACTGCCCTTTGGGGGGTCTAAAGGTGGTTCAATTCTGATTTTATAGGCACCTTTGGGGATGTCTGCTCCTTGGAAGGCTGAGAGCAGCTTGTTGTAAAGCTCAGGGCCTTTTCGGGTTGTAATGGTGCAGTGATAAGCGACAAATAATAATTTGCGTTTGATGACATGGGACTTTATCACTATGGAATGAATGGCCGCGTAGGCTGGCATCGAGAAGGTGCTGAGAAAGATGGTGTAAATCATTTTAGTTTGCAGTTTTAAGTTGTTCAGTTGTTCAGTTGGGGATGAGGTCGCGGGTCAAGCCCGCGATGAGGTGGCGGATCATGTCCGCGATGAGGTGGCGGATCACGTCCGCGATGAGGTTTTGAGGTACTGGCCATTGGAAGGATGGTCGAGCTGGCCAGAGGTACAGAACTCGCGGATGTAACGCTCAGCGGTTTTGTCGGTGATATTGAGCGAAGCGGCGACTTCGATGTAGGTGGGACGGTCGAAGGCGTTGGGGAGCGCATCGAGGAAGCGCGAACGCGATGCCTCGGCGAGCTGACGCGAGCCTTTGGGCGCGATGGTGGCCAGGCGTTCGTAAGAATGCCGTGGAAGGGATTGGTACACTTCAACGGTATGAAGGAGCAGCACCTTGACAATGTCAAGGGCTGACTGGAAGTCGATGTCGGTGCAGACAATGCGCTTTGACTTTTTGACTTCAGAGAGCGGAGCGGTTTTTGAGGCAGCGGGAAAGGAATCCATGAGGCGAAGGACTGAAAGGATCATCGCTATCCGGAAGAGGATGAGGCCGAGGCGACGGACAGAGGCCACGATGTCGTCGCCGAAGGTGTAGGCATAGCTGCGCTGCGTTTCAGCGAAGAAATCGTTGAAACGCTGCTTTTGTGTGTAGCTGAGGGTAAACTGAACATCATCTTTGGGGAAGTCCTTCAGGAAGGTGTAGAAGTCTTTCCCGATTTGGCGGAAACGCTCATCGGCGGTGGCACCGTCGATGGTGGGAAACATGTCACGCCAAACCAGCTCGGTTTGCATGGAATAGAAGATGAAACGGCTGAACAAGCCGTTTTCAGCGTTGGGGATGAGGCTGTAAATCTGCTGACGGGTGCCTGACAGCACGGCGGAAAACTTCGGCCTGAGGATTTCGACATACTCGTGGTCTTTCTTGCGGAGATAGGAAATCGTTTCGTGGTGAAACGCTTTGCGGAAGCCGTCGGAGTAGTTGCCCAGGTCGGAGTTGAAAGCGTTGGCCAGTGTGTCGCCCTCGGTCTCGAAAAGAAGGCCTACGCCGTCGTTTTCGGAGAGGGTTTGATAGACGACCGTGGCGGTGCTGTTGGCCGGAATGATCAACGAGAGAAAAGGCGGTTCTTTTGGCTGCACAGCCAAAGACGTCTTTTTGTTGACCGCGTATGCGGCCAGCTCTTCGTTGTACTTCTGCATGTCGCGCTTGTACTTGTCGCGGAGGTACTGATGCAACGGCTCAGCGAGATGACGGCATAGGGATAGCCGTCCTTTGCCAGCCGATGCAGGTGCGGTGACGTAGAGGAACAGATTGGCATGGACAGGGCGACGGTCGTAGACCCCATAGACATTAGGAGTGCAAGCGGAAATGACCGTGAGCGAGCCGAGGATGAGGATGTCGGCGTCCTCATCCGAATGCGAGTCAGCAATGACGCGCTGCATGATGAGCGGAAGGTTCTCGTGGATGGATTGGGAGAAGGTCGGCAAGGATTTGAGATGTGCGGACGAGCCGTCAGCAAGATTGTATGCGGACGGGCCGTCCGCAAGCCTGTGGGCGGACGAGCCGTCCGCGAGCCCAGTGAAGTTTTCCTCATATTCCTCAAATTCCTCAACTGGTTGAGTTGAGGACGCGGGATGTAACTCCCCCGGCCTGCGGCCACCCCCTCTCAGAGGGGGAATGGGGGCAGGAAGGTTGATGCCATGGTTTTTGGCGATGTAGAAGAGCGTAGCGATGGTGACACGTGACTTGCCTGACTCCCCCGGCCTGTGGCCACCCCCTCTCAGAGGGGGATATGCGCTTTGGAGGCAATGGATGTATTGCTGGGAAGCGGCTTCGTGGGAGTAGTTGGGATAGAAGGCCGAAATGCGGTGAAAATAGGATTCACCGTCGAGGCCGAACTCATCGACGAGAGCGAAAGCGATGCGGAGCCAATCAGAGTAGTTGGCCGTGATGTCGATGCCCTGCGACTCGATGAGGATGGTCAGGGCTTCGACGGCATCTTTGGTGCTGTCGGAGGATTTGCGTGGGTTGCTCATTGTAGAATCTTTTCACAGATGTAGGCATCGGGGTCGTGAGGAAGGAAACAAGCGCGAGCGATGTCCTTTCCGGATTTGTCGGTGGTAAGGCCATATTCGTTCTGGAGGTAGTAAGATACCGACTTGAAGAATGAGGGATGGTAGTCCACCTGGTTTTCGAGCGGGAAGAATTTCTCACGGCAGAGAAATTGCCGCTCCATGGAGATGACCCATTTCAGGCCGTCGCCGGACGGGCTGCGGAAGAGCAGCAGCGTCGGAAAGTATTTGTCTTTCAGGAGCAGCTTGAAGGTGTCTTCGACATTGGGAAGGTGGTCGAAGTCGAAGCAGACCAGGCTGGAATGGCGAAGCAAGTCGCCATTGTGCCGCGTGGAGAAGATGCCCGAAAAGGTGCAGTAGTCGAAGGAGTTTTGTTTGTAGACGGAGTGCGCCTTGCCTGACAGCGTGCGAAGGTGAGCCGTGGTTTCCTTGGCGATGCCACCAGTGATGTAGTGGTAGGCATCCAACAGGGAGAAAGCGGAATGTGGCACCGTGTTGGTGATGGGAGCACGGAAGTAAGAGAAGTCGTTAAACATTGCTGGCCCTTTCATTGTTTTGGTTCTTGCGTTCTTCGACGAATGCCTGGATCTCATCCAGCTTGTAGAGGAAGAGGCGCTGATGGACGGAATAATAAGGAAGGCCTGCATTGCGGAGCGTTTGAAGGGTGCGTTCGCTGCAATGGAGAAGGCGCATGACATCGCCTGAGTCGAGCCAGATGCCGGAGAGGTTGGGATGGTTCAGGTGGATGAACTTTTGGCATCGCTTGGGCAGCGGCTTGCCGTTGTGCTTCTGTGTCTTCATTTGTAGCCTCCTTTCCTGCTGATGGTGGTACCACAAGCGGACTTGGGGAGCAGCGGCTTGTTGTCCTCATCATCAAGGTCGTTGTTGTAGACCAGTGTTTCAATGCCAAGCCATTTGTCGATTTCCGACTTGCGGAAAGCGAGACGGCCTTGGCTGGGCTTGTGGTGTGGGATGGTGGCATTGTTTACCCAGCAGTAGACAGTCTGCTTTGAGGGCTTGCCTGGCAGGTACTCGATGAGCTGGTCCACATTCATCCAGCGGTCGGCGGACTGCTCGTTTTGTTGGATCATGTTCCTGATGAGATACTTCACATCGTCAATCTCACGGAACAACTTGAACACCGCCTTTGGTAGCTGTTCGAGGGTTTGGATTTCGTTAGGTTGGATCATAGTCTTACATATTTGCGTTGATGGATGGTTTTTCCCGTGGCCACAAGAAGAAACCGCACTCCTGGTTGGAATGCGGTTGCAAAGTAACGGTGACGAAAAAAGGTAAAAACTATACTCTATATAGAGTAAGCAAAGGTTTTATCAAATCATGAAGATAAACCATTGATTTCCTTTTGCATTTCGAGCATGGCATGGAAGATGGCCAACTCGCTACGGCAGTCGGCATTGGCGCGGCTTCGTCCTTCGCTCAGGGAGCCAGCGAAGTTACTCATGTCGTTGTTCAGAAGACGGCCAAAGGCATCAAAGACTTGCACTTGGGTAGCATTTTCGCCAACCTTATTAATAAAAAAGCCCAGCCGCCAAAGGTTGTTGATGACGCGCTCGATATTGAGTTTGAACCCTCTATGGGGATTGAGGTAGATTTCTGACGTGTACGGCACAGGGATTTCGGGAGCGGATGCGGCTATTTCTTGCTCGGCCTTGACGCGCTCAGGAAGGTCGTCGATGCCGGAGGCGAAGACACGCAGCACCTGATAGATATCGTTGATACCTTGCTCACGGGCTATCTGAAGAAGCGCGGTGATGGTGAACTGGTTTTTCTTCAGATAGTGGTTTTCGGTGAGTGTGTCGCGGTACTTCTGGGAAAGCTGGGCATAGGCATCTTCCAGCTCTTTATTCTGAGCGATTAGGGAATGATTGATGGCCAGACAATCCTCTTTCTTGAAGCAGCGAGAGCCCTTGGGAAACCGCGTGACGATGGCAGCGCGGAGCGTAGCGAAAGCGGTGTCGAGGGTGCCGTTTTCATTGAAGGGATGGGATTGTCGGAACTGTGCTTCGATGGCATCAAGGATGGCGTGTTGGCCTTCCTCGTTGTTGGCCAACAGCACTGCCTCAGCGATATGCTCGGGGTTGAAGTTGTGGGTTATTTGGGCCCAGCTGAGTTTGTCGGGGGCTTTGACATCGATGGGCGATGGGATGAACTGCAGCGGGAAGGATGCGCCCATGGAATGGTATTGCTCTGTGATGGGGACAAAAGGACCGAAATAGGGTGACTTGGACGAGAGCTTTTCGCGAATAATCTGCGCAAAGTTCTCGGATTTTACGGTGCGGTTTGTCATGGATTTCAAGAGGACAAAGATGATGGAGAAGACGACTTCGGCGGCGATGGTGCTGCCCAGGTTCTCGCGGGCATCGACGAAGTAGTTGGTGTAGATGTCCTCTTCGGGGTGTTTGTCGATGTGCAGCTTGGTGCATTGATAGTAAGCCTCATTGAAGATCTGCAACGCAGGGACATTGAGGCGGTGAGGCCTGTCGTGTTTGGGGTCAGGCTCACGGACTGCAAGCAACGTCTCGTAAATGCTTTTGTTTAAGGTTGCCGAGGGCAACAATAACAGAAAGTCGTCAAGCTCCTTTCTGTCACAGTAGATTTTTTCACGTAACATAATGGTACTATTTTGACGATTTGACATTTTGATGATTGCATGGAAAGGGGACAAAAAAGGGAAAGACGCGCTTGGCGACTTTCCCTTTTTTGGCTGGAAGACTTACTCTTCGGATTCGCTCTCCGGGTCGACGAAGAGGAGATTGTTGAGCTTCATCCTCTTCTTCGGACTGATGACGCCTTGATAGCCACGGAGGACATTCTTGGAGTCGACATGGCCGACCATTGAGTCGATGAAGGCATCGGAAATGCCGTGCCAGGTGAGCGTCGTAATATAGGAATTACGCGCGGTGGATGCGGTGACCGGGCGGATGCCCAGCTCAGCGCATACGCTTTGCATACCCAGCCGGATTTGACGGTTGAAGTCGTGGACGCGATAGTCAATCTGCTGCGGTGTCTCGGCATCCAAAAGGATTTGCGGGAAGACACGTGCGCCCAGATTGGGAGCGGATGCGTACTTGTTGAGCAACTCGCGGAGCGGGGCAGTGATGGGGATGTTGACGACGACGGGCACCTTGTTCTCAATCTTGGCGCGGACATAGCTGAACTCCGTGCCATAGATGGCATCTTCAGACCACTGCAGCGAGGCGATGTCCTTCAGGTTGGAGCCATTGCAGAGATAGAGAATGATCCACCAATCAGCGGCGAGCTTGGAAGGGCCGTCATAGTCGCGAATCTTGATGATGTCGGGGACGGTGAGGAAATCCTGCTTGCGACGGGCACCCGCCTTGATGGTCAACTCGGGGCGCTTGGTGATGGCCTTCTCTTTGACCAGGCTGTTCATCACGGCACGGAAGGCACGGAGATAGATGCTCTTGGTGGATGCCGACAGGCATTCCTCGTCCATGAACTGCTCCCACCTTGCGACGACGGCGGCAGTGGCTTCGGCGGGCTTCATCTTGGTGGGCTTGCCCACGATGGTCTTCTTAAAGGTGTCTTTGCCGAACTCGTCCTTGATGGGGACCAGGTGGCAACCCATGGCACGATAGAAGCTGCGCGCTGCGCAACGATATTGCTCTTGGGTCTTTGGCGACTTCTTGCCCTCGCCGAAGGTGGTCCAGTATTCCAATAAGGTGAAGCCGACATCGCGCTTGATGGGGAGCTTCATGGCCTCGGCCAGGTTGGAGAGGGTGAAGTCTTCCTCGCGGATGAGGCGACGGATGGTAAGACACACATCATCGAAGTGCTGTTTGATGGTGGCACGGGCGATGGCTCTGGGGTTTTTTGCGCCGGAAGCGGTGCGGATTGCCTCGTAATCTTCGAAGGAAACGCGGTAACCGGTGGGGTAATACCAGCGTTCGCGGTTGCAATTTACCCTCACAGAGACGGGCTGATAGTCTTTTTTGCTCTGATTTTTGAGGTTCCAGATGGCTGAAACCGTGATTCCGTCGATAATTTCGACAAAAATCGGTTCGATTTTTCTTTTTTCAGTAGACATAATTAAAAACTTTTTATTTGCGTAAAATGTTAGTTTTCAAGCAGGAGAGGACACGATTTGCGAAAAAAACAGGACACAAAAAGGACACATTCCTATAAAACAATGCAAAAATACACAAAAGTTTTCAAATATGCAAGTATTTGGTAGATAAAAAGATATATAAATTTTGACGCAAATAGAAAGGGATATAAAAGAGTCCGATTTTGCTTTGGGAGCAGGGGGTCGAAGGTTCGAATCCTTTTGCCCCGACAAACTAAAAAAAGGAACGGCATGCCGTTCCTTTTTTCGTTTTTACCAATCAATGCTTATTCTTCTGTCAAGTCAACTATAGGAGCCTCGGGAGCGTTCTTCCTCACCGAAGCAATGCCATTCTTCATAGTTGCCTGGCTAGCATACATCTGGCTCGAACCGATGACTTGGCCATTGGCAGCCATCAAGTTGAAATACGGCTTGCCATTAGATGCTTCCTTAACAGCAAAACGCTTTTCATCCAAGCAGTTTTTCTTAACGGATTCAACACCGTTGAGGCAAGAAGCCTTGGTCTTGTAGCCTTCGCTGGTTAGGATAACTTGACCGTTAGTAGCTTTCAGATTGAATTGGAACTCACCGTTCTTTCTAGTTTTGATTTCAAATTTACCCATAATTATCAGTTTTAAGTTGGTTTACGCTGCAAATATACATTTTTTTCGTTGCATAACAAAAAACACGTAATTTTTTATTGAAGCCTCGCAAGCAGCTCATCACGATAGCTGGCACCCACGGGTATTTTGGTACCTGCCACGGTGACATCCGATTTGTCAAGGTCCTGGATCTGCTTGAAAGAGACAATGTAAGACTTGTGGACACGCACGAACTTGTCCTTCGGGAGTATTTCCTCAAGGTCCTTCAACGCAAACAAAGCCGTGATGCGACGCTGTGTCGTATGGAAAGTCACATACTCGTGCTGCCCCTCGATGAAAAGCAAGTCGTCGTAGTTGATCTTATACAGCTTGTAGTCGGCCTTCACCGTGATGAAGTCGTTGGAACGGCTGATGGTGTCGTGCGGCAGGTCATCCCCTTTCGTCTTGGGCAACTCGGCACCGATGGCCTTGTTGACAGCCTGGACAAAACGGGGAAAGTCAAATGGCTTCAAAAGATAGTCGACCACAGAGAGGTTGAAGGCATCGACGGCATACTCGGAATAAGCCGTAGTGAAGATGATGGAAGGCTTATGCTCAAGACTCTTCACCAACTCAAGGCCTGTGAGGTCGGGCATCTGGATGTCGAGAAACATGATGTCGACCTGGTTGTTTTTCAAGGCGTTCATGGCTTCAAAGGCATTCGAGCATGTGGCCACCAGCTGCAGCGCGTCCATCTTCGACACATAATCCTGCAAGAGCTTCTGAGCCAAGTACTCATCATCCACAATAATCACATTATACTTCTCTTTCATAGTTCAATCCTAACTTTATATATTTCGCTATCTTGTTGAATATCAAATTTATAGTTTTCTCCATAATGCAACATCAAACGTTGTTGCACGTTTTTTAGTCCTATGCCCGACTTCTTCCCCTCTCCCCCATTGCCCGTCATCGTAACAACATTGGGGGCAATGGTGTTTTCCGCTTCGAAACAGAGTCTGTCTGAGGCCTGCTTGATACTGATGTGTACTCGCCCTTCGGGATGACTCTCCAAACGACTGTATTTGAAGCAGTTCTCGATGATAGGCTGCAACAGCATTGGTGCAATCAAAAACTCCGTGTTCTCAATATCTTGTTCCAACACCACATCATGATGGCCTGGCATACGCATCAGTTGGAAATCGATGAAATTCTCAATATAGTTGATCTCCTTGCTCAAAGGAATCATCTCTGCCTGACAGTCCACAAGGACATAACGCAACATCTCCGAAAGCTTCAATACGCCGTCGGCTGCATTGTCGTCGTGGGTGTACACCATGGAATAGATGTTATTCAACGCATTGAAAAGGAAATGCGGATTGATTTGTGACTTCAAATAACGCAATTCCATGTCGAGTTTCTCGCTCTTCAACTGGTCAGATATGATCTTCTCCTCATTCTCCTTGCGTTGGAAATAGAATATCACCACTATGGCGAAGGTGGCGATGAACCAAATCAAACGTACCATAAAAGCCACAAAAGTGTAGGGAAAAGAGAAAAGCTCGTTGAAAGGCCGGCCTACGATGTAATGAAGGAGACAAATGTCGATGCCCGTCGACAATGCCGCCCAAACGGGAAGCACAAAAATCGAACTCAAGATGAAGAGAACCAGCCGCTTCTTTTCAAGCAGACCTGTGATCAATACCTTGTTGACGAAGAGCACCTCAAGCACCACCATGCCGACGAAACACAGGGAACTGACCACCCGCAGAAGCAGGTTACCCGTCGAGTGTACGGCAAAGAAAATGACAAAAAGCACGGCCCATATGACGCCCCATTTGTAGAGGCGCTGCAACAAGTCAAGGTTGGCGTTGGGCAGGGTCGGACGTTTCATCACATAGGATTTGTCGGCAAAGATAATTGTTTTTGACGGATGTGGTGTTTTTTTCATTGATTTGTCAAAATATTTCGTTGAAAACTGCGTATTGAATCTACAAATATTCCTACTTTTGCACCTTATTAATTTAACGAAACAACTGCACAGCAGAGATTTTTATGAAAAGATTGAATATCAGTATAATAGCTTTTATTACGCTCTTTTTTGCGACAGCCTCAGTGAAGGCGCAGGAGAGCCAACCTTTGCAACTCACCCTTGACCAAGCCTTGGAGATTGCCCTGTCGGAGAGCAACACCATCAAGATTGCCGACATGACCATAGAGAAAACGGGATATGCTAAGAAAGGCAGTTATGCCTCGCTCTATCCCAACGTCAACGTGAGTAGTTCCTATCAGCGCACACTGCTTAAACAGGTCATGGTGATGGACATGGGCGGACAGCCTATGGAGATCAAGGTGGGTCGCGACAACAACATCAACGCCTCTGCCTCCGCCAGCATGCCTCTGGTAAACGCTTCGCTTTGGGAGAGCCTGAAACTATCGGGCATGGACGTGGAAATGGCCGTGGAACAAGCCCGTTCGTCGAAGATAGCTATGGTGAAACAGGTAAAACAAGCCTTCTATGCCGTGCTGCTGGCACAAGCTTCGCATGACGTGATGAGCCAAGTGTATGAGAACGCACAAAAGAACTACGAGAAGACCCAGCAACGCTTCAATGTCGGCAAGGTCTCAGAGGTGGAACGCTTGCGTGCCCAGGTGACGATGCTGAATGCCGAGCCCAACGTTTCGAGCGCCGAGAACGCCGTCCTGTTGGCCACCTGGCAGCTGAAAGCCGTCATGGGCATCGCCCTCGACACCGAGGTGGAAGTGGTAGGCGACCTGAACGACTACACCTCTGCCCTGCTTGCGCCTTACGTCTCGGAAGACGACCTCAGCAACAACAGCTCGTTGCTGCAACTCGACATACAAGACCGTATGTTGGAGTCGACCATCCGGATGCAGAAAAAACAATACCTGCCCACCCTTGCTGCCAACATCAACTACAACTACAGCGCCATGGGTGATGAGGAGTTGAGATGGTTCCCCTCCTCCACGGCTGCATTGAGCCTCAGTATCCCTGTCTTCGACGGCTTCCAAAAACACTATAACATCAAGCAAAGCAAGGTGACACGCAACATGCTCGCCCTGCAACGCGAAGACACCGAACGCAACCTTCGCATCGCCATTCGCAACTACAACGACCAGATGGCGCTTTGCATCAAGAACTATCAAGCCGCCAACGCCACTGTGGAGATTGCCCAAAAGAGCTACGACATCTCTGCCAAGATGTATGAAGTCGGCAAGGCCACTTTGGTGGAACTCAACGACGCACAACTAGCCTTGCAGCAAGCGCAACTCACCCAGGCACAAGCCGTATACAACTTCATGGTCACCAAGGCCTCGTTGGACGAACTCATCGGAAAAGCAGAATAAAAACCACACATCAATGAAATACATCAAACTCAGTATCATCGTTATCGCTGCCGCCATGATGACGGCTTGCGGCTCGAAAGAAAGCAACAAAAACTCCACTACCGAACAGCCCCAAGCCCAGGTGGCTCCTGTGGTCAGCATTGTGACGGCCCAGGCCGAGGATGTTGACATCACCAACACCTACACTTCCAACATTGAGGCTTTTGCCACGAACAACATCGTTTCGCAGACGGCTGGCCGTATCGCTAGCATCAACGTTGAAGTCGGACAGAAGGTACGTAAAGGCCAGCTCCTGGCCCGCATGGACGACGTCAACCTTGCCAAGACCCGCATGCAATATGTCAACGACTCGACGGAACTGGCCCGTCTCACCGAGCTTTACAACATCGGTGCCGTAGCCCAAGCCGACTACGACATGGCCAAGCTAGCGCTCAATATGACGAAGAAGACCTATTATAACCTGGCTGAGAACACCTACCTCCGCAGCCCCATCAACGGTGTGGTGACTGCCCGCAACTACGACAGAGGCGACATGTACAGCATGACACAGCCCATCTTCGTGGTGCAGCAAATACAACCCGTCAAGATGCTCATCAACGTGTCGGAGAATCTGTTCACCGAAATCAACAAGGATATGGAATTTGACGTTGCAGTTGAATCGTATCCTGGCGAGACCTTCCAAGGTAAAGTGAACATCATCTACCCCACCATAAGCGCTACCACACACACCTTCCCTGTTGAGGTCATCTGCCAAAATGCCGACCTTAAGCTACGTCCGGGTATGTTTGCCCGCGTTACTGCCAACTTCGGCACCAACCATCACGTGGTCGTTCCCGACGTTGCCGTTGTCAAGCAACAAGGCTCAGGCGAGCATTTCATCTACGTGCTTCAACCCGACAACACCGTGAAATACCAACTTGTGGAAGTCGGCAAGCGCCTTGGCAACAGATACGAGATTATCAGTGGCATCAACGAAGGCGACAAGATTGTCACAGAGGGACAGATTCGCCTGAAGGACGGCGTCACCGTTACCGTAAAACAATAAACCATGAGCTTACAAAGAACAGCAGTAAATAATCCGGTGACGACGGCCTTGGTGTTTGTCGCCATCGCCATTTTCGGTATCTACTCCCTGATGAACCTCTCCATCAACCAACTACCTGACATGGAGACCAACTTCATCATGGTGTTGACCAACTACCCTGGCGCCAGTGCGGAAGACATCGAGACCAATATCTCCAAGACCTTGGAGAACACCCTCAACGCCGTGCCTGACCTGAAGCACCTCTCCTCCACTTCACGTGAGAACACTTCGGTCATCTCCATGGAGTTTGAGAGCGGCATCGACATCGAGGAAGCCACCAACAACGTGCGCGACAAGTTGGACATGGTCAGAAACTACTTGCCTGACGGTGCCACCAACCCTGTGATTTTCAAGTTCAACGCGGAAGACATGCCTATCATGCTGATCAGTGTGACGGCTAAAGAGAGCTTGCCCGCCTTGGAGAAAATCATCGACGACCGCATCACCACGCCTTTGGCCCGTGTGAGCGGTGTGGGTACGGTGTCGGCCAACGGAGCTCCCAAGCGTGAGATTCAAATCTATGTCGACCCCAACAAATTGGAAGCCTACAACCTGACCATCGAGTCGATCTCATCGACTTTGATGTATGAAAACCAAAATATCCCGTCGGGTTACATGGACATCGGCTCCAACACTTACAACTTGCGCGTCGAGAAGCAGTTCCGTTCCGCCAAGGAGATGGAAGACATCGTGGTAGGCTCGCGCAACAACGCCCCGGTCTATCTTCGTGACGTGGCTCGTGTGGTCGACGGCCCCGAGGAGCGTTCACAAGAGTCCTACAGCAACGGCGTACAAGGTGCCACCATCGTCATCCAAAAGCAGACTGATGCCAACGCCGTCAACGTCATCAAAGGCATCAAAAAACAGCTGGCCCAAATCGAGCCTACGCTACCCAGCGACGTCAAGGTGCAAATCATCGTCGACGGCTCCACCAGCATCATCAACTCCATCGGGAGCTTGCGCAGCACCATCTTCATCACCTTTATCTTGGTTATGCTCGTGGTGTTCATCTTCCTCGGCCGTTGGCGTGCCACCTTCATCATCGTCTTGGCCATCCCGATTTCGTTGCTCGCCTCTTTGATATACTTGTTTGCAACAGGAAACACGCTGAATATCATCTCCATGTCGGCATTATCCATAGCTATCGGAATGGTCGTGGACGATGCCATTGTGGTCTTGGAAAACATCACGACACATATCGAACGAGGGGCGAAACCCAAAGAGGCGGCCGTACACGCCACTCAAGAAGTACAGTTGTCCGTTATCGCCTCCACCTTGACCATGTTGGCCGTGTTCCTACCTTTGACCATGATCAAAGGAACGGCTGGCGTCATGTTCAAGCAGTTGGGTTGGATTGTCTCCATCATTATGATCGTCTCAACCTGCGGTGCCTTGACCTTGGTGCCGATGATGTGTTCGAAGATGCTTGTGATGAATCCCCATCAGAGCAAATTCCACAAGGCCATTTTCCGTCCCATCAACAAAGGCCTCGATGCCATCAGCAACGGTTATGCTCGCCTCATCAATTGGGCTGTCAATCACCGCAAGTTGGTGTTTTTCGGCATGCTGGGCTTGTTTGTCATCTCTTTGGTGCTACTCCTGCCCAATCTGAAGACCGAAATGATGCCCAAGGCTGACTCGGACCGTATCTCCATCAGCATTGAACTGCCCGTGGGTACAGGTCAAGAAGTCACAGGTGCCTTTGCCAAGGAACTCGCCGACGACTTCATGGCCATGCCCGAAGTCAAGATTTGTAACTTCAGCTATGGACAGGCCGACTCCGACAATGCCTTCGCCTCAATGCGTAACAACGGCACGCACATCATCTCTTTCAACTTGCGCATTGGCACCAAGACCGAACGCCGCAAGGCAGGATTGCGTAACTCGACGGAAATCGCCGAAGAGATTCGCACCAAACTCAATGCCATCCCCCTCATAAAGAAAGCCAACGTCAACGAAGGCGGAGGTGGTATGGGAGGCATGAGCACAGTGCAAGTCGAGATTTACGGTTACGATTTCGGCACTACCGACCGCGTGGCCAACGAAATCGCACAAAAACTACGCGACCGTGGCATCAAGCAGGTCATCGTGGGTCGCGACGACTACACGCCTGAATATCAAATCGACTTCGACCGTGAGAAACTGGCCCTCAACGGCATGAACAGCTCCACCGCAGCCACCTACGTCAAAAACCGTATCAGCGGCTCGGTCACCTCATACTATCGTGAGGACGGCGACGAATACGACATCCGCGTACGTTACGCCCCTGAGTTCCGCACAAGTATCGAGGACATTGAAGACATCAAGATATACAACGGCTACGGCCAGGCCGTCCGTGTTGGCGACCTTGGCACCGTTGTCGAAGCCTTGACTCCGCCCAACATCCAACGCAAAGACCGTGAACGTATGGTCAGCGTGACCGCTGTGGTGGGTAAAGGCATGGTGCTGAGTGACGTCGTTAAGATGGCTGAAGAAGTGATTGACGACACCGAAATCCCTTCCGAAATCATGACCAAAATTGCCGGTGACTACGAGACCCAACAAGAAATGTTCGGCGACCTGATCACCTTGCTCATCCTCATCATCATCTTGGTTTACATCGTGATGGCCGCACAGTTCGAAAACCTGATGAAGCCTTTCGTCATCATGTTCTCCGTGCCGTTCACCTTCACAGGTGTGTTGCTCGGCTTGTGGGTCAACAACGCGGCCTTGGGCGTCATGTCATTGGTCGGTATCCTGATCCTGATGGGTATCGTCGTGAAGAACGGTATCGTACTCATCGACTACACCACCCTTCTGGAAGAGCGTGGCGTGGAAGTCAAGGAAGCCACAGTGAAAGCCGCCCGTTCGCGTTTGCGCCCCATCCTGATGACCACCTTGACCACCGTGCTCGGCATGATACCCATGGCTATCGGTCGCGGTGAAGGTGCAGAGATGTGGAACGGACTGGGTATCACTGTCGCCTGGGGTTTGACCGTGTCGACGTTGATCACCCTGTTGTTGATTCCCGCACTGTATTGTTCACTTGAGACTCGTGCCGTGCGCCGCAAGAGACGCAAAGCCGAAGAGGCGTTAACCAAAACCGAAAACATCAGATAACCATGAAAGCGATACTCATCACATATAACCAAGCCTACTACGACGAAATCGCCAAGGTGCTGAACGACAACGGCACGAAAGGCTTCACGGAATGGAACGAAATCAAGGGTCACGGCAGCGAGACAGGCGATCCGCACTACGGCACCCATGCCTGGCCGACCTTGAACAACGCCATCATCAGCATCGTCGACGACGACAAGGTGGACGGTATCCTCAACCAACTGCACGAAAAAGACCTCAAGACCCCGGATTTGGGGCTGAGGGCTTTTTCGTGGAATATTGAGAAAATGATTTAATGACTAGGCTTATTTCGTCACGAAATTACTCTGATACTTGAACATGATGAACTGGTCTGCGTGCATGTCGTAATCGATGGTGAAGACGCAGAATCGACAGTATTCATACGTTCCGTCGTCCAAAAGCAGACGGCCGACATAGCCATCCTGTAGGTTGATGTGCTCTATAGTATCCGTCCAGCCCTCCGTGGGAATCTTATTGACCATCTTCAAACGGTACACCAAATCCTTCACAAAGGCAAATTCCACCTGACTGGCGCCCGTGTTCGTCATGTTGAAATTACCATCAGCCACAATGTTCACATCGCCCTGCGAGAAGAAGTTGACACCCTCCTCATGGTCCAAATAAATGAGGGCCACATCATAATCCACATCCCGATTATCGCAGGCAAACAAGCCTAAACAAAGGGTAAAAGCAATAAGTATATTTCTGATTTTCATATCATTAAGTTTATTTATCCTCCTATTTCGTCCAATTCAAGCCAACGAAGCTCTTTCTCGTCCAACAAGTCCTTGATTTCCTGCAAACGGTTGCCCATATCATGCAGTTTCTGGTAGTCAGTTTCGCTATTCAAGGCTTCGGTAAGATTGGCTTTCTCTTGTTCAAGGGCTTCCATTTCTTGTGCAAGCATCTCGTATTCACGCTGTTCCTTGAAAGAGCGCTTCACCTTCTCACGCTGCTTCACGGGCTTTTGTTCCTCTTTCTTCTGCGCCGATTTCTCTTTGCGTTCCTCGCGCTGTTTGGCATCGAGATAGTCCTTGTATTGGCTGTAGTTGCCCATGAAGCCCTTCACCATGCCATCGCCTTGGAAGACGAAGAGTTGGTCGACCACCTGGTCCATGAAGAAACGGTCGTGCGACACCACCAAGAGGCAGCCTTTATAGCCTTGCAGGAAGTCTTCCAGTTTCTGTAACGTCAGCAGGTCCAAGTCGTTGGTGGGCTCGTCAAGAATCAGAAAATTGGGATTTTGCACCAAAATGGTCAGCAGATACAAACGTCGTTTCTCGCCGCCGCTGAGTAACGCCACCGGCTGACGGTGCATCTTGTAGGGAAACATAAAATGCGCCAACAGCTGGTCGGCGGTGTAGACCTTGTCCTTACCGTAGGTCATCACCTCAGCGATGTCGCGAACAGTGCTGATGACCGTCTTGCTTTCGTCGAACTTTATGCCTTCCTGCCGATAGTAACCGTAGGTCACGGTTTCACCTGTCTTCACCCGGCCTCGGTCGGGCTGCATAGCACCAGTGATAAGATTCAGGAAAGTGGACTTCCCCACTCCGTTCTTACCAATCAATCCGATGCGTTCGCCACGTTTAAAGACATAGTCGAAGTCCTTGAGCACGGTGAGGTCGCCAAACGACTTCGACACATTGCTGAGTTCCAATATCTTGCCACCCAAGCGCTGCATCTGCAGACCAAACTCAAGACGTTCGTCCTGCTCTTGGTATCTCGAGCGTTCCTTCAAATCATAGAAAGCATCGATACGGCTCTTGGCCTTGCCTGTGCGGGCTTGTGGTGTACTACGGATCCATTCCAACTCACGTTTCAGCAGTTGGCTGTTGCGCTCGGCAGTGGCACGTTTCACTTCCTCGCGCTCACGGCTCTTCTGCACGTAATAGTCAAAGTTGCCGTTGTGGGTGTACATCACACCTTGGTAAAGCTCAAAAATCTTGTTACACACGCGGTCAAGGAAATAACGGTCGTGAGTCACCATAAGCAGGGTCATACTCGACTGGGTGAGAAACTTCTCAAGCCACTCCACCATCTCCACATCGAGGTGGTTGGTGGGCTCGTCAAGGATAAGGAAATCAGGTTCGTGCAGCAGCACCAAAGCCAAAGCCAAACGTTTCACCTGTCCGCCAGAGAGCTCGTCGACCACCTGCTCCAGGTTGGTGATGGCAAAACGAGTCAGATACTGCCTTGCCTTGAGGTGTTGTTCTTCGTTGAGGTCGGCCAACAAATCCGAGATGCGCGTCCCTGCCGGATACACGGGCAGTTGCTCCAAGTAGCCGATTTTGATATCGTTGGCGTAGGTGATGGCCCCCGAATCGGGAGCCTCCTGCCCCACCAAGATCTTCAGCATCGTCGACTTGCCCGAGCCGTTGGTGGCAATCAGCGCTGTCTTGTCACCCTTCTCAATGCCGAAGGTGACATCCTCGAACAGTGTCTTGATGCCGTACGACTTGGATATCGCGTTGACCGACAAATAGTTCATTTCGCGAAGCGCTTGACGTATTCGATGGGATATTGCGATTTTTCCGAGACCTGTTCCACTGTCATGCCCGATGCAAACAAACGCTTGATGACGGCATCCATGGGCTCGCCGACCTCGATGATATGGAAGTCGGGATCATAGAAACGGACGATGCGTTGGCCCCACGCTGTTTCCTCAACGCCATGGACATAGAGGATTTCGGAAAAGCCTCTCAGATAATCGATGAAATCGTCGAAGTCCTCCTCCTCGAAGTAAAGCTCGGCGTCGTTGCCATTTCTGCGTACTTTCGCGTTATGGATCATCGACTTCCATTTCTTCATCTCTTGCAAGGCGAAGCCACCTTCGAATTGGACATTCTCACCGAAGTGAAAGGCAACGCGGTCGCCAATCACCTCTTCATAGAAAGTGATGGCTTTCTCCATGTCAGTAACCGCCAGCAGCGGGCATTTGAATTTCAGCATAGTCTATGGTTTTGATACCGCAAAAATAAGAAAAGCCTCGCATCCGCAGACACGAGGCTTCAACTTTTTGTCGTCAACAGGTTATTTCTTCACCTTGGGCAGCACCGCGAACTTGTAGATGCAGAGTTGATGGTACTCCTCGCCAGGTCTCAAGATAGGCATGGGAGCCAAGGACTCGTGGTTGATGGCATCGGGGAAGAACTGAGGTTCAAGAGCCAAGCCTTCACGGAAGCCCAAAGCCTTGCCACACTTGCCCTTTTCGTTGCCATTGAAGAAATTGCCGCTATAGAACTGCAGACCCACCTGATCGCTCCACAGCTGCATCTCACGGCCGCTTTGAGGCTCGGTGAGCGTGGCGTCCCAAGCGTAGGCCTTGACATCCGTCTTGTCGATGATCCAGTTATGGTCATAACCCTTCGCATTCTTGAGTTGCTCATCATCAGCAGTGATGTTTTCGCCGATGCGGTGTTTCTCGCGGAAATCGAACGGAGTCTCTTTCACGCCCGAGAACTTGCCTTCGGGAATCAGCTGATCGTTGATGGTGGTCATATAACGCGAGTTGATCTGTAATTCATGATCGAGGATGTTGCCATTGCCCTCTCCCTTCAGGTTGAAGAAGGAGTGATGTGAGAGGTTGCACAAGGTCGGGGCGTCAGTGGTGGCAGCATAACGGATCTGGAACTGGTTGTCCTTGGTCAAGGTGTAGCTCATCGTCACATCCAGGTTGCCCGGGAAGCCGTCTTCACCATCAGCGAACACAGTGTGCATCGTGATCACGCTATCGTTGACCGAAGTCACATCCCACACACGCTTGTCGGCACCAATGAGGCCGCCGTGAAGCGTATTCTCGCCATCGTTCTTCGAAAGCTGGTATTCAACGCTGTCGATGGTGAAAGCACCATTGGAGATACGGTTGGCGCAGCGACCCACCACAGCGCCGAGATAACGCTCGCCATTGTTGTCAAGATACTTGTCGATATTGTCGTAGCCAAGTACGATGTCTTCATAACTACCACGACGGTCAGGCATCCACAAAGCCACGACACGACCGCCGTAATTGGTGACCTGCATGGTGAGGAAACCGTTATGCAGGGTGTAAAGAGCAACTTGTTTGCCTGCCACTTCCTTATTAAAGTTCTCGGCAGGAATCAACTTAACTTCTTTCTTATGGTTGCAACCGACTAATAATAAGGCAATTGCAAAAATTGATAAAACTTTTTTCATCTTTTTCGATTCAAATCATCAAAAATTTCGAGCTGCAAAATTACAAAAACTCTTTAATCCGTGCAACACATTTTTACCTTGTTCTTGTTACACCCTGATAATCAACCTCTTTATGTTTCTTTAAAAACTCAATCAGCATTTCTTCCGAAGTCATGAACATACTCTGGCCTTCGTCAATACTTTCAATGATGACCGTAGAGGCCATATAGCTGTTCATGGCCACCTTGTATATTTTGTCTTTGCCGAAAGTGCCGTGGTTGGGCGTAAGGAACACGTTGATGTGGTTGCCATCGTCTTCAACCTTATATGTCATGCCCGACACGTAGGAAGGATAGCCACCATTTTTCTTGTAGGTGTTCGTCACAAAACGTTTCAGTTGTTGTCCCGTCATCTGAAACACGACGATTTCGTTATTGAACGGGTCGATGCTATAGACGTCTTTCACCGTGATGGGGCCTTTCTTAAGGGAAGGAACGCGGACACCGCCAGTGTTTTGGAAGGCGAAATCGGCTTCACTCACCTCGCGGATGGCATCAGTAAGCATGCAGCCCAGCTCCTCCGGATTCTCAAACCGGGTCTTGGCTATGGCAATAGCCTCATTCAGCGACGGTGCGTCGTTGAACTCAGTCACCATCTTTTTTATTTCGGCTTTCTCTCGTCTCACTGCATTGACATTCAGCACAATGGCTTTCTTGCCCACAACCGTATGGTTCTTCACCCTCAGTTTCACCAAAGTAGCATATTTCAGGTGGGAGCCCGACTGCGTCACCAGAACGCCATTGGTCTCAGTGGGATGTTCGATCAAGGTATGGCTGTGGCCCCCTATGATGGCATCGAGCCAAGGGCTGGATTGCGCCAGTTCCATGTCATCCTCAACGCCACAATGCGACAGCAGGATGACCACGTCGTTCTGATCGCGCAAATAACGGTACTGAGGTAACACCTCTTGCGCACGCTTGAAGCTCACTTTGGTGAGGTTCTTCGGATGAGCGCCTGGGATACCATCATGGCGGACTTCAATCATGCCTACAACGGCCATCTTTACGCCTTGATGCTCAAATGCCACAAAAGGCTTGATGTCAAGGTTAAGTCCATCAGGGACAAACACATTGGCGCAGAGGAATGGGAAATTGGCCCGCTCGATGTCGTTGCGTAGGTTATCAATATCGGCATCCCATTCGTGGTTGCCCACAGCACAAAGGTCGAAGCCCGTCTCGTTCATCAGCGTGATCATAGGATAGTTGACGGGGTTATACTGGTCGTTGACAGGATTGCCCGTGCGGTTGTCGCCAGCCGAGAAGAGCAGCAGGTCGGGATAAATGGCTCGCAGGCTGTCGACCATGGCGGCAAACTTGGGGAACAGATCGATATTGGCATGCATGTCGTTGACTGCAAGGATGGCCACTTCCGTCTCCCCTTCCGTCACCGGCGCTTCTGCTGTTTCCGGTTGATTTTGTGGCTGATAGCGAAGGACGAGATACAAAACCACTGCCACCAAGGCAAGCAGCAACAATAATCTTCTTTTATTCATGGGTCATAGCTTTTACAAAGCGCAAAGTTAGGAAAAAAGTATTACCTTTGCGGCATCATGTCGAAGAAAAGTAACAACAACTACCCGAGTGGAAGCCGCACAAGTTGGAAGGTGGTCATCACCTACACCTTCGTGCTGGCACTATGCGCGGCCTTGTTCTACTACATCTTCAACCTGCGTAGCACCATTGAGAGCCAACGCTCCAACATCAACACGCAACACATTGCCTTGGAATGGGCCAACCGGTTCACCAAAAACGTCCACGAAGCCCAGTCGGCCGCCAACCTGTACGCCTTCACCGAACAGACCCGTTACAAGCGGCGCTTCAACGAAGCCAAGAAGCAGATCGAGGCTCAAGTCGACTCCATCGTCATGATCAAGATCAGCGAGGATAACAAGCTGATGGTGAAAGAGATCGACAATCTCATCAAAAGCAAGGGCCGGATAAGCAACGAGTTGTCGCGTCAGTTCCACGACTTCAACCCATTGGCGGAATTCGACCGCACCATCGATGACTACATGCCGCCCGAGCCGGAAGACTCCATCGTCATCACCAAGATTTCGAAAGACACCCTCATCCGTGTGCCCCGCCCACAAAAGAAAGGTTTCTGGCGCCGCATAGGTAATGTCTTCAACCCCACCGAGGAAGACAGCGTGGTGCGCTTCTCCATCGAAAGCTCCGACACACTTCACATTCAACGCCAGCCCTCCGACTCGCTGACCATCCTTGCCGATTTGCGTCTGCTCTCCGATAAGGCCAAGGCAGAGTATTGGAACAAAATCAAGGAATACGAAAGCAAGACCCAGGAATTGGTCAAAGCCGACAATCAACTCTCTGAAGAGATCTCCAACCTGCTCATCCACCTCAACCAAGAGATTCTCGATTCCACCATCTCCGAAATCGAGAGAAGCGAAGCCTCCATCCAAGAAAACATCCGCATATCCGTCCTCATCGGCGCCGCCACACTCATCCTCATCATCATCTTCATCATTTTGATTATCAGTGACGTAAACAAAGGACACCGCGCCCGACAAGCCGCTGAAGAAGCCCGTCGCAAGACCGAAGAGATTATGGAAAGCCGTCACAAGCTGTTGCTCTCCGTCTCCCACGACATCAAGACCCCGCTGAGCTCCATTTTAGGCAACGTGGAACTGATGGACAAGACCGGCAACGAGAAGGAATTCAACTCGATACAGCAGTCGGCCAACCATATCCTCAACCTGTTGACCAACCTTTTGGAATACTCCAGCCTTGAACAAGGTAAGCTAAGCATCAGCTACGAGACCTTCAACATCCGCGATCTTTGTGATGAGACCGCCGAGATGTTCGAGTCCATCGCTAAACACAAGAACCTTGAGTTCAAGTACGAGCCAGATATGTCCCAAGACGCCTTCGTGCTGTCGGACAGAATGAAAATCAAACAGATCCTCAGCAACATCATCTCAAACGGCATCAAATACACCTTGGAAGGAAGCGTCGACTTCAAGGCGAGGATGGGGCGTGGCTTGATGGTCTTCGATATCACAGATACAGGTGTGGGTATCCCTGAAGACAAATTGGAAGAGGTGTTCAAGCCCTTCGTTCGTATCGAAACCTACAACCAGTTTGCCGAAGGCAGCGGCTACGGTATGTCGGTCGTGAAAGGTCTCGTCGACCTCCTCGGAGGCGAGATCCAGATCGAGTCAGAGGTGGGCAAAGGCACCCATTTCGAGGTTAGGATACCCGTCGGAGAGGTTGAAAAACCAGCTGAAGTAAAAGATGAAATAAACGATAATAAAAAGAAGAGCCTTAATATCTTAGTCATCGATGATGACAACACTTTACTGTCTGTTATCGACACCATGTTGCACCGCCTCGGCCACCAAGCTATCGCCTGCCGATCGAAGAGCGACGTGGAGAATGCTGTCGCTCATATTGATGATTATGACTACATCCTCACGGACCGTGAGATGGGTGCGCTCACCGGAAACGACATCCTGCATCTAATGAAAGAGGCAGATGCCTCCAAACCCGTTATCCTGATGACCGCACGCGTCGAGTACACCAACGAAATGGCCAGGAAAGAAGGCTTCGATGCATTATTACAAAAACCATTCAATCTAAAGCAGTTAGAATCATTGTTTGGAAGTGTTGCTTTAAGTGAAAGTAGCGACGAAATTGCCTTCCCCGACTTCCCTGCATTCAGCGAAATGATGGGCAACGACAAGGATGCCATGACCGACATTCTCAGCGTTTTTGTCCAATCAACCGCCGATGATTTAGTTTTAATGAATACTTTAATTGAGAAGTCGGATTTCGTTGAAATGCAGAGTCTTTGCCATAAGATGTTACCCATGTTCAAGCAGCTGGAGCGCGACACCAGCTTCCTTGCCAAGATGAATGCCCTGCGGGGAGAGGGTAAAAAGGAAAAACACTATCGCAAATGGAAAGACGATGCCGTCGCCTTCATGGCCCAAGCTGACGATTTACTGGATTTGCTCTCTGAAAAATACGGAATCGGATAGCCTTATAGCTCTATCCCATAAAGATGCATCTTGTTGTACAAGGTCTTGCGGTCGATCTGCAGCAGTTTGGCCGCCACAGTCTTATTGCCCCTCGCCTTCTGCAAGGCAGCTTCAATCTGCTCCTTCTCGTGTTCAGGACGCAATGCCCAGTCGTCTTCGACGGTGGTGATAAGGGTCTTCTTGTTCGGCGGACTGAACACCGGGAGGTCGTCGAGCTCGATGTTCTCGCTCTCGGCAAACAGCACGCAGCGGCGCACCACGTTGCGCAGCTCACGCAGATTTCCGTTCCAACGCTGCTCCTTCATACGGCGCAAGGCGTCTTCAGAGATGCCTTTCACGTTCTTTCCGAGTTCCTCGTTGGCTTGGCGGATGAAGAAGGCCGTCAGCTCGTCGAAGTCCTCCAGGCGGTCACGCAAGGGCGGCACCTCGATAGCAAACTCATTGATGCGGTGGAACAAATCCTGACGGAAACGTCCCTCCTCGATGGCCTGCTCCAGATTCTCGTTGGTGGCGGCAAGGATACGCACGTCGACATGGATGTCGGTGGCCGACCCCACAGGTCTCACTTTCTGCTCCTGAAGGGCACGCAGCAGCTGCATCTGCACCTCGTAAGGCAGGTTACCCACCTCGTCGAGGAACACCGTGCCACCCTTGGCTTGTTCAAAGACGCCTTTCTTGTCGGCGATGGCCGATGTAAAAGAGCCTTTCAGGTGGCCAAACAACTCACTGGGGGCAAGCTCCTTGGACAGGCTGCCGCAGTCCACGGGGATGAACGGGCCTTCTTTGTTCTGGCTCATGTCGTGTATCATGCGGGCGATGTACTCTTTACCCGTGCCACTCTCACCGAGGATCAAGACGGAGAATTTGGTGGGAGCCACCAATTCCACATGTTTGTAGAGACGTTGCATCGTCGGGCTCGTGCCCCTCACCCATTGTTTGTTGCTCGGCAAGAAGTCGCCTGTGTTCTCTTCCTCTGTCGAAGCCAGGGCGGCCGCAATCTTTTCCTCGAGCACGCTGGGGTTGATGGGTTTCTTGAGATAGTCGAATGCACCGAGTTTCATTGCGGAGACAGCCGTCTGCACCTCGGCATAGCCCGTCATCACGATGAACGGCACCTTGCTCTTCAGCTTCTCCCTCACATGGGTCATCAGGATGATACCATCGCCATCAGGGAGTCGCAAGTCGGTAAGGATCAGGTCGAAACCACCATTGGAGATCTCGATCTTGGCCTGCTCATACCGTGAAGCCAACACCGCCTCATACCCGTTCTTCTTCAGCCAGGTCTGAATCATCATGCCAAAGGAGGCATCGTCTTCCACAACAAGAATTCTACATTTCATGGTGCAAAAATAACATATTTTTGACAATTCCACAAAATTACACACAAAAAAAGCCTCACATTGGGGAAATGTGAGGCGATTTTAAAAAAATTGAAAACGAGCAGAAAAATTTATTTGATTGAAACTACCAAATAATTCGACATACTCCAGAAAGCGTCCTTGTCCACAATCTCGAGCACGAGGTTGCCCTCGTCGCTCTCGTTGATGCGATAGCTGCTTTCCGGGTGGTTGGTCATCACCTTAGCCTTCTTGGTGTGGAGCGGGATAATGTTCAGGTCGCGCTTGCTACCCTGCATGAACTGGGTCTTGTCGAAGCCTTGCTTCGATATCTCGCTGCTTTGGAAAAGGCCCGACTTGCTGATGACGCCCTTCTCTTTCAGAGCATCCTGCGTATCGATGCAGATCCAAACCGTGTTGAGCATGGCATCCTGATTCTCGATGGTAGCCTGCTGTGCGGCGGCCTGCACGTTCATGGCGTCGATATTGCTATTCAAGTCGTTGATGTTCTCATTCAGATCCGACACCTGCGTGTTCAATTCCTCAATCTGTTGACGGCTCTGTTGCAGCTCGCCCTTGAGGCTATTAATATAGGTGTCTTTTTCGTCCAGTTGTTTCTTCAGGCGATTGACCGTCTGGCTCAATGCCTTCGAGGTGGAACCTTGCTCAGCCAGTCTCTTTTCCAGGTCATTGATCTTGTTACGATTCTCCTGAAGCGTCTGCTGGATGGCGTTGATTTCGGAAACGGCCTTGTTGGTGTTGCCTTCCTGATTCTCCATCATGATGATGTTTTCTTGGGCGCGCACCGCTTCGAGGGCGTTCTCAATCTCATTGATGGTGTTCAAGGCTTCGTCAAAGCCACCTTTGGAAGCCACAGCTTCAGTATACAAGGAGTCGCGTTCGGCCAGAAGCGTTTGATACTTCTCGGAGCGTTCTACATCACATGAAGTGGCGATGAGTGCCACAAAGAACAAAGAAACGAATGATAATCTTAAGTGTTGCATGATGATTCAATTTTAAGCTTGTTATCCCATAGCAGAATCCATGCCACAAAGTATTCCATCCCATCTACACTTGTAACACTTTGATAATCATACATAAAGAAATATTGATCATAATTCAACACAATGTGGAATATTGTGGAATTCCACATATGACCTGTAAAAATGAGGAAAAGTGTGGAGCTTAGAGATAGATGAAACCCGTCCCCCTGTGGCGGGGCAAAGGAAAGATGGAGGTGTTCACATCGGGATGGACATGCTTCATGCGGAAGTGCTTATAGATGCATTGCATGGCTTGTTCGGGCGTGTTGTTGTTCTCGCTGAGGTGGCAAAGCATGATGTTTTTGATGCCGGGATGATAGACCTCGGCCACAAAACGCGCCGACTCGTCGTTGCTCAGATGTCCGAAAGGACCCGAAATACGCTGCTTGAGGATAAAGGGATAGTTGCCTTTCTCCAGCATCTCCTTGTCGTAGTTGGCCTCAATGACGATATTATCCGCCCGTTTGATTTGCTCCTTCACCACCTTGTCGAGCATCCCTATATCGGTAGCGATGGTCAAGGTATGTCCTTCATAATTAAAATGATAGCCCATAGCGCCACGACCATCGTGCATAACGGGGAAAGGCTCAATGGTTATGCCACAGATCTCGAAAGGCTGCATTGGCTCAATCTCATGAAACAGCTCCGGGTCGACCAGTTTCGTTACCTTACCATCGAGGATGCCTTGCAGACAATCAGAATGGGCATAGATCGGTATGGGGTATGACTTGGTGAGCACTTCGAGGCCTTTCACATGGTCGATATGGTCGTGCGTGATGAGAATGGCACGGATGCGACTCATCGGGATGTCGACTTTCGTCAGTGCCTTAGTAATCTGAAGTGCGTTGATCCCCACATCGACAAGCAAGCCCTCGTCCTGTTTCCCCACATAATAGCAGTTGCCGCTGCTTCCCGAGGCAAAGCTGCTGAAGACAAAAGGAGAAAGACAGGAAAAGAGATCCATTTCAAATCATTTTGGGCGCAAAAGTAGAAATTAAATCGGTTTTTTCTCTATTTTTGGCCCCAAATTTATCAACAATGGAAAACAATTTTGACCCCAACGCAGCCGCCGTTGCCAATTCTGGTATCTACGGCCTTCCCTGCTCTGCCGAAGAGGCACAGATCATCATCATACCCGTCGAATGGGAACTCACCACGAGCTATAACCGCGGCACCGTCGACGGACCTGAAACCGTCATGGAAGCCTCCCTACAGGTCGACCTCTGCCACCACGATTACCCCGATCTCTGGCAGAAAGGTATCTGGATGGACGAGTTCCCGGACGAGCTCCGCGAACTCCACGACAAGATGGCTCCTATCAGCGACGACATCATCAACGCGTTGTATGAAGGCACCATCGATGAAGACCCAAAGTCCTACGACATGATGTACGAGATGATTGAAGATGCCACCGAGAGAATGAACGCCTGGCTGCGCGAGCGCATCGCCTACTGGAGGGCGCAAGGCAAGGTGGTCGGCCTGTTGGGCGGCGACCACAGCTGTCCCCTCGCCTATCACCAATACCTTAATAGCATAGGTGTGGAATACGGCATCCTGCACGCCGACGCCCACTGCGACCTGCGCGAGGCTTTCGAGGGTTTCAAATACTCGCATGCCTCCATCTTCTACAACACGCTGCAATTCAGCAACGTGAAGAAGCTCGTGCAAGTCGGCATCCGCGACTACTGCCACCAGGAAAAGGCTTTGGCCGAGAGCCAGCCCCACCGCATCAAGGTGTTCTTCGACCGCGACTGCCGCCGCCGCTTGTTTGAAGGCGCGACATGGAAAAGCATCGTGGATGAGATGGTTGCCGCTCTGCCTA
Organism: uncultured Bacteroidia bacterium; assembly: GCA_902786745.1. GTDB lineage: Bacteria > Bacteroidota > Bacteroidia > Bacteroidales > F082 > Limimorpha. The sequence goes on from CADADR010000008.1 coordinate 44,416, forward strand.
ACAAGGTTTACCTCTCCATTGACATCGACGCCCTCGACCCAAAGCTCTGTCCCAACACGGGCACGCCTGTGCCGGGTGGCTTGGAATACGAGGAGCTGATGTACCTGCTCAACCGTATCCGCGAAGCAGGCAAGGACATCATCGGCTTCGACCTCTGTGAGGTCTCGCCCTCGCCTGAAAGCGGAGAGTGGGACGGCAACGTCGGTGCAAGAGTGTTGTTCCATTTGTGCGGAGTGGCATCAAAACCCTAATCCATGGGCACTTCTTACTTCGGTGAGATCATTGCCCTCATCGTAGCCTTCTCATGGACGGCCACAGCCTTGTTTGCCGAGACCGCCAGCAAGCGCTTGGGCTCGCTGCCGCTCAACCTCATCCGTATGGTGCTGTCGTGGGCCTTCCTCTCCATCATGCTGTGGGTTGTCACCGGCGCCCCCTACCCCATGTTTGCCAGCGGCAAGGCTTGGTTTTGGCTTGCATTGTCGGGACTGGTCGGCTATGTCTTCGGTGACTGGTGCCTGTTCAACTCTTACATCGTCTTCGGCTCACGCTATGGTCAGCTCTTCATGACCCTCGCGCCACCCATGGCGGGCATCGCGGGTTGGCTGATGCTGGGCGAGTCGATGTCATGGCGATCCTGGCTAGCCATGCTCGTCACCCTGACGGGCATCGCCATCTCCATCCTGGCGCGTGGCGGCGAGCACCACAAACTCACGCTCAAGCTTCCGTTGAAAGGTGTGTTGTTCGGCATCGGTGCAGGCATTGGACAGGGTGTTGGCTTGGTGCTCAGTAAGATAGGCTTAGACCATTACGCCCTTTCCATCCCCGCCGAAGCGCCGCAATCCATCGCAAAGATGATGCCTTTTGCTGGCACCTACATCCGTGCCGTGGCAGGCTTTGTGGGATTCTTCCTTATCTTGGCTTTATCGAAGCAGTTGCACTTGGTCGGCAAGGGAGTCCACGACCGCAAAGGCATGACCTTTGCCGCCCTCACCACCTTCTTCGGCCCCTTCCTAGGCGTTTCGCTCTCGCTCATGGCGGTGCAATACGCCAAGGCCGGCATCGCCTCCACGCTGATGGCGCTCACGCCCGTGCTCATCATCGTGCCCTACGCCATCATCCACAAACAGAAGATCTCTGTCAAAGAAGTGATTGGCACCTTGATCACCATGGTTGGCGTAGCATTGTTTTTCCTGTTGTAACCAGTGCCTCAAAACCGATACACCAACAATCCTTTCAGCATCCAATCGTGGAAGATGCCGCGGAAACTGATGTCATCAACATAATCCGGCAGATTCAACTGATTGACATCAACGGCATCGCTACTACGGAAATAAAAGCGGTTGTAGGTGAACTGCGTCGAGAAAAAGAAGCGGTTCCATGTCAGGCTGGCAGCCGCGCTACCGATATAATTGGGCATAGGATAGCACCACACCTTGGATACTCTATCCCCCGTATGGTGACCTTCCACATCGTAAGCATAGGAGACAGTCTCCAAATAATTGGCTAAGGTAATCACCGGCATGGCCGTCAAATTGAGGGTGACATTGCGCAGCCCTTGGTCGCGCGAACCCGTCGGGTCTTTATGCCATAACACGAAATTGACCGAGTAGCCGCCACCCACCGAGGCCTGTAAGGCGGAGAAGCAGTCAAGAAGGTTGTAAGTATCAAGAGCCGCCTCGGGGCTGTTGTACAAGCTGCCTTGCATATAACGCGCGGTGACCAGCCACGACCCTGCAGTGTGACGCTGAACCAATCCTATCTTATACGTTGCCGGATAGGCAAAGCGTTTGTTGTTAAAGACATAGTATCCATCGATGGTGAAATTCTTTAGCAATGCGTTTTCTTCCGTTGTCCATTGGTCTTCCCAATAGCTTGAGCTTCCCGCTTCCCCAATAGCGATGCCCGTGGTAAACGGGTTGCTGATACTGAAGTATTCTGCGTGTACACCCCACGATTTACCCTTGATGTTCAAACCCAAGGAGTGTTTCTTTTGGGCACTTCGAGGACCCACCTCCAAACCGAAACCGAAACCGACATTGCCATACCCCAGATCAAGGCCTACCTTTTTGCAAAGGTCCTCCGAGAGGCTATACGTCGACACGCATGGCAAGGTGGTGCCGTCTGCATATTTCACTTTGAAATTGACATCCACATCGAACCCTGCCTTCTGTCCGGTGCTGAACAAACCCAATGAAAAACTTGCCTTAGGCTGATAGACAAAAGCCGTGTCGACCACGGCTGGCTTGGTGAGGAAAGCGTTGACCTTATTCCAAAAACCTGCCTCTTGCGCTTGAGCCGTCATAGTGACAAACAGGGAAGCGACGACCAGAAGTTTCTTCATACTACGCATACTATTCTAATTATGATTGCAAAAATACGTTTTTTATTGGGTGGAGAAGAAAAGAATTCAAAAGAATCCTTATCTTTGCCCCAAAATTAACTGCGTTGGATTGTATTGCGTTCGACGTAGCCAATATAACGATTTCAAACCCATTTCAACAATGGCACTGAACAACCTTTTCACTGGAAGAAGCAGTCGCGAGAAGCACTTCTTCCCCACCTACGCCAAACAGGCGGAGACGGCACAGGTTGCCGCCAAATACCTCAAGGAGCTGGTCAAGAGCGACGACCCCGAGGAACGTAAGCTGCTTACCCGAATGATCAAGAAACAGGAGACCACTGGCGATGAGCTGCTGCGTGAGTTCTACATCGAGCTCAACGAGGCCTTCGTCACGCCCTTCGACCGCGAGGATATGAATGCCCTCGCCATGGACCTCGACAAGTTCCTTGACTTCATCAACCACTCGGCCAAGACCATCCTGATGTACAACCCCAAGAAGATCGACAAGCAGATCAAGGAGATCGTGGACAACATCCATGAGGACGCCACCATCATCATGCAGGTGTTCGACCTGCTTGACGACCTTGGGAAGAACCATCAACAGATCAGCGACATGTGCCAGAAGGTCACCCTTATCGAGCACGCTGTCGACGACATCTATGGCGACTACATCTCCTACCTCTTCGAGAACGAAAAGGACGAGATCGAGTTGCTGAAATACAAGGAGATCGCCCAGGTGGTGGAAGACACCACCGACCGCGCCAAGGAAGTGACGGGTACCGTTAAAAGTCTTCTAATAAAAGAATCGTGATGAATCTCCTGACCATAGCCATCATCCTGTCCATCGTCCTTGCTTTCATCTTCACCTTCCTGAACGGCATGAACGACGCGGCCAACTCCATCTCGACCATCATCGCCACCAAGGTGATGACCCCCGTGCAGGCCATCTTATGGGCCTCGTTCTGGGAGTTTATGGCCTTTATTTTCATCCGGTTGATCCTCAACCAGCAGTTTGCCGTGGGTAACACCATGGCCAACTTCGCCGACCAGAGTGTCATCGACCCCTACCTTATCCTGTCGGCCCTCGTCGGCGCCGCCATCTGGGTGGCCATCTGCACCAAGAGCGGCATGCCCATCTCCACCTCGCACGCCCTCATCGGCGGCATCATTGGAGCGGCTTGGTTCGTCAACGGCAGCAACGTGTTACACATGACGCCCATCATCGTCACCTTGGCGTTCATCGTACTCTCCCCGCTCATTGGCCTGTTCCTGGGTTTCTTCCTCGAATGCATCTTCCTGAGGATCTTCAAGAACAGCCCGCGAAAGAGAGTCGACAAGATCTTTAAGGTGCTGCAGCACTTCTCCACGGCGGCCTTCTGCATCGGCCACGGCTCCAACGACGCGCCCAAGACCATGGGTATCATCGCTGTGCTGATGGCAAGCGTGTTCACCACGAAAGGTGTCAGCCCCGCTATGCAAGACTTCATCAGCAACTTCTACGACAGCAGCCAAAGCTTCCATATCCCTGACACATTGGCTGTTATCTGTTATGTCATCATGTCGTTGGGTATCCTCATCGGTGGCAAAAACGTCATCAAGACCATGGGCGGCGGCTTGGCCAAGATCACGCCCGTGCGTGGCTTCTCAGCCGAGTTTGCCGGCGCCACCACCCTTATCGCCACCTCCTTCCTCGGCATCCCTGTCAGCACGACGCACACCATCACTGGTGGCGTCATCGGCGTAGGCCTCACCGACGGTATGAAGTCGGTGAAATGGGTCACGGCCAAGCGCATCATCCTTTCGTGGATCCTCACCATCCCCGTGCCGCTCATCATCGGCGGCATCTTGAACCTGTTGTTTCACCTCTTAGTCAAGTAATGCCATGAGTCTCAACAGTTTCTTCCAGTTTTTCGTACCCAAGGAAAAGAAGTTCTACCCGCTATACCAGCAGCAGGCAGCATACATCGACAAAGCTGCCACGCTTTTGAGGCAGATGCTCTTGGAGACCGATCTCGACCAGCTCGAAGCCTTGAGAAAAGACATCAAGGTCTGTGAGACCGAAGGCGACAAGGTGCTGCGCGACTTCTACAGCCAGCTCTTCGCTACTGTGCTCACTCCCTTCGACCGCGACGACGTCCACGAACTCGCCGAGATGATGGACACCTTCCTCGACCGTATCGACGACTCGGCCAACATCGTCCTCACCCGCCGTTTCCTTGCCGTGGATGAAGACCTCACCACCATGGCGGAAAACATCATGTTTGCCGCCGAGAACCTCAGCCACATCATCCGCGACCTGCCACAGCTCTACGACAAGCGTAAGGAGATTGCCCGTCTCTGCCATGAGATCAAGACCTTGGAACACGACAACGACGAACTCTACGGCAGCTGCATCAGCAAGCTGTTCCAAAAAGACTACACCCTCACCGAGATCATCAAGCGCAAGGACTTGGTGCAGGTGCTCGAAAACACCACCAATTCGGTGAAGTATATTTCGGATAAAATAAGGAGTATTATTAGCAAACTATAAGCCATGAGACAAATCATCACCAGCCTGTTAGACAACGATCTCTACACCTTCAGCGTATGCTACGCCTACCTGCAGAAGTTCCCTCGCGCCATGGGACAATACACTTTCGTCGACCGCAACAACACGGTCTACCCCAAAGGCTTCGCCGAGAAGCTTCGCGAGCAGTTCGACCTCTACGGCAACATCAAGATCACTGACGAAGAAGTGCGTTTCATGAAACGGAAATGCTACTACTTCCCATTGTGGTTCTTCACCTTCCTGAAAGGCTTCCACATGAGGCCCTCCGAGGTCGAGGTGAGCCAAGACGAGGAAGGACATCTGCACATCCAAGTGACAGGCCTGCTGTGGCGCACCGTGTTTTGGGAGATGCCCATCCTGGCCACCGTCTCCGAGATGATGCACGAGATGAAAGGCGAGTTTGAGCACTACGACGCCGAGAAGGAATACCAGAAGTCGTACGCCAAAGGCATCCGTCTCATCGGCAACGGCGTTAAGTTCAGCGACTTTGGCACACGCCGCCGTTTCTCTTTCGAACATCAGGACCTTGTCATCCGTAGCTTCATTGAGGCTCAGAAGCAGTTCACCAAGACCTGTTTCGTGGGTACCTCCAATGTGCTGCTGGCCATGAAATACGACCTCACCCCCATCGGCACCATGAGTCACCAATTCATCGAGACCTGCTCACTCTACGGCTACAACGAGGCCAACTACCTCGCCATGGACTACTGGCAGGAAGTGTATGCCGGTAGCCTGGGTGTGTTCCTCTACGACACCTATACGCGCAAGGCTTTCTTCCAGAACTTCACCCAGCTGCACGCCAAGTTGTTTGACGGTCTGCGCGTCGACAGCGGCGACAACTACGAGGCTTTGGAGGAGATCATCGAGAAATACAAGGAGCTCGGCGTCGACCCGGCACAGAAGTCCATCATTTTCAGCAACGGCTTGAATGTGGACGAAGCCATCGCCATCCACGAGGCTGTGAACGGCAGGATGCAAGACTCATTCGGTATCGGTACCCACCTCACCTGCGACGTCGACAACGTGAAAGCCATGAACATCGTGGTGAAGCTCACGGCGGCCAAGATCACCGAGAAACGTACATGGAAGAAGGTGGTCAAGCTCAGCGATGACCTCGGCAAGTACACCGGCGACCCGGGCGAGATCGAGATTTGCAAGAAGACGTTGGAGATTGAGTGAGCTTAATAGCCAATCCGCTTGAACTGAATTCTACCACCCTTATGAAAGGACCAGACTACCCTACCCTACAAAACCACATACTCTCCCACCGTATCTTCGAGTCGGAGCTGCACGGCCTCATGCATTGGCAACAGGTGGAACGCAACGGCTTGCTGCTTGCCTCCGAGACAGGAGCTGACACCACCGTGGTGCGGCTGTTCGCGCTGTTTCACGACAGCAAGCGCGCCGACGACGGCTTCGATATGGACCATGGTCCTCGTGGTGCTGAATTCGCCAAGACCTGTTTTGAGGAACATCGCATCGACATCGCTCAGGAACAATTCGACAAGCTATACCACGCCTGCAAGTTCCACACAACGGAATCCCGCTCAGGCGATGCTACCATTGACACCTGCTACGACGCCGACCGCCTTGACCTCGGTCGCGTCGGAATCATACTCGACCCAAGCAAAATGGCAACAACCTTCGGCGCTAGGATCGCACAAAAGTCTTTAGATGATGATGTAAAGCCTAATAGTTTCAGAGAATGGCTCGAGAAGAATCAAAATACTTTCCGCCAGCCACAGCCACTCCGCCACTCGGAACAACCGTAAGCAGTTTTGCCTTTAATTATATGTCCCTTGCCACATAGTGGGCAGGGCTGACCGATGATAGCGTCAGAATTTGTCGAGGAAGGCATGTCATTCCCAGGAGGGACAGCGCGTTGGCTGGAATCTATGCCTTCCGTTGTTTTCTTCGCCTTGGGTGCAGTCTTTTTCTTCGGTGTCGCCTTCTTCGGTTGCTCCACCACGGCTGCCGCCACGCGGCGGTTGCTATTATCCAGCATCACCGTAGTGACAATCTCCGTCACCATTTGCTTTAGCTCATCGAGGAACTGCCGTGCCTCGTATTTGTGCTGCTCGATCTCACGGAGTTTCTTCTCCCAGATGCCCGTCAGTTCGGCGCTCTTCAGCAGGTCCTCGTGGATGAGGCCGATGAGCTCGATACCCGTCGGCGTCGGCTCTAAGCTCTTGCGCACCTTCCGGATATAGTTGCGTTTGAACAAGGTCTCGATGATGGCTGCGCGCGTGGAAGGTCGGCCGATGCCGTTTTCCTTCATCACCTCGCGCAACGACTCGTCGTCAACCAGCTTGCCCGCCGTCTCCATGGCGCGAAGCAGTGTGGCCTCAGTATAAGGCTTCGGCGGCGAGGTCCACTTCTCAGCCAGCTGTGGCTGATGCGGTCCATGTTCGCCTTTCTCGAAAATGGGTAAGGTCTTCTCCTCGTCCTCCTGCCCTTCTTTGGTCCCTGAGCCCGTCGAAGGGTCTTCTTCCTGCTTCACCGGCTTGATGACCTCGCGCCAGCCCGGCACCAGAATCTGCTTACCTGAGGTCTTAAACTCCACGTCTTCCACTTTTCCCAAGACGGTCGTCGTGGCAAACTGGCAGTCGGGATAAAACACGGCGATGAAATGGCGACAGACCTCGTCGTAGACCTGCTGCTCGGCAAAACTCAATCCCGAAGGAACCACACCCGTCGGGATGATGGCATGGTGGTCGGTGACCTTGCTGTTGTCGAACACCTTCTTGCTCTTGGGTAGCTTCTTACCTGCCAAAGGCGCGGTGTATTCGGCATAGTTGGTCAGTTTCGCCAAGATGTCGGGGCACTTCGGATAGATGTCGTCGCTCAGATAGGTGGTGTCGACACGCGGATAGGTGGTGTATTTCTTCTCGTAGAGACTCTGTATGGTCTGCAGCGTTTGGTCAGCGGACATGTTGTACTTTTTGTTGCACTCCACCTGCAACGAAGTCAAGTCATACAGTCTTGGCGGGGCTTCCGTGCCTTTCTTGGTGGAGATATCGGTCACGGTGAACTCCTTCCCTTCCACGCTTTGCAAGTCCTTTTGTCCGTCTTCCACAGAGCCATATTTGCCCTTGGTGGCAGTAAAGGTCGTATCCCTATAGACAGTCGAAAGCACCCAATAAGCCTCAGGCTTGAAGTTGGTGATTTCGTGGTAGCGGTTGACAATCAAGGCCAAGGTAGGCGTCTGCACTCTGCCGATGGACAATACCTGTCGGTTTTGGCCGTATTTCAAGGTGTAGAGTCGTGTGGCGTTCATGCCTAAAAGCCAGTCGCCGATGGCCCGCGAGAGACCAGCCTCGTAGAGCGATTGATAGTCGGCCTGGTCCTTCAGGGCCTTGAAGCCTTCCTTGATGGATTCCTCTGTCAAAGATGAAATCCACAGGCGCTTCACGGGACACTTCACAGCGGCCTTCTGCATCACCCAACGTTGGATGAGCTCACCCTCCTGCCCAGCATCACCACAATTCACGATTTCGTCAGCCTTTTGGAACAAGGACTCAATGGTCTTAAATTGTTTCTCCACGCCTTTATCCGCAATGAGTTTGATGCCGAACCGTGGCGGTATCATCGGCAAGCGGCTCAATGCCCAAGCCTTCCACTGGTCGGTGTAGTCGTGTGGCTCCTTTAGGGTGCAGAGATGGCCAAAAGTCCACGTCACCTGATAGCCGTTGCCCTCCATATAGCCATCACGGGCAGTGTTGGCTCCCAGCACCTTGGCAATGTCGCGGGCGACACTTGGCTTTTCGGCGATACATACAATCATCTCAATCGGGATTATAATTCATCAAAATCTCGGCCTTTTCCTTTTGGGCGACAAACCACACCAAATCAGCAGGCTGGAAGGTGATTCTTGCTGAAGGATTCAATATAAACTGCCCGTCGCGCTCGATGGCGATGATCATGGCATCAAAGTTTTCGGCCAGACCGGAATCCATCAAAGCCACACCGACATAAGGACTAACGGGACGCACTTCCACCTTGTACAAATCCACCTCGCTTTCTTCATGCTCCTGAATCAATTGCTCATCGAACAGCTCCACCTTGGGCAAAAGCAACCGCAAATGGTCCTCATGTCCCACAAAAGTAATTTTATCGAACGGGAACAGCTGAAAATCAGACTTGGGCAATTCAAAAAGCTGTTTGCCACGCTCCACGCTCACCACGCTCACGTTATAGTTGTCACGGAAATCCGTCTCCCTGATAATTTTTCCTGCATAAGGACTGTCGGGGCTCAGCGTCATCTTCTGCAAGTGACAGTTTTCCTGCAAAATCTCAGGGATGGCAAACACCTGCGACGACTGTCTTTTGTTGAGGTTATCAAGGAAACTATCCTCGATGCGTTTGTAGAATTTCATAGCAGGACTTACCACACGGAGCAAGAGGGTGTACCCCAATGCCATCGCCACATTGATCCAATGACCGAAGGAAACACCTACACCCAAACGAAGCCAAAACGCCTCGTTGAAGAAATGGCGCAAAACAGAAGAGGCCACCAACCAAACGATGATGAAACGCAAGATGAAAATAGAAAGAATCAAGGTTTTGTTGAACTTACTGTGTTCCATCAACTTATGCGTTGTCTTTACCAAAGTATGTCTGAAACCAATGGCCCAAAGGAAAGGCGATACCAGGGTAAGAGTGATAGCCACCGCGATGGCATTGCCCCACAAGCCAGGTATATGCGCAATAACGAACGAACCAATCCAGAAACAGATGAACAGCAGGGCCACGACAATGGCGATATAAATGATAATATGCTTGAGTTGACGACCAATGAAGCTGGCCATGCTCACTTTCTTGCCGCTCTTCACCTTGATGCCTCGATCGCTGTTTTCAAAATGATTCAGCCAGTTCTGCGAAAGATGCGTGCTCACCCAATGGTAAGTCGGCAGTGCCGCCTTGATGGCATAAGGCGTGAGGAAGGTCGTGATGATAGACACCGAAACGATGATGGGATACAGGAACTCATCGATAACGCCATAGCTCAAACCCAACGATGCGATGATAAAGGAAAACTCTCCGATTTGGCTGAAACAGAAACCGCCTTGAATGGATTGTTTCAAGCCCAAGCCTGCTATCAATCGTCCAGCAACATTGCTCATGGGCTTGAAGAGGAGCAACACACCCGTGATCACCAGGATTTGCCACCAATACTCCACCAAGATCTTCGGGTCGACCAGCATACCGACCGAGACGAAGAAAACGGCACCAAACAAGTTCTTGATGGGTGTGGTGACCTTGTGGATCATCTCAGCTTCGAGGGTCTCAGCCAAGATGGAGCCCATGATGAAGGCACCCAATGCCGACGAGAAGCCCGCCAGATTGGCCAACACGACCATAAGGAAACACAAACCCACAGCGAACACCGTCAGCGTCTCCTCCGACATGAACTTGCGCGCCCAACGCAAGACGGTAGGCACCAAGAAAATGCCTCCGATAAACCAAATCAAAAGGAAGAAACCCAGTTTCAGCATGCTGGTCACCAGTTGCATGCCATCGAAAGTCTTGCTCACCGCCAAGGTGGACAGAATCACCATCAGCAAGACAGCCTCAAGGTCTTCGACCACCAACTCACCGATGACGTTACCGCTGAACTTCTCGCGGTGCAGTTTCATATCATCGAACGCTTTAGCAATAATGGTCGTGGATGAAATAGAAAGCATGGCACCGAGGAAGATGCTGTCCATCTGCGACCAGCCTAACAGCTTTCCAAGCACAAAACCAACCACACACATGGTCACCAATTCGGTCAGGGCGGTGATGCCCACCGTCCCTCCTACCTTTTTCAGTTTCTTGAAACTGAACTCCAAGCCGATACCAAACAACATAAACACCATACCGATCTCGCTCCAGGTTTCCACGCTCGTATGGTCGCTAATGACCGGGAACCACTCAAAATTAGGGCCGATGAGGAAACCAGCGATGATATAGCCTAAAACCACAGGTTGTTTCAACCATTTGAATATCACCGTGGTGAGACCAGCCGTAACCAATATCAAGGCCAGATCGGAGAATAATGCAGGTAATGATTCCATAGTTATCAGTTGTTCAGTTGTTCAGTTGTCAGTTGTTCAGTTTTAGTTTCGGTTTCGTATGCGTATTGCATCAAAGCTTTGGCGTTGGTTTCGGTGGATACAAACCACACCTTATCGCCTTGTTGGAACACGAATGAGCTTGATGGGTTGAGGATGAAGTCATTGTCGCGTTCAATGGCGATTACCATGACATTGAAGCGATTGAGCATGTCGGAGTCATGAAGGGAGACGCCCACAAAACGGCTGTTCGGGCCCACCACGGTGCCGCGGATATCGACATCGCTCTCGGGTCGTTCCTTGATAAGCACCTCATCTTCCACCTCGACGAAAGGCCTAAGCTTGGCCAATTGCTCTTCGGTACCGATGAAGGTCACCTCGTCGTCGGGATACAATATGAAGTCGTGGTGGGGAAGGTCAAAGAGTTCATCGGCACGGTCAACGCTCACCACACTTGTCTCGTATGTTTTGTGAAAGTCCGTCTCGTTTATGCGTTTGCCGACATATTGGCTCTTGGGACTCAAGGCCATTTTCTCCATTGTGAAATTCTCCTGCAACACTTCGGGTAGCATGAACGACTTTAAGGTTTCACGTTTATTCATGTTTTCAAGGAAACGGTGTTCGATGATCTCATACCAATGCATGAAGGGTGTAATCATGCGAAGAACGACGGCATAAATGTCTGCCAAACCCAAGGCAATCAAGTGGTGAGGTGCATTGGGCAGACCAAGGCTAGCCCAAAAACCGGCATCCAAAAAATGGTTGTTGATTTGGAATGCAACGCCCAAAACAAGGATGAAGCGCAACATGAAAATCAACCTAACGGATTTCTTGTTGAATTTACTCTTAGCCATCAGTTTTCTGGTCGTTTTCAGCATGCCGTGCTTGAAGGCCACCGCCCACAGGAAAGGCGACATGACCACCAAGGTGATAGCCAGCGAGACCAAGCCACTAACGGGCTGAGGCAAATAATCATAAATAAACTGACAGAGTGAGAAGCAGATCAGCATCAAGGCGACGATGATGGAGGCATACAACACCAAGTTCTTCAGTTGGCTCAAGATATAATCCTTCATCGTCATCTCCTTACCACTCTTCATTTTTACGACTTTATCCTCGCTTCCGAAGCCGTTTTTCCATCTATCAGGCACTTTCTTCTCTATCCAATGGAATAGCGGCACGCCACCTTTTATCATATAAGGCGTGAGGAAAGTGGTGATGATGGACACCGAAACAATGATGGGATACATGAATTCGTCGATGACGCCAAAACTCATGCCCACCGTGGCAATGATGAACGAGAACTCGCCGATTTGGCCAAAGCACATACCCGCCCTAACGGCATTGTAAAGGTTATCGCCCGAAAACAGCATACCCAAACCCGAACTCAATGATTTCAGCACGACCACGACAATCGTGATGACCAGGATTTGCCACCAATACTGCACCAAGATAGCCGGATTGACCATCATACCGACCGAAACAAAGAACACGGCTCCAAACAGGTTCTTGATGGGCGTGGTGAGTTTGTGGATCATCTCAGCCTCAAGCGTTTCAGCCAAGATGGAGCCCATGATAAAAGCGCCCAAAGCCGACGAGAAACCTGCTTTGTTGGCCAGCCAAACCATGAAGAAACACAAACCTACCGAAAAAACAGTCAGCGTCTCTTCCGACATGAACTTTCGGGCCCATTTGAGGATGGTCGGGATAAGGAACACGCCACCGATATACCACACCAACAGGAAGAACACCAGTCGGACCACGCCGATCATCAATTCTTTCCCATCCAAGGTCGCGCTAACCGCCATGGTGGAAAGCACTACCATCATCAAGATGGCAGCCAGGTCTTCAACCACCAGAACGCCAATGACGCTCCCCGTAAAACGCTCCCCTTTCATCTTCAAGTCATCGAAAGCCTTTGCGATGATGGTTGTGGATGACATGGAAAGCATGGCACCAAGAAAGATGCTATCCATATGCGACCAACCCAATAGTTTGCCGAGGAGGAAACCAATGACGCACATCGACACAAGTTCGGTCAAGGCGGTGATACCCACTGTACCAGCCTGCTTCTTCAGTTTCTTGAAACTGAATTCCAGGCCAATAGCAAACAGCAAGAAGACCATACCAATTTCGCTCCAAATCTCAACGCTTTCGTGGTCGTTGATGACAGGGAACCAAGGAAAATAAGGCCCAATGAGCAAACCGGCAATGATATAGCCCAAGACCAAAGGCTGTTTCAACCATTTAAAAAGAACTGTAGTGACACCTGCCGTAACCAAAATCAGGGCAAGGTCGGAAAATAGTGCGGGTAATTCTGACATAATTCGGGTTGCATAAGTGTTGCAAAATTACAAAAAAAAAGCGGCCTCATACGAGGCCGCTTCAATTTTTATTCCGCAAACATCCCGTCGATTAGGTCTTTGAAATGCTCGGCAATGATTTTGCGGCGTATCTTCAGGCTCGGGGTAACCTCGCCCTCGTCGATGGTCCATTCCCTGTCGACCAGCTCGAAGCGCTTCACCTTCTCGAAATCGCCAAAGAACTTATTGTATTTGTCGACTTCCTTACGGAAGCGGTCGTTAACCTCCTTGTTTTGGATCATCTCGGTATTCGTAGTGTATGGGATGTGATTCTCCTCGCACCAGGTCTTCAGGTTCTCGAAGTTGGGCACAATCAGGGCGGCGGCAAACTTCTGGTTCTCGCCCACCACCATCATCATGCTGATGAACGGCGACTCGGTAAACTTGCCTTCAATCAACGCCGGTGAGATGTATTTTCCCATGGAGTCCTTGAAGATCTCCTTCATACGGCCCGTGATCTTCAGCAAGCCGTCCTCATCGAACTCGCCGATGTCACCAGTATGGAAATACCCTTCCTCGTCAATGGCGATCTTGGTCTGTTCCTCGTTCTTATAGTATCCTTTCATCACCGCTGAGCCTTTGACGAGGATCTCGCCCGACTCCGGATCGATCTTGAACTGCACGCTGCTGCAAGGCACACCCACGGTTCCCGCCTTGATGATGCCCAAAGCCAAGCTGTTGGTGGCAATCACCGGCGAGGTCTCGGTCAGGCCGTAGCCCTCGATGATGGGGATGTTCATGGCGGCAAACAGGCGCACCAATCGCGGCTGCAAGCTGGCACCACCAGAGATGATGAACTCCAGACGGCCTCCAAAAGCTTTTCTCACATCCTTGAAGACCAGTCTGTTGGCCCAGTACAACTTGAAGCGATAAGCCCTGCCGTTTTTGGCACCAGTCTCATCATAGCGTTCAGCCAGCTGAAACGCCCAGTAGAAGATGCGTCTCTTCAAGCCCTTGAGTTTCTCGCCCTTACGAATGATGCCGTTGTACACCTTCTCGATGACGCGGGGCACCGTGGTGAAGTGTTCAGGTTTCACATCGGCGATGTCGCGTATGATGGTGCCAAAGTTCTCCACATAATAGGTCGAGTTGCCGAGATACAAGTGGGTATACAGCACCGAACGCTCATAGATATGCGACAAAGGCAGGAAACTCACCACCTTGTGCGAGCTCGGCACAGGATAATGGGGACCATAATGGGCCACACAACTCATCAGGTTGTTATGGGTCAGCATCACGCCCTTGGGCGTTCCCAGCGTTCCCGAGGTATAGATGATGGTGGCCACGTCCTCGGGGTCGACGTCGTCCTTACGGGCCTGCAGGCCTGCAAGACTCTTCTTGTCGATCTTGACGGAGACCATCAGTCCGCGCAGGGTCATCATGCCCACGACTGGGTTGAAGGCAAACTCCTTGGGATGGGTAGGCATAGCCGCGAGGATATCCTTCACCTTGTTATGCAACAGCGAGCCTTCCACAAAGACAATCTTGGGCTCGGCATGGTTCAGGATATATTCAAAATCGGACTGACGCACAGTGGGATATATAGGAACCAAGATGGCGCCTATCTGTTGCACCGCGAAGTCGACCATGTTCCATTGCGGACAGTTGTTAGAGACCACCGCCACACGGTCGCCTTTGCCGACACCCAACCCGATCAAGCCTTGGCTGATGGTGTCAGTCATCTTTATGAAGTCGCGGCTGATATATTTCTTCCATGCCCCGTCCACCTTGCAGGCGAACATGACTTTCTTCTTGCCAAATTTCTCAACGAATCTCGGCAAAAGGTCGAAAGTACGTGAGGGTATGTCGGGAAAAGGCTGAACCGCCGTCTTCCCTTTTTTCGTTTTCTTTTCCATATCCGATAATTATCCGATGCGAAAATAACACTATTTGCGCTCCAAGTTTATTATTATCCAAACGGAAGGCTTTTTTCTGAACAAAAAGGGAGATTTTCTCAATGAAATAAAATGTGCCCAATTCTAGAAGAATGACTATTTTTGCACCGTAAAAGCATCCCATGGTATCCCTTTTCGATGATATGAGCCAGATCTCCGAAGCCGAAGTGAAACGCATGCTGCCTTTGGTGGACGAGCAACGTCGCAACGAGGCGCTCCGCTACAAGTTTCTATTCGGACAGTTCGCATGTCTGAAATCGTGGCTAATGCTGAAAGACTTACTAGCGCCATTAGGCATTGACGACTTGGAGATGGTCTTCAACGAACATGGCAAGCCTTCATTAAGGCACCACCCTGACACCCATTTCAGCCTGAGCCATTGCAAAAACGGCATCGCGGTGGCGGTCGACTCCTCCCCTGTCGGCATCGACATCGAGGGCTTCAGAAGCCCTAGCATGGCCTTGGTCAACAAGACGATGAATCCCGCCGAAGCGAAATGGATCAAGGCCTATAGCGACCCCGTTGAGTCGTTCACCCAATACTGGACCAAGAAAGAAGCCGTGGTAAAGATGCGTGGCACGGGCATCACCGACGACCTGCATCGTGTGTTGGATGGCGAAGGCTACCGTCTCGAGTCTTTCGTAAACCGTGAGAAGCGCTACGCTTGGAGCGTGGCTTACTCACAATAAAAAAGAACTGCGAAGCATCCGCTCCGCAGTTCCATGCAATCATAAACCACTTTCTATCAAGCGATGATTCTCGTCCCACAAGTGGGGTCGCCCAGTCTCGTGGCCTCGGTGATGATGGCCTCGTGGCCCGTAGCCTCGACGAAGAGGACGGCGGCGCGCACCTTGGGAGCCATGCTGCCTTCGGTAAACTGTCCGTCGGCCAAGTGTTTCTTGGCCTCAGCCACGGTGATGGTATCCAAAGCCTGTTCGTTTTCCTTGCGGAAGTTGATGTAGACCTTCGGCACGTCGGTGAGGATGTAGAACTCATCGGCACCGATGTTGATGGCCGTCATGGCCGATGCGAGGTCCTTGTCGATGACCGCCTCGACACCGCCCAGGCTACCGTCGGGCTTCTCGATGACAGGGATGCCACCGCCGCCAACGGTGATGACGATGTTGCCTTGTTCGGCAAGCTGCTTCACAAGACCCACATTCTGGATGGCAATCGGCTTGGGTGAAGCCACCACCTTACGCCAGCCGCGGCCTTTGGGATCTTCCTTATAGACGGCACCCGTCTCGACAGCGTATTTCTCGGCTTCTTCCTTGGAATAATACGGGCCAACGGGCTTGGTCGGGTTCTGGAACATGGGGTCGTTCTTGTCGACCACCACCTGCGTCACCAACGTGACCACATTGCGTTTGATGCCTTCCTTAGCGAAGGTCTTGCCCAAACCCATCTCGATCATGAATCCGATCAGACCTTGGGTCTCGGCCACACAGAAGTCGATAGGCATGCCCGGCACACCAAACTGATGGTGACCAGCCTCATGCTGCAACATGACATTGCCCACCTGAGGACCGTTGCCATGGCCGATGACCAGATTGTAATCGTTCTTCAGGAAAGGAAGCAACGAATGGCATGTCTCGGTGACATTCTCCATCTGCTCTCTGTAGGTTCCTTTTTGACCGCCTCTCAACAGGGCGTTTCCGCCAAAGGCGATGACTGCTAATTTCTTCATAAATATAAGGATTTGATATTTTTCTTATCTCTTCTGATAGGTCACTCTGTATTCTCCTTGACCCAGCACCAGCTTTTCGTCGTCAACGGAGATGATATCCAACGTGTCGGCAAACTCATGGGGGTTGGTACCCGTGTACTCGCCTTTGATGATCAGCTTCTTGCCGACCTGTTCCCATTGCTTGTATTCTCTATAGCCCGTGTTGATCGAAACCACTTCTCCGTTCTGAAGCAAGGTGAAACCAACGTCGCCAAGACCATATTCAGCAGCGGGTTCAACCCAGGTTCCTTCGAGCGACTTCGTGCCGCATGAAGTCATGACAAGACCCATAAAAAGCGTTAAAGCAATAAAAATCAATCGTTTATTCATTTCTTTTACCTTTTTAATTTGGAGCGGCAAAGATACGACTTTTTACTTAACAAAAACAAGGGTTTCAGCTCTTTTTGGCTATTTTCATCCTATGTACCCATCGTTCGATCTCGCCAAGCCACAGAATCAGCGATGTCCCAACGATGATACGCACCCACTCGTCAAAAGGCAAAGGCACCACGCTAAACATCTTGCCACCAAAGGTGATGATGAGCACCTGACCTATCGCTATGATCAAGATGGTAAAGCCAAAACCACGCCTTATGTCTTTGTCGAACAGACCCTTAAACGCAGAGTCCGTGGTGTGGTAGGCCTTGGCGTTGAAGATGTTCCAGAACTGCATGAACACGAAGATGGTGAAGAGCAGCGACAACTCCTTAGGCGTGAAGTTGCCTCCCACGTGATGGAAATTGAAATAGCTCGTGAGGTAGTCGCGGAACGAGAACTCGGCCAATGAATCGACACCAAAGTGCATAAAGTATTGGATGAAACCGAACAGCACCGCCACAAATAGCAGGCCTACCCCGAAAATGCGTCGTCCCATGTCCTTGGTGATGATGAAGGTCGAAGGCGAACGTGGCTTGTCCTTCAAAACGCCATGGTCGGGCGGCAACGAGGCCAAGGCCATAGCCGCAAAGGTGTCCATGATGAGGTTGATCCACAGCATCTGCGTCACGGTGAGCGGCGACTCGGTGCCCAACATTGCGCCTATCAGCACGATGAGGCAGGCCGCCACATTGATGGTCATCTGGAAGAGGATGAAACGCTGTATGTTGAGGTAGAGCGAACGGCCCCACATCACGGCGCGGGCTATGCTCTTGAACGAGTTATCGAGGATGGTGATGTCGCTGGCCTCCTTGGCCACCGAGGTGCCGTCGCCCATCGAGAGGCCGATTTGCGCACGGTTCAATGCCGGAGCGTCGTTGGTGCCGTCGCCCGTCACGGCCACCACCTCTCCCCTTTCTTGTAGCAAACGCACAAGGCGTTCCTTGTCGGAAGGTCGTGCACGCGACATAATCTTCAAGTCGCCGATGCGTTCACGCAACTCGTCATCGGTCAGCAAGTTGAACTCCTTGCCCGTGATCATCTGCCGCTCGGGGTCGTCGTCATCGGTCCACAGCCCCACCTGACGGCCGATCTCTCGTGCCGTACCTGGCGTGTCGCCCGTCACGATCTTGATGCCGATGCCCGCATTCAGGCAGTCCTGTATGGAGTCGGCCACGTCGTCGCGAATCGGGTCGATGATCCCCACAATGCCCAAGAAACACAGGTCTTCTATTTGCAGCTTACCGTTCTCAAAGACGTTTTTCAGATCCTCTTCGGTGATGTATTTATAGGCGAATCCCAAGGTGCGCATGGCCTTGCCTTGGTATTCCAGCAGTCGGGTGTCGACCTCCTCCCTCACCTTCGCCACATCGTCTTCGCCATGGGCCATCTTGACCTTGTTGCAACGTTTCAGCACAATCTCAGGTGCGCCTTTCACATACAACACATACTCGCCCGAAAAGGCCGTCTTGACCACCGTGGCCATGTATTTGTACTTCGTCGTGAACGGCAGCTGCTTGACGACTTTCACGCTGGCACGTATCCGTTCATAGTCCACGCTGTTGTCGAAAAGCCATAGCAGCAAGGCGCCTTCGGTGGGGTTGCCCACCACCTTCACCTTTGTCTTGTTGCTATAATCCAAGAAAGCCGTTGAGTTAAGCGCGATGCCTTCCGACATGAGCCTTCCCGTCTCGGAATCGTCGAGCCTACTGCCTTTCAGCCCATAGATGAGGCTACCGCCAAGACTCATGCGGTTCTTGGTCAGCGTGCCCGTCTTGTCGGAACAAATCACCGTGGCGGCGCCCATGGTCTCGCAGGCATGCATCTTCCTAACCAAGTTATTGGTCTCCAGCATACGCTTCATACTCAACGCCAAACTCAGCGTGACGCTCATGGGAAGGCCTTCGGGCACAGCCACCACTATCAGCGTGACGGCAATCATCAGGGTGTTCAGCAGATAACGGGCGAAATCCATCCAGCTGAAAGGCAGATGGTCGCCATAGACGAAATACATCACCAGGCGCAAGACCACGATCAGTCCCGCGATGACATAGCTGGCAATGGTGATGCCATTGCCCAGGCGGTCGAGCTGCTCGTTCAGGGGCGTCTTCACCTTGTTGTCAATCTGCGCCCCGTGATACACCTTGCCCCACTCCGTGGCATCGCCCACTTTCTCGACCACGAAGACGCCATGGCCTTCCATCACCGAGCTGCCGCGACAGACGTAGTTGGAGGGATAGGTCGCCTCCGCCTTAAACTCGGACGCTTCCGTTGTCTTACTGCACGAAGGCTCGCCCGTCAGGTCCGACTCATTCACCCTCAGCGACACCGCCTCCATCAGCTTGCCATCGGCGGGGATCTCGTCGCCCGTCTCGATGACCACCGAATCGCCCACCACGACGTCCTTGCGCTCGATGCGTTGGATCATGCCGTTGCGGAACACCGTCACTGGCTGTTCGTCCTCACTCTTGTTGAGAATCTCGAACTTCTTGTTGGCGCTCACCTCAAAGACGAAGCCCACCGTCGTAGCCAACATCACGGCCACGAAGATGCCCAACGGCTCGAGCAGCACGCCCATGCCGGCGGCACCGGTAAACAACTGGTAGAGCGACACTGCCACAGACAGCATCAAAGCAATCAGCAAGATTCGTATGATAGGGTCGGAAAACTTCTCCAAAAACTGTTTCCACAGGGGATCCTTCTTGGGTGGCGTCAGCACATTGTCGCCATGTTTGATTCGGCTCTTCTCCACTTCCACATTCGTCAAGCCGTTTCTATAGTTTCGCTTCATCTTTTAAGTGGGATATTATGATAGTCTGACGTTTTTTTCTATTTTTGCAATGATAAAACGGGGCAAAAATACAACCCTTCATGAAAACGCAAAGAGGTTGCAAGGTTGCAACCCAAAACTTAAATACATAAGTAAATGAAATTCAAGGAGAACCATAAGACAGCGCTTTCAAAGGTTCTTTCAGACCTCGTGCAGTGCGACGGCATCGTCAACCAAGGTGAGATCGACTTCCTGCATCGCGTCAACGAGGCTTTCGGCATCACCTCGGCGAGCCGCAAAAAAGCCACCACGCTCATCCTCTCCGATGCCGTGGGCACACTGAAAACGCTGGGCGACAGGGAGAAGAACTTCCTGCTCTGCCTGTTTCAGTCCCTCTCCTTGGCCGACAACAACCTGAGCCCCAACGAGTCGTTGCTCATCACTGCCCTTATTCTCTCCCTCGACATGAAGTTGGCTGCGACAAAAGGCATCAAGGCCCATCTCGTGTCCATCCCGCACCTCAACTTCGACACACGTAACGCCGTGCTCTACGTCGAGCCGGAATACGACCGCCAGGTCAACCACGGCATCATGCATGACTACCGCGACATCTGCCGGTTGCTGAAAGCCGACCACCGTGAGTTGTTCTACCTGCCCATGGTGCTGCGCGACCTCAGTGCAAAACAAGCCACCTTCCGTCAGACCCTCAACTACATCGAGCCCACCCTCTCGGATGAGCAACTCGACCTGATCGACACCCACCTCCCAAAGATGGATAGCGCCTTCCTCTCTAAAGAGATATTTCTCAATTACCTGAACATCAACGGATTGGAAATCAACAAACCCGCTTTCTTCTTCAAACTCGGCGACATGGAGGCTAACAACTACCACGATTACCTTATATTGGAAATCAACGGACAGCCCCTCGCCACCTTGCGACAGTTCTACGCGCTGAAGAACAGCATCGTCAGCCTCAAGCCCAACGTTCTCAACGCAAAAGAGGAACGCCTGCTGAAACAGATTAGGCCTACCTCCGACGATGACAATAACGAGCTGCAATACACGGGATTCCACAAGGTGCTCATCGACATCGTGCTGAAACACACTGGGACGCACGAAGTCAGCCGGCTCTACGTCACCAAACGCGGCGACCTGTTCCTTACCGACCGCAACAACACCGAGGTGAAGATGCCCACCCTCAGCAAGGCTTTGTATCTCCTCTTCCTCTTCCACGAGGAAGGCATCTCGTTGAACTACCTGAGCGACTACAAGCCCGAACTATACAGGATCTACCGCCAGATCTCCACCTACGGCGACGATGCCATATTGGAGCGCGCCGTCGACAACCTGACCGACTTCGTGGGCAACACCTTGAACGCCACCCTGTCGCGCATCAAGAAGGCCTTCACCGACATCCTTGGCGAGGATGCCTCGCGCTATCTCATACAAGGCGAAAAAGGTGGACGGAAAACCATCCACCTTGAACGTCGTCTTGTGGTCTTCGAAGACCGCAAGGCGTTTGAATAGATGCAAAACCAACGAACCATGATGAGATTCCCTTCGGGAATGGAATGAAAACGCGGTGTGAAAAGCGGCGGCATGAAGGACTTACTTTTCGTAAACACTCCAAACCGCCGCAGTTAAACTAAAAATATCTCCATTCCCGAAGGGAATCTACTCTATAACTCGTAAGACGCATTATGCGTTTTGCTCTCCCAACAGGAACGACACATCGGAATTCGGGTCAATCTCGACCGATTCCTTGCCGTAGCGCATCACGATCATCTTCTTGCCACCCTTGAGCAGCATCTTATCGTCGTTGACCCAGAGTGCCGAGGCCTCGCGCAGGCCAACCACCGTCATCTCCTGGTTGACGGCCAGATACTCGTTGATGCGATCCTGACGCGTCTCACCGCCATGTTTGATCATCTTGTCGATCTCGGGGTGCGGGTCGAGGTAGTGCGGGTTGATTTGGAACGGCACCAGGTTGAGGCATTTGAACGAAGCGGGTTGCACGATAGGCATGTCGTTGGTCGTGCACAGCGTCGGGCAAGCCACGTTGGAGCCAGCGCTCCAGCCCATGTAAGGCACGCCAGCGAGGGCGCGTTCGCGGATGGCGTCCATCAGGCCGTAGCGGTGCATCTCGGCCACCAGGTGGAAGGTGTTGCCGCCGCCCACCACGATGCAGTCGGCTTCACGGACGGCTTTCACCTTATCGTCGAAATGGTGCACCGAGGTGAAGTTCTCGAGGCCGAACTTGGTGCGGAACACGTTCCTCACCTTCGACTCGTAGGCATTGTAGCTCTCGGGATAGACCATGCCGCCGATGTTGACGCCCGCGAAGGGCACGAAGATGATGCGGCTATCCTTATTAATATGATTCTGGAGGCAGAAAAGCTCGATCTGAGCCGAGGCCCAAGCCAGATAATTCTCGCCAAAATTGGTCGAATTGCTGATCAGTAATAATCTCATAGCGAAAAATGTTGGTTAACGATGGTGCAAAGATAGCAAAAAAGCGATTGCATAAGCAAAAGCGTGCAGAAAACGCCTTGCTTTGATGAAAAATATCAAGCTGATTATCAAATATTTGTAAAAATAAACAAAATTTTTCGCCATTTTTTACTTGCACTATTGAAAAAAGCTGTACTTTTGCAGAGTCAAAACGACTGGACTAGTAGCTCAATTGGATAGAGTCCCTGACTACGGATCAGGCGGTTGTGGGTTCGACTCCCGCCTAGTTCACACGAAAGGTTCCGCAAAAAGAACCTTTTTTTGGCCCATTCGACTAGCGGTTAGGTCGTAAGTTTCTCACACTTAAAACAGCGGTTCGATTCCGCTATGGGCTACAAAACAAACCCTTAACTTGTTGAAAATCAGGTTAAGGGTTTTTCTTTTGCACTGGATTTGCACCTTCCCGTGTCAACCTTGTGTCAACAAGATTCATGGTACTTGCTATTTTAACCACCTCATTGACGACCGAAAGCGCAATCGTCTCGTTTCATCAATGCATAGGAATTGGAGCACTAAAAAGATTGGAGATCGCAAACAGCGGAAGGATCTGTACATGACGCACGGCATTGTTGTCCTTTTTGTCTATGTTTTCCAACTTGGCAAAGTTCTCCAATGTGCAACGAACGGCATCCGTCAGATGCTTCTGACGCATAAACTCATACAAGCTCTTCATCTTGCCACTGACCCCTGCCTTGCACTCGATGGGCAGCACCTTCATGTCGCGAGTGATGATGTAATCCACCTCTGATCGCGTACCCTCGGCAGTGTTTTCCCAATAGAATAACTCATGTTGCGAACGTGGATTGTTGTACTTCACCAACTCCCAGCCCAGCATCATCTCTGCCAAACCACCTTTGTTCACCAAATCCTCGGCAGTACCAGCAAGAATCAACTCTGTCAGCTGCCGTGATCCGCCCAGGTCCATGTCAAGAATCCGTAGCAACAACCCACTGTCAAGGTAGATATATTTGTTGAATTTATTGTTGACTTCTGCTCCAAGAGGAATGCCATTGGCAGCCGTATGTTTCACCCTCTTGATGATGCCCGCATCGCACAGCAGAGACAAAGCCTTTTTAACGTCTTCGGCCCGATAACCTCCGTCCACATGGCTATAGGTGAATTTTTCTCCTATCTGCATCACTACGCTTTGCAATGTGTTGCGAAGCAAAGTCGGATCAACCTTGTCGGCGTATTTCGGGAAGTCATCGTAATAGGTCAGTTGGATATCGTCAAGCTCTGCCTGACACTCGCGGTAGTCGTGGGTTGTTATCCAAGCAGCCACGCTGGCAGGCATACCGCCCACCATAAGGAAAGTACGGTAATGCTGTACAAGGTCATTGTACAATGGTGTGAGCAACGGCTTTTCCGCCGTTGCCTCTTGCTTAGCTTTCACCCATGCCGATTTTCCCTCGGCCACCAAAAACTCGTCAAAAGAGAAAGGATAGACAAACAATGAGCGTATCCGACCCACACCAAACGACGACAGACCCTTGAGCGCGAACTCCAGAAGCGAACCTGCGGCTACTACATGAAGCTCCGGGAAATCCTCTTTGAACGACCATAGACTCTTAATGGCATCCACCGAGTCTTGTATCTCGTCAATGAAAAGCAGGGTTTTGCCTGGAACCACCGGGGTGTTAAAATACATGCCCAACCTGTTGGCCAGCTCATGCACATCGTGAATCTTCTCGAAAAACTCCAGCATATCCGAGTTTTTCTCAAAGTTTACCTCGATAAAGTATTCAAACGTCTCAGCCAAGTGTTCCACGGCCCAGGATTTACCTACTTGTCGTGCACCTCTCAACAAGAGAGGCTTGTGGTTGCGGCTGTTCTTCCATTCCAGAAGCAATGTGTCTATGGGTCTTTCTATATACATTTCAAAGGATTTAGTTGGTGATTTCGTTGGCAAAAATAACACTTTCTGATAAAACCGAGACGAAAAATAAACCTTTTTTTGACAAAACCGAGACGAATAATTATTCAATTTTTGACAAAACCGAGACGAAAAAGACGCAAATTTTTGATAAAACCGAGACGAATTAACCTTTCATTTTCGTCAAAAACTCCCGCAAAATAATTCGTGCTGCTCCCCCAACGTCCGCAACCCTTTCGTCATATTGAACGGAAACTTGCATCGCGCAGCGCTTTCTACCACAAGTGCCTTCAGGAAATCGGATAGATAGTAATTCTCTTAATTTACATCATAAAGTTAGATTTTGTGTATATTTGATACACTTTTTCTAACTTTCGGATGCAAAAATAGTATTTTTTCTGATACCAACAAATCTTTTTGATAAAATAGCGGCCGGTGGTCTCAACTGGCAGTAAATATAATTTCGGCAATAAACGCACTTTTTTGCCAAAATTATACAAAATTACACTCCTATCCGCTCAGAAACCATTATTCTTTGAGAGCACATTGGCACCCACCGCACAGGCAATCCCTCCATCAATGTCTGTTCAGATGCCGACCGTTTGGACTCACTTCTCAATTCATTATAAACCACTCTTCGCACAGCATCTTATTGCAATGGGCGCAATACAATATTAAGCCACCTCTACCACAAAGATGTTGCCATGTCCACAAGGGGGTGCTGTAATCAAGCAATACGACTTTCTTCCTTAGACAATGGTTGCATCGAGCATGTTTGACAGCAAAGACTTTGCAGTCGTTGTCTCCTTTTATTCTTCCGGCACAGTCCATCCTTCTGCTCTCTTCCAAAAATGCAATAATATCATCTCTTTCAAAACTCAAATCATTGTCATAAATCCAATTGGAAGAGGGCCAATAGATCTTGTACGCATACTTGTATAGTTCGATTTGGTCATTTGGCTGTTCCTTAAGGTCGGCTATCAACGCATTGATCTCCTCGTCAGTAAGAACACGCAATCGGCGAAGCCTTGTTCCCTTGCACTGATATTCAAAAACTTCATCATACAAGCGCTCGGATAATACAGACCATCTTATTTCGGTCAAATAACTACCCAACAAGAGCATGCTCCAAAGCGCAGCAATCATCATCGGCGATATAATAAACAGCACAATCCGCAGCCACTTCGGCAGCAGCTTCCAGCGTCCATCCATGATGAGAAGTAGCGGGGAAAGCGTAAGCCATGAGATGGCCAACACTATACATTTAAGAGCATTTGTTAAAGTCTTGTTTTTCATGTGATTTTAGTCAAAAGCAGGATACCAATTCAAATCTTCACTATGCTTTTCCAGAACAACATTTAACCCAGGATATTCCAACAAAGCTTTGTCGGAGCAGGAGTCGGGCAGCAAACAATCCGAAACGTCATCGCTCATCAGCCCAAGCCCTGCGTTCTGGTTCTTCAATTGATGCAGTTTCGTCCTCATCGTAAGATTGGTGCAGCCGTTGTAAATCTTGCTCAAGTCTTTTGGGA
Source organism: uncultured Bacteroidia bacterium (assembly GCA_902786745.1). GTDB lineage: Bacteria > Bacteroidota > Bacteroidia > Bacteroidales > F082 > Limimorpha. The sequence continues at coordinate 70,403 of CADADR010000008.1, forward strand.
GTGCCTTCGCAACAGTCTCTCGGTATCCCATCCATTCATCCCACATCTTTCTCTCATTGGAGACAACCGCTTGATACTCTAATCCTTTTTCCAAATCGGCCGTATAGGGATTATACCATTTTTCCAAAGCCGCGTTAAAGAACGCCTTATAAGCATCATCTATCATCTGGGAAGTGAATTTTGTATGAGGAAAGGACGCTTTTTGGTTTTGCTTATACAACAGCAAGTTATGAAATGAAGCGGACCAAAGGTCAAGGCTTTGATCAAGGGCACCTATGATGTTCAAATAGCCACTGCTGCCATGGTCTTCAAGCGATATCATCGCCTGAACAGCATCGTGGTAGTTCTCCCATTTTTCTTTTTCGTTTAAAAACAGGTTTTTATAATCAGGCAATGCTTCAACCAAATGTTGGAATTCTTCCTCAACACAATTTTTATACTTTTCATAATCTTTTTCCGCAAGCATATACCAGGCTTCTAAGCCAACCGTCTCGTATAACATATCTTCCGCCCTTTCAACCTCTATTTCATCGGTTGATTCGCAGATAATGGCCCAAAGAGAATCCTTACGCTTCTCAACATCCTCCCATATTTCCTCGTGTTTTTGTCTGGGGCTGGTGTCTTTAAACACTTCTTTTTCCGGCTTTCTGTCGTTGGCGCATCCGAAAAGCGATGCAAGCATAAGTGTTGCCAACAATGTGGCTAATCCATAATCCTTCATGTTTTTCATATTGTTGATAACTTTTCAATAAATGCACTTTGGCATCTGGTATTCCGTAGCCATGGCAAAGTCCGTGATGACTTTACGAAAGTGGCTCGGCAGATGATGCATAGCGTTTTTGATGATTTCTTTCGGGATGCTACCATAATACGCTTCGGCGATACCTCCGGCAATACAAGCCAGTGTGTCGCTGTCGCCACCCAGCGAAACGGCCAGACGGATGACGGACTCATAGTCTTCGCCATCCATGAAAGCCATGATGGCCTCGGGAACGCTTCCTTCACAGGAACAATCGAAATCGTAATGCGGACGTATTTCTTCGATTGTGTGATTAAGATCGTAATGGAATTGCTCTTCAACAAAGGTTTTGATTTCTGCCTTGCTCGCATGATGACGAGCCATGAATATGGCAGCCGAAACGGCTTGGGCGGCAGTGATGCCTTGCTCGCTGTCGTGCGACACCTCAGCTGAACGTCTCGCGACTTCCAAGGTCTCTTCCAAGTTATCGAAAGCCCATCCGATAGGACTGACACGCATAGCAGCTCCATTGGTGAAGGAACCGTATGGCTGAGGCTCATCGCTGTTGAGCCACGCTTTAGTGGCGTGACTGAAGCCTGCGCTGGGATACATCCTCCCGTATGTTTGCATGATTTTGACCAAGGTCGCATACTGATGCTTGGGGTCACGCATCAACCAGTCGGCTACGGCGATGGTCAGCACGGTGTCATCGGTGAACTTGCTGCTTTTATCGAACAGCTCGAAGTCTGTACTTTTGATTCGGTTGTAGTAACCTTCATGTTTTGAGCCTATAATATCTCCAATGATTGAACCTAACATGATGTTTAATCTTTTATAGAGTTAATTTTCTGATACTTAAAATAGTTGTTGGTTGAATTATGATTTTCATTTTTCAATTGCATCTGGTTTTTGTAGTTAATGGCATCTAATACTTGGTCTAAGGTGAATGGTTCACATTGTTTAGGTTGTGTGTTACGCATATCTGATTCATAAACCACGGCAGAACTTGCCCTGCTTTTAGGATGTATTATTTCTATTTTGTTGCACATGGTGTCTATTGACGCAGTTATCAATGCCACCATCGCCACACCAGAAAACTTCGGGATGGCCACCAAAGCATGTTGCACAATACTTTTCATCCTGGCCGAAACCTTACGAACCCAATTGGCAACAATCCTGCGAACATAGCTGGCAGCTGATTCTCTGGCCTTTTTTATAGCTTGTCTCAGAACCACATCCTGCATGTCGTAACCAGCGGGATTTTTCACATACTCAGCATTATACCTTACTCGCATCGCCGAATCCTTGAGTATGAAATAAGCCTCATTGATGTCCTGCATGATGGCAGTCGTATCAAGTCCAGGATTCATATCCGGGTGCCATCTTTTAGACAGGGCACGGTATGCCCGCTTGATTTCTTCATCCGATGCATTGAAGCTGATACCCAATATGGAATAGTAGTCCTTAAGCATAAGTCTCACGAGAAATCTGATTCGAAATTGTTATCTGAATCCTATGCTACCTTTGTTTTCCGATGTGTTGTTGGGATAATCCCGTTCAATGTGAGGATAAATCCTATTGTAGTCATTCATCGCTTCGCCAATAACCCGATAGGCACAATCAAATTCTTTCTTGAAGTCCTTTGCATTTGCGATGGCAGTCTGATAGGAACAGCAGAAATGGTCGTCAAGCACGACAAAAGTAGTAAGGGTGTTGTTCGTATTGATGCAATTTGCCGCTCTTGTCCAACCTTCTATGCTCACTTTTCCGAAGTTGTCATCATAGAAATCATAAAGGAAGTACAGATGCTTAATCCTTCTGTCGAAGCTGTCCCTGAAAAACACGCGGAAATGATTGTCGTTTTTCGTGATGTATAGTGTGCCTCCCCTTTTTTCGTGTGGGTAGCCTTGCTTGTCGAGTCGCTTGTAGATACGTCGCTCCAAAACGTCTATGTTTTTCAATGGTCGGCACAAAAGGAAATATAACGCGACTGCCGATGCAAGGACACATCCCATTACCAAGGTATAAACCCAGGAATAAACAGGTGCTGAAGCGTTAAAGTCATAAATGTTGAAAACGTAGAATACGAATAATGCCACGCAAAAGCAGATGCCCAAGACCTTTCCAATGATCTCTTGTGTTTTCGATTCTCTTTCAAAGGAGGTGTATTCGTCTTTGTATTCTTCCATGGTTGATGTATTTTGCGTATAATTCAAGCGCAAAAATACTACAGCCAATAATGCACTTCTGATTATTACAAGGCTTGCAAATCTACCAATTCGCGGGGCAGGGTGATTTTCTTCGGATCACCGCGCAAGCCAGTGATGTAGTAGTTTTGGGCATAGGGAGTGTCAAAGTGTTTAAGAAAAGCTTCGCGGATGCGGGTGCATTTTTCGTTGATGGAGTTGCTGGTTGGGTCAGTAATGTCGTGGATGCTTTTGCGGACATTCCTCTCTATCACGCGGCTACCTACCTCTTTGTATATGTCAAGAAGCTCTTGGTAATAGTCTCCCAAATGTTTGAAAAGAATGCCCTCAGGATGCTTAAGGAAAAACAGATACACCGCCTTAGGCAGAGGAGACATGGTGATTTCAATGTTGTTGTAATCCGGCAGGTAAATCCTATAATCCTTTGTGATGACCATTCGGCTTAGCGTGGGTTGTTCCTCGATAAACCCATTCAACATATAGAGCCTAACCCCTCTTTTGCGCAATTCTATGATTCTTTCCCGGATTTCTTCTTCCAAAGCCCAACTGCTTTTTTTTGCGAAGGTGTCTTCTGTATCAAGGTCATTGAAACAACTGTCTGCAACATTGTCCGATTCGATATGACACATTCTCAAGCCAATACCAAATCCAAGCGTAGTGTGTCGCAAATACCACTCAATCTGATCCGATAATGAAATGGGAGAATCGTCAACCAAAGTTATGTATGAATAGTAATAGTATTCCGAATCCGTGTTGTTTCGGATACGATGAATCAAAGCCGAACTTTCAATGGCACCAGAAATAATGCGCTGCAATAGCATTTCAATAGGGAAAACGTCAAACGCCAAAGACGACACATGCTTCAAATATGGAAACATGTACAGAAGTGCTTCTCCTGACACTTCTTCTCCAGACATTTTAGGTAAATAAACAAAATTCAGTCCCCTCGCACTAAAACGTAGTAATAGCTCTTCATAATGTTCAAGGATATAATCATTAATGACCGCATTGTATTCATTTTCCACAAAAATCACATCGTGTATATCAGGCTCGAAAGGCAAGTCAAGACTTACGTGAATGAACTTCTGGTTTGACTTGGCTCCCCAAGTCTCAGGCGGAGGGACTGTACACGGTGGTTCCAATGATGCGTGGATTTGTTCTATTTCCATTTGTCGCTTGTGGTTTTCTAACGCGTTTTTATAAATAAAGAAGGGTACCAAAGTGCAAAGAACAGCGCACAGCATATATATGGGCGACACAATAATAAAAACAATAAGCAGAAAAGGCTTTTTCCACCATTTATCTTCGCCTATTGTCTCGGGGTTGAATAATCCCTTCCATAAATCCGAAACTTTGAAACCATTATGAAACCAATATCGCCAACTCTTCCTCACGGGCTTGAACACCAGCATGGCAAGATTAACAGCTATGTAAGCACAGATGATTATGATAAGCGTTGTCATTAGGCTGTAATTGTATTAATGGAGCAAAGATAAGAATTGCAAGGTTGCAAAAAACAACTGGCACAACATTTTTGTCTACTTTTGCAGAAACAAAACTCAACGGCTATGATAGAAGCACATTTTGAAAACATTCGTAACCTAATAATAAGCAAAATTAGGAATTCAAAAACTGAAATCAAGATAGCAGTGGCATGGTTCACTCAAAGGCAGTTGTATGATGCGGTGCTAGAGGCATTGGAAAGAGGTGTCAAAGTTTCATTGATAATGATGAAGGACTTCATCAATTGCGGCATTTATGGTTTGCCATTGCAAAGCTTTGTTGATAAAGGAGGTAACCTTCATTTTGTGACAAGCCGTGGTTGGACTATGCATAACAAGTTTTGTTTGTTTGACAACTGTATGGTCATTTCAGGATCATATAATTGGACCTATTCCGCTGAAACGAGAAACGCTGAAAACATTATTGCAACGGATGATGAGATTGTCTGTTCAAGATTCGATGACTATTTTAATCGGCTTTGGGAAGAGTCTTTCGCTGAAGAAACTGTTCCGAATGTTGAAATTAGTTCTGAAGACTTCATACAAGATTTCTCATTTATACATGATGAAATTGATGCTATGGTAAATAATAAGATAGCCCCGCAAGATGCAATAGATAATTTGAAAACGGCCAAAACTGAAATTGCTAAAATTGCTATTCCAGCGATGCCTCCATTGATTCCTTCAGAACCTGTGTGTTTTGAAGGTCGGATATTAAAACCGGGGGAAGTTGTCATTTTAAAAACAATAGCATTACAATGTGCTGATGGTAGTCAAAGATTTGCTAACCGTGGGGACACCTTACCCATTAACAAAGGGGGCATCTATACATACAATGAGGAGGGAGCCGTCAAAGAAGAATTCGTTATTAATATGTGTTCGTTCAGCAATTCGGTTCCAGTAAGATTGTTTTGTTTTGAGAACCTGCCATCGTTGCCTGCTGGAAAAATTTATTTTAAGACTTCTGTGAGCATCTCAAAAGATGGTTTGCTGACATTTAATGCTTTTTGTTCTAGTTCGCATGAAACAAAAAAGATTGAGATTCAACTAGTTGAAGGCGAGGATTTTATTATCGGAAAATAGTTTTTATTTGACAAAAATGATTAAAAAGGCAAATCGTTTTCGTTTTGAATTGTGTCGTCTTTTTTGTAAACAAAAACAAAAGGTAGCTTACCATCCGTATTTCTAATTTCTGCAAATACATCATCTGATGAACTCGGTATTTCATTTATATAAACGGGTACTAAAAATGAGAAACCTCCTTTTTGGGAATAACAACATATTAAAGAATACCTATGACCTAAATTTGTTTCACGATATATCAAAGGGGAACCTTGATTGAATAATTTTTTAAACTCTTCATATGGAATTGGCCCCCTTCTCAATGAATATCTTTGAGGAATAGCGAATGTGTCGTCAACACAATGAATGGTTTTTTCGGCTTTTTTATTCCCAAGTATTGAGGCACGTTTGAACATGTTGTAAGCTTTGAACAAATCCCTTTTCTCCCCTTTTGCTTGAAGATAACACATTCCCAAGGCATATAGAGCATCCTCACAGCCATGTTCGGCCGCCTTTGTAAACCAATGAACTGCTTCGACATTATTCTTCTCCACCCCAAAACCTTCTGCATAAATTACACCTAATTCATATTGTGCTTTTGCACATTCAAGCTCAGCTGATTTTTTGAAACATTCAAATGCCTTTTGAGGATCTCTTTCAAACGCATAACCATATCTGTATCGTAATCCTCTATTATATAGATATTCGGCATCATTAATTGAATGATCGTAATGATTGTCACTTTTTATTGAAAAACAAGAATAATTGCAGGTCCAATCTTTGTCTTTTTTCAATTCATTTTTCTCCAATACACCTTCTATTACATTTTCTCCGTTCACATATCCTGCAAAACCACTTATAGTGTCATCTCTGACGATATCTTTGAAAAGCGGACCCACACAAACAAACTGGTTAAACCCTTCCGTTGTTTCGTTAAACAAAGAATACAATTTTGTTAAATCATGAGAATCAAGTACGTCTAAAGTATTGGAAAAAATGTGTAGGGTTGGCAAACTTTGTGTACAAATAAAATCATCTTCATCCAATTCATTAATATATTTGTTTCTAGTAATAATTTTTGCATCTGGGAAAAACAAAGATACATGAAGGGCAGCGCGTTCCAAACTAAGCACGGAGGGTTCTATCAATGTAATGGACTTGATTTTTTGTGTAACACCATGTTTCTTCAAAAAATCAGCATAGCACATGGTGCCAATGGCTTGGCCACAACCATAATCTATGATATTAATTTCTTCTTCGTTAAATATATCACTATAATCATCATATAGTTTTTGAAAAACAAAATCCAGTTTAGCCTGATGCATTTGCCCATAAGCGAACATGTATTCCTCCAAAACGTCATAACCATTTAATCCTTCATATTCTTCTACTTCTCTGAGATCTTCGATTAATTGAAAATCGCCATAGCAAACTTCAAGATATTTAAGATATTCAATAGAATAACTTAAACGGACGATTGTTGTGCCTTGATCCAATAACCTAAATAATACTTGCTGCTTTTTCTGGGAAAAGCTTTTTATTGTTCTAACTGAAAGTTCCCTTATTGTATTAAAATTGATGCTGTGAATTTGCTGGATGAGTTTTGAATAATTGGTGTTTTGTTCAATAATAAATTCAACATCATCTGATGGAGCAATATAAGGCTCGTAAGGGCTGAGTACTCCACAAATGTAGTTTCCTTCCTTTGTTATGGTTAACCAAAGACGATCAGAATCAAGTTCGAATTCCGAACAATTTATTTGACACCTACGGCCTTTATACATAAGATTTGTATACGCGCTCGTACCATGTTCAAACACTGGATTTATTTTTTGTATCTTGCAGAATTCTTTCCAGTCTCCGTTGTAGATTTGTTCTTTCATAATAATACCGTTATCCTGTTATTGTTTCTCCAAATCTATTGTTCTCATGTTGTTTCCAGGTTCTCATCGCTACTTCCTTGCTTGCATTCGCATAGCAATACTCGCACAAATGCGGGCAGGTGTTGTACTCGCCGATGTCCTTGCTCATTATACAGCCGCAGAACTCCCGCTGGCCTTTGTCACGGTTGTCGCGGTGCTTGATGATGGTCTTTTCTGGATTGAAAAGGTCGCCTTCGGTAATCTCTACACCGAGAAAGTCCATCAAAGCCTTGTCGTGGTGTGCGAAGCGAATCATTAAGTCATCATCAATGCAGCGGTTGTGCTCTACACCGTCGAGATTGGCCGCCTCGCCACAGGTGGCCAAAGCGTAGTTCCAACCTTTTGCTTTGTTCAACTCCACCAACCGTTTGGCGAACTCTATCATCTGCTCCGGCAACCATTCCGAATAATTGATATTGCTCTTTTCTAGATTGGCTTTCACCTTCTTATATAGTTTAATATCAGCATAGCTAAAAACGAGCTTTTCCGTGTAGCCTTTCAGTTGGTCGCCAATGTTTTCCACTTTTCTCAACAGGTCGTCCATGCCGATTTGGTCGGTCAGAATCAAAGGGTCGAAACGCCAAATCACGCGGCCTTGGCCCAATTGATCCACCAGCCTTTTGAAGGTGTCTATTCTTTTCTCCAACGACGGCACGCCCTTTTCCATGCCTTCTCTCTCATAGTCGTTCAGTGTGTATTGGATGTAGCAGCCGATGTTCCTTGCCTTCAGTTCGTCCAAATGCCCAAGCAACGGCTCTGGGTTCTTCGACCAAAACACGATAAAGCGGCATTTCTCATACGAAACGAAACTCTTCACACCGTTGAAGGGATTGGTCCAAGCGGAATAGCCTACCTTCAGCCGATGGAAAAACCAATCGGCATAGAAAGCAGGAATATCTGTGCTGCGGCTGGCAGAAATGATAACAGGGGCTTGCGCCTCCGCCATCATGCCGTTATCGCGCTGGATTTGTGTCTTTTGCCATTGGGCCATCTGTCATTACTTTTGTATTGGCTGCAAATTTATGCAAAATTACCATGTTTTCATAGCAGTTTTGCTTTTTTGCAAGGTTGTAAATGAAAAAAGGCCTCCCCTCTCAGGAAAGCCTATTTTTCATTCATCTCCACAGCATCCTACCTTTTCACCACCTTCATCACCATCACGCCTTCAGCCGTGGTGACATGCAAGAGGTACAGACCCTCAGGAAGCCTCTCCATGTCGAGCTCCACGTGGTCGCCGGCGACGTCACGGTCGTCGACCAGCATGCCGACAGCCGAATAGAGGCTGACGTGGCGCATCTCCTTGCCTTGTAGCGTCAGCAGGCCCTTGACGGGATTGGGATACACTGCGAGGCCTTGGCCTTCGTCGTTATGCTCCGGCACGGCCACACTGGGACCGAGATACACGGTGTTCGAGAAGTCGGTCTCACGGCCGTCCCAGAAGGTGGTGACGTTGTATCGCATGTTCTCCGTGGTGTTGTAGGCAGCCTCCGTCACGGTGAGTCCTTCATAACCCAACACCATCTGCTCCTCGCCTCCCTCCTCGGGACCCCAATAGAGGTTGTAGCTGAAGCTGCGGCCCTCGGCAGGGCTGGTGTAGGCACGCAACAGCCACGACACATTCTGGCCGAAGGTGGTGACGGGCTTCCACTGCGAACCCGACTTGATCAGGCAGCTGTTGGGCTCCCCGACATACTCGCAACACGGGATGGGATGGGTAGCGCCCGTGGTAGCCACACATACCCAGAGCGGCATAGAGGCATCGTAGCTGACAGCCTCGTCCAAGGGAAAACGCACCCAAGCATACGTGCCTTCCATGTCGTGTTGTTGGGTATAGATCAAGGTGCTGTTGTTGACCGTCTCACCGTTGTGTATGGTATAGGTGTAGTGCCCGGCGGAGCAGTCGAACATCTCTATATAGGTAACCGGATGCCCTTCGAAGAGCGACAGGTGTTCCGGCTCGATCTTGATGCCCCACTTGTGGCTGTTCGTTCCAATCTGCTCAGCAAATCGGTTGTTGTCGTATGCCATCAGCCCGTTGCCCACAAACTCAGGCGCTTCCCAGGTGAGGGCGACATGACCATTGCCATCGTAGTTGCCTGCAAGGTTACGCGGCGGCTCACAATAGTAGTTCATGGCCGTGGCATAGACCACATGCTCGGGACACCAAGTGGAAAGGTCACCGCTGTTGTTTTCCACGTGATAGCCGTAGGTACCCGAACGCATGATTTGGTCGTCGAGATACGTATATCCCGTGATGTCTGACTGGCACACCCTGCTACCGCGATACACGGTGAAGCGGCTGTTCTCGGTCGGGACCGTCCAACGCAAACGGATGTCGGTGCCCTCCGACTCGGCCACGAGGTTTTGAGGCGGCATCAGGCCCAAGCCCGTGTCGGCCACGGTATAAATCGCAAGGATGCCCTCAGGGCTTTCGATATCGAAAATAGTACCTTCCCCGTTCTCGTTCTGATGGGTGGCCGTCACACGGATGCCTTGGCTCTCCGCATCGAAGCCGGCATCCCAGAAGAAGCTCACCTCGGTGTTGGCCGGGACATATAGGTCGGCCTCGGCCTTGGTGCCCTCATAGATGGTGAGGTACTGGCTCTTCATCTCAGGAAGGCTGTAGACCACTTCGAGCTCGCCGCCTTTAGTGCCATAGGGCGAGTCGCAGGTGAGGGTGACATGGATGGTCTCGTAGTTGCCCAAAATGACCCATTGCTCAGCATAGTCCGACAGCGTATCGCCGTGATAGGAAGCCACATAATAGGTATGGTAACCGTCGTCAGCATCAGTATAAGGCTGGACATAAGTGGCCTCAGTGAGATGTGTGGCCACCTCCAAGCCATCACGATAGACGTTGTAGCCATCCACATCGGGCATGGTGTCCCACGACAGCTCCACCTGATGCGACAGGCTGTTGACATGGGCAACGAAATGCGTTGGCGCAGCGATGTGGTTCAACGGGCCATAGGTAAAGCTCATGCGGTCACCCCTCACGCTGATGTCATAGATGGCGCCTTGCCAGTCGATAGGCTCCCCATTGGTGAGGAAAAGAAACGGGTTGGTGACACGGCTGAACTCCGTTCTATTTCTCTCCTCGCAGAAATTGGCATGGTCGAGATTACCAGCCTCGTTGACGTCGCCATCGGGACGGAAGAGATAGACCTCATCGAATTGGTCTTCGCCGTTCCATCCTGCGTTGCCGTCAAAGCGGGTGTCGATACGATAGATCAACAGGCCTCCATCGGGCACATGCGAGTCAAACAAGTCGTGGTCGTTACGGTATTCGAGCAACAGCCATTGGTCGGTGTTAAGGCGGATCTTATAGGCGTTGCGGCGGTTGCCCTCCCACGACACAGCCTCCAACTCGTAGGTGCCATAGGCATCGATCTCGGGGATGTCTTCAATCCAATTGCCATATTTATACTTGATGTAACTGCCTTGTTGTTGGGGCGGCTCTGCCGTACCGCACATCAGGTCCCATGACCCCACGGGGTCGACGCCACCATTATAATGATAGAGGTCGGGTGCGCCCAAGGAATGGCACATCTCGTGGCACAAGGTGCTGACGTTGAAATAGCCGCCCTGCTCCAGCTGCAGGTTGAAGTCAAACACCTGAAGGTCTTTCAACGGCACATAACGGTCGTAGATGCACCAACGGTGAGGCCACAGCAACGAGGCCCACTCGCCCGGCGTGCCTTTGATGACGAACACCACATTGTCGACCAAGCCGTCGTCGTTGTAGTCGAGGTCGAGGGTGTCCGACACCTGGTCGGCCACATAATAGATTGCGCGTTCCAGCATCGAGAACTCACGGTCGGCCGTCTCTCCATTCTGGTATCCGATAGGATTGGTCTCAGGGTCGTATGGCATATAGTACTCCTTGGGATAGATGTCCTCATACGACAGGATGGTCTCGCCGTCAGGGATGGGATAGAGATAGGAACGCAAGTCCAGTTGGTTATAGGAGGTGCGATGGTAAAAATTGCGCAAGGAGATGGATTCGTAGTTCGCCGCGTTGAACATCGAGTCGACAGCCGATGCCGGCGTGGTATGATAGGAGTCGCCTGCAAAGCGGATGAAGACCACCAAGTTGTTGTAGCGACCGTGGTTGGTCTCGCGCGTCGATCGCTGAGGTTGCTTGAGATACTGCTCGCGCTCCTGTCGACGGGCCAAATACTCCTGCTCCGAGATCAACACTTTGGGCTGCAGCCCGACAGCGGCAGGGTTGACGCTGTTTACCTTATAGGCCGAAGGAACGACTTGACCATCAGCATCGTATGTGGCGTAATAGTAGTATCCGCCCTCCCCTTTCACGATGGTGAAGCCGTCGGCATCGTGAAGGTAGTTGTAGAACTCGTCACCGGAAGCAAAGCAATGGATGACCTCGCCATTGGGCTGGGTCAGCCTGACTTCCACGTTCTTCAAAGGAGCGGCCATGAGGCACTGCACAGAGAACAGCAGTGCGAAGAGAGCAAAAAAGAAAAACGGTCTTTTCATTTGTATCTAAAACTTAAGGGATTAAACGTGATTTTGTCAGCGCAAAGATAAATCTTTTGCGAAAAAACTTGACAAATATGCATTATTTTCCTAAATTTGCATTCTTAAACTTAAAAAACTGCGACCCATTATGGAAAAATTCATGGACAAACTCACCGCCAAAATCATGGCCAACGACGGTCTGAACGAGACCGAGGCAAAAGCCAAACTCAACTTGATCTACATCAAGATGAACCAGTCCGAAATCAAGGCATTCGTTGACGAATACACCGAATGGCTGATGACGGAAAAGAAACTAAACTACAAGGCCATCCTGCAGACCCCCGACCGTCAGCTGCACGACATTTACGACACTGAGTTCAAGAAATAACAAAAGCAAAAACGCCCATATATTCCAACAGGAATGACATGGGCATTTTCGTTTTTTATTCGCACTGAACGTTTCAGTGCCTCATATCATATAACTCGTCGAGATGGCTCTTCAGCCTCCGTGCCATGGGACGGAAGGTGTAGTACGTGATGGTGGCCGAAATGGGAGCGCCCACCAAAGGCACCACCTTACCCACACCCTTGGCGAAACCTTCTTTGGTCATATTGATGCCAATCCACTGTGCTATCTTAATGGCATATTGCGCCATCAGCGTTTCCGAGAGTTTGATACCCGCGTTTTTTGAGACTTGGCTCATCACCTTTGTCAAAGCCTCTACAGCCAATTTGTTGCCCATCATCGCTCCCACGAAGAGCGTCATGATGTTGAGCGACTCATCGTCGAGTTGTTTGTTGACATTGGTCAAGGCGGGCCAGCCGTATAGGTAGATGAGCTTCTGCATCAGCGAGAGGATATGGCCATAGAACTGAGTGATATCGGCCGGAATGGAGCCCGCCATCCACCAGCCTCCCGGCAAGCCCATCAACGCCGAGGTGCCGCACACCATGGTAAGATGGTATTTGATGCACTGGTTGGCCAGCTTGTCGATCTCTTTCTTGTTGAGCACTCGCAGCGGGCTGTCGTCCAAGGCCGTCATCACCTCCATCGGGGTGCAGAACTTGGAGAGCTCCTTGGTGAGGAACTCCTCACGGTTCACATGCACGAAAGGCAGCTTCAGGCTGGTCTCCAGCACCTTGTTCCACAAGGTCACGCTTTTTTCTTGGGTCTCTTCGGTCATTGTTTTTTGTTTTTTAGCGGACGCATGCGATGCGTCCCTACAAGGTTAATACCCGTATTTCTCTCTCCACTTCTCCCGCAGGTTCTTGCGCAACTCACGCTCACGGGGGTTATCTTGTGGTTCATACAAAACCGTGCCAGAAATTTCATTTGGAAAAAATTCTTGCTCCACAAAATTGCCCTGATAGGCATGGGCATACTTGTAACCATCAGCGTAGCCAAGGTCTTTCATCAATTTCGTCGGGGCGTTGCGGAGGTGCAAAGGCACGGGCAAATCACCCGTCTGACGCACCAAAGCCTGTGCCGCGTCGATGGCCGCCACGGCGGCGTTGCTCTTGGGCGATGAGGCCAGATAGGTCACCGTCTGTGCCAAGATGATACGGCTCTCCGGCCAACCGATCTTATTCACCGCATCAAAGCAGGCATTGGCCAGCAACAAAGCATTGGGATTGGCGTTGCCGATATCCTCGGATGAGAGAATCAGCATCCTTCGTGCGATGAAGAGCGGGTCCTCCCCTGCCTCGATCATGCGGGCAAGATAATACAAGGCCGCGTTGGGATCGCTGCCGCGCATCGACTTGATGAAAGCCGAGATGATGTCGTAGTGCATCTCGCCCTGCTTGTCGTATTTCACAAGGTTGCTCTGGATGCAATCGGTCGTGAAGTCGTTGGTGATGACCAACTCTTCGGCTGCCATGTCCAGATCATTCAGTGAAGTAACCACCAATTCAATGGCATTGAGCAACTTACGCCCGTCGCCACCACTGATTTGCATCAAGGCTTCGGGTTCCTTGACGGTGATTTTCTTACCAAAATCGTATTCCAATGCCTTCACCGCCTTGTCCAAAAGGATCTGCAAGTCCTCTTTCTCAAGCGACTTGAGCACATACACCTGACAACGTGACAGCAAAGGCGAGATGACCTCAAACGAGGGATTCTCCGTCGTGGCACCAATCAAGGTGACCAGGCCACGCTCCACCGCACCGAGCAGCGAGTCCTGCTGCGACTTGCTGAAACGGTGGATTTCGTCAATAAATAAAATAGGTGCCTCGGGGGCCATGCGGGCACGGTCGATGACCTCGCGCACTTCCTTCACGCCACTGCTGACGGCGCTCAATTGGAAGAACTGCCGCTTGACCTGCTTGGAGATGATGTAAGCCAAAGTGGTCTTGCCCACGCCTGGCGGTCCCCAGAAAATCATGGAAGGCACACGACCGCTTTCGATGGCACGACGCAACACAGCGTTTTCACCGATGATGTGCTTCTGGCCGATATAGTCATCCAATGTGGTCGGGCGCAGGCGTTCCGCTAATGGGATAGTCGATTGCATTGATGAATATTTTGCGCAAAAATACTACTTTTTATGCTTTTGACTTTGCTCTTTTCTAAGTCTTCCCTGCAATGACAACATGGATGATATGAAAGAATAGTCATAACCTGTTTTAAAGACCGCCTTAGGAAGCTGCTTTTTCAACAATTCCAGCGGAGCATTTTCTGATTCATTCAGCCGTACATAAACGGAATCTACTTGCACTTTTTCCCACGAATCCGGCATTTCGATATTCAAAGGCTCCCAATCAGGTCCAACGCGAATTGGCCTATACTTTACATCATCTTCATGACCTATTATCGTAGCATCAAGGCACAACAATTTGATATGTTTCAGCCCTTCAATCTGCTCAAAGACATTGCCGTTTTTTATATGAGCAACCCAACCGTCACCAGTATTGAAGTACCAAGCATTATCCAAGGTGACATCATCAAAATGTTGCAACAGATTACGCCGTTCTTCCTCGCTTATTTTTCCCTCTACCCTCAACTGTTCAATGTTTAAATCCCAAAACCATTCGGGGAAATACGGTTTTTCCCTAAAATCGATCTCAAGTTTTCGAATGGGAAGGGTATCGAATTGGCGCAAGGCAACAGGAAGATTCTGAACAAAACGCAAGGAATAACCTTCTTCATTTTCCATTTTCAGTTTCTGGACCTCATTACCAACATCTTTCACTCGCACCATCCAGCCCATCTTAGGCGTTAGCATATAATTCTCGTTGTTTTGTGCAAGTCCCACAAAACCCGCCCACAACTCCACAAATGTCTCCTCTCCTGTCATCATGTTGAACACTCTGGCATCCACCTTAACCATCTCATCCGGCAAACGATCTATATTGTTCAAATACAGCGTATCCAACGGCAGCCTTTTTTCATAACGATCATATGGGAAAAACTTGGCCATCCAACCATCGAGACATTCCGGGCTGCCATACGCTTTCTTGGTATGTATCCGAAACATATTCCTCCAGAACCGTTTGTTAGTTTCGCCTTTTGAAGAAGCAACAATCTGTCTCAGAACAGGTTCAAGCTCATCAATCCACCATTCCAAGTCATAATCCCTCAATTGCATCGCTTTGTCATACACACGCTGCCAGTCATCCGGGGTTCCCTCCAAAACGACATACGGGATACCACAGCCAATCATAGCCGCCGTGAACACAAAATAATCTTTCACCGCGCTCATAAGCGTGATTTCCGAAGCGATTCTTTCGACCTGTGTCGTGGTGGAAAAATCCGCCTTGATGATTTCCGCGATATCACCTTTGGTATTCTCCGCTATCTTTATCGAAAACGAATCAACGGCCTTTTCCCAGTCAATCTGCTCGATAAACTCAACATCACAAATACAAGTCAACTCTTTTTTTCCTTCGAAATCAACCATGCGGTCGCGCAAAGCCTCGGCATTGGCATTCACATGATGAGAAAAGCCTTGGGCTATCAATACCCAAATCATATCTGGCGACAACGTTATCGGACGATGGTGCCAATATGCCTCTCGCATACCTGAGATAAAAGAATGACTGCCAAATGTAACAAGGCTATCTGCATCAACTTTCAAAGCCAACAGGCCATAATCCACATGAATACCTTTGTGTTCTATGGCATACTTAGTCAAGCCGGCATCTTCTTCTATAAAAGTCTTGAAAATGTCTTTTGGAGATTGAACAGGCAACAAGGAATCTGGCTTGGACAATCTCTCTATCTTGATGGTAACTTGAGCTCGCAAAGGAAAAGCGATTCCTAAAAATACCAACAACACGAACGAAATATGTTTTTTCATCGGACTATTTTTTTTGCAAAAATAACAATTTCAAACGACTTTTTTTCATCAGGCCATAAAAATAGTATTTTTGCCACAAAAGTATTTCACCAATGAAAAGCATCAAAGCCCTTCTTATTATCGCCCTGTTGGCCGCTTTCGGACAATCGCAGGCATGCACCAACTTCTTGATCACCAAAGGCGCCAGCGTAGATGGCTCCAATTTCATCAGCTATTGCGCCGACTCGCACATCCGCTATGGCGAGCTCTACTTCACCCCTGCCGCCGACTGGCCAGCGGGCAGCATGCGTGTGTGCTACGACCGTGGCACCAACGCACCCCGTGGCAGCGTGCCCCAACCGCCCCACACCTACCAAGTGGTAGGCTATATCAATGAAAACCAAGTGGCCCTTGGCGAGACCACCTTTGGCGGTCGCGAGGAACTGATGGACCCAACGGGCATCGTCGATTACGGCAGCCTGATGTTCATCGCCTTGGAGCGCAGCACTTCGGCTCGCGAAGCCATCAAAATCATGGCAGACTTGGTGGAAGCCTACGGATACGGCTCGGACGGCGAGTCGTTCAGCATCAGCGACGCCAACGAGGTGTGGTATATGGAAATCATGCCGAAGGGCTACACCCCACAGGTGACCAAGACTGGCGACACCATCAACGCCGACCGAGGCGCCGTGTGGGTGGCCATCCGCATCCCTGACGGTTATGTGAGCGGTCATGCCAACGCCGCACGCATCACTACCTTCCCCTTGCGCAACGGCAAGACCTCCATCACCGACAAGGACTGGAAAAAACTATACAATGAACAAGTTGAGGTGATTTACAAGCACGACATCATCGACTTCGCCCGTCGCAAGGGATATTTCAGTGGCAAAGACAAGGACTTCGATTTCTCGGCCGCCTATGCCCCCGTTGACTTCAGCTCAGCCCGCGTGTGCGACCTCCGCGTGTGGACCATGTTCAACAAGGTCTGCGACGGCATGGACGAGTATTGGGACTATGTCACAGGAAAGGACTTGACGCATCGTATGCCTCTTTACATCAAGCCCAACCGCAAAATCAGCCTCAGCGACATGATGGCGTTCCAACGTGACCACTTCCAAGGCACCGAACTGGACAAGACCAAAGATGTGGGAGCAGGACCTTTCGGCTCGCCTTTCCGCTTCAACCCCTTGTATTGGGAATACGATGGCAAGCCCTACCTCAATGAACGCAGCATCGAAGTCGTTCAAACCGGTTTCTCGTTCATCGCCCAAAGCCGCTCTTGGCTGCCCAACCCCATCGGAGGCATCATTTGGTTTGGCGTCGACGACACCAACTCTACCGTCTACACGCCTTTCTATTGCTCCATCAGCGAGGTGCCAATCGAATACCGCGTGGGCAATGGCGACATGCTGACCTACAGCGAGAATGCCGCCTTCTGGGTCTTCAACCGCCTTGCACATTTCAAATACCTGTTCTACAACCGCGTCATCGACGACATCCAAGCCGTGCAAAACGAGTTGGAAAGCGGCTATCAAGAGCAGGTCAACTACGCCGACTCACAGGCCTTGAGCCTCTATGCGCAAGACCCGAAACAGGCCATTGCCTACCTCACCGACTTCTCCAACCAAGCGGGGCACAACACCGTGGCCACATGGAAAGAATTAGACAACTACCTGTTAGTGAAATATTTGGACAGCAACATTAAGCAAGAGGAAAACGGCCAATTCAAGCGCAACGGCTATGGCTATCCTGCCAAGCCGAAGCAACCAGGCTATCCTGATTCTTGGAAGAAGGCCGTGATTGAAGAGACGGGGGATCAGTTCAGAAGGCCATAAACGCCTTGATTTCCTCCTCATCCATATTCCGGAAACCGTATTCGTGAACCACCTTGCCGTTTTCCATAAAGACTATGGTAGGCAGGTTGCCTTTGACGGCCTTCAGCATGCGGGCATCGGGATAAATTATGTCGCGATAACGTGCCGACTCCGATAGTTTATAGAACATGGAAACATCCTCTTCGTTACCCATGAAAAGATAGGTGATCCTATCATCCGGGAAGCCATGAAACTGCTGCATCAGCGAGAGTTTGCGTGCCGCCATTTGGCAGTACTCACAGCTTGTGGAGAAGAAACACACAATCTGTTTGCCTTCATCCAAATGCAATCTTTCCAAAGGCGCATCGTCCAACATCTCATCGAACAGTTCCACTTGAAGGTTATGATCCGGACCTGAATTTGCCAGGTTATCGGGCGGTGAGGCCACAAAGACACCGATGGCGGAGGCCATGATAGCAAGACTCAATATCAGCCAACGGAAAGGCGTCTTCCAGTTTTCCATCTTGTAGATGGCCAGCAAAAGCAGCATCAGCACACCGTTCTTGACGAGGCTCTGCTTGGGGTCGAGCTGGAGGTAGTCGCCGAAGCAATGGCAGCTGTCGGTGCGACCCAAATGCAAGGCATACCATAATAATAAGGTATAGCCAAGCAGCATGGCCATGCTCCCCCACCAATAGAGTTTATGCAGGGTATGCGAAATCAAGCCTATGCCAAGCACCAACTCAAGGATGATGGCCAGACGGGCGACGATGAACGAGAAATTAAGGCTGAAAAAATGATAGCTGTAGACGTAAAGCTCGAACCTATCCATGTCGAGCAGCTTCAGCACCGCCGACACGATGAACACCAGGCCCAAAAGGACCTTCAAGGCCGATTGACCGAGTGAACGGGACAAAACAAAGGTTAGGGTTTGTGGTTGGGGTTGTTATTGTTGCCGAACAAGTCATCCCACCAATGATGCTCCTCGCCCGTCACCTCTTCTTCCGAGACCTCGGTGCAGATCACCTGACCCCAGCCCACGATTTCCTTCGACTTGTCGGAGCAGGAAGAGCCATCCTCTATGGTGTAATAATCCTGTCCCAAGTCAATGACTTCCTCATTCTGTATGGTGGTGCATTTGCAGTAACGCGTCTTCTTGCAGGAAGGCAGAACCACAATTGCCAAGGCGATTACTATAATCAGAATCTTTTTCATCTCAGAATATTTTTCACTGCAAAAGTACAATTTTTTGCCATTGCTTTGTAAAAACGCTCAAAAAATCATAATATTGCAGTTGTAATTAATAACCCCTAAAACAATATCCTATGAAAAAGAACTTTATCCTCACACTCATCATTGCCGTGATGACTTCGGGCAATCTCTTGGCCCAACATCACGCCGTCAAGACCACGACTGAGCCCAACAAGGGCGCAACCCTTGAATATGGCATCAGCGAACCATCGACCGACAGGGCCACGACCGACGACCCGACCGTCTTATGGCAGAAATACGAGAGCGGTGCCATGCCCGACGACGTCTTCTACATCGACGCGACAGGCGACTACCTCGTGTATTATGGCCTCAACCAGAAGCGCGTCACCCTCTTCGACTCCCAAGGCGAAGTGAAATGGGAGAAGCCCATCTCTTCGGGTGGTCGTGCCGCCGTCTCACTCATGGGCAACGCCATCGCCTATTCTGACGACAACGAGCTATATGTGGTTAACATAGAAGGTACGGAAATCTTCCATGAGACCTTCGACTATCCCGTATCACACTTCAAACTCGACTCAGATGGCACCAGAATCTATGTCACATACGGTCGTTATGAGGACAGCTATTACGCCATTGCCTGTTATGGTTTCGGCGTCACCAAAAGCGACCCGATTTGGGTCGTCGGCGACCTGACTGTCAACCCAGTGGGCATCAGCCTCTCGAAGAACAACGCCCGACTCGTGGTCGCCTTCGCACAGGGCTACAAGCAGATCTGGGTCATCGACCCGCTGACGGGCGACATCCTACAGAACGACCTCTATTACTACGACAACTCCCCCAGCCAAGACCCCGCCTTGAGTGCCAACGGCGACTACCTCGCCTACGCCGACTTCAGCGGCATGGCCTACCTCTACCATTGGAACGGCGAGCGTTACGAAAGCGTGTGGACCGCTAGCATCGCCGGCCCGGGTGCCTCCTCCACCTGGGGCTGCGCCAACGCCATCTCCGACGACGGCAGCCTCATCGCCATCGGCACCCTCGACTTCGTCAGTTCAGGCTACGACGGCTGTTGCTACCTCTTCAATAACTACTCCAATGAGCCTATCTGGAGCTATACGGGCTGCGGCGACGAGGTGACCCAAGCCGCCATGAGCGACGATGGTAGCGTCATTGGCTTCGTCACCTGGGGTCCTATGGACCACTCCACGCCCGACTTCTTCCTCTTCCGCAAACAGAGCGGCACCCCGATCGCCGAACTCACCACGCCTGGCTCGATGGAACACATCGACATCTCTTCCACCGGACAATACACCATCATTGGCGGCAAGGCCGTCCACTGCCGCGAGATGGGCAGCGGTAGCCGTGTCTACGCCATCCAAAGCATTGCCGACAACATGGGTATCCTGAATGGCATCGTAAACTTGGAAGGCACCGAAAACAACAGCGGTGTCACCATCACCATCAATGAACTTGAGGACTATTTCGAAACCACCGCTGAAGACGGTAGTTTCACCATACGCGCCATCCCTGAAGGCAGTTACAGTGTCACTGCCGGCATTCCTGGATACCTCCCTGTAACAGAGAACATCTCCATCAGCGGCGGTGAGATTACGACCCTCAACATCAACATGGAAGCCGTCGGCACACCCATCTCTGACCTCTACGCATCGCAAGGCGCTTATGATTATGTGGAGCTGACTTGGAGCGAACAAGATGGCGCCACCGGCTACAACATCTACCGCAAAAACACCCTCAACGCACCCTTCGGCGAGCCCATGGCCACCATCGGCACGGGTGAAGGCTACTTTGAGGACCACACCGCCATCCCGACGCAACAATACTATTACACCGTCACGGCACAGCTCGACGAGGAGTTGCAGACCCCCTACTCCAACATCTGCCTCGGCTATGCCACCACCGCCTACATCACCCACACCATCGACGTCTATGACGGCGCTGCCCCCACCATCGACGGCATCATGAGCGATGGCGAATGGAATGACGCCTTCCGCGTCGAGGTGAGCAACTACCTCCTGCCTGTCGAGATGGGCAGCGTCACCCTGCACCTCAAGATGGATGACAACTACCTCTACGTCTGCTCCGAGAACCGCATGGACACCGAGTGGACCAACAACGACGGCGTGGCCTTCTACATCGACGACAACAACGACGGCACCTACCCTCCACAAGGCGACGACAGCGAGGGTAACTACTGGATGTACTACGGCACACCCAACACCGTGCGCTACCGTCCCATCTACGATAATGGCGGCGTGGGCACCGTCATCAACCTGCCTGAGGAAATCATCGCCTGCGACATGAGCCAAGGCTACGAGACCATCGAGTTCGCCCTGCCCTTGGGCAACGACGAGACCTGGAAACTGAACAGCGACAACGGCAGCAGCGGCCTCTACCTCTTCGTTCGCGATGCCGCCACGGCCACCATGTTCGGCAAGTGGCCCGCCGAGAACAACGAGACCTTCGCCCCGACCTACTACGGTGTGATGAACTACCACGTAGAGAATGCCGTTCCCGAGCCACCCACCAACCTCCGCATCGACGAGGCTGTGAACGCGCAAGGCGTCTACACGCCCATCATGTGGGACATGCCCGTGATGAACGACTTCGACCACTTCAACCTCTATTTCGTGGACTATCCAGACCAACACGAAGAAGTCTATGGCACGCAATGGATCTTTGAGGTTGACGACGAGGAGGAAGTGAGCATCTACGTCACCACCGTCGACCAGGCGGGACAAGAGTCCGTGCCTTCGGAGATACTGACCTTCCGTCCCGGCAGCGAGAACGTGAACGAATACGGACTGGCCAGCCTCAGCCTCTACCCCAACCCGACCCACAACGTGCTCAACCTCAATACCGACCTGCAAGGCCGCACCGAGGTGATGGTCCTCGATATGAACGGCAGGACCGTGAAGCACTATGTGGTCAACGGGCTCAACGAGATGCGCCTCAACGTAAGCGACCTTCAGAGCGGTGTGTATTTCATCCGCGTGAGCAACGAGACGACGAATACTGTGGGTAAGTTTGTTGTGGAATAAAGACAAAGACGCTCATATACTAAAGCACCGTCAAACCTTGGCGGTGCTTTTTGTATTACATCGATTTTTTCTATCTTTGCAAGCGTGAAAACAAAGAGTTTGGTCATAGGAATAGTGATGGGAATAGCCTTTGCTGCCTGCGCGCCCTCGGTTAAGGTCGTTGAGCCTGTCGAAACGCCGTCATCAGAACTGTGCGCCATCGACAGCCTGATGTGGCGGCAGCCCGACAGTGCTTTGGCGCAGCTGCAGCGGCAACTGCTGATCTCGGAATTGCTGTATAAGAACGATTGGGGGCAAAGCAACCGTGGGGAGCTACTGCGGGCGGTGGCATATTTCGACAGCCTATCCTTTACCCTGAACGACATTCCTCACGCCCGTAGGCGTCATTGCGGACCCTCATTCCGCGAATGCGGAACGCAATCTCCCAACCGAAGCGACAACATCGTTTTCCTTACCGCCCGCGCACATTATATAAAAGGTGTAGGCTACTACGAACGCGACAGCGTGGTGGAGGCCTGCAAGGAATACCTGAAGGCCTTGGAGGTGATGGAAGAGCATTTTGAGGAAAAAGATTTGGCAGGGGAAAAAGCAAAATTTATGGCGTTGACGTACACGCGTTTGACAGATTTGTTTTCCGATTTGTATTTTCATGAACAAGCCATTTATTTTGGCAAATTATCACTGGCGTACTATCAAAAATACGATGCCAAGACAGGAAATGTTGCGTGGATGTTGAACAATATTGGTTCTCATTACGATATAATGAGTAATTATGATAGCGCATATTATTATTACAACCAAGGAATATCTGTTTTGACCGACACCAATAGTTTAATCTATCGAGGCATTGCCACACATCTATCATTTCTTTCGTATAAAATGGGCGGCTCGCCATCCTTCCTAACAAATGAATTGCATAAGCTACTTGTTAGCGCGAAAAGCAACCAGGAGTACGCATCTCGTTGTTTGACAATCGGTGAAATCTTTTATCATGAATGGCAATTCGATTCAGCTTGGTATTATTTGAACATAGCTTACAACCAAACGAACAATGTCCCTACCAAGAAACAAGCGGCAGAATGGCTTGTGGAAATCGGGGAAGCACACGGCAAAAGCGAAGAAGCATCAGAATTCGCCCTGTTTTTAGTGCCTTTCGCAAACATGGAAGAAAACCAAAGTGCAACAAAATCGCAACTGGCCGAACTGTATAATGAATACAGACAGGCTCAACTGCAGCAGCAGCAGCACAATGAAGCAAAAAAACATGCAAAACAATTATTATGGACCATCGTTGGGCTATTGATCATCGTAACACCAATCCTAATCATCTCGCATCGTAGAAACAAAAAACAAAAACAAGACCTTGAAACACAAATCGAGGCCGAAAGGCACTCCCATCAAATGCAACAAGCGGCTTTATCGGGAAGGCTGAAACGGAGCAACGCTGCATTGAAAGAAAAGAGCCTGTCTAGTGCCGCCATTCCCATGTCTAAGTATTCCCCGCAATATACCCAAGTGGAAAACTATGCCGAAGAACCCATCTGCAAACAGATCCTTTCCACTTGCAATGACAAAAACAAACCCATCAAATCAACCGTTCCTGTTTCGGCTTATGCCGATATGGCCCTTAGTGATGCACAAAAAGCCGAACTTGGGAATGTTGCCCTTCGGCATTATGGACAATTATTTGACAAACTAAAGGAACGATACCCCGAGCTTAAAGGGAAAGATCTCCTCTATTGCCAATTAAGTCTTCTTGGGTTGGATAATACCCAGATTGCTGTCTTGCTACAGAAATCAATTAGTACAATTTGGGAGAGAGAGAACCGATTGAAAAAGATTTTTGGTTCTGAAGACAATGTATCTGTCATTCTCCATAAGTTCTTGATTGACTAATAATCAAGTTATTAAGATAATTCCCGAAAAAACCGAAAACTTTTTTTCTTGACAAAAGGATTGTTTAATTGTAGTTTTGCATCTGTATTCAAAAACAAACAGTCATGTCAAATTACAAACTTCTAAAGTGTGCTTAAACAACAATCCTATGAAAAAGACAATACTAATCATTATCAACTTGCTGATTGCCACTTGTGTTACACAAGCTCAGGACTACACTTGTGACTCTCTGCTGGCTCGTGTAGACTCTCCCTATGAAGAAATAAATATCAACTTCACCAATTCATTCAACACGAACATGCGCGATGGAAGCATCCTGACCTGCATCCCGACAAAGTCGCTAATCAACCATCAATACGTTGACTATGGCGATTGGTTCTACAAGACCGATCCCCAAAATCTTTGTGTAATCGACTCAACTTTCGTGGAAGCGGATTTAGATTTCGGTGAAGATTGTAAACATGTCTTGTTGGCTCCCGACCCCAGGAACGACGGATATATCCTGGCGAAGCTCGTATATAGCGACAAGATTTCCTCCGATTGCAAGTCTTGGCTCCGGATCAACCACATAGATGACGCGCTGAACATACAAGCGCACGGAGATGCTCTCATGGTGCCATTGGATAGCACTTACATACAAAGCTTGAATAGCATTTGGCTTGAAGACGAAAGCATCATGCTGATGTACATTAAAGACTATTTTTACACACCAATCGTCGCCCGCATAAGTTTGGACGGGACTATACTCAGCAGGAACGAATTCGACTCCCTGTTTGCAGGTGAGTGGTGGCATGGCATGGGTGTTTATAATGACACACCTCGAGAATATGCTATATACGATTGGGCAGTCACCGAGAACGACACTTGCATTGTACTTCACGTGCTCGACTCTTTGCTGAACCTAACAGAAACCTTAACGCTGAATAGCCATGAAGGAGATGTCTATATGGTTCAGCCAGGCATCAGCCCCGTTTTGAGCATCCAACCTTTTAGCATCTTTCCTTTGGATGATGGTTCTTTTATCGAATACTATAGATACATGAGGCACAATCTAACCAGAAATGGAGCTTGCTTGATGAAAGTGGACAAAAACACCCATGAATGCTTGTCTAATGTCCAATTTGAGTCCTTCCCCGTCTATACGAACCCAAACCGAATGGGCTACCCGATAGGGATAGGAAAGGCCGACGACGGGAATATCTATTTTGCCTACCGCACCAACAATAATGACAACAGCACTGTTGGTTGGATTGGGATAGCGAAACTTGATCCCGATTTAAACATTCTTTGGCAAAGGTATTGTTTCGGGTCTTGGTCTGCACCTACTGGATATTACCACTATTATTGCAGTATGGGTCTTACAGAAAAAGGGTTTATGATAGGTGGGAAAATACAAAAAAACGGTGTGCCCTACAACTTTTTCCAATTTTTCATCAACGATAACGGCACTAATGGCACTCCCGAAATGGATAAATACATCCGCCCCTACGCCTTCTACCCCAACCCCGTGCAAGACTGGCTCCACCTGCAGTACTCGCCCGACGTACAGCCCGCCTGCATCGAACTCTTCGACCTGCAAGGGCGACTTGTGAGCAAACAAAGCCAAGGCTTGGATAACATAGAGCTGCAAAGCCTCGCCCCAGGGCAATACGTGATGAAGGTCACGATGGAGGATGGAAAGACATTTACCGACAAGGTGGTGAAGGAATAGAGATCCCCCTGCGCTTCGCTCAGGGAATGGAGTCAAAATAAGAAAATAGCGGCGGCTGTAGGCGTTACCAATTGGTGACCGTTTATAGCCGCCGCTAATTATCTCATATCACTACCCATTCCCGAAGGGAATCTCATTAAACAAACTCAGGATGCAACTCCAAAAACTTCCTGTCGTATTGGCGGATGCGGTTCAACGAGCGGCGCGTCCACACAAGCCGCAAGGCATTGCGCTCCTCCTCGGTGAGGTGCCAGTCGATGTCAGTGCTGGCATGGAGTCGGTTGGTAAGTTCATACAGCAACAAGGCCGCCGAAACGCTGATGTTGTAGCTCTCCGTGAAGCCGTACATCGGGATGCGCACGTGCATGTCGGCATGTTCAACAGCATAATCAGAGAGGCCCAATTTCTCCGTGCCGAAGACCAAAGCGATAGGTTGGTCCAAAGGAAGCGTTTCGGGCGTGAAATCGTCGCGATGCGGACAGGTGGCCACGATCTTATAGCCTTGCTCATGAAGACGTTCGTAGGCTTCGGGCGTGTTGAATTCATTGCTCTCGTAATAATTCAAGTTCAGCCACTTGGTACTGCCCAACACCACGTCAGGGTTGACATCGTAATGGTTGTTGTTCTCAACGATATGGATGTCCTGTATGCCACGAAGATCGCAGGTGCGCAACACCGCGCTGGCATTATGGGGCTGGAAAATATCCTCCAAGACAACGGTGATATGGCGGGTGCGGTAGTCGAGCACCTCCTCGAAACGCTGTCGGCGCTCGTCGGTAATGAAGGGCGTCAGGAACTCAAGCATGGCCGCATCACGGGCAGCATCACGCTGAGACTCAGCATCCTGCAACTCTCTTCCGTCGTACACAATGGATTTCTTCATGCGCTCTATTCTATTATAAAGGAGTGCAAAAATACGAAAAAAGAAAAAATTACAAAAAATTGGACGAGGGTATGACGAAAAAGCGTACCTTTGCACGCAAATTTTGAATCGCTATGGCAAAACAGAACACTAAACAAGGAGACGAAAGACTGGAAAACGTCGAAGAAGCTTTAAGTAAAACCGAACTTTGGATTGAAAACAACCAGAAGACCTTATGGATCATCCTCATCGCATTGCTGGTTGCCGCATTTGCCATCTATGGCATTTCGAAGTACAAGAAGAGCCGCAATGAAGCTGCCAAGAACCTGAGTTTCCCGCAGGAGATCAGCTTCGAGCAGAAGGCCACCCAGGCTGTCGACTTCGCCTCATATTACATGGAGAATGAAAACTACGCCACCGCCTTGAACGGCGACGGCGAGAAGCCCGGCTTCCTGGAAATCGTTAAGGACTACGGCTCGACGAAGGCTGGCAAGCTGGCCGCCTACTATGCCGGTGTGTGCTACCTGAAGCAAGGCAACTACAACGAGGCCATCGAGTATTTCAAGAAATACACCAACGACGACAAGGTGCTGGCTCCCATGTCACTGGGTCTCATCGGCGACTGCTACCTGCAACTCGGCGACCAACAGAATGCCGTCTCTTACTACGAGAAGGCCACCAAGAAGAGCCCCAACGAGTTCACCACGCCGATGTATCTTCAGAAGCTTGGCATGACCTATGAAATCATGGGCAACAACGCCAAAGCCCTGGATGCTTACAAGACCTTGAAGAAGGACTTCCCGCTGAGCAATGAAGCTTTCGAGATCAACAAGAACATTGCTTACCTTGAAGAGAAAATGAAATAAGAGTACAAAATAACCTTTCATCACATCCTGGCCCTGTCGGGCCAGGATTTTTTTTGACAAGCCATGGACAAGAAGATAAGAATCGCCTATTTCGGCACCCCGGAATTCGCCGCCTCGCAGCTGGAAGCCATCCTCGCCGCCGGTTATGAAGTGGCCGTCGTCGTCACCATGCCCGACAAACCCGCCGGCCGCGGTCGCAAGATCCAATACTCCGACGTCAAGAAGACGGCCATGGAACACGGCCTGCCGCTGCTCCAGCCCGAGAAGCTGAGAGACCCCGAGTTTCTTGCCGCCCTGGCCTCCTATCAAGCCAACCTCTTCATTGTGGTGGCCTTCAGGATGCTGCCTGCCGTGGTTTGGCAGATGCCCGAGCTGGGCACCTTCAACCTCCATGCCTCACTCCTGCCCCAATACCGTGGCGCCGCCCCCATCAACTTCGCCATCATCAACGGCGAGACCGAGACAGGCCTCACCACTTTCTTCCTCAACGAGGAAATCGACAAGGGCGCCGTCATCATGCGCGAGAAAGTGGCTATCCGCCCCGACGAGACCGCGGGCGAGCTCCACGATGAGCTGATGCTCCTCGGCAACAAAGTCGTCGTGGAGACCATCAAAAAAATTGAAGCCGGAGAAGTCGACGCCCAAACCCAGGACACGCTCTCAGAAGGACAGGAGCTGAAACCCGCCCCGAAGATCTCGAAGGAGTTCTGCAACATCGACTGGCACCAAGACTGCCAAACGGTCTACAACCACATCCGCGGCCTTTCGCCCTATCCCGCCGCCCACACACAACTTGTCTCAGACAATGGCGAACTTATCGAAATGAAAGTCTATACGGCTGAAGTAGAGCCTGGCAAAACCGAACTACCCGTGGGCAGCGTGGTCACCGACAACAAGAAATATCTTAAAATCGCCCTCTCCGACGGCTTCATCAGCCTAAAATACGTGCAACAGGCAGGCAAAAAAGCCATGGCCATCGACGATTTTTTGAGGGGTACACGACTCGAAGGCGGTTGGAAAACCTCTTTGTAATGAGAGAAATAATCCCTTTTTCAAAAAAATCACACTTTTTTTGATAAAAAACGCACATTTTTTTCCAAAAATGCTTGCATTATTCAAAAATGCATTATTTTTGTCGTGTAAAAGTTTAACCACTAATTAAAACTTACTATGAATAAAGTCGAATTAATTGATGCCGTTGCTGCAAAAGCCGGCATGACCAAGGTCGATGCAAGAAAGGCTATCGATGCCATCTTGGATGTCACCAAAGCTGAACTGAAAAAAGACGGCAAAATCGCTCTCGTTGGTTTCGGTACCATGAGCGTGAACAAGCGTCCCGCCAGAACTGGCCGTAACCCCAAGACGGGTAAAGCTATCAAGATCGCCGCTAAGAAGGTTGTGAAATTCAAACCCGCTGCTAACATCTTGAAGAAATAAGATTGTTACAATCAAAAGAAAAGCCGTCAGTCATGACGGCTTTTTTTATGCCCTTTCCAGCCCACTCGGTTGCCTTCATCCAGTTGCAACACGCCGTTGTCAGCCAGATATCGGATGGCGTCAAGCACCTTGTCCTCTTCAAACTCATTGCATTGTTGCAATACTGCCTGGATAGGCAGCGTATCCTCGCTAAGCACATTCCTTAGCTTCTCATCGATCTCTTTATAGGCAGCCACCCCACTCTTACGTTTCTGACACACGTCACAACGCCCACAGGTTTTGTCCGTCTCTTCGTTGAAATAGCGCAAGAGCTGCACGCTGCGGCACTCCTCGACGTTGTTGACGAAATCGATAACGGCCTTCACCCGCGACTCCGCATCTTTCTTTCGATCATAATAGTTCTCCTTGGAGAGGTTGAAATGCCGAGTGTCGACAAACTCCGAGAGGAAGAGTATCTGAGGCTTGTCGTTACGAGGAGCGTACGACAGGAAATTGTATTCCTCCAATTTCTTCAATTGTTCCACGACTTTGTCTGCCGTCAACCCCGTCTTCTTCGCCAAGGTCTCCTCGTTGATCCTCACAAAATCCGTCATCACACCAGGCAAACTCCTGAGCATGCACTTGATCAGTTCACTGTATTTCGGATTGTTGACTTGGAAACCATAGATGTCATCACGCGACGCCTTCACCATCACCTTGGACGGCTCGTCGAAGCTGTCAGAAAGCACCAAAAAACCTTCTTTTTCAAGGATCTTCAAGGTATGGAACACCTCCACGATATTGAAACCATAACGGTTGGTGAAGTCAGCGATGACGAAGGGATACGACACATTCTCCCCTGCCCCAACGGGAATGTTGAAATAGTTGCCCAAGGCGTTATAGATCAATTTGATGCGGTCAAGCTCGGGGAACGACTGCGTCAGGTTTTCCTGTAACTTCTTGATGTCGGCAGGCGAGACCAGCAAGAAAGCCTCCGAAGGCTTGAGGTCACGGCCTGCACGACCGGCCTCTTGGAAGTAAGCCTCAATGCTATCGGGCAAGTCCATGTGGATGACAAGACGCACGTCAGGCTTGTCGATGCCCATGCCGAAGGCATTGGTGGCCGCGATGACCCTCACCTTGCCTTTCATCCAGAGGTCTTGGCGTTGGTCACGGGTCTTGGCATCCAATCCGGCATGATAGAAGGTGGCGCTGATGCCCACCGAGTTGAGCCAGTCGGCGATGACCTGCGTGCGTTTGCGGTTGCGCACATACACGATGGCGCTGCCTTCGGTCATGGCCTCCAGCTTACGGCGCAGCACGCCATATTTGTCAGCCTCACGATACACATTGTAGGTCACATTCTTGCGCTCGAAGCTGCTTTGGAAGACATTCTTCTCCTTGAAGCCGAGACGCACTTGTATGTCGTCGACCACCTTGGCAGTAGCCGTGGCGGTCAATGCCAAGACGGGGGTCTTGGGCATATAGGGTCGGATGACGGCAATCTTCAGATAAGGCGGACGGAAGTCGTAACCCCACTGCGAGATACAGTGCGACTCGTCGACGGCTAACAAGCAGACTTTCATTCGGCGCAAGGCCTCGATAAACTGGTTGGTCTGCAGACGTTCAGGCGAGACATAGAGTAACTTCAAACGGCCGTATGCCGCTTGGTTATAAGCCAGTTCCAGCTCATCGGGGTGCATGCCGGAATAGATGGCCGCCGCGGGGATGCCTTTCTCCACAAGATGCGCCACTTGGTCCTTCATCAGCGCGATGAGGGGCGTGATGACGAGGCAGAGACCGTCCATAGCCATGGCAGGCACCTGAAAGCAGATACTCTTGCCGCCACCCGTAGGCAACAATGCGAGTGTATCCTTTCCGGCCATTACCGAGTCGACGATATCCTCCTGCAAAGGGCGGAAACTGGGATAGCCCCAATATTGCTTCAATATGGCTCGGGTCTGGACACTCATAGCATCAATTCAATCGCTCAAGTTGCTCCTGCAACGCCAGCATCTCATCCCTAAACTTAGCCGCCGACATAAAGTCCATCTCCTTGACGGCTTTCTCCATGTTCTTCTTAGCCTGTTGTATGGCTTTCTGAAGCTGCTCCTTCGACATATAAACGGCTTGGTCTTCGGCAGCCATCGTGGCATCACCCAACTGCGAATAAGACACCGGTGCAGGCTGCCCTTTCAAGGTGCCCAACGAATTGTCGATAGCCTTGACGATGGTCTTCGGCACGATGCCATGGGCTTCGTTGTAAGCCATCTGCTTGGCGCGACGTCGCGCCGTCTCGTCAATGGTTTTACGCATCGAGTCCGTAATCGTATCGGCATACATAATGACCTTGCTCTCCGCATTACGGGCGGCACGACCTGCAGTCTGCACCAAGGAACGCTCCGAACGGAGGAAACCCTCCTTGTCGGCATCGAGGATGGCAACGAGGCTCACCTCGGGCAGATCCAAGCCTTCACGCAACAGGTTCACACCGACCAACACGTCGAAGTCGCCCATGCGCAAGCCTTGCAGGATCTCCACACGCTCCATGGTGTCCACATCGGAGTGGATATAGCGCGTCTTGATCTTCAAATTATTTAAATAGGTGTTCAGCTCCTCCGCCATGCGTTTCGTCAGGGTGGTGACAAGCACACGTTGGTTCTTCTCCACCACCTTATGGATCTCGTCGATGAGGTCATCGACTTGGTTCAAGCTAGGTCTCACCTCGATCACTGGGTCGAGCAGGCCCGTTGGACGGATCAGCTGTTCCACAAAGACGCCTTCGCTCTGTTGTAATTCAAACTCGGCAGGCGTGGCGCTGACATAGATGGTCTGCCCCGTGAGCGCCTCAAACTCATCGAACTGCAAGGGCCGGTTGTCCAAAGCCGACGGCAGGCGGAAGCCATACTCCACCAAGGTCTGCTTGCGCGAGCGGTCGCCGCCGTGCATGCCGCGGATCTGCGGAATGGTGACATGGCTCTCGTCGATGATGGTGATGAAGTCGTCGGGAAAATAGTCGAGCAGACAGAAGGGTCGCGTGCCCGGGCTGCGTCCGTCAAAATAGCGCGAGTAGTTCTCGATGCCAGAGCAATAACCCAGTTCCTTCATCATCTCAAGGTCGTAGTTCACGCGGTCTTCCAAACGCTTTGCTTCAAGGTTCTTCCCTATCTCGCGGAAATACTCGGCCTGCTTGAACATGTCGTCCTGTATCTCCATCACAGCGGAGTTGAGCTTGTCCTGTGAGGTCACGAAGATGTTGGCGGGGAAGATGGTCAGCTCGGAGAGGTCCTCCATCTTGCGCCCTGTCACGGGGTTGAGCATCTCCAGACTGTCGATCTCGTCGTCCCAGAACACGATGCGGTAGGCATAGTCGGCGTAGGCGGGAAACACATCCATCGTCTCCCCTTTCACGCGGAACTTGCCTTGGGTGAATTCAATCTCGTTACGCACATACAATGCGCCCACCAAGGCCTTGGCCACATCATCGCGACCGATCTTCATGCCACGCTCCAGATAGATGATGTTCTTCCCGAAGTCGTCGGGGTTGCCGATACCGTAAAGGCATGACACGGAGGACACCACGATGATGTCGCGCCGCCCTGAGAGCAAGGCCGACGTCGTCGCCAAGCGCATCTTGTCGATGTCCATATTGATGGCGAGGTCCTTTTCTATATAGGTGTTGGTGGCGGGAATGAAAGCCTCAGGCTGGTAGTAGTCGTAATAGGAGACGAAATAATTCACCGCATTCTCGGGGAAGAACTGCTTGAACTCACCATAGAGTTGTGCCGCGAGGGTCTTGTTATGGCTCAGCACCAAGGCGGGCCGGTTTACCTGCGCCAGCACATTGGCGATGGTGAAGGTCTTGCCCGAGCCTGTCACGCCGAGTAGCGTCTGAGCATGGTCGCCACGGTTCAAGCCGTCGACCAACTGCTTGATGGCCTCAGGCTGGTCGCCGGTGGGCTGAAATTCTGAAACGAGTTTGAAATTCATAGTGATGGCAAAGATACAAAAAAAAGTCCCAACCGCAAGGGCTGGGACTCCGTTGTTATCGTAACAATAACGCGATTTACTTCACCTGGTCGACGATAGCCTTGAAAGCCTCGGGATTGTTGAGGGCGAGGTCGGCAAGGACCTTGCGGTTGATCTCGATACCGGCTTGCGTCAGCTTGTTGATGAATTGGCTGTAGTTCATATCGTACTCGCGCACGGCGGCGTTGATACGGACGATCCACAGGCTGCGGAAATCGCGCTTCTTGTTTCTTCTGTCGCGATAAGCGTAGGTCTGACCCTTCTCGTAAGAGTTCTTCGCCACAGTCCACACGTTCTTTCTCGTGCTGAACTGACCTTTGGTCTTCTTCAGGATTTTCTTTCTTCTGGCTCTTGAAGCCACTGCATTGACTGATCTTGTCATTTTTTAATCATTTTTCGTCCAGCGCCTCGCTCCTTTCGAGAACTTTTCTGCTGAGACAAATTACACATTTTGTTAATTACATGAGAAGCAATTGTTTCACGACTTTCTCGTCTGCTCTCTCAACGATTGCAGTGTGGTCGAGGTTGCGTTTTCTCTTCTGGCTCTTCTTGGTCAGAATGTGGCCATGATAAGCATGCTTTCTCTTCAGCTTGCCGCTACCCGTTACTTGGAAACGCTTCTTGGCAGCGGACTTAGTCTTCATTTTTGGCATTTTACGATTAATTTAAAGTATTAAAAATGAGTTATTTCTTCACTGATTTAGGAGCTATCATCATCTGCATGCGCTTGCCTTCCAACTTCGGCATCATCTCTACCTTACCAAACTCTTCCAGCTCTTGCGCAAACTTCAGCAGCATGATCTCACCTTGTTCCTTGTAGACGATGGAGCGGCCTTTGAAAAAGACCTCGACCTTGACCTTGGAACCTTCCTGGAGGAAACGCTTGGCGTGGTTCAGCTTGAACTCGAAGTCGTGGTCATCGGTTTGGGGGCCCAGTCGGACTTCCTTGATGACGACCTTGGTGGCTTTGGCTTTCTGTTCCTTGAGGCGCTTCTTCTGGTCAAAGACGAATTTCTTGTAGTCCATTGCCTTGCAGACCGGCGGGTTGGCATCGGGCTGGATCTCAACGAGGTCGACACCCAATTCTTCAACGATTCTCAAGGCCTCGCGCAAGGGATAGATGTTGGCTTCAATGCCCTCACCCACCAGACGCACCATCGGGGCTTTGATTTCTTCATTGATGCGATGGTTGAATCCGTCCTTGTCCTTGTTAGGTCTCTGACCAGGTCTTCCTTTTTGTGGGATCTGTGCTATAGTTTTAGTCTCCTATATTAAGTTTATATTCAGTTAATTAGTTATCTCTTGTTCTGTTCTTCTTCGACTTGCTTTCTGATCATCTCGGCGAATTCTGCAGTCGGCATCGTGCCGAGGTCGACTTGACCGTGCTTACGCACCGACACCGCATTCTCCGCTTCTTCCTTCTCGCCCACGATGAGCATGTAAGGATATTTCTTCATTTCGGCGTCGCGAATCTTACGGCCGATCTTCTCGTTACGCTCGTCAATGAGGGCGCGAATATCGGATTTTTTCAGATACGATTGCAAATTTTTCGCAAAATCGAGATATTTTTCGCTCACAGGCAGGATCACCACCTGGTCGGGAGCCAGCCACAGCGGGAACTCACCGGCGCAGTGCTCGAGCAACACGGCCACGAAACGTTCCATGGAGCCGAAGGGAGCGCGGTGCACCATCACGGGACGGTGTTTCTCATTGTCGGCGCCGATGTAGGTCAGGTCGAAACGCTCAGGCAGGTTGTAGTCCACCTGGATGGTACCCAGCTGCCACTTACGGCCGAGGGCGTCCTTCACCATGAAGTCGAGCTTAGGACCGTAGAAAGCGGCTTCGCCGTATTCCACATGGGCGGGCAGACCCTTCTCGGCGCAGGCCTCCTGGATGGCGGCTTCAGCCTTGGCCCAGTTCTCGTCCGTACCCACATACTTCTCGTGGTCGTTGGGGTCGCGGAGCGATATCTGTGCTTCAAAGTTCTTGAAGTCAAGAGCCTTGAAGATGATTTCGATGATTTCCATCACGCGGATGAACTCTTCCTTCACCTGGTCGGGACGGCAGAAGATGTGGGCATCGTCTTGGGTGAACGAACGCACACGGGTCAAGCCGTGCAACTCGCCGCTCTGCTCATAGCGGTACACCGTGCCGAACTCAGCGCAGCGGAACGGCAGGTCCTTATAGGAACGCGGCTTCCACTTGAAGATCATGCAGTGGTGAGGGCAGTTCATCGGCTTCAGCAGGTACTCCTCGCCTTCTTCGGGCGTGGTGATCGGGCGGAAGCTGTCTTCGCCGTAGTGATCCCAGTGACCAGAAGTCACGTAGAGTTGCTTGCCACCGATATGGGGCGTGATGACTTGTTCATAACCATACTCCTTCTGAATCTTGGTCAGGTACTCCTGCAGGCGGAGGCGCAGCTCGGTGCCTTTGGGCAGCCAGATCGGAAGACCCTTACCCACGGTGTCGCTGAACATAAAGAGCTCGAGCTCACGACCCAGCTTGCGGTGGTCGCGCTTCTTGGCTTCTTCGAGCAGCACGAGGTACTCTTCGAGTTCCTTCTGCTTCGGGAAGGTGATGCCATAGACGCGGGTCAGCTGCTTGCGTTTCTCGTCGCCACGCCAGTAAGCGCCAGCCAGCGAGGTCAGCTTCACAGCCTTGATGAAGCCCGTGTTCGGGATATGGGGACCGCGGCAGAGGTCGGTGAAATTACCACATTTATAATAGGTAATGGTGCCGTCTTCCAGCTCGCTGATCAGTTCTTCCTTATACTCATCGCCTTTCTCGGTGAAGTATTTCATGGCTTCGGCCTTGCTCACGTCGACGCGCTCAAAGGTCTGCTTCTCACGGGCCAGTTCGAGCATCTTCTTCTCGATGGCTACGAGGTCGGCCTCGGTCAGGGTGAGGTCACCCGTGTCGATGTCATAGTAGAAACCAGCGTCCACTGCGGGGCCGATGCCAAACTTCACGCCCTTGTAGAGAGCCTCGATGGCTTCAGCCATGAGGTGGGCCGACGAGTGCCAGAAGGTAGCCTTACCTTCGGGGTCGTCCCAAGTGAAGAGTTGGATGGTGGCGTCTTCGTTGACGGGGCGCATGGCATCCCACATCTTACCGTTCACCTTGGCGGACAGCACGTTACGCGCCAAACCCTCGCTCAGGCTCTTGGCGATATCCAACGGCGTGACACCGGCTTCATATTGTCTGACACTATTGTCAGGGAAGGTTATGTTAATCATAAGAATAGGTCTTTTTGAAAGCGGCTGCAAAAGTACAAAATTTTCTCATACAAAACACACTTTCAGAGTACTTAGAGGAAATAATTTTTCAAAAGCGGAAAATCCTTGCTATTTCTTGGATAAAAACCTCGCTTAATCACCATAAAAGAAGACCAATTATGCCTGCAAATAATCCAAATCACTCAGCATTCGAGTGATAACGCTTCGAAAATCAGCTTTAAAGCCCTCGTTTTGTTGGTATTCCTTGTACAACGAATTATCGCCTTTGCGTTTCTTCCTCATGATCCTATCAATGATGGTTACCATGAGCGCATCCACAGCCTGCTGGTCGGGATTGCCCACCACCAAGGTCTGGTAATCCTCATCGGCGGCTACCGCTTGTGCGACGCTGACCAATTTCATTTTCTGGTCGTCGGGGGTGGCCTCCCAGCCATTGAACCAACGGTTGTTGAACTCTTGAAGGATCACGTCCAATGGGTCTTTTTCCTCCTCCTCCGAGCCTGCGTTGACCATCGTTGGCTTCAGCGGGTCGATGGTGGTCTCGTCGGCATCCAAGGTGATAGCCTCGTTCAAAGCAGTGCGGCGCAGTCCGTAGGTGTTCAGATCCACCGAATCCAACAAGTCTTTCAAGCTGTCGATGTCAGGGCCGGCGATGTGTAGGCCCGGAATGAGATAACGCAAGAACCAGAACAGTTTTTCCCAATCTTTCATCTCGAAAGGCATGATAGCAGCCACACGCGAATAGATTTTCACAAACTGCTTGCACTTCATCTTGAAATCAGCCTTGCCGTTTTCGGGCCAATCGATCTCAAAATTGAAACGGTCGGCGGCGGCATCAATGATGGGTGCCCATTGGTCGGCATTGGCGCCATGGATGTATAAACCAATGAAGGCATCAACCTCGTCCATGTCGAAAACGCCAAATGAGAGCAAAGTGTTCTTCAACTCATGCAGGATATTGACATCCGTGGCTTCCGACAAGGTCGTAGAGGTGTAGAAAGGATCAAAGGCTTCCTTGATGTCGTCCTGGGTGTTGTAGAAGTCAAGGATAAACAGGTCTTCACTCAACTTGCCCAAGTCGGGGGCGGAACGGTTGAGGCGCGAAAGGGCTTGCACGGCCAACACGCCAGCCAAAGGCTTGTCAACATACATGGCGCAGAGCTTCGGTTGGTCGAAGCCGGTCAGGTATTTGTTGGCCACCACCAAAATGCGGTAGTCGTCGGTGTCGAATTTCTCGGCCGTCTGACTATCGGGGAAGCCGTTCATGCCCGCTTCGGTATAGTCAGACCAAACTGTCCCGCTATCTTCGGCGGCGATTGAGCCATACAGGTTATCCGTGATGGGATAGATCGAGGCCTCTTGATGCTGAAGGCGTTTCTCTCCACTAAAGGCAATCAGAATCTTGTAGGGCAGCTCTTTGTCCGCCACAATCCGATTCAGCGCCTGATAATACTTGATGGCGCATTCAATGTCCTTGGTCACCACCATGGCCTTGGCCTTGCCTTTCAGCTTGTGGCTGCGGAACACCTTGGCATCGAAATGGGTCAGCATCACGTCGGCCTTGGCCGCTATGGTCTTCGGGTCGCGTTCCACGGCCCCACGCAACTTCTTCTGCGCCCGCTCGTTGTTGTATTCCGGATTGTCTTCGATGCTCTTGGTGAGTTCGTAATAGCTACGATAGGTGGTGTAGTTGGTCAGCACGTCGAGGATGAAGCCTTCCTCGATGGCTTGTTTCATGCTGTAGAGATGGTAAGGATGGAACTTGCCTTCGGCATCCTCGCTGCCAAAACGCTCCAATGTCTCCCTCTTCGGCGTGGCCGTGAAGGCGAAATAGGAGCAGTTGGTGCTCATCTTGCGGTCTTTCATCAGTTTCTCCAGCAAGGCGTCGGTGTCGCTGCCGTCGGTGTCGGCATCTTTTTGCACCGTGGCGTTGAGCTTGTCGGCGGCGATGCCGCTCTGCGAGCTATGCGCCTCGTCGATGATGACGGCAAAGTTATGGTCGCTCACGTCGCTGATAGCGTCGCAGATAAAGGGAAACTTCTGTATCGTGGTGATGATGATACGTTTGTTGTTCTCAATGGCTTCCTTCAAATCCTTCGAGGTGTCGGCATGGGCCACGATTTTGGCGCTTTGCCCGAACATCTTGATGTTGTCGGAGATCTGCTTGTCGAGCAGACGGCGGTCGGTGACCACGATGACGGAATTGAACAATGGCGCATCCACGGCTTTGGCTCTCACCGCATCCATTGTATTAGGGCAGGTCTTGATGAGTTTGTAGGCCAGCCAAGTGAGCGAGTTGGACTTGCCCGAACCGGCAGAATGCTCGATGAGGTAGGTCTTCCCCACTCCCATTTCCGCCACATCGTTGACCAACTTGCTTACCACATCCAGTTGATGGTAGCGCGGAAAGATCAGCTTCTTGGCGTTCTTCATGATGTGCGGCACCTTCTTCTGGGTCTTGGCCTCGTCGTAGTCGAAGCAGACGTAGTTCATGATGATGTCGGCCACGGTGTCCTTTTGCAGGATTTGTTCCCACATATACGAGGTCTTGTAGCTACCTTCGGCGTTCATGGGATTGCCTGCGCCCTGGCCGTTGGGCAGACCCTTGTTGAAAGGCATGAAATAGGTCTTGTCGAGGTTGAGACGTGTGGTGAAAAACACCTCGTCCTTGTCCATGGTGAAATGGGCGAGGCAACGGCCGAAGTTGAGCAAGGTCTCTTTGGGGTTGCGTTCCGTGGACTTGTATTGCTTTTGCCCGTCGTATTTGGCGGTTTGGTGTGTCCAAGGGTTCTTCAGCTCGAAGGTGAAGATAGGCAAACCGTTGACGAACAGTACCATATCGATTTCCAAGCCCGGATAGGCCACAGAGAAGGTCTGTTGGCGTGTGAGGGAGAACTGGTTTTGGGCATATTTCAGCTTCGAGGTCTCGCTGTCGGCCGCAAAGGGTTTGGGGTAGAACAACGAGACATGGATGTTGTCCACATCCACGCCTTCGCGCAGCACCTTGATGATGCCGAAGGTCTCAATGTCTCTGGCAATCTGCTTGGGTAGCGCAGTTTTTAGTTCCTTGCCCTTGTATTCATCAAGCACGTCTTGTTGGGTGGCTTCAATAAAAGCCCACAGCCGGCGCAGGTCTAGTGCCAGTTTCTTGTCGAAGTCCTTGGACTGACCCCAATAATACTGGTTCTCCGCTGGCGATTGGGCTTCCACACCGGTCTGCCCAGCAGCCATGCGCTCCTCATGGGTGCTGCCCACTAAGGCTTTCTCTATGAGGGCCTCAAAGGCTTGTTCGTTGGTTTTAGATAATACCATAATTACATCAAAATCACCTACAATATGCAATGGGGCGAAACTCCGAATGGCATTTATGCGTATTCACAGCATCCATATTAAAGTTTTCCACATCATTGTCTTTGGTTATTCTCTTATTGCTATGCTCTTCTTTGATGATAATTTTTCGATATTGAATCTGATTAGCATCAAAATCATGAAAATCATTTTCCTCTTTTATACGTTCCGCTGACCGACGAACAAAATCAAAAAATACGGAAGATGCTTCAATTTGTTTATCCGCCCCATTAGTGTCACCACGTTTCATTTCCAAGAAAAAAACGAATAACCCTTTTACATGTTGAACCAATAGGATGTAATCACAAAAACGATTCAGGTCTTTAGGTGCTTTGGGCTCATCTCTATTTTGATTAAAAAA
This sequence comes from uncultured Bacteroidia bacterium, assembly GCA_902786745.1. Lineage (GTDB taxonomy): Bacteria > Bacteroidota > Bacteroidia > Bacteroidales > F082 > Limimorpha. Next base: position 110,404 of record CADADR010000008.1, read on the forward strand.
CGGGAGCAATTTCTCAACATTTGTTCTGGGGGTGTTGAAACAATAAAGTTTCATGTTTAATATCGAACTTGAATTGTATTTGATAGTTACACGCTGTTCTTCATGTTCCAAATCAGCCGGCTCTATCATAGTCAAAGCATCGTCCCCTTTTTGCAGGAAGTCTGAGTTAAGAATCCATTCGAAATAGTCAATATATTCCATAACTCATTCATTAGGGTGGTCGTATCTCAAAACTTCATAGAAAGTGTTCGTTACCTCATTTTGCTTGTTGATGGCATCATCAATGGAAGGCATATTGAAGCCATACCTATCCACCTCAAGAGGTGTAACCTTCACTTTTCCTTTGTTATTCTTTTCAAACAAATAGGGGGCAAATTTATCTTGTGCCAAGCAAAGACTTTCATCATAGCCCATATTTGTAATGATTTTGTCACCCGCCTCGTTCAATCCATCCGCCATAATCATATTGTTGATTTCACGAATGATATAATCGCTATGGGTACTGATAACCAAACGCAGCCCTGCATTGATCATCTTGACGAAAATCTTGGCCAAAAGAATCTGATTCTTCGGGTGAAGGTTCAGTTCAGGCTCATCCACAAACAGAATGTTGTATTGGCCAGCTGAATGACGAAGATAAAACACCAATGGAGCCAATGTTTTGATGGCCGAGGATGATTCATTGAAGCCAAGTTCCGTGTCATCGGAAACATGATACAAGACCTCTCCTTCTTCTGAAACAGTGAGATTGCCATGCAAAATCATCTGCTCTATTTCATCAGCGAATTCATGATATGCAGACTCGTTCTTCCTTTGATTCACCACATCAGCCGCATCCGCCAATCCATCCGCGATGGGCCTTGAATAACGGACACTCAACCGCTCATCGGGATTTCTGAGCCTTCCTACCGACAATTCTTTGCTGAAAGTATATATTCCACTACGTTCAGCAGTAAACATTTTAGCCCCAATGATACCATCGAAAAACATTGAAGTTATCAACCAAGATTGTAAGAAAGGCAAAGAATCCTCATCGACCAATCGCAATTGGTAATCAAAAGAATTTGCTTTTTTTACAATATGATTGTATAAAACAGATATCGACTTATTCCATAGTTCGTCTTTCCACTCTTCTTTTGTTGTTACAATTTCACATTTAAAAGCATCTGTCTTGATGTTTAAATTCATATAGGATAGCATCGCCTTTTGATGCTTCTTGAGATATGAACTTAACAAGTCATACAATTCATCATGCTTTAGACTTCCATTAATGACCTTATTCTTCTTTGTTTTGATGGGCAATACATTTGCCTCAAAATGAGAATCGGAGAAAGCAAATAATGACCGTAATTGCAATATCAAAGTGTAAAGAAATGTTGTTGCATATGTTTTTCCCGTACTATTATCACCTGCAAAAAGTATGAAAGGCTTTGACATATCAATTACCATCGAATCAATGGGACCTAGATTTGAGATTTTCAATTTCATGACTATTCAGTTTTATTACTTGAATCTGCAAAAATAGTATTTTTTTATTTGCAGACACTCATATTGCCTATTTAACTATTATTCAAACTCAAATGGATTAGACTTAATCATTTTGGCAATTGGTGAATTCTCACAACACAAATTGATTTCAGCGTTAGACAAGCCCATCATATTAAGGATGCAGCATGTCAACAATATCTTGCACTTTTCTGTAAGCCAATATAGTTCGTCACCATCAACTGCCAATGACTTTTCATCATCTGGAAAAAGATGTGAATACTTGTGCCGAGTGTCTCTCAGGACCTTTGGATCAATATGGCATCTTTGAATCACTTCTACATCATCGAACTGGTTCAAAAGCACTTCTATTTGCTCGTCATATTTCCTTTTGTCTTTCCCTTTGCTTTTGTTTACAAAACGTTTGTGATATCCATCAAGTGCTTGTGCGATAATCAGGAAATCTGGCACGCCGAATGTCTTCTTTTTCTGTAAGGAATCCACCAAATAGCTACTTATGGGCGCTATCTTATCATAGTTTTGATGCCAAACAAGAAGCATGGTCGACACTTTTTCTTTCAAAGCGTCAAAATCTATCAACTTATTGGCTTTGGGGTCAATAGACCTATCAATCTTATAAAGAAGCTGAACGTTGCGATTTTGTTCCGTTCCATATAGTTTAATCTCTATGGGGCTTTGTTCGCAATATAAAGCGATGGAAAGAAACTGGGAGAACTCACCAATGTGTTTCAAAAATGCATCAACGGAAACAGCATTGCTTGTTTCTATAACGAACTCAGTTAGTTGATTGATGCTTAAATCATAAACAGATCGATTACAACTAATTTTGTCGTGTAGAACCCACTTAATACCATCGGCAACATTAGCTTCTGCTAAAGTAACCATATTACGAATGTCTATAATGGTTTGATTTTGCATACCTTCTTTTCGGGTATTAACCAGATTGTCGTGAAATGCCCAATTTCTCAAATACGGAAATTGCACAATGCATCTATTATAATGAGGTTTTCTCATTGATATTAGATGCTCTCCCGCAAAGATCAATCCAACCGTAAACTTGGTTCTCGAAAAATCACCTGAAAACTCTTCCTCTATCGACAAATTAAACAATGAAAAAACCAATCCATTGGCCGTCACTCCCCACATTACATAATTATAACCATCGAGATTTGCATGAAAATCACTTGGAATATGATAGAGTTCCAAAGTAGAATCATGATCCTCATAATAAGTCAAGGTGCCAGTATAATGCTTCTCATGTCCAACGGGAGTTATCATGAAAAATCTATTATATGGATCAGCATTTGCAGGCACCCACCACTCACCATGAAATATTTTAGGCTCACTACTCATACCACTCTCACCTTTCTCATTATCACTTCATTAATAATTATCCGTTTCCGCTCCTGAATAAATCTTTATCTAATCATCTGAATTAATAAATCTGTCATATTCATTTTGGCAGTTTTCACAAAGGCCAATGTCGTTTAATACAGCCCTTTCGCCACACCTAATACACACATCATAATCGTCGAAAGGCGCGAAACGCGATAAGTTTACAGACTTTTCAATCGAACCATTTGAAACATCGATATCTTGATCGTTAAATGCTCCCATCGGATACTCCCAAATATGTAATTCAATATCATTATCTTGTCCACATGAGGGACATTTGAAATTTTCATAGGAAACGTATTCACATTCAGGTCCCATAGCTCTCTCATCGCTACTCTCAACTTGCCATTCAAATTGAAAATCGTTAACGTCTATTTCAAAGAGTTCGCCACAGTTATCGCAACGAATCAAAAGAGAGGATTCACTTGCATTCCGTTTGATATTACGCTCTTTAACAAGTTGTTCTATTACATCACGCACAACACCTAATTTGCCTTGTAGTTCTAATTGGGGTGTTGGCGGTTTATAAATATTTTCTAGTTTAGTTATAAATGACGAAGTAGAATAAATCCACATATTTCTACCAGTCTCTTCCTCAAATTCAGCAAGCAACTCTCTACGTGGATTCCCTAATTCATTAGGATTAGGTTTTTCTGCAAGTTTATCATTGTTAGTCTCATCTGTAATAATCCAATCAACCTTTTGATCATTCGAAATAAAGATAATATCCTTTTTTTCTTCTTTGGCCTTGCGAATTATTTCTTTCCAAATGATTAAGTCCCCAAATTGCCTAATGCCTGACTTTGTCCCAGAATCTTTGTATCCAGGAGGAATATGATTAGCATACCTAACACGGCCCTCTTCTGCTATTTTTTTTATTTCTGAAAAAGATAAAGGCTCACCAGAATTAAATTGATTAATAGTATTACCAACAATATCTTTCTCCTTCAGGTCTTGAATTTCTTTTTTGCGATCCTGATATTGCATTGAAATTATGGTCTTAATTTGTGCAATTTTAGGTTCCACATCAGCAAGACTGTCTTTGATAGTTTGCAAAGATTGCTTAGTAATAAAAGGATGATAATATTGTTTGTCCCATAATTCTATTAATGCCTTAAGCTCTTCAACGAATTTGTTCTTTTGGATTTTAGTTTCTGAGTATTTTTCGTTTATCGGATTAGAAGCTCCTTTTTTATGGTTTTTTTCAAATTCATATTTTACATGCGCTGGAATCCAAATCCTATCTTTCATCGCAATTAGAATATCGCTCATTATTTGTTGATACTCTTCAGTAAGAAAATAGAAATCCAACAATGCACATGTGTCAAAAACGATAAGCGCATCATTCCAAAGTTTATCTTCCAACTCTTTGGTGATTGTTGATGGAGTGTAAATAGTTCTCATATAATTAAATGTATTTTAATTAGTTACTTTCACCTTTCCCGTCACCACTTCATTGATGATAATCTGCTTCCGCTCCTGAAGAAGCGAGATTTGATTAGAAGCAATAAAAACTTGCTTGTTAATTTTTGCCTCTATATCATTTACATATTTGCAGATGGATTCTTGTTCTTCAGGGGACGGGATTAAGATTGGTAAATTTTTGAAATCCACCCAATTAAGACTTTGTCTTGTACCTGAGCCATATCTATATATTTCTTTAGTTATATCAAAAACATGTAAAAAAAGATGTAGATAAGAAGGAATAATGTTACCATGCGGAATCAACCCTAAGTAAGCCCCTGTTATTATTCCACGCTCTTTTACTAGGCCAATTCTTAAGCTTGTATGATCGTTTTGCAAATCTGTACATCTAATTATTATATAATTTGGCTCAACAATCTGATAACTATTATAGTTTTCTGGTTGAAGACCTTCTACTAGTTCTTTCTTCCTGATAATTTTACCATAACTCAACGATAAAACATTTGTTTCTTCATTGTTTTTATTTTTCACTTTGTTTTCGTGATATAAGGACTTACCAGGTAAGAAGAACCAACCATCAGGAATCTCTCCAATCCATTCCACGCCGCTGTCCTTCATTTTCGCGTTGGGGTTGAGACCTTTGGTTACGGCGCGGTTGATGATGATTTGCTTGCGCTCGTTCAAGAGGTCGATCATCTTCTGCTGCTGCGCTATGGCGGCGTCAATCTTCTCGGTGGCAGTGTCGAGGTAGGAAACTATTGCGTTTTGCTCTTTTATAGATGGCACAGGTATTTTGTATGACATAAAAGAGTCGAAAGGAACGGTTTTTCTTAAACCTTTATATAGAGGCTTAAATCGCTTTGCGTCATCGATATATAGAAAATAGTATATGAGGAAACCATCTGTTAGTTTTGGATTATTTCGAGACAAAACATCATAAGCACCAGTTATCATTCCTTTATAAGGTGAAAGCCCAACTGCTCTTGGTGTTTCTTCATTATCAAAATTACAGAAAATAAAATCATTAGGCTCAACGGCTTGATAGGTATCGAATGATGCAGGAAATTTCCCTTCAGGATTATCCATATCTCTTTTAACGACACCTTTCAGCGTTAGCGAAAGTAATTCATATTGAGATGAATGCTTGCCAACTAGCACTTTCTTTGACTTTAAAATATGTTTCAAGGCCAACATTTCCCAATGGCTTGGAATCTCCCCGAGCCATTTCACGCCGCTGTCCTTGTATGTATCGTATCGTTGCATAAGGCTTACATGAGATTAAACAGTGACTGGATGAAGCCTTGGCTCTGGCGGTCGAGTTCGAGGATGTCGCGCTCGTTCTCTTCAAGGGTGCGCAGCGGCACGGGCTTGTAGAAATACTTGTTGAACGAGATTTCGCAGCCTATCTTGGTCGGTGGCAGATTGATCCACGCATCGGCCACATAGGGACGCACCTCGCGCTGGAAATATGCGTAGATGTCTTCCTTCACGGGAATTTTCTCCGTGTCGCGCAGGTCGCTGTCACTTTCGTATTCAACATATTGGCACACATAGCTACCCTTCTCGCCGGGATAATAGCCATAGTCCGCCAAACGCTTCTCATCCACACCGAAGGTGGTCAGCAGTTTCTCCACCTCCTTGCTGCCCACTTTGTGTTGTTTCTTGATGACGGGAGCGGCCTCGGGGTCGGTCACCGACATGGCGCGGGCGATGGCATTCAACTTGTTGCCTTTCACGTCCATCTTCAATGTCTTGACCGCAGCCTCAATCTTGGCGACAAACAGGTTGTAGTCCATGAAGACTTCAGTGCCGATGGCATGCATCAGTTGCTTGGCCGCATCCATCAACTCGCGGCGGCCCTGCCATTCCTTGACGCTGATGAGTTTCGCCAACTTCTTGTCGGTCAACTTTATCTCGTTGTCGTTCAAATACTCCTTGATGTCCGGGATTTCAGCGTCCAAACCTTCAAACACGCGCTCTCCGTAGGTCTGGTACAGCCATTTCGAGAGTTCGAGTTCGCCGTTATCGTATAGCATCTCATCGATTTTCAGGGCATTGAACTGACTCTTCAAACGCAAAGGCCGCTCGATGGTGACATTGTAGAAGCGGAAGTCGTCGCCATCGAAAATCTTGGAGGCCACCTTGTCGCCATCGGCTTCCTTTTCCACGAAGTCCATGTAGGTCTTCAAGATGGTCGAACGATGTTCGGGCGTGATGGTGCAGTTGCGCGAGCCTTGGTTTTTCCTCAATTTTTCAAAGGCCTGCGAAGCGTCAATCAGTTGCACCTTGCCTTTGCGGTTTTCGGCTTTCTTGTTGGTGAGCAGCCAAACATAGGTAGTGATGCCCGTGTTATAGAAGATGTTGTTTGGCAATTGGATGATGGCATCCACCAGGTCATTCTCAATCAGATAGCGACGGATGTTGCTCTCGCCGCTGCCTGCATCGCCCGTAAACAGCGACGACCCGTTGTGAATGGAAGCCACACGACTGCCTTGTGGTTGAAACTCCAAAGACTTCATCTTGTCGACTTCTTCGAGCATGAACAGCAGTTGTCCGTCGGAAGTGCGTGGCGTGCTGTCGAGCACCTCTTCTTCGCCAGCGAAATTGGTCAACGGCAGTTCAAAACGGTGGTCGAGCAGCGTCTTCTCGTGGTAAATCTTCTCCTTGTCGGTCTTCCACGACTTGCCGTAAGGCGGGTTGGTGATCATATAGCCAAATGACTTGTCGGAAAAGGCGTTGTCGGTGATGGTGTTGCCCAAGTGCATCCCACCCGGGTCGACGCCCTTGATAATCAAGTCGGACTTGCAAATGGCATAGGTCTCCGGGTTGATTTCGGTTCCCGACAGTTGGATGGCCGCACTCCTGACGCCAATATCCATAAGGTATTCGCGGCTTTCCGTCAACATTCCACCAGAGCCACATGCCGGGTCATACAACGAAATAATCTTGGGTAGGTTGTCCTTCACGGGCTCAAAAACGAGATGCGCCAACAGCGAGATGGCATCGCGGGGCGTAAAGTGTTCGCCCGCTTCCTCGTTGTTCTCCTCGTTGAAGCGACGCAGCAACTCCTCAAACACAGTGCCCATGCCGATGTTGGTCATGGCGGGCAGCATGATGCCATCGGGGTCTTTCACCTCCTTGTCCGTCAAGTTGATGCGCGGGTCGGTGATTTTCTCAATGATAGACAAGAGTCGGTCGTTGTCGGCCAGTTTGCGCGCCTTGTTGTAATACTCGAAGTTCTTCAGTACATCGCGCACATTCTCGCTGAAGCCGTTGAGGTATTCGATGAAATTATCGTAAAGGATGTCGTTGTTGTCCGAAGCCTGTGATTTCAGTCGGTTCAGCGTCCATTTGCTGGTGTTGAAGAAACTCAAGCCTGTGATGTCTTTCAGCACACCTTCGTCAAGGTTGTCCAGCCCACTTTCCTTGATTTCCTGTTCCACTTCTTCCTTGGTAGGCTCAAGCAAGGCGTCCAAACGGCGCAAAACGACCATAGGCAGAATCACATCGCGATATTGGCCACGCAAAAACACATCGCGCAGCACATCGTCGGCAATCGACCAAATAAAAGAGACTATTTGATTATGAGAGGTTTCCATAGAGAAAACAATTCAAATATGATTTATTTTACAAAGATACGATTTTTTTCCATACCCAAAGCAACAAAACACACAAAACGAGTTCATTTGTTTTTCTTTCACATTTCTCGTTTTTATAACAAACATCTTCTTATTTTTGCATCAAAACCAACAACAATGAAAAAGAGCATCATTCTACTCATCTTCCTCTCCATGTCATTCTTCGGCTATTCCCAAGACTGGTTCGGCCTCAATCGCTATCAGGCCGACAATGAGCGCATTATCGCGAGCGGCGACTACCCTGAGGTGGTCTTTATGGGCAACTCCATCACCGAAATCTGGGCCATCTACCATCCCGAGTTCTTCACTAGCCACAACTTCTGCGGCAGGGGCATCAGCGGCCAGACCTCGTCGCAGATGCTGGTGCGCTTCACCGCCGACGTCATCAACCTGCATCCCAAGGCCGTGGTCATCATGGCCGGCACCAACGATGTGGCACACAACGACTACTGGGTGTCGCCCGACAAGGTGGTCGACAACATCATCGCCATGTGCCAACTCGCCCAAGCCAACGGCATCATCCCCATCATCAGCTCCATCCCACCCTGCTCGGAGTTCCCTTGGAGAAAAGAGATCGTCACCCCTGGCCAGACCATCGTCGACATCAACAAGAGTTTAAGAGCATTCGCCGAAGCTAATGGCATCGTCTACATCGACTATCACACCGCTCTCGCCGACGAGAACCTCGGACTTCCCAAGTCACTCAGCGACGACGGCTGCCATCCCAACCCCGACACCTATTTCACCTTGGAAGAAATGGCATTAGAATCCATTCGGGTGGCACTCAAAAGATAAATCCTTACATTTGCGGCAAAATTCCGGTATATGAAAAAACTATTTCTCTCTTTATTACTAGTATTCACAACAGTTTTCCAAGCGTTTCCACAAGTTGCGAAACAGGTCGACGAAGCAATGGCACGCCAAACGGCACAAGCCTTCGTCAACACGAAATCGGCTTTGAAAAGCCACGACTTGAGTTTGGTATCGACCGATGGGAACTACATCTATAACATTGGCGACCACGGCTTCGTCATCATCGCAGGCAACACCGTATTGCCACCCGTGTTGGCCTGGTCCGACCAAGGCGCTTTCCCCGACATGGAGGAGGCTCCCGACAACTTCGCCTCTTGGATTGCACATTATACCGAGATGATTGACTTCGCCGTCGCCAACGGCATACAACCCGAAGCCAAGGTGCAGCGCCAATGGGACGAGGCCTCACAGGGCATCTTCGTGACACGTAATGTCACAACGGTGGATCCTTTGGTCAGCACACGCTGGAACCAGGACTGCTACTACAACGAATACTGTCCAGCCACTGGCGGTTGGTGGTGGGGCGGCCCTTGCGGGCACTGCTATGCAGGCTGCGTGGCCACCGCCATGGCCCAAGTGATGAAATATTGGGACTATCCAGAGACGGGCTTCGGTGCCCACAGCTACATACACAGCGAGTATGGCGAACAGAGCGCCAACTTCGGTGCCACCACCTACCATTGGGAACAGATGCCTGTTGAGATATACAGCCACAACGACGCCGTGGCCACGCTGCTTTACCATTGCGGCGTGAGTGTCAATATGAACTACTCGGGATCGGGTAGCGGTGCACAATCCCAGGACGTGGAGACCGCCATGCGCTCCTACTTCGGTTACTGCGGCGCAAAATACCGTCAGAAGAGTGGCTATCAGGAAGAGGCGTGGATCGCCATGCTGAAAGCCGAACTCGACCTGTCGCACCCCATCTATTACTCGGGCGCCAATGGTGATAGCGGCCATGCCTTCGTGTGCGACGGCTACGACGAGAACGACTTCATGCACTTCAACTTCGGCTGGAGTGGCAGCGGCGACGCCTTCTATTCCACCTACGACGTCAACGGCTTCAACCAAGGACAAGCGGTGGTGACCAACATCTTCCCTGTCAGCATCCAGGCCGACGCCAACGGCATCATCTACGTCAGCGAAGACGGCACGGGCGACGGCTCCTCATGGGCCAACGCCACCGACAAGCTCCAGTTTGCCTCTGCCCTCTCAAGCGGCGGCAACACCAAAGTGTGGGTTAAGGCCGGCACCTACTACGGCGACACCTCTGACGCCGAAGGCGCTTTCAATATCTCATCCTACAACCGTGTGTATGGCGGATTTGAAGGCAACGAAGGTCCTGACTACGACCTCTCCTTGCGTGACTTCGGCAAAAACACCACCTTCCTTGATGGTCAAGGCCAAAGACGCGTACTGTTGCTCGACGAGCCCCTCACCGCAGCCTCGACAGCCATCTGGGATGGCTTCACCATACAAAACGGCAACGCCGGTAGCGGTGCAGGCGTATACCTTAACAACTATGTCACCCTCACAAACTGCAACATCTATAACAACGAAGCTAGCATGTACGGCGGAGGCATCTACATCAACTCAACAGGCGGCACAGCCCATGTCACGCTACAAAACTGCCAGATCATGGACAACAACGCCTCGATGGGCGGTGGCCTCTGCGACCGCGTCGGCGCCGACTACACCAACTGCCGCATCAGCAACAACACGGCCTCAACCAAAGGCGGAGGCATATACCTTTATAATAATACCGAGCCGACCTTCAAGAACTGCATCATCAGCAACAACACCGCCAACAACGCTGGCGGTATGTACGCCCGCGGCCAGTTCACCGCCTACAACTGCGACTTCGTGATGAACCTCGCGACCGAGAGCATCGGCGGCATCTACCACGAGAGCAGCCACAACAAATACTACAACTGCATCGTATGGGGCAACGTGGCAAACGGCATGCCCAACCAGTTTGCCGGCCTCAGCGACTTCGACCACTGTGCCGTAAGCGGCATCGTCAACGGGTCGGACAACTACAACATCCCCAACGAGAACAGCGGTAACGAACCGGGCATCTACGTCCGCTTCAACCATCCAGCGAGTGGCGTTGGCGCCGACTACCATAACGAGAACTGGAGCCTGAATCCACGCAGCATCTGCCTCAATGCAGGCAAACCCAACACCACGGGTCTGGGCAACACCGACATCGCCGGCAACCCGCGCCTGCAGAAAGGCCGTATTGACATTGGCGCTTACGAGAGCTGCGCCTCGCTCACCCTAATCGAGGATGCGTTTTATCAAAGCGACAGCCCCTATTGGTTCTTCAGCCGCCCATTGACCGAACCTGGTTACTACACTGCGGTGCTCGAAGGGCAGGACTGTGACAGCGTCATCGGCCTCACTTTGATGGTTTTGGAGGGCGTAACTGAAACTTCTGAAAATGCCATACAGGTATGGCCGAATCCCACAAAAGGCCTTCTGCACATCGAAGCGCAAGACATTGACAAACTAGAAATCCGCAATCTTTTAGGGCAGTTGGTATTGGAAGCAAGAAAAGCTGAAATCCTCAGCCTCGAAGGATTTGAAAAAGGTGTTTATTTCTTGATTGCCAGCAATAAAAACGGAGTAAAGACCGTTACCAAGGTAATCAAGGAGTAAAACCATGAAAAGACTTGCATTCGTATTTTCCATTATTCTTATTGCCTTCGCATCATGCAATAGGACTGACAATTACATCATCCCTGTGGATTACGAAAAGTATTACGAGGGTATCACCAGTCTAACCGAAAAGGAAGGCCAAGAGCTCAGCCAAAGGATTTATATGGATTGGTACAACAATACGATGGGAAAGGAAATACCTGACCTCAATGTGAAAGACCTCGATGGGAAAACCGTCAAACTCAAGAAATGGCTTAAAAGAGAAACCATCCTCGTTTTCACCGACACGCATTGTGGATTTGGGGCGGAAGAGGTTGAAAAAGAATTACCAATAGCCATCGACAACATGAAGGATGAGCTTGTTGGCATTGACATTCTGTGCCTCGTTGAAGATACTGAGGATTCAGCACCTGAAGAAGCGCTTAATTTTGCCAAAAGTCTTCAAGACAGTTACAACAATATATTCATCATCGATCAAAAGGATGCCTTACGAATGAACCTCACTGGCAGTCCATCTAAATTTTACATTGACAAAGACCAAATTGTAAGACAAGTCCACATTGGTTTTGCTATGAATCAAGAACAGCGTGAGGAAAGCATCCGCCAAGGAATTTCATTAATGAGAAAGGAAAAACAAAAATGAAAACAGCATATTTCTCCGCAGGTTGCTTTTGGGGCGTGGAGTATTACTTCAAGCGTCTCAAGGGCGTGACAAAGACCGTCGTCGGATTCATGGGCGGCGACATGGAAAACCCGAGTTACAAACAAGTCAAGACGGGCACTACAGGGCATTTGGAGACCATCGAGGTGGCATATGATCCCGAACTGGTTTCCTACGAAGCCTTGGTGCGCTATTTCTTCGAGATCCACAACTTTGAGCAAGCTGACGGCCAAGGCATCGACATCGGGTCACAATACCTTTCCGCCATTTGGTTCAACGACTTGTCTGAGCGCGACACGGCCATTAAGGTCTTTGGCGAATTGATGCAGATGGGTTATCATCCCGCCACGCAGATCCGACAAGCCATGACTTTCTACACTGCCGAGGATTATCATCAGGATTATTTGGACGAGCGTGGGGAGACGCCAGAATGCCATGTTTGGCGGAAGATTTTCTGAAAAACACCTATTTCTTTTCTTCATTTAGTTTTTTTCCCTAACTTTGCGCATCATTTACGCAAAACTAACAATTATGGCAAAAAACATCGAAGAGATCAAAGCCGCGTTGGCCTCTTACGGCATCACCGGCGTGAAGAACGTTTATTATAACCCGAGCTATGAGCAGCTCTTCAAGGACGAGATGGACCCCGCCCTGACGGGCTACGACAAAGGCGTGTTGACCGAACTCGATGCCGTCAACGTGATGACCGGCATCTACACCGGCCGCTCGCCCAAGGACAAATACATCGTCATGGATGCCAAATCGAAGGACACCGTTTGGTGGACCACCGAAGGCTACAAGAACGACAACCACCCAATGAGTGAACAAGTCTGGGCACAGGTGAAAGACCTTGCCAAGAAACAACTCAGCGGCAAGAACCTTTATGTGGTCGACGCTTTCTGCGGCGCCAACAAGGACACCCGCATGGCCGTCCGCTTCATCATGGAGGTGGCATGGCAGGCCCATTTCGTGCTGAACATGTTCATCAAGCCTACGGCTGAGGAACTGGCTGACTTCAAGCCGAACTTCACCGTCTACACTGCCTCGAAAGCCAAGGTCGACAACTACAAGGAACTCGGACTCAACAGCGACACCTGCGTGGCCTTCAATGTCACGAGCCGCGAACAAGTCATCCTCAACACCTGGTATGGTGGCGAAATGAAGAAAGGCATGTTCTCGATGATGAACTACTACCTGCCGCTGCAAGGCATCGCCGCCATGCACTGCTCCGCCAACACCGACATGAAGGGCAACAACACCGCCATCTTCTTCGGCCTGAGCGGCACTGGCAAGACCACCCTTTCGACAGACCCGAAGCGTCTGCTCATCGGTGACGACGAGCACGGCTGGGATGACGAAGGCGTGTTCAACTTCGAAGGTGGCTGCTATGCCAAGGTCATCAACCTCGACAAGGAAAGCGAGCCCGACATCTACAACGCCATCAAGCGTAATGCCTTGTTGGAGAACGTTACCGTCGACAAGAACGGCAAGATCGACTTCAAGGACAAGAGCGTGACCGAGAACACCCGCGTCTCCTACCCCATCGAGCACATCGAGAAGATCGTGAAGAACGTGCGTCCCATCTCTGCAGGTCCCGCTGCCAAGAACGTCATCTTCCTCAGCGCCGACGCCTTCGGCGTGCTGCCTCCGGTCAGCATCTTGACGCCCGAACAGTGCAAGTACTACTTCCTGAGCGGCTTCACCGCCAAGTTGGCTGGCACCGAGCGCGGCATCACCGAGCCTACACCCACCTTCAGCGCCTGCTTCGGCCAAGCCTTCCTTGAGCTGCACCCGACCAAATACGCCGAAGAACTGGTGAAACGTATGGAACAGAGCGGTGCCAAGGCTTACCTGGTGAACACCGGCTGGAACGGCACAGGCAAGCGCATCTCCATTAAGGACACGCGCGGCATCATCGACGCCATCCTCGACGGCAGCATCGAGAAGGCCCCGACCAAAGTGATCCCGTACTTCAACTTCGAAGTGCCGACCGCATTGCCGGGCGTCGACCCGAACATCCTCGACCCGCGCGACACTTACACCGAAAAGAAATCGTGGGATGACAAGGCCAAAGACCTCTCCTCGCGCTTCATCAAGAACTTCGAGAAGTTCACGACGAACGCCGCAGGCAAGGCTTTGGTGGCCGCCGGACCGAAACTGTAAAACAGAAACAAATCGTAAACCATTGTAGAGACGTAGCACGCTACGTCTCTACATTTTTCAACATTCAGTTATTATTATTCAGATTATAGCATCTAATTATTAATGGCATAAGATTTGTAAAGCAAAACAACGTTAGTATAATTACAATAATCAAACCTATAAAAAATGAAGAAAACTCTTAGAAGACTGGCCCCTGTGGCACTCGTTCTCGTGGCATTGGTCACCCTTTCATTTATGGCTAAAGACGGCGTCACCCTCAGACTTCGTCCGCAACAGGGCAAGACCTACACCGTCACCACAAAGGCCAACATGATGACTATGATGGAAGTGCAAGGTCAAACCATGAACATGTCGCAAAGCATGGAGACCCGACAAATCTTCACTGCAAAGGAAGTGACTGGCACCCAATCCATCCTCGAGACCCAAATCGAGGCCATGAAAATGACCATCTCACAGATGGGCATGAAACTCGAATATGACTCAGAGCACCCTGAAAAGAACAGCCCTATGCTAGCTGGTCAGACCAAGGAGATTGAAGCTAAGCTGCACCAACCCACCGACATTACCTATGACGTCCTTGGAAAACTCGTTGGCGACAGCATTGATGCTTCCATGAACCAACTGGGTGTTATCATCGAAATGCCCGAAAACGAAGTCACTGTTGGCAGCACATGGACCAACACCACTTCACAGGAAACCAGTGGCATGGAGTTCAGCGCCGACATTACCTACACCGTCAAGGCTATCTCGAGAAAGAGCATCGACTTAACCTACACCGGTAAAGTGAATGGTAACGTTGCTGACATCAGCGGCACCTATGAAGGAACTGCTTCCATCGACCCGCAGACTGGCATTATGATGAGCAACTCGCAGAAACAGAACATCTCGATGACCATCAGCGAGCAAGGCATGAACATCCCCATGACCATCGTTGGCAACACGACCGTCGAGGTGAAGTGATAACAGAAAACTGTATTCTATCTATAGGACTGATGTGACACGTCAGTCCTACTTTTTTTTCGGCTTAGCTGTCAAAGCACATATTATTTTATACCTTTGTGGCATCATAAACAATCCACATCATCATGAAACAGACCATTACTATTATCGCTCTGGTGCTCATGGCGTTTTCAGCTATGGCTCAACAGCCCAAGCCACAACCGCTCACGCAAGAAGAATTCGAGGCCTTATGCCCCACCCCGCCCATGGGATGGAACAGTTGGAACAAATTCGGTTGCAACGTCAGCGAACAACTGCTTATGGAAGCCGCTGATGCCATGGTGTCTTCAGGTATGAAAGACGCCGGTTATGAATATATCGTCGTGGACGACTGCTGGCAAGTGGACCGCGATGCCGACGGCAACATCGTGTGCGATCCCGAACGATTCCCTCACGGTATGAAATATGTGGCCGACTACATTCATTCCAAAGGATTGAAGTTTGGACTGTATTCTTGTGTCGGCACCCATACCTGCGCTGGCCGTCCAGGTAGCATGGGACACGAGTATCAAGATGCAATCTACTATGCCCGCAATGGAGTCGATTACCTTAAATACGACTTCTGCAACAACCGCGAGACCAACTCCAAGACCGCCTACACCATCATGCGCGAAGCCTTGAAGGAGGCTGGTCGCCCCATCGTGTTCAGCATCTGCGAATGGGGCAGCACAAAGCCATGGGAATGGGCCAAGGGTATCGGCCACCTCTGGAGAGCCACAGGCGACATCATCAACTCATGGGAAGGTCGCGCCGACTGGGGCGGACACGGCATGGTACATATCATCGACTTGATGCAAGACCTTTATCCGTACAATGGCCCGGGCCACTGGAACGACCCCGACATGCTGGAAGTCGGCAATGGCGGCATGACGGCCATTGAAGACCAGAGCCACTTCTCCATGTGGTGTATGTTTTCCGCCCCGTTGATGGCAGGCAACGACCTGAACAATATGAGCGACGACACCAAACGCATCCTCACCAACAAGGACGTCATCGCCATCGACCAAGACCCACTCGGCATACAAGCCCACCTCTCTGTCGCCATGGGCGAACATCAGATATGGGTGAAGCAATTGGCCAACGATGAATGGGCAGTTTGTTTCTTCAACCGCGGCGACGACGCGTGGAATCTCAACTTCAATTGGAACGACATCCCCGAGATACGTAAAACGGGTGGCAACTACAGTGTGTACGACCTCTGGCAGCACAAAACCATCGCCAAGTCGACGGCAAAGAATGTGGTTTCAAGCATTCCCTCACACGGCGTGCTTATGGTGAAGCTCTCTCCCGTCAAATAAATGGTAATCACATGGTAAAAAGAAAAGCCAGCGGGTTTTCCGCTGGCTTTTTCGTAACAGCCCATGACTATTGATCATCAGTTCAGCATGACCGGCATGAGCAACATGAGCAGGTCTTCGGCCTCATTTTCGTTTTCGACGGGCGTGATGATACCGGCACGGTTGGGCGCCGACATCTCAAACTTCACCGTCTCGGAGTCAAAATTGCTCAGCATCTCTTGCAAGAAGCGTGAGTTGAAGCCGATCTCCATGTCGTCGCCTTCATAGCTACACGTCAAGCGTTCCTTGGCTTCGTTGTAGAAGTCGATGTCCTCAGCTGTCAGCGTGAGCTCTTGACCTGCAATGCGGAAACGCACCTGGTGCGTGGCCTTGCTGGAGAACACTGCCACACGGCGGATGGCCGAGAGGAAGGTCTGGCGGTCAATGGTCAGCTGGTTGGGATTCTGCTTCGGGATGACGGCGTCGTAGTTGGGATAGCGGCCTTCGATGAGGCGGCAGATCAGCATATAGTCGCCAAACACAAACGAGGCGTTGGTCTTGTTGAACTCCACACGCACGGTCTCGTCAGCCAGCGTACCCAAGATGTTCTTCAACTGGTTGATGGGTTTCTTGGGCATGATGAACGATGCCACATTGTCCGACTTGACATCCATCCTTCTATAGCGCACCAGCTTGTGGGCATCGGTGGCAACGAAGGTCAGGAAGCTATCGGTCATCTCCATCAGCACACCTGACATGATAGGACGGATCTCGTCCGTACCTGTGGCGAAGACGGTCTTCTCGAAGCCTTTGGCCAGCACGTCGGCGGGAATCTCCCACACAGCCGTGTCGTTCATCACGGGCAACTGCGGGAACTCATCGCTCTTATGGCCTGCCAATTTATAGCGGCCCTCACCGGCGATCAGCTCGACAGCAAGTGAGTTGTTGTCGATAGAAACCGTAATCGGAACATCGGGGAAGTTTTTCATGATTTCAAGCAGCAGACGTGCAGGAATGGTCACTTCGCCCGTGCCCTCCACCATGTCAGGCACCATGCTTACCGTCATGGTCACATCAAGGTCTGAAGTCGTGATTTTCAGCTCCTTTTCGGATAACTGAAACAGGAAATCATCCAGAATAGGAAGGGTGTTCTTCGAACCGATGACACCACTCAAAGCCTGGAGATTCTTCAATAGTTTAAGGCTTGATACTATGAATTTCATTGTCTTATGGATATTTATTTCAATTCTTTTGAAGTGGTAAAAATACAAATAATTCCAATATGAAGTCCTTATTTTTCAAAAAAAACTTTCCAACCTCATCAGTTCAACCCCGCATAACGCAGTCGGTTCAAGAAGTCAAGCATGGACTCATAAGGAACGGCAACATACTGGAAGCGCTTGTCGTTCTGGCTCACCGTACGGTTCTTCTCCTTCGTGTCGGCCAAACGCTGGTTGATGTCGGAATAGGTGGCATGGACCTGCAGCTGACCGTCACCGCAGTTGTAGTTGAGGTAGGTCATGAACATATCGTTTTGGAAGAAATAGGTGATGTTGCCCAGGCGATGGTCAAACACCACATAGCCGTCAACATATTTGTTCACGACATGGTTGCCTAAGTTACCCAAGCCGATCTTGCCTACCGAGACGAAGGCATGCAATTGATCGTTCCATTCCATCTTCAGGTCAGGGATGACGATGGTCTTGGCATAGAAGTCGGACGACCCCATTGAGGGATAACCTTCCAACTCGATGGCTTTCGACCTTTCTTCCGTCTTCTCCTCGCTGTTCTCCGTACCGAAATAACGCAGGTATTGTGTCGTGGTAAGGTCGATCGACTCGCCTTCGGCGCTGCTATACACTTCGGCCATAGCC
Organism: uncultured Bacteroidia bacterium; assembly: GCA_902786745.1. Lineage (GTDB taxonomy): Bacteria > Bacteroidota > Bacteroidia > Bacteroidales > F082 > Limimorpha. The sequence goes on from CADADR010000008.1 coordinate 128,816, forward strand.
TCCAAGGTCTTATCATCGAAGATAGGGGCGTTGAATACATTCAGTCCGCTTATGGTAAGGCTGTCGTTGGGGTTTTGGACGTATGCGCCATGCAAGGCAAAATCAACCAAACTCAAGTCGAGGCCGAGGTCGTAGGTGCCTTGTCCCCTAATGGTGCCACGCGAGTCGAGGGTCAAGTCCGCATCCTTGTTTTGCGTATCTGTGATCACGAAGCGCACACTATCGGCGTCATAGGTCAGCATGCCATTGACAGGCCCGACTTCAGCATTCTCCGCACGTCCTGGGTTAGGCGTCAGGAAAGCAGCGAAATAACCGCCATCGATAGCCTGCTCATAATACAAGCCGTTACACATATCGGGGTCGACCTTGGTCATTTGGCCTATCTCGACGGGGATTTGAATGTCGCTGGGATTGATATGCGCAGATGAGGCAAACCAATGGTTCAATGCCTTCACGACTTCCTTTTGCTGCAAGTCATCAGGAAGTTCTGGCGTTACCATCAGGCTATCGACAGCCAAGCTGTCGGCCACCATCAGGGTGCTGTCGAAGACAAACTCAGGCTCAGGCTCAAAATCGGTAAGGGCGAAGAGACCATCATAGAATCCATGCTGGTCGGTGGCCTTCAGGCAGAGGCGGCCTTGGAAGGCAAACTGAGGACTCAGCTGCAAGGAGGCCGTATCCACAAGATGGGCAACACCACGCGAGATGCCGTTCATAGGCGAGATGGAATCCATGAAGATGGGCGTGCGACCACCATCAGCGGCAGTGTAATCCCAATAGCCTTGTGCCTGGTAGTTGTTGCGGCTGTAGATGTTGACCACAGCGTCTTTATACAGATGATAGCCATTGAGGGTATCGGCCAGCAGCTCACCGTTCACGGGCTCCAGCCGCGACTCGGTGTTGATATCCACATCGTGTGTGTAGGGGAAAACCGCCGCATCCGCCACACGGATGATCTTCACATCATGGGCGTGGATGACATAGTTGCTCATGTCGTAGTCGGCGCTCATGCTATAGAACTGCAAGGAGTCCTGCTCGGGGACAAGCGAGATAAACTTGGAGGCGTTGCTATGGATGGCCAACAACTCCTCATGGGTCGTTGCCGTCGCATAATCGCCGAAGCTCTCCACTGGGTTAAACAGATGCAGGCTATTCGTTGCCATATCCCATTCGGCTTCCTTCAACGAGCAAATGAATTGGTTCATCGGGAAGTCGAGGCTACTGGTATTGTCGAGGTAGTCGTATTGTACTATCTGCGCATCGAAGTCGACATTTGCGCGGTAGTTGGTCGCCGCGAAGGCGATATTGGCCGTGTCGGCCGAATAGAGCAGGAACTTGGCCGAGTCAGCCACGAAGGTACGGGAGTCAAAGGCAAAATGGTCGGAATCAAACTCCGTCAAGCCAAAGCGCAGTTTACCGTCGGCCGAATAGCCATCAGGCGAGAGCGCAGTCTTACCCGTGAAATAGGTGTCGCCATACATGCAAATGGGCTTGTCGATGGTCTCAGTGGTCAGCTCAGGTTTGAAGACATCCCACTTCAAGCGCAAGGCATCGGCTGAGGCCACGGGGAAGCCCGTGCCGTCGTCGCGAGGCACCATCTTGAACTGGTTAGTGATGGCCGTAACAGAGTCGAGATAGAACATGAACTGGTCGGAGTTGAACTCAGCCGTCTGATAGTCAAGCCTACCCTCTCCGAAGAAGCCTGTCTCAGAGAGGAACACCTTCTTATGGAACTGGCCCGAGCCGTCAAACATGGGATAGGCATCCGTTTCGCCGTCACCGATCTGATGGACGAAACCGAGTGAATAGTCATCCATGACCACTAGCGGTTGTACGATATTGGGCAGGATGCCACCCGACACCAACTCGCCTTCAAACTTCACCTTACGCATGGTGAGGTCGTTGAGGCTGTCCACCACAAAAGGATACAAGCTATAGTAAAACTTGCCTTCGAGGTCATCGGCCGTCATCACCGAGTCGACATTGCCAGGATGAAACACACCACCGTTGATCTTACGATAGAACTTGAAGCCTTCCGCATCGCTGTGGAAGATGGGATACTCAGGGGTGTCGTAGCGGCTCGATTTGTTGTCGCCACGGTCGATCTCCAAACGGCCTTTCAGTTTTTCCAAGGTGCCTTCAACAGGGATGATATTGTTGTTGTGGCGGGCATAGAAACGAAGCGAGTCCACCTTCTCCATGTCGATGGTGAAATGCTCATAGTTGAAATGGCTGTCCTTGGTGAAGAACTCAAACATACCAGCAAGGATACCGCCAGAGAATTCGAAGTCCTTGTTTTTCTTGAAGGTAACACGGGCAAAGTCGGGCACAATGACGACGCGTTTGCGGTCGCTCAACGAGATGGCTGCGCCGTCGACGCCTTCGATCTGGCTGGTGATGCCGTAGACCAAGAGGTCGTTGGTGCTCAGGTCAAGACGGACATTGGGCGAACGATCGGTGGTCACCGTATGCAACTTGATGACGTCATAATCGATATTCTCGCGGAACGAGTCAAGCACATCAAAGAAGCGCGGTAAGGCCGTAGCCCACTTTGTATCGGTCTCATATTCCACATAGCCCTCGGCCTGCAACTTCAGCAACAAGGAAATCACCTGCTCAATGGGATAGCCGAGATATGACGACAAGTCGCCGACGGCGAACCGCACCTGACGATCGACGTTGTCGAAGCCTTTCAGGAATTTCTCAATGCGAACCATAGGATGCGCACCGTCGAGGCCTTGAAGCTTCTTGAAGTCGTTGAACCTAAAATAGTTCACTGACACCACATCGCCCTCGCTCCTCGGGTTGACGCTCTCCATGCGTCTAAAGTCCACCTGGTTGTCATCGACGTTCCAATACATGGCCTCAAGGAAGATGTCCAAACCATGGAAATAGTCGTGGAAAGGCGCATCACCGAAGTCTTTCTCCGAGCGATAGACCATCATCTTTCGGGTCTTGTTGTCGTAGCGGAAGCCCGCGTTGTTGTGATAGAGCGAGTCCACCCCAGTGCCAGGAACGGAGTCCGTGATATAGAGACGCAACGCCACATGGTCAGAGACCAGCAGGTCGTCGATTGTCATCATGAACTGTGGTGCCTCCACCCTAACGACCTCCTTGCCGCCCTGATGGAAACGGAACGAGGCCTTGTTGTTCATGCCGCCAAACACATTGATCTGGTTGCCCATCATACCGATGCCTCCCTCAAAATCGATGTTCCTCATGAAATTGGGGATCTTGTAGTCGGAACGATAGGACTTCACTCGAGGAAACATGGTCTTTTCGTTGGGCGCGTTCACGAGCACCTTGTCTTCGTAGCGGCACAGGATGTCCTTCTCGAAATGGCTGCGTTCGTGGAAGATCACCGAATCGATGGCATACTCAGAGCGACTCAGATTCAAGGTATAATAATCCGGCAAGGTGACGTAGACCACATCCTGAGGAATGTCGAACCTCGACCAGTCGGCGCGGCCTCCCGTACCCTCCCAGAGGTTGTCCTCAAGATAATACACGCCTTTGGTGTTCTTGATGACCGACTCATCCTTTTGCGATGCCAGCACCAAGGTACCGTCAACCGTAAGTTCAAACTTCTCACTTGATGGGAATCCCCACAGCGCGTCACGAAGCATCCATTTGGAGTTGCCTTTAGCCGATAACACCTTGTCGACAAAGAGGTCGCGACATGAGGCGAGGTATTTGTCCATGCCGTTCATCGACTTCTGCGCCTTGGCATCAGTGTAGGCCAGCCAATTGCCCACGTCGCGATGCGAAAGACTGGCCGTCGGGATGCACTGTAACACTTCAACGAAATTAAAGATATTGGCATATGCCCTACCGCCGCTCTTGGCATGAAAACGCTCACACAGTTGCATCACCGTGTTGGCCTCAGTGCCGCTATAATAGCTGTCCCATACCCCACGGAAGTTTTGCAAGATGACCGCAGCTTCATCACGGTCCTGTTTCGAGGACGACGATGACAGATAGGCAGAGAGTTGGTCGTAGAAAGCGCCTTTCTCCGTCGGGAAGAAAGCCTGCGCAAACGATGGAACAACGCTCACTAAAAGTGCAAAAGCAACAACCAGGATTCCTTTCTTCATCAAATTTTCAATTGTAAATTGTCAATTATCAATTACTTAACAAACTCAGCAGCCACCCAATTGTTGCGGGTCAGATGCCTTTTGTAATGTAAGCCTAAGCGTTCCGCCTCGACTTTTATGCTCTCCAAGTCCTCGGTATAAAACCCACTGAAGAAGATGCGAGCACCAGGCTTCATGGCTTCCACATAGTAATGCATATCGCGCAGCAAGATGTTACGGTTGATGTTGGCCAACACCACATCATACTGGCCTTGGATGGACAGGGCATCACCCAAAATGATGTCGATGTCCGACACACCATTTAAGTCGACATTGGTGAAGGCGTTGCGATAGGCCCACTCGTCATTATCGATGGCCACCGTATGCCCAGCGCCCAGCTTCTTCGCCAAGATGGCCAAGACCGCTGTTCCGCTGCCCATGTCAAGCACTTCCTTCCCCTGAAAAACGGTCTCCAGCATCAGCTGGATGATTTGCGCTGTGGTCTCGTGATTGGCTGTCCCGAACGACATCTTAGGCTCGATGACAAGGTCAAACTCAAAACTCGGGTCAGGCTCATGGAAAGGAGCACGCACACGGCAACGCTCGTTAACCACCACAGGCTGATAGGAAGCCTCCCAGAGCTCATTCCAGTCCTTGTCGGGCATCTCCTCCACCTTCAGCAGACGCAGGTCGGTGAAAGCGGGGTCGAGCAAGAGATTCTCCACCGCCATATCATCACGGCTATCTGTCGAGCAATAGGCTTTCAAGGCATAGTCCTCGTCCATGAAGGAGTCGAAGCCTATTTCCGCCAACATGGTGGTCAGCATGTCATGCTGGATGTCGGACGACGGCGCGGTGAAAGTGTATTCGAAGGTCTTCATTCTTCACCAATATGTGAGGCTTGGTCGCAAATAGAGACAAAGTCTTCAGCCTTGAGCGAGGCTCCACCGATGAGGCCACCGTCGACGTCAGGTTGTGAGAACAATTCGGTGGCGTTCTTTGCGTTGCAGCTGCCGCCGTAGAGGATACGGATTTCGTCAGCCGTAGCCTCGTCATAGTGTTCCTTGATCAGCGAGCGGATATAGGCATGCATCTCTTGGGCTTGCTCGGGCGTAGCGGTCTTGCCTGTACCGATGGCCCAAACGGGTTCGTAGGCAATGATGGCGTCATAGATGGCATCACCATCCAGATGGAAGAGGCCTTTTTCAAGTTGCTCCTTGACGACCTCGAAATGACGGCCAGCCTCACGCTCCTCAAGCACCTCACCGACACAGTAGATGGGTGACATCTCGTTTTCAATCAAGCGATTGATCTTCTCGGCCAGCACTTCATTGGTCTCGCCAAAGTATTTCCTACGCTCGCTATGACCCACGATGCAGTAGTCCACGTCGATGGACTTCAACATCTTGGCCGACACCTCACCCGTATAGGCGCCCTTGTCGTAGGCACTGCAATTCTGCGCGCCCACGTTGAAACGCTGTTCGTCGAACTCAAAGTCGGTCAACAGCTCAAGATAAGGGAATGGTGGGCAGATGATGATTTCGCAATTCAAGTCATCCATTTCGTCAAGGCGGTCGAGGATGTCATCGACCAAGGTCTGAGCCTCATCGAAAGTGAGGTTCATTTTCCAGTTTCCGGCTACAATTTTGCTTCTCATGATGTATAGTTTTTATGATTTAATATTCAATGTGACAAAGATACACAATTCTAAAACACCAACCTGCAACGGCAGACCTCAGTCTCCTTTTGTGACGACAGATCCGTCTTGGTCAGGCGCACACAAAATTCATTATCAGCTATTTGCTCGCGATAAAAATCCATCTTATCGCCTTGATGTGCTTCAGCCACGTAGGCAATCTCAAACCGCTTCAAACGGTGTTCGCGATACCAAGCGATATCCCAAAGGTCAAGCACGTGCTCAATGTACTTCACCGAGTTGACATGCCCGTTGATATCGATGTCATTATAATTCACCTCTAATGAGCGGACCAATTCATCGTTTCCCGACATCTTCACGCGACCGCCTTTCTCAATCGGGCAAGGCTTGTCGTCCACAATCCAATCGTTGATGGCGCCGTTGTCGATGGCGTAGATATCGCAAGGTTGACGCGTCTCCGTGTCGATCATCGCCCAGATGGATCGGCCATAACCGTACACCTTGCCTTGTCCATCCGAAACGCAGAAGTTACGGCTCGTGAAAAACTTCATGGCACTCTCGACCCAGGTCTCGATCGTAAAATGCGCATATTGCGCCGGCATCTCCTCCATCTCGATGGCCAGCCTCGAAAGCACCCACGAGCGTTTGATGGTCATCAGGTATTTCATCCCGAAGCCACGGTCGGTGGAATGGAAGTCGGCAGCGTTGAGCATCTGGTTGCCCAAATGTCCCAAAAACATCCGTCCAGAAAAGTCGCAATGAAACGGCTCAGCTATAAACTCATATTTTCCTATCTTATTCATTATCCATTTATTCTTACACGAGGGTCGATAATACCATAAATGATATCCACCACGATATTGACGATAATCAGCATGACCGCGATGAGCAGCACCGCGCCCATGATGACAGGGAAGTCGTATTTGTCCAAGGCGTCGACAACCACCACACCGATGCCTTTCCAGTCGAAGACATACTCGACGAAGACAGCGCCTGCCAACAGCGAGGCGAACCAGCCAGAGACTGCTGTCACCACAGGGTTCAAGGCATTGCGCAAGGCATGGACGCAGATGACACGCCAAGGCTTCAGGCCTTTGGCACGCGCCGTACGCACATAGTCCATCGACATGGCCTCCAGCAGCGAGGTGCGCGTCAGTTCGGTCACCACGGCCAAAGGGCGCATACCCAATGTCAAGGCGGGCAAGATGAGGTTGCGAAGACTCAGGAACTCTCCCCTGCCGTATTCATCGACGGTGTAAAGGCTGCCTGTCATACTCAAGCCCGTTTGATGTTCAAGCAGGAAACCGAATATCCACGCCATGAGGATGGCAGCAAAAAACGAAGGCAAGGACATACCTATGGTGGTGATGAACAACGTCAAACGGTTGAGGAAATTGGTGTTGATGACCGCCGCCAGGATGCCTATCAGCAGGCCCAACAGCATGGCGATAGATATGGACACAGCCGCCAACAACAGGGTATTGGGGAAAGCCTCGCCCAAGATGTCGGACACCTTACGCTTGCTTTGGTATGACATGCGCAGATAGGGGCCTTTCAGCACGACAGCTGTCGAGCCTATAGTCGCCAAGCGGGCATAACGGCCTATCTTGTCGAGTTTCTGTGTGCCTTCCGACACATCATAAAACGAAATCGGTACCAAGTCGTTGAGATAGTCGACATATTGTTTACCCAAGCTCTGGTTCATGCCCAACTCCTCACGGATGGCATTCACCGACTCTTGGTCGGCACGTTGGCCTAGCATCATCTGGGCAGGGTCGCCCGGCAGGATGTTGAAGAGGAAAAACACCAGGGTGGCGACGCCCCATAGCACCGCGATACCGTATAACAACTTCCTGATGACGTAGGCCCCCATAGTATCACAAAACCTTCAGAACCTTCTTGAAGTCAGTCGAGCTCCACTTGTCCTTCACCAAACCGTTGTCGAGCCAGATGAGTCCAGGATTGGAGCGCACTATGGGTTTGATCTCCAACGCATCGGCATAATAGACCTCATAGAGGAAATCGTATTTCTCGCGTAGCTGTTCCACATATTCGGGTTCGTTGGCCACAACCCAAACCACATAATAGCCACGGCTCCCTGCTTCTTCGGTAATCTCCTTCACTTTGGCCCATTCCTTTTCAGTGACTTTAGCCAGGTCGTGCGAAGTGAACATCAACAGATTCTCTGTGTCGAGAATCAGATCCGTGACGTCGTTGTCGTCCTCATCGAGGGCTGAGAAACCGAGGAATTTGGTGCCGCCTTCCATACGCTGTTGAACGAACTCCCATTCAGACATCCACACCGAGTCGTTCCAAGGATAATTGGGTGAGAGAAACTCTTGCTTCTCCCCTGTCGCCTTGTTCTTATAGGTCAGATAAATCTTCGTCCCCTCGTTGCTTGAGGCCGACATCTGCTTGCCCACCTTCCAATCCATGAAGTCGACGACCGGCAGATGACGATAGTTATAGAGCTCAAAGCCTAAGAACGCCAAGGCAAAAAGAATGGCTATCAACCATTGTACGCCCTTACCCAACTTGTTTTCCAGCAGCTTATTATTCATAATCAGCGGGATAAGCAAGGTGTCGATGACGAGATTCTTATAGAAAGTCTGCCAATTGCTCATCTTGATCGCCGTACCGAAGCATCCACAATCAGGCACCATGTTATACAGGGCGTCGAACAAAGTGGTGAAGGTGAAAAACAGCATCAGCAAGGTGGCGCCGAGTACCGCCAAACGCGGCAACATCTTGGTTATCAAGCAGAAGCCAACGATAAACTCGGCCAAAATCATCAGCACAGCCAGCACCATGGCCAAATTGTTGAGCCATGTCATGTGATACGCCGAAAGATAATCCAGCATCTTATACTTCGTCCCCAAGGGGTCGACGCCCTTGGTGAAACTGCTGAAGATGAACAAGGCACCCACCAGCAGACGGCATATCGTCAAAGCGCCCGGACTGTATCTTTTGCTGAACACCAAGGAAAACAACAAGTTGAGCAGCAGGATGGCCAGAAACCACCAATGGTAGTCGGGCAGGAAATAAATCCCTACCGCAGAGGCCAAAGCCACCAGGATGCTGATCCAAGGCATCGAATTCGTTTTCTTTCTCATGTTCTTTTCGTTTTGAAAATAGTGTTTATTCGCTCAAAAGAATCAAGGCGAACACCGCGTAGTTGATCATATCGTAGTAGTTGGCATCGAGGCCTTCCGACACAAGCGTCATACCGTTATGGTCTTCGATGGACTTGGTGCGCAACACCTTGCTCATGATGAGGTCGGTGATGGAGCTGACACGCATATCACGCCAAGCCTCGTCGTAGTCGTGGTTCTTGCGCATCATCAAGTCGTAGGCCTCGGTGGTCACCTTGTCGTACAACGCCGTGGCCTCCTCTGCAGTAAGATCGGGCTGGTCGACCACGCCCAGTTGCAATTGGATGATACCCATCGCCGCATAGTTGACGATGCCGATGAACTCGGGCTCTATGCCCTCATCGACCATACGCTCAGCAGCGGTCTGCAAGGTTCTGATTCTCTTTACCTTGATGAAAATCTGATCCGTAATAGAAGGTGTGCGCAGAATGCGCCATGCCGGACCGTAGTCTTTCATCTTGTCGACAAACAACTTGCGGCATTGCGCCAAAACGCTATGAAATTGGGCTTTTGTGTCTTTCTTTTGCATGAAAAATGTATTTTTGCAAAAATAAAACTTTTTTCAATGCTGAGACTCATTTCACGGAATAAAACCATCCTTTTCGACCGCCCTGCCCTCATGGGCATCCTGAATGTGACGCCCGACTCATTCTCCGATGGCGGCCGTTACAACCAGATGGACCAGGCCTTGCTACATTGCGAGCAAATGATTGCCGACGGTGCCGACTTCATCGACATCGGCGGCTGCTCCACGCGACCCAACAACGCCATCGCCTCGGAAAGCGAAGAGATGGAACGTGTCATCCCGATACTGAAAGCGATCAGGGAAGCCTTCCCCGATACCTTGGTCTCCATCGATACCTTCCGCAAGAATGTGGCCGAAGCCAGCGTCGACGAAGGAGCCGACCTCATCAACGACATCTCGGGTGGTCTTTTCGACAAGGACATGTTGCCCTATATCGGACAGCACCACATCCCCTACGTGATGATGCACTGCGTAGGCACGCCCGAGACCATGCATCAATACACGCTCAGCGGCGACATCCACCAAACTGTGATGGCGTTTTTCGAGGAACAATGCCAAGTCCTCGAAGCCTATGGCGAGCAACAAATCATCCTCGACCCAGGCATTGGCTTTGGCAAGAGCCTGGAAGCCAACTATCAGTTGCTCAACGACTTGAACCGTTACCGTTATCACAATCTGCCCATCCTCATCGGCATCTCGAGGAAATCATTGATCAACAAGGTGCTCAACACTACACCCGACACCGCCGAGAACGGCACCACGGTACTCAACACCATCGCCCTGCTCAACGGCGCCGACCTCCTGCGCGTCCATGATGTGAAAAATGCGCGCGAAGCCATCGAACTGGTAGGCAATTTTTGTACTTTTGCAACAAAATTAGCGTTATGATCGACCTATTCATCCAAGTCCGCATCTTCGACATCATCGATATCATTCTGGTGGCCTTGCTTTTCTTCTGGTTCTACCGCATCCTGAAAGGCACCACCGCCATCAGCATCTTTTTGGGCATCGTGGCCATCTTCCTCATCTGGCAGGTAGTGAAAGCCTTACAAATGGAATTGTTGAGTTCCATCCTAGGCGCCTTCGTCAGCGTGGGCTTCATAGCGCTTATCATCATTTTCCAGCCGGAGATACGACGCTTCTTGTTCACCATCGGCACACAAGCGCAAGAAGGCAAACTGGCACGGCGCTTCAAATTCCTTAGGGTCACCGGTAATGCCGGCCTTGATGTGGATGCCATCAGCAAGGCCTGCCTAAACATGTCGGCCATCAAGCAAGGCGCGCTCATCCTTGTGGCACGTAAGAACAACCTCGACGACATCGCCTCCACTGGCGTGGTGGTCAATGCCGATATCAGCAACCCTCTGATTGAAAATATCTTCTTCAAAAACAGCCCACTGCACGATGGCGCCATGATCATCCGCAACAACCGCATCACTGCCGCCCGTTGCATCCTTCCCGTGACACAAAAGACCAACATTCCTGGCCACTATGGATTGCGTCACCGCGCCGCCATCGGCGTGACTGAGGTCAACGACTGCATCGCCCTCGTCGTCTCTGAAGAGACGGGCAACATCAGCATGGTCGTCAACGGCGAGATCAGCACCGTCAAGCCATCAGAATTGAAAGAAATGATTGAGAAGGAATTGAAAGCCTGATTATTCCTTGATTTCGATAAAGCAATCGTCCTCTTCCGTATAGCGCAATTGCTTCTTATACGGGTCATAACGCAGCATGAGCTGATAGGCATAGCCTTTCTTCTTCAGTTCAGCCCCTACATAGCTGTTCATCATATAGTCGTAGGTATAGCCGGCATAGAGCTTGCCCAGATATACGGCGTAGTTGTACACATCTTGAAGGTCAAGCGTGTCGATGGTATAGGTGTAGTCGATCTTCTGCGTCCAGAAGGAATAGTCAGTCTTTGAGTCGAAGCCGTCCATGAGGTTATGCTCACAAAACAGCACCGGTTTCCAGTTGCCGTCGTTGACCTCAAACCATGAAGCCACATTGACCGTGTTCAAAGGATGCTTATAGCTGTATTCATCCGTGTCGCTGAACAGATAGTCCTCGTACTCAGTGATGCGACCCGACACCTCCATCCGCGACAGCATAACCAGCCAATGCGTGGAGTCGACAGGCACCTTGTCGACGTCTTCAGGAACATACACGTTGACGCCATAGTCACCCATGGTCTGTGCATAGGCATTATACATGACATCGAGGAACATATCCTGGTTGAAGCCATTCAGCACCTCGGTCTGCTTGCCATATTGACTGTTGTATTCCACCTTGACCTCAGCCTTCTCGGGGAAATACACCGCCGCCTCGATGTTCGGGCGCTCGGCCATGTATTTCTTGGCCAGTTTCAACTCAGTCTGACAGCTGGTCAACACAAAGGCCAACAGCATGACGATTCCTATTGTTATTCTAGATTTCATAGATCACCTCCAAATAAATCCATTTGCACGCCGTCGCCCTTGGGCTCGACAATCTCCAGCGGCACATCGGCGGGGTTGACTTCAATCTTTTCGATGGGCTCCTCTTCCTCGGCAGGCACATTAGGCTCCTCTTCCGAAGGCTCGGGTTGAATGGGCTCAAGGAACTCCCATGTGTCGACCTCACGCGTCGACAAGCGCTTGCCCTTGGCCTTGTAGCTCTTGATGCCGATGAACTCCTCCACATTGATTTCATCGTCGAGGAAGCTATTGCCGGCCTCGCTGACCTTATAGCTCAACTTCAGCCGTGGCATGACGTCAACGCTGCGACCAAGATACTTCGCCTCAGGATGCTCACCGATGAAGGAAGCACGGGTATTCAGTTTGGTCTCCGCTTCAATGCAGAAACGCTTCAGATAATGCTTCTGCGTCTCGCCTTCGATGTATATGACAGAGAAAATCTCGTCCGGGTCGAACTTACGGATCTCCACCATGTCGTCGTCGAAGTGGGTGTTGAGATCGAAGCCCGAGATTTTGAACTCGCCGTTGGCAAAGATTTGTAAGATCTTATCCTCTCCCTCAAAAGCGCCAAGGTATTGTCCGCGTTTGTCAGCATTCAAGCGACGCACCGTGTCGTCGAACCAGATGTCGCGGGCATTGAGTGTGGACACGCCTTCGCCACCCTTCTTGATTTCCTTGACTTCATATTTGGTCAGCAGGTTACCACGTGTGTCGCGGCCTTTCACAGCAAGGTCGGCAAACTGGTAGTCCACCGTCTTCTGTTTCTTGTTGAACAGCACCAACGTCACCTTGATAACCTCTGCCTCGCCGTTGGGGTTCGACGAGAAATAGCGCACCTTTGATCCAGGCTTGCCCTGCGTGAGGTCGTATTCCTTGTCGCGGGTGACACCCTTCACGGCAAAACGCTTCACATAATGCGGCGCGCCGTTCTTGCCGTCGCGATACACCACATTGTATGTCGTGCGGTCGTCGTTCTTATGGAACACATTGACATGAATAATCTTTTGTCCCACAAAGAGTTTCGGCTGTAGCTTGACCACCGCATACTTACCGTCTTCATGGAAGACGATGATGTCGTCCAAATCTGAGCAGTCGCACACATATTCGTAGGCTTCCTTGTTCTTCTCACGTTTCAAGCCCTCGCCTGTGCAGACGAAGCCCTCGTCGCGGTTGACATACAGCTTCTCGTTGTTGGCGGCCACGGCCACGGCCGAGATATTGTCGAAGTTACGAATCTCTGTCTTGCGCTCGCGACCCTCGCCGTATTTCTCTTTGATGTGCAGGAAATAATCGATGGTGTAGTCCACGATGTGGTCGAGGTTATACTTGGCCTCTTCCATCTTCTTCTCGATATCAGCCAGTTGTTCGTCGGCCTTCTTGATATCGAACTTGGAGATCTTACGGACGGGCTTCTCGCAGAGTTTCTCCACATCCTCGCGGGTGATCTCACGTTTCAGCAGCTTGCGGTATTTATCAAAGCGACGCTCGATACCCGTGAGTTGGTCATCCCAAGTCTCGTAGTCCTTGTTTTCCAATTCTTTGTAGATGCCTTTCTCGAAGAAAATCTTCTCCAAAGAAATCCAATGCCAGCTGTTTTCGAGTTCCTCAATGAGGATACGCAACTCCCAACTGAGGAGTTCCATAGTACGGTCGGCGCTATGACGCAAAATCTCGCTCACGCCCATGAATGCCGGGTGGTCATTGACGATGACGCAGGCATTGGGCGAGATGGACACCTCGCAGTCGGTGAAGGCATAGAGGGCATCTATCGTCTGGTCGGGCGAAACGCCAGGATTCAGGTAGATAACAATTTCGCACTGCTCGGCGGTGTTGTCGTCGATTTTCTTGATCTTGATCTTACCCTTGTCGTTGCACTTCACGATGCTCTCGATAAGGCTGCCCGTGGTGGTGCCGTATGGAATCTCGCTGATGACCAGCGTCTTCTTGTCTTGTTGGCTGATACGCGCACGAATGCGCACCTTGCCACCACGCAAACCGTCGTTGTAGTTAGTCACGTCCATCAGGCCACCCGTTGGGAAGTCGGGATAGAGCGTGAAAGGCTCGTCGCGGAGATAGGCTATGGATGCGTCGATAAGTTCGTTGAAGTTATGCGGCAAGAACTTAGAGGCCAGACCCACGGCGATACCTTCGGTGCCTTGTGCCAGTAGCAGCGGGAACTTCACCGGCAACGAGACAGGCTCGGCATTACGGTTATCATAGGAACGGGTCCAGTCGGTGGTCTTATGGTTGAAGACGACCTCCTTGGCAAACTTGGAGAGACGCGCCTCGATGTAACGTGGGGCAGCGGCATCGTCGCCAGTGAGGATGTTGCCGAAGTTACCTTGCGTGTCGATGAGCAGGTCTTTCTGAGCGAGTTGCACGAGTGCATCGCCGATGGAGGCGTCGCCGTGCGGGTGGTATTTCATCGTATTACCCACGATGTTGGCCACCTTGTTGAAACGGCCATCATCGAGTTCGTCCATGGAATGCAGGATACGGCGTTGCACAGGCTTCAGGCCGTCCTCGATAGCGGGCACAGCACGTTCCAATATGACATACGAGGCATAGTCGAGAAACCAGTTCTCGAACATCCCTTTCAGCGGTATGACATGGTATTCATCCTCCTGAGCCTGAGCGTCTTCCACACCTTCCAAAGTCTCGTCCATCGGCTGCTCGTCCAATGCTTCGTTTTCCAATTCAGTCTTGTCTTCGATATCCATTGCGGGGTTGTTCTAAAGTTGCAAAGATAGGAAATTTTTCGATTGCCACGAAGGCTTTAATAATCAAAATCAACCGTGAAAGGTTGATGGTTTTCTGCTTGGATTGCATACATCACCAACTTGATTTCTTGCTTTGGAGATGTGTCATGGAACAATTGGCTCAAACCAATACGAGCGACTTCCCTTTCATAAGGCTGGTAAAACACTATGTCATCACCAACTCGTTTAATGTGTATGAAGGCTTGGTGCTTTGAAGGAAATCCCAAGAAAACTGAACAAATGGGATAATCCTTACCATTGACGACAAATCTATATACGACATACTCGGTGGCACGGCTGTACTTGAACACAACGGCATCTGCATGGTTTTCTCCATCCGCCCAAACGCATACTCCCGCCTCATCTCCAACATGCATATTATGAGGTGTAACCCGAAAACTAACATCCAGTTTATCAAGATTCTGCTCGACAATTATATGACTTGGGAAAAGCAGGGTGTCATTTTCATCAAGGACGCCACTCGTCAAAGTTTGATGATGTTGGAATGTGTTTGTAGTCGTTTTGGATGATGAAGCACATGAACAAACCAGTATGGCCACAACTAACAATGGCATAAGAGATAAAGCCTTTCTCCACATTATGATTTCACGTTGATCCATAAGTTTGAGTTGTTAATAAGTGCAAAAATATAAAAAACTCCATAAAGCTGCTTTTCTTTGCAGCAGAAATCATCACTTCCAAAACCTCAACACGGCAATTTCACCGAGTAACGCAAGCAGAGCTATCAGTGCGAATAATTTCCACTGAGAGGACTGGTGAGCCATAGCCTCTACGAGGTCAGCGTTGGCGAAGTCGGAAGTGTCGAGGACGGCGGCCACATCGAAGCCTGCCTTCTTGAATTGCGCCTCAATGTCATCGCGATCAACGAAGTCCATCCGCGACTCCACGCGGCTCTCATTCCAAGCCGTGACACGATTCACCGAATCATTGACCAGCAGGTCATAGAAACCAGCCGCCGGCAAGTTATCATTCAGATAAAGGTATACTTTGCCGTTGCGCACCTCTGAGGCTGGCATCTGCTCGAAACTGCGGTCGGCATTGGCAAAGAGGAAGCGGTGGTCGCACTCCAAATTCATATCGTTCAGGACCATTATTTTGTCTTGACCGATAGTATACGACAGTTTCCCAAGCTGACCGCCCAACAAAGCCATCTTGACCATCATGGGGACAAAGAGGGAGTGGTCGGCAAGGTCGCTCCATTTCGGGTCAAGCGCGGTAGTCATGACAAAGGCTTGCCCCTGCCCCACCGGCTCCGAATACAGCATCGCATCTCCGTTCTGAAGAATCAGCAAGCTGCTCGGGATGCCGTTGCTTCTCATGCGAACATGCTTCTTCACCTTAGGCAGGTCGGCTTGTTGAGGCATGTCGAGGATGACATCACTGAAAAACTCATGACGCAAGGCCAAATCTTGTGCCACTGTGGCATTGGTGTCGAGCTCCATCACCGTGAGACCGAGTTTACGCATCAAGAAGGCATTGTTTTTCGGGTCGTTTTTCGACGGGAACACCAACATGGCGGCGCCATCATTGACGCAATTCAGCAGTGTCTGTTGCAAAGTCTCGTTGAGGTTGGTGCTCTCATTGACGATGATGAATTGGGCCTTGGAGAGTTGGTCGAGGTCAAAACGCGAAGGCTCCATCAAGGTGTAGCGGAACTGCTCATCGTCATCAAAAAGCAAGGCACAACTGGTGGCCTCACTACCCAACTCAATCACAGAGAGGCTCGGCCTCACACCCAAGACGAAGTCGTAAGTGTCGTCAAAGATGATGGGATGGTCGTTAAGCGACACGCTGCAGCGTTGATCGCCACTGCCCTCCACCACAAACTGCATCACGATGTCCTGAGTGCCGTTTTTCTCCAGGTCGACCGTCGTTGATGCCGCCATCGCGCCATTCATCGTAAAGGTAACAGGCAAACCTTTCACCTCCTTATCGCCTTGGTTAACGATGCGCACATTGAGGTCGTTGGTCAAGCCAGGCTGTACCACGGGCGACGCCAACCATACAGAATCAACATAAAGGTTGGTCTTGAACTCGGGGGTCATCGGCACGACGACCACTTGCATGGCGGTATCAGCCTTGGCCGCCGAAAGGTCGAAGGTGTTGCTTTGGAAATCAGAATAGACGAACAAGGTTGAAGTTTCAAATCCATGTTGTTTGGCCAACATCTCAAAACGGTCGACGACCTCACCCATCGGAGCAGGCGCACCGTCAGGGTTCATACGGTCGAGTTGGTCGAGCATCTCCTCCTGATTCATCGGGTATTCGTTCTGGATCTCAAAGCTGTTGGTCATCAGCAGGTAG
Source organism: uncultured Bacteroidia bacterium (assembly GCA_902786745.1). Taxonomy (GTDB): domain Bacteria; phylum Bacteroidota; class Bacteroidia; order Bacteroidales; family F082; genus Limimorpha. The sequence goes on from CADADR010000008.1 coordinate 145,764, forward strand.
CGGTTGGAAGGATTGAGTTTGTGCACCAAATCGCGCGCCGACTGCCGTGCATCCTCTATCAAAGTGGTGCGTTGCGACTGTCCCTTCATACTCATCGAGTTGTCGATATAGACGCCAACGAGATTGTTCTCCGTATTGACATTCAATTGTTTCTCAGGATGATACGGGAAGGCAAAAGCCAATACCAAAGCGGCAATGAACAGACAGCGCAGCAACAAGGTAACGAGATACTTCAATTTGCGCGTCTTGGCGTTCTCCTGCTGTATACTCCTCAAAACAGCCGTATTGCTGAAATACACCAACTTATGCCGCCTGAAGTTAAACAGGTGGATTAAGATTGGTATCAGTAGGGCAAACAAGCCCCAGAGCATATTGGGATAGAGGAAACGCATAGCCTAAAAATGAGGCTGCAAAGATAAGAAATCTTTATCAGTATCCGAACAAATGGCCTCTACTGCCACGACGACGGTAACGGTCCTTGGCGAAGGTGGCACAGGCGTCGTCAAGCTGCTTCTCCAAGGGAATGGCCACACCCAGTGTGACTTCAAGCCCCTGGGGCAAACGTTGGCCCGTGATCTGATAGGCATTGACATTGGTGGCAGGCACACTGCCTTCCTTCTCGGCAGCGCCATAGCTGTCGAGCAGACCCTGATGCACCGTTGCACTAAGCTTGAGCAAGATATGTCGGCTTCCCACACCGATGAGACTACGGATGCCAACGCCAGCAAAAGCACCGGCATGAATCAAAGCCAAGTTGGCATCGCCCACATCGATGGTCTCGTCAAAGGCAATGGGCTCACTCCTGTCGAGATGGATCTTTCCAAAGAGCCGCATACCTACTTCCGCACCCACCACAAGGTAAGGTTGCAAATAGGGTTTGACAGGCAGAGACACTTCCAGCGGGAGCCTAAAATCGGCATAGGAGGCTCTTAAGGCATAATGCACATCGGCCCCTGAGCCTTGGTGCTGGTAGGTCATATCCGTGCCACGCTCCAAATAAGCCACCTCGGGCGAAAGCCATAGATACCGTCCCAAAGGAATGTCCACAAACAAGCCTCCCATCAACGTAATGGTATCATTCTGAGGAAGCTTCAGCAACGCAGTGTTGTTATAATAGTACATCCTAGGCATGTTCACGCCCCCTTTGATGCCGATGGCGACATGGTTCTTCTCCTGAGCCTTACTCGAGTACATCTGGCCCATAGCGAACGGGCTCAACGCCAACAGGATTCCTATGATTATCAAATATCTTTTCATAGTTACATTTATTACCATTCAAAATTCTCCGCCAGGTTATCCCCATCCTTATAGATGAAATAGGAGCCGACAGGATACTGGCTCAACGCCCCATTCGAATTGTCTTCAATCTCCATGATGACCGATGCCATTCGGAAGTTTGCCAAACCCGTCTCAGCCACTTTGCCTTTCATGATGACGCCTCGTTTCATCTTCACATGATAGGTGGTGTTGTCAAAAGGTACATCATACGCCTTGTCTTCAACAAAATAGACCGTAAAGTCATCGTTATTGCCCATCACGAAAACGGTGTCGGTGACTTGCTCGGTGGCTTCATTCAGGTCCATGACCGCCACCCCATTATGTTGTTTGCCAAAACGCAGATACACATTAGGCTCCACAAGGGTTAAAGGCCAACCCTGAACATTCGAATAAACTCTTTGTTTGGGATCCATCACGTAGGAACCTTCGATCTTAGGCGGAATAGAGCCATGAGGATAAGAACCAAAATTGGCCAAAAACGCCGAGTCGGAAACCACGGCCAGGATATCGTCAATATAATACTCCGTCCCGATAAGGGCGATGGTATTGTCATCGTTTTTGGTGCAGGAGCCCAACATCAAACCACCTGCAAGAAGAAGCCCCAAGGCCCATATTATGCTTTTGTGTTTCATAGTTGTTTCTATTTGGTAACGACCACTTTCTTCGTCACGACGCCTTCCTTGCTTGTTGCCACAAAGACGTACACACCTCCAACGTCATTTCTCAGATTATATTGTATCGTGTTATTTTCCAATTCATTATACATCTGGAACTGATCTATCTGTCGGCCCGTCATATCATACACTTTGAACTCGATCAGACCCGTGAGATGGTCCAAGCGAAGGTCCATCTGACCGTTGTTAGGATTAGGCGACACCTCCATGTTGGCATGCGTCAATCCGTCGCCTTCTTCGATACCGTAGAACGAGCACACCAGCCAATATCGTTGCGACACGCCTTCTTCAGGCGCACAACGATTGAAGGCCCGCGCCTCAATCCACACGGTGTCGTCAACATGGTTGAGCACATACACCTTACAGCACTGGTGCTTCTCGCCAAAAGGCTCAAGCACCCAAGTCACGGGCTCCACGAAGTTCCACGTCACGCTATCCCAGCTGCAATATGGGTTTTGGTCCCACATGGTGTAATCATAGGAATTGATTTGGAACTCGGTAGCAGTGACAACCCAATGCGGCGCCGGGTTGGCGGGATCCATAGGATAGATCTCAGTGGGATTCGGCGTGTAATCAAATTGTACGTTCATGGTCACGATGCTGTCGCAGCCAAGTCCATTGAAATAGGTCCTGTGATAGGTACCTGACAGGGTGAAGACGTGATCTTCGGGGTCGTATTCATCATCGGTGTGGTATTCCAACCCACCCGTTTCCCAGTAATAGCTGTCACAACTCTCGTCATAGGACACCGTGAATGAGTTCGTCTCATATTCCCCGATCTCAAGATGAAGCACATAGGTGCTGTCGCATTCCGTGTCGCCAAAGACGTGGTGGAAGGTCTTCTCTATCCAATCCTGACTCTCAGTATAGGTCTCCCCAGTGATAGGCCAATAATAGGAGTCGCAAACCACCCTCGATTCCTCTTGGTAAAACTCTTCATGGAAACGGAGCTCTAGGCGATGCCTGATGGGGCAGCCGCCATTCGGGTCGTCAAGGATGATCTCATCGTAGGTATCTTCATGATAGGTGATCCCGGTCTTGTCCCACGTCCAGGCAGGAACAGTGCCATGCGCATAGCATTCATACTGATGGACCACGGGAGGCATCTGGTACTCGTCGACAGTGAGCACGAGTTTCTCCACCTTCAGGCAACCGTGGTAATCCACAGTGTCGAAATAGGCAATCTGTCCGTCTTGGTTGTATAAGGTACCATGGAAATCGTAGGAATCACCGACACAGATGCTGGGATCGACAATGGTGGTGTCGTTAGGCGGATAGACGGTGAGGTTAAGACGGATGAGGCTGTCGCATCCAAATGGGGTTTGAAGCATGTGCTCATATTCACCCGAAGCGGTCAGCGACTCGCCAAAGAAATCGTACACTTCATTGGCGCAGATGGCTTCTGCGAGCTGGACCTCTACGTTGGGATGCACAACGACCGTGACGCTGGCATCCTGGGTGGTGCCCCAATCGACATCGGTCACATGGCAGGTGTATCTTGTCGAACCCAAGGGCGGCGTAGCCACTGGATGCTGTGCAGCGGGATTGTTCAGGGTATTGGCAGGTGTCCAGCTGTAGGTGTAATGGCCAGAGCCGTTCACGGGTGCGACGTGCAAAGTGGTGGATTCACCCTCACATAGCTCATAGTCATCAGCGCTAGCCGAGGCCGTCATGCTGCCCACATAGACAGTGCATGTCGGGCTGCCCACCACCACTAGCTCGCGGAAGGAGATATCGTCAAGGCCGAAGTCGTTGCCGCTGCCCACTGTGTTCTGGTTCAGGATGGTGATGGTCGCCGTCGTGGAGTTGCCGCTCTGCCATAAAACATAGAATTGAAGCCATTCACCCGTATAAGGTGGTGCCAAGAAGACTTCTCCGATTTGGTTACCGTTGATACTGAATTGCAGCTGGGCCACCTCGTTGGCTTGTCCGGCCAAAGTACACACCCAGGTGGAAAAAGCGTAGGTCTTATTGGGGTTTACCGTGATCTGTTCTGTCCACACGTTTGTCCCCGGACTTGTCGACCCGTTGACAATCATAAAGTTGCCACCATTATGGCCATAGCCGACGAAACTCTCGTGATGTAGACTCGCGTCGCTATCAACATAATAGGTGCCCTCGTCCCACAGGTTGCTGTTGTAAAGATAGGAGGAAGTGAATCCCACGTTGCCTTGGTTGAAATCGCCGTTGACGACGCTCTCTGCGCCTGGAGCCAAGCCGTCACAAGTATATGTGGTGGTCACGGTAGGAGAAGCCACGGTCACAGGGCCTTCTGTCGTAGAGAGGCCTGTTGCGGGCGACCATTGGTAATAGGTGGCTCCCGAGGCCGTCAGTGTCACCGACCCACCAGGCTGAATCGTGGCCGAAGGCGGATTGATGGTAACGGGTTGGGCGAAGGCGCACACAGCCGAAAAAACCAACAAGAGGGTAAGCAAAAACCTTTTTCTCATAACTATTACTCCTGCGTGCAAAAATACTAAATATTACCTTTGTCCTCTCCTATTTTCATAAAAATAGGTTCAACTTATCGGCATAAGACCAGACGTTTCTTCACCAGTCCATTAACCGTCTTTATTTCTATCAGATAGACTGAAGGCGCATAACCCGTCAGGTTGAGCATCACACTATCCGAACGGCCGTAGTCACGGCTATCGAGCACCTGTCCCATCATATTGGTCAAGCGGATGGCTTCGATGCCTTCGGCCTCAATGGTCACCGTGCCTTTGGTAGGATTGGGGAATACCTTGACTTCAAAGGCATGTTCGTTCACGTCGAAGAAGCCTGCGTTGATGATGAATTCACGTTCCATCTCGCCACAGTCAGTGGTATTAAAATGCGCCGTCAAGGTGGCCGACCCTGGCGTGCCCACAAACACGAGGCAATAATAATCCTGTGTCTCAACAATCTGCCAATCCGGGTTAGAGATGGACCAGATGATGTCGCCCTCTACGCCTGCGGCGTCCACTTCATAACGATAAATGCCGCTAATGATATTGGAAGCCACAAACACATTCGCGCTGCCGCTGATGGCGCCCATCAGTTCGGAATCGTTGATGGTCAGATTCAGGAGTTGCACGCTGCCGACACAGCCATTGGGCGAATACACGGTGTCATAATAGATTTGGTAGAAACCCGGCTGATCATAGACAACGCCATCGACTACATAGCTGTTACAAGCAGATACGCTATTGGACTGTATTTCAGCCTGATTAAAGGTCACGTTCAGATACACCGTGCTATCACAGCCTTGCTGCGTCTGGAAGGTATGCGACGACTGCCCGTCACCTTCAAAATGATGTCCATACCAATCGAACGGATCGCAAGCCAACGTGTCGACATGTTGCTCGATCACATCGGCCAAACTGAAGTGCATGGTGACGATGCTGTCGCAACCTTGGAGGGATTGGTAAGTATGATGATAATCTCCATTGTGGTCACACAATTGACCTTCCCAAACCACTGCATCACACGCTACCCTATCAAATTCAGACGTCATAGCCTCACTAAACACCAAATGCATGGTAGCAATGCTGTCACATCCATTGGAGGCCTCAAAGGTCTGGTCATAATAACCGTCATAATAGTAGGTAATGCCATTCCATGTGTATGGGAGACAGGTTTGCTGCTCAAATTCATGGTGAACAGCTTCTTTAATGGTCAAATGCAATACGACAAGGCTATCGCAACCTGTGACGGCGGTAAAATGCCTTGGATAGTCACCACTTTCTTGATAAACTTGGTCTATCCACGTGTAGGAATAGCATTCCTCAACGTCCATATCACTTTCATAATTAGGCGCAATGGTGAGATGCAGCGTGAACAAACTATCGCAGCCTGAAGGGTTCTCCGACAGATACTCGTAATCACCACTTTCCGAATAGACAGTTCCATGCCATTCATAGCTTTCGCACCCTGTTGCGCTCTCTTCTAACTCAAACATTTCACCTATCTCAAGATGCATAATCAGCATGCTATCACATCCTTGAGAATTGGTCAGCTGATGATAATACACACCTGGCTCAGTATAGGTATTACCATACCATTCATAGGACTCACAACTCGTCACATAAAACTCATTTTCCGAGCTATGGTTGATGGTAAGAAGTAGCACTTCTGTATGTGGACATCCCGTTGGGCCTTCTCCGACATAGGTACAATAGCCCGTTTGGGTATATTCCTGGCCGTGCCACTCATAGCTGTCACAGGCCGTCACTGGAGCCAGCGTATCAATCGTGCTATGATTTATGGTCACATAAATTCGCTCCAATCTATCACAACCTTGAGGCGTAGTAGACATATGGGAATATTGGCCTGATTCTGTGATCGTTTGTCCGTACCAAAGATATGAATCACATTCCGTTACTGGATCCCAATCAATTGTATCGCCATGATGCACAGTCAACGGCAGAGTGTATTGAACGTCACATCCATATTGGTTGATAGTATCAAAAACCAACAACCCGCTCTGTGTGTAGGTTTGTCCATGCCATTGGAAAGCATCGCAAACTGTTATTTCAGGCAACTCGATGTTTTCGCTATTATTGATAGTCAAATTAAGTCGTTCCAACCTATCACAGCCATAATCATTTGTGGTTAAATAGGTTTTAACGCCGCTTGTCGTATACGTCTGGCCATGCCATTCATAAGAGTCACAAGCACTAACAGGATCCAAATCTATGGTGTCACCATAATGGATGGTTAAATTCAGCACAAAGGTACTGTCGCAGCCGCCCTGCGGTCCGTCGACGGTGACTGAATCCATAGCACTTTGGTAATAAGTCTGATTCTTTCGTGGCCAATAATACTCGTCACACTCTGTTCGGGTATCAACATGACGGAATTCATCGCTTATGGTTAAGTTAAGTCTTTCTAGCCGTGAGCATCCAAAACTATTGGTCGTGACATAGGGATAAACTCCCGATTGTGTATAGGTTTGTCCGTGCCAAGTATAACTTTCGCAAGCGGAAACGGGGATATCAAGCGTGTCACCATAGTGGATGGTCAAAGGCAGGTGTTGGGTAAGCACGCAACCCCATTGTGTAGGAGTCACATAGTCATAGACACCACTCACCGTATAGGTTGTGCCGTGCCATGTGTAGGAATCACACTCCTCTACAGCAGGCAGGGTTTCCTCCTCGTCGTGATGGATGGTTAGATTGAGGATGAGCAACGAGTCGCACCCCGATGGATTGGGCTTGACGTAGGAATACTGACCATTCTGCGTATATGTCTGTCCATTTCCTCCTGTCCAAGTAAACGACTCGCAAGCATGCTGGTTGATGGTCCGTTGAGGACGTGCATTCACAGTAATACTTACTATGCCATATTTAGTAATATCATTGGTTCCATAGGTAAGTTTGTAGGAAAAAGTGTCTGGCCCCGAATAGTTGGTGTTTGGCGTATAAACATACGTAGTTCCACTTACCAGGCTCAAACTACCATGACTGGGCTGTGACATCAATGAGAAATGGACATCTGGAGCAATAGAACTGGGGTTAATACTATCATTTTCCATCGGATTGATGGTCACCGGAGTCTCAAAGCAAGTCGTGTATTCATCATCATTTGCTTCAACAATATTTGTATAAAGATAGGTAAACGAGATGTCATCGAGACCAAAGTCGTTGCCGTTATCGGAAGTACACAAGTCATAAATCTGAATCATAGCCGTGGTACTGTTTCCACTATACCAAGGTGTCACAGGCATTTGGTTCCAATAGCCTCGATTTGAATATACGACAGGCATGTCATATTCGTTCACCACCACAACGTTATTAATCTTGATCTTCAGTTTCGACCGCATATAACCTAATGTGCCACCACCAGGACTAAGATTGGTCATCCACAAAGTTAAGTCATAATAGGAATGGGCTTGAACATTAATTGTCATACCCCAAACCAACTTGTTACTTTGTGTATGGCCATTCACAATCATATATCTCTGTTGTCCAGTACCAGTAGTGTGGTCAGGAAAATCAAAAAACTGACTCCCGTTGTTATGGGCATTGTTGCCTAAGTAATACTTTCCCGTATCACCATTGCCTCCTAAGCCATAACTGTGTTCATAATCAGTATCGAAATCTTGAATATTGTCATCAAAATTACCGTGGACAATCAAATTCTGTTGTGCAAACAATGTAGAGCACGTTATCAGCGAAAACAAAAACAATCCGCTGACAATCATAAAATTACGAAAAACTTTAGTCATTTTTCTTCATTTTGTACATTATACAACGTGCAAAATTGCAAAAAACGTACCAAAAATGCAAAAAAACTTCATTTACAGCGGTTTTCCGTCCAAAATAGCCGATTTCAGGGTGTCGTATTCGTAGGTTAATTTCAACGAGAAGAAGGGACGGTTCTCGTCAATGAGGCGTAAGAAAATCTTGTCGCCTTCCCACATGGTAAGGTCCAAGAGGCGTTGTTTTTCGATCCACTCCAAGTCGCCCTCGTTGCATTCAATCTGCTTACCTGTCCAATCGGTGCAGACGAAGATGTGCATGTGCTCATCGTCGTAGATATTGTGCACAAATGTGACAATTCCACAGTAGCGCCATTTCGTGACGGTAAAGCCCGTCTCCTCCCACACCTCGCGCAGCATGCAGTCCTCGGGGCTCTCCCCTTCCTCGAACTTGCCGCCTACGCCGAGCCATTTGTCGTGATTGAGGTCGTTCTCTTTCTTGGTGCGGTGCAGCATAAGATATTGGCTGCCACGCTCAAGATAACATAATGTGGTTTGTTTCATAATGATAAAAAGCAAGGCGGCCTTTGGAGCCGCCTTGCAAAAACCTTTTAGCTCTGGAATTAGATGATACCTTGAGCCATCATGGCGTGGGCAACACGCATGAAGCCAGCGATGTTAGCACCCTTCACATAGTTGATGGTGCCATCGGCTTGCTTACCGTATTTCACGCACTGATCGTAGATGTCGCTCATGATCTTCTTCAGCTTCTCATCAACTTCCTTAGCGGTCCAGTTGATGTGACCAGCGTTCTGGCAGATCTCAAGGCCTGAAGTGGCAACACCACCGGCGTTGACAGCCTTACCAGGACCGAACGGGATCTTGGCAGCTTGGAAGGCGGCGATAGCACCAGGTTGGCAACCCATGTTGGAGACTTCAGCCACATACTTCACGCCATTGGCAAGCAGCATCTTAGCATCCTCTTCAGCAAGCTCGTTTTGGAAAGCGCAAGGCATAGCGATGTCGCACTTCACGCTCCAAGCCTTCTTGCCAGGAGTGAAGATAGCCTTGCCCGGGAACTTGTCGGCCATGTCCTGAACCTTGTTACGGTTCGAGGCACGCATGTCAAGCATGTAGTTGATCATCTCAGCATTGATACCTTCGGGCAGTTCGCACACGCCGTCGGGACCGCTGATGGCGACCACCTTGGCACCGAACTCGCAAGCCTTCTGGGCAGCACCCCAAGCCACGTTACCGAAGCCAGAGAGAGCCACGCGTTTGCCTTCGAGAGTGTCACCCTTCTCTTCCACCATGTGCTTCACATAGTAGACAGCGCCGAAACCAGTGGCCTCGGGACGCATGAGGGAACCACCCCAGCCGTAGCTCTTGCCAGTCAAAGCACCAGTCGAGTGCTCACGGGCCAGCTTCTTGTACATACCGTACATGTAGCCAATCTCACGGCCACCAACACCAACGTCACCAGCAGGGCTGTCCTGGTCGGGACCGATGTTGCGCCAGAGTTCGTACACGAAGGCCTGGCAGAAACGCATGATTTCAGCGTCGCTCTTACCTGTCGGGTCGAAGTCAGCACCACCCTTACCACCGCCGAGAGGCAGGTTGGTCAAGCTGTTCTTGAAAATCTGTTCGAAGCCCAAGAACTTCAGCATTGACTCGTTTACTTTGGGGTGAAAGCGGAGACCGCCTTTGTAAGCACCGAGGGCAGCGTTGTACTGCACACGGTAGCCGAGGTTGACCTGGGTCTGACCTTTATCGTCAACCCAAACGACGCGGAACTTGAAGATACGGTCGGGCTCAACAATGCGCTCGACAATCTTAGCAGCCTCGAATTCGGGGTGCTTGTTGTATTCTTCTTCGATGGTTTCCAGGACTTCGCGAACGGCCTGTAAGTACTCATTTTCGCCCGGATGCTTGGCTTCCAGAGCGGTCATAATTTCATTGACTTTCATTTTTTTGACTTTAGTTAAAGGTTTATTGTTGTGTTTGAAAGATTGCTTATGAATTAAAAGCGGTGCAAAGTTAAGGTTTTTATTTGAACAATTTTCAAATTGTAGAAAATAATTTCATTTTCCTTCCCTACTTACCATCATTTTGCTGTTCATCCGCTTCAGGAACCATCTTACCTCCCTCATAATTAACAACTTTCGCTATAGAGCCATCGGGATTGTAATAAATCTCTTTCCCATGCTTGAGGTTGTCGACAAACGACACCTCGAGGCATTTGTAGCCCGACTCGTCATAACCGATCTGCTTGCCCGCCCCCATTCTGTAATCGGCCTTGCTGGCCAAGGCCCCACTCGGGTAGAAGACAAACCATTGACCATCCATCATATCATCCACAAACTGCCCCTCCTGAAAAATCTGACCGTTTTCGTACCATTTCTTCGATTCGCCGTTGCGTTTGCCGCCGACATAATAGTCCTCCGCCTCCAAGTTGCCTTTGACCGAATAGGATCGGCAAATGCTGTCGCGAAGGCCATGCTTATACCAGCACTCCAACTCAAGGGTGCCGTCCTGGCGAAAACGCTGATAACGTCCCTCAAGCGTGTCGTTTTTGTAGCAAGCCTTCGTCATCAACCCGCCCTGCTCCGTGTACCAAACGCTTTCTCCGTTCAGTTTGCCGTCTACATAGCGCAACTCCGACTTCAGCTTGCCGTTGTCCCAATACGATTTCTGTGTGCCATCGTCACATGAAACCGACAGCACCGCAGCAAACAACAAAAGCAGCAAGCTCCTGACGTTCATTTCTTCTCCTTCTTGAAGGGGTCGAGGGGACGCAATTCAACTTCATCCTTGTCGTATTGATAGAGCGTCCAGGAGAGGTTCTCCTTTCCGGTTTCCTCCACCGACTTCAGGTAGTTCTTGTAGTAGAACTTATAGTTCGTATAGAGCAGTTGAGGCTCATAGCAATGCAGGCAGTCGAGCATCTCGTCGCCATAGTTCATCAACGCACCCAAGAAATAGGTGGCCACGTCATAGCCTTCAAAGGCATAATGACGCGGCTCGGTCGAATACTTGCTTCTGAACTTGAGCACGAAGCGCTTCACCTCGTCCGACGAGTAGTCGGCAAAGCCATTGGCGACATAAATAGCGTTCATTTTCAGCAAGTTGTCGACAAGCAACTTTTCGTTCTTTTCCCAATTGGGGACACAAACCAAAGTAATCGGGAACCTGTTGGCCGTACCGGTCAAAGAATTCAGCAGCTGGGTGGCGAAGACGTTATCGTCGCCATAAGCAATGATGAGGTTATTTCTGACCCCAGAAAGCTGTGATCTCACACTGCCCATCTGGCTGTTGGAATACCGCTTCACGGTGTTTTCCAGCACCAATTTGTTGCTTGCGCCGCTTTCAAAGTCTCCCACTGAATATACCTGTCCTTCCACGTCGAGTGTCGGCACCATCTGGCTTCCCATCTCCATACGCTCGCTTTCATGGCGGGCAAATTGAAGGAAGTCGTCACCATTGATGGTCACCTGGTCGTTAATGGCCATGTTCAGGTGGTGTTCAAGTTGGGTCAGGAACAATGAGTCGGCAGCCTTCTCACGGCTAACGATGAACACGTTGGATTCGGGATAGACATTCTTCACCAGATTCGACAAAGTCAGTATCAGGCCCATATTGCCAGCTCTCAGCTTCACCACGTTGGGGTTGTTCTCGATGACCGACTCACGCAAGGAGACCGGGTTGACCACTGGGATATTGTTGGCCTTGGCATACTCCTCGACCACCTCAAAGGCATTACCGAAGAAGGGACCAATAATCAGATCAAGGTCCTTACCCTCAATCTGCGAGACTGCGTTTTCAGCCGACACGGGATTGTCGATGACATCAATCACCGTCAAATCAAGTTTCAAGCCAGTCTTTTCCTTCATTGCATCGACGGCCATCATAAAACCTTCATAGAACTGAAGGAACGACAGGGAACGCGACTTCTGGCTCTTTGCCGCCTTCTCCTTAGGCACATCGAGGCTAACAATGCCTGAAAGATAAAGAGGCACCATCAAGGCTACCTTATAGCAACGCTGTGCATTCTCAGCCCTCGCGACGCACACTGGGGCATCCTCCATGTCATCCAAGGAAATCACCGGCTTTATCTCCGGTTCCGGCTCGGGTTCAGGCGTGTCGACCGCTTCGACGATCTCCTCTTGCTGATCAGACATCCAATAGAAATCCGTGATGGGTTCAATCGGGATCAGCACCACCTGGTTCATGAAGACATGCGAGCCTACCGAAACATTCTTCTCCCTAAAGGCTGCTTCATCCACCTTCCAACGCTTCAATAACGAGGTCACGCGTTCGTTCAACTCACAATAATGCAGGATATAGTCGTTTTCGTTGGCCACATTAGGGATGATCACCGAGGTACCAGGCGCAGGCGTATTGCTTAACCCTGGGTTGAAGAACTTAAACTCTGAGATGTCGATGCCAAACTCCTTGGCGATGTCGTAAAGGTCTTCGCCTTGGCGCACCACACGGGCATAGCCTCCTTCAGCTCTTTTCTGTGCCGTCATCTGCCGGGGGTTAGGCTCCACCACAACCGTCTTAGGCTCCGCTTGAGGCACAACGACAGGTTCGGGTTCAACTTTGGGCTCAACCTTGGGTTCCACTTTTGGTTCAACCTTTGGTTCCACTTTTGGCTCAACCTTTGGTTCGACCTTAGGCTCAACTTTTGGTTCTACTTTGGGCTCCACCTTGGGTTCCACCTTGGGTTCTTCTTTGGGCATCTCAACTTTGGGCTCAGCCATAGGACGCACAGGAATACCCAACACATGGCCAGCCTTCAAGCCATCTTTTACCTCAGGGTTCAGCTTTTCAATCTCCTCAACAGTAACATTATATGCCACGGAGATGCTGTATAGCGTTTGGCCTTGCGTCACATGGTGCATGTAATACTCCTTGCTACCAATCCTGGTGGTTTCAGTGGATCGCTTCACTTCAACCTGCGCAAACGCAGCAGGGCTGATGAACAGCAGTCCAAAGAACAGGAGCGCCAAACTTAAGACTCTATTTTTCATAATAATCAATTATTCAGATTAAGCACTATCATTCCCACTCGATGGTCGCTGGCGGCTTCGAAGAGATGTCGTAGCACACGCGATTGACACCTTTCACCTTATTAATAATATCATTCGACACCTTGGCCATAAACTCGTATGGCAGATGCACCCAGTCGGCAGTCATGCCATCGGTGGAGATCACCGCACGAAGGGCGATGGTGTATTCGTAGCTACGTTCGTCGCCCATCACACCGACCGACTTCACGGGCAGCAGGATGGTACCAGCCTGCCAAATGCTGTCGTACAAGTTGTCGGCCATCTCGTTTGGATAGGAGGCACTCGGCAACTCACAAGGCCAGTTACGCAGGCCTTTGATGAAGATGTCGTCGGCCTCACGCAGGATGTGCAGTTTCTCTTCGGTGACCTCACCCAAGATACGAATGCCGAGACTCGGACCCGGGAAAGGATGACGGCCTATGAGCTCACGCTTGATGCCCAAGGCACGGCCCACACGACGCACCTCATCCTTGAACAAGGAACGCAAAGGCTCCACAATCTTCAGGTTCATCTTCTCCGGAAGACCGCCCACATTGTGGTGCGACTTGATCTTGCAGCTCGGTCCGTTGACGCTCACGCTTTCGATGACATCGGGATAGATGGTGCCCTGGGCCAGCCAACGGGCGCCTTCGATCTTCTGTGCTTCAGCATCAAACACGTCGATGAACGTCGAGCCGATGGCCTTACGCTTGGCCTCGGGGTCGGTGACGCCCTTCAGTTTCTCAAGGAAAAGATGTCCGGAATGGACGCCAATCACGTTGAGGCCCATCTCCTTGTATGAGTCGAGCACATCCTCAAACTCGTTCTTGCGCAGCAAGCCATTATCCACAAAAATGCAGGTGAGGTTCTTCCCTATCGCCTTGTTGAGCAGCACAGCGGCCACGGTGCTGTCGACGCCGCCCGAGAGGCCGAGGATGACCTTGTCATCACCCAACTTTTGCTTCAGGCTCGCCACCGTATTGTCGATGAAGGAATCCGGGGTCCAGTCGCCTTTGCAGCCACAGATGCCCAACGCGAAATTGGCCAGCATCTGCGGGCCTTCCTTGGTGTGGAACACCTCGGGGTGGAACTGCACGGCATACGTCGTCTCGCCATCGATTTTGTAGGCGGCGTTCTCCACGTCGTCAGTCGAAGCGATAATACGTGCGCCTTGGGGCAACTTGGCGATGGTGTCGCCATGGCTCATCCACACCTGGCTGGTCTTGCTCACTCCTTTGAACAGAGGGCAGGCCTCGTCGACCACCGTCAGCATGGCACGGCCATATTCGCGGGCGATGGAGCCGTTGACCTCGCCACCGAAATGCTGCGAGATAAACTGGGCACCATAGCAGATGCCTAATAACGGTAGTTTGCCTTTGATATTCGACAAGTCGGCAATAGGTGCCTTCTCATCGCGCACCGAGAACGGGCTGCCACTGAGGATCACGCCTTTGACATTAGGGCCGATGGCAGGAATCTTATTATAAGGATGGATTTCGCAATAGACGTTCAGTTCGCGGAGGCGGCGACCTATGAGTTGGGTCACCTGCGAGCCGAAGTCGAGAATGAGAATCATTTCTTGCATAAACGAAAATTTTGGCAAAAATAAGCTTTTTTCATGGACAAAATCCGTATTTTTGCAGAAAAGAATAAAAAACGAAGCCATGACAGCGCTTTTACTTGCCTTATCTATACTTCCCGTCATCCTTTTGATGATCTTCATCTATCGTGCAGACAAATACGAGAGAGAGCCTATCAAGACCCTGGCCAAAGCCTTTATCGGCGGCATGATCGCCATCCCCTTGGACATCCTATTGGTCACGCTAATCAACCATGTCGTTTATTCCAACACCGTCTTTCACACCGCATTCCTGAACGCGGGTCTGCCCGAAGAGCTTTCTAAGTTCATCATCTTCATGGTTTTCATCTGGCGCGACAAGAACTTCAACGAATACATGGACGGCATCGTCTATGCCACATTCATAGGCCTCGGCTTCGCCTGCGTTGAAAATGTCATGTATGTCTTCAATGCCTCAGCCGAGTCGTTTCAAACCGGTATCGCCACCAGCGTCGTCAGGGCCCTGCTCTCTGTTCCTGGCCACTTCCTCTTCGGCGTGTTGATGGGTTACTTCCTCTCCATGGCCAAATTCAAGAAAGGCAAGACCCTGCCCTATCTCCTCCTCGCCTTGTTGACGGCTGCCGCAGGTCACGGCTTGTTCGACTGGCTGCTGATGGTCAGCGACGCCCTCGGTCCTGGCATCGGCACCGTCATCTACCTTGCCTTCCTCTGGGGCGACATCAAGCTATGGAAAATCGGCATCAAATACATACGCCAACAACAGGAAAACTCACGGCTACAAGCTGAGAATGACGATTTTGGCGACGGCCCCGACATCGGGCTCCCCAACCTCAACTACGACCCGGAATACAAGCAAATCGACTGGAATGCAGGCGATAGACAATAATTTCCTATCTTTGCAGCAAATTAAAACACATCATTATGGCACTTAATTGCGGAATCATCGGCCTTTCAAGCGTTGGAAAGACTACCATATTCAACTGTATATCAAACACCAAGGCAGAAATCGGTTTTGCCTCTAAATCCAACATCGGCATGTGCGAGGTGGTGGATGAGCGCCTCAAGCTCATCGACAACATCTCCCACTCTAAGCGTATCGTGCCCGCCACGGTCGAAATCGTCGACCTGCCTGGACTAAGCAAAGGCGGTCAGGGCGTGGGCAACAAGCTCCTCGCCGAGGTGCAGACCATGGATGCCCTCATCCACGTGCTGCGCTGCTTCGACGACCCTAACATCCCCCACAGCGAAGGTAGCATCGACCCGGTGCGCGACATGGAACTCGTCGACCTAGAGCTTCAGGTGCGTGACTTGGATTTGGTCACCCGTAAACTGGAACGCGTGCAGAAACTGCTGAAGAACGGCGAAAAGGACAACAAGAAGGCCTTCGATGTGCTGAGCGTCTACAAGGAAACGCTGGAGAACTTCGGCAATGCCCGCGACGCCAAGGTGGCCGAGGAAGACAAGAAGTTCGTGCAGGACATCCAACTCTTGACCGCCAAACCTATCATCTATGTATGCAACGTAGACGATGCTTCGGCAACCACTGGCAACAAATACTCCGATGCCGTCAAGGCCGCTTTGAAGGAAGGTCAGGAGATGCTGGTTATCGCTGGCAAGCTGGAGGCCGAAATTGCTGAACTCGACGCCGACGATCGCGCCCTCTTCATGGAAGACGCTGGCCTAACCGAGCCTGGTGTGAACAAACTGGTGCGCACAGCCTACCACACCTTGAACCTGCACTCGTTTTTCACCACGGGTCCCGACGAAACGCGCGCTTGGACCATCCATGTGGGCGACACCGCACCTATCGCTGCTGGTGCCATCCACAGCGACCTGCAACGCGGCTTCATCCGTGCGGAGGTGATGAGCACGGAGGACTTCCTGCAGTATGGCTCGGAGGCCGCCGTGAAAGAAGCGGGCAAGTTCCGTGTGGAGGGCAAGACTTACGTTGTTCAGGACGGCGACATCCTCAATATCAGATTCAACGTGTGATGGAACAAGTCATCCTTGTCGACGAACAAGACCAACCCATCGGATTGATGGAGAAGCAGGCTGCTCATATTGAGCCGCATTTGCATCGTGCTTTCTCTATCTTCTTGTTTAATTCGAAAGGCGAACTGCTGATGCAACAACGTGCGCTATCAAAGTACCACTCCCCTGGCCTGTGGACCAACACCTGTTGCAGCCATCCCCGCTCTGGCGAGACCTTGGAAGAGGCCACTTCGCGCCGTCTTATGGAAGAAATGGGCATGACCTGCCCCATGCACGAGGTCTATACCTTTATATATAAGGCTCCTGTCGGACAAGGACTCACCGAGCATGAGTTCGACCATGTGTTTATCGGACAAAGCGACGACATACCCAACATCAATACCGATGAGGTAGCCTCGTGGAAATACATGCGTTTGGACGATCTGAAAAAAGACCTTGAATTATACCCCGAGTTGTACACCGAGTGGTTCAAGATCACTTTTGAGGAGATGACGCGGCACGCCAATGTTTTCAAGGAAAAAGCAGAATAACACAACCCTCTTCTGGAGGATATTTTTCCAAAATAAAATAGTAAATATATTTACTATAAGTATTTTTACTATTTTTGCCGCGTAAAAATGAATTGAAAACGTTTTAAATTATCTATTATGAAACACAACTTTCGCATTTTGATCGGAGTGCTGGCCATTGCCCTTCCGATGAGTATCAACGCTCAAGTGAAACCTGTCAAGCCTAACCAAGAGCCCAAGCAGGCTAAAGTTGAAAAAGTTGATAAAGAAAAACTCGAAAAAGAAAAACTCGAAAAACAAGAAAGACGTGAAAAGCAAAAAGGCGGATTGGAGATGCCTAGAATTTCCGGTTTCGTGCAAGGCATGTATCAAGCCAACCTTAGCGACGAAGGCGAGCTCAAGGACAACACCTTGAGAATGCGCCGTGTGCGTCTGTCTGTCGACGGCAACCTCTCGAAGACCGTGAGCTACAAGATTCAAGGCGACTTTACCCGCAGTCCCATGCTGGTTGACGCTTTCATCAAGTACAAACCCTGCAGAGAGTTTGCCATCCAACTCGGTCAATTCAAGACCCCGTTCACGATTGAAAGCCCCATCAACCCTGTCAACCTCGAGATCTTCGACTATGGCGAGGCTGTCCAACAACTGGGTGGCTATAAAGACGTTTGTGGTGTCGGTGCCCTCGGCCGCGACCTTGGTTTGATGGCTACCGGTAGCCTCTTCCCCGTGGAAGGCGAAGAAGGTTACAAGTACAGCATCGTTGACTACTCCATCGGCGTGTTCAATGGAAACGGTGCCAACAACCTCGACAACAACAACAGCAAGGACCTTGTAGGTCGCCTCGATGTGCATCCCGGCCTGAAAGAAATCACCTTGAGTGGTTCTTACTACTATGGCAAGTATACCAAAGACGAAAACATCGACTGCACCCGTAACCGTTGGGCTGCTGGCGCTCAATACAACGACGGAAAGTTCTTGCTCCGCGGCGAATACATCGGTGGCAAGACGGGCATTTCGGACGTGACCACCGCCAACCCATATTACAACAGCAACGGTTACTATGGCGTGGTTGGTTACAACTTCCAAGCTGGCGAACAAAAAATCATGCCTGTGTTGCGTTATGAGCACTTCACCAAAGATGCCAGCATCGTCAATGGTGGCACCAACTGGTACACCGCTGGCATCAACTACTGGCCTCTGAAGTCGGTCAACTGCAAACTCGACTACTCACTGATCCAAAAGGAAGCCGGTGGCAATTCGCACCGCGTGGTTGCCATGGTAAGCTATAAGTTTTAATTGAGATTTCAGAATTTATAATTGAGAATTATGGCAAACAACAATGTATCCAACCTTTGGAAAAAGGAAGACTGGCTGGCCGTGTGGATCGGCTTCATCGTCATCGCCGTGGCCTGTATCGCCGTGCTGACCGGTTCGTTTGATTTCTCCGCTGCCAAATTTGGTACCTGGCACTGGTGGGAAAACGTCGAGGAAAAGAAATCCTTGGCCGCCCAATTCAACGGTGAGTTCTGGATCAAACTGCTCCGCACCTTCTTGGTTACGGCCATTCTGTTCGGCATCGGCATCAAGTTGCAAGGCGAGAAAATCGGCAAGTTCATCCCCGCCTTCATCGTGCTGTTCATCATCTGCATCGTGGTGAGAATGATCAGTGCCGAATACACTCTGAAAATGTACCTCGAATGGGCTTTCTGGGCTCTGCTCATCGGTCTGCTCATTTCCAATACCGTCGGTACACCCGAATGGCTGAAACCCGCCATCCGTACTGAGTTCTACATCAAGACGGGTCTGGTCATCATGGGTTTCTCGGTACTGTTCAGCAACATCGCCAAATTCGGCCTCTACGGTCTCGGCATCGCATGGATTGTGACACCTATCGTCATCATCTTCATGTGGTGGTTGGGCACCAAGGTGCTGAAGATTGACAACAAGCCGTTGGTCATCACTTTGGCTTCGGCCACTTCGGTGTGCGGTACCAGTGCCGCCATCGCTACAGGTGCTGCCGCCAAGGCCAAGAAGGAAGACCTCTCGTTGGCCATCAGCATCTCCATCATCTTCACTATCCTCATGATGGTGTTCGAGCCCATGATCATCCGCGCTTGCGGCATGAACCAACTCATGGGTGGCGCCCTCATCGGCGGTACCGTCGACTCAACGGGTGCTGTGGTGCTGGCCGGTAACGCCCTCGGCGAAGAAGCCGAGCAAGCTGCTGTGCTCGTGAAGTCCATCCAGAACATCCTCATCGGCTTCATCGCCTTCTTCGTGGCCATCTTCTTCGCCACCAAGGTCGACAAAGACCCGAACCAGAAGGTCGGTGCCGGCGAGATCTGGAATCGCTTCCCCAAGTTCATCATCGGTTTCTTCGTGGCTTCGTTGGTCGCTTCCTTCATCGTCAAGCCTCTGGGTGGCGACGTGAAGGCCATCAACGGCGTCCTCGACCAATACAAGAACTGGGCCTTCGTGCTTGCCTTCACCAGCATCGGCCTCGACACCAACTTCAAGAGCCTCTTCAAGCAGATGCAAGGCGGCAAGGTGCTCTGGCTCTACATCATCGGCCAGTTGTTCAACATTGCCCTCACGTTGTTTGCCGTGTGGTTCCTGCTCTCTGGCGTGGTGTTTGACGTTCCTGTCCTCGACATGTTCAAGTGATGAACAAAAACCACATCATATTCAAAGTGATTACCATCCTCGTGGTGGTAATCACTTTGTTTTTGGCTGGCTGGATCATGGCCAACAAGCTCGGCCTCGTCAGCGGCTACGACTTCGGCGCCGGGTCATACTATTACGCCGACATCCCCACCGAGCAATACCAGCAAATCGACAAGGAAGGCGCCTACCAGACCTCCGTACCCAAGTGGATCTTCTACGTCCTCTTCTTCGCCTGGGGCTGGCTGATGTGGCGGCTGTGGGTGTGGGTTGAAACCAGGGGAAAGAAATAAGCCACAATCTTCGTAATTCCATTTTTTCTTTGTAACTTTGCAACAATAGAAAACAATGGAATTTCATGCAAACTCCTGATATTCAAAACATATTAGCAGAACTGACGCGTTCCATCGGCGAAACGCCCAAGGAAATACTGCCCATCGCGGAGTCAGGCTCGGCGAGGAAGTATTTCCGTGTCATCACCGACAACAAGAGCCTGATTGGCACCTATAGCAGCAACATCGAGGAGAACGAGGCTTTCCTCTGTTTCAGCAAGCATTTCCATGACTTGGGGCTCAATGTGCCGGAGGTCTTTGCTGTAAATGAAGAGAGAACTTGCTATTTGCAAAGTGACTTTGGGGATGATAATTTGTTTGCACATGTGCAGAAAGCTTTGATGGCTGGAGGATTTGGCGAAAACAATATCGAATTATACAAGAAAGCATTGGGGCATTTGGTGAAACTGCAAGTGCTGGGCCACCAAGGCTTGGACTACAGCAAGGCCTACCCTACCGAGCGTTTCGACCGACAGGCCATCATAGATGATTTGAACTACTTCAAATACTACTTCATCAAGCCGCACGAGGAAATTGATTTCAACGAGACGCGCTTGGGCAAGGACTTCGAAGCCTTCGCCGACTTCGTCAGCCAAGCGCCCTGCGACTTCTTCATGTACCGCGACTTCCAATCTCGCAACATCATGGTCAAGGATGGGGAGCTATACTTCATCGATTTCCAAGGCGGGAGAAAAGGCCCGTTAAACTACGATGTGGTCTCGCTGCTCTATCAAGTGAAGGCTCAGGTTCCGCAAGCCATACGCGACGAACTGGTCAACTATTACAAAGCTGAACTTTCCCAATACATGAGCCCAGAAGCCGTCAAATTCGACACCTACCAGCCCTATTTCGTCTACTTGAGATTGATGCAGGTTTTGGGTGCATATGGTTTCCGTGGCCTCATCCAAAAGAAGTCGCACTTCATTGAGAGCATCCCATACGCCCTGCGTGAAATCGAGGCACTTTCGAAAGCAACACCTTTAACTGCCTATCCTGAGTTGCAAAGCGTCATTAACCAACTCAACAAGTTGGACACCAAGTATGCCGCGCTCATTGCACCGCCCGCAGGCAAGCTGACCGTGACCATTAACAGTTTCTCGTTCAAGAAGGGCTACCCAGCCGACTTCACCGGCAACGGCGGCGGCTTTGTGTTCGACTGTCGTGCTTTGCCCAATCCTGGCCGTGAGCCCGAGTTCAAGACCAAGACCGGCCGCGACTGGGAGGTCATCGACTACCTCATGGCCAAGCCGCCCGTCCATGTCTTCCTCGACCATGTGAAAGGCATTGTCGGACAAAGCGTCGACAACTACCGCGAGCGGCATTTCAGCAACCTCATGGTTTCGTTTGGCTGCACGGGCGGACAGCACCGCTCCGTCTTCTTTGCGCAGACCATCTACGAATGGCTTAAGGCTACCTATCCCGACATCCACCTGAAACTGAACCACATCGAACGAAAAATCACGGAGGAGCATAACGCATGAAGCACGACACCACCGCCATGATATTGGCCGCCGGCTTGGGCACCCGCCTCAAAGCCTTGACGCAAGACAAGCCCAAAGCCTTGGTACCCCTCAACGGCAAGCCTTTGTTGCAGCATTGCATCGAGAACCTCATCGCCAATGGCTTCCATCATATCGTCATCAATGTGCATCATTTTGGCGAGCAGATTATTGACTTTGTTAAGCTACATCAGTTTGACGCCAACATCGAAATCTCCGATGAGAGATCCCTGCTGATGGACACAGGCGGCGGCATCGTCAAGGCCACTCCCTTGTTCAAGGACTCCAAAGCCGTATTAGTGCATAATGTGGACATCATCAGCAATGTGAATCTTGGCGAAATGAGCCAACAATTCTTGGCCTCAGGTGAC
Source organism: uncultured Bacteroidia bacterium (assembly GCA_902786745.1). Taxonomy (GTDB): domain Bacteria; phylum Bacteroidota; class Bacteroidia; order Bacteroidales; family F082; genus Limimorpha. The sequence continues at coordinate 167,891 of CADADR010000008.1, forward strand.
GATGCTTGGATGCTGACGCAAGATAGGGAGACAAATAGAAAGTTGTTGTTTGATGATGAGAACCAGCTTGTTGGGTGGACGAATAAGTCGGAAGAGAGGTTTAAATGGGTTCATGACGTGTCGGGCGTTTCGACAGGCTCAACGACCCTAAACTATAAAGAAATGGCTTTCAGCGGGCTGCATTTCTTCCGTAGCGACCTGTTTGCAGGTTTTGAAGAAACGCCCCAGAGCGTCATTGATCTTTACCTCAATTTGGCCAAAAACAACCGCATTATCTCCAAACCTATCCAGCCCGATTATTGGTTCGATTTGGGCAAACCCGAACAACTGCAAGCCGCAGAGGCCTATCTAAACACACTTTGACATGAGCCACGACACCTTCATCTCCAGACTGGCGAAACACATACAAAACCGCTATGACCTTCAAAAGCAAGAGGTCACCATTATCTTCCCCAACAAAAGGGCGGCTTTCTATCTGCGTAATGCTTTCAAAGAAAGTTGCAGCCAAACCATTTGGCTCCCTCAGATCATTTCCATCGAAGAGGCAGTCACCCAATGGAGTGGCATCGCTCTCACCGACAACATCGACCTGCTCTTCGAACTCATCGACATCGACGCGCAGTTGCATAAGAAACAAGACAGCGACATCAGTGTGTTTGGGAGTCAGGCGGCACAAATGGCCAAGGACTTTGACGAGATCGACCAGTACGGTATCGACGCCAAGTCGCTGTTCAGCTATGTCTTGGAGAACAAAAAGCTTGGTTTATGGGACTTTGACACGCTGAAAAGCAAAGAGAAAGAGCAGAAATACCTGCAATTCTTCCACGCTCTTTATGATTATTACATTGGTCTGCACAGCAGGCTGGCCGAACAAAAGCGAGGCTATTACGGCATGATCACCCGATACTTGTCCGAACTTCCTGAAGCCGAACTCTTAGACAAGGTCGGAAATCAAAGCATCATCTTCGCTGGCTTCAACGCACTGACCACTACCGAAGAGCGCATCGTCGACACCTTGGTGAAAAACGGCAAGGCCGAAATCCATTTCGACTACGACAGTTATTATGTGGACGACATCAACAATAGGGCCGGCCTCTTTGCAAGAAAATACCAACAGCGCCATCCCCAATGGCTGAAAAACGGCATCTCCCGCTCCCTTACCACCGAGAAAAAGGTGATACACCTCATCAAAGTCGGCGGCAACGCACTGCAAGCCAAGGCCCTGCAAGCGAAACTGGAAGAGAGCGACTGCCACGATGCCGTCGTAGTCCTTGCCGACGAAAAGCTGCTCATCCCTGTCCTCAACGCCATCCCCGACACAGACACTTACAAGGACCTCAAAGTCTCGATGGGCTACCCCATCAACAAGACGCCGCTCAACCACCTGGTCAGTTACTATTTCATGCTACAGCGCCGAAAGCCCATCAGCAGAGAAATCAACGGGAGCAATGGCAAATACATGGCAAAAGGTTGGTACATCTGGCTGGTGCTTCGTCTCATGGAGTTGGAAATCATCAACATCGTCTTCCCCAAACAAGAGATTGCCGCATTCAACGAATGGAAAAACGAAGTCCTCAAACAAGGAAAGTTCGTTTTTGAAAACGCCGATATCGAAGCATTTCACGCACCTCAACTTCAAGCCTTCCTGAGGGTCATATTGTCCGAGCCAAGCACATCGCCTTTGCTCACGCTTCAAACCTTGGAGCATACACTCTCGATACTCTCAAACGTCGTCAACGGCAAAGAAGACAAAGAAAGCTATTATTTCCTCCTCAACCAAATCAGCGAGATTGGGAAAACCATCAGCCGTCTTTCGCAGATCGTCAAAGACAACGAGAATTACATCACCGAGACACGAAACCTTGAGGTCCTCTATCGCCTGCTGAGCTCAAATGCTACCGTCAAACTGAACAGCAGCAGCATTGAGGGCCTTCAGATTATGGGTATGCTTGAGACCCGTAACATCGACATCAAACGATTGCACGTGCTCAGCGTCAACGAAAGCATCTTGCCTCCAGAGAAGCCTCGAGGCAGCTTCATCCCTCAATTCATCAGGCATCATTATGGCATGCCCGGCTATGAGGAGGCTCAAGCCGTTACGGCCTACCACTTCTACCGTCTTCTGCAAAACGGAGAGGACATCAACCTTTACTACAACAACCTCAGCGATGCTTCAGAGGGCGAAGCCAGTCGTTACATCCTTCAAATCAGGTATGAACTCTCCAAACACGACAACATCAGCATTCAGGAGGAGACGTTTGGCTGCCAAACCAACATAACCTACAAAAAGATGCCCTTGAATGCCAATAAAGCGAACGCTTCCGAAAGGCTCCACCGTCTTATCGAAAGCGAAAAAAACGGCATCTCACCCTCTTCCCTTTCGACGTATATCAACTGCCCTTTGAAATACTACCTGAAATACGTCTCCCAGATCAAAGACAACAGCGTCAAGGAAGAAATCGGGGAAAACATCAAAGGCACCATCATCCACGACACGTTGAAATTCCTTTTCGCCCCTTACCTGCCCAATAATGGCGAAATGCCAATCATCGACAAAAACTGCTTTGATCAAATCATCGAGCCCAAATGGAAAGATTGTCTCGCCCAATCCCTTGCCCATAATATGCCCGGTGGCCTCTCCGATGTGGGATTCAACTACCTAAAACATATCAACATCAAGCAGCAGCTGAAGAACTACATGAAATACACCTCCAAGCAATTGGAGTCCAACAGCCTAATCATTCTTAAAACCGAAGAGACCCTCAAGACCAGCATCCCCACCGAGCAAGGCACATGGGTCATTTCGGGCCAGGCCGACCGCATCGACAAATGGGGCAACGTGTTCCGCGTCATCGACTACAAGACGGGCAAGGTCGAAAGCAAAGACGTGAAGCTACCCATACGTAAAATCGACGAAAGCCATTTGGATTACCTGAAGAGAATCCCCGAGAAGGCACTGCAACTACTGTTGTACAAATACCTCTACTTGAAAGAGAACCAAGACATTACACCCGACCAAGTGACGGCCGCCATACATGGGTTGATGCACACCACCAACATAGAATACAACCTCACCAAAACCCCGCCTTCAAAGTCGGCCACTGGCATCGACGCTGCGTTTCTCGACGACAGCACCTTCATTGACGACATGGAGTGTATGCTGAAAGACGTGATAGCGGAGATATTAGACCCTGACAAGCCTTTTGTACAGTCAGAAAGCGATCAACGATGCGACTTTTGTGAGTTCAACAAAATTTGCGAGAGAGGCAAAAAGAAAAAATGAGGTTCCTTAGCAAAGCACAATGTCAGTCAGCATTGTCTTTCCGATGACGTTATTCAAATTGTTCAACAGCAACGACTTGGAATAACCCAATTCGCTGCGAAGCGCGTCAGAGTCGACCCGCACAAAGAGCACCTTGTTTTTGATGGACAAGTCGATGGTGTGTGATGCAATAAATGGCCCCACCACTTGCGGCCAGCATTGTATGGCACGTTGCTCGTCAAAGTAACTCGAGCCCTTGTGAAGTTCGAAAAACTCGCGGATGAGGTCGCCTAAGGGCTTGACATCATAGTAAGCCATCGCCACCTCCTATCTCTTCCACGTGCCCCTTTTCCACCTCAAAGATCTTATGGTCAATTTGGGTGTCTTCAAACAAGCGTTCCACCCTTTGTTGCTGGGTGTCGGTGATAAACACCTGACCGAAATGCTCGTCACCCACCAAACGGACGAGTTTCATCACCCGCTGGTCATCCAACTTGTCGAAGATATCATCCAACAAGAGGATGGGCTTATAGCCGATCTTCTGGTAGTTGAACTCGAACTGCGCAAGGCGGATGGAAACCACAAACGACTTCTGCTGTCCCTGTGAGCCAAACTTCTTGAGCGGATGGCCGTCCAAAGCAAACTCCAGGTCGTCCTTGTGGATGCCCACGTTGGTATAGCCCGAATAGCAATCCTGTTGCAGACTCTCATCCAACAAAGCATTAAGAGGCTTCTCATCGAGGCGCGATTGGTAGAGCACATTCACCTTCTCGGTACCGCCTGAGACGATCTCATAATAATGCTGGAATATAGGCAGGAACTCCTCCAAAAACCGGTGGCGTTTGGCATGGATATCATCGGCATGCTGAGCCATCTGATCTTCCCAGAGACGGAGCAAATCGCGTTCAAAGTGGCGGCTTTCGGCAAACTGCTTCAACTGCATATTACGCTGCAGCAAGGCGCGGTTGTATTTCAACAAGGCATTGAGATAGAGCGGATCGAACTGCGATATCACGCCGTCGATGAACTTACGTCGCAAGTCGCTACCCTCGTTGATGAGGTCGCGGTCGTAAGGCGAGATCATCACCAAGGGGAATTTGCCAATATGGTCGGAGAGTCTGTCGTATTCCTTTTTGTTGAAACGAAACGATTTCTTCTGCTCGCGCTTCTGTACGCACGACACCATCTCGTCGTCCTTGCCGTCATGCGAATACAGACCATGGATGGCGAAGAAATCCTGTTCATGGCGTATGTTCTGCTTGTCGGTTGCCCCGAAAAAGCTCTTACAGAAAGAGAGATAATAGATGGCATCGAGGATATTGGTCTTCCCCGCCCCATTGAGTCCCACGAAACAATTGACGTTCTCTGAAAACTGCAGGTCGGCCGACTCACAGTTCTTGAAATTCGTCAGTTTGAGTTCGCGGAGGTACATGTCAGAACTTGCTCAGGTCCATGCGGATGGTCAGGAAGTTGGGCGAGCCCACGATATTGTTTCTCGAACGGGCATAGTCGATTTGGAAAGCCTTGATCTTCACGCCAAAGCCAGCAGAGAAGCCCACCAAAGTACGGGCGGTAGGCACATCCATGTCGTGATGGATACCGTAGTTATACGAAGCCCGCAGCACGAGGTTCTTGCCCAGCTCCAACTCGCCGCCCAGCAGAAGATGGCATCCGAGGTTGGTGACAAATTGGCGAGCCTTGCTAGGTTCGGTGTATTCGCCCGTGACAGGGTCATAATAGCCTTCTAGGTCCAAGGGATCCTTGTAGGTCACCTTCCAGCGTTGGATGTCATGATAGCCCATGATGATGGTCAGCGGCAGGTGGTCGAGACGTTTAGAGGCCATGAAATCAACGGAGTATGGCAGCCATTTGTCGAGTGTGTTCAGTTCGACAGAGAACAGCTGACGTCCGATGTTGCGCGCAGCAAGGGTGAAAGCCCAGTTATGGTAGGACCAATAGGTAGCTGCCACATCGACGCCCAAAGCACCGGCACGACCGCTCTCGTACTGGACACCGGCATACTTCAGGTTGGCACCAATGCTCCATTTGTCGGTCAACTCACGGCCCCAGCCAAGAGTGACGGCATAGTCGGACACATTGAAGGTGCCGCCGTCGACATAACCGCTCTCCGATGCATACTCCATATTGCCATAGTTATAATACTGCACCGATGCGGCGAAGCTACCCACCTTGTCGAAGGTATGGCTGTATTGCGCCGTGGCGAAGTTGGTCCCGACATTGAAGTCACCGACATAAGAGAGCGTCAGTTGGTTGTTCATCTCTGGCGAGATGGCCGAAGGGTTGAACACGGCTGTCTGCAAGTCGCCGTCGTGCACAGGCAGCGGCAAGCCGCCCAATGCCACCACACGAGCCGAATTGGCATCCGTCAAGGCACGGTAGGTGCCGTTGGTCACTTGCGCCTGAGTGCGCAAGGTGAATACGGAAAGGATGCAGACGCCTATGATGTAGAGATATCGTTTCATAATGAGTTGTTTCGATGATAACGGAATAACCTATCGTATTATTGCATTAATGCCTCTTCTTTTATTTGTCAATCAGGCCGATACCCGTCTTGACGAGTTTACCGTTCGCCTTCAGTTCGGTGGCTATCTTGTCGAGCATGCCGTTGATGAACCTGCGGCTGTCGGGCGTGCTGTAGAACTTCGAGATCTCGATGTATTCGTTGATGGTCACCTTCACGGGGATGGAATGGAATTCGACGAACTCGGTCACCGCCATGTAGATAAGGATCTTATCCATCAAGGCCAAGCGATCGTAATCCCAATTGGAGATGTTGTCCTTGACCAGTTCCATATACTCATCGGCATGGAGGATGGTCTTCTCAAACAGTTTGACCACAAACTCCTTGTCTTCGGCCTCGTCCTTGAACATCGGAGGAAGCACGCTATCGGCATTGAAGTCGGCAGGCAACTCGCTGATGTATTTCCAAAGCAGATATATGGCCAACTGATAGTCGCTGTTGAACGAAAGATCGCGGTCGGAATAATAGTCATAAAGCAAGCCGTTCTCCGCCATATAAGTGTCGATGATTGTCACCAAGAAACGTTTGTCATCGCTGAAAGTATCTTTTCCATTGGTCATATACTCCTGATACTCCGGCGTTTCGGTCAGCTTGGTAAACATATTACGGATAAAATCCTCACGGGAATCGGCCCAGTTGATCTTATATTGCTCCTCAAGTTTCATCAGATGCTTATTGTCATCCAAGGCCTTGAGGATCCTGTTGTTGACGAACTTCATGTTGGGGTTCAGGTCCTCTTCCGTTGGGAAATGCTTATGCTTGTTCTCCTCGATACGGCGTTCGGCAAACTGCTTCAACTCCACCCAGAAGGAAAGTTGGTAGACAAACAGCTTGTAGAGGTCATCGACCCCTTCAAGCAGCTGACGTTCGGCTTGAGGCAGGTTGGCACTTTCGGACTGATGATAGGCGTAGATAGATTGCAACGCCTTGACTCTCAAAAATCTTCTATTCAACATAGCGATTGGTCTATATGAAAAAACAATTTGCAAAGATAAAACAAAATCCTGTGAAAATACAACAAAAATGGAGTATTTTTGCGGCATCAACGACAATCGCCATGACAAAAGTTTTGAAACACATCGTAATGTGGAAATTCCTTGACGAGGCCGAAGGACGCACTCGCCAAGAAAACGCGCAATGGATGAAGGAACACTTGGAAGCCTTGGTAGGACAGATTCCCGAGCTGCTCAGCGCCGAGGTGGGCATCAACTGCAAGGACTCGGCGGCAGCCTACGACGCCGTGCTGACGGCCACATTCCATTCCTTTGAGGCAATGGAACGTTACAAGAACCATCCGCTGCACCAACATATAAGCCAGTACTGCAAAAAAGTCAGGAAAGACCGGGTCGCGTGCGACTATTTCATTGAATCATAAGGCATAAAGCGTTTTCAATAGATTTTTTTCAATAAGTCGCACCATATGTAATAAAAACCCTATCTTTGCGTTTCTATCCGTCAAGAACAACTAACTCAATATCATTAAATACAGAACATCTATGAAGAAAAAATTCATCTGCCCCATCTGTGGGTATGTACACGAAGGTGAGGAAGCCCCTGAGCGCTGCCCTCAATGCAAGCAAATCGTTGAATGGAAAGTCGTCGACGAAAGCGCTGCCTTGAATTTCGTCACCGAACACGTCGTCGGTATCGCCAAAGGCACTGGTGAGGACATGATCAAAGACCTCAACGCACACTTCATGGGCGAAGCCACAGAAGTCGGCATGTATCTGGCCATGAGCCGTCAAGCCGACCGTGAAGGCTATCCCGAAATCGCCGAGGCTTTCAAACGCTATGCCTTCGAAGAGGCCGAACACTGCGCCAAGTTTGCCGAACTGCTGGGCGATGTGGTGTGGGACACCAAGACCAACCTCTACAAGCGCATGATCGCCGAATGCGGCGCCTGCGAAGACAAGATGCGCATCGCCCGCGTGGCCAAGGAGCGCAACCTTGACGCCATCCACGACACCGTCCACGAGATGGCAAAAGACGAAGCCCGCCACGGCAAAGGCTTTGAAGGTCTTTACAAACGTTATTTTGAAAAATAACCCTTTAATTTGATATTACCATGATTAGCAAGAAATTAGCAAAGGCCATCAACGACCAGATCAATGCTGAGATGTGGTCGGCCTATCTCTATCTGAGCATGTCGCAAGACATCTATGCCAAAGGTTTCCATGGCATCGCCCATTGGTACAAAGTGCAGTTCCTCGAGGAACAAGCCCACGCCGCCATCATGATCAACTACCTGCACGCACAGGATGAGAAAGTCGTCCTGGCCCCTATCGCCAAGGTGCAGACCAGCTGGAAGAGCGTCCTGGCCACCTTCGAAGACACCCTCGCCCACGAGAAGAAAGTGACCGCCATGATCAACAACCTGTGCGACATCGCCGACGAAGACAAGGACCGCGCTGCCGCCAACTTCCTCGCCTGGTTCATCGACGAGCAGGTGGAAGAGGAAGAGAACGCCCGCGACCTCGTGCGTCAAGCCAAGATGATCGGCGACCATATCGGTGGCATGATTATGCTCGACAAGGAGCTCGGCGCCCGTGAATACCACACGCCCAGCCCGCTGAAATAATACTCAGCAAACCTTTAACAATCAAAAAGCTCCGTTCCCTTTTGAAAACGGAGCTTTTGTTTTACTGTAGACTGAAATCAAAAACTCAACGTTAGGCCGACGCCACCTGGCACCAGACCAAAATCGAGCTCGACGGGCGAGCCATACGAAGTCACGCCCAAGTGTTCGTTATAAATCGTCGCTCCTTTTACCATCCTTCGATCTGCCAAGTAAGTAAACAGGAAACCGACACCTATTGAAGCGGCTCCACCAATCAGCACAGGAGCATTAATACCTTTACCCTTAATCAAGTCCGCAATTTCCCAGCCCAATGCAAAGCCACCTGCAAAGCTGAAGAAATAACTGGCGCCTGTGTCAAAGCTTGCCCAACGCAACTGGCGAAGTGCCTCTTTATCACTGCCCACGGAAGCTTTCATCTGGCTGACCGAATTGATGAACGTTCCATTTTGATGATAAAACTTATGACCTATCCCCGCCGCCTTTTCGATTCCAATGGCGTATTGTTCAGACTGAGCATACGAACATGAAAGGCCAACAACGAATAAGACAACTAATGAAATGAATAGTTTTTTCATATGATTGTATTTTAGTTAAGATTCCATAAAAACTCAAAATAGCTCAAAGTTCTCCTGCCTGCTTCTTGGCCCAAAACTCCTTGAAGTCAGCGTAGTTCTTCTGGAGCAGTTCGGGGGTGTTCAATCCATAAGGACATTTGGAGCGGCAAGCGTTGCAGTGTTTGCATTTCTCGATGAGTTTCATCTTCTCGGCCCATTCCTCAGTGAGGTAGACACTATAAGGAGCACGCTTCAGGAAGAGACTCATGCGAGCGCAGTCGTTGATCTGGATGCCCACAGGGCAAGGCATGCAATAGCCACAACCACGGCAGAAATTGCCCGACAATTCGGCACGTTCCTTCTCAATCTTACGCCATGAGGCCGAAGAAAGCTCGGGCTCATGGTCTTGATACGAAAGGAACTCATCCAACTCGCTCTCGCGCTGTATACCCCAGATAGGCAAAGCATGGTCGAACTGGTTGAGGAAGGCGTAAGCCAAAGCCGAATCGGTGATAAGTCCGCCCGCCATCGCCTTCATGCAGATGAAACCCATGTTGTGCTTGAAGCAGGCATCCACAATCTTTTGGTCCTCCTCCGACGAGAGATAGGAGAACGGATACTGCAACGTATCGTAGCAGTCGCGCTCGATGGCCTCCATAGCCACGTTCTGTCGGTGGTTGCTGATGCCGATGAAACGCACCTTGCCTTGACGTTTGGCCACCTTCATGGCATCATACAAGCCTTGCTTGTCGCCGGGGCGCGGACAATAGTCAGGGTTGTGGAACTGATACAAATCGAGGTAATCGGTCTTCAGGTTCTTCAACGTGGTGTGCAGATCCTTCCAAAAATCCTCAAGGGTGGTGGCGGCAGTCTTCGAGGCTATCAGCACCTTGCTACGACGGTCGCCAAAGGCAGCGCCAATCTTCTCCTCGCTATCGGTATAGAAACGAGCCGTGTCATAAAAATTGATGCCGTTGTCATAGGCTTTATGCAGCAGGTAAACGGCTTCTTTCTCGCTGATCCTTTGGATGGGAAGCGCGCCAAAACCGTTCTTGTTCACCTTCAGGTTGGTCTTGCCTAATGTGATGGTTTTCATGGCTGACGAATTTTGCACAAAAATAGGAAAAATATTGATATACACCAAATTTTAAGCCTTCTTTTTCGCACAAGTCCTTAAAAAACCTATTTTTGCAAAAACAAAACACAATGAAAATTCTCATCCTCAACGGACCCAATCTGAACCTTTTGGGCAAGCGCGAACCCGAAATTTACGGACGTCTCTCCTTCGACGACTACCTGCCACAGCTTCGCGAGCGTTTCCCACAGCACGAAATCCATTATTGCCAATCCAACCACGAGGGCGTTTTGATCGACCAGCTGCAAGCCGCCGACGGACAATACGACGCCGTGGTGATGAACCCCGGCGGCTATGCCCACACTTCCATCGCCCTTGCCGACTGCATCCGTGCCATCGGCATCCCCGTGGTGGAGGTTCATATCTCCGACATTTCGAAACGCGAGCCTTATCGCAGGCATTCCTTCACTGCCGAGGCCTGCGTGAAGTGCATTACGGGATTGGGAATGGAAGGATATGACAAGGCTATCCTCGCTTTGGAGGAACTCCTAGGGCGCAACCCTACGAAGTGAAATCGCTTTGCTTTAGTTCGCTGAACTTTTTCTTGCCTTTCAGAATATGGTCGAAGACGATGTTGCGCTGATAGATGCAACTGACCGGCTTTTGTTCCCCTGCCTTGCGTTTCTCGCGCAAATCTTTCAGACGTTTGTAGAAGTCCCAATGTGCCTTGAAGACCATCCTAAAGTCCTTGGGGCAGCCCTCGAAGAGGAACTTGAACGCCGCCACCCAGTCGAGGAGGATGCGGTAGAGAATGGTGCGCCTCACACGTCGTTTGGGCAGGTTCTTCACCAGCAGCGACAGGTTGTTGCGGAAGTTCAGGTAGGTCTTACGTGGTGAGTTCTTCGGCAAAGTGCCGCCGCCGATATGGTAGACCTTCGACTGCGGGCAGCAGTACACCTTGTAACTGGCATTCTTCAACCTCCAGCATAGGTCTATCTCCTCCATGTGGGCAAAGAAGCTGTCGTCGAGGCCTCCCACCTGATGGTACAGCTCGGCGCGAACGAACATGCAGGCGCCCGTGGCCCAAAACACTTCCATTGGCTCGTCATACTGGTGTTCGTCGGTCTCCAGGTTTTGGAACAAACGCCCACGGCAGAAGGGATAGCCATATTTGTCGATGAAGCCACCGCTGGCACCGGCATATTCAAATTTCTCCCTATGATCGTACGACAAGATCTTCGGCTGACAGGCGGCTATTTGCGGATCGGCGTCCATCATTTCGATGACGGGCTCTATCCAATGCGGTGCCACTTCGATATCCGAGTTGAGCAGCACATAATACTCCGCCTCAATCTGCCGCAAAGCTAAATTATAGCCCGTGGCAAAGCCCCCGTTGCTACCATTCTCAATCAAACGGATGCAAGGGTAATTCGCCTTCAAGAAAGCCACCGAGTCGTCGGTCGAGGCATTGTCGGCCACGACGATTTCGGTCCATGTCGGATCGCAGTTGGCGATGACATTGGGCAGGAATTGTTCGAGGAACCTCTTCCCGTTATAATTCAATATGACGACGGCTACTTTCATGCCACTTCTTTCAGGTTTCTTTGGTGTTTCCAACGGCGGTGCGACCACAGCCAGTTGTCGGGATTCTCTTGTATGAAACGCTCAACACAGCGCACATATTGTTCCATAATCTGGCCGTCGGCCATCGTCTTAGGGGCATCCGTGATCAGCTCATAGGTCACCTCATAAAGACCCCTGCCCCGCCGTTTCATAGCTACGAAGACCACGGCATAGTCCAGTTTCTTCGCCATGCGTTCCATGCCCGTAAACCAGCAGGTGTCCTGATGCAGGAACTCCGTCCAATAGTCGGACTCGACGCCGCGTGGCGACTGGTCGGCTATCATCAGCACGGCATTCCACCTATCACGGTGTTGCACCAGATGCTTAAAGACATCATTGGCCTCCACAGGCTCTGCAGAGATGCCTTTCATGCGCATATAGAGCATCAGCGCATCGAAGACAGGATTCGACACCTTCTTATACACCGCCACATTATGGTGGGCTGCAAACGAAGGGATCTGCTTCCCATACCACTCCCAGTTGCCCGAATGGGGAATGGCATAGAAGATGCTCTTCCTCTGTTCGAAAAGCCGCTCCAGCACCTCCGGATTGGTGTAGGTGATACGTTTGCCATAGCTCTCAGGGCCGATACGCATCATCTTAGGCGCCTCCACAAACAAGTCGCACAGGTTATGGTAGAATTGCCGTTCTATGGCCTTGATGGCCTTGTCGCTCTTCTCGGGGAAGGAGCGCAACAGGTTCTCTCTCGTCACTTGACGACGATAGCGGAACACGTGATATGCCAAGAAATAGCAGACATCCGACTTCAGGTAGAGTAGCCAATAGGGCTGCACCGACATGAAGTTGGCCCATAATTTCACGATGGCATATCCTAGTTTTTTCATGCTTATCTCGGGTCGTTGTAAAGGTCGCCGGCATGCGAGCCCCAGCCCTTCTCGTATTCGGTCTGGTCGACACCTTGGTCATAGCCTTGACCATAGATACGCGAATAGACCTCAAGCTGCCAGCGCGGGTTGTTCACCTCACCGATAACATCGGAATGGATGAGCTGGAAGTTGTTGGCAGAGGCATCTTTTGCCATAAACACAAAGCGTTTGTTGCGTTGGTTTCCGATGGTATAGTAATGCCAAATCTCATAAGGATAGGCACCGGGTTCGCTCGGGCTCTCAACGATCTTGTCGGGCTGGCCATATTTCAGGAACACATAGCCACGGTCGGTACGGTAGCCCGGGAATGTAGTGGTCTTAAACGACATGTTGACGCGTTTGACAGCAGCCAGATAGTCGTCGAAAGCCAACTTGGGGTTCATCGGGGAGCGTGCGCTCCAGAAGTTGAACAGGAACTGCTGCATGGTCAGCGCATCGTCGGTCTTCAGCAGGTTGACGGAATAGTCGCGTTCCATCTCCGTGCAGAGGGGCTCGATATAACGCAGGTATTTGCGCAGGGTGTCGATATCGTCGATGTCGCTGACGAATGTGTTGGCCACATTGATGCCCGCCAAGTCGCCCATGTCGTAGGTCACCTCGGGGTTGCTCCGTTGGAAGAAACAGCTGTTGGAACAAATGAGATTGTTGCTACGGTCGCGCATCTCCACAACGAGATAGTAATTGCCTGAGGGCAGGTCCTTGATGTCGATGGTATTGAGAAGGATGTCCACCTTCTTCACATCATAACGTTGCGAGAAGTAGTAGTTCTTCATCTTCGTCGACGACTCCACCGTCTCGATGAAATAATTGACGAGGAACTGACCGTCTTCATGCACCTTGTCGCTGTTGTAAAGCTCAGCGTAAAACCTCAGCTTATCCTCGTTGGCGCCATAGAAGGGATACACCCTGGGAAGGAAGTCGAAGCCGCTCTTCGTGCATGCCGAAGGCGTCTCGGCCTTGGTGAACGAGTCGAACAGCAGAATGTCGGACACAGCGGGAGTGCCTTCGGGGTAGTCGAGATTCACCGTGATGGTCTCGGAAGGCAGGGCCACGCCGCTGTTCATGTCGGTGATGCTGATCTCCATCTCGTATTCGCCGTTGTCCAACGAAAAGCGTTGTTGGTCGATGAAGGCGCCCGAGAGGTTGGCGGTATCTGTTACCACGGGGCTGTCGAGGGCCACCTTGGAAAACGTAGCCTCCTCCCCTTTGCGGAACACCGTAGTGATTTCGACCGTTGCCTTGAACTGGCCTGGCTCAAACTCTTTATAAACCGCCGACCGGCAGTCGAAGGCGATGGCGTTCTCCACATAGGAAGTCATGCCTGGCACGGAATAAGTCGTAGTAGAAAGATAGGGTTTCAGCTTCTTCGCTTTCACCTGGGCTTGGCCTGCAAGAGCGACCAGCAGAAGCATCATAATGGCTATTGTTCTCTTCATTTCTTTAAAGGTATTATATTTCATTTTGCAAAAATAGGCTTTTTCGGCGAAATTCAGTTTTTTTTGGAGGAAATTTCTCAACCTATCGAAAAATGTTGTACTTTTGCAGCGGAGATATGGCTGAGTGGTCGATAGCGGCGGTCTTGAAAACCGTTAAGCCGAAAGGCTTCGGGGGTTCGAATCCCTCTGTCTCCGCAAGGGCGGCAGTTTGTCGCCTTTATGATGAAAGACCCTGCCTAAGTGCAGTAAGGAGAGATGCCGGAGTGGTCGATCGGGGCGGTCTCGAAAACCGTTGAACGCTTTGCGTTCCAAGGGTTCGAATCCCTTTCTCTCCGCAAAAGAAAAACCGATGCAACAAGAGCTGCATCGGTTTTCTTTTTGACGCCAAATTGTGACTATAGCCACGAATGCTTCAGCTATGGAATACACCCAAAGGCTTAATGCACCGCTTTCAAGAAACTGTATTCCTTGCCGTATTTCAAATGCTGCGCCACGAAATCGGAAGGATATTCGACCTTGTAGTCGACCACCTGGCCGTTCTCCACGACAGGTACAATCTCGGGATTGATGAAACCACCATAGGGCTTCAGACCCAAGGCGTTGTAACGGTCTCTGACTTCTTTGTGGAGCTCGGGGTCGACCTTAACGGCGTACTTCTCCACGATGGCCTTGCCTGCGGCATAGTCACCTTCGCTCTTGATGCGCTGGATCTCGGCCAACAGCTCGCCAAACAAGCCACGCAAAGCCTCGAAGTCGTTGATGACAAAGTAGGTCTTGCCATTCTCCACCTTCTTCTCAATGACGTTGGCGTCCTTGCCGTGCTCGTAGCACCACTCCGAGATGAGTTTGCGGTTCTGCATGTGCGCCTCGGTGACGTCCTTGCCCAGCTCCACACGGGCCAGCTGCGACATCATGCCGTTGCGGATATAGGAGCAATACTCAGCCTTATAGGCTTCGGCGTCAGGCATGACGCCCAGCTCCACCATTCTCGGCTCGGCCAGATAGTACAGACCGAAGAGGTCGGCACGGGCTTCCTCCAGCGTCGAGCTGAACTCCTTCAAGGCACCAGGTTGTGTGCCAGGCAACAGCTTGCCTGAGCCGTGACCCAAGCACTCGTGCAGGTTGGTATGAACCACATCGGCATCGGAGCCGTATTTCTTGCAGAGGTCAACCTCTTCCTGCGTGTAGGCGAACTCCTTGAGGGCACTCCTCGGGCATTCGTCGGCGGCCTTGTCGTAGGCTTCCATCAGGTTGGTGATGGTCACCGACTTGGAGCCGTATTCCTTACGAATCCAGTCGGCATTGGGCAGGTTGATGCCAATCGGAGGTGAGGGGAAGCAGTCACCACCCAGCGTGGTGACGATGATGCTCTTGGCCGACACGCCCTTGCATTCCTCTTTCTTGAAGCGCGGGTCGACGGGCGAGTGGTCCTCGAACCACTGGGCGTTCTCGCTGATGGTGTTGGAACGCACGGTAGCCTCAAGGTCCTTGAAGTCGACAACGGCCTCCCATGTGGCCTTCATGCCCATCGGGTCGTTGTAGTCTTCGATGAAGCCGTTCACGAAGTCGATATGCGAAACGGAGTCCTGCACCCATGCGATGTTGTATTCGTCCCAGGTCTTCAGGTCACCCGTGGTGTAATAGTCGATGAGCTTTTGCGTGTAGTTGCGTTGGCTGTCATTCTCCGCCACCTCGTTGGCCTTCTGCAGCCAGCCGATGATGGCCGTGATAGCCTCGCCGTACAGGCCGTCGGCCTTGTAGACGTCTTCGTAAATCTTGCCGTCTTCCTTCACCAACTTGGAGTTCAGTCCGTAGCTAATGGGCTCGGCATCGTTGGGCTTGCGCATCTTGTTGTAGAAGGCTTCCACATCACCCTTACGGATATCGCCTTCATAGAAGTTCACGGCCGAGTTGACGATGATGTCGTCCTCGCTGCTGCGACGCATCTTGTAGAGTTCCTTGTCGAAGACCACGGGCGTCAGGAAGGCGATGAAGTCGTCGACGGTCTCACCCTCATTGAGCGGGAGCAGGTTGGCGTCGCTGCCCTTAATCAGGTCGGCGAAATAGGCCTCGCTGACCTCGGGGAAGAACTTGTCCTCGGCATAGTGGTGGTGGATGCCGTTGCTGAAGAACACACGCTTGGCATAGACCACGAAATTCTGGAAGTCGGCACTCTCGCGGTCGCCTTGATACGAGTTCAGCACGGCCTCTATGGTCTTGCGGATCACCAGGTTATACTTGAAGTTCTGGTCGGCGAGGATGTCGCGACCGCACTTGGCCGCCTCGCCGAGATAATAGATGTAGCTCTTCTGTTGCAGCGTCAGCTGGTCCCACTCCGGGATCTGGTAACGCATGATCCTCAAGTCGGCGAACTCGTCCACCAGATACTTGAATTCCTCTTTGGGCTGGGGCTGTTCGGCGACTTCCTCCTCTTTCGGGGCGCAGCCCACCAAAGCGGCAGCCATTCCAATGCAAATCATAAGTTTTTTCATTTTATCGGTTATATAAAAGTTTGTTTATCACTTATACAAATCGCCAGGCGTAAAGTAGTCATAAGGCGGCATGGTGGTCGGGTCAAGGTTCGTGTAGGTCCCATCCACCTGAATTTTTTCCTTGTTATAAATATAATGACGGCAGAACCAAAGCAAATCGTCCACCGTCAACGGACCTGCAACGGCGACGCTATGGCCATAGTCTTCAAAACGGCGTGCGAAATAGGGATATTGATACTTCACAAAGCGCTTCACAAGAGCATCCGTGCCATAGAAGCCAACATTCATGAAGCTTATACCTTTATATGACACCAAGTTATCTCTCATGCCATGATACATCATCGTAGGCGCAGGCTCATGATTGCGATACTGAATCTTGCCTTCATGCGAGAAAATGGCTCCAGCATAGCTGACCACCCCTGCCAAACGGAAATCATTAGGCAGGATATTGGAATTGAGGTAGCCGTTACACAAGGTATAATCGGTCTGCAAGGAAGTGATGGCGCCCGCACTTGAACCAATCATCACAATATAGTCCTTGTTGACCTTCAACTCCTTGGCGTGCTCAAGCAGATAAGCGATGGCCGAGATGGCATCTTCCGTGGCCATATAAACCGCCTTCTCCAAAGGCTCGGTATTGAATATGCCAAGGTTCTTCGCTCCTTTCAGGCCCAAACGGTAGTCGATGGAGGCCACCATAAAGCCTTCTTTGACAAGCTGTTCAAAGTAGGCTTTTTCCCACTTACCGTCGCGATGGCCACCGATGAAGCCGCCGCCGAAGACATAGACCAAACAGATCGTGCTGTCGTTGACTTGTTCGGGGGTGTAGAAATCCAGATAGAGATTAAGGGTGTCGCGCTCGGCATATTGGTAGGTCTTCATGTCCTGGCCAAAGGCCATCATGCCCGCGAGGAGAACCGCTAAGAGTAAGGTTAGCTTTTTCATTGTTGATGCGATTTATAATACTCCTTCAAGAAATCAGGCAATTGACGCAAGGCGGCCTGTTCGCGCCATTGCTTCCGCACCTCTTGGGCGGGCACACCAAAGACGGCCTTGCCCGGCTCGATGTTCTTGTCGACAGCCGAGGTGGCCAAGACGACAGCACCGGTGCCGATGACTAGGTCCTTATTGATACACACACGGCCCCAGAGGATGACATCGTCCTCAATACAGGTCACGCCTGCGATGGCGGCATGGGCTCCGATGAGGCAGTTGTGACCGATGTAGCTGTCGTGACCCACCTGGCAGTGGTTGTCGAGTTTGGTGCCGCTCTCGATGATGGTGTCGGAGGTGACACCGCGGTCGATGCTACACAGGGCGCCGATCTCCACGTCGTCGGCGATGACCACACGGCCAAACGACTCGAACTTCTTGAAGCCTTCGTTGCGGCGCTGGAAATAATAACCGTCCGCTCCGATGACGCTACCCGAATGGATGATGACATTGTCGCCAATCACGCAGTGGTCGTAGATGGTCACGTTGGGGTGGATGAGGCAGTTCTTCCCGATGACGGTGTGATGGCCCACAAAAGACCCAGGCATGATGAGCGTGCCCTCCCCTATCTCAGCCGTGTCGCTGATGGGTTGCGTCTGCGGCTCGAAGGGGCGGAAATGGCGCATGATGCGCAAGAAGGCGTCAAACGGGTCGGAATGCAACAGCAGGGCCTTGCCTTCGGGACAGACCACTTCCTTGTTGATAAGGATCACCGTTGCGGCCGAGTTGAGGGCCTTGGCGTAGTATTTCGGATGGTCGACAAAGGTGATGTCACCCGCCTCCACCTTGTGGATTTCGTTCAAGCCTGTTATAGGGAAGTTGGCGGGGCCAACGTATTTAGCGTCAATAAGTTGCGCAATAGTTTTAAGTGTAGTCTTCTTGATTTTCATCGAAATGGTTTTATGAAATGATTTCGCAAAAATACAAAAAAAGCGCAAAGTCAATTGACTCTGCGCTTTTTTATTAGGGTGTTGACTTAGGCCTTCACACGTTCGCAGTACTCGCCCGTGCGGGTGTCGACGCGAATCAGGTCGTCGGTGTTGATGAAGAGCGGCACGCGGACCATGGCACCGGTCTCAACGGTGGCTTCCTTCAGAGCGTTGGTGGCAGTGTTGCCCTTCTCACCAGGCTCGGTGTAGGTCACCTGCAGCACGGTCTTCACAGGCATTTCGGCGAAGAGGATGGTCTCGGTGCTTGCGTCGACAATGACGTCAACGACGTCGTTTTCCTTCATGAACTTCACGCCCGTGATGTTGTCGCCAGCGATCGGGATCTGTTCGTAGGTCTCGGTGTGCATGAAGATATAGTCCTCACCTTCCTTGTAGAGGTACTGATAGGGACGGTGCTCAACACGGACATCCTCGAGCTTCACGCCGATGTCGAAACGCTTTTCCAAAACGTTGCCGCTCAACACGTCCTTCAGTTTGATACGCATGATAGTGTTGCCCTTTCCAGGCTTAACATGTTGGAAGTCAATGCAGAAATAAATCTTTCCATCCAGACGGACGGCGCTTCCAATCTTTACATCTTGACTTAACATAGGTATTTGAGATTTAATGATTTAAAATTCAAAGATTTAAAATTCAAAATTCAATTCCACAATAAGGAAATGAAGGTGCAAAGGTAGTGGATTTCAGGGAAATGGCAAAGAATTTATGAAAAAAAGTGATTTTGGCATACTAAAAACCACCCTCCCACTCCGTTTCCTTTGGAGTTTTCGAGGGTGGTTACCATACATATCGTACATTATTCTTTGTTTATGCAGTGTGCGACGCTTGGAAGCGTCGTCCACTAAACCGCCCGCGTGAGTTGCCGGGCGGGGCTGGGTAGCCCGCTGCGGCGGGCGCCCCGTCCGACAACTCACGCGCCCTCTGCCCGATGCCCGTGGGCGGAACAAGGGTTAGTTCTCGAGGACAGGCCTAACGGAGTAACCGTAGAAGAGGTTGCTGACGTCGTCCACGTAGGCGTAGCCCGAATTGAAGCCGAGGTACCACGCGTTGTTCGGGAAGTCAGAGTTGAGCGAACTCGACCAGTAGCAGCCGAGCGAGCCAGCGTGGTAAATCTCACCGCCCGAACGGATGCCCGCTGCGGGCAGGAAGAGACTGTTGCCGTTGCTCGCGGTGAAAAGCCTGCCGTTCACACCATTTCGCGTTGTCCATGCGCTGGTGGTGTTCTGCAACAGTTCAGTCCATTCCTTACAGGTGGGCGTGCGCCAGCCGTTGCCCCAGTTGGCCGTGGCCGCGTCGTCACTTGGCTGTAAGATGGTCAGATTGTCGGTGAAACCATTATTGCCGTAGTCAGAATTGTCGCAGTACTTGGTCAGTGTGTTCTTGCTGCCATTGCAATATTGGTAGGTGCTCCAGTTGCCCCAAGCGAAGAAGACGCCATAGCCTTCGGGCGTGGTGGCTCCCACGTTGCAGGTAGCCCAAAGGGTGCCGCTCGGAAGACCAAGGTTCACGTATTCATGGCTGCCCCAGCCGCCGCCTCCACCTCCTCCGCCACCGCTGCTGCCTTCGGTGGTGAAACTCTTGTCTTCGCCGTAATAGTACTCCAAACCACGCAAAGCGTAGGCTCGCACATGGTATTTGGTGCTTGGTTCAAGGCCACTAATGGTGCAGACATACGGCTCACTCCAGTTCGTGGTGGAAAGATGGAAACCCTCTGCCGTGGGGTTGCGCTCCTTGCTCCAGCACACGCCAAACTCACTCAACGAGAGTCCCTGCGTCACTATCACGTCGCCGCCACACACTGCTGAAGTCTGGGTTACGTCTTGCGGCGTATAGGTGGTCACCCGCACATCCGAATCGTTGTTCTCTTTGTTGCATCCCGTGGCGAAAAACAATGTAAGTGTTAGCATTAAGGCTGCTACTGCCTTCGTTACTTTTTTCATATTGATTAGATTTTGTGATTATTCCGTTTGTTTATGACGCAAAAATAACATAATTCCTTGAATGTCCAAACATAATATTGCATTTCCTTTCGCCCCGCTGGGGCTCTAATTGGTATTATCGTTTTTATTTCGGCAGGGGTTGAAACCACCTGCCTATTCATCCATCGTCCCTACGGGACTTTGCCACAACCGTGGGAACCCCGTAGGGGTGACGGGATAAATAGGCAGGCGGTGAAATGCAATGGAACCCCTGCCGACAAACAAAACCCATTCCGATCAAGCCCCAGCGGGGCGACAGGAAAGCACGGCACCATAGAAAAAACCACATTATAACCTTGCATATTGTAAAATTCCCTAATTTTACGCCTTCAAAACCACCGGTAACAATTTCAAAATTTCAAAAATATGAGAAAAACCAAACTATTCCTGTTAGCCATGATCACCTGTTCAATCGTATCGTGCAACACACAAAAACCTGAGACAGAGCCGAAAGGCAAAGACAAAATCGGACCCACCGAGGTCACTCTGCAGTCGGACATCATGACGCCCGAAGTGCTGTGGAGCATGGGCCGCATCGGCGAATACAGCCTCTCGCCCGACCATCAGCAAATAGTCTACAACGTCACCTACTACAGCGTGCCTGAAAACCGCAGCGGCTCCACCTTGTATATAATGAATGCCGATGGCACCAACAACCGTGTCCTTTCGAACTCGAACCAAAGCGAATATAGCCCTCAATGGCGCCCCGACGGCAAGAAGATCGGCTTCCTCTGCCCTAACGGCGACGGCGTGATGCAGCTCTGGGAAATCAACCCCGACGGCACAGGTCGCCAGTGCGTCTCCAACGAAGCCGACGACATCAACGGCTTCCTCTATTCGCCCGACTGCGCCCAGGTGCTGTTCACCAAGGAAGTGAAGCTGAAAGAGACCGTGGCCGACATCTATCCCGACCTCGACAAGTCGTCAGGCCGCATCAACAACGACCTAATGTACCGCCACTGGGACCAATGGGTCGACACCTACGGTCACCTCTTCGTGGGTAACTTCAGTAGTGGTAAGATTGAGAACGCCTTCGATGCCATGAAGGGCGAGCAATGGGAAGCTCCCGTGCGTCCTTTCGGCGGCATGGAACAGGTGCAGTGGCTGCCCGACGGCAACAGCTTCGTGTATTGCTGCCGCAAGAAAGTCGGCAAGGACTATGCCCTCTCGACCAACACTGACATCTACCAATACATCATCCAAAGCGGCGAGTGCAAGAACCTCACCGAAGGCATGATGGGCTACGACCTCAACCCTGTCATCTCGCCCGACGGCAAATACATGGCCTGGGAGAGCATGGAACGCGACGGCTACGAGAGCGACAAGCAACGCCTCTTCGTGATGAACCTCGAGACGGGCGAGAAGACCGACTACTCGGCCAAGTTCGACCAATGCTGCACGGGCTTCAGCTGGGCTGACGACAGCAAAACCTTGTACTTCATCAGCGACGCCTACGCCACCGACCAACTCTACGCCCTCAACCTTGAAAACGGCGAAATCAAGAAGCTGACGGAAGGCCAACACAACTACATCTCAGTGCAATACAACGGCGACAAGCTGATTGCAGGTCGTCAGTCGATGAGCCACCCGACAGAGCTCTTCAGCGTTGACCCCGCCACAGGCGAAGCCAAGCAGATCACCACCGTCAACGACAAGATCTTTGCCCAACTCACCATGGGTAAAGTGGAAGAACGCTGGGTGAAGACCACCGACGGCAAGGACATGCTCGTGTGGGTCATCTACCCGCCTCATTTCGACGCCAACAAGCAATACCCTGCCCTGCTCTACTGCGAGGGCGGACCGCAAAGCACCGTGAGCCAGTTCTGGAGCTACCGTTGGAACTTCCAGATGATGGCCGCCAACGACTACATCATCGTCGCCCCCAACCGTCGCGGCTTGCCTGGCTTCGGTCAGGAATGGCTTGAGGAAATTAGCGGCGACTATGGCGGACAGTGCATGAAGGACTACCTCAGCGCCATCGACGAGCTGGCAAAAGAGCCTTTCATCGACGAGAACCGCCTCGGTGCCGTGGGTGCCAGCTTCGGTGGCTTTAGCGTGTACTGGCTTGCTGGTCACCACGACGGTCGCTTCAAGGCCCTCATCGCCCACGATGGCATGTTCAACCTCGAAGCGCAATACCTCGAGACCGAAGAGATGTGGTTCGTCAACTGGGACCTCGGCGGCCCCTTCTGGGACTGGAACAACCCCACCGTGCGCAAGACCTACGCCAACTCGCCCCACCTCTTCGTCGACAAATGGACCGCACCCATCCTCGTCATCCACGGCGGCCTCGACTACCGCATCTGCTTCACGCAAGGAATGCAGGCCTACAACGCCGCCATCCTTCGCGGCCTTGACGCGGAATTCCTCTATTTCCCCGACGAGAACCACTGGGTGCTGAAACCGCAGAACGGCGTTCTCTGGCAGAAACGGTTCTACAATTGGTTGGATAAATATTTGAAATAATCATGGATTTGTAGAGACGTTGCGTGCAACGTCTAAATGCCAAAAACGTTGCGTGCAACGTCTAAATGGCATATCATTAGGCGTAGCATAGACGTAGCACGCTACGTCTCTACAAACGAAACCATAAAACGAACACACATGGCAGACGGCAGATGGCAAAACAAATACCGAATAGAATCCGCCCGTGCAATATGGCACGATTATGACGGTGGTATATATTTCATTACCATCTGCACGAAAAACCGTGAACATTTTTTCGGTGAGATCGGGAATGGTGAGATGGTGCTGTCTGACATCGGGAAATACGCTGATGAACAATTCAATAACGTTTCGTCGCATTATCCCTATGCGGAAATCCCTTTGTGGACGATAATGCCCAACCATTTGCATGCAATTGTCGTTATTTCCGCATGTAGAGACGTTGCGCGCAACGTCTTGGAAAAACCAACAGCGGGTTATGCTGCATGCAACGTCTCCCAAACAGAATCGATTTGTTCTGATGGAGACGTAGCACGCTACGTCTCTACAAACCCAACGGACAAAAACGAATACATGGCGGAAAGGTCACCAAAACAAGGATCATTAGCTGTTATTATTCGAGGCATTAAATCGTCTATTACAAAATTTGCAAATGAAAACAATATCGATTTCGCCTGGCAACCCCGTTTCCACGACCACATCATCCGCGACACATCAGAATTGAACCGCATTACATCTTATATCGAAAACAATGTAGCTAACTGGAAGGATGATGAATTCTACACACCGTAAAACCATGTAGAGACGTTGCGCGCAACGTCTAAAAACGGCAACACAAATCATGTAGAGACGTAGCTCGCTACGTCTCTATTTTTTTCGTTTCTCGTCCAGCAATTGTGGCATAGGTTGTTGCGCTGGAAGATGCCTTATCAATTCTTCTGTATTAATTGGCTTTCTTCGCAACTCCTTCTTCCCTTTTCTATACAGGACAATTTCCGTATTAGGATACCATTCCAGTATCTTATCTTTTTCTTCATCAGAAATCTTACCTTCTACATACAAGTATTTGATTTTCTTTGTTTTCATCCATTCTGGAAAGACGACTTCATCGTCAAAATACAGCGTTAAGGAAGGTATAGAATCCAGTTTATTCAATACGGCTGGCACTTCCTTGACCTTCATCTCCAACCCAGAATAGGACATTTGTTTTTTCACACTCTCTACAACAAGCGAATCGTCTTGCTTTTTCACCATCCATCCGATTTTTGGCGTAAGAGCATAATTCTCACGATCTTGTTCAAGTCCAAAGAAACCTCCCCATAATTCAATCATCGTTTCCACTTTCGATCCGTCTTCTAACACTTCGATGAAGCGTACATCAGCTTTCGATATCTCATCGGGCAGATTGGAATCACGGGTCAAAGTCCTCAAATTGAAGCGTTTGCCATCTTTGTCGTAAGGGAAAAACTTGACGATCCAGCCGTCGATGATATTGGGCGCGCCATATTCCTTCTGCGTATGCCACTTGAACATCTTCCGCCAAAACTTAACATCCTTCTTCCCTTTCGAAGCATCTATAATCTTTTTCAGAATGGGTTGCAAATCATCAATCCACCAGGCCAAATCATAGGAACGCAACTGCATTGTCTTATCATACACCTTTTGCCAATCTTCGGGTGTTCCCAACAAAGTCACTTCGGGAATGCCGCAAGCAATATACACAACCACAAACTCAAAATAAGCCTTCGTGCTCTCCATCAAGGTGATTTCGGAAGCGATTTGCTCATACTGCGTCGTGGTCGAAAAGTCAGCAATCATCGTCTCGGCAATCGTCCCTTTGGTGTTTTCACGAATCTCTTCTGCAAACCGTGGAATCAGCACATCCCATTGTGCCGAATCAAGCGGCTTTTCGCTCTCCACCACCAGCGACATTCTGCCCGAGAAATCAACCATTTTGTCACGATACTTTTCTGGATTTGCATTGATATGGTGCGAAAAACCTTGGGCAATCAGCATCCAAACCATATCGGGCGAAAGCACGAACGGGCGATGATTAGCATAGGCCTCGTACATCCCGTAGAAAAAAGAATGGGAACCATAACTAACAAGTCTTTCGGCATCCACATTAACAGACAAAACATTGTAATCGTACGCAGCCTTTGTTCTTTCCATCACGGAAAGATAAAGTTGCGCGTCCTCAAGAACCAAATCCTCGGCAATCCTGGTCGTCGAACTAACAGGCAACAGTTTTTCAGGCTTTGAAAGTTCCTCAATTTTGATGGTCACCTGTGCCGAAACGGCAATGGAAACGGTCAGCAACAACAGCGTCAACAGAAAGCGTAGATGTCTTTTCATGGCATTTATTATTTGTTTAACGCTGCAAAAATAAATATAAAACGGATTTTTTACCGTCTCGAATAAAAATTTTCGTTTTAGCGAATTTTATCCCATCTTCTGCCGCACCACCTCGAAACACACCACACCCGTGGCCACCGAAACATTCAATGAATCGATGTCGCCAGGCATGGGGATCATCAAGTGGTCATCAAGACGCTTGAGGTAGGCGGGGCTGATACCGTCCTCTTCCGAGCCCATCATCACACAGAGCGGGCCAGTGAGGTCGGATTTCCAAAGGCTTTCCCTGGCCTTTTCGGTGAAGCCCACCACGCGCAGGCCGCTGGCCTTCAAGAAGTCGATGGCGTCCTTCAAATTCTCCACGCGACACACGTTGATTAAAGACAAAGCCCCGGCCGAGGTCTTCATGGCATCGCCATTGATGGAGGCCGAGCCGTGGTTGGGGATGACGATGGCATCCACACCGGCGGCGTAGGCCGTGCGGGCGATGGCGCCGAAATTGCGCACATCAGTGACTCGGTCGAGCATCAGCACAAAGGGGTCGCGACCGTCCTCGAAGACCATCTGCACCACCTTTTCAAGGGGTTGGTATTCGATCGGGCAGATGAAGGCCACCACGCCTTGGTGGTTCTTGCGCGTCAGACGATTCATCTTCTCGATGGGCACAAACTGCACGGGGACGCCGTTGGCACGACAGGTGTTGGCAATCTCCGCAATCTCGGGCGAACGCACACCGCCTTGGATGTACACCTTCTCAATCTCCTTCTGCGAACGGATCAGCTCCAGCACGGGATGGATGCCAAACACCATATTATTCTTATAGTTGTCTTCCATAGCTTCATATTTTGCGGCAAAAATACAGCTTTTTCCAACATTTTTGCTAATTTTGCATCATCAATACCATATCACTATGAAAACCCTCAAATCCCTCAAGCTCATCATCGTCATGGCGATCGCCTTCACGGCGCTGTCGCTGAATGCGCAGACCACACCTCCCGAGCCCATCAGCGGCTGGGCGCTGGTGAAGGACTACATCAACCAAAACCTCGTCTATCCTGCCTCCTATCTCCGCCAAGGCATCAGCGGCAAAGTCGTCGTCGGCCTCCATGTCGACAAGGATGGCAACACCAGCGACTACAAAGTGAAGTCCACCTTTAGCAAAGACGCCGCCCAAGAGGCTGTCAGGCTGGTGAAGACCATCCTTTGGAACCCTGGCCTGATCAACGGGCTGCCTGGCGAATACGACACGGAATATGAAGTCGAGTTCAACGCCAAGCGCTACAAGCGCCATTGGAAGCACAACGAGCGCCTCACCGCGCCCTTAGCGCTAGAAGCCGACACTTCAAATATAATCTATGAATACAAGCAACTGGAAGAGGTAGCCAAGCCCTATTTCGCCGACGGCAGCAACATGGGCAAATACATCGCCACCAACTTAAAGTTTCCTGCCGAGGCCAAAGAACGCGAGATTCAAGGCACGGTACGCCTCAACTTCGTGGTCGAGAAAGACGGCAGCGTGTCGAACATCGTCATCCTCAACTCGGTGGGCGGCGGCTGCGACAACGAGGCCGTACGACTCCTTCAAAACACCATTTGGATCCCTGCCGAGAAGAATGGGAAATATGTGCGCAGCAACGGCATGCAGGACATCACGTTCAGCATTGGAGCGCATAATTTCCAAGACGGGAATAGTTATTAGTTTAGTGTTTAGAGTTTAGAGTTTAGAGTTTTTAACCTTTTAATAATCAATATGATGAAGAAAATTTTACTTACTGTGATGGCATTGTCTTTCGCCATCATCACCTTCGCACAAGACGAGCAGCCTCAAGGCTGGAGCCACAAAGGCAACATCGGCCTCAACTTCGGCCAAAGCTCCTACACCAACTGGGCGGCTGGCGGCCAGAACTCCATCAACTGGCAAGGCCTTTTTAATTATGGCATCTTCTACCTTAAAGACAACTTCAAGTGGGACAACACCCTTACCACCAGTTTGGGCTATAGCTACTTTAACTTCAAGCAGAAACCCATCAAGACCGACGACAAGATCGAGTTCACCTCGCTGGCCGGCCTGAAGGCCTCGGAGCACCTCAACTATGCCGCCGAGCTGGCCTTCCGCTCGCAGTTTGCAAAAGGTTGGAACTACGAGGTAGATTCTACTGTTCATTACATCTCCAAGTTCCTTGCCCCGGCTTACATCAGCTTAGGTCTCGGTGTGGAATGGGTGCCCAACCCCCACTTCTCACTCTACTTCTCACCCATCACGGGTCGTGTGACCATCGTCAACGATGACTACCTGGCCTCCATCGGTGCCTTCGGCGTCAACTCGTTGGATGCCAACGACACCACCCAACACGCCAAGAACGCCAAGGTGCGTTACGAGTTTGGTGCTCGCGCCGTGGCCAAGTTCCAATACCCCCTCGCCAAGAACATTGACTTCAACTCGAAGTTGGAGCTCTTCTCCAACTACCTCAACCACCCCGAGCGCATCGACGTCGACTGGCAGAACATGCTCGTCCTGAAAGTGAACGACTGGCTCAACTGCAACGTTGCCACCCACCTCATCTACGACTATGACATCCCGTTCTATGGCGAAGATGGACTGAAAATCGAAGGCTCCAAGGTCCAGTTCAAGGAAGTGCTGGCCATCGGATTTATGGTGAACCTGAAGTGAAAAAAGTAGGCATTCTTTCGGATACGCACTGCACCCTCATACCGCAACTCTTCCATTTCTTCAAAGACGTCGACGAGTTGTGGCACGCGGGCGACATCGGCAGCATAGAGACGGCCGATGCCTTGGCCGCCTTCAAGCCTTTGCGCGCCGTGCATGGCAACATCGACGACCATGTCGTCAGGATACAGTACCCCGAAAGTCTGTTCTTCCATGTCGAAGACGTGAATGTCTATATGACCCACATAGGCGGTTATCCTGGCCATT
Organism: uncultured Bacteroidia bacterium; assembly: GCA_902786745.1. Taxonomy (GTDB): domain Bacteria; phylum Bacteroidota; class Bacteroidia; order Bacteroidales; family F082; genus Limimorpha. The sequence goes on from CADADR010000008.1 coordinate 195,997, forward strand.
ACATGCCTGAGGTGAAGCACATCTTGCAAGAAAAGAGACCCGACCTCTATATTTGCGGTCATTCGCATATCCTAAAGGTCATCTACGACAAGCAGCTCAACCTGCTCCACGTCAACCCGGGGGCGGCCGGCCAGTCAGGTTTCCACAAGCAAATCACCTTCATCAGGATGACCATCGACGGGAAGACCTTCAAGGACATGGAGATCTTCCAAATCGACCGCCACAAGGTCATCTGAAACGACGAAAGCCGACCCCGCAACGAGGTCGGCTTTCGTTTTTCTTGTTCTCTTCCCTATCAACGGATACGGTCGGTGGCGCGCACCTTCTTGATATCCCTCCTTAGGCCTGAGGCGGCAGCGACGCTCAGCAACAGGGCAGCCAAGGGCAGGAAAGCACCCACCTTGTAGGTCGGCTCGGCACCTATGGGATGACCAATCACACGGATGTAATAGGCAAACACCACAGCGATCCAGGCCACGATGACCACGATGTTGATGCGAGCAATCTTGTGCAGCTTCACGAATTGCGCCAGCTTCACGGCACGGAAGAGACTCATGGCCAGATAGCCACTGAGCAACATGGCCGTGACGGACAGGATGAGCACCGGAAGGCTGAAGGCCGTCTTGAACGGCGAGACGCCATCGGGCATGGTGGACTCAACGCCATAGACATTGAAACGCAAGATGTTCAACTCCCCAAAATACTCTGCCAAAGGCATGAAAAACAGCAATGCAAACAGCAACGCTGAAAGGAAAAAGAAAATAGATTGCAGTCTTTGTGACATAATAAAACGATTTAATTAGGGCGCAAAAATACGGTTTTTTGCCGAAAAAATTGCCATTTCGAAAAAAAGCCTTATCTTTGCAGCGCTTTTGAAGGTCACAACCGTCTTATCCGACCTAACAAAACCGTTCCCTAAGAAATAATGAATCAAGATTATCATTCCATTCGGAATATGTAAATCCCTATTTTATGTATAACATTTTTGAACTACAAGAGAAGTCGTTGGACGACCTCAAGATGATTGCCACCGAGCTTGGCATCGACGACGAGAACAGAGACCGTACGCAGCTCATTTACGACATCATCGACCATCAGGTGGATCATCCTGACATCAAGAAACCATCTCAACCTAAAAAACAGAAACAAAAGAAGAACGACAAGCCGGAGCCTAAGAAACAAGCCCCTGAAGCACCGGTGAGCGTTGAAAAGATAAACGAGAAGGCACCCCAAGCCGAAACGCCAGCTACCGAAGCCAAAGAGCCAGCCAAAGACGGCGAGGCCCAAGGCAAACGCGGCAAGCGACCGCGCATCAGCAAGAGCGCCGAGGCCAACGTCAGCGAATGGCAGCGCCAAAATGCGCCCCAGCTGATGGAGACGCCTGTGGCCAAGCCCGAGCCTGCCACCGAGCCCATTGTCAGCGAGCCCGCCAAAGCGGAAGAGGCTCCCGCAGAGCCGAAACCCGCACGCGAGAAGAAGGAAAGACAGAAACGCAAACGCACACACGAGAACGCTGAGAACGGCGCCGCACAAGAGAACCCCAACACCGATGGCACCAACAAGGCCGAAGAGCCCATGGCTGCCGAAGAGCCCAAGCCGGAGCGCCAAGAGCGTCATGAACGCAACGAGCGCAACGAACAGCGTCCGCGCCGCGACGACCTGCTGAGCCAGTTCGACGCCTGCGTGAAGGCCGAGGGCGTGCTCGAAGTCATGCCCGAGGGCTTCGGCTTCCTGCGTTCGTCAGACTACAACTACCTGCCCTCGCCCGACGACATCTACGTCTCGCAGTCGCAGATCAAGCTGATGGGCCTGAAGACCGGCGACACCATCCTCGGGGTCATCCGTCCGCCCAAGGCTGGCGAGAAGTTCTTCCCCTTGGTGAAGGTCGACCTCATCAACGGCCGCAAGCCCGAGGAAGTGCGCGACCGCATCCCCTTCGACTATCTCACGCCGCTCTTCCCCAACGAGAAGTTCAACATCACGGGGCACAAGGGCTGCACCATCTCGACCCGCATCATGGACCTCTTCGCCCCTATCGGCAAGGGACAGCGCGGCCTCATCGTGGCACAGCCCAAGACCGGTAAGACCGTCCTGTTGAAAGACGTGGCCAACGCCATCGCCGCCAACCACCCCGAGGTCTACCTCATCATCCTGCTCATCGACGAGCGTCCCGAGGAGGTGACCGACATGCAGCGTAGCGTCAACGCCGAAGTCGTGGCCTCCACCTTCGACGAGCCCGCCTCGAAACATGTGCAGATTGCCAACATCGTCCTCGAGAAGGCCAAGCGTCTCACCGAATGCGGCCACGACGTGGTCATCCTGCTCGACTCCATCACGCGTCTGGCCCGTGCCTACAACACCGTTTCGCCCGCCTCGGGCAAGGTGCTCACCGGCGGTGTTGAAGCCAATGCCTTGCAAAAGCCCAAGCGCTTCTTCGGCGCAGCCCGTAAGATCGAGAACGGCGGTTCGCTGACCATCCTCGCCACCGCCCTCATCGACACCGGCTCCAAGATGGACGAGGTCATCTTCGAGGAATTCAAGGGCACCGGCAACATGGAGTTGCAACTCGACCGCCGTCTGTCGAACAAGCGCATCTTCCCGTCGATCGACATCGTGGCCTCGGGCACGCGCCGCGACGACCTGTTGGTCGACGAGCGCACCCTGGCTCGTGTGTGGGCCTTGCGCAATCACTTCTCCGACATGACCCCCGTCGAAGCCATGGAATTCCTCAAGGACCGTGTGGCCAAGACCATCAACAACGAAGAATTCTTGATGAGTTTGGACAAATAAGCAATGAAACTGAAAAAGTGGTGCGGTTTTTGCGGCACCACTTTTTCGTTTTTACCATTAGCAATGAAAAAAGTACTTTTCCTCATCACGACGATACTGATTGCCATGCAGTTGCAGGCCCAGGACGTCAGCCTGCTCAACCGCATCAAAGCCACCAACAGCAAAGTCAAGTCATTCGAGGCCGACTTGTCGAACACCCTCGTCAAGCCGAAGAAGACCACCTCACAGAAAGGCAAGCTCTATTTCGTCTCGCCCAAGGAATTTGCAGCCCTTTTCTCCGAAGACAGCTATATGATCGTCAACCAGAGCAAGATCAAGATGGACATGGGGCTATTTCACGGCACCTTCAAACTGAAGGACGGCGGCATGATGCAGTCGTTGAGCAACATCTTCCTCTATGGTTTCCAAGGTCGCATCCAGGAGCTTGCCGACGAGAACGACTACAGCCTGACGACGAAGACCGAGGGAAACTATCACGTGGTGACCGGAACGAACAACAAAAAGAGCCTGTTAGGCATTGGCTACAAGCAGGTCATCTTCAAGTATTCGGCTAACGACCTGCTCATCAAGGAAATCAGGTTGATCGACTATGGCGGTTCCGAGGACACCTATACGGTCTCTAACGTGAAGTACGATATCCCCGTAGACAAAAAGACCTTCCAGTTTTGACATTCTTTTCATACCTTTGCAGGCATGAAAGCCAAGTTTCTCATCATAGGATACTTGTTGTTGGCCATAGCCTCTTGCACTTCAAAGGTGAAGGTCGTTGAGCCTGTCGAAACGCCGTCATCAGAACTGTGCGCCATCGACAGCCTGATGTGGCGGCAGCCCGACAGTGCTTTGGCGCAGCTGCAGCGGGCGGCCGACAGCCTCGATGCTTTTAATGGGCATTACTGCCAGCTGCTGATCTCGGAGTTGCTTTATAAAAACGACTGGGGGCAAAGCAACCGCGAGGAACTGCTTCAAGCTGTGGCCTATTTCGACAGCCTCGTGCGGCTGACTCCCCCTTTGCAAAGGGGGCTGGGGGGATTAAAAAACACACCTACCAACCAAAACGACAACCTCGTCTTCCTTGCCGCCCGCGCACATTATATTAATGGTGTGGGGTATTACGAGCACGATAGCGTGGTGGAGGCCTGCAAGGAATACCTGAAGGCATTGGAGGTGATGGAGGAGCATTTTGAGGAAAAGGAACGGGTAGGGAATATGGCGAAGTTTATGGCCTTAACCCATGGACGTCTTGGTGAAATGTTTGAGGAACAATTGTTGGCCGAACCAGCCATTGCTTGTTATAAACAAGCATTGTTTTATTGCCGACGAGAGCCAACATCTAAATATGGAATACCTGTTTTGCTATATCATTTGGGGATACAATATGACATTGTTGACCAAAAAGACAGCGCTGCTTTCTATTATGATGAAGCATTAGTGAACATGCCTGATTTTGACAATCTCCATTATAGAGACCTCATGTCGAATAAAGCCATATTTGCCTTTTATTACTTGGACTATAGTTCGGATTCCGTTATTAATATTCTAAAACACTTGGTCACACTCTCGGCAGATGAAGAGGAAAGAACAACCAGATTATTGACCCTTGGCCATATATTATTTGAAGACAAGCAGTATGATTCTTCACGGGTGTATTTGGAAACCGTATTTGAACAACAAGAAGACATTACATCCAAGATGATAGCTGCGGAGAGATTAAGTAGCATATACCAAATGGAAGGGGATTCCATAAAAGCCCAAAAATATGCTTCGTTTCTCGTTGGCTTAACGATGTCGGAAATTGAAAAGAAAACAGAAGCATCGAAAGAGAATGAAATGTTCAAAGACTATTTGGCTCAAAAACAAAAGAAGCAGGCCGTAATTGAACGAGAAAAAGCCGTGAAGAGAGCCTTGTTGATAATCATTCCCATAGCCGCTGTAGTTGCTTTGGTTGTCTTCATTGATGCAAAACGCAGAAACAAGAAGCAGCTGAAGGAGCAACAAGCGGAAGCGAAAAAGCTGTTGGAAGAAAAGGACAAGCAGCACACAGAAGTCCTTGAAGCCGAGCGACAAACCCACCGGATGGAGCAAGCCGCCATAGCGGGCCGGCTGAAACGGAGCAACCAGGAACTGCGAGAACTGAAGGGCCAGATCAAACACTTGGATGATTTGGCTGCAAAAACCGAAGCGGCCGCCTCGTTCAATGAAGAACCTATATGCCGCCTCATCATGGAGCGGGTGAACGAAGGGCAGTTTAAGGCGAAAATAGATTGTGAGCTCTATAAGTCATACGCTTTGGACAAGCAGCAGCTATTGGACTTGCGTGTGGCTGCCGACCTTCACTTTAGCAAGTTAACGCTCCGTCTCAGGAAGACATACCCAAAACTCACCAATATTGATATTGACTATTGCTGCCTCTATCTGCTCAACCTGACCCACGCCGATGTTTCCGCGTTGATGCAACGCGCCTATAACACCGTGGTTGAGCGCGACAGCAAAATCCAGAAGATATTGGGCAGCGAAAAACCGCTTCCCGTTATCTTGATGGATATAGCTCATAATCCATCATCTACTTGATTGGCAAGATATTAAACAAAAATACCGAACCTTTCCGAACCATCATTTTCTTGCAAGGTTTTTAGAGCCCCAGTACTTTTACATCGTGATTTTAAATCTAATACACGATGAAAAAAATAACAACATTGATTCTGATGCTCTGCTTGGTTCTTTCGGGAGCATTCTGCTACGCCAGTGCCGTGGCCAGAACGGAAACAAAAGAAGAAGGAGCCATTTTAATAAAGCAGAAAGCTCACCATGGAGGTGTTGATAAGAGCGGAAGCATTGCTCCTTCAATTAATGGAAACGTGCTGACTGTGGTCTTCACCGAAAACCTAGGCCAAGTCTCTGTGGAAGTTGCCACGGCTGATGGAGCCTCGGTGCAATACACCTCAGTACTCACGCCGAACGGCCTGCAAATCTACATCCCCAACGCGGGGAATTACATTGTCACATTTACACTCCCCAATGGGGATGAGTATTACGGCGAGTTTACTGTAACAGATTAAATAACTAAAGTTAAACAATTAAAATCTTACAAAAATGAAAAAGTCAAACGCTATGTGGCGTCCCAAGCGATGACTTTGTCCCTTGGGATGCCTCAACGATGAAAAAAAAGAAACGACAAATATAACCAATGAAACAAACAATCACTATCTTTGCAGGTACAAACATCAAAAAAGACATGCAACATGAATACAAAACACTTTAAAACGATTGTTGCCTTGGCTGCCCTATGCTGCAGTCTTGGCCTCCAGGCTCAGACCATTGATTCCATTCCGCACCACTATTTGGGCAATGGTACCCCCTTCATCGAATCGCTTATGGAAATGCATGACGGCAGCCTCGTCAGCAACGTCTTTATCGGTCCAGAGACTTGCAGGGTTAAAATCCAAAAGTTGAACCGTTACCCCGAACTTGCCTTGGCCGATTCAGTGGTGCACTACACTTCAACAGGCGCGTGGAGCATCAGCGCAAAAGACCCGAATAACTACAACAAGGGCATCTTCGCAGAGTACAAGGCCGACTCGGCAAACGGAGGCTGTAAAGTGACCATGCGTCGCTTCGACAACCACCTGGTCTTCGAGCCCGACGAAATCGAAGTTCATGTCACCGACGATGACTCCCTACAAAACTGCGGCCTTCCGGGAATGCTCATCGACCGCAACGGCGACCTCGTCGTGGCCTATTACAACTACCACTCCTTCGACCGCAACTTCATCCGAATCGGACCCGACGGCGAAATCAAGCACCATAACTTGCTTACCAACATGACCCTTGACGAAGGTTCCGACCACGGGCCTTTCATTGTCAGGGAGTCGCCATTGACCTACTGCTATTATGGCCACTACGCCAACGGCCAGGATCTCACCCATTGCTACATACTGGACTCGCTTTTCAACATTACGGAAAGCGTCGTCCTGCCTAACCAAATCACAGCCCCGCTTTGGCTACGTTTTTCCACCAATACCAATGGCTCAATCGGGGTTTGCGCCAAAAACGACGGCAGTTTCCTATTCGCCTTGCAGTATGAATCCATGAACCCCCAAGTGAATGACAAAGGGCTGGCTATACTAAGATACGACGGCGAACTCACCCTGCTAAAAAAGTTCCCTTCGGTTCCTTACGGTAAAACAGCCACCATAGGCATGGATTGGGGCAAGGACGGTAACCTCTATCTGGCCTATGCCACGAACCATCTTAACGGACATATATCCTTGGTTAAGATGGACAGCGACCTGAATGTCATTTGGGAACGCTATTGCTTGGAATCGGGGTATCTCTGGGATGGTAAGATGTTGGTCCTTAAGGATAACAAGGTGGCAATTATAGGTATTAATCTCGTCAACAATCAAATTTGCGACGCCTTTTACATCATTGTCAACGACGACTATGACGGCACGACGGAGCAAGAAAGCCCCATCCGCCCTTACGCCTATTATCCCAACCCGGCCCAAGACCAACTCCACCTGCGGTTCTCGCCCGACGTACAGCCCGCCTGCATCGAACTCTTCGACCTGCAAGGGCGACTTGTGAGCAAACAAAGCCAAGGCTTGGAAAACATAGAGCTGCAAGGCCTCGCCCCAGGGCAATACGTGATGAAGGTCACGATGGAGGACGGAAAGACATTTACCGACAAGGTGGTGAAGGAATAGAGATCCCCCTGCGCTTCGCATGGGAAATCTAAAAAAGGAAAACAGTGGAAAGATGAAAAGACGATGGTTTATCTTGCTTGTCGTTTCGGCGCTCTCGACCGCCTGCTCAAACGATATCGACATCTTTGCCGATTACAAGCAGATGCCCATCGTCTATGGTCTGCTCGACGCCCGCGCCGACACCAACTACGTCAAGATCACCCGTGCCTTCTACGCTCCCGACGACACCTATCTGGCTGCAGCCAACCCCGACTCGAGCAACTACCCTGGCCGACTCGACGTCCGTCTCGTCGAATACCGCAACGGCGACTCCGTCCGCGAAATCGTTCTCGACACCATCACCATCCACAACAAACAGGAAGGCTTGTTCTATGCACCCTCGCAAAAGCTGTACTATACCGCCGAGCCACTCAATCACAATGGATCGGGAGCGCAATACCATTACCGCCTCAAAGCCGTCCTCCCCGACCGCGTCCTGACCACCGAGACTGATATGGTGGGCAACGGCGGATTCGGTGTGCAAAGCCTGGGCGTGAACTTCTCAAAGGAGTACTTTGGCACCAACCGTCCCTTCCTGTTTCGGCCCGCCACCAACGCCAGCATCTATCAAGTCACCATGGCGTTCACCTTCAAAGAGCAACGCACTCCCGATGGCGACACCATACCCCGCACCTTCTCGTGGGATATCGGCACCTATACCGACGAGTACCTCTCCAAACACATGGACGGCGATTGCTATGTATTCACATATCGGCCCGAGAATTTTTACGCGAAGCTGAAAGAGTTTGTCGGCGACGACAGCCTCACCCAAGGGGTCAGCCGTTTCATCAGCGACTATCCTGTCGAAGTCGACATCACTGCAGGCGGAGAGAAACTGATGCAATACATCTACCACAACGACGCCACCTACGGCTTCAGTTCCGGCGACCCTGAGTTTTCGCTCATCGACGGAGGCTATGGGGTGTTCTCGTCAAGGATGACTGCCGTAGGCAACATAAGGCTTGCCGGAGAGACCGTCCCCGAACTGGTGGCTATGCCCCGATGGGGATTCGTTTTCATAGGCGGACGAGAAGAATAAAGCTAAGGACACACAGAGTTGTCATTATGCGTAGAGCGCCTTCAAGTCGTCGGTCGTCAGACCGTTGAAGTCGCCTGAACTCATAAAAGCGCCAATGACATTGTGTCGTTGGCCTTTTTCTAATAAAGCGACAAGCTCAGCCTTGTTGTGCACCACCTTCAAATCTTTCCTTCCGAAGCCTTCAACGATGCGCTCGTCGGGCATGAGCTCCAACTTCTTGATGGCCACAGCATGCGGGTCGTAGAAGACAATGGCTGTGTCGGCGAGCTTCAAGGCATCACGGTAATGGTCGATGAAGACCTCACTGAGACTGCTATAGGTGTGCAACTCAAAAACCGCAAGCAAATGCTTCTTTGGGAACTGCTCACGCAATGCCTTCACGCTGGCGTTGACCTTGGAAGGCGCATGGGCGAAATCGCGGAAGACGAAGTTGTCGCCATTGTCGAACAAGAGCTCCAAACGACGCGCGGCACCCTTGAAGGAGGCGATGGCCTCATAGAACTGGGCATCGGTGACACCCAGCTGCTGGCACACCAACCGTGCCGCATTGATGTTCTTCATATTGTGGCTGCCAAACACACCCACTTCCCTCCTGCTGCCATCAGGCAAAAGCAGGGTCGTCTTCAGGCCGTCGCTCTCGAAAGGATGCACACCATAGCCGAAGGTGCGGCATTGTGCACCTTGAGCAATCTTGTCAGCCTCCACATCGGTCTGGTCGTAGATGAGGCAGCCACCCGGCTCGATGGTACGCACGAAGATACGGAACTGTTCGAGGTAGGTGTCGAAGGTCGGAAACACATTGACATGGTCCCAGCCGATGCCGCTGATGACGGCGACATGAGGATGATAATGATGGAACTTCGGCACACGGTCGATGGGCGAAGTGAGGTATTCGTCGCCTTCCATGACCATGAATTTGGCCGTCTCGCTGAGGCGCACCATCACGTCGAAGCCTTCCAGTTGGGCGCCCACCATGAAATCGGTCTCGATGCCAACCTTTTGCAACACATGCAGGATCATAGAGGTGATGGTCGTCTTGCCATGGCTACCACCGACGACAATACGGGTCTTGTCCTTGCTCTGTTCATAGAGGTACTCGGGATAGGAATACACCTTCAGTCCCAGCTCTTGGGCGCGTACCAGCTCGGGGTTGTCGATGCGGGCGTGCATGCCGAGGATTACGGCGTCGTAGGTCTTGTCGAGCTTCTCGGGATACCAACCCCATTGTGGAGGCAAGATGCCCTCTTTGGCGAGGCGCGACTTGGAAGGCTCGAAGATCTCGTCGTCAGAACCCGTGACTTCATAACCCTTGCGGTGCAAGGCGATGGCGAGGTTGTGCATGGCGCTCCCGCCTATAGCAATAAAGTGAACCTTTTTCATAGCAATACAAATAAAGAAGGGTAAGCTACTCATATCGCACCGCTACAACCTCCTACCCTTGCTACATTCCTGTCCTGGGGGATTTCAGAGGGAGCTGGTCGTATAAGACTTACCCGATGCAAAAGTACGGACTTTTCTTGGATTGGCAAGCGAAAATCCGAAATATTTTATTCGTGCCCGTAGCTCGAGCCGTCGAAGCAATGCGTGCAGAGCTCACACTTCGGCAGGCCGATGGCTTTCACCACGCTATCCAAGGTGTTGAATTTCAGCGAGTCCACTCCAACATGCTGGCGGAGCATCTCGAGGAGTTCGGCATACTCCTTGGAATTCGGGTCACAATATTTATCGATGTTGCGGTTGTCGTCGCCTTCGAGCTCTTTCACGCAGCGACGGGTGATGAGTTCCATTACCGTCTTGGAAGCCGAGAAATTGAGGAAGGGACAGCCGAAGAGCAGCGGCGGACAGCTGATGCGGACGTGCACTTCCTTGGCGCCGTAGTCGTAGAGCATCTTCACGTTGTCGCGCAGCTGCGTGCCACGCACGATGCTGTCGTCGCAGAAGGCCACCTTCTTGCCTTCGAGCAGGGCACGGTTGGGGATGAGTTTCATCTTGGCCACATGCTCACGCTGGCTCTGGTTGACAGGCATGAAGCTACGCGACCAGGTGGGGGTATACTTCACCACACCACGCTGGTACGGGATCTTACGGACGTTGGAATAACCCAAGGCCATGCCGATGCCCGAGTCGGGGATGGCGGAGACATAGTCGAGGTCGACATAGTCGTGCTTACCCATCTCGCGGCCTTCGTTGTAGCGGGCTTCCTCCACATTGACGCCTTCGTAGTCGGCAGCCGGATAACCGTAATAGATCCAAAGGAAAGAGCAGACTTGCTTCTTCGGACTAGGGGCAAGCAACTGTTGCACGCCGTCCAACGTGACCTTAACGATCTCGCCAGGGCCTAAGCTATAGCAGGTGGCATAGTCGAGGTTGATATAGCTATGGCTCTCGGAAGCCAACACATAGCCCTCTTCGCTCTTACCCACCACAATAGGGGTGCGGCCGTAGTAGTCACGCGCGGCGATGACGCCGTCCTCGGTGAGGATGAGCATGGAGCATGAGCCCTTCACCTTATCGAAAACATTCTTGATGCCGTCGACGAAGTCCTCGCCTTGGGTGATGAGCAGGGCCACCAACTCAGTGGGGTTGGTATAACCCGAACTCAGCTCGGCGAAATGCTGCTTGTTCTCCAAGCAATGGTTCACCAGTTCGTCCAGGTTATTGATTTTGGCCACCGTAGTGATGGCGAACTTGCCCAGGTGTGAGTTGACGATGATAGGCTGAGCATCCGTGTCGCTGATGACGCCGATGCCGTTGTTGCCTAAGAACTTGCCCAGCTCATCGCTGAACTTGGTGCGGAAATAGGTGTTTTCGATGTCGTGGATCGAGCGGTAGAATCGCTCGCCGTCGTGGGTCACCATGCCCGCACGTTTGGTTCCGAGATGTGAGTGATAGTCAACGCCATAGAACAAGTCGCGTGCGCATGAACTTTTTAATACAGTACCGAAGAAGCCTCCCATAGTAGTAATAATTTAGGTTATTGAAGAAATAATTAAGGTCATAAAAACAAAAAACATCTGCGGGAGGTTGGTGAGCAAAGTCGAACCATCCCGTAGATGGACTGCAAAAATATCGTTTTTTGGTTTACCATGCACAACAATTTTATATTTTTGCCGAAATTTTTCGCAAGTCTATGATACTCAAACTCTATCCGACGAATCCCAACCCGCGTTACGTCAAGATGATCCTGGAATGCTTGGCCGATGGTGGCACCATCATCTTCCCCACCGACACCTTATACGGCTTGGGCGGCTGCATCAACAACCCGCGCACCTTCGAGCGCATCTGCCAGATCAAGGGCATCCGCAAGGAGAAGGCCAACTTCTCGTTCATCTTCCACGACCTCAGCATGTTGAGCGAGTTCACCAAACCCATCAACAACGACGTCTTCAAGATGATGAAACGCAACCTGCCGGGAGCCTTCACCTTTATTCTGGAGGCCAACAACAACATCCCGCGCATCTTCCAGAGCAAGAAGAAGACCATCGGTATCCGCATCCCCGACCAACCCATCATCACCAACATCGTCAGGGAGTTCGGCGCGCCCATCATGACCACCTCGTTGGCCGACGAGGAAGACGAAATCAACCCCTACCTCACCGATCCCGAGGAGATCCACGACCGCTACAAGGACCTGGTGGACATCGTTATCGATGGTGGCGCAGGTGAAAACGAGGAGAGTACCGTTGTGGATTGCACTGACAATGAGATTGTTATCGTTCGTCAAGGCAAGGGATTGTTGGACGAATAAAAAAAATCGGCTGAAAAAGTCGTTGATAACGAAAAAAGTAGTACTTTTGCAGCCGCAAAAAAGGATGACTCGGTAGCTCAGCAGGTAGAGCACAACACTTTTAATGTTGGGGTCCTGGGTTCGAGCCCCAGCCGGGTCACGAAATTTCAAAATAGACCTAATTGATTTCCAATCAGTTAGGTCTTTTTCATACCCCAAAAACGGCCTGCCGTGTCAACCGCGTGTCAACGGATTTTCCGAAGCATATATATTCGTGGATATTTTGTCCGAAAATGAGCGCTGGAGTAACCCAGACATCCCACCCCTCCAAAAATCCCCGTTGACACGCCTCAACCTCTTTTTCCATCATCATATCTATCCACAATTGCTCACCTTCCCTACCCCTTTTCCTCACGAAAACATGTTGAGGAAAATGAGGAACTTGAGGAAAGTGAGGAAAATCCCTCCCCTCAAAAACGCACAAAAATTCGCACTTTCAAAGAAAAGTCTTACTTTTGTACCCGTATAAGACATAATAATAGGGCTTTACGCTCGCGTTTCCTAACCGACGAAATCTGGTAAATTTCAAAAAGCAGGAACCGAACGATAAAAGCCTGCGCCAATAGGCGTAGGCTTGTCGATTCTATGCTTTGAAGGTTTACCAGAGCCTGTCGGTTATAGATTCGTTGAAGTCTGCGCCTTCTTTATGCCCCAAACCCAACAGCCCATGGACGACAAACTCATCATACAACGCCTGAAAGAACTGAAGGCACAAATCGCCGACCTCGACAAACGCATGGCCGCCATCGACAAACAGCTCGACGGCGACCCCTCCGAAGAAACCGTGACAAGCTGCATCCAGGAAGTCGCCAAGATCCTCGATGAGCGCGAGCCTATCCTCAACGAAGCCCGCCAATGGCTCATGCTCCTCAACAAAAGAGCCCCGGACATCGTCACCGATGCCGAGGCCCTTTCCAACTGATTCCCGTGGGCGCTTCCGCGGTCATGAAGGTTTCACATACTGCCCACTGGCCGGATGCTCCAGCATCCCCGACCTGCACAGCTCCGCAATGTAACGCTCCGCCGTCTTCTCATTGATGCCCATGTCGGCAGCCGTCTGAAGGTAGCCCGAGCGGCTGAACGCATCGGGCAAGGCGGCAAGGAAAGTCTGCATATAACTCTCCGTGCGTTGCCTACGGTCCTGCCTGAAACGCCGCTCAGTCCTGCGCGGCAAGGCCTGAAACACCCTCACCGTATGCTGCAGCAGCACCTTCACCATCGCCAAGGCTGTGTCGAAATCAGCGTCCGTGCAGACCAGCAAAGCCTCCTTCCCGTCTTCAAGAGCCAACGGAAAAGCACCGTCATCCATCTGGCGGAGCACCGTCAGGATCATCGCGAAGCGAAAGAGTATCAACCCCAGTCGGCGCACCGAGGCGATGATGTCGTTGCCGAAGAGCGCGGCATACTCTGCCTGTGTCTTCGAAAAGAAAGCGTTGAACCTCCGCTGTTGCTCCTGCTGTAGGGTGAAGCGGATAGGCTGCGCACCCAGCAGCTTGTGGAACTGGTAGAAGTCCCTGCCTATCTCCTTGAAAAGCTCGTCGGCAGTGGGCCCCTCCGAGGCGTCAAACATGTCGTGCCAGACGATTTCCGTCGGCATCACGTAGAAGATGAAGCGACTGAAAAGCCCGTTCTCCGCCGAAGGGATCAGGTTGAAAACCTGCTCCGGCGTGCCCGACAGGATGGCCGAGAACTTCGGCTTCGTGATTTCCACATACTCGCGATCCTTCTTCCGAAGGTACGAAATCATCTCATGGTGAAACGCCTTCCTGAAGCCGTCCGAATAGTTCCCAAGGTCGGAGTTGAAGGCATTGGCCAACGTGTCGCCCTCGGTCTCAAAAAGCAGCCCCACGCCGTTGTTCTGCGACAGGGTCTGATACACCACCGTCGCCGTGCTGTTGGCCGGGATGAACAGCGTCAGAAACGGCGGCTCCTCAGGCTCGGAAGCCTCGCCCTTCTTCTTGTTCATGACATACTGCAACTGCTCCTGCTTGTACCGCTCCATCGACTTTCGGTACTGCTCCCTCAACTCCCGATGCAGCGGCGCGGCCAAGTGTCGGCACAGCGACAACCGCCCTTTGCCTGCCGAGGCACTGGCGGTGACGTAGAGGAAGAGGTTTGAAAACACCTCCCTTCTGTCATACACGCCGTACACATTCGGCAGACAGGCCGAAAACACCGTGAGCGAGCCGAGGATGAGCAGGTCGGCATCCACCGGCGACACGGCATCGGCCACGATGCGCTTCAGGATATCGGGCAGCTGGCCGCCCACAGTCTGCGAGAAGGTGTCCGTCTTGACCGATTTTGACCGCCCCGTTTCCTCATTTTCCTCATCTTCCTCAACTTCCTCACATCGATTTCGTGAGGAAACGGAGACAACAACGCCGTGCGTTTTGGCGATGTGGAACAGCGTGGCGATGCTGATTTCTCGGCTCCCGTCACGCAGGCACACCGTGTATTGTCGGTCGGCTTCGGCCATGTCATAACCCGGATAGAAACGGCTGAGGCGATGGAAGAGCGACCGCCCTTCCTCGCCCAGCTCCGACACCAAGGCGAAGCCGATGGCCAGCCAGTCGGAATAGGCAGCCGTGATGTCGATGCCCGAGGCTTCAACGGCACACACCAAAGCTTCAACATCCGTGTGCCTGGCCGACGAAGCCACGGTGGTATTCCATTCATCGGGATTGAAGACGGCTTTCTTCATAGCAGCGAGGGATTGAGGTAGGCTTCCGAGTCGTGCGGCAGGTAACAGGCGCGGGAGAGGTTACGGCAGTGACGGTCAACCTCCATGCCGTAGTGGTTGAAAATGTAGTTGTAGAGGCTAGCAAAGAACCGCACCTGGTATTCCCCGAACGACTCCCCGTCGTTGCCATATCGATAGAAGGAGTCTGTGAACGAGATCACCCACTTCAACCCGTCACCCGAGGGACTGCGGAACAGCAGCAGCGTCTCGAAATAAGGATCCTGCTTCAGCTGCTCAAACACGGCCTCCACATCCTTCAGGTGGTCGAAGTCAAGACAGAGATAGCCCGAGTGCTGGATGATGGCCTTGTCGATGCGCACCGTGAAGATGCCGGAGAAGGTGCAGTAGTCGAACTTGTCCGACTTGTACTGTCGGCGGTACCGCTCGTCCTTGATCGAGCGGTACTCACGGGTGCGGTCTTTGGCGTAGTCACTGATGATGTAGTTGAACACATCGATCAGGTTCACCACCTGGTAAGGGTATTTGTTCGTGATGGGTCGCCTGAAGATGCTGAAGCCGGGCAGTCTCTTCAGGTCGCATTGCGCCGAAGGCTTCACGGCGTAGTTGTCGGGTGTGCCCCAGAAATACATCGCCGGGGCGTTGCTTTTGTCTGTGTTCATGGCTTGTAGGTTTGGTAATGGTTGTAGAGGAAGCGCTCGATGTCCTGGCGCAGGAAATAGGTCTTGTTTTTGATGCGGCTGCATTTCAGCCCACCCTCCGAACACCACTCCTTCAGGGTGTTCTTGGTCAAGTGCAGCATCAGCAGCAGGTCCGACAACTCTATCCAGTCGAACAGCACGGGATATTCCTTCATGCCCGCGGACGGCTCGTCCGCCCTCTCTAGGTTCGCAGACGGCTCGCCTGCTCTCACCCTCTTATTCTCATCATTCATCATCGTCAAAATCTCCTCTCAAAAACTTTTCTCGTTTTTCGCGCATAGCAGCATCGTGGATAGCATTTCGCTCATCGACTGTCAAATGGCGACTTGAAGCTAGCCAAGCGTCAATTTCGGACTTTTTGAACCTAACGCGACGCGTTTCATCATCTTTGTAATATGGGATAATACCCAGTCGTTTCCAGCGGCGCACGGTTTGTTGTGAGGGATGATCGGGATGGTAGGCGCAAAGCTCCTCAATGTTCATATAGGAGTCTTTGTTCGTCTCATTCCCCTTGATTTCTTTGCAGATGGATTTGATCTCTGCGAGGTCGTCGAGAATGTCGCCAACGGCCTTTGGAAGTTGGTCGAATGTGATGGTGTCTAACATGATACTTTTGTTTTAGCGCGGGCCATCCTTACGGTACCTATAAAGAAAATGCCCACGTCGGTTAAATCGTGAGCAAAGATGAGGCCTTGTGTCGGGCTATGAATTATACTACAATTGTATGTATAATCAAAAACTGTCGAAATCGATGCGTTGTTGCCACTCACGAGCCTCAGCCCGCTTGCCAGTGTTCAGCCCGTCCCCCTTCTCATAATACGCCTGGGCAAGCTCATGCAGCCTCTCAAACACATCCATGAAGTTACCCGTCCGTTTGGCCGACGAAAGCAGGTTCCTCATGTTGCGGATTTCCGTGTTGAAATACAGCCCCAAGTCACAAACAAAATCCTCCGAGTTGGAAGCGATTCTGCCGTCAGCAGTCTCAAAGATATGCAAGTCATAAATGATGCGGAACAGCTTCACAAAAGCCGTGGTCTTTTGTTTAGAGATCCTGTATCGGCTATGGAGTTCAGCAGCCTCCTCTCGTTCCTCGGCCTCCTCGATGGCCATCCTCAGCGTCTGCGTCCAGTCGCCATGTTCCTCCGCCACGGTAGCCATCACCGCCTTCAGCACGACAATGCAGTCCTGCTTCGGCAGCCGCTCCGCCTGCTCAATCAAATGCCGTATCTTCACACTATCCTTGGTTTCAGTCATTGTCCTATTGGTCATATCTGTCCTATATGTCCCATTGTCGTAAGTACGATAGCACGTTAGCACGCATAACGAAACCAAACGACTATAAACTCTCAACTTTCCACAACTCTAAACTCTAAACACTAAACTCTAAACTACCCCAGCCGGGGGATTACTCCTTAATCCATTTCCCCGTCTCCACCAAGGTCCCTGAGCCTGTCGAAGGGCCGCCACCAGAAGCATACACCTTCCAAACATAAGTCCCATCACTCCAATCCGTCGTATTGATGGCCGTGACATTTCCCGTTATCTCCTGCCTATAAACCATCCTCCCATTCACATCATACACCTCCACCCAAGCATCCAGTAAAGCCGTCCTGATATTCAGCACATCCTTCCCCGGATTAGGATAAGCCATCGCAACGGCAAAACCATGCGAATGCGCTTCCTCAACATCCAACAAATCGGAAATGGTAACTTTGTAAACAATAGCCTTGAATTCTCCTATCTCATTATTAAAAGTGTTACATGACACAAGGCAGCCCCCATCAGGGAAAGCCATCACGGTAATGGGCAATTGCGTCAGCTTGGGATGTACAAAATGAATCTCACCCAACTTGTTCAAATTCTCGTCTAAACAGGCAATGTATGGATTGGTCATCACCTCCATAACCCCTGCCACATACACCCTGTTTTCTGAATCGAAATCCACCGTATGCTCTCCTCCTCCCATATCCGTATTCGGAGAAATCATCCCCCATGTATAATCCATCTGATTCATGTCCTGATCAAACATGCTCATGATGATGTTCTGGCCATCATCGGGATGGATTGGGTCGATATAGCTGGAAATAGAATAAGTTTTACCAATGTTGGGATTGTAATGATAGTCGGTGTAAGAACTACAATAAATGGGTCTAGAAACGGCATCCACATCATCCACTCGGTTCACGAGATTCAGAGAAGAATCGAATGTATAGCAACCATAAACGCAAAAGGCAGTGGTGTCCGTGCGCCACTTGACAATATGGATTCCCATGGAATCAGAAGTGGGTATGCAGCCATGATAGTTCACCTGTTGAGGATGGCATTTCACTGTGCGTTCAGCCGCCACCTCTCCGGCAGCGTCGAACCTTACAATGCGGATGCTGTCTTGTACCGTACTGTAAGAGAGGAAGCATCCTCCGTCTTTATTGGCAAGCACATGAACCTCCTTTGAATCTACAACGGTCTCGGGGCAATCAAACCCATACCAATCATATTGTTCAAAAACAGGTATCATGTCATCCCCAATGGTCACTTTATGGAAAGTGGCTGTGTTACCGTCAAGCTGTTTTTCCAGATAATAGACAAGCGTTTGTCCCTCTTCGTTGGTGAACATTTCAAAATCGAGTATGGCTTCATTTCTTGGCCAAAGCAAAATGGAATCCAGCAACAATCCATCATCATTATACTTTTTGATGGCAATGCCTTGCATTGATGAGGTCATTGCAGTAATCTCGTTGTCGCCCGAATAGTTCATCAGAACCACCAAATCATCCGACACGATGAACTCTTCCATTTCGTAAACATCTTGGGCCATCAACATCCCGCTTCCCGCCATCAACAGCAGCGCAAACATGGCATAAATTCTCGTTGTTTTCATTATTTTATTGGTTTTTATTAGTCTTATCAGTCTCTTCCCCCTCATCCCCCTTTTAAGGGGCCAGGGGGATTTGGGGTGGCCGTAGGCCGGGGGAGTCCTTCGTAAGCACGATAGTACGATAGCACGAAATGCAAAGCATTCAACGAAGTTAATAACGAAACTAATCAACTCCCAACCAACAACTCTCAACTTTCCACAACTCTAAACTCTAAACACTCAACTCTAAACTAACCAAGCCGTGGAGTCACTCCTTAATCCATTTCCCCGTCTCCACCAAGGTCCCTGAGCCTGTGGTCGCTGAGCCTGGTCGAAGCGTCGAAGGGCCGCCACCAGAAGCATACACCTTCCAAACATAAGCCCCCTCACTCCAATCCGTCGTATTGATGGCGGTGACATTCTCCGTAATATCCTGCCTATAAACCATCCTCCCACTCATATCATACACCTCCACCCAAGCATCCTTCAATCCCGT
Organism: uncultured Bacteroidia bacterium; assembly: GCA_902786745.1. Classification (GTDB taxonomy): domain Bacteria; phylum Bacteroidota; class Bacteroidia; order Bacteroidales; family F082; genus Limimorpha. The sequence continues at coordinate 215,104 of CADADR010000008.1, forward strand.
CCTGATATTCAGCACATCCTTCCCCGGATTAGGATAGGCAATGGCCACCTTCAGCCCATTCTCATGCGCTTCCTCGATACCCACAAAAGCCTCGGCGGGGAATTTGGTTACCGTAGTCCAACGTTGGTTGGTGTTGTCAAGGTTCTTTGATTGATACACGAGCAACAGGCCGCCATCTTTTGTAGCCAAAATACCCGTTGCGGCACTATGAATACGCTCCCCTTCATGGTCGTAATAAAGCGTTGATATCGTGTCAAAACCTGGGCTTAGATGTTCTATCATCATCCATGAATCGAGATTGCTGAAAAAGCCCATGTTCAAAGTATATGCAAAGTAGAGGCTGTTGTCGTCTAACAAATCCATGCCGCATGGCCAATCCAAATCTCCCGAAGTACGGGTGATGTATTGCAACGAAGGAATGTATGGATCCGTGCCATCGATATCGTCGTCCAACTCATAAAGCCTCACATCATAATCCGTGGCTTTCGCGGGATTGTTTGACGCTATTTCTACGGTAAAATAGGTTGTGTTGTGACGACTTCTTTTTACCTTAATCCCTTGCATTATGTCATCAAATTGTGAAAGAGGGTCTATTTTCTTGTAAGGCCTCACTTTCAATATATTGAGGTCGTGGTCAAGATAAACTACATGGTATAAGTTTCCGTCATCAACGAAACGAAACGGACAATAGAATATGTATCCGTTTCCCGACTTGAACAACAATTCTCTTCCCAACAGATGCCGACAACTGCCGCCGCTACCCATGTAGGGAAGCTCAAATCCTTGTTGGTCAAGGATGTTTCCTTCAAAATCCATACGAAATGCAAACAAGGAATCAGGACCATGCGGGTTGGTCGGATACCTGCTGTATGTCTTCACATAGGCACCAACTATTTTGTCATCATCAACAATGGGAGGAATCAGCACCAATGCGCCACATTGTTCAAGTGGTACGTCTTCCCATTGTTGGTCACGATATTCCGAGGTATCAATTTTGATATGATGTTCGTAAGCCTCCACAATGTTCAGTTGGTCGTCAAGTTTGTACAATCCGTAGATGCCTTCATCAGGCGGATTGTCATAGTTTAGAAAGTAATTGAGTGAGGTGTAGTCGTGGTCTGGAGTGTATGAGGCCATCATATACAATTCACCATTTGTGTTTTCAATGATATGCGGGTGTCCTCCATAATAAGCAGGTTTGAAGTAAAGGTTTTCCGCCAACTCCGATCCGTCTGCCGCAAACATTTTCAAAGCGGGATGTGGCGCGTAGAAATCGCCCCAACCGCACTTATAATAATGATTTGTCGAAACAACGATGTTGCCCGAAGAAGTCTCATTGGGTTTGACCATATCAAATTCCTCCTCATCGGAAAAATGCCATTCGTAGGACTGTTCCCACACCTGCCCAAAAGCCTTGGCCCCAAACAATATCAGCAGCGCAAGCAAAATGTAAATTCTTAGCTTCTTCATAATGTTATAACTTTTTGCCCCAAAATTATAACAAAAAACCACGAAAAACCCAACCAAAACGCCAATTATAACTTTTTGTTTTTACTTCCTCTTGAAAATCAATCGGTTACAACGGCCAAATATAAGTTTTTGTTAGTCCAAAAACGCCGAAAACGAGGCGTTTTCGGTCTTTTTTCGCAGGTTATAGCGGTATTGGTTCACCGTGTTTTCGCTCAATCCCAGCAGATCCGCCATCTCCTTCGCGCGGAACTGCAGATGCGACAAAACGAAAATCCGGCGCTCCGTTGGCGTCAAATCCAGGTGTGCAGCGGCCACCCGCCTCATAGCCTCGGGATAGGCCGCCTCAAACTCATCCATGATGCGCTCCAAACGATTCCCCACCTTCGAGCTATAAATCTCATTCGCCCGCTGCGGCAGCATCACTCGCGCCTGCTGCAAGGCATCGTCCGCTTGTGTCTGTAGTTGTTGCAAGGTATCATCCACCGTCTGAAGCTGTTGCAAGGCATCATCCACTTGCGTCTGAAGCTGTTGCTTCTCCTCGTGCCAGGTCTGCGTCTCGGCCTCGTGTTCTTTCTTTCGCTTGGCCAACCACCACCACAATCCAAGCCCCAAGGCCATCATCACCACCACGGTCACCGCCAAGCCCCGCCTCCAGCGTAGCCGTGCCGCCTCCTGTTCAGCCAATCTTCTTTCAGCCTCCGCCTTCTCCTGTTTCTTCTGCAAGTAATTCTGGAACAGGTCGTTCAGTTGCGAAGCCCGAAACAGGTTTTCGGGTGCAGCAGCGGCATCTTTAGCCAAAACTAGCGAGTATTGGTTGGCTTTCAGCGTGTCGCTCTCGGCCAGGGCAATGTCGCGCAGATATTTTGCTGCAATTGAGGCATTGTCGGAATCCTTTTCAAACACAGGCCCAAAATAAACCTTGGCAGAATCATATTGCCCCATGCTTTTATAGACGACACCAATAGTTAGAAATCGGTTGAGTCTTTCCGTATCACTTGTTGCTTGCGCAGCCATGCTTTTCATGCTATCCAGAGCAATCGTGGTGTTGCCGTAAACTTCACACTCAAACAAAGCCTTGCTGGTAACCACATCCCTATAAAGCATTGAGTTCCTGCCGGGCATGGTTTCCAAAGCCTTTTCATAGTAATAAGCTGCGCTATCGATTATTTGCAGTTTGTCGTATTGCTTTCCGATTCTGTAAAGAATGTTGGAATTGCCGTATGGCGAAGTCGGTACAATTCTATTGTAAACCAAAGCCTGCTTGTAGCAATAGACGGCTGGCTCCTGCATATATTGTTCGGAGAACAAATCCCCAAGGCGATTGTAAGTCAACGCCATAAACCGTGCTTTTGTGCCCACCAGTTCGTTTGTGGCGAAACGGCTTTCCATAACCTCCAACGTGGTCAGGTATTCGGTGCAGGAATTGATCAGA
>CADADR010000008.1:218065-233327 GCA_902786745.1 uncultured Bacteroidia bacterium
TACCCCACCGCCTTCAGCACCTCTTCGCGGTTGCTTTGCTTATAGTAATTCTTAAACAGCAGCTCCGCAATCAGCACCTGGCAATAATGCCCCTCAAACACATCAAAGCTGTCCGCCTCTGGGCTTGCCGCAAACTCCATCATCACCTTCAGCGCACTATCCGCCTCCTTCCACATCAAACTATCAATCCCCTCCAAAGCCTCGTGCGCAGGCCCATCCCCCTCTGAGAGGGGGTGCCCAACGGGCGGGGGAGTCCCTTCCCCCTCTGAGAGGGGGCCAGGGGGAGTACATCCCACCACCATCACCATCATCAAAACCACATATATAAGTTTCCTCATTTTCATTAGTATTAAAACCCGCTTCGTAATCACGATAGCACGATAGCACGAAATGCAAAGCATTCAACGAAGTTAATAACGAAACTGAACAACTCTCCACTCTCCACTTCCCCCTTTGAAAGGGGGGCAGGGGGGATTAACTCTCAACTCTCAACTCTTCACTGTCTCTAAACTCTAAACTCTAAACTAAACAATCACCTATCCAACTCCACTCCCGCACCAACCCACTCTATCAGCTCCATCTCCATCCTCGTGCTATCCACCGCCGCCGTCCTGCTGCTTTCAGCAGGCGCATTCTTCGCCTGTGCCGCTTTCTCCCGTCGGCATCCCATCAGTAGCATCATGGCCGCCATCAAAACCCATGCCCCATTCCTCATCGCTCTCATAGTTCTTTATTATTAGTCCTATCTGTCCTATTAGTCCCCTTCGTTAGCACGTAAGCACGCATAACGTAATCACGAAAAACCCCCTCTCAATACTTCTCCCTCAAATACCCTCTAATGGTTTGGTTCACATCCTCCCGCTTTATTCCCAGCAGCGCCTCAATCACACCATATTCTTCCTCGTTTTCGCTTATCTCGTTAAGCATCCTAATCACCAATGCCTTGCCTCCTTTGCGTTCAGCCATTTCACATATTGCCATTTGGATTGCGTATGCGTAATTGTTGGCAAAGTCAGCATACGCAAACCTCTCTTGCGAAGCCGCCTTTGTCGAGTCGGTCACAAACCTCCCGTCCTCGTCTTTGTAAGCCATAACCAAATCAACTCCCAAATCAATCTGCGGATTTTCCATGAGCCATTTCTTTAGTTCCGACATAATGGTTTCCTTTGGTTGCAGCGTATGGCCACCGTAATATGAGCAAACACCTTCCTCAAACATCAGAGCCCTCTTTCTTCCAGTCTTCTCCTTGATGATGAAGTGCATGATTTCATGCGCCAAGCTTTCGCCTCCCTTGGTGAAAAACACCTTGTTGCAATCGGCAAATGCAAACCCATGAGGATAAACCCTGCCACAGCCGATAAAATCATAGCAACTGACATCCGCCCCAAGATACCTGAAGTATTCCGTCCTGTCGTTGAAAAGATAATACTCCACTGGTTTGGGCTTTTCAAGTCCCATGGCGGCTGCAAACTCATTGGCAACGGCATAGGTTTGGTCCGCCGCTTCCTTGTCGAAAGGGTAATTATATGGATAAAAATAGGTAACCCAACCCACTTGGTAGGATTTCATGTCAGGCTTCAACAACGAGAGCTTGGAATAAAACCTGTACTCATTTTCAGCCACCTTGACAACTGGATAGGTGAACACCCCAGTCAATTGGTTCTCTGTCGGAAAGTCACCAAAAAGCATGGTGCGCATCTCAAACAAAGTGTCGTTCCGCTTTTCAACCCCTATAAACAATTCCTTCCCGCCCATGAAATCCATGAAATCGTATTTGGAAAGAGTAAACGACTGGATGAGCAAATCAGGATTACCGTAGGTAGCCACTTCTGATTCCATCCAAAATGCAGTAGGCGACTGCTCTGACACAAGGCTGTTTTTGTAGTCATTCCAGAGTCTTACAATGCCTTGAAAATCGGCAGAGGTTGTATCCACCCAAAACGGATCCCGGAATTGCATTTTTGTTTGGGCAAAAAGCGAGGTGCTCATGAGGGCAAAAAGTAAGATGGTCAATGCTCTTTTCATATCATATAATTTCATTGATATAATTATCTGTTTTTACCATACATCCCCACCGTCGTAATCCCGATAGTACGTAAGTACAAATAACGATTCCCCCTCTCAGAGGGGGTGCCGCGCAGCGGCGGGGGAGTCTTCGTTAGCACGTTAGCACGCATAACGATAGCACGAAAAAAAACACTACCTCACCATCACCTTCTCCAAAAAGATTCTCCCTTCCTTATCCCTAATCCTCACCAAATAAACCCCTTCCACCAATCCCTCCAAACCCACGTCATTAGAGTTCCGCACCGTCTTCACCACTTGCCCCAAAGCATTATAAAGCCAAACCTCTTCAGCCTCAACACCACATATCCGCACCAAGTCCTTACTCGGATTAGGATAAACCCCAACACGATCCCCACTCCATCCCTCCTGTTCCTCGATGCCGTCATAGTCATAAATATCGGTAAGGTGGAAAACCCAGTAGTTATCCTGCGAACCCACCACCACATTGGGACAATTGATATCGCCGTAGGGATAGGGCGGCGGGTACAAGGCATCCTGGCAAAGAAAGACAAACTCCTTGTCGCTGACTTGCACGGCATCACTATAAAGTTGAGCCGAAGGTACATTGGCACCCATCACCCGCTCCCACAATAGATAACCTTTGGCATCCGTCCTGAAAATCCAAGGCTTTCGAGCCCCCCAAGGGCCTTCAGGTTCTTCATACAGCTGCAGGGCACTTTGCACATCTCCATTCCTCGATTCCGACCAACCAGTGACCGTAAAGCCGCCGTCTTCGTTCAAGAAAACTTTACACGCAGCATCATTAAGAGTGCCACCATAACATTTGCTCCATATTACATTACCGTCAAAATCAGTCTTCATGAGCCAGGCATCGCAGCTACGACCATAGTTGGGATTTCCTTGGTTATAGCCCAAATGATAACCAGCACCTTCAAGATCGCCATCGTTTGAAGCCGCACTGCCAACATAGAGATAGCCGTCTTCAAGCATAATGAAATCGGCAAAAGAATCATTTTGGGTATAGCCGCCGTAGCATCGGTTATCCAACAAATTGCCTTCAGCATCTAATTTGGCCACCACGCCGAAAATAATAGTTGGATACTGGTGGCAACTATACAGCGAACCGAATTGTTGCGGGGCACCATTAATCAATACTGTATAAGTGCCGTCTTCCATTTCCTTGATTTTGCTGACCAATTCATTGTCTTCCGTCCCCAAGGTAACTTCCCATTGCAGGTTGCCGAGGCTGTCCAACTTGAAAATCCAGGCATCCCACGAACCATAATGATGGCTGATGTCGCCACCATCCCATGCCACCGTATGGCCACAAATGCAGCCTCCGTCACTGGTCGCCGTAACTCTTGGGGTATACCAAGAAGTGTACGCTGGATTTCCATAGACGCGCTTCCATAGTACATTCATCTGTTCGTCCATCTTAATGACACAAGCGTTCGATTCGTTACCAACAGGATCCGTTCCACATAAAAAGTAATGGTTTGGATTTGTCCTAGATTGAGAAATCTGGCTCAAAATGCCCATATCCACGCACGATTGGTCAACCAATTCCCCGGCTTCATTCAGTTTGATAAGCCAACCGTTTCGGTAACCATTATGTTCACATTCAACATTAAAACCTCCATCATTATCAATGTTGCCACCGACGAAGTAACCTTCATCGGTTTTGAGGATGAAATAGGGCTCATCATCGCCCATGCTGCCATAGCCCCATTGCCAGTCGAAACGAACTTGGGCTTGCATCACCTCGCCCGCCATCACTAGCAGCGCAATTAGTGTCAAAATTCTTGTTGTTCTCATTGTTCTATTGGTTTTATTAGTCATATTTGTCCTATAAGTCCCATCTTTTGCGTCAAGGAGGCTTCCTCCTCTTCCCCCTTCTAAGAGGGTCAGGGGGATTGGGGGTGCCACGCAGCGGCGGGGGAGTCCACTCCCTCTCCTGGAGGAGAGGGTCGAGGTGAGGTCGATGGAGTCCGTCATAATCCCGTTAGTACGCTAGCACGAAATGCAAAGCATTCAACGAAGTTAATAACGTTAGCACGAACAATCCTATCACTTCACAGCCAACTTAGCCGTAAACACTTTCCCTTCCTCATCTCTAATCCGCAGCAGGTAAACGCCTTGCGGCAAGCCCGCCACATTGATTTCATGTGTGTTTTCCACTGTCTTCACCAACTGTCCAAGGGCATTGTGGAGCTGAACTTCGGCGGGCTTTACACCTTCAATCAGCACAGTCTCTTTAGCAGGATTGGGGTATAGCGATACTTGCTGAAGGTCTTGTTCTTGAACCGATGTCTCATCAATATAGCAGTCGTTGAACTCCTGATTCACAAAAACCTGCTCACCGTCTTTATATGCACACAGCAAAAAGTTATCACATTCGAAATAGTCCATATATCCCATCGGATAATAGTTCGGGAAAACACCTTCGCAAAACACTAGGTCACGATAAAGCCAATTGTGTGTCAAGTGTATCACTTTCTTCCCATTCTCAAAAGTCACGCTTTCCACTTCGACCTGAAAAGTCCCGTCTGTATTGGTAAATTCAAAGGTGTCGCCCTCCGTCAGCGACATGTCACAAATAAGCACCTCATCCTCATCATGCAATGGGAAATAGCGATAAAGCCTACCTGTGGCAACATCTTCGCGAAAATAGAATTCCTCAGCATAGTAATGATCTGCTTGGGTCCCTTGCGGAAAACCTTGATAATAATCGCGTCCGTTAATGTTCACTAACTCACCGTTATTGATCACTATGGGGATAGTGATGAGCTGGTCAATACATTCTTCAAACACATTCAATCGAGTAGAGTCTGCACCAAAATAGGATTCATACTCTTGCGCTTGCATCGTCACCCCTCCCGCCATCAGCAGCAGCGCAACCAGGGTGTAAAGTCTAATTTTTTTCATGGTGTTATAGTTTTGAAATTCGTTTTCGCAAAACTATAACAAAAATCAACGAAAAAATCAACCCAAAGGCCCATTATAGATTTTCCTTTGGAATGCCCATTGAAAATCAAGCAATTATAATCGGTATATATAGATTTTTACGCCTCCAAAAAAAACGAAATCGAGGCGTTTTCCGTCTTTTTTCGTAGGTTGGAGCGGTACTGCAGCACCGTGTTTTGGCTCAAACCCAGCAAATCCGCCTCCTCCTTCGCGCGAAATTGCAGAAACGAAAGCACAAAAAGTTGGGTCTCCGTCTTGGTCAGATTGGGGTAGGCAGCCGCCACCCGCTCCATGGCTCCGGGATAAGCCGCCTCAAACTCGTCCATGATGCGCTCCAAGCGGTTCGGCACCTTTGCGCGGTAAAGGTCGGCCACCCGCTGCGGCAACATCGCCCGCGCCTGCTGCAAGGCATCGTCCGCTTGTGTCTGTAATTGTTGCAGCGCATCGTCCACGGTCTGAAGCTGCTGCAGCGCATCGTCCACCTGTGTCTGAAGCTGTTGCTTCTCCTCATTCAAAGTTTGCGTCTCGGCCTCATGTTCCTTTCTCCGCTTGGCCATCCACCACCATAATCCAAGTCCCAAAACCAACAGCACCACCACAGTAGTCACCACACCCCGCACCAAGCGTCGCCGTGCCGCCAACTGTTCAGCCTGCCGTCTCTCGGCCTCGGCCTTCTCCTGTTCCCACTGCAAATGCCGCTGAAACAACTCATTAAGCTGCGAGACTTGCGCGTTACTTTCCCCTTCGTGCGCTTCGTTATCTATCAAATACATCGCATATTGGATAACCTTCAAAGAGTCGCCTTGGCTTTGGTAGATGTCACGCATGCATCTGGCGGCCTCTCTCGTCATTAGGCAATCATCTTTATACATGAACACAGGGGTAAGATACTTCAATGCCGAGTCGTTTTGGCCAACATCCACATAGAATGCGCCGATGATCAAATAGCGTGTCAGCTTTTCGCTTTCGTCAGCAGCCTGTGCCACCATGCGTTTTAGGTCGCTTATCGAGGTCTCGGCATCTTTGCTCATTTTATAATTGAACAGCGCAAGTTGCGAAATCAAGTCCCTATATATAAGATTGTTCGTATCGGGCAACATTCGTAGGCCCTCATTGAAATAATATACCGTGCTGTCATTTTGGTTCAGCTTGCTATATTGTTTTCCAAGATGACTCATTATATTGGCCATGCCATTGGCCGATGTAGGTTCAATTTTGTTGAAAACAAGGGATTTCTTGTAGCAGACAATGGCGGGTTCCTGCATAAATTGGCTAGAAAACAAATCACCCAGCCGATTGTATGTCAACGCCATAAACCTGGGCAGATGGTCAATCTGCAACGCCGCAACATCTTGCCTCTCCAAATTCGGGAAATGCGTCTCCACCATCTCCAGCGCCTTCAGATACTCCCCGCAGGCCGCCACCACGCTATCCCGTTCATAAAACCCCACGCCATTCATATAATGCGCCCGCGCCGCCAAAAACGCCTCCAGTTCTTGTACGGACACACCGCGTGTGTCCGTTCCATACCCATCCATCCCCACAATCGAATCAAAATAATGAACCGCCTTCATCAGTTCCTTCCTATTGCTCTGCTTATAGTAATTCTTATAAAGCAGCTCCGCAATCAGCACCTGGCAATAATGCCCCTCAAACGCATCCATACCATCCGCCGCCTCACTCCCCGCAAACTCCAACATCACCTTCAGCGCACTATCCGGCTCCTTCCACATCAAACTATCAATCCCCTCCAAAGCCTCGTGCGCAGGCCCTTCCCCCTTTGAAAGGGGGTTAGGGGGATTAAGGGTGGCCGCAGGCCGGGGGAGTCTTTCCCCCTCTGAGAGGGGGCCAGGGGGAGTACATCCCACCACAAGCACCATCAAAACAATCCCTATGGAAAACCACCATTTCATGCCCGCAAAAATACTCAAAATCCATCAAATTCAATCAAAAATTTCCCCCTTTCAAAAGGGGGGTGCCGCAAAGCGGCGTAGAAGTCCCACTGTCGTTAGCACGATAGTACGATAGCACGCATAACGAAAACCCGCATCGCTCCGTACCAGCAATTCAATTTAAACCGTCAACAGCCAATCCGCATCGCAAATTTTTGGCAATATTCGACATTATTGCCAATTATTTGAACCTACATGTTTGCATATATTTTAACTCCAAATTCAAAAAAATTGCGAATATCAGGAGAAATTTATAGCAAACATCATCCTCTTTTCGGTCGGAAAAATCCGCAATAATTCCGACCAAAAAACAAGCGAAACCATTAGTCTTATCAGCCCTAACCGTCATATAACCCCTAACTGAGCTCGCCGCTGCTGTCACAGTTTTACAGCGAGAAGCTTTTATCCCGTCTCTTCAATGCTGTGTGGTAATGCTGCCTGTCAATGCGCGTCCTCACCATTCCCAACCCCCAAAACCTATAACTTTTTTGGCAAAAAACATCAAAATTTGCCAGAATTGTTATACCATGGCCGCGCCTTCCTCTTTCATCACATACCGCTGAGCAGGGACGCTAGGAGTTTCGACAGCGTCATCTCCAAACACCCACCCTGCAGAGGGTCAAAGTATTAATGGAAAACAATCAAATAAAAAGATTATGATTTTGTCTTCTTTTCCGCTTCCAATAAAATGTCTTTTCTCAACTGCTTAGTTTCTTCTTCATCACCAGTACTTAACGAATCTATCTCATTTAAAAGATTCTTATCGTAGTTGCTTACGCAACGCACTTCTTCTCGAATCATATTTAAACGCGCCTTGGCAGCAAGTCCTTTTTTGCGTAACAATTTTGCAGTATCGATGGATAGCTGGTATTTGGTGCGACCTTCCTCTATATTATTCTTTCTATACGCCACCAAGCCCTGAGTTGCCAACAAACAGATTCCGTTTTTCACATCCTCTTTCAATTGTTTTTCCACATTAATTTTCGAAAGAATTTGACTTGCCTCTTCAACCTTATTCGACAAACCAAGTGCATAAACTAGATTATTCATCACTACATGGTCTTGGGGGTGGGTTTCAAGCCATTGCTTAAGGATAGCCACGGAATAGCCGTATTTCTTCAAAAAGGTACAAGACATGTCGAAAGCAAAAGCAATGGGTTCGTGAGAAAAACGAAAGTCATGCATCCAATTGACGGACGAAATGAAAGCTTCTTCATACTTAGCCAATGCATAGTAGTTTCTAGTATCAGCCTCGCTTTTATGTGACATGGATTCATATTGACCATAGTCTATATCCATTTTTGCTCCAATTTTTGTAAGGTATTCGGCCTGGGCTAGACTGTTTTCATTTGGTGCTGTCAAGCCTAATCTAAACATCTTCTGCCAATCCTTGCGTTTGTCAGCATCATAATCCTCTTTGCAAATTGCGAAACACAATTCACTGCTACTATATGGCATCAGATTGCCGGAGAGCACAAGCTGGCGTCCTGCTTTGATATTGCGCGACGGGCGTTTCAAGACAGTCGACACCGCTATTTCAGCTGCCATCAACCAAGGATCGCTTGTAACCCATCCATTTCTAACAAGAATCTTTTTTGCAGTCGCTGCATCGTCAATATGCACAAAGAAACGTGCAGCACAGCGGGAAACATAACGGTTGTGAGGAGCAAGTTGAACAGCACACAACATATAGTGTTTTGCTTTTTCGTTTAATCCTAAATCTGAATAACACCTTGCCAGTTCACAATAAGTAATGGCATTATAACAAAAATCACGCAATTGTTTTCTAAGCAATCCTATACGTGCCTTTGTTTTCTTTTCCTGTTCTGTCAAATCACCAATAAGCAACGATGCTCGATCATCGAATTGCAATTCATTTGTTGGACCATCGACAATTCCATCTGACTGTGGATTAACTATTAGTGATTTTGCAACATCGTAAACCAACGGCGAGCAATCGTCCTTATACTTGCACAGGTACTCAGCCGCACTAACAACATCGGGCAATGACACATTATCTCCTACAACGGCAGCATTTATCAAGTCTGCAGCTGTTGTAATGGTATGGTGTTCCTTCCAACCATTAAGATATTCTCCAAAACGGTCAAAGTTTAACAAACGTCCACTTTGACCAAAATATGCTAACTCACCATTCTTGGCAATTTCATCATAACTACGCCAAAGAGGGATGATGTTGCGTTCCAAATCTTCTCTATTACTTGCCATTACCTATGATTATATTGAGCCAAAAGGCGTTCTCCTCTTTTATAAAGAATATCCAGTTTGGTAAGAACCCGTTGAAGATCTGCATTGGCAGTCGCTGTCATAAATGTACCTGGATACCCTCTTTTCTCAGGGTCAGGATTACATAAACAAGAGATAATCTCCATTATAGGTTCCTGCAATTCTTCCACGCAAATACAACTTTTGATATTCTTTAATACCCTCTCAAATGCGTTTATTATATCAGGAAGTACCGCCTGATAATCTGCGCCCCCCTTTGCCCATTCCTTGAGCGTATATGGCAGATGACGGTTTAACAATGTGGTCATATTAAGCTGTGTGAGATAATAAACAACCAAATTCCCCAACATATAAGTGTCTATTTGATAATATGAACCCATATCACGTTTGTTCGGAGCGAAAAACGCCTCTGGAGGAGCAAAAGTCAAATCACCATTATATAACTTTCCGGATTCAGGTGACTGAAGTTCATCTTGATCGGTATGGGAGGTATGCAAAGCACCAAGCTTAAAAGTGCTATTTGAGTCAAATACCTCTACACTTTGAGGTGTTATGTTATGATGGGCAATGAAGTTAGTATGCAATTGCTTAACTCCCTTTGTCACTTGATGCAGTGAACGGAGTTTTTCAACCAACATTCTTAAATCGACAACAAAATCGGACTTTGACGAATACTTCAAGAAATCGCCTATTTTACCTTCCGATAGTTCATACACGATATAGGCCACCATGGGAATGGCGTAACCATCCAAATCCACTTCACCCGACTCAATATAACGAATAACATTGCTCATATGACGACTAGCGCAAGCCTCGGCCACTTTGGTTTCATAATGAAACGCCGTAGTTTCACGGCTTAATAATTCCATGCGGCTAATACCTTCCTCTTTATCCCCATAACACTTTTCGGTGTCGAGGACTTTCATAATGGCAGGGCCGTTATCATTCTCAACATTATAAAACAACGAATACTGGGTGGTTATATCATTGTTTGCGATAACATCCTTAACCTTCCAGTTACCTATGGTTTTACCACTCAAATCGGAACTTGCAAAAGCAGTTTTCATAATCCTATCAATAACAAGGTTTATCATTCAATCGAGAATACTCTACAGGTTTGTCAAGCCCATATTGCAGCGCGACTCTCTTCACCAAACCAGCTAACCATTCTGGTGCAGTGGGAGAAACATAAATCTTTTCTATCAGCGTGTCCAAATTAGTCTCTACAGGCATTCCGTTACAGGTATAGGCAGAGTCTTTGATAACAACCCTGACTTCTCTCTCATGAGCAAAGACATCTCTCTTATACCAAACAGGTACTTGTGTTTCTGTAAGCGGTTTGTCAAAAGTAACGTAATTAACCTTTCCTATCTCAAAACAATCATTCTCTAATGAACAACACAAGCGCTCAACTGTAGTCTGAATAGCAACGCCTTGACTCAAAGCAGAAGTATATAGTTTCCACATTCCTTCAGATTCTCTCTCGTTCTCATGCCAACAACTGACAAAGTATTCCTTCCGCTTTTCTTCCTGCCTTTTTACCAGTTCATCCATTTCCTTTTTCAATTCCCTTTCTATCTCATCATCTGATGGATGATTATTTCCTGCATCCATTAACTTTGTTTTCACACTTAACCGAAGATACTTTTCAATTTCAGAATATACTGCATCTTTTTGAAAGTTGAATCCACGTGCACATTCAAAAGGATCATCAAACGAGTCTGCTCTTGTAAAAAACAACTTGCCACTATCAAGAAGCGACACGAACTTTGAAAAATCCTGGTATCTCCACAGTTTGGTATCACATGCCGGTATTTCAGCTTCTTGACGATAATAAACATTTTCAGCAACATGCGTTTCTATTTTATCCTTGCAGTTTTCACAGACTATGGCATATTCCCCACCCTTTTTCTTTCCCGAATAAACCTTGGTACACTCAGCAAGGGGTTTGCCACAAACTGTACACACACCATGCTTAAAGATAGAAAGTTGGTGTAGATTTATTTTATCATTAGTATATGGAGAAACAATTGGCATAATCATCTTTCTTATTTCTCAATTTTCTCAATAAATTGCTGAATATAGTTAACTATCTCCTCGATATCGCCACTTACGCTATTGCCAATCACTAACGCATCAGAGTCCATAGACTGGAGGGCGCGAAGAGTTTGCAGCACTGGTTGAATCTCGATATGATTGACCTTATCCACGAAATCGACAATAGAGCCATTCAATGCTGCGTTTAACGAAACATCGGGGTTGGATTTATCAAGTAAATCAATAATGGCTTCTAGTCGCTCAGACTTGGTTTCAAATGAGAGAATTTCCTCTTGATGTTCGAGTATAAGCCGCTTTATGTCGTTTATATGCATATAATAATGTGTGTTGTTAATTTTGAGTTTTCTTGCTCTTATTTATATACTTTCTACAGATTAAACCTGTCCTCTTTTTGAAGTTGCAAAGATATAGAATTAAAGCGAAACATACGGTAACTGCATAGGTACGAATTACAATTATTCGTTTTTCTCCTTAACCCTACTATTTTTTAGCGTATTTTATAATTCTCATTCCATCAAACACGCCTTATACCAATAGAAAAACGCTTCCGCACTCGTTTTCTTCAGCTTGTTCAGTTTGTTGTATTCCATCTGCTCAATCTGCCAGTCCTTGATTTGCGACGAATCAACAAACCGCTCAAATTCCGATGCACCACTCTTAATCAATGCGGAAAGATACGCGGCTTTTGAAGCACATACTATCGCTTTGTCAATTTGATACGCCTCCGAAAAGATGAAACCGTTCACCCGCTTAATGCCTGCCATCAACTCGTCAAACTTACCTTCGCCCTGCATGCCACGGGTGCTGATGCACAGCGAAGTCTGGAAAATATCATCCAGCACGTCCGTTGTCGTGATGTTGTCGCCTTCTCGGTAACCCAATTCTTTGCTTGCAATCTTTTCAAAGGTGTTTCTAACGACGTTAAGGTCATCGAACAGGTCAAACAAACAGGCCACGTCATAAAGCTGCTTGTTGATTTCCATATTCATACTGTTGCCATGTTTGAAGTATGGAATGCCCGTCGTGTTCGGTGCAAAAGCAGTCAGTTTGTCGCCCAACAGGTCGTTGGCACTGGGCATCTCTACCATGGTCATCGGTTCCACCATCGGCAGAAATCTTGATGTGATTTTTTCCTGCTTGATGTCGTCATACGGAACTTGCTCCGTAAGTATGTCAAGCAACACGCAATCCTCATTATTGGCTGTGCGATGAATGGGCTTGTAATAGAACTTGTAATGCATCTTCGGCACCTTGGTCTCATCCTGACGATCTTGCGGCTTTACCCGAAGGAAACCTTGCTTCTGAGCAACGGCTTCCAGTGTTTCCGTCAGATGCGCAGGAACATCCTGCATGATGATATCAATGTCTATCGACATCCTCTTGCTGGATTTAGTCAATAGCATGAGCGAAGTGCCGCCCTTGAAAACAAATGGCAAGCCCGCTGTAGCTAATCCTTCAAGCAAGACGAACGCTCTAATGGTTTTCTCAACCAAAGTCATGTCAGCTTTGTGGTTTGCCTTGGATACTTTTTCTATCCAATGAATATCAATAGCGTTATAGTCAATCATAATTTCAAAATTTTTATAAACTCCTCAATTTCAGGCTTTTTTCCTCGTCTTGCCGCATATCTAACCACCTTCGTCATATTGACGGAGTATTGGCTGAAGATATTCCTGTAGATATGCGCCAGCTCGTTACCTTGGTAAGCTTTGAACAGGCGTTTGTCACAGAAAAGATCCACCAGAATCATTTCAAGCGAAGGGACTTTCACTCCCTCAACCGTTTCAGTCGGTGCCTCCGAGACCATGTTCTTCACCACCACAGGCTTTGTGTCGCTCAGATACAGATAGTTGTCAATCACATCATCTGTCGGGTTGTAATACACATTTTTCATTTTCTCCAATAGGAAATGAAAAACCGATTCGGCGGCATCCTTTTCAACAGCAACCACATAAAAGCCTTGAGCGGTCAGATGCTGTGAGAAATTGTTGATTAAAGCTGTATCCCAAAGACAAAACTCAGCAAACGGGAACTGCTTCCCGACAGTCTTGGCCAGTTTTTTCAGCTTTGCATCTACGACTGGATTATACGAACGGCTTTCCCCAATCTTGAAGACCCCTTTTGAAACACGTGACAACACGCCGTCTTTCACCAACACATACACGCGCCAGTTGATGGAGGAGTCCTTCAGATCAGGTTCCGATTCGCGAAACCAAGCCGCAATATCAGAGGTCTTGAACAACCCCATTGGCATGAAATGCTGTATTATTTCATTATTCTGTATCATTCTTTCCATAGCTGTTTTTTTCGTCTGCAAAAATACAAATTTTTGGCAATATCCGAAAATATTGCCAATTATTTGCAGAATAAAAATTCACCATCCCATCCCCGCAAAGGTGTTCCGACCACCGTCGAAGCCCTTGTACTGTGTGCGGCAGTGCAACGGTCGCTATCATTCCGCGTCGGAACACGGTTCGTACCTCTCTGTGTTCCGCCGCTCCATTAACGCGCCTAGCATTGCCTTCCCAGTCCTTCAGGCATCGTCGGCGGTCTCCACATCGTGTTTGTCCCGCCAGCCGCACAAGGCCTGCTGCTGCCATTCGCCGCTACGGTCGCTCACGGGCGTTGCCAACGCTAACGAACTCCCTCAGCTTCTACTAAGGTCCGCGCCCTGACAACTACCTTTCGCTCCGTCGGGCAGACGACGCTTCCGTACCTCCAGCGTCGTCTGCTCGCTCCGCTTTCAGTCCGTTGTCAGGACGCTGGCTCTACCACCGCCTTAAAGCTTTGTTATAAAATAAGCCTCACCCGCCGCAGTCGGTCGCCCGTCACCCACCCAAAAACGCCTGTGGACTCCACTCCGCGGCCAATATCAGCAGCCGCACCCCGTAAGAGGGCACCGACCCTTCACTATAAGTCCCATCCGTCCTTTAGCTCCCATCATTGGTTTTTACCGACCAAGCCGCCGCTGTCATGGTTTTTGCAGAAGGAAGTTTTAACCCTGCCTCCCCAAAGCTGTGCGGTCAAGCCGCCGAGCAGGGTGGCTGTCCTCGTTCCTGCGGTAGACCACTCTGCTCGTCGACATCACCGCCCAGCGCCGCCTATTTTTCTTTTAGCCCTTGCTCCGCTGCGACACATGCCCGGGGCAGCAACATGGTATTTGGGAAGCCTCTACTTCTCTGAAAGCCTTATGAAAGGCCGTCGCGCCTTACCCACAGCTTGGGCTTGATGATGAGCAAAAACACCGCGCCAGCGGCTGTCTAAACTACTATCTTTAAGCACCAACGAACTTGAAAGCCATCCATCTAAACCCTCATTGCGGACTTGATCCGCAATCTCTAAACCACTTTCGTAAGCACGATAGCACGAAAGTACGCATAACGATAGAGAAAGTCTCATCTGTCTTATAGCTCCTATTATTAGCCTCTACCGACCAAGCCGCCGCTGTCACGGTTTTTGCATGGCTTGGGCTTTAACCTTGCCTTCCCAAAGCTGTGCGGTAAAGCAGACAGGCAGGGTGCTCGTCCTCGTTCCTGCGGGCGAACACTCTGCCTGTCTGCAACACCGCCCAGCGCCGCGCGACGGGGCTTCATGTGTTTTTCTTTTAGCCCTTGCTCCGCTGCGACACTTGCCCGGGGCGGCATCATGTTATTTGGAAAGCCTCTACTTCTGAGAAAGTCTAATGAAAGGCCGTCGCGCCTTACCCACGACTAAAGCTTGATGATGAGCAAAAACACCGCGCCAGCGGCTGTCTCAACTGCTATCTTAAAGCTTCAACGGACTTAAAGCCATCCATCCACCCCCTCTCATTGCGGACTCGATCCGCAATCTCAAACCATCGTAAGCACGATAGCACGTTAGTACGCATAACGTAAAAAACGAGAAAAACGTAAATATCGACACATCCCACCGCACAGCCCACCCAATAAAAAACCGAGGGGGAAATCGGTGTTCCCTGCGTCGCCGCTTCTTGCGCCTGCCTTGGTGTGCGCAAGGGTATAACGAGCGGCAATAGA
>CADADR010000009.1 GCA_902786745.1 uncultured Bacteroidia bacterium
ACGGTGCCGTGTTCCACCTCGGCCACGGTGATGGTGCAGCCCGTGACGAAGGTGGCACTGACGGTGACGTCGCTGTCGGGCATGGTGAACTGGTTGCCGTTCACCGCGATGCTGTTGTTGTTGGCGTCCCTCACTTCCCAAGCCGAGAAGAAGTAGCCCGACGCCGGCGTGGCGCTCAGGGTGACGGTCTCGTTCTTGTAGGCCGTGGCCGGATTGGCGCTGATGCTGCCGTTCTCGACGGGGTTGCAGGTCACGCTGTGGGGCTGCAGGGCGACGAAGTTGGCCGTGTAGCTGGCATTCTCCGTCACAGTGAAGGTATAAGTCGGGTCGGCGCTCACCACGCTGCTGCCCTTCTTCCAGTTGGTGAAGTCGTAGTGGGCAGCGGGCGTCGCCGTCAAGGTGCAGCTCGTGTTCCCGTAATACTGGCCAGCGCCACTCACCGTGCCGCCGTCGCTCGGATTGGCCGTTGCAGCGATGGTGTACTTCGTGCCGCCTACAACACTGATCGTGCCGAAATAGGGCTGGTATTGCTGGCGTGTGACGACCACATAGAGGGTGCCACTGGTAGGGATGGCATTGGTGAAGTTCACGGTGGCCACACCCGACGAGTTGGCCTCGGCAACGCCGTAGATGACCGAGCTGTTGTCGGTGACGGCGACGTAAGAGCCAGCCAAAGCGTTAATGGTGATGGAGGTGGTACCTGGTGTGACCGTGCTGGGTATCGTCACGGTGTTCACTTCGGGTTTGGTGATGTAAGGCATCACGGAACCATCGCCAAAGGTGTGGTAAAACTGGAAGTAATAGTGGGCCGAGTTGTTGCAGTTGCCATCGGTGATACTAGAATTGGTATTGCCGTTGGTGACGGCTTGCTGCACGGCAAGGTTGCCTACATAAAGCAATGCTGATGCCGAGTTCCAATATTGGTCTTCAAACATAACATCATATACGCCTTTTGAAGAAGCCGATTGTGTCGGATAGTTACCTTGAGAATATGAATGTGCTCCAACTGCCCAGTAAAAGTCCTCATACCAATAGGAATAGGGCGAGCAGCCAACGTAGGCAACGGCACCGGCATTGGGAACACGAATCATGGTTTCCGCAAAACAGGCGTTGGTGCCTATGGCAGAGCCAGGAGAATAGGTTGTCGTGGTGTTGTTGAAGTTACCTGTCAAGCAGCAGTTACCCACACCAAAGAAATACTTGCCCGTGTTGGTAAGCGTGGCCACGTGGGCGGCAGTCATTTTGGGCTGATACCACTCTTGCTTGTCGCCGTGTGCGGTATAGTTCAAGAAGCACACACCGTTGTTGATGCCATTGTAGCAACCGTTGTTTGTTCCAGAATAACCCTGTGTCGAGCTTGTTGATACTGTGGCACTTATGGTGCCGTTCTCAAAGCCACCATAGGTGGTGTTGCTTGATTTGAAGTAATAGTTCGTGGCATAGTTGATGGTGGGTTTGGCCACTCTGGCTGTCCAATTCGAATCCCAACCACCGACGAGGATAACATTGTTCAGGTAGTTACCGCCATCGGTAAACTCGTATTTCTCGTAGGTCAGCACTTTATTGATATAGTTGGTCAAGTGCGTAGTGTTCTCCACCGAAATACGACTATAGTACATGTCGGGGAAATAATTGCTCGTGCTTGACGAGAAATTGACACTTGCATAACCGAGGTCGGAAGCACAATTGCCTATTGAAGAGTCAATGTTTTTCGTCATATATTGCGGCACTTGCCCTGTGTCGCCAATCACAACCAGATAAGTGTAGGCGTTGCCTGCAGAAACAGAAGCGTTGTACTTAGTCTTAATGAACGAAGCGATGGCGCTTGCCGTAGTACCTGTTTCGCTGGTATAATAGATGTCAACATAGTAGCCCTTCTGGAGTTTCCATTGCAGCCAGCTGTTAAGAGCGTCATTTCCTTGGAAACCCGAATAGCAGATCACCAACATCTTAACCGGTGTGTTGTAAAAGTCAGGGTGGTCGGTGTAGGCGTCTCTTGAGGGACCGCCCATCAGCATGTCGATGTTGAAGATTTGGTCGTAAACGCCCTGGAAGGCAACGTTAGCCGTACTCTTGAACATACGTTCCGTGCCTTCAGCGTCGCCGCCTTGGAAGTCAACGCTCACCTCAATGTCGTTGAACACTTTCACGGTACCGGCGACGGGATTGTAGCGGACGGGTTGAACTATGAGACGACCTAGCGTTATGCCACGCATGGTACCAAGCACCTCGACCATGGCAATCGGGTCGTCATTGTAGCTGTCGCGAGCATAGGCGGCCTCGCTGAAGGCATATTCTACCGTATTTGGATCAACGTCCTTACGGATAGGTGCCTGCATGGCCGCGACCGTGCCAATGCCATAGTCGCTCAAGGTGTATTCAGTCTCAGAATGGGCACCTACCGTAACAATTGGCGTAGCTCCTGTGGGAATGGCGATGAGCCTTGTAAACATCGGTAACTGCGGTTCGCCAACATTGCCATTGTGATAAGCGCCATCAATGTGGATTTCAGACAATTCACCACGTGTGGTCTCAATTTTTTCGGCATTAAGGCTAGAAAAAGAGAAGTTGGCCCTCAAGCCCGTCATGTCGCTCTTTACGCATTCGGCCTTGTCGGCGGAACGCAGTTGTATCTGTTGTGCCATGGCACTCAGGCCGAAGGCAAGAAGCAATAGTGAGAATAGTACTTTTTTCATCGTATGTTATGTTTGTTATTTATTCAAAAGTAATGTTACGGCTTTCTTGGGCGTTGGAGTGGTACACGTAGCCGTGGCCAGGCACGAGAATGTCTAGCTCCCCTACCCAACTCTGGGTAGTCTCACTATAGGTGGCCGTGTTGCCATTCTTCGTAGTGATGGTGTCACCATCGGTAGGCGTGAAATCGCCAAGGGCTGTTGTAATGGCCGCGGGCTGCGAGCCTATGTAGCCGAACCAGTTGTAGCCAGGCATTAGGGTAATGCTGGAGGTAACGGTCTCGCCGTTCTCGACGAATTCGGTGATAGCAGTGGTCAGAATCCTGTACATCTGTCCAGGCACGATAGTGTCGAGCGTGCCGCTCCAGACGCTCTGGCCTTCGACCACCTCATAGCGTGCGAAGCCGCCACACTGCGAATTGATGATCACACCGTTGCTACCAAGTGCCGTTTCAAGCTCGCCGAGGGTCATCGTCTTGACAGGCGTCCACCAGTTCCAACCCTGCTCGAAGCTGACCATGGTGCGGCAGTCGCCTTCGGCGTAGAAAGTGATGTTGTTGCTATTTTGGTTAGTGCTCAACTTGAAGGAATTGCTGTTTGTGTCGTAATACAAATAGTATGTGCCACTGCTCCAGCCACTTGATATGGTTATATAGATGCCAGAAGCGTTGATATACCATCTGGCATTGTTGTTGGGCTGGTTACTCCATGTAAGGCTGGCACTGTTCCATGAAGTGGATGCTGCCAAATAGCTGTCGTTATACTTAATGTAGAACTGACTATTATTTCCATAGGCTTCCAAAGCGATTTGCGGAATGTTTGTTCCTTCCTCAACTGTGAATCCATAGTCGGTTGGGGTAACTGTCGCTGAAGTTACAGATGAATTGCTTTGAGAAAGCATGTTAAGTGTATTGCCATTGAGATACCCCATGACATAATTCACAGCAGTTATGCTGTTTGCGGTGTAGTAACAATTCCCCGCCACGATCGCTTCATAGCTGAAGTTGGCCAAAAGGATTCTCTCTTCTTCAACCTCAAAGCTGTATGTCGGTTCGGTGCTCACCTCGGTGCCATCTTCAGTCCAGTTCATGAAGACCCAATCAGTGTTGGCAGTGGCTGTGACCGTGCAAGTCTGGCCAAACAAATACTCGCCGCCGCCACTCACCGTACCACCACTGTTGGGACTGGCGCTGACGGTGATGTTCTTCGGGATGGTGGAGCCAAAGACAGCCACCAAGGCCCTGTCGGAAGTCACGGTAAAGCTGAAAATGGAATCGGTGGAGACTGTCGCACCATTCTCAGTCCATTTGACGAACTGATAGTCGTTGTTCGCTGTGGCGGTCACGGTGCAAGTCTCGCCTTCCAAATAGGTACCGCCACCTTCTACTGTGCCACCTTCTACAGGATAAGCCATGGCTGTCACTGTGAACTCCATAGGAAGGCAATTCCTTTCCCTATAGAAAACGATATTGTTAGAATTTGAAGTGCTCGTCGTGAAGGAACCGTTGCTGTAATTCAGATAGTATTTCGTGCTACCGGATTGGTAATAGATGCCAGTGGAGTTAACATACCAATTATAAGGCGAGAGGGACACACCATTGCCAGAAGCATTGCTCGGTTTTGCCCAAACGAGATTACTGTTGTTTCTTTGCAGCATCCTTCCTTTATAAACAATGTGGTATTGTCCACTGGTACCCGATGGCTCCAAGGCAATTTTCTGCCGATCGATGTCGTGCGACAAGGTGAAGCCATCGTCAGATGGGGTGACGGATAATGAAGTGGAGTTCACGGATACAGAAGTGGATGTATTCCTATTGTCATGAGTGGGCACTATTAGCGTTAGGCCGTTGCGATATCCCATAAGATATGGGCCTACAACAATGTCAGCTGCATTCACCTGTTCATAGCATTCCGTTGCAGTTTCGTTGCTAGGAGTGAGATAGACGTTCAGATCCACACGTTGGCCGTCGGCTACGGTGACATCAACGAACTTTCTGGCATAGCCATCTTTGTCAAAGATGAAGGTATAGGTGCCGCCCTTGATGGGACGATGGAAATCGCCCACCTCGTGGGTGGTCACATAGGAATTGCTGATATCGTGGTTCAACACACTAACCGTGACCCCTTGTATCGTTTGACCCGTTGTGGCATCATACACTACGCCGTGCACGCCGTTACGGGCCTGCTCCATGAGGGCCAACATACTGTTGTGGTTACGATTCCAGAAGTCGGGTAACTGAGAAGCGCTGGGTGTCTTGGTGGTAGAGCACTCCACGGTCACTTCGCGACACTGTCCGTAACCATTCATGTAGTCCTGGCGGCTGCCGGTGATGGAGTACCAGGTGGCACCATTGGTGACGCCATCATTGTAAGTGTCGGTCATGTATGAACTGTATACTTGACGGGCAAGAGTAACGTACTCTGTACATACATACTCCCACCAGTCCACATCCGCATGGTCTTGGAATACCCAGTCCCAACAATAGTTCATCACCTCCGCACCGCCATGGTAGTTGGCAGCCATTGTAAAGAGAAGTTCATCGGCTTGTGCCATGGTCCATGTAGTTTCATCCTGATAGGTATTGGTATTAGGGTGGTCTCCATTAAAGTAGTCCTGATAGTTGCGGTTAAGATCGACGTTGTTGCCGTTTGCGCGTCGGGCACCCGTCACCGTGTTGTTGCCGCCGTAATAAGTGCCGTCGGGGTTGTTGCATGGAAAAATGTAAATGTCCACATCGTTAAGCAAGTTGACGATGCGGGTGTCGGTGCTGGTGCACAACTCATCAATCAATCGGAGCATCAGAATCATGCCGGTCACCTCGTCGCCGTGCATAGTGGAGCTATAGAGGAACCTAGGTTTGCCATAGGGATTGCCTTTATAGATGCGGACACCATAAAGGTGGCGGTGGTTCGAGGTTGCAAGCTGACCTAAGTCTATCAAGGTACAGGTTCTGTCACTTAATGCCAATGACGGGAAACCTTGCATCATTTCGACATATTGAGTATACGTCAAGTAGCTGTTCCATTCGTAAGTGGCGCGGTCGCCTCCCTCCCACATCTTGGCTTCCTCACGCAGCGAAGGAGAGGTTTGCAACTTGGGTTGCAATCCCAACGCAATCAGTTTGTCATATTCTTCCTGGTTGGCATAAGCTACCACGATACGGCCGTCAGTGCCGTCGACGGAGCAAATCTCGCCAAGATTATCAATCCCAACGAGGTCGTCAACATTAAGGGTGAAGTAATACTCACCGCGGTTGCGCATCAATTGTTGAAGTTCTCTTTGGCTCTGGGCCATGGCTGTGCTGCCAAGGATAGCGGCACAAAAAAGACATACAAAACGTAAAAATTTCATTTTCTTAAAAAATAAACACGCAAAGGTACAAAAAAAGTGGACTCGCAAGACAAAAAGTGCCTGATTTTTATGCTTCTGGTGCTTGAGGAATATCCACTATTCAAACGACATCGTCTTGTTGAGCGATGCCACCGAAACATACACATACCCCTTACCCGGTTGGAGGCTCGTGAGCGTACCTTTCCACGCCGTGCCGTTGTATACAGCAAAACCGCCATCCTGCGAGACGACCTTGTCGCCTGTCGTAGGACTGATATTGAGGTCATCAAGGGATAACGACTCCGTACCCGGATAACCGAACCAATTACAGCCTTGCGCGATGGTGACATCCACCCCCGTGCCTGGCACACCACTCAAGGTAAATTGGCATGAGGCACTGGCCTGGATGCGGTACATCTGCCCGAGAACAAGCTCGGTAGGTGTTCCGCCCTGCGACTTAATCTGCATAAGCGTGTCGCCAAGAGCCGCCTGCAGCGCCTCAAGGGTCGTTTCCACCATCGGTGCCCACCAGTTCCAACCTTGGACAAGGCTGATGGATTGCGTAACAGTCTGAGGCTCAGTTTTCTTGTAAAGCTGGATGGGCTGCTGTTGGTTAAAAGTACCTGCTTTGTAATAGCGAAAACGCATTTCGCTGGCAGCATTGTTGAACCGCATCACGGAAGTGTTGGAGATGATTTTCACCCAATCAGACTCGTATTCCAAGGTGTTCAATGCAGCAGAGGTTCCAAATTTTATGGTGTTGCTTCCCGATTGCCCATTGATATATTTTCCATCATTGGTTCCACCATTAATCCGGATAGAATAACCACCCGACATTGGAGCAATGATGATGGTTACAAATCCGTCATCCTCAATCGAATAATCCGTTATTGCAGCCTCCTGAAAACAGTTTGCAGCATCCACTCCCGTCCACACATATCCCGATGAGGCATTATTCTCATACACAAGCAGATACTCCCCACTCCAATCCGCTGGTGCGGTTGTGATTTTCACGTAGTCGCCATTGCCCGTGTTACCGCCGCTGCCACCACCACCTTGCCAATCTGGATCCCAAATCATTCGAGCATATTCGGGATGGTCGATGAAGGGGTTGCGGTTGTTTTGGTAGCCGTAGACGGCATTGTTGCGGTTGATTTCCTTCTGGCTAACAGGGTCCTCATCGCTCCAGCGCAGCAACATAGTCATAGCCCAAGGCTTGATTTCCGACTTGTTGGTCATGTCGCTAGTACTCCAATTGCTGTCTTCGCTGTAGTAACGCACACTCATGTAGAAATAGCTGCGGGCGATGTCGCCTTTGTATTCGTCGATAGGCTCAAACACCTTCCCCGAGTATCCTGAAGTAACGCATGGTCCCAACTTGGAGCCATTGCCCGAAGTGTAGGTGGGGTTGTTGACCTCGCCATAAGGGTAGTTGCTGCGTTGTCCGTTCACATAGCCGTCGGTGGGATATACGTGGAAGAGGTCGCAACGGGGCGTGGTTTGCTCGTTGAACCAGCTCTGCGGCCAGGTATGCTCACGGTTCCAGCAATCACCTTCCTGTTCATATTCGCCGCAATTACCACTAAGGCTATATTCATAATTGGAATAAATATCCCAAATCTTGCCGTTGGGTTTGCAGTCGGTGTAGGCAAAGGCGTTCAGCAATCCTTCATAGCTCACCACATGGTGCCCCTTGATGATGTCATGCAAGGCTACTTTTAGTGCATCCCCTGTCTTGTCGTTGGCTTGGTTGTAGTATCCGTTGGGAATCTGGGCAACGCCAATGAGGCTGACCAATAAGAACAATATGGTAAGGTGCCGTCTCAAGGCATTATGGTTCAAAACCTCAGCGTTTTGTCCTCTTGCGCAACCGACACATATATATAACCATGTCCAGGTTGCAGTGTGGTGAGGGTGCCTGTCCAAGCTCCGTTTTGGTAGACGGCACTTTGGGTCGACGAGCTGATGGTGTCACCATCGGTAGGGACGATATCCAGTTCCGCAAGGCTGACATTCTTTGTGGTTGGACAGCCCAACCAGTTGTTACCTGGAGCGATTGTGACCTCGACGCCACTGGTGGTGGTGCCTACCATCGTGATGGAGCGGTCTTGGTCCATCCAAATCTTGTACATCTGTCCGGGAG
Organism: uncultured Bacteroidia bacterium; assembly: GCA_902786745.1. Lineage (GTDB taxonomy): Bacteria > Bacteroidota > Bacteroidia > Bacteroidales > F082 > Limimorpha. The sequence continues at coordinate 8,168 of CADADR010000009.1, forward strand.
CAACATCAGCCAGTGTGCCATTCCATTGATTGTTTTCATAACACACAAAGCCCGAACCTTGCGAGTTGATGAGGACGGCATCGCCACCGAGTGTCATTTGGAGTTGCGGCAATAGGTCGTTGGCCGTGACGTTGGGAGCCCACCAGTTCCATGATGCCGGCAGGTTTTTCTGAATGGTCACCGCTACTCCATCATTGGCGATGAGTTGTGCACCGTTTTTGATGATGAGATTGCCCGGACGGCTGTTGCTCAAATGGGTGTTGACAGTGAAGCAGCTGTTCTCCGTAAGCAATAGTTTATCTTTTCTGCCCATATCGATAGCCTCGTCGGTGCTGGCATCGCCCAACACAAACGCCGAGAAGTTGGAGTCTGCCGACTCACGGCCAAAGTAGTTGGTTCTTACCGTATATTTGTAGGCCGCATTATTGCCTAGTCCTCGATCGACATAGGTCGTGTCGGTCATGTTTTGTGCAATGCATTCACCATTGCGGTAAAGGTTGTAGGTGTAGTCGCCGTCGGTAACCACAGCATAGATAATCCATGTGCAACCTGTGGCATGATTCCACGTACTGCCATTAAGGGAATAATAGTCGCCATATTCGTTTTCCATATCAGCCAGCAGGAATTTGGTGACATTACTTGAATAATACACAATCCATAAATCTTTCGAATAGTCCAAAAACACTGGATTACTGAAAGTCAGCGTCTTCCATCCCGCATTGCTCGAATAGGTACCCGATGCAGTAGCAAGAGCCGACCCCGTTGGGGCATCGTTAGAGGTGCCTTGATAGATCGAGACCTGGTACGTGCCTGCCTCATAAATATAAGTCTCAACGCTCGTCATTGCCATGCCGGCATAAAACGACATTTGTGAGACCGGGAACCGGATGGCCCAATAGGCTCCAGTAGTCCCAAGGCTCGAAATCCATATGCTGCCATCATATCCATTCAGTTGCTCGATTTCATAGGAACCGCTTTCCAGGCCATCCCATGTGATGGTCGCTTTTTCGCCATCTAAGGTAGCGGTCAAATCAACAAGTGGGCCTTTGAATTCCTGATACAACGTGGTCGCATCCGAGATTTCCGACAACTCGCCATTGAAATCGACGCCCCTCACATAAAACGAAAGATCGCCATAAACGCTGAGGGTGAATGTATAAGCTGTTGACGTTAAGTCCGATCCAATCAGCATATCGTTGCAATACACATTGTAGGAAACGGCCAAATCGGATGCATCCCACGAAATGCCGAACAGGTCCTCATCGTTTGTCGCCACAAAGTTCTCAGGAGCAGGGAAAGAGATCGAAATCTCAGCGGCATTCGAGTTCTGCGAGATCCCATTGCTCGAGTTGACGCATCTCACATAATAACGGTTCAAGCCATAAGGAGCCGTGACGTCCGAATAGGACGTTGATGTGCCTTCATAAATCAACACGGAGTTTCTGAAGAGTTGGTATTTCGAGGCTCCCGAAACGGTATTCCAGCTGATGTTGACGTCGCGTTGAGAGACACTCTGTACCAAAGTGGCGTTAAGCGTTGGGGCATTTATATTGCTATAGGTAGGCTGAATGCCAAAAATAGCAGCCTGGTTAGAGTTATAGGTCCCCGAAGAGCCCGACCCAGCCCCTCCTGTGCCAGGATTCAGGTTGTTGACCAAGAAATAGCCGTCGTACATTCCACTCCAGCCCCAGTTAAAATGAAAGTAGTTGTCACTGTCGTAGCCGTCACATACGAAAGCATGACCGCCACCCGAGCCACTACCACTGTAATAAACAGGACGGCCGGCATTCAAATCGGTTTTCAGTAAATTCAGCCAATTACTGGAATTGCTTAGTTTCGTCTTATAACTGATGCTGCTGTTATAACGGAAGTAGGTGGTCATGGCGTTAGCAACGTCATTGGAATAGGCTCCACTGCCATCAGTACCATAATCCATTGACACAGAAACTCCACAATGGTACATCAAGGTAGCCACGGCGGTTTGTTCTGCTTCCGTGCTGTTGGCATCGTAAGTGTCGGTCATATTAGCCCAGTCATAGGTGGTGTTGCCAAAGTTTACATTTTGTTGAGCAAAACCACTTGGTTTGTAGTTATGCGATCCATAACCTTTAATAGGCCAGTTCCAATATTTCATGATCTGTGCCATAGCGGTGGCTACACAACCGGTAACAGCATGGTAGGTAGTGCCGCCTGAAGTGGCCGTGGGACATAGATTGTAGTACGGCTCGCCCTGGTCCCACATGGTATATAACAACGGTTCGACAACCACTGTAGCCTTAGTCCCTCTCACACCATTTTCGAGGTCTTGCCATTGTTGTTTTGTCTCGGGTGTGGCTTTGGCATTGCTCTCAACAACATATTTTATTTCGTCATCATACCCTTGCAGCCAGGCGCGCACATTGTCGGGCATCGCATCGGGCTCGAAACTGCCAGTCAGCGAATAGCCCAACACGGGTTGCACGCGGTCGTCGGCGGCCATCACCACAAAGCCTTTGTCGGCATTGTAGATGTACAGGTTAGTAAAGCCAGCCTCTGCCGAAAGGTCGGTAAGTTTGTTGGCGTTCACGCCATTGTTGTTGAAGAAGGTCTTGGCGGCCTGCTGGGCGCGGGCGGACTCGACGTGTTCGGCCATGGCCACAGCGGGGAGCATCGCCAGCAAAATCAAAGAAAATAAAACTCTTTTCATAGCATGTGTTTGTTATCGGCTCCAAAGTTAGTTAAAAAAATAAGCCGCGACGATGTCGCGGCTTATTTTTCATCATTTTTCATTATTCCTCTCTGCGTTTCTTAGCCACAAGATAGGCACCACCAAGAGCGGCAAGCACGGCTATGCCGCTACCGAGGGGAGCGTCTTGGTGACCCGAGGCGCCATGGCCGGGCAGACCAGGACCACCGTCACGGTTACCTTGTTCTTCGGTAGGCACGTCGCCACGCTGGAACAGTCCGCCTTGGGCGAATGAAGTCGTCAGGCCAAGGCCCAGGACGATTGCTTAACAATTGCTTTTTCATCGTATTATTTAGTTTTATTTGTTTGTTCACTCTGTTATTTCGTATTTCACTTGTCGTACTATGGCTGATGGCCTATGGCTTGCCTTAACGTAGGGGCAGGCCATAAGCCATTGGCCATAGGCTATCATCATCTGATAACCACCTTTTGAACTTTCACGTCATTGCCGTTGAGGAGGCGCATCATATAAACGCCAGGCATCTCGTTGATGCTCACCGTGGCATTGCCTTCAAGGGCAACGCTCTTCACGATGCGGCCCATCACGTCGACAACCTGCAAGGTGGCTTCACCGATATTGCTGATCTGCCATTCGCTGCCGTTGAAGTAGGCAAAGTTGGCATTACCTTCGGCGTTATTGCCGTTGGTGTTGAACACCAGGCGGAAGCGCGAGGCGTAGTCGCGGGTGGTAGCCTCGAAGGTGTAGCTCGGGGTCTGGAGCAGGTCGACATCGGTGCCAGTCATATTGTCGATGAGGTGGAGGTAGTCCATCTCGACATTCTCGGTGTTAACGCTGATGGTATAGGTGCCGTTCTCTTTGGCCTTGAAGTTGACGGGCATCTCGCCTTCGGCGGCGCTGCGAACGATGGCGTAGTCGCTGTTGCCCTGCGGGATATAGAGCTTGGTGCTGCTCTCGAAGAGTTGGAACTTAGGCAGCTGCTCGCCTTCACCAAAGCGTACGATGGCGCGGTCGATGACGGTGCCACGGTTCTGGCTGAGGTTCATGACAAGCTTGTCAAGATTACCATCACCACCCAAGGGAACCGTCAATTCAAATTCTTCACCATCTTCATCCGCGATGACGAAGAAGCCTTGCATAGGCTCAACTGTATTGCTCTCGCTTGCAATGAGCTCACCAATGGTTGAGTTCATGATGTAGAAGGCACGGCCAAGAGCAATGTTAGAAGTAGCCAAAGGATTGCCTATCAGGTTCCAACCCGCTAAGGTGCCAGTGCTTTGCTTGGAAAGGACAATAGGAGTTCCGTAGTAAGGCGCACCCGTGAGGGTGAAGGTATAGGTTGACGTCTCGGCAGTAGCCTTCTTGGCATAGAGGTAGCCCTTACCAGGTTCGAGCGTGGTGAAGGGGTGCGAGCCATCTTCCTGCTTATAGTTGATCCACTCAAGTTCTTGGCTTTCGTCATAGGAATACAGGTCGAAGTCGCCTTCGGTCAAGCCATCGACATCGGCGATATTCACGGTGACGGGCGAAGCGATGAGGTAGTAACCAGCCTTGCTCTCTGCATCGGTGTAACCGTTGATGGTGAGTTCGTAAGTTTCAGGTTCGGGAGTCTCTTCTTCCTTCTCATAGAGATAAACAGGTTTCTGTGAAGCAGAGCCATAGCAGGAGAACAATGTGCTGCCACTATTGTACTGCATCACATTGCGAGTATGATCTCCTTGCGCAACTATGGAAGCATCACCATCTTGATTAAATGTAATAGTCCACTTGCCATTGTCATCTAATCCAGCTTTGGTTTTCAGAAGGTTGCTATTACTACTAGCGGCATATAGGAAACCACCAGTACGGTCATCGTAAATGCAATATATGCCTTCGCTAACGCTCTCGATGACAAATTCATAGACAGCATCGCTTGTAACTGTTATCGTTTGGTCTTGAATGGTAACATCAGCAGCGGCGCGGTTATTCTCATTTTGAGCCCCCATGGCCTTACTGGATTCTGGATTAACAATGATATATGTCTTACCGCTTTCAATGCTGGTTGCCAAAGTATATGTGGCAGGTTCAAACGGAGCCACATAAGCAGCCTGGTTGATGGTAACGAGGTTGGAATAGACCGTGCTGCCTGCCGCATCAAGAGCAGAAACCTTCATGTAAGCCGAGCGAGCTTCGCTTTCGTTGGGACTGATATAGCCAGTCACTTGATAACCTTCATCGTTCGTTCCAGTTATTCCTAAAACAAGCCATTCAGGCATTCCTTGTTCTTCTCCTTCAGCATCGTAAAACTGAATTGTAAAACTTTCGTAGTTCACAACATCAATATTTTCATAGGCAAGGATCAATTCATCATTCACAACATACTGACCAGCTTCCACATTGAGCGTGGCGGGAGTGACGGTAATGGATGGCAAGGCCAATTCCTCAATATCTTCGGCACTGCGAGGCAAGATTTCCTTGGTGCTATTGTATTGCTGATACACACCAGTGATGTTATAGGTCTTCCCATCTTCAAACTCATCGAAAGCATAAAGCGTATTATATGCCTGAATGGTGGTAGTACCGTCAGTGAGATAATATTTGTTGTTATCCACACTGCAAGTTAGGTTCTCATAGCTGACCAAAGCACCGGTGTTGATGCCAGTTAGGTTTGCCATTTCGATATCGGCCTCTGTGACGTTGCCGCCAGTGCCTACGGTAAGGCCTTCTGTTGAAGCATTGACACCTGTAACCTTGGCATAGCCGTTGCTCTTTTGCAGCGTGCAAGTGATAGGCGTGGTGCTGGTCAAAGTGTAGCCAACTTCAAAGCCGTGATCTCCTCCATTGATGACGAAGCCGTTGGTGCCATCTGTGACAAACACATTATAACCATTGGTAGAGACGCCACTAACTACCCATCCGCCGAAAGTGACAAACACTTCCGTAGCAGTATTGCCAGCAGCATCAAACATAGCCTCGATAGTCGTATAAGTGACAGGGTGTGCACCTTGTGTAACAGTTACATCTTTGGAGATGGATTGGTTATTGCCATAAGTATAAGTCAGCGTAACGGTAGCGGTACGAGCTTGGGTCATTGTGTTTTCCGTTGCAGTAAATGTAATCGGGCTTGCAAAAGTTTGCGGGAGCGTAAGCCAATCGGAAGTTGTTGTAGCTGTAAGCTCACCGCCAGTGACTTCGTTTTCAAGAATGTATTCAATTTGTCCTTCTAGGTCATTGTAGGCAATATTTACATTAGAAGCATAGATGGCGGGATCGGTGCTGACTACTTGGCGTTTGTAGAAAGAAATCTTTGTTGAGCTTGAAGTATATCCTCTCCAATCTGGGCCATCTGCATAAACACAAACATATCTTTTAGTATTGGCGTCTTTGGTTTCTAAATATTCATTAGAATATGAAAACACTTTTCTATTACCAGTACCAACTCTCATATTATTATTACTGCCCGATTGAGCCGTCGTATTGCAATACAACCAAGTTTCGGTTGTACCATTCGGATAAAAAGTATAACCATCCGTGGCATTACCGCTAACATTCCACTTTATATTATTTGCAATCGTCGAAGTAATCCTGTCATTGGCAATAGTAACAGTTGCAGCAGTAGGAGCGCTATTCGTACCGTTATCATTAGTCATAGTATAACTCGTGTTCGAAATATTTCCAACAATCACAAACACATCACTAGAAGTAAGGTCTGCTAATTCTGTCAGTACCCATTCATATTGAGGTGCATTGGGGTCAGCAGCCCACTGGGCAGTAACAGTAACATTACTGGCAGGCATAGTGAATTGATTGTTGGAAACAGAAATGATATTATTGGAAGCATCTTTTACTTGCCATTCTTCCCATATCATACCTTCAGGTGCAGTAAAAGCGTTTTCGAGCAATGTAACTGTTGCATTGGCTTCGTAAGGGCTGTTGCTGTCGGTCATCGTGCCTGTACCACCATTAGCGTTGTAGGTCACATTGTAGGTGGTGGGCTGAGGAGTACCGCCTTCACCGACGTAAGATAAACTGAAAGAATAGTATCTTACATTGTAACCAGTTTCTTTAACGTGAGACACTTTCACACCGAAAACATTATTAGTTAACGGCAATGAAATGGTATAATCATCTCCTGTATTAGTGGTAATGTGTGATGTAATAGCTGTTTGTGAAGCAGTAATTTCATTGCCATCTGCATCCAACAATGTAACATAAACTGGATTGCTCAAATCCTTATTACCAGTTCCACCACCAATTCTTGCACTAAGACTGATACTAGTAGGCATTGAAGTCCAATATGCTGAATTATTCAATATTTGCAAATACCTATTAGTTCCGTTTCCATCTTGATAATAGCCATTTTGAGCAGAAGCAGCGAAAGTAAAAGTTCCTCCCGTAATATTGTCTGTCGTTCCGGTTCTAGAGAATGACGCAACTGTTGTTTGTCCCACACCCATCATTGGTATCGTGAGACCTACCAGCAGCGCGACGGCTGCCATAATTTTTGTAAATTTTCCTTTCATTTGTGTTTTTGTGTTATGTATATTCTAATTATTTGATTTATCGTTATTTACCATAAGAAAAGGCATACCTTCCCTTTTGGGGCTGCAAAATTAGACATTTTATAGATACGCGCGCGAGGAAAATGAAAATAATTTTTGTTATTTTTATCCTTGAAGGATACCTGACTTGGCCGAGCCGCAGGCATAGATCCCACGCTCCCCTCATCCCAACGCAGGGATGACATGCCCGCTTGCACCGCATACCCAAGGACACCGGGTCCGGGAACGCCTAACCTAGACTGGGTTGGGTGCGGGGGACCGGCCGCCGAGCGGGGAAGCGCCTGAAAGGGACGGCTAAGGGCTTGACCCTCACGGAGCGGCGCTTGTCGTTTGCCTTCGCAGAAGGCACTCCGCGACCTAAGGGTCAGGCACTTAGACGGCCGCAGGGAGGTCCGATGGAGGCGGCCTTGATTCTTCGGTTCCTTCTCATCAAGGAGAAGGAAGAAAAAGAGTGTAGTCCTCTGGCGGTGTAAGAGATTGCGGAGCGAAACTCCCGGACACCGTGCGCGGGAACGCCCAAACCCCACCGGACTGGGCGGGGAGGAGGGGCCGCCGAGCGGGGAAGCGCCCGCAAGGGACGGCTAAGGGCTTGACCCTCACGGAGCGGCGCTTGTCGTTTGCCTTCGAAGAAGGCACTCCACGACCTGAGGGTCAGGCCTTTAGATGGCCGCGGGGAGGTCCGATGGAGGCGGCCTTGATTCTTCGGTTCCTTCTCATCAAGGAGAAGGAAGAAAAAGAGTGTAGTCCTCTGGCGGTGTAAGAGATTGCGGATCCGCGGATGCGGAACCGCAATGACTCAAGAGGCATAAGTGTAGTGTTGGGAGATTCCCTTCGGGAATGGAGTTATAGTTACTAGGTACCACGCGGCGGTATGAAGTGTTTACGGGTCGTAAACGTTAGAATCCGCCGCTGGCCACTCTATTTACACCTCCATTCCCGAAGGGAACCTATAGTGCCGTGAATGGGAATGCCCAAACCCGACCGGGCTGGGCACGGAAGTCCCTACCCTATCATCTCCGCATAATCAGGCAGATGGTCCAAAGGCCGCAACACCTGGCCTTCGGCCTTGAAACAATGCATGACTGCACCATTGCTGAGCAACAGATACTTGGGCCTTAAGGCCGAATGATACCGCACCGCCTGCTCAAGCACGTCCTCGGTGAGCTTCACCGACGGCGCCTTACATTCCACGATCATCAGCGGCGAGCCATCGCTACCGAAGACCACGGCATCGGCACGCTTGTCCAAGCCGTTCACCTTCACCGAATACTCCACCGCCAACAGCCCCGCCGGCACCTTGAGGTGCTCCACCAGCAGATACAACATCTTCTGCCGCACCTCCTCTTCGGGCGTCAAAGCGACGAAACGACGGCGCAAAGGATCGAAGACACGCGTCTTGCCCTCCTGCTCCTCCGTCTTGAACCATTGCAGGGCTTGTCCAGGCATTGTTTATTGGGTTTTGGGAATGCAAAGATAAGGAGTTTTTTGTACCTTTGCAGCATGAAAAGCAAGTTTCTCCTATTCATCGGCCTTACCTTCGCCTTTTGCGCCTGCCACCACAAGGCCGACACACTCTTTGGCACCTGGACCGTCGACAAGGTCAACGTGCAGTTCGACGAGCAACACAGCACCCCTGAACTGGTGAAACAGATCGGCGAGATGGAACGGCAGAACGTCATCAGCATCACTTCTGATTCCACATTGACTTTCAAGGGAATGGACGACTCTTTGCAAGGCCGACTCAGCCTAAAGAACGACGGCACGCTTCTTCTCGACAATGCCGACTTCGGGCAATGGAAAGACGGATGCATTACAACGCAAACGACCTCACCCTTGGGCGAGGTCGTCGTAAGATACAAGAAGGCGAAGTAACTATTCCTCCACAAACTTCAAGCTATACGCAATCGACTCCAGCTGGAGCATCATGTTGCGCTTCTTCTGGTTAGGCTCATAGTAGAACCCCTCCACCGTGGCCAGCTTGTCGGCATTCACGAAGGTGTAAGACACGAAGGGACCACCCATAAAGTCGTTCTCCACCTTCCACATGCCTCGCATCTCCTCGGCGAAACCCGCCGGGAAGTCCTTGACTTGCGTCACCAAAGGCGGCACAAACTCAGTCTCGGTGCCCATATAGGAGCCTTCCGAAGGACCAGGGATATACTGTCCCACCATCATATTACGCATGGCGATGAGGCTGTTCGTCTCAAACTGCATCGTGTCGCGATAGGGCGTCTGATAGATGACGATATCAGCACTCGAACGCTCCTGCTCCTTACGGAGCCACATGAAGTCGGGCTCGTCCTTGGCGATATAGAAGCCTTGTGGCACAGTGAGCGTGAAGCCAAACTTCTCGGCGATGGCTTTATCGATGGCTTCGTCCTTGGTGGGACGGAACACGTTGAGGATGCGCTCGCGCTCCACCTTGTCGAACCATTGCTTATACACCTCTTTCTGCTTGTCGAAGAGCTCCACCCACGAGCCTAGGTCGGGCGCAGTGATCTTCACGTAACGCTGAGGCGCGGCCCACATGTCCTCGGCGGTCTCGGCCACAGCCTTTTCCTTGCTGGGGTCGATGACGACCTCGATGATGTTTTTGTGCTTCTGGAACAGGTCGGAGAAGCCCTCCACGTTAATATGCGCCAAGTCGTTGCGCGACTCAGGCTGCGGCAGACCATACTGGTAGTCGAGGAAGAAATGGCGGATTGAGTCGCCGATGCGGCCTTTCCATTGTTCGTCGTTTTGGGTGACCACAAGGATCTCGGAAGTGCCACCCACCGAGCGGTCCTTACGACCCGATCTTGTTTGAGTGCATGACGTCATCACAGCGGCAATTAAGATGACGGCTGCGATTTTGAGATAGCTTTTCATGGTATTATGTTTTTTTGTTAGTGGTTATTTCTTGATCTTCAGCTTCTGACCTACCTTGATGTTGTTGCCCTTGATGCCGTTCCATTTCTTGATGTCGTTAACCGAGCATCTGTATTTCTTGGCAATCGAGGTCAAGGTCTCACCGCGTTTCACGGTGTGCACCTTCACGGTCGGGCCTGTCGCGTTGGCCTTGCTGCTCTTCGACGGCTTGCTCACCTGTGCCATGGGCGCGCCCGAGCGGTAGATGGTCAGACGCTGTCCAGGACGGATAGAATCACGCTTGAGACGGTTCCAACGCTTGATGTTGGCCACGGTCACATGGTGCTTTCGGGCGATGCTACCCAGACTTTCGCCTTTTTTCACCACATGGACAAAGCTATCGCTCACCGCCTCCACCTTCTCCTCGATGACTTCACGCTTGATTTCCGCCTTGCTCTTGTAGGCATAAATGCTGTCCTCCAGCTGGGCAAAAAGCAAGGTGTACTTCATGGGCATACGCAAGGCGCAGGGATTGTATTTCGAGGCAGGGACAATCTGTTTGGTGTATTGGGGGTTGAAGAAGATGAGGTCCGACATAGGTACGCCGATGCACTCGTTGATCTGGTCGAAAGCCACACGGTCGCGCACCATCACCGTGTCGGTGCCATGAAGCAACAGACCTGGGTTGATAGGATAGAGGTTGTGCGCCGTGGCGAAGTTCATGACGTAGGTCACCGCGATGAAGGCGGGCACATAACCGCGCGTCTCGCTAGGTAGATAGGGCCAAATTGCCCAATAGTTCTTCACGCCACCCGCCCTGATGATGGCCTTGTTGACCGTGCCAGGACCCGAGTTGTAAGCCGCAAGCACAAGGAACCAATCGCCATACCGTGCATAGAGGCTCTGCAGATACTGGCAGGCCGCCTCGGTCTCTTTCATCGGGTCGTAGCGGTCGTCGACCAAAGAAGTGACCTTCAAGCCAAACTCCCTACCCGTGCCTTGCATGAACTGCCACAAGCCCTTGGCACCCGCCTTTGAGCCCGCCGTGGGGTTGAGGGCCGACTCCACCATGGCCAGATACTTCAGTTCAAGCGGGAGGTTGTATTTGGCGAGGTATTCCTCAAACATCGGGAAATACACGTATGAAAGACCCAACATACGGCTCGTCTGCTGACGGCGACGGTTGGCATAGAGGTCGATGAACGACTTCACGTGGGTGTTGAATGTCAGTGGGATGGTCGTTTCACGTGCCAAGGCCTCGATACGGTTGGCATAGACGCTATCGGGAAACATCGGGATTTCATTCTTGCCATAACCATAGACATTCATCAGCGATGAGTCGATGTCGAGATAGGTATCCTTGAAATACATGATATTGCTCACCATGTCAAGCATCTCCATTACGGTGGATTCCTCCACCACAGCCTTACCGGAATTCAGGTCCTTGATTTCCTGTTCGTTCATCTCAACCTCCAGCGTATCAGGATCATATCCTTCGGGATCATAGTTTTGAGCCATCAGGCTGGCAAAGGGGAGAAAAACAAACAAAAGAAGGTGAGCGTATTTCATAGGGTTGTATTTTATTTAAGGGTTAAAGAAAGGTTTTATAGAAAACGCAAAAATAACAAAAATCGTTTATCGAAAACGGAAAAAAATCTATTTTTGTCATCCATAAAGAAGCAGATTACCATGGATAACGAGAAAAACACCGAAAAACTGGCAGGTTATATCATCAAATTGGCTTGTCTTGCCATCGTCGTGGCCTTGTGTTGGTACTTCAAGAATGTGCTGATCTATATCGTCGCCGCACTTGTGGTCACCCTCCTCGGACGACCTCTGATGAAGGTGATGCGTAAGGTCAAAATCAAAGGGAAATCAGCACCCGATTGGTTACTGGCCGTGTTGTCCATCCTCATCATCATAGCCTTGATCATCCTGCTTATCTCACAGATTATTCCTTTGGTTTCCAGTATAATACGCGATGCTTCAGCCATCACCGAGAGCAGCTATTTCGAATCAAATCCCATCGATAAGATCAACGAATGGCTTATCGGGGTGTTCCCAGGGTTGGATCGCAACTTCGACATCGCAGCCCTGGTCATGGACAAGGTCAAGGAGGTGGTCGACTTCGGTAAGGTAGGTGGCATCGTCGGTTCCGTAGCCTCTATGGTGACGAGCCTCTTGGTGGCCGCATTCGCCGTGGTGTTCATCTCGTTTTTCTTCCTTAAGGAGAACGGGCTGTTCGGACGTATCGTCTGCGCCTTTGTGCCCGACAAGCACGAGCTGACTATGAACAAGACCTTGAACGAGATCAAGGAACTGCTCTCACGCTACTTCGTGGGGCTGTTCATCGAGATGCTGGGCGTTGCCTTGGTCGATTTCCTCGGCCTATGGCTCATCGCCCGCCTCAACTTCAACTATGCCATCGGCATCGCTTTCATCGCGGGTCTGCTCAACGTTATTCCTTACGTCGGACCCATCATCGGCGAAGCCATCGGCGTTTTGATAGGCATTGTGTTGAAACTAGGCACCGGCGCTGGCTTGGATGTCAACATCTGGGTCTTTGCCCTCATCATCCTCGCCATCATGCTGACCGCACAACTGATCGACAACTTCATCTATCAGCCGCTCATCTATTCGACGAGCATCAAGGCGCATCCCTTGGAGATTTTCATCGTGCTACTCATGGCGGGCCATATCGGCGGTACCATCGGCATGCTGGTGGCCGTACCGGCCTACACCATCGTGCGCGTCATCGCCATCCGGTTCTTCTACCGCTTCAAGCCCATACAACGGCTTGTACCCGACTTGGAGGAAGAGGATAAGATTATCGAGAATATTGATTGAATAGCCAGCCTCCCATGTCATACCGACTGAGGGACGAGGGAGCGTATCTATGGGAGGCGCCTTTTCTGGAACGCCATTCTTTCGTTCCCATCCAGAAGGTAAATGATGCCACAGTATTGGTATCCATGCTTTTCCAAGCCCTTCCGCATGATGACATTGGCCTCGTGCGTGTCGATGCGTATGTTGTCGACCCGTGATTCGCAATAGTCCAACAGCGCATCCAATATGCCATGCGAGCCTGGCGTGCTGGCAATACGGTGAATGACATAATAAGGCGCATCGTCAAGCCATTGCCCATTGTAAATGACATTGTAAGTCACCTCGGGGCTGGGCAGCAGGGCAAAAGTGCCGACCACCTCTCCCCTCTCGTCTATCATGACATGGCTACCGCCGACCTCAATGTCTTTCCGAAACATATCGTCACGGGGATAGCCATCGGGCCATTGGAAGGTGTTGCCGTAGCTGCGCATAATCTCGCGCGCCTGGTCGCGAAGATTGAGTATGGTTGGCAGGTCGGCCAATGTCGATTTGCGAATGGTGTAGCTCATTTTTGCCCCAATTCAAAGATGGTCAAATCGGCCACAGTCATGTCCACCACCTTGATCAAGTCCACGGGGCTGAGCTTGAACTGCAAGCCTCTCACACCTGCGCTGACATAGATGTAGTCAAACAGTTCACAGGTCTCGTGGATAAAGGTGGGGAATTGCTTCTTCATGCCCACAGGCGAGCAGCCACCACGGATGTAACCCGTCAGGGGCAACAACTCCTTCATCGGGATGAGGTCGCAGCTCTTATTGCCCGTGGCCTTGGCGGTCTTCTTCAGGTCAAGTTCGTCGTTACCCGGGATGACGCAAACGAAATATCCGATCTTGTCGCCTTTCAGCACCAAGGTCTTAAACACCTGGTCGATGTCCTCTCCCAATTGGTCGGCGATATGCTGCGCCCCGAGGTCGTTCTCGTCCACCTCATAGGGAATCAACTCGTATGCCACCTTCTTCTGGTCGAGGATGCGGCAAGCATTGGTCTTATTGATTTTCTCTTTGGGCATGGCTTATTTAACATGCTCTTCCACCCACTTCCTAGCATTCACGAAGGCCTCCATCCAAGGCGACACCTCGTCGTTCTTACGCTCTTCGGGATAGAAGGCCCACTGCCAAGGCAGGAAGGCACGCTCGAGGTGAGGCATCATGGCGAGATGACGACCGTCGTTGGAGCAGATGCCTGCCGTCGACCAGTCGCTGCCATTGGGGTTGCCGGGGTATTCATCCTGACCGTAGGTCATCACGATCTTGTATTGGTCGCGATAGCAGGGGAAGTAGAAACGGCCCTCACCGTGGGCGATCCACACACCGAGGCGGCGGCCCGACAGCGACTTGAGCATCACGCTCTCGTTTTGGGCAATCTCCACATTGAGGAAGCCCGACTCGAACTTGTGAGAGTCGTTGTGCATCATCACGGGATGTTCCTCATGGTCGGGATAGAGCAGGCCGAGTTCCATCATCAGCTGGCAGCCGTTACACACACCGAGGCTCAAGGTGTCCTCGCGGGCGTAGAAGTCGTCCAACACCTTCTTGGCCTTCTTGTTGTAGAGGAAGGCACCCGCCCAGCCTTTGGCCGAACCCAGCACGTCGGAGTTGGAGAAGCCGCCCACGAAGGCGATCATATTCACGTCCTTGAGATCTTCACGGCCCGTGGCGAGGTCGGTCATGGTGACATCCCTCACGTCGAAGCCGGCCAGATAGAGGGCGTAGGCCATCTCACGGTCGCACTGGCAGCCCTTCTCGCGGATGATGGCCGCGTTGATGCCCGTGGGCTTGCGACGATGCATGTCGATGCCGAGGCTGGCAGCAGTGCCGGTGAAGTTTCTGCCAAAACTATAGTGCAAATACTGTTTCTTGTAGTTCATGAAGCGCTCCATGGCCTTGCGCGGACCGCTCTGCTTGCGGTCGAGCAGGTACGACGACTTGAACCAAGTGTCGCGCAGCGCATCGATGTCGAAGATGTAGTTGTGCTCGGCATGGGCGATGTTGATCTGACGTTTGGCTTGGGGCTTGCCGATCATCTTGAAGGCGATGCCAAGCTCACGCAGCATGCGGTTGGCGATGCCGTCGTTGGAGACTTGGATGACTACCGAAGGCTTCTCGCAGAAGAGCACAGCCATCAGGTCCTCCTTGTCGAAGGCGCTCAAGTCGAGGTTCATACCGTAGGTCGTATTGGCGAAGTTCATCTCCAACAAGGTGGTGATCAAACCACCTGCCGACACGTCGTGACCGGCCAAAACCAAGTTGCTCTCGATGAGCATCTGGATGGCGTTGAAGCACTTCTTGAAGTAATTGACGCTCTTCACATCGGGCACGGCCTGACCGATGGCACCGATGCTTTGGGCAAAGCTGCTGCCACCCAGCTCGAAGCCGTCTTTCGAGAAGTCGATGTAAAGGAGCTCGGTGTTTTCGTCAGCTTTCATCACAGGACGCACCACCTGGCGGATATTGGAGACTTCGCCGGCCGCGGAAACGATGACCGTTCCAGGGGCGACGACCTTCTCGCCGTCGGGATACTTCTGCGTCATGGAGAGGCTGTCCTTACCCGTCGGCACGTTGATGCCCAGAGCCACACAGTAGTCGCTCAAGGCCTTCACGGCTTCGTAGAGACGGGCGGTCTCGCCTTCCTGCTTGGCAGGCCACATCCAGTTGGCGCTCAGCGACACACCTTCGAGGTTGCCTTCGATAGGAGCCCAGAGGATGTTGGTCAAGGCCTCGGAGACCGACAGGCGAGAAGCGGCGGCTGGATCGATAAGGCCCGCTATCGGGGCATGACCCAAGGCCGTGGCGATGCCACGTTTGCCGTTGTAGTCCAAGGCGCTGATGCCGAGGTTGCTCAGCGGCAGCTGCACTTCACCCACACATTGCTGCTGGGCCACACGACCCGTCACTGAACGGTCCACCTTGTTGGTGAGCCAGTCCTTGCAGGCCACGGCTTCCATTTGCAGCACGTTGTTGAGGTATTTGTGTATATCACGCTTGGTATAGCTTATCTTCTTGAAATGATAGGGCTTGGTCTTGTCCTTCAATATCGTCTTGGGGGCGCTGCCGAAGAAGTCGGAGATGGCCAAGTCGATGGGAGCCTTGCCTTTCTTGCGGACAAAACGGAGACGTTCGTCGCCCGTCACCTCGCCCACTTCGTAATACGGAGCACGCTCACGCTCAGCGGTCTCCTTGATGATGTCCTTGTCCTTCTTGTTGACCAAGAGGCCCATGCGCTCCTGCGACTCGTTGCCGATGATTTCCTTGTCGGACAAGGTCGGGTCGCCGATGGGCAGGTTGTCGACATAGACCACGCCGCCTGCGTCTTCGATGAGCTCGGAGAGGCAGTTGAGGTGACCACCAGCACCATGGTCATGGATGCTACGGATGGGGTTGCAGTCGCTCTCAGCCATAGAACGGATGACGTTGCTCACGCGCTTCTGCATCTCGGGGTTGGCACGTTGCACGGCGTTCAGCTCGATGGCGTTGCTGTATTGGCCCGTATCGACACTCGACACGGCGCCGCCACCCATACCGATGCGGTAGTTGTCGCCACCCAGCACGATGATAACGTCGCCCTCTTCGGGTTCCAGCTTCTTAGCATCCTTCACCTTGGCGAAGCCGATGCCTCCGGCCAGCATGATAACCTTGTCGTAGCCAAGGGTCTCCTTTTCGCTATGTTCGAAAGTCAGCAAACTACCGTTGATAAGGGGTTGGCCAAACTTGTTGCCGAAGTCGGAGGCGCCGTTGGAGGCCTTGATGAGGATCTCCTCAGGGGTCTGATAGAGCCACTTGCGCGGCTCGATGTCCTTCTCCCACTCACGGCCTTGCTCCGTGCGGGGATAGGAGGTCATATAGACGGCAGTACCCGCCAAAGGCAGGCTACCTTGGCCACCAGCCAGACGGTCGCGGATCTCGCCGCCCGTACCCGTGGCAGCGCCGTTGAAAGGCTCCACGGTGGTCGGGAAGTTATGCGTCTCGGCTTTCAGCGAAAGCACCGTCTCGATGGGTTTGATTTGGAAGGACGAAGGCTTGTTGGGCTCGGCGGGAGCAAACTGCTCCACCTTGGGGCCGAGGATGAAGGCCACGTTGTCCTTGTAGGCCGACACGAGGCGGTTGGGGTTCATCTTCGAGGTCTTCTTGATGAGGGCGAAGAGCGTGTTGGGCATCTTCTTGCCATCGATGATGAAAGTGCCGTTGAAGATCTTGTGGCGGCAGTGCTCGGAGTTGACTTGTGCAAAGCCATACACCTCGCTGTCGGTGAGTTTGCGCCCAATCTTTGCAGATATGCCTTTCAGGTATTCCATCTCCTCGCTGCTCAGGGCCAAACCTTCCTGCTGGTTGTAGGCCTCAATGTCGTCGATGTATTTCAACGGCTCGGGCTTGCGGTCCACGGAGAACACCTTTTGGTCGAGGTTCTCATAGCGGTTTTGAAGCATCGGGTCGTAAGGAGCCTTCTTAGAGTCCACTTTTTGGAACTCCTCGATACGGATAATACCCTTGATACCCATGTTTTGGGTGATCTCGACGGCATTGGTGCTCCAAGGCGTGATCATCTCACGGCGCGGGCCTACAAAATGGCCTTTCACCGTGTCTTTTTCGATCATTGCGGCGTTACCGAAAAGCCAAGAAAGCTTGGAAATGGTTTCCTCGGAAAGCGGGGATTTGGAATCAACAGCGATAACCTTTTGATTATCAGATTGAAAAAAACATATCATAAGTGCAAGGTTTTATGCATAAAACGATGCCGCAAAGATAGGAGATTTTATCTAAACTGACTCATAAAGACACAAAAAATCTAGAGCAATTCTGCTTTGGTACATTTTGTCGGTAACATCCACATACCAAGTTACTTTTGGAGTCCTTTTTGCACCTAACTTGTTGCTTGATTTGATTTGGTTAATCAAATAGGTGAATTACATTTGCGTAAAAATGTCGTAAGATGATAGTCTTGCGGCATTTTTTCTTTTCGATGTTATTCTACAAGCCATTATTTCACCTAAAGTATGCAGAGTGCATTGTGCGCTCTAAAACTTATTCATTTATTTATTAATCAAAATCTTTTTTTATGCAAAAAAAAGTAATTTCTTTGGTTTTGGTGCTCTTGCTGGCCATAACTGGGCTAGTGAGAGCCGAAGAGCTGACCGTAAACACAGGCACTGTCACTAATGCGTATGTGCCGGTTTATGGTTTCTACGCTGACGCCTACCTAAAGGCGGAGTTCGTGACTCCCGCTGCCGACCTTGCCAGCATGGCCGACAGCGACATCACAAGCATGAGGTTCCAGATCGACCTCCCTGCACTTGATGCTTGGACTGGAACTTTTCAAGTTTTCCTGATGGAGGTGGACTACACCACCATGAGCGCGTTCCAAGGCACTGAGGGTGCGACCATCGTCTACGAAGGTCCCCTCGACGGAACGGGCGAAGAACTGGTGGTGGACTTTGCCACTCCCTACACTTACCATGGTGGTAACCTGTTGATCGGTGTCTATCAGCCGATAAGAGGTAACTACAAATCTATCACTTTTAAGGGCATCGACGCTCCAGGAGCCTGTGTGCAGAACTACAGCTACACCAGTCTTGAAGCCATCACGCCTATCGTGCGCGATTTCCTGCCCCAAACCACTTTCGTCTACGAAGCGAGTGCTCCTGTCGAGCACCGTTTGATAGCACTCGTCAATGAGGAAGAGGTGGACACCCTCAACGTGGGCACCCGTCCCGTCGGGGCCTGGATGGAGCCTTTCCACTTCCAACTGAAAAGTGAAGGCGCCGCCGCCACGGTGACGACCCTCGATTTCACTCCCCAAGACGGCATCTTCGTCCTGGGTGAGGTTGAATTGCCTTTCTTGATCGGTCGCGACGAAACCGTTGACCTCGACATCAGCACCAATGGCGTGGAAGCCGGCGTTGTCGACCGCCAGTTTGTGGCCATTTACCAAGAAGCAGGTCGTACGGCTTCCGTTTGGCCCATCACCGTTGAGTTCTATGCTCCTGAGATTCCTGATGTGGTCGAAATGCCGCGACCGCACGACGAAATCACCTTCCCCTATGTGGAAACGGTCACAGGCATGCACAACGACTACACGCTGCCTTTCCCTGAAATCGAGGAAGGCAACGACGCCGTGTTTGAACTTGTCATCGATGCCGATGCGGTGCTGAATGCCAGCGTCAGCGACGGCGAAAACGGCAAAGTAGCCCTCTACACCGAAGATTTCAACGGCGAAGGAGGCCCCATGGCCAACAACAACTACACGGGTCCGATGCCTACCACTCCTGAGAATACGGAGTACACCGCAGGCCCCGTCATCGAGAACCTGCCCGTCACCCCTGGCACCTATTATCTCGTGGCCTCTTCGACTTCCGACCCGTTCACAGTCGAAATCAACACCGAGCCCATGCCTTGCCCCGAGCAAGCCTATGGACCCACTCCGGCTGACGACACCGATGGTCTTGAGCCAGCCAGCGTGACCCTGCAATGGCATCTACCCAACTACGCCACGGAGTATCGTTTGGTGTTCGGCACAACCTACTATCCCGACCCCGAGCATCCGCAATCCGTCCTCGTTGACTGGACACGCGACCTCGCCGAAAGCTACACGGTGACCGACCTCTGGAACAACACCAACTACTTCTGGAGAGTGGATGTACGTAACGGCAGCGAAGGCTGCGAGACCCTCGGCCAAATCTGGGGCTTCACCACACACCTCAACAAGCCTCATGACCTCGTCGCCAACGACTACACCATCTTCGATGACCAAGAAGTCACTTTGAGCTGGACGGCCATCCAAGACCGCACCTTCCGCACCTATTACATTTATCGCAATGGCGAGAAGGTGGGCGAGACCAACACCAACGATGTGAGTGCCACGAGCTATGTGGACGGTCCGCTGGAATACAACATGGACGGCTACGAATACTATGTGACCGCCATCTATGACGAAGGCGAATCTATGCCCTCCAACACCATCACCGTGCAGGTGAGCGGCTACTCCAACGAAACGGGCATCAACGGCTATGTTTGGGAACAAGATGGCGAAACCGGCATCGAAAATGCCATCGTCACCCTGACGGGTCAAGATGAATTTGGCGACACCCAGACCTACACTGCTACGACCGATGCCAATGGCTACTACAGCAAGCAAGTCTATGCCGGTACCTACACCAACGCCGTGGCTTCGAAGGAAGGCTATCAGGATGTTGTGACGGTCCATCCGTTGCCCTTTACCGCGGCCTACAACGCACAAGTGGACTCCGTGAACTTCATTATGGACGAGAACTACGACCCCGTTTGCACCGTCATCGCTGAGTACTATCCCGACAGCCTCGACCCAGAGAGCCCTTACGTCAAGGTGTACTGGGGCTGCGGCCTGCCTGGTGAGGAGATTATCGAGCCCTTCGAGACGGGTGACTTCAGCCTGTTCGATTGGCAGATCGACGCCAACTATCCTTGGAGCATCACCACCACCGATCCGTATGAAGGC
Source organism: uncultured Bacteroidia bacterium (assembly GCA_902786745.1). GTDB lineage: Bacteria > Bacteroidota > Bacteroidia > Bacteroidales > F082 > Limimorpha. The sequence continues at coordinate 28,593 of CADADR010000009.1, forward strand.
ACCTACTGCATGAAGAGCGGTGGCGCTGGTGTAAACAACGTCATCAGCAACATGACCGTGACGGTCAATATTCCCGCCGACGGTGAGATGAGCTTCTTCGGCAAAATCTCATGCGAACAAAGCTGGGACTACGGTTACTTCTTCATCGATGGTACCCAAATGGGTAGCTACACCGGTGCCGGTAACTGGGGCGAGCGCAAGTTCCCCATCACCGCTGGCGATCACACCTTCCAGTGGCAATACACTAAGGATGGCAGCGTGAACAACAACGACGACTGTTTCTATGTCGACTATATCACCTTCTACCGTCAACCCGAACCTGTGGGTGCTGGTTGGCACACCTATCTGGAAGGCGAGTTCAACGACGCCTTGCGTTCGAACCTGACCGACCAGCCTGCTTTCGGATACCACTATCCGACGAGCATCACTGGCCAATACAACGGCTTCCAGCTGACCAAGGTCTCCATGTTCAGCGACGACCTTTATGGTGCTGTGGGTGGCAACTACACCTGCAATATCTATCAAGGCGGCGACACTCCTGGTGCCGGTACCTTGGTATCCACTAAGACTGTTGACCTGCCCGTTGGTCTCGGTGAATGGGTCGACTGGGATCTTGACACTCCTGTTACGGTGAACGGTAGCCAAGACCTGTGGGTCATCTGGCAAGTGAACGCAGCTGGCGGCCTGGGCTATCCCGCTGGCATGTGCAACAGCGACAACAACCCGAATGGCGACTGGTGGAATGCCGGCGAAGGCTGGGAAAACTATGGCGGTGGCGTTTGGACCATGCGCAACTACTTCACCGACCGTTCTGGTCGCAGTGTGGTTCTCGGCTCTGCCAAGAATGTCCAGAATGCTCCTCTGGCTATGAGTCAAAGCACAAAGATCGACAGCAGACTCCGTACCATTGTGAAAGGCGACAACAGAGTGGTTTCCGAGAGCATCAACCCCAATGCTTCAAGCAGACCGTTAGTGATGGCTAATAGCAACCGCGCCCTGTCACACTACAGAGTGTATCGTACGAACTGCTACAACGATGGTCCTTACACCGAAGAGAACACCGTGCTGCTGGCCACGGTTTGGGTGCCCGACACCGTCTACATCGACGTTGAGTGGGCTGACCTCGAACCTGGTATCTACAAGTGGGGTGTCGGTGCCGTCTATGAGGGCAACCGCGGCGAGATGATCGAAACTCCCATCCACTGGACTGCTCCTCAAGCCGTCAACAGAACTTCAGGTAGCTTCGCTTCGAAGAATGGCACTACCGCTGGTAGCCATACTGGCAACGCTGGTGTTTCCAACAGAGACGGTTGGTTAATGTATGACGATGGTGTCAATATTGATGCTATCGGTTTGACTACTGGTGGTTCCTTCTACTGGGGCGTGATGTTCCCTGGTGGCAGCTATGAAGGCAATATGTTGACCAAAGTGAGCATGTATGATGCTACTGCACACACTGGTAACATCTTGATTTACCAAGGTGGCGATACTGCTCCTGGTACTTTGGTTGGCACCGAAGCCTACACTTGCACTGGCAGTGAAGACTTTGCCGAATGGACGTTGAGCACGCCTGTTGCTATCGATCCTACCCAGAACCTCTGGATTGTGATGAACAACTCCGATGGCCAATATGTGGCTGCTTATGCTGAATATTGCGGCGATGACAACAGCCAGTGGATCTCTATGGATGGCATCAGCTGGGATGGCTTGTACTATGCTACTGGTGGTTCTTTGGATGGCACGTGGATGATTCGTGCTTACCTCGAAGATGGTGGCACTCCTGGCCCAACTCCAACTCCTGGCAGCGGCAACCTCAACCAACTTGCCCTGCCTCGTGAGAGCGAGACCATCTGGTCGAACTGCCTCGAGAAGAGCATGTATCTTGGCGACGGCCTAGTTGACATCAATGTGTTGCTCAACAGCGCCGACAGCCCCGATGGTATCGAAGTGAGTTTCGTCAACCTGAACGAAAACGAACAAGCCAACAACCCGATGGCTTCCATCACGCTCGATGAGACGGGCTTCTACAGCTGGGACAGCTTCCGCAAGGGCGATTACCTCGTGAAGATCGATTTCGACGGATACTACCCGATTGAAGACACCGTCCACATCTGGGATGAAACCCATCTGCGCTATGTGATGACCGAGATTATCTATGGAGTCGACAATCTCTATGTCTCCCGCACTGGCTGGGCCATGTGGGAGCCCAATGGCACGTCTGGCGAAGGCGACCGTCATCTTGAGTACTTTAAGGTGATGTGCACCAGCATCGACGGCGAACCTATCTTCAATGCCGATACCGAGCACCCGTTCTGCCAAGTCAACACGGAAGAACTCGTCGAAGGCGAGCACTACATCTGTAAGGTGGCTGCCGTTTACAGCACCGGCATGAGCGACTGGACAGAATGTGTGTGGCAATACGAAAGCTGCGAGCACTACAATGGCACCCTCAACGGTGTGACAGTCAACGGCAACACCATCAGCTGGGATTACCCGACTGGCACGGGTCCCGTTCCTCCGCCGCAACCGGGCGAGAATGCCGTGGTCGTGCTGAACGTCCCGACCGACATTTGGGGCGATGGTTCCGGCTATCAGATGCTGCTTGATGCCGACGCCACGATGTACACGCAACTCGCAGCCGCCATGTATTTCGACGAAATCGGCAGCTTCGATGGCTTCGAATACACGATTCCCGAGAACGCCGACTATGGCATCAACCCTGCCAACATCGTCGTCAACAACAGCGTGGCCATCGAAATCCCCGCTGGCACCTACGACTACGCCATCATCAACCCCGACAAAGTCAGCACGATATGGTTTGCTGGTAACAGCGGAAATGTTGAGAGCAAGGGTGACGACATGGTGTATGAAGCCGGTAAGATGTACACCTACACGCTTTCTAGCTCAGGCACAGGCGATATGATTAACTTGACCATCACCGACCGTAACGGCATGGTTTCTGTGCCTACGGGCGAGAATGTGGCCACTCCGGCGAGAGCCATCCGCACCGCCGATAACCTTGCCAACCGCGATGGTGAATGGTACTACTACGACAACGGCGTCAACGTGGACGGCATCGGCACGGGCGGCGGACAGTTCTACTGGGCCGTCATGTTCCCCGCTGGTAGCTACACTGGCAACACCTTAACCAAGGTCTCGGCCTACGACTACATGGCCATGACGGGCAATGTAACCATCTACAACGACGGCGCCACGGCTCCCGCCAACCAGGTAGGACAGATGGACGTGACCTTCACAGGTGCTGAAGACTTCGTCGAGTTCACCTTTGCCGAACCCGTCACCATCGACCCGACCAAGAACGTCTGGGTGGTGTTCTTCAACGAAAGTGGTGCCACCTATCCTGCGGCATGCTGCGACAACACGGGCGATGCCAACGGTCGTTGGGTCTCCATGGACGGCGTTGATTGGATGGATATCCTTGAGGCCGCTCCGACATTGAACTACACTTGGATGATTCGCGCCTACATCGAGGAAGGTGGCACACCTCCTCCGACACCAGGCGAGACCGACTGCATCGGCGCCATGATCTTTGCCGACGGCGAATGGGAAGCCTTTGTGCCCGTCCCGACCAACACCTATGAATACACTGGCAATGCCAGCGAGGTATGCGTCCGCATGGTCTATCCCGGCACGGCCGAACTGCCCGACAACAACTACTATTATGCCATGAGCTGCCCCGAGTGCATCGAGCCTGCTTTGGTTTGCGAAAGCGACATCACCATCCATGGCGAAGCCCTCACAACGACCGACCAATCCAAGATTTGGTGGGGTGAGCAACCCGTTCCTGGCAACGAATGGCTGTCCTACCTGTCCATCGATGATGAATTCCCCGTCGAAGGCACCCTTGGCGCACAAGGTCTCCCGTTCTATTGGGGTTGCATGTATCCTGCCAGCATGATTGCTGAGCAAGGCTTTACCAGCGGTGTGATCGACCAAATCTGGTACCTTGACGTTGGCGATCCTGAACTGACTGGCAATTGCGAAGTGCACATCTACCTTGGCGGCGACAATGCTCCTCAAACGGAGATCACCTCGCAGACCTACTACATCGATGGTGAACAAGGCTTGAAGCCTATCCAACTCAATCAACCTGTGGCCATCGATGGAACACAGAACCTGTGGGTGATGTTCTACACCGACGGCTCCATCGACGCTCCTGCTCCAATGACTGCTTATCTTGGCGACCCGAACACCATGTGGATGGGCGTCCAAGACATGTGGGTCCCGCTGTCATCGTTCGGCTACACCTATAGCTTTATCCAATTTGTCCACGTGAACAATGGTGGCAAGGGTGACTTCCTGACGATGGACGATGGGTCTGCCACTCACTTTACCAACGGTATGACCCGCGAGGCCAACCTGGTTGTGAAGCCTGTAAGCATGAGCTCGTTCAATGCCACAAGCTTGCGCGACGACAACGGCGATCCCGTGAAGTACAACGTGTATCGTTCGACTGACAACGTCAACTACACCCTCATCGGTGAAGTGCCATACGTTGAAGGCCAAACCTATTACGAGTACATCGACACGCCTGAGACCTCTGCCGACTACTATTATCAAGTACGCACAGTCTATGAAGACGGTTGTGAGTCCGTCCCGGCCTTGAACGCCGACGACCTGACACAGAACTATGTCCTTATCGCCGTCAACGTCGGCTTGAACGAACAGAGCGACGGAGTCGCCCTCTTCCCGAACCCGACCAAGGGCAACGTGACCATCCAAGCCACGGGCATGAACCACATCACGGTGGTGAGCGTCCTCGGCCAAGTGGTCTTCGACACCGAAGTCAATACCGACGAATACTCCTTGAACATGGCCCAGTTCAACAAGGGCATGTACATGGTGCGCGTCAGCACGGCTAACGGCGTAACAGTGAAACGCGTCACGGTCATGCAATGATAAGCCGTAACCATGGTAGCCCTACATGAGCTGCCATAAAACAAGGAGGCGACCCATGGGTCGCCTCCTTTATTTTTCAAAACTCTTCTGATTGTTCCTCGCCGCCACCATCACCGCCGCCTTCATCACCTCCTTCGTCGCCGTCAGGACGGTTGCGTTTCATGTTTTGCTGGTTGATGCGGTAGTTGAAATTGAGCGAGAACGAACGACGGTTCCAGGTGCTGGTGTTGTACTGCCAGAAGCCGTCGCCCCACGACTCGCCACCCCAACTGCGTGAGTTGAAGAGGTCGCGGACGTTGAAGGTAATGGTGCCGTTGCCATTGAAGACTTCCTTGCTCACCGCGAGGTCCATCCACCAGTTGCCCTTACGCATGCCCAGCGGTTCCTTGTGCGGGCCCATGACATGGGCTGTAAGCTGGAAGTCGAACCAGTCGCTCACCTTGAACTTCGACACGGCACGACCGAAGAGCATCCAAGTGGCATCGTTATAGACCTTATCGTTGATGGTGCCATTGAATTGGGAACGGAAGAAGTTGACATTGCCGTTGAGGTTCCACCACTTGTTCATCTGGCCTTGAGCCACCATCTCCACGCCGAAGTCGTCGGCCTTGCCGAAGTTGATGGGCATGCTGTAGAACACGCCGTCATCCTCGTAGGTATAGCTTCGGATCATATTGGTGCCATGACGGTAATAAGTCGTGAAGTTGAAGCTGGCCTTGTCCCAGAAGTGGATGTAACCGAGTTCGTAACTGTCCATATAGGTCGGCGTCAAGGCGGGGTTGCCAAGGCGGATGTTACGGTTGTCGTTATAGGAGCGGAAGGGACTCATTTGCCAGAAGCCCGGTCGACGGATACGACGCGTGTAGCTGACCTGGAATTGGTTGAACTCATTCACCGAATAGTTGATGTGCGCGCTCGGGAAGAAGTCGAAGTAAGGCTTGCCACCGTTGATAGAGTCCGTGCCGTCGTGGGCATAGCCTTTCAGGTTGGTCAAGATGTCGGTCATCTCGGCACGCAAGCCCACCTGTCCCGACCAGCGGCCCCATTCGTTGCCGAGGCTGGTGTAGAGCGCAGCCACTTGCTCGTTGTACTCATAGTCGTAACAATAGTTGGCCAAAGGCTCCCAAATACCGTCATTCTTCTGCCATACGCTATCGTTGCTCAAGATGTTGCGGTTGGTGTATTTTCCACCGATCTCCCACTGTGCCTTGGTGAGGAAGGGATGCACATAATCGATGCTGGCCTGCAGGTTACGCATACGCTGGTCGTTGCCTGTCTTCTGATACATGGTCCAGAGCGCCTGTTGTGCGTCGGCATTAGGATAGAGCGACTCGGTGATGTCGGAGCCCGCGTTCTCGGTATTGGTGAAGAAGCGTACATTGGCTTTTAGGCTACGGCCCTTGCGCTCAAAGGTCTTGTCGTAGTCAAGGGTGACCTCATACATCGGGTCAACCTCCGCATAATCCTCGGCACGCACATCATACGATGCGGAATCCCACACGGGATACACGTCGGAATAGCGCACCACGGGATGTGTTGCCAGCTTACCGTAACGGTAGACGAAGGCAGCGCTAACAATGTCACGGTCGGTGATGTAATAGTCGGCACCCACACGCACGTTGTGACCCATACGGTTCATCCGGCGTTCGGTGGTCTGGTCGGTGAGTTGGGTAAACAGGGTGTCGCCGTCAACGACATCGCTGTAACGCTTTGTACGATTCACGCCGCCACCGATGTTGGAGCGGTTGTTGAAGCCATAGCTGGCAAACAGATTCCATCGCTTCAAGCGATAGTTGCCCGAAAGGCTTGCGCCATACATCCAAGGATAGCCCGTGCGCAGGTTGACCGCAACATTGAAGCCCTGACGTTTGTCCTTTTTCAAGATGATATTGATGATACCTGCCGAGCCTTCAGCGTCGTAACGCACCGAGGGATTGGTGATGACCTCCACCCTCTCGATCATGTCACCCTGCAAGGTGCGCAAAGCATCTTGGGTGCTCATGCCTGAGAGGCCCGACTCCTTGCCGTCGATGAGGATGCGCACACCATCGTCGCCACGCAAGCTGACGTTACCCTCCACGTCAACCGACACGGCAGGGATGTTCTCCAACACTTCGATGGCGTTGCCTGCGGTGTTGCCCACGTCCTTACCCACGTTGAACACATGCTTGTCAAGGGTCATCTCGTAGGTGCTCTTCTCGGCCACCACATTCACTTCCTCCAACAGTCGGCTGTCGGGCGAGAGGTTGATCTTACCCACGTCGACCACGCCTTTCGTGCCATCAAGGTTAACGGTTTTGTAGGAGGTGACAAAACCCATAAACTGGATTTCAAGCTCATAGCGGCCTTTCTCGAGTTCCATCGAGAAGTGCCCCGAGGGGTCGGTAATGCAGCCCGAAACGAATGTCTTGTCAGGCAAGGTGCAAGCCCTCACGGTGGCATATTCCATGGGATGGCCCGTGGATTTGTCAAAAACACGGCCTTTCACTGTAATGGCGGCGAATGAAATCTGGGTTAAGCACAAAAGTGCTAGTATAAAAAGGAGATTTTTCTTCATAAAAGATGCTGCTCGTTTAGGCTGCAAAAATAGGCATTTTCAAGCAATTAGCGGTTAGAATTGTAGGAGAAAATCACATCGGATCGACGTCAATCTGCACCTGAACCGACTTATACTCCGCATCCTGCTGGAACAAATGGATTTGTTGCGCTATCAATTCCTTTACCTTTTGTGTGTTGTAGTCACGTCTAAACTTCACCATCATCTGCTTGATATACAGATTTTTGACCCTCGAAACAACGGGGTATTCAGGACCTAAAAGATCCTGTTTGAAGATGGGGCGCAGCATACTGGCCAGCTCCGCCGCAGCTGGGTTGAGTTTCTGGTAGTCCTTGTGCTTCAGTCGGATGAGAATCAATCGATAGAAGGGCGGATAGCCAAACTGGCGGCGGATGACCATCTGCTTGTCGTAAAGCCCTCGAAAGTCGTTACGCAACACGTCTTGCAGCACGGGATGTGCCGGCTCGTAGGTTTGGATGATGACCTTGCCCTGCTTTCCCTTGCGCCCTGCCCTACCCGCCACCTGGGCCATCAGCTGGAAACTGCGCTCGTGGGCGCGGAAATCAGGGAACGAGAGCATATTGTCAGCGTTGAGGATGCCCACCACCTTCACCGAGTCGAAGTCCAAGCCTTTGGTGACCATCTGCGTGCCCACGAGGATGTTGGTTTCCTTATCCTGGAAAGCCTCAAGGATGTTCTGGTAGTCGTTTTTCGAACGCGTGGTGTCGAGGTCGAGACGAGCCACCTTGGCCTCAGGCATGACGAGGCTCAAGTCCTCCTCGATCTTCTCCGTGCCAAAGCCATGCATACGGATGTTGGGGCTGTGACAGACAGGGCATTCACTCGGCACACTGGCGGTGTAACCGCAATAATGACAACGCAATACATTCTGGCTCTTGTGGTAGATGAGGCTCACGTCGCAGTTGATGCACTGCGGCACATGGTGACAATCCTCACACTCCAAACGCAACGAGAATCCCCGTCGGTTTTGGAACAGGATGGTCTGGTTGTGCTCGTCAAAAGTCTCTTTCATGGCATCCAAAAGGGTGCTGCCGAAGTCGGCCTTCATGGTCTTGCGCCGACGTTCCACCCGCATGTCGCTGAGGATGATTTCAGGCATCTGCACGCCACCATAGCGCTCCATGATTTCCACCAGATGGAAACGGCCGTTCAAGGCGTTGTAATAGCTCTCGTATGACGGCGTGGCCGAACCCAACACGATGTTCGCCTTATGCATGGCAGCCAGCACTATGGCAGCATCGCGGGCGTTGTAGCGCGGTGCAGGGTCAATCTGCTTGAAACTGCTGTCGTGCTCCTCGTCAACGATGATCAGCCCGATGTCGGAATACGGCAAAAAGATGGCCGATCGTGAACCTATGATGATCTGGTGTTTAGGCGATTGCGTCTGACCAAAGTCGCGCACCTGCTCCCACACCTCTACCCTCTCATTGTTGCCGTAACGCGAGTGGTACACACCCAACTTGTCGCCAAAGTATTCCTTAAGACGGTTGATGATTTGTGCGGTAAGTGCAATCTCGGGCAGCAGATACAGCACCTGTTTGCCGCGGTCGATGGCTTCCTTGATGAGTTTGATATAAATCTCTGTCTTGCCGGAGGAAGTCACGCCGTGCAGCAATACGGGCTTATTTTCGCCAAATCCAGCCTTGATGCCCTCATAGGCTTTCTGCTGCGCTTCGGTGAGCTGTATGCTGTCCACATCGGTCTGCACCTTGAACTCCTTCAGTCGGCTGACCTTACGCTCGTAGACCTCAAAAACGCCCTTGTCTGTCATGCTCTTCAGTATCGCCGAAGTCGCATTAGCCTTTTGCAACAAGGCTTTGGCCATCACATCGTTGTCGGCATCACCGCCAAGGGTGATGAAGGCCAACAACACTTCCAACTGCTTGTAGGCGCGCTTGGTCAGCTGGTCCATCAACTCCTGCAGTTTGGCCTCCTCGCGGTATTCAGCCGCAAGACGCACAAATCGCTCATATTTGGCCCTGTATTTCTCGTTCAGTTCCTCCTCCATCACGAGGATGCCTTTCTCCATCATCGAATGGACGAGTGGCATCACCTTCTTGAAGCCGATGATTTTGCTTACCTCGCTGACGGTAATCTTGGGTTTGATCTGCAGGGCTTCCACGATGAGGTATTCGAAGTCGTTCAAGGCCACGGAGTCGAGCACATAGTCGGGCGAAAGGGCAACGGTAGTCTCGCTGCTCAGCTTCAAGGCGGATGGCAGCGCGGCCTGCATCACCTCACCAAGATGACACATGTAATAGGTCTTCACCCAGTCCCAGAATTTCAGCTGCTTCTCGTTGACCATGGGTTGGTCGTCGAGCAAGTCGGTAAGGAACTTGACTTCAACCGAGGGCACTTGCTCTGTCAGCCCTACGATCAGTCCCGACAGGACTTTGGTTTTGCCAAACTGCACCACTGCCCGTTGGCCTACGCGCACCTGGTCGTTCAGTGCGAAGGGCACACGATAGGTAAAGGTGCCTGGCACGGGAATCGGCAGGAGAATTTCAGCGAAAAGGGTGATTCTATCGGAAGTCATATTAATGAGAGTTGACCACAGAATAGCCTACCAACTCGTCGTAGCCCTTGATGGCGTTATAATAGTAGAAATACAGCTTGTAGACATTGTTGGTTTCCCAATGGTTGCCCGCCGTCAGGTCGGTCATGATCTCATGGGTCTTACGGTCGATGGTGACGAACATGAAGTTGTAATAGCCCTGTTTGAGCACCATCGAGCAGGTATAGCCACGCAGCTTATAGTCATAGGTCATCTTGTTGCTTTCATTGAAGCACCAGTCGTTGAGCGCGCCCATGATATAGATGTCCTCATGCGTCAGCGGCGACTCGCTCTTATAGAAGAAGTTGACACGGCAATAATCGGCTTCCGTGCTGTTGTCGAGGTTTTCGTTCTCCACATAGACGAATTTCTCGCCATGGATATCTTCATAGGAGATATAGGCCTTCCTCGCCCTCGACTCGCAGGTGGCGATGTCGATTTCGAAGCTCTCGTCGGTTTGACGGATATGGGCCAGGTTTTCCGACTGGAAATAGAAGTTGCTGGTATTGAATCGCAAATACTGGTTGGCCGCTTCAAAAACGGTCTGAGGATGATGCTCGAAGGAGATATAATCCGGATAGACATAGGTGGGCTTCAGGCCAATGGCAGCGTTGTCCCAACGGCCATTCTGACGTATGTTCAGGAAGCTGTATTGCTGGGTGTTGCCCGTCAGGTAGCTATTCATGTTCACGCGGACATCAAGCTGCTGATGGGTGTCGGTGAATGCCAAATCATCGGGATAGCGCGGCACAGTTGCGCCAACATGCGCCTTCTCGTCGACCACCATAAAACGGCGCGTGAAATACACATCGTTCAAATCGTTGCCAAAAACCACTAGCAGGTAATTGCCCGAAATGAGAGGCACCATGTCCTCGGTGGGGAACTTGAGCTGATAGTTGACGTAATCAATCAAGGTGTTGCGCGAGAAGGCGTAGTCGTCCAAGCGGTCCGACTCAAAACCTGAAGCATATTGGATGCGTTGCATATCGGTAGGCATCCAGTCGTGGGTGCAATGGATGAAGGTGTAGTTGAGCACCTCGCCTTCCCCGTCGATGATATCGAATGAGAGGGTCAGGCGGCCCATCATGTCTTCCAGCGGTACGATGGGATCGTTCAGCTGGTTGTCGTCGGCATAGAGCAACACGGTCTGCACCTCGGACTTGTAGTTAAGGTTGCCGCAGAGCAGGTCGAAATCCTGGGCAAACAAACCCAAGGCCATGCATAACGTCAGTATCAATAAGGTGATTCGTTTCATTGGGTGGTTATTTTTCGGCAAAGATAACAAAAAAAGCCGTTTTGAACGGCTTTTTTATCACAGGTTCTCAACGATACTCTGTTGCACCTCTGTAAACTCTTCCGGCGTCAGATGCACATGTTCCTTCTTGAAGTCCAAGTCACCCTCTTGGGTGATGGGGATGAGGTGGATATGGGCATGAGGCACCTCCAAGCCGATGACGGCCACGCCAATGCGTTTGCAAGGCACGGCTTTCTCGATGGCTTTGGCCACTTTTTTGGCGAAGACCATCATGGCGCCGATTTCGTCGTCGTCGAGGTTGAAAATGTAGTCATCCTCGTGTTTAGGCACCACCAGGGTGTGGCCTTTCATCACGGGATTGATATCCAAAAAGGCGAAGAAACGCTCGTCCTCTGCAATCTTGTAGCAAGGGATCTCACCTGCAATGATTCTCGAAAAAATGGTAGCCATAGTCTCTAGTATTAGCGGGTGATTTCGACGATCTCAAACTGCACTTTGCCAGCGGGCACCTGAATCTCGGCCACCTCGCCCACCTGCTTACCCAGCAAGCCTTGGCCGATGGGAGAGTTGATGGAGAGCTTGCCTTCCTTGAAGTTGGCCTCTTTCTCCGGCACGATGGCATAGGTCATCATCATGCCCGACTTAGTGTTTCTGATCTTCACCGTCGAATAGAGCAGCACCTTCGAGTTGTCCATCTTTGACTCGTCGAGAATACGGGCGTTGAAAATCAAGTCCTGCAATTCAGCAATCTTGGCTTCCAGCAGACCTTGAGCCTCTTTGGCGGCATCATATTCAGCGTTCTCGGAGAGGTCGCCCTTGTCGCGTGCTTCTTGGATGGCCTGCACGATGCGCGGACGCTCACGAAGAATCAGATCATCGAGTTCATCTTTCAGTTTCTGTAACCCTTCCGGGGTAAAATATTTGATTTCTGACATGATAAATGTTTTATATTTGTTTCGTTACAAGTTGCAAAAAAGAGACCCTTACCGAAATAAGGGTCTTCTTTTGTTTGCGACTGCAAAGATACGAATTATTTCCGAACTGGCGTCAGTTTTAGAAAATAATTCTTGCGCCAACGCTATGCGTGCCACCGAAGGTGTAGGTGTCTCTGTAGGAATAATCCACAGCGAACTTCATAGCGTTTTCGTCCTTCGACAGCGGGACTTGCACAGAGCAACCTGCGCTCAGACCTCTGTTGACGTTCATGCAGTTGTCGTCGTAGAGAACGCCTTCAGTGAACTGCTTGGCCCAGATACCCTTTTCATAGGTATAGCCAGCGCGGATCATGAACATCTCTTTCCAACCATACTCAAAGCCCAGGGTGATCTGGTCGTTGGTGAAGGAGTTGGAGGCGAAGTTACCTGCAATGGTCAGACGGTTGTTTTCGGCAAACAGCCAGTCGTAGGCGGCAGCGATGCTCAACTGAGTGGGCAATTCGAAGTCGTCGACGCGTTGCACCATGGTGAACTGCTGGTTGCTGTTGTTGTCCATAAACACACGCAGTGAGATACCGTCGCCCGAGAATTTCATCGTGGGTCCGATATTCTTCAAGGTGATACCAAAGTGGACATTATCGAAAGGACCGGTGACGTACTGGATACCGGCATCAAGGGCGACACCGACACCACCCATATCCTTGATGGACTCGCTGATGATCTTCAAGTTGAAGCCGCCGCTGATGCTGTTGGAGAAAGCCTTGGCGAACGACAGGTTGATGTTCATCAGGTTGGGTTTGAAGGTACCGAGGGTACCGGGGTCAGGGTTCTGAGTGGTAGTGATCGGAATCTCACCGATGCTGAACGACATGAACGAGAGGCCCAACACGCTCGACTCACCCACGCGGGCCAAGAGGCCGAACGAGGAGATACGGGTGTCGTTGCCCACGCCCACCAGCCAACTGGTGTGGCTGAAGTTCAGATCCAAAGTGTTGCAAGAGCTGATGCCAGCCACATTGCCGTAGATGGCTTCGACACCATGTACGAACGACATGCCTGCATTGCCCCAACCTGACGAAGCAGCCCAGGGGTTGATCAACAGCTCTGAAGCGCCAGCTTGGCCTGAACGGTCTTTATTACCTGCAAATGCTTGAGGAGCACTTAATCCCATAAGGACTACGAAGCTCAAGACGATATATCTAAATGATTTCTTCATGATGATAAGTTATTTACGGTTAGCAATTACATTTTAGAATGTGTTCAGGTCAACTTGACGCATGGCACCGAAGAACTTGATGGTACGCTCGCTGTTGCTCGTCAGATCCTTGACGTGGATCAGATAGAAGCCGCTAGCCACGGGCGTATTGGCGAAGTTCGTGAGGTCCCATTCAATACTCGGTTCTTCATTATCCTTACGGAACTGGCGCACCTTAGTACCGCTCAAGGTGTAGATGGTAACCACGCACTTGTTGGGCAGGTTGGTGATCTTCACCTTGTTGGTCAAAGCATTGCCTTCGTAGGAGTCGTAAGCATAGTAAGGATTGGGCACCACAGTAACGAGGTTGAGGTCTTTCTCGGTCTTTTCAGGATCGTTTTGGATAGGATCCCAACCGTCAATTGAGAAGGCGAACTTAGGATTGTAGTTGTTGATGTCCAGAGCCGGGTCATAGGTCTGGAGGCCATAACCAGCGCCATAGGCATTGGGCAGACCACCACCCGTCTTGATATGGTTACCGTAACCGGCATCATAGGGCTTGGCCAGACGGATACGGATGCGGCAGTCATTGCCTTCAGGCAACCACTTCATGCCTTCAATACCCATAGGCATACCCACATACATCAAGAGTTTATAGAAGTAGATGTTCAAGTTCCTTTGGACGCCAGTTTGCGGCACGTTCTGAATGTAATTCAAGGTGTTGAACAACAGTTGACCACCATCATAACCGTAGTTCTTCACATCCTTATAAGGAGAGGTGTTCGACATCACGATGGAGTCGGCACGCCAGATGTAGACGAAGTGCTTGCCACCGAACACGGGATCGCTGTTGGCACCACGGAAGACGGCGGGATCGAGAGTCTGCGACAAACCGCTGTTGTCGTCGACAGTGGTCTTCAACAGTTTGGCGGGGTTGAAGAGCATGTCGCGTCCACCCATATCCTCGAGATAGGAGTCCTCACCGAAGGCCACATTCAAACGCATACCCGTTTCCACGTCAATGACATAACCTGGGAACCAGCCCATACCCTGAGGTGAGATGAAGTTAGGATCATCGGGGTTGGTGGAGGCGTAGACGAAGCCATCGGCATTCGGGTCGGCAGGATTGTTGTCAACGACAAGTTCATTGCCCTTACAGTTCCAATTGTTGGCATAAGGCTTACCATCCTTGTCAACCGAGGGGTGACGGCGCAGGAAGAAGCGGTCAGCACCACCTTCGTTCAAGTTCTTGTCAAGACCCATTTCGAGGACGGGGCAGCGGGTCCACTTGCTCTTATCAGTAGTAAACACGATGTCGACACTGCAAACATCCTTGAAGTCTTGGTCGGAACGCGAACCACCTTCAAACAAAGGACCAGGATTGAAGTTGGATCCTTGCTTCCAGTAGGAAGTCAGGTTGGCAGGAGCCCAAGTGCGACCAGCAAGCTTTTCGAAGTTCTCGTTCGGGTCCCAAGGCAGGTTGGTAATCAACGTAGAGGTAGCAGCGCTACAGTTGTGGTCGTTGTCGGCGGGGTTGTCAATTGAGGAATACGATCCAGAACGGATCCAGTTCAACGACAGACCAGGCACATCGACGTCGCGGATACCATCCATCCAAACTGAATCGGGCTTCTGGAATTCCATCGACGAAGTGATCACACCATTGTTGGGAGCAATCACAGCATCGAAATCGTGCCAGTTTTCTTCATATTGAGAGCCAGGGGTACCACCTGAAGGAACTGCATAGTATTGACCAATCTTAACACGGCCGATGTTGTAGGTCTGAGCAATAGTAATGGAGATACCACGATCGATGAACATCTGTTCGTTGTCATACACGCTCGTGGTGTCGGCGCGGAGCGTATCATTGGTGTCCAAGTCAAGGAGCCACCAGTGGCTGGCCATACGCATGGCAGAGTCGCCTCTGACATCGGGATTACCACTAATGTTATGCGTGTATTGCTCAAACATATCGTCGAAATAGAGCTCATATCTGTGAGACTGCACATTCAACGGGTCGATGATCTTAACATTGATAGGACCATAACCAGGCTCATAGGTGGGATGATAGGCAATCGGGTAGTCGGGGCTACCGAAACGGTTGGTTTCAGAAGCCATAGGCTTGCTCAAGATTTCGTCGATAGTGGCTTGAGAGAGCTCAAGTTCATTACCTCCGTTACCAACACCAACGATACGGGTGATAGCAGGGCTGTCACCATAGGAGGCGCGAAGCACAGTACCATTGATGGTCTTGTGAGGCACGGCCGAATAGACCTGGATGTTCTTTCTACCTTCGAGGTAGGGCTTCTTCTGACCGAGCAGGCCGAAGGGATCACTAGGATCTTGTGAGTAGGTGAGGTAGTTGTTGTATGCATAAGCCACAGCCATATAATAATAGGTGTTGTGGTTGACCAAGTTCGGGTTGTCGCCTTGGGCAAACTGGTCTTGGGTCAACACGAAGCTATGGGTGATGCCGGCATCGCCACCAACCACTTTTCTGACAGGTACATTGGCCTGGAGCGATTCGTCATATTCGTAGTTGATCAGCGTAGCAACATTGTTGCGAACGTCGCACTGGAACACCAAACGAGCCTTGTCGGTGTTGCTGAGTTCGTCAGCACCCACTTCAGCGTTGGCCAGCTGATACACCTTGTAACCTTCGAAGCGATAATATCTGTCGTAGATCGTTTCGATCTTCTCTTCATGTTGGGTAACAGTGTACACAGTGTCACCATCGATAGTGATAACCTGGATGGAGTCGAATTTGACTTCCGTGTCAACTCTTCCTTCCGGAATTTCAGGATCGAGTTCCAGGTAACCTTCCTTGTAGTTGTTGGAGAGGGCAGCATTCGACAGATAAACGATGAGCTGTTGGTCGAGCTCGCGGATGGTCAAATCGGGAGCGCTAGGACCGTCGATAACCTTGAAGCAGTTGTCGAACAGGGCTTGGCACTTGTCGTCGACCACGCGCAGCAGTTCAACAGAAGCCCAAGCACCGCCTGAAGTGGCACGAGCCCACGGCACACCGAAGGTGATGTAGTTGACAGCACCGGGTTCCAAGGTGAAGGGGCCTGCTGACTGCATGAAACGACGGTCGTTAGGAGCGTTTTGGCATTGCTCTTCTGACCAATACTTACCATTTGTATTATAGTTGCCATTGGGAGGCGTGCCGTTGGTACCCCAGTTCCACGGGTCAGAATCGCCAGGGAACATGAAGTCGCACTCAGGACCCACCACGTCGCTGCCACTAAAGGCATTGCCACCGTAACGCATCTTGGCGCCATTCTTCCAAATACCACGCAGATAGTTGTAATATTCAGGAGCGGTATCGGGGTCACCATTATCGGTATTAGCGTTGTTGTGATACACGAAACGACGCATACCGAAACGTTCGTCGTCGACGATGCCGTTACCGAAGTTCACACCGTTGATGCTTTCGTCAACCACCTGGTGGTAACCGGTGGTGTCGTAAACGAAGACGGAGTCACCCGTAGCAGGGTCGATATGGCTAAAGCTGGATTCGATGTCGAAAGTGTACTTGGGGTTGTCGATTCCATCAGGATCCATGTAAGGACCTTGGAAGAAGTCGATACCGATCGCAGGAGGTTGTGCACCATAAGCCTCAGGTTCACCGCTACCGTCGACAGCGGAGCCGTTGTAACCATAACCGAGACCGCGAGCAACGTCGCAACCTACATAGTCGTCCCAGCCGTAGCCGAGGTCAACGTCGGTCCAAGGCGAGAAGTAAGTGCCCGTCAAAGTATAAGTTGAACGGTTGATGATCTCGTAGCTGTAGAAGGTCATGTTATTGATTTCGTCGTTGGTGGCGAAGGCAAAAGCCTGGGCACGCACTTCGATACCGATAGCTTGACCGCTTGACTCAGTGTGCGAAGCACCTTTATCGTTGAAGATCCACCACAGGGTTTGGTCGCCTTTCAGCACCTGGTCGGCAAGGATGGAGCCGTGCACGGTGCCATGGAATTCTTCTTCCATGGTCGGGATCTTGGTGTGGCAGAGTTCATTGTTGATGTCGTAGTAAGGATAGTCACCTTTTTCGGGGTCGTATTCACCGTCACCATTGGCATCGTAGAAGGGAGCCAGATAGTAGGCAATGCCTTCCGGGTCGTCGTCGGCACGCGTGGCGGGCCAATTCTTGATGATGGAAGGAACCTCATAACCATCTTTCAGTTTGGGCTCACTGCCAGAGTAGTCAACATTGGCGAGGAACTCATCCACTTCGGCGCGGGTGATCTTGAAGATCTTATCCCATTTGGCGCAAGTCTCAGGGGTGATGGATGCTCTACCATCAACAGTCAGAGGACCAGTGTAGTAGTCGTTACCGACCTGACGGAAACGCAGGGCAGCGCACTTCAGCTGGTTATTGACGTCGACACCAGCAATCCACAGGGAGCCAGCGAACAGGGAGGTAGCAGAGCCATTGGCGGGGATGAAGTACTTGGAGCCAGTGCCAGCAGGCAGGTCCCACCACATATCACCACCAGAATTGATACGCGTTCTAACGTTGTTGATGTCGAGCCAGTCGTATGACGACGAAGGCGTACATCCGGCTGCGGTTTGCGCGCGCTGGCCTTTGCTGCCAGATTGCACATTCTTCACCATCTCAGCCTTTCCGGGAATCACAGCACTAACAATGAGCAGCGCCGCAAACAAAGTTCGAAATATATTCTTCATAATACTTGTAATTTATCGTTAGGAATGACTTTTTAGAAGTTAAGGCTCAAACCGAGTCTGATGTGACGAGGCATTGAATAGTTGTAACCGCTGTTGACCATCAGTTGATACATCTGGATGAAGGCCTGCGGGTCAATCTGGCTGTTGATTTCACGCTGCCATGCAGGAGCCGAGAGGTAACCGTCGTCGTCGGCGTTACCGGTGGCGGGATACACGTCGGTGATATTCTTCGAATTGAGCAGGTTGAGCACTTGCAGATAGACATTCACGCCCATCTCGCGGCCCTTCGATTCGCCTTCCTTCTTGCCACCCACGGTGAAGTTGAAGTCCTTGTCGACACGGAGGTCGAAACGGAAGGAGGCAGGAATTCTGGAACCGTTGTAGGTACCTTGGAGCAGGTTGTTACCGCCAGAGATCGGCGAAGAAACCGTACGTGAAGCGGTGTAAGGCGTACCCGAACCACCATTGACTTGCAGTGAGAAGCCAGTGTTGGAAAGGATCTGGTGGCCTTTGATCGTAGGACCATTGTAGTTCTTACCCTCGCTGTAACGATAGTCGAGCGTGAGGTTGAAGCTGTGACGACGGTCGGCATTGGTCGGGAAGGTAGATCTCAGGTTAGGCACACCAGCAGCAATCAAGGCAGAAGCGGTGGAGGTCGAAGAACCGGTCATGTCGGCATACTGCAAAGTGTAGCTGGCACGGATACGGGCGTTCTTCGTACGACGCATGTCGTAGCTGGCCGTCAAACCCTTGACGGTACCGAAGTCGAGGTTGCTGAAGGAGTTGTAGGCCTTAGGATAAGCACCGTTGAAACGGTACATCTGGATCATGTTACGCAACTCGTGGTAGTAAGCCGAAATGGTCAACGATGAAGTGTTGGTCACCTTCTGCGTGAAACCGAGTTCGTACTCAATGGTCTGAGCGGGCTTCAGGTCAGGATTGGCCAACGTGTTCGAGGTCTCGTTGAAGCGGTAGTAGTACAGCGGGCTGCAGTAGAATGAGCTGGAAGGACGCTGCGTCAACACATCATAGTGAGCGAAGAACAAGGCTTCGTCGGAAATCGGGAAGGAGAAGGAGATACGAGGCATGACGCTCCAAGCGGGATCGTAGTCCTTGAAGGATTCCTTATCGACGACCATCTGGTCGGGGTTCTTCAGCCAAGGAGCTGCACCAGAGCCCATGCCGATGGCGGTCGGGTCGTTGATTTCAACACCAGCTTCGTTGTACCAAGTGTTGCCATTACGATAACCAACGATAGCGGTTCTCTCAGTGGCCTTGTTGACATACACCACATAGTCGTTACCGATGTTGTCGGGAACTTGGGCCCATGACTCATCGTCCATCTTAATCATTCTACCATTCTGCATCAGGTCGCCAGCGGTATTGAAGTCATAGAGGACATACGGGTCTTTCAGCACATCCTGGTTGGCGTCGAAACGGTCGACACGCACACCGATGTTGAAGATCAGGTCTTTGAAAGCGAACTTGTCTTGGATGTAACCGGCCATGTAGATGGGCTGTTGGGCACCAATCGGGCGGGTCAGCACACCTTGGTCATCCTTCTCGGTGAAGAAGTCAGACAGCGAAGGACGCTCGGTGAGACCGTACTTTCTGTTGCCGTCGTAGGTGTAGCCATAGTAGTAAACCGAAAGCTGACCGTCACGGGTGAGTTCGTCGGCACCAAACAAGTTCATGTTGAGGCCGCCGTCCACGGTAGCGGTTTTCAGGTTACCGTTGGCATCGTAATATTTCATCGTGTTATTGTCGAAATCATAGGTGTCGATGAGGATCCATTCCGTGCCGTTCACCGGCAGGCCCATGGCCTGACGCAAGCGGGAGTCGACAGTGAACTGGGTGCTCTCGTCGTACATTCTGTTGTACATGATGGTATCGACATAACCGTCGTAGCTGACTGCATAAGGATGATCAACATCAAGCTCTCTGATGTGGAAGTTCACCATGTCACGCATCAACGTCCAGGGATTTCTGTTGTAGGCGGTGATGTTGTACTGCATCGAAGAGTTGTTGCGCTGCTCATATTGGAAGCCCAACTTGATTTCGTGCGAGTTGTCGCCTCTACCCAGCGTCATAGAACCGTTGACGTTGACGGCGATCTGGTCGCTGACCGACTTGGCATAGCCCGTCTGCACCATGCCAGGAACGGCATACAAGCCGTACACGGCTGACGGTGACATACCATTGACCAAACCATTGTGGAGGATGATGTTGGAAATGTTATCATAGTAACCCAGAGCGCCATAAGGCTCGTAAAGGTTATAATAGTTGGTCACATAAGTTGCCAACAGGGGGTTGAAGTTGGAAGGCTGGAAGTCAACGTAGGTGTCGAAGTAGTTATCCAACACCCAAGCGTTGCTGATGCTCTTGTATTGACCGTCGACAAGCACTGAGTCGATGGCATCGGGTGAGAAGTGGAAGTTGGGCTCACGGGTCGTGGTGAACTTACCGATGTTGCCATAAGCAAAGATATTGTTCCACAGATCGGGGTCGCCCGACTCGCTCTTATAGTGCGAGTAGTCGGCCTGGGCGCTATAATACACGTTCGAGATCAGCGAGGTGCTCTCGGGATCGCTGGGGAAGCGCTGGCTGAAACGGACATAACCACGATAGGTACCCGACTTCGACAGGTAGTTCTTTTCGGTATTGAAGAAGTGTTGACCGCTACCGCCGTCGTAGTGACCGCCGTTTCTGACCATCGAACCACCGAAGGTAAGGTTGGAGTTCTTACCGGTGCGGACGTCGATCTTACCAGTCACGTTGATGCTCTGGTTGGTCGTGTTGTTGAGGAAACGGGTGTCATACAGGTTGTCTTTATGGGTGAAAGCAGCAGTTTGATAAGTGCTGGTACCTAAACCTGCGAGAGTCAGAGGATTGGCTTTGATCTGTTCCATCCAATCTTCCTTGGCACGCCAGTAACCCACAGCGGAGGTGCTACCATACTGGTTACGAGTCAAGTCGAAAGCGAGGAAGAAACCGAGGAGGGCTTCCTGGTCGTTCTTCTTGCTCTTGATGAGGGGACCTTGGATGCTACCACCCAAGCGGCCGTGACCATAACCATCAACGGAATACTCGGCTTCGAGGCCGCCACCCCAAGTACGGCTGGGGCCCTTGGTGGTCATGTTGATGATACCACCCATGGCATCACCATACATGGCAGGCGTACCACCCAAGATAACGTCGACTTGGTCGATAGCGCCTTGAGGTACGCTTGTACTACCAATAACCTTCACACCGTCGATGTAATACACGGCACCTTCACGAGAACCACGGATGGAGCCGACCTCACCGTCTTGCGAGAACACACCACCGACGCTGGCGGCGACACCCTCTGCCGAACGGACAGGCAACTTGGCAATTTCTTCCGAGGTGATTGAGGCACCCGACTGCGTGTTATCCTTTGAAATCAAAGGAATCTCATAATCAATGACCGTGACCTCATTCAGGTTGATTGCGCCACTGGCCATCTTGATGTCGTAGAAGGTGATCTTGTTGGCCGGAATGACCAGTCCGCGCAACACGAACGGATTCAAGCCAATGCAGCTCGCCTTAAGGTCATACGTTCCCGGAGGAATCGGGTTGATGTCATAATTACCGTCAAAGTCAGAGGATGCACCACCCACTTGCGTTCCGCCTTTTTCAACAATGACGTTTGCAAATGGTACCGGTTGTCCACTGTCATCGGTAATCTTGCCTTTGAGTCTTCCTTGCGCTTGTGCCATGGTCATCGTGCAGGTGGCCAGAACGATGGCAAGGGTCATTAGTAAATTTTTAAACATACCTTGTAATTTTATGTAATACTACTTTATTTGGTGCATATTGGTGCATTAAAAGTCGTCAAAATTACAACCTTATTTCAAAGTACGCAAGAAAAAAGCGCTTTTTCGTCACTTTTTTTCTACCAAAAAATATAAGGTTGTCCATATAATTCTGAAATTTAACGATTTATAAAACAACAAAAATAACAGTTTTTTTGGCGTCGAAATCCACTCGCCGACACCTTATTAATTAATACTCACTAAGAGAAGAAGGGGTTCGACCGCTGTCGTCGACGCATCCTCTCAGCATGACGCTTGTCTTTTTTGATCATTCTTTTGGTCTTTTTCGCCTGATGCTTGTAGTGCGCCGTCTTGGCTTTTTTATACTGTTTTGCAGCATTTTTCTCCTGACGCTCCATCTGACGCTCCGCCTTTCGGATGGCACGCGACTTGGAAGAGGCACACGACCCGAACAACAACACAAGGGCCAAAAGATATACTATTACATTAATCCTTTTCTTCATGACTATCTATTTTAAGTGCAAATATAATAATTCTTGCGGAAAAATGTACGTTTTTGAAAAAAAAAGCGTTTCTTTGTCGTCATGAAAACAAAGCGTCTACACCTATTAATATTATTAATTCTCCTGCCTTTCCTACAGGCCTGTCATGAATATCCCGAGAACCCCAACCGACCCGTTCTCCCCTATCCCATCACGATTTATCCCAATACACAGCAGTATTACGAACTTAATTTTGTAGGTAATTGGCTTTACATCACCTCTGAAATCGAGAGCACCAGCCGAGGCATCATCGTTTACAGACAGAGTGCCAACGAGTTTCTTGCCTACGACCGCCTTCCTCCCAACGAGCCCGATGCCTGCACCGACAGCTACGGCAACACGACCCGTCTGGTGGTGGACTTCCCCTTTGTGGTAGACCGATGCAACAATGCCTATTATAATATCCTGAATGGGCAAATCATAGTTGCCACTCCCGATAAGATTCCGAATTTCCCCACCGATGGCACGGTGGTGTATCCCTTGATACAATACCATACCACCTATGATGGAGTCAAACTGACGATATCGAATTAATCTTCCATTATGCTGCTCTGCCGCTTGATGGATGCCTGATGTATGGCCTCAAAAACCTCGTCGATCAATTGCGGCGACAAGCCTAAATCGGCACCCGTGGCCACATGCTCAGCCAAGATTTTCTTCCAACGGTCCATCTGAACCACAGTGACGTTGTTACGTTTCTTGTACTCGCCAATCTGGGCGCTCACCTCCATGCGGCGGGCCAGGAGTTGCAACAATTCATTGTCAATGTCGTCGATCTCGCTACGAAGGTTGGCCAAGTCGCGTTCCACATGGTTTGAGCTTTTCGAACGGAACGTCAAGCCAGCCAGCAACGACTTCAACTCGTCAGGAGTGATTTGTTGCTTGGCGTCGGTCAAGGCCTCGGAGGGATTAATGTGGCATTCTATCATTAATCCATCCGTTGCGAGGTCGAGGGCCTTCTGTGCCGTGGCTTGCAACAGCTCACGGTTGCCACAGATATGGCTCACGTCGGTAACGATGGGCACGTTTAATTTTTGGGTCAACTCAATGGGGATTTCCCACATGGGGAAATTGCGATAGGGCGACTCCTTATAATAGGAGAAGCCGCGATGTATGGCCACTAGTCGGGTCACACCTGCCTTTTGGAAGCGCTCGAAGGCGCCAATCCACAGCTGCAAGTCGGGCGAAACCGGGTTTTTGATGAACACGGGGATGTCGACACCACGCATTGCATCCGCGAGTTGCTGCACCGAGAACGGGTTGACCACCGTGCGGGCGCCCACCCACAGGGCGTTGATGTCGTATTTCAGCGCCAGTTCGACATGCTCGGGGGTAGCCACCTCGGTGATGATGGGCAAGCCTGTCGTCTGCTTCGCTTCGCGGAGCCAAACTAGGCCTTCCTCTCCCCTGCCTTCGAAGGCAGCAGGACGGGTGCGCGGCTTCCAGATGCCGCCACGCAGCATCTTCACCTCGGGGATTTTGGATAGGGCTTGCGCCGTAGCGAGGATTTGGTCTTCGCTTTCTACGCTACACGGCCCAGCGATGATGATAGGGCTATCGCTGGGTGGAAACGCAGGGGTTACGCTACGCTGTAAATACGTGTTTGCCATAACGATGGCAAAAATACGGCATTTTTGCCTACTATTGTGCTTTTTTTGTAACTTTGCACTCAAATTATTATTGGTAACAAAGAATTACATCATACAAATGAAAAGAGTAGAAATCAAGCAAGCCTTGCAGATGCAAGCCTCTGACAATGAGATTACTGTAATGGGCTGGGTGCGCAACAAGCGCGGCAGCAAGAACGTGGCCTTCATCGCCCTCAACGACGGCTCCACCATCAACAACCTGCAATTGGTCATCGACCTGAACGTCATCCCTGAAGAAAAACTGGCCTTGATGCACGCCGGTGCATCGCTTTGGGCCAAGGGCGTCCTCGTCGCCTCGATGGGTAGTGGCCAGGCCGTGGAGCTCTCCGTGAAGGAGATTGGTCTGTTCGGTCCCGCCAACCCCGACGAATACCCACTGCAGCCTAAGAAACACTCGCTGGAATTCCTGCGCGACATCGCCCACCTGCGTTTCCGCACCAACACCTTCGGTGCTGTCATGCGTCTGCGCCATGCCATGGTGTTCGCTATCCACAAGTTCTTCACTGAGCGAGGCTTCTATAATATCCACACGCCATTAATCACTGCCTCCGACGCTGAAGGTGCTGGCGAGATGTTCCAAGTGACCACACTCGACCTCAACAACCCGCCTCGCGACGAGCAGGGCAACGTCGACTACAAGCAGGACTTCTTCGGCAAGTCGACCAACCTCACCGTTTCGGGTCAGCTCGAAGGCGAGTTAGCGGCCACGGCATTGGGTAAGATCTACACCTTCGGTCCCACCTTCCGTGCCGAGAACTCCAACACCACACGTCACCTGGCTGAGTTCTGGATGATTGAACCCGAGATGGCCTTCTACGACATCAACGACAACATGGACCTCGCCGAGGAGATGCTGAAATATTTGATCCAATACGCTTTGGACAACAACATGGACGACCTCCAATTCCTCAGCAAGCGCCTGCAGGACGAAGAGAAGGGTAAGAAAGAGGAAGACAAGTCAATGGAACTCATCAGCAAGCTGCATTTCGTGCTCGAGCATGAGTTCGTGCGCCTCACCTACACTGAGGCCATCGACATCCTGCGCAACTCCAACTACAACAAGAAGGGCAAGTTCCAGTATCCCGTGGATGGTTGGGGCGTCGACCTGCAGTCGGAGCACGAGCGTTATCTCGTCGAAAAGCACTTCAAGAAGCCTGTCATCCTGACCGACTACCCGAAGGAAATCAAGGCCTTCTACATGAAGCAAAACGAAGACGGAAAGACCGTCCGCGCCATGGACGTGCTCTTCCCCGGCATCGGTGAAATCATCGGTGGCTCAGAGCGTGAGACCGACATCAACAAGATCCTCGACCGTATGCATGAGGTCGGTATCCCCGAGGCCTCCATGGACTGGTACCTCGACAGCCGCCGCTTCGGCTCGGTGCCCCACTCGGGCTACGGCCTGGGCTTCGAGCGTCTGCTGCTCTTCATCACCGGCATGACCAACATCCGCGACGTCATCCCCTTCCCGCGCACACCTAAGAATTGCTTGTATTAATCACCATGAATAACCAACGATTGTCTCAAACCCAGCGGCAGGAGCTAAAACTCTCGCCGCAGCAGATCCAGCTGATGAAGCTGTTGCAGCTGCCATTAATCGAACTCGAACAACGCATCAAGGAGGAGATGGAGATCAACCCCGCCCTTGAAGACGTTCGTGACAACGACTATGACGATGAGCCAACCGTTGACGACCCCAACGAAGAAGAGTATAACGAAGACTACGGCGAAGAGAAGGATAGCGAAGAGAAAGATAACGGAGAAGAGAGAGACAACAACGGCGAAAACGACGACTATAACGACGACGAGGTCAACTTCAGCAAGGATGACGAGTTCGACATCAACGACTACCTGCCCGAAGAAGACCGCGATGACTATTCCTATAAGTATCAAGCCAACAACTACAGCGATGACGACGACCTCTATGAGTCGCCCATCGTCAACGAAGAGACTTTTCAGGACTATCTGAACCGACAGCTTGCCTATCGCGACCTGACCGAGAAACAGCTCCAGATTGGAGAATACATCATCGGCAACCTCGACGACAACGGCTATTTGAGCCGCACCACACTCAACATCGTCGACGACCTGCTCTTCACCATGAACCTCTCGGCCACCGAAGAAGAGGTAAAAGAGGTGCTGGCCATCGTCCAGGAACTCGACCCACCCGGCATCGCAGCACGCAACCTGCAAGAGTGCCTCCTCATCCAGTTAAAACGACTTCAGGAAGAGAATCCCTTCATCAATCTCAGCCTCTCCATCACCATCGTCAACGACTTCTTCGAAGAATTCACCAAAAAACACTACGACAAAATCGCCAAGAAGCTGGAAGTCAGCAACCGAGAGCTGAAAGCCGCCTTGGATGAGATACTGAAACTCAACCCGAAGCCCGCCGACGCCTCCAGCGCCAGCACCAAGAACATCCATTACATCACCCCCGATTTCTTCATCTTCGTCAGAGACGGCAAGGTGGAGCTTTCGCTCGACGGCCGCAATGCCCCTGAGCTGCGTGTCAGCAAGTCTTACATCAATATGCTTGAGGAGTTCTCAAACAGCAAAGACAGCCGTAGCAAACAGGAGGCCGTGCAATTCGTGAAGCAGAAAATCGATGCCGCCAAATGGTTCATCGACGCCATCAACCAACGGCAGACCACACTCTACAAAACCATGAAAGCCATCGTTGAGATGCAGGAAGAATACTTCATCACCGGCGACGAAGCCAAGCTCAAGCCGATGATCCTCAAAGACGTGGCCGAGAAAGTGGGCTTGGACATCTCTACCATCTCACGCGTAGCCAACAGCAAATACGTCCAAACACCTTATGGCACCTTCATGCTGAAGTTTTTCTTCAGCGAAGGCATCAAAAACGAGGGCGGCGAGGAGGTGTCGACGCGCGAGATCAAGAAGATCTTGAAAGACTGCGTGGAGAACGAAGACAAGGCAAAGCCCATGACCGACGAGCAACTGATGCTCATTTTGAAGGAGAAAGGCTATCCCATCGCCCGCCGCACTGTGGCCAAATACAGGGAGCAGTTAGGCATTCCCGTAGGAAGGATGAGAAAAAAGATATAATAATTCAGCCATAACTTCGTTTTTATCAACGTGAAAACGAACCTCTATACAAACAAGAAACGCTGGAAATGGGCGCTAGCGATCATCGCTATGCTCATCATCGGTGCGTCGTTGTGGTACACCAACCATTTGGTGAAGTCTATCGCCGAGCAAGAGACGCGCCAAGTGAAGATGTGGGCGGCGGCCATGGAGCAGCATGCCGTGATGATGAAATCGACGGAAGAGTTCTTCAACAAAGTCAGCGAGCAGGAGCAACTGCGTGTCGACCTGTTGGCCAATGCCTACCGTCGTGTCATCGACATCTCAAGCAACGAAAACACGGCCATCTATCTTGACATCATCCGCAACAACATCAGCATCCCTTTGGTCATCACCGACACCAAGGACAACATCATCTTCTCGAGCAACCTGCCGCCCTCGCAAGAAGGCAAAAAAGCTTTTGACGAGGAGATGAAACAGGCCTATTCCAAATTCCCGCCCATCAAAATCGACCCAGGATATGGCTCGGTGCAATGGTTATATTACAACGAGTCCATGATCTATACCGACCTGAAGGCCGTGTTGGAAGACATGATCGACCACTTCATGGAGGAGATCACGTTGAATTCGGTAGGTGCACCCGTCATCATCACCAACGAAGACCAGACACAGATCCTGAGTTTTGGTAACCTCGACTCCCTCATGATGCAGGACAGCAACTACGTCAATCAACAGCTGGCCATCATGCGCGACGAGAACGACCCGCTTCAGATCGAGTTCATGAACAAAGGCAAAGCCACCATCTTCTACCGCACCACCGACTTGGTGCAACAGATGCGCTACTATCCTGTCATCCAGATTATTGTCTTCGCCTTATTCCTGCTGATCGCCTACCTGCTGTTCAGCTATGCTCGTCGTTCGGAGCAAAACCAAGTATGGGCCGGCATGGCCAAGGAGACCGCACACCAGTTGGGCACGCCCCTATCCTCTTTGATGGGTTGGATCGAACTGCTGAAGATGCAGGAAGAGCCCTTTGTGGGCACACACGAGATGGAGAAGGATATCGAACGCCTGCAGATTGTCACCGACAGATTCTCAAAAATCGGCTCCGTGCCTGTGCCCGAGCCTACTGACATCAACTACCTCATCCGCGACACGATGGACTACTTGCAAAAACGATTCTCCAAAAAATTTGAGTTCGAAATCAACCTGCCTGAGGGCGAACTGATTATGCCTTTGATTCCCTCTTTGTTCCGCTGGGTGCTCGAAAACCTGACCAAAAACGCCGTCGACGCCATGGGCGACCACGGCAAGATCACCCTCGACCTCATTGACGATGGCGACCACATCCACCTCGACCTCAGCGACACGGGTAAAGGCATCCCGAAGTCGCAAATCAACCAAGTGTTCAACCCTGGCTTCACTAGCAAGAAACGTGGCTGGGGCCTCGGCCTCTCGCTGGCCAAGCGCATCATCGAAGACTACCATAAGGGCAAAATCTTCGTCAAGTCGTCTGTAGTAGGCGAAGGGACGACGTTCCGGATAACGTTGAAGAAATAAAAAACAGAAATCCACCGACATAGATTGCCACGCTTCGCTCGCAATGACATGTCGGTGGATTTCTGTAGGGTCACCAGACCACAATTATTTCACGATGATTCTTTGCGTTTGGCTATTACCTTCACGGTCATAGACCTTCAGCAGGTAAACACCTTGACTCAGAGAACTCACGTCCATCTTTTCGCTCAGGCACTCAACCAGTTTCTGACCAGTAAGACCATAGATTTCAGCCTTTTGGAAACCATCGGCCTCAATGAAAACCTCACCATGGGCAGGCACAGGATAGACCATGAAACTGGGAACGGCATTGTTCTCGTTGACGGAGGTCAGGTCGACATACTCTACATCCACAATGTAGCCGTAGTACACGATTTTGTTTCCATCGCCAAAAAACATCTCTATGTCGCCGTCGGCAATCATCCATTGGCTACCGAGTTTTTCCTTACTTTCGCCATGCTTGGCATTGCCGTTTTCGTCGTATTCATAGGTGAACAGTTTATTGTCCTCCCAAGCCGATCCATTCCATTCCTGGATGGTCTTGGAAGGGAACACATCGCCTTCATAATTGTAGGTCGTTAATTCATCGTTGACCCAAGAAGTGCCCTCCCACTCTTGTTCGAGGATTTCGGTGACTCTCTCATTAAAGTTGAGGGTTATGATTTGTTTCCCTTCGTTTTGCCAGGCTCCGCCTTCCATATACTGCATGACGAGTTCGATGGTGTTGTCCGTGCGGGTGTAGGTAAAGAGTTCGTCCGACGACCAGTTGTTGCCATTCCATTCCCAGTAGAGCACGGTGGTCACATCGCCGTTGTAATTATACACTTCCTTGGTATCGTTCACCCAGTTGCCGTTTGACCAATACTGATAAATCACTTCGCTTAATTCGTCGCCGTCGTAGGTATAGGATGCCTTATAATCGTTTATCATCCCGCCCGTCATGTCGGCCATCTCACCTACCATTTCAATCACGTTGCCGTAAAAATCGTAATCGTACGAAACGCGATAATAGTCCATCCAGCCATCGCCTTCGTCTCTTTCATAAAACTCTTCCATGAGGTAATAGTCGTACTCGTCGTAGGTGTAGGCCACACGGAAGTGGTCGTTGTAGGCGTCAGTCCATTGGGCTGTTTGCGGCACAATGTTTGACTCGCTACGCACGCCATAGTGCTTCAGCACATTGGCATTCGCATTTGATTTCAGTTCAGCCTTGCGCTGGGCAAAGCTCACATTTCCCAAAGCCATCACGAGGACAGCCAAAACAAATAATCCTTTTTTCATAGTCGTATGAGTTTATTCTTTTATGACATCAAAATAATAGTTTACATCATTAATCCGAACATAACCGTGTATGCGTATCCCTTGTGAACTATTGGTATAAACCTTAGCCAACAATTCGTTGCCTATCTGTATCAGGCAATCGTTGTTGCCCAAGCTGGGGTCACCGGCACAGTTGTGGGTAAGGCCGTTGTTCGGGCTCTTGATTTCAAATTTCAGTTTTCCGCCATTGGGCGTCACCTTGATGGTGGCATCATGACAGATATGGCAGTAAGTGCCCTCTATCAAGTCATCGAACGCATCGGTGACATTAGACGAGACATAGGAACCGACGAGTTCCTGATTGGTATAGCCAAAATAATTCTCCCATTCGTTTTTTGGTTCCTTGCATGAGGCAAAGAAGACACCCAGTACACAAAGCAGGGCAAATAACTTAAAGCTTTTCATATTGTGTATCATTTAATAATCAGTTTTTCAGTAGCCAATACCGTTCCATCCTTGCCCAGGCGCATCACCGTACAGTAGCCTTTGGGCAGACCTGCCGTTGAGAGGCTTACGCCTTCAGCCTTCCTGAAGATGGCCCGCCTCAGTTCCCTGCCGTCCATCCCGATAATACGGATCATGCCATCAGAAGGCTCATCCCATGAGAGACGGATCATGTCAGCCGAAGGATTAGGATACATCTGAAGCATCATGCCCGCCTGGTGCTGTTCCTCGGTGCCGAGCGCTTCCTTGTCCCAAGCGGCTATAGTATACTCGCCCGAGGGCAGATTGTCGACGATAAAGCGGCCGTGTTTCCAGGTGCTGCCCGCATAAACCGTGTAGGCAATCTCGTGCCAAGCCTCCGAGGCGTCGCGACGATACAACAGGGTGGCCGAGTCGTTGGCCGTCTGAATGATGTCGCCGTCAGTAGAAGTGGTATAGTCGAACATGCCTGTCACCTGGGCCTCACCGAAGTCGTAGCGGTTGATGGTCCAGAAATGCTGACTCGAGAGAGTCAGATAAGGAACCAAGGGGTCGTCGTAAGGACCGACAAAATGGTTTTCGACGGCGACAAAAACCGAATCGGTGAAAGATGTCGCCTCTACCTTGAAGTTGGCAAAGTTTTGCTGCGATGACGACTTCAGCATGAAGTTTTTCTGGGTCTTTCCATCCAACCAGTTGTTATTGAAATCACCGATAACACCGACAGGCTCAAAACCGACTGAACATGTTGCCTCGAAATTCAGGCCATCCCAAACGACTCTTGCGGTTTCAAGTTGGAAATCAGGGCCGATGAAAGTCAACTCGTATGCATTGTGTTGCCCGATGTGGGTATCACCAATATGCTGGTAACGGTGTTCCAACGTCACATCATACCATTCGCCGACCTGCTCCACCGATTTGATGACAGCGTAAAGATGGGGCATGCCACTTGAATAGACATAGGTATCGAAGAATCCATGCATGTCGATGCCAGAATACTGTGTCAAGGCTTCGCATAGTTGTTCGGATGTAGCTGTCTGATAGGCATGTTCCTGGAAATACTGGCGCATGGCGGCGAGGAAGTTCTCACGCCCCATGTAGTTCATCATCGTATTGACAATGACAGCACCGCGCTCATAGATGGCATTGGTGTTATAGGTCATGTCAAGCGGCATATTGTTGAGCGGCATCCAGTTGGCAGGAGTGTTGCACCAAGCATTGATGCTATTGACTTTGCCAGAGATAGTGTTTTGGAAATGCTCCTCGCCATAGACAGCCGACTCATAGAAGGCGCCCCAAAACTGCGCGAAGCCCTCGTTGAGCCACATGTCGCCAGCATCAGCACAGGTCACCAGATTACCCGACCACATGTGAGAGAGTTCGTGAGCGATATATTCCTCACCTGCCAAAGTGCCGTCGACGACAGAAGGCACGATGGCGATGTTGTCGGTATGCTCCATGCAGCCCTTGCCCGTAACGACATAGCCGATGCGATTGAAAGGATAGGCACCCATGCTCTCCTCGAAGAAGGCCGCAATCTCCTTGACGTGTACCATCGAAGCGGGTACATTGTTGATCTGATTAGGCTTGGCATACACCGTAATCGGAATGTCGCGCTCGATGCCGTGATAGACATCTTCCCAGACTTCATAATCGCCCACGGCAAACGAGATGTGATAGGTGGAGATCTCCTGAGGTGTGTTCCAATGCCAGGTGGAGGTGCCATTGCCATTGTCGATAGTCTCCACGAAGTTACCACCGCAGATGGCCTTCTTGTCGTTGGTCGTGGTGACAAAGACATCGTAGGTAGCCTTATCGGTGAAGTTATCGACGCAGGGGAACCAAGACTTACCTAAGTTGTGCGGTTGGCTGTCGAAGCCCACGCCGAGGTTGTAGACATAGTCACCCCACCATTCCACGCCGCCCCAGGTCTCATTAAATGTGTTGCCGCCATAGACGATGTCTAAGGTTGCAGTATTACCGCTTGCCAAAGGCGAGGCCAAATTGATGGTCACGAAGTCGCCGTCTTGCGAGAAGCCGGATACCGTAGCGCCTGTGGCCGTCACGGAAGCGACTTCCAGATACTTCAATTCAAGGACGATTTGTTGCACATTGGCCGTAGCCGTAAAGTCAATAAAGGTCTCACCCTGCAGGGTGTGGTTGGTGAAATTCAGTTCGTTGACATGGATGGCATAATGTGTCACGTCGATGTTTTCGCCAGCAGTTTGCGCCTGCATCAACGTAAACGACAGCAACAATGCCAAGGATAGAAGGAGTCGTTTCATATTTCTGTGTTTATTGATTCAAAATGGGATTGGTGATAATTGGATCTGTTTGGATCACGTTGCTCACATGCAAGGCGCGGTCGATGATACGGATTTCGAACTTCACCGTGTCGTCGGGCGAGAAAGGATTCTGCACCGTGAGTTTGTAGTCCATTGAGCCACTGATGGCCTTGGGCTCTTCCGAGTCGCGGAGCCGTTTGAAGCGGGCGTTGAAGGTCACCGTGTCGAACAACACCAAGGTATCGTCAGGGCTGGTCGGCACATGCGGACTCAGCAATGGTGTCTTCACAAACACGCCGTTCTCCGATTTCAGGTAGTCGACCACCATATTGTAATAATAGGTATCATGGAAGCCAAACGGCGGCAGGGTATCGCTGTCGTCGAGACCAAGGTCGCCGTCGCCATCGGTATAGGAAAACGAGATGACGCCTTCGCCACTGAAAGTGCTGTCGGGGTTCATCAAATAGGTGAAGCCCTCGTATGTGATCTTCGGCTCTATGGGGTATTCCACCGGTTTTTGGCAGGCACATACCACCAACAGGAGGGAACATAGCGTTATCAAGGTCCGTTTTTTCATCACTTTCGTTTTAGGCGGTAAAAATACGAAAATTTTGGCTATAGGGAACGTCCCCAATAAGATAATCATCAACTATAATGATATTACTGATTTACAGCGTATTAACTATTTTTACCCGAAAAAATATCGTGGAAAAGTGTGGAAAAGTGTTGACACATTCACATTTTTTGTATCTTTGCAGCGTGATTTGGCACGAAATATGCCATCACAAAAACGAGCAGAACCATAATTTGATGCCGAGTTTATATATCATATCAGGTTGCAATGGAGCAGGTAAGACGACCGCTTCCTTGACTGTTTTGCCAGAGACGCTGCAGTGCAAGGAGTTCGTCAACTGCGACGAGATCGCCAAGGGTCTGTCGCCGCTCAACCCCGACGGTGCCAAGGTCGCCGCTGGCCGCCTGATGCTCTCGCGCATCAAGAAACTCATCGCTGACAAAGAAGACTTTGCCATCGAGACCACCTTGGCCGCCAAATCCTACCACGCCCTCATCAACAAGGCACGTCAGGAAGGCTACAAAGCCAGCCTCATCTACTTCTGGCTGCAGAGCCCCGACCTGGCCATCCAACGCGTGGCAGAACGCGTGAAGCACGGCGGTCATCATGTGGACGACAGTATCATCCGCAGACGCTACAGAGCAGGCATCAAGAACTTGTTTCATCTTTACTGCCCCGTCGTTGACTACTTCCTGTTCATCGACAACAGCATCATGCCCTCTGAAGTGATTGCCGAAGGTAACATCAAATCCATTAAGTTTTACAACGAAGAAAAATTCAAAAAGATCAGACAATATGACAACAGTAACAGTGAATGCCAAGAAGAATGAAGTTTCGTCCTTCACCAAGAAATTGATGAGCGGCCTCGACCTCTCGATGCAACGCTTGCTTACCATGCGTTGCCGCCACAACGGCACCTTCTGCTTCTGCGATGCTGATGGCAACATCTACACCGTGAAAGCCAAGGAAGTCAGAGCCATGATGGAACAGGAATAATCTCCTGCATCACATAGAACCTCAACCACGACTTGCAGCATCGTGCTGCGAATCGTGGTTTTTTCGTATCTTTGGCGCATTAAAAACTCCGCTCCATGAAGAAAAAAGCACTACTCCTCTTATTATTAGGCATTTTCTACGCAACCACCTTTGCCCAATCCGACCAACAACCCGAAACTGACCCTATTATTACGAACCGCATCAGCCAGTGGCAGGACCTCAAGTTCGGCTTCATGATGCACTGGGGTATCTACGCCCAATGGGAAGTGGTGGAGTCGTGGTCCATCTGCAACGAGCCTTGGATCAACCGCAATGGCGCTGACTATTACAAATACAAGACTGATTATCAAAACCTTAACAAAGCCTTTAATCCAAAGAGTTTTGACCCTTCAAAATGGGCAGAGGCCGCCAAAAACGCGGGCATGAAGTATGTCGTCTTCACCACGAAACACC
The DNA here is from genome assembly GCA_902786745.1 of uncultured Bacteroidia bacterium. GTDB lineage: Bacteria > Bacteroidota > Bacteroidia > Bacteroidales > F082 > Limimorpha. The sequence goes on from CADADR010000009.1 coordinate 63,366, forward strand.
ATGACGGCTTCTGCATGTTCGACACCAAGGAAACCTCCTACTCCACCGTCGATCCGAGTTGCCCGTTCTCCAAGAGCCCGAAAGCCGACATCACCGGTGAGGTGGTGAAAGCCTTCCGCGAAAAAGGTTTTTGGACTGGCCTTTATTTCTCCAAACCCGACTGGCACTGCGACGACTATTGGGCACACGAGTGGGCCACCCCCGACCGCAATGTCAACTATGATCCGACGGCCATGCCCGAGCGTTTTGAGAAATACAAACAATTCACCCACAGACAGATACGCGAACTCACCCATAACTATGGCGACATCGACATCCTTTGGCTCGACGGCGGCTGGGTGCGTCCCGAATGGAGCGTAAACGACGAGACGCGTCCATGGCTGGGCTGCCAAGGCTACATCCAAGACATTGACATGCCAATAGTAGCCAACATCGCCCGCGAGAACAACCCCGACCTCATCATCGTCGACCGCTCGGTGGGCGGCAGATATGAGAACTACCAAACCCCCGAACAGCAAGTACCCGACTCGCTCCTGCCCTATCCCTGGGAGACCTGCATGTCGATGGGCAATTCATGGTCGTATGTCTCCACCGACACCTACAAAAGCACCAACAAACTCATCCACCTCTTGTGCGACATCGTGGCCAAGGGCGGCAACTTCCTCCTCAACGTCGGCCCCGATGCCGACGGCAACCTGCCCGACACGGCCCTGCTCCGCATGAAGGAAATCGGCGAATGGATGCAAGTGAACGGCGAGGCCATCTATGGCACAAGGCCCATCTATCCTTTCACCTACGGCAAGTTCCGTTTCACGCAAAAGGGTGACAAGGTTTATGCTATTTTCCTCTTGGGCGAGCAGGAAAGTCCCGTTCCCGACACCTATTGGTTCGATGGCAAAGGCATGAAGCTCAAAACCGGAAAAATCAAAGTCTTGGGCAGCAAAAAGAAAGCCTCCCTTTGCAGAGAGGCTGATGGTCGCTACCGCATCGATTTCCCGAACAGTTTCGAGATGCCACACGCGGTAGTGTTTGAGATGCGGCAGAAGTAATTATCCCACCACGATATTCACAATCTTCTTCGGCACGTAGATGACCTTGCGAACCTGCTTGCCCTCAATCCATTTGGCGGCTTCGGGGGCGGCGAGCACGGCGGCTTGCACCTCGTCGGCATTCATCGTGACAGGCAACTCCATATTGAAGCGCATCTTGCCGTTGAAGCTGATAGGATAGTTGAAGCTGTTCTCCACCGTCTTGCTCTCGTCGTAAGCGGGGAATGCGGCGTTCACCACTGAGGTCTCATGACCCAGCAGGTGCCACAACTCCTCGGCGATATGCGGAGCGTAAGGCGAAATCATCACACACAACGGTTCAAGGATCTCGCGCTTGTTGCACTTCATGTCGGCCAACTCGTTGACGCAGATCATGAAGGCTGAGACGACCGTATTGAACGAGATGCTCTCGATGCCGTCCTCTTCCTTCTTGATGAGTTTATGTAGGCTCTTCAACTCGGGTGCGGTGGCAGGCTCATTGCTGACGCAGAACTCGTTGTTCTCGTTGTGGAACAGCCTCCAGAACTTACGAACGAAACGGAAGGTGCCCTCGATGCCCTGCGTATCCCAAGGCTTGGATTGCTCCAAGGGACCGAGGAACATCTCATAGAGACGCAGCGTGTCAGCGCCGTATTTCTCCACAAGGTCGTCGGGGTTTTGCACGTTATACTTCGACTTCGACATCTTTTCCACCTCGTTGCCGCAGACATAGATGTTGTTGCCGTCCTTATCTTTCTCGAAGATGAACCTGGCATCCTTCAGGTCGTCGCGCCATTGGCAGAACTCGGCCACATCAAGGATGTCGTTGTGCACCATGTTAATGTCCACATGGATCGGATCGCTGAACAGTTCGCGGTCCTTCATGTTCTTTGAGATAAACAACGGCACCGACGGAAGCGGGGCGCCATCCTCAAACACGGGAACTTCCTTGCCTGCAACAAGGTCTTTGATCTTTTGTTCTACCTTGTCGGTGCCATACATATAATCTCTCACGACATCAATGATAGGCACCAAAAGCAGTTTATACCCCTTTTCTTTAGCATAATCCTTCCAAGGCTCAGCCACCTTCTCGAGGTTACCCATGCGGTTAATCTCGATGAGGATGCCTTTCTCGGGGCAGAAGAAGTCGAAACGACGGCGGCCATCCTTGAAGTCCTTCTCGAACTTCACGCCCATCTTGTTGTCCTTGATAAGCTGCCAAACGCCGTATTCACAAAGCTTCTCCATGTTGGCACGATAAGCGAAGCTCGAACGACCTTGAATCATACCTTGGTTAATCATCCTCTGGAAAGGCTCGTCTTTGCACGACAGGCCAAGGTCGTGAAGGAACTTGCACCAGAAACGGCTATAAATCAAGTGGCCAGTGGCGTGTTCAGCACCACCGATATAGAGGTCAACGTTCTGCCAATAGTCATTGGCTTCGCGGCTGAAGTATTCCTTGTCGTTGTGCGGGTCCTCATAGCGGAAATAGTAACCGCTGGAACCAGCAAAGCCAGGCATGGTGTTGGTCTCGATGGGATAGCCTTCCTCGGTGACCCAGTTCGTGGCACGAGCCAAAGGCGGCTCACCCGTCTCGGTAGGCTTATATTCGCTGATGGCAGGCAACTCAAGCGGCAGCTTCGACTCGTCCATGGCGTAAGGCATGCCGTCCTTGTAGTATATTGGGAAAGGCTCGCCCCAATAACGCTGGCGGCTGAAGATGGCATCACGCAGGCGGTAGTTAGTCTTGCCTGTGCCGACGCCGAGTTTCTCCAGTTCCTCAATCATGCGCTCGATGGCTTTCTTTACCGTCAGGCCGTTGAGGAAGCCCGAGTTGACCAGCTCGCCGTCCTTGGCGTCGAAGCTCTCTTCCCATGTGGAAGGGTCGGTGGCCTCTGTACCGGGTTTCTTCACCACTTGGATGATGGACAGGTTGAAATGACGGGCAAAGGCAAAGTCGCGGCTATCGTGGGCAGGTACAGCCATGATGGCACCCGTACCATAGCCCATCAACACGTAGTCAGCAATCCAAATGGGCAGCTTGGCACCAGTGATGGGGTTGATGCCGTAGGCACCCGTGAAAGCGCCGCTCACCTTGCGGACCTCAGCCATACGCTCACGCTCGCTGCGGTTCTTGGTGCGAGTGATGTATTCCTCCACCTCGGTGCGTTGCTCAGGTGTAGTGATCTCCTTTACCAACTCATGCTCAGGAGCCAACACCATGAAGGTCGTGCCAAACAAGGTATCCGCACGAGTGGTAAACACCTCTAAATCGATATCTTTACCCTCAACCTTGAAGATGACAGAAGCACCCATGGACTTACCGATCCAGTTGCGCTGCAGGTCTTTCACCGACTCGCTCCAGTCCACGGTCTCGAGGCCTTGAAGCAGGCGGTCGGCGTAAGCGGTGATGCGAAGTTGCCACTGCTTCATCGACTTACGCTCTACAGGGAAGCCGCCACGCACCGAGAGGCCGTCGGCCACCTCGTCGTTAGCAAGCACCGTACCCAAGCCCGGGCACCAGTTCACCATAGCCTCGGCTTGATAGGCCAAGCGGTAGTTCATCAGCACCTCTTGCTGTTGCTTCTCGCTCATCGCCTTCCATTCAGCGGCGGTAAAGCTCAGCGGTTTGCTCTCAGCCACGTTGAGGCCTTCCGTACCTTTTTCCTCGAAGCGGGCAATCAGCTTGCTGATGGGCTGGGCTTTCTGGCAGCCGTTGCAATAGAACGAATTGAACAGCTGGAGGAAGGTCCATTGTGTCCACTTGTAGTAGCCTGGTTCGCAGGTGCGCACCTCGCGGTCCCAGTCGTAGCAGAAACCAATCTTGTCCATCTGTTCGCGGTAGCGGTTGATGTTCTTCTCGGTCGTCACGGCAGGGTGAGTACCCGTTTGGATGGCGTATTGCTCTGCGGGCAGACCATAAGCGTCATAGCCCATGGGATGCAGCACATTGAAGCCCTTCAGCCTTTTGTATCTTGCATAAATATCCGAGGCAATGTAGCCCAGCGGGTGACCCACATGCAGGCCTGCGCCCGAAGGATACGGGAACATATCCAGGACATAGAATTTCGGCTTACTGTGGTCAATATCAACCTTATAGATTTTGTTGTCGCGCCAGTACTGCTGCCACTTCTTTTCGATTTCGGTAAAATTGTAATCCATATAATAGCGATGTTATTTGCTGTTTCTGAAAGAAACTGCAAAAATAGGGATTTTTCAATATATGTCGGCGGTTATTCGAACAAATTCAACTCACCTGTGGGTTTGAAGCGCGTCTTCCCGAGATGCTTATAAGCCAAATCCGTGCATTCGCGGCCACGGGGCGTGCGCATGATGAAGCCTTCCTGGATGAGGAAAGGCTCACAGACCTCTTCGATGGTGCCGGGATCCTCACCCACTGCCGTGGCGATGGTGTTGACGCCTACAGGACCACCCTTAAATTTGTCGATAATGGTGGTAAGAATTCTGTTGTCCATATCGTCGAGGCCGTGCTCGTCCACATTGAGTGCCTTCAAGCCAACTTTCGCAATGTCAAGAGTGATGGTGCCGTCGCCTTGAATCTGGGCGAAGTCGCGCACGCGACGTAGCAACATGTTGGCGATACGCGGTGTGCCACGGCTGCGGCGCGCAATCTCGAAGGCTGCTGTGTCGTCGATGGGCACACGAAGGATGCCTGCCGAGCGCTTCACGATCTTCGACAAGGTCTTGGCGTCATAATACTCCAAACGCTGCTTGATGCCGAAACGCTCACGCAGGGGTGCCGTCAGCATGCCGCTGCGAGTGGTGGCACCGATCAAAGTGAAGGGATTCAGTGTGATTTGGATGCTACGGGCGCTGGGGCCAGTCTCCAACATGATATCGATGCGGAAGTCCTCCATGGCGGAATAGAGATACTCCTCCACCACAGGGCTCAGACGGTGAATCTCGTCGATGAACAGCACGTCGTTAGGCTCAAGGCTTGTGAGCAGACCTGCGAGGTTGCCTGGTTTGTCGAGCACAGGACCAGAGGTCATCTTCATGCCAACGCCCAGCTCATGGGCGATGATGTACGACAAAGTGGTCTTGCCCAGACCTGGAGGGCCATACAGCAAGGTATGGTCGAGGGCTTCGCCACGCTGGGCGGCGGCCTTCACGAAAACGCGTAGGTTGTCAACCACGTTTTGCTGCCCCGCAAAACTTTCAAACATATCGGGGCGCAAGGCGTTTTCGAGGTCTCTCTCGGCCTTGGAGAGATGGGAAGCGTTGGCGTCGAGGTTGCTGTTCATAGGTTTGTTTTAGGTCGCAAAGATACAACTTTCGACGGAAATTTGCATATCATTAAAAAAATGTATCTTTGCAGCCTAAACCGATCGTTTATGAGACGTATCTTTTGTCTATTCGTTTTCATCACGCTGGCCACCTTCGCCATGGCGCAAAAACACGGCTCCGTGACGGTACATCAGGACAGCCGCATCGAAAGCCTCATCGCAAAGCAGCGAGCACTGTATAGGGCTGATAGCACATTCAACGGCTACCGCATCCACATATTCATGGAAATCGGCAACGAAGCCTTGCAACATGCCGAAGCAGTAAAAAGAAGATTTGAGAACGCCTTCCCCGACATCCCTATCTACTTGACGTATGCCGAGCCTTATTTCCGTCTCCGTGCCGGCAATTTCCGCAACCGTGTGGAAGCCGAGAAATGCCTGCGCCGCATCAAGCCGAAGTTCAAAGAGGCCTTTGTCACTTCTGACATGATTTACCGGCCCAAGGTTAAGTTAGGAGGCAGTAATTACAGCTTTGATGAAGAATAAAAACAAAAGAGGCGCTGCGAGCGCCTCTTTTGTTTAGCAGTAGTATCCCTCGATATTTCGGACTACAATGCCCAACCGCAGGATGAAAGCCTCTTCGGTGGCAAAGCCGATGTGGGGCAACATGATGAGATTTGGGGCGCCGAACAACGGATTCTCGGGCTTCAATGGCGGCTCGGTGCCATAGACGTCGGTAGCTGCTCCTGCAATCTTTCCCTGTTTCAACGCGTTGGCCAAAGCCATTTCGTTCACCACGGGTCCGCGGGCGGTATTCACCAAAATGGCGCTCGGCTTCATCAGTGCGAGGTCTTTCTCCGTGATGAAGTCGCGGGTCTCGGCGTTCAAGGCGATGTGTAAAGTGACGATGTCGGATTCCATCAGTAAGGTTTCCTTATCCACAAATGTTACACCCTCGACATGTTTTGGGGTGCGGTTCCATGCCAGCACCTTGCATCCGAAGGCGTTGGCCAACTTGGCCACACGCTGGCCGATGTTACCCATACCGATGATGCCAATGGTCTTGCCTCCGATCTCGCGACCAGGCATGATGCCCTTACGGTTACACTGGCGGGTAATCGCATCGTTTTCAAGCACTTTGCGATACACATCAATCATCATGGCGATAGCCAATTCGGCCACGGCCTCGGTGCTGTAGCCCGCCGCGTTTTTCACGACGATGCCACGACGCTGGCATTCCTCCATGTCGATATGGTCCAAACCCGTGAAGGCGATGGAGAGCATCTTCAAGTTGGGACAGGCATCGAGGAAATCCTTGCGCAGCGGTATGTTGCTCTCGACGATGACTTCGGCGTCTGAGGCGCGACGTTTCAACTCATCGGGATTCTCATTGCGGTCGGGATAAATGACGACCTCATGGCCGGCCTTCTTCAAGCCTGCACATGCGGCCTCAATCTGCTGGACTTTCAAGCCCAACGGCTCCAAAAAGACGATTTTCATTTTGCAGCGATCATTTCGATTTCGACCAAGGCCTTCTTGGGCAGTTCCTTCACGGCAAAAGCAGCACGAGCAGGATAGTCGCCCTTGAAATACTTGCCATAAACGGCGTTCATCTCGCCAAAATAGCTCATATCGGCCAGATAACAGGTCGACTTCACCACGTTGTCGAAAGTGCAGCCTGCCTCGTTGAGGATGGCCTCAAGGTTCTTCAGGCTTTGTTCCGTCTGGGCGCTGACGCCTTCAGGCATCTCTCCCGTAGCAGGATTGATGGGCAGCTGACCTGAAATGAACACCATTCCATTAGCTTCAATGGCTTGAGAATAAGGACCGATGGCTCCAGGAGCCTTTGTTGTAGCAATAACTTTTTTCATTGTATAAAGATTTAGAATAATTTCCACCTGCAAAAATAGGAAAAATATTACCTTTGCAAGCTGAAATCGTAAGATAAAAACGTAGTTAAAAACACTCGCCATGACGTTCAAAGAAGTTCTCCGTAAGCTAAACAACCGCTACGTGTATGCCACGCTGGCGTTCCTGGTTATCATCTTGTTCATCGACCAGTTCAACCTCTTTGAGCAAATCCGTCTTTCAAAAGCATTGAAAGACCAAAAGCAGCAGATTGAATACTACGACAAGGAACTCTCCGAGAGCAAGGAATACCTCGAAAACCTGAACAACGACACCGCCACTATGGAGAAAGTGGCTCGTGAACAGTACATGATGAAGCGCGACAACGAGGTCATCTATCTAATCGAGACCCAGAAATGAAGTCGTTCGAACGCATACGATTCCCTTTCCCTTTATTGTTTCTACTCTTTGTGTTGTCATCAGGGTATCTGCATGCCCAGACGCACACCCTAAGCGGGAAAATCACCGACGAGAAAAACCGTCAGCCACTGGCTTTTGTCAATGTGGTCATCAATGAAGGTCTGCAAGGCTGCATCACCGATATTGATGGCAAATACGAAATCAGCGCCAGCGAAGCCATCACCAAAATCAGTTTCTCATCCATAGGCTACGAGCCTGTCACCCTAGTCATTGAGCCCAACCAAAGACGTTGTAATATCTCCCTAAAACCCACCACTTTCGAGCTGGGGGAAGTGACCGTGGAAGCGGGTGAAAACCCTGCCCACCGCATCATCGACAGCTTGCTGCGGCACCGCGACGCCAACAATCCCAATTCGTTGGATTCGTATCGCTACAACATCTATGACCAGATGGTGATCACCATCGACAGCAGCGACTTCGGGAAAGCCCTTGCTTACGAAATGGCTACTGATATGACCAACCTGCAAATGTTCGACAGCATCCTCAAGAAAAACAACCTCATGGTGATGGAGACCGCCTCGGAGGTGCTATTCATGGCGCCCGACCGCAAGCTGCAGAACGTGCTTGGAACCAAAATCGCAGGAATGAAAGAACCCACTTTCATATATTTGGTCAACAGTATGCAGAGCATCAGCTTCTACGAGGAGACCATCAACGTCACTGGCACTGATTATGTCAACCCCATCAGCAGGGGCAGCAAGAACCACTATTTCTTCACGCTCGAATCCGTCAACCCCATCGGACAGGGCGACTCGCTCTACGTCATCTCCTTCCATCCGTTTAAGGGCAGCAACTTCAACGGGCTGCGGGGCAGCATGACCGTCAACAGCGACGGCTGGGCCTTGCAAAGCGTGAAGGCCGAACCCGACAAGCAGGAAGGGCTCTTCACCGCCAGCATACAACAGCTGTATCAGAAAGTGGAAGGCCAATGGTTCCCAAAACAGCTGAACACCAATCTCAAATTCCCGAGCATGGTCGTCGACATCGACGGCATCGCCTTCCCCATGGTGGCCATCGGCAAGAGCTATCTGACCGACATCACCATCAACCCCGAAGTCAGCAAGAAACAGTTTTCCGATATCGAGATCTTGGTGGACCCTGAGGCCGCCTTCCGTGACGAGGATTTCTGGGCTGGGCGACGCATCGACACGCTCAGCGACAGGATACGTGCCACCTACGCTTTCGTTGACTCGCTCACACGCGGCAACGACCTAATCGACAAGGCCTTGGTCTGGACTGAGAAACTGGTCAACCAATCCGCTGTCCCCCTGGGGCCCATCGACCTCAACCTCGGCAACATGATAAACATCTCCGGACAACGCGGCTTATTCTTCGGTCTGGGCGCCTCCACCAACGACCGCTTTTCGCGCTTCATCAGTTTCAGCAGCTATTTCGGCTATTGGACCCGACTAAAGCGATTGGACTTCGGTGCAGGGGCCAATATGTACCTCAACAGGCAGCGGCAGATGGAACTTGGAGTGTATTATGGTCGAAGATCGCATCCCATCGGCGAATTCGGTGGCCTACAGGAACGCTATTCCCTGCTTTCAGAGTCAGACTACAAATACTCCATCTACGAGAACATCCATGCCCGTGGAACGCGTTTAGACCTAAACTTTGCCACCCGTTTTGCAAGGCATTTCAAAGTCTTCGTCAACCTCAACACAAGCCATAGGAACTACAACGCCCAGTTCTTCCACCTCCCTTCCGACTCGTTGACCGAGGCACGCTTCACGCAAGCAGAGGTCAAGCTACGTTTCGCTTACAAGGAAAAGTTCCTCAGCACCATAAACGGTCTTCAGTCGCTGGGCACCACCTACCCCGTCGTCTGGCTGTCCTACATGCATGCCTTCCCCTATCTTGGGAGCCATTATGAATACGACCGCTTCAAATTTGAGGTGTCAAAAAACTTCTATACGCCTTATATGGGAGTGTCGAAGATCATACTGCAAGCGGGCTATGCCACCGAAGGTTGTCCCGTAATGGAGACTTTCAACATCTTAGGCTCTTATGACCGTTTTGGCCTGTATTCCCCGGGTAGCTTTGGCACCATGCGCCTCGACGAGTTCTTCTGCGACCGTTTTGTGGCGCTTTACCTAAGCCATAACTTCAGCGGCATGCTGTGGAAGACGGATTCGGAATGGTTCAAGCCCGAGTTGGTACTCATCACCAATCTGGGCTGGGGCGACATGCCTCGGGCACGAGCTTATCCCGACAAGAACTTCAAGACCATGGAGAAAGGCTATTATGAGAGCGGTTTCGTCGTGAAAGGGCTACTCAACCTGCCGCTTGTCAAAGTCGGGTTGGGCGCCTTCTACCGTTACGGACCCTATAGCTTCGATAACGTTTGGAACAACTTCGCCTTCAAATGGAGCGCGACATTCACCATGTAAGCCTATGAAAAGACTCGCCATCCTGCTCATCCTCGCCATCGGAGTTGCCGCGTGCAGGCAACAGCCCAAAAAGATTGTCCTTGAAGGTCTGGCCCAAGGCTCTTACTATGCCATCACCTACTTCGACACGCAAAACCGTAACTTCCAACACGAGATCGACTCCATTTTCCATGCCGTCGACATGTCGGTCAACCTTTGGGTCGAAAACTCCATCATCTCGAAAGTGAATCGCAACGAAGAAGTAGTGCTGGACTCCATCTTCATCGACAATTTCAGGATCGCACAGGAGGCGGCTCGACTTTCCGACGGTTATTTCGACCCCACCATCTCACCCATCGTGGCCGCTTGGGGCTTCAGCTACAAAAACGGCGATACACTCACGCCACAGCTCATCGACAGCCTACGCACCTTGGTTGATTATCGGAAAGTAAGAATTGAAAACGGACATGTCATCAAAGACAATCCTGCCATAACCCTGGACTTCAACGCCATAGCGCAAGGCTATACCTCCGACCTGATTGCTTCGTTTTTGGAAAGCCAAGGCGTGGTAAACTATCTGGTCGACACAGGAGGCGAAATCATGACCAAAGGAGGCAAGCCTAATGGCCAGCCTTGGATTGTAGGCATAGAAAAGCCCGCTGACAATGAGAAGTCGGAGCAGGTGGTCCAGACCCGTATTGCCGTGCGCGACAAGGGCGTGGTCACCTCGGGCAGCACCCGAAAATACGTGGAGCGCGACGGAAAGCGATACTCACACTGCATCAACCCGAAAACGGGTTGTCCTGTAGAGCACCACGTGCTGAGTGTCACCGTGACGGCCGACAATGCCACCTGGGCCGACGCTTTAGCCTCCATTTGCATGGTGATGGGGTTGGAGCAGTCGTTGCCGCTCATCGAAAGCATGGATGGCGTGGAGGCCTATTATATCTTCATCAACGAAAACGGAAAGCTGGAGACCTTCGCCACGGAAGGTTTCGTCACCCTATAACAGCAAAGCTATGGTCATTCTATTCAACAAGCCATACGGAGTATTGAGTCAATTCACACCCGAAGCGGGGCATCGCGCCCTCGACGAGTTCGGACTCCCTGCGGGGGTATATGCCGCCGGACGGTTGGACCACGACAGCGAAGGCGCCTTACTACTCACCGACGACGGGAAGCTTATCAAGAAACTGTTGGATCCCAAGTTTGAGCATCCACGCACCTATCTGGCTCAGGTTGACGGGCAAATCACCCCAGAGGCCGTACGACAGTTGGCCAAGGGCGTAGTCATCAAAGGGTACCACACCCGGCCATGCAAGGCCGAAATGGTGGAGGCGCCAGAGTGGCTATGGGAAAGGGTGCCACCCATCCGCTATCGTGCCGCCATTCCCACCAGCTGGGTGCGTCTCACCCTCATCGAGGGCAAGAATCGCCAAATGCGGCACATGACGGCGGCCGTAGGCTTCCCCACACTGCGACTCATCAGAATACAGATTGGCAACATCGCATTGGGAGATTTACAGCCAGGCGAATGGAAAGTGGTTACTGAAAGGGTAATTTGATGATATACAAAAAAAGAAAGCTGCTTGAGCAGCTTTCTTTTCGTACTCCCGCAGGGGGTCGAACCCTGGACACCCTGATTAAGAGTCAGGTGCTCTACCAACTGAGCTACGGAAGCATCGTTTGTGGCTGCAAAAATACAACCTTTTTCCTTACGAAGGACGTTTTTTAACAACTTTTTTTCATATCATATATAATAATCACAATATCAGCATCTTAAAAAATACCATCCTTCAGTTTAGTCATCGCTTAACTCGCTTTCACAAAAGCGCCGTTTCGCCAAATCAGGGATTCTTCCTATTTTTGCACCCCAACCCACATCATCAAACGATGCAAAACGACACGCAACACAACCACGACACCTTTTGGAAACGCCTGACGAGAAACGACATAACGACACTGCTCCTAAGGTTGTTTTCCGTTTTTCTCGTCATGGGACTCCTCAAAGTGGCCTTTTATGTGATCGACAAGCCTTTGTTCGGCCCTTTCAATAACATCCATGAGTTTCTCGACGTCGCAAAAGGGAGCTTGCTCTTCGACACCATGTCCATCCTATGGGCTAACGGCCTATTCATCCTTCTTTCCATCCTCCCCTTCCGCTTCCGCGAACACAGATGGTACCAGGTCATACTCAGCGTCGTCTTCCTGATCACCAATATCGCCCTCATCCTACTCAACAGCGCTGATGTCGTCTACTTCGCCCATACGATGAAACGCCTCACCCTCGAGGACACCCATTTCTCAAGCAACTCCAACAACCTACCCATCATTTTCGACTTCATCCAACGCAACCTGACCTTGATCATCATCAGTGGGATCATCATTGCGCTCCTTATCTTGGCATGGAAGCTTATCAAATACAACCCCACCAAAATCACCAACAACCGGCGCTATTATCTTTACAATAGCATCGCCGCCGTAGTCATCGCCTTGTTATGCGCCTGCGGTATGCGAGGCACCTTCAACCCCACTCGACCGTGGGTAAGAATGGAACAAGCGGCGGCCTATTCCCCCGAAAAGGCTTGGCTCACACTCAGCAATCCCTATTGCTTTATGCGTTCCTTGGACAAAGCCACAGAATATGATCAAGTGAATTATTTCAGTCCAGATCAGATCGAACAGGTCTATTCCCCCATACATCATATCGACAGCTGCCGTTACGATTTAGGACATCGCAATGTGCTGGTCTTCATCATGGAGAGTTTCAGTAAGGAGCACTCCAAATTTCTCAACCCCGGGCTTTATCCCAACGAAAAGGGATGCACACCTTTCCTTGACTCGCTAATGCGAGAAGGCTACACTTTTGTGAACGCCTACGCCAACGGGATGAAGTCCATCGAGTCGGTCCCTGCCATCCTTGCCTCAATACCGTCGTTTAAGACTTCGTTTGCCACTATGCCGGAGTTGTTTGCCGACTTCGAAGCCATGCCAGAGCTATTGGCCAAACAAGGCTATCAGACCTCGTTTTTTAGCGGAAGCGAACGCAACTCCATGGGCTTTGAGGAAATCTCGCAGCGTTTTGGGGTGCAGCATTGCTATTGCCGTGACGAATTTGAGGCTGTCTATCACGTCAACGACAGCACGATTGAGCCTTTCTGGGGCGTTTACGACATGCCTTTCTACCAGTTTATGGCCGATGAAATCGACAAGATGCAAGAGCCTTTCTTTGCCTCGGTCTTCAACCTGACTTCACATCATCCCTACCGCGTGCCGCCCGACTATGTCGACATTGTGCCGCAAGGGCATACACAGGAGCAACGCGTGGTGGCCTACACCGACCTCTCGCTACGCAAGTTCTTCGAGCGTGTCAAAACCGCACCTTGGTTCAGCAACACCATCTTCGTCTTCGTCGCCGACCACGTGGCCCCACTATGCTACGACCCGCATTCCTACACCATGAAAGGGCATTCTTCCATCATCGAATTCATCTACACGCCCGACTCCACCCTGCGTGGCATCGACAGCGCGACCGTACAGCAACTCGACATCATGCCCACCATATTAGGTCTGGTCGGAAACACCAGCCCATACTTCGCTTTCGGTCGCGACGTGTTCAATGAGCCCCAACGCCATCCCATCGCATTCAACTGCATCAACCAGATGTACCAATGCATCACCGACTCCTCGACTTTCTATTTCGACACGAAAAACATAATGAAAAGCATCGGTCAAACACCGAAAAAGGAAGAGTTGGACTATCTCAAAGCCGTCTTACAGCGCTATGCCGAGAGCCTGACCAATAAAGATTACACGGTAATGCCATAAGGCATAGGCTGTTTCACGTTTTCTAAAAAATAAGGCGAAAAAATTGCATTGCGATGATTATTTTGTACATTTGCAGTGTTCCAAAGAACCATATTCGGAGGAGCAATAGGATGAAAACCAAATCATTAAACCTAATAATTAACTAAAAACCAAAAAGTTATGAAGACTTGTAACAAATTCTTCGCCGAACTTCTCGGCACGTTCGTTCTTGTTTTCGGCGGTTGCGGTACTGCAATCTTCGCCGGCAGAGCAGTCGGTTTCCTGGGCGTTGCTATCGCCTTCGGTCTCACCGTGGTGGCCATGGCCTATGGCGTCGGTCACATCTCGGGTGCCCACCTGAATCCTGCCGTCAGCTTTGGCGTGTGGGCCAATGGTCGCATGAGCTTCAAAGACATGCTGATTTACTGGGCTGCACAGATCATCGGTGGCATCGCTGCCGCTGCAGTCATCTATGCCATTGTGAAATGTGGCGACATCAACCCTGGCAACTTCGCTGCCAACGACTTTGGCGCTGACCTCGCCGCTTGTGGCGAAAACTACTGGAACATCAATGCTTGTGGCGCCTTCATCACTGAATGCGTGCTGACCTTCGTGTTCCTGATGGTGATCCTCGGTGTCACCGACGGTTGCCACGCCAACGGTAAGTTCGGCGGTCTGGCCATCGGTCTGACCTTGGTGCTCATCCACCTCATCAGCATCCCGTTGACCAACACCTCCGTCAACCCTGCCCGTTCCATCTCACAAGCCATCTTCGCTGGCGGTTCTGCCCTCAGCCACCTCTGGCTCTTCATCGTGGCCCCGCTCGTCGGTGCCGGTCTGGCAGGCTTGGCCTACAAAGGTCTTTGCTGCTGCAAGAAGGATAAATAATCCTCGACTGTAAAAACCATAATGGCCGTGTCATTCGCTGGTAATACCGGCAAAAGGCACGGCCTTTTTCATTGACTAAAACAAACGACTATGAAAAAGACACTACTATTGCTTGCCCTCTTCTCCTTTTCATTAGGCTTGGTTGCTCAGCAACCTGCCACGCGGGCTTTCATTGGCACAGACGGTATCATCAAAACCGAAAGCATACTTACCCAACTACCTCCAGCAAGCCGCGACGGCTTGACACCCATGTCCGGCTTCCCGCTGAGCTTCAGTTCCAACACCACCTACAAACCCATGCGTGGTCTAGCACTAGCTGACCTCAACAATGACGGTGCCGATGAGATCATCCTATGCCACAACGAGGAAATCAACGTCATCGACGGACAAGGCAACGTGCTTTGGACACAACCTTTGGTGGGAGGCATGGCCCAGTATCCTGCCGCTGTTGGCGACATCAACAAAGACGGAACACTTGAAATCGTATCCCTTACTGCCTATGGCAACGCCCGTGGCGGCATCAACGTCTTCGATGCTTCGGGCAATATTTTGATGGCTACGGTCACCAATAACAACCCACTCATCTGCGCTCCCGTCTTGGCCGACCTCAACAACGACAGTGAATTGGAGATCATCTTCTGCGGTCGAGGAAAGGCCTCGGCCAGTATCTCAGCTGGCATCCATGCATGGAACCTGCAAGGCGAAGAAATCGAAGGCTTCCCCTTTGAGTTGCCTTCTACACCTGCTTTCACTCCCACCTTGGCCGACATCGACGGTGACGGTTCCCTTGAGATGTTTGTTTCAACAACCACCGCTTTGTATTGCGTCAGTCATACTGGCGAAGAGATATATAGGGTGGACAGCGAAGAAGCCTACAAATACTCCTATCAATCGCCGCTCGTTGTTGACTTCGAAGGCGATGGCAACTGGAGCATCGTTGGCGCCTGTCATGGCGACAACCCAAACCATTATGTGCGCGATGCCCACACGGGTGAGTACCTGTCTGGATGGCCTAAACCCGTCTCCTATTGGACTTATTCCGCCCCGACGGTGGTCAAAAACGGTGACCAATATGCCATCTTTATGGGCGTCTCTGGCGAAGGCAACGTGTTCTACCAATACGATATGAGCGGCAACATAGCTCCTGGATTTCCGCTTAACTTGACTTCCGGAGTCGAAGGTTTCATTTCCGTAGCCGACATCGATGGCGACGGCGAAAACGAAATCATCACCGACTTCAACCTGATGGATGGCGAACAAGGCTACATCCGCGCTTGGGAGATGGACGGCACCGAGGTGACCGAAGGCTTCCCATTGCGCCCGCAAGGCCTTTCCTATATGAACGGTGCCAATTTCGGCGACATCGACGGTGATGGCAACCTTGAGATTGTCACCTTGACCTATGTCCAGAACTTCTCTCCCGATGACCCTGTTTATGTGACCGCTTATGCCTTGAATCAACCTGTTGAAAATCTAGTCTTTGGCACTTACAAAGGTAGCAACGACCGCATGGGCTGGATTCGCGAAGAAGAGGTGGTCGTCAGCTGCAATCCTGTCCGCGATTTGGAGGCAGAAACCGGCGGTGACGTATCACAAGTGTATCTGCACTGGACCGAACCCGAACCTGGCTCAACAGGCAACCTGTTAGGCTACCTCATCCAGAAGAATGGCGAGCTCTTGCAAGAATTCTTGGAAACGCCGGAATATATGGATTTCGAAGTTGAGTTCTTCCAAACATACGAATACGTCGTCATCGCTGTGTTCGACGATAACTGTGAGTCGGCCTGCGCCCCACTTTCGATAGAGGTGATTCCTGATGCCGTCCCAGAATACAGCAAGGAAGCCAAGGTCTATCCGAACCCTGCCAAGAACATACTTCACGTCGAAGGCGTAGGCCTTAGTCAAGTAGAAGTGTTCAATATCATGGGCCAAAGCGTGATGAACATCAACGAAAACTTTGAGACAATCGACATCGGCCACCTGCAAAATGGCATCTATTTTATCCGCATCAAGACCACTGAAGGAGAAAAGACCGTGAAATTGGTCATTGAAAAGTAAGATGGCTGGCATCTACATCCATATTCCTTTCTGCAACTCGAAATGCGCCTATTGCGGGTTCTATTCGCTGCCTTCCTTAAAGCTGAAAGATCGCTTCTTGGAGGCTTTGAAAGCGGAGATTGAAGAACGAAAGGATTACTTAAAGCAAAGGAGTCATTGCGGGCTTGACCCGCAATCTCCTTCGCTTTTGCAGAGCCATCACACCCCTCCCATCAACACCATCTATTTCGGCGGTGGCACGCCTTCCTTACTATCCATAAAGGAAATCGGCGAGCTGCTACAACTTATTAAGGAGACGTATCCCGTCGCCGAAAACGCTGAAATCACCCTTGAAGCCAATCCCGACACGCTGTCGTTGGCATACCTCGAAGGTTTGCGACAGCTTGGAGTCAACAGGCTCAGCATCGGCATTCAAAGCTTTTTCGACAATGACTTGAAGTATCTGAGCCGTCGCCATGACTCACAACATGCCCGACAATGTATCGATTGGGCCAAACAAGCGGGCTTCAGTGATATCAGCATTGATTTGATTTATGGTCTGCCCACCTCAAACGCAGAGCAATGGAACCGCAACCTTGACCTCTTTTTCGCATTGGACCTCCCCCACCTCTCGGCCTACGCACTTACTTTGGAACCCAATGCCATTTTAACCAAACAAATCGAATTGGGCAAGGTGCAGCCCGTCAACGAGGAGGATGCCTTGCGCGATTATGAAATCCTATGCCAGCGCGCCGCCGAAAACGGTTATTTGCATTATGAGATTTCCAACTTTTGCCGTCGTGGGATGCATTCGAAGCATAACGCGAGCTATTGGTTCGGGACACCATACTTAGGCTTCGGACCTTCGGCACATTCCTTCGATGGCACTTCTCGGCAATGGAATGTTTCCAGCGTTGAACGCTATTGCGTCAGGGTCCCTGAGCCTGTCGAAGGGCCCTTTTACGAAAAAGAAATCCTCTCTCTGGAGCAGCAATACGACGAATACGTCATGCTGCGCCTGCGGACCCATTGGGGCATCGACCTGAAATGGCTCAAACGCGAGATGGGTGAACGTTTCTCCACCTATTGCGAACAACATGCCCAACCTTTGATTGCCCAAGGCAGGCTCTCACAAACACGAGAATTCCTCTACCTCACCGACCAACAGATGCTCTTCGCCGACGGCGTGGCCGAGGAATTGTTCTGGGAATAAATTAGAAATAGAAATACGCTGCAATTGAGCCACTATTCCACCTGAATCCAAGTGATTCGCTTTCATAGAATGGCTCGCCCGTATAATAATACTTCAGACTACCATATTGTAAATCTCCAGCGACCACACCCATCGAGAATCTTGGGGTTACCTTAAATTGGAAAGCCAACAAATTGGCATACAAATAAAAGCCTCTATAAGGATATGATGACGATTGATAACTCGATTCTTCATGCGTGTATTTCCCAAGCTCGAAACTGACACCGACCTCAGGGGTATAGTAGAATCGGTCAGCAAGCTGGAAATAATATGAAACATTCGGGCTGAGCGTAATGCCTCTGTTAATGTTATTCAACCAAACTGTAGACACTTTCTCACGAGGAGATTGAATTGAATAGCCAGAGACAGCGAGTTCGAGACGAAAACCATCCGTCACGAAATAGCCAAAACCGATTCCTAAACCGAATTCGGTATTCATTGGCTGTTGTGACAATTGCGTCGTTTGATTGTTATAAATCTCGTATGATGAGAACTTACCCAACGAGGCATGGATAGATGTCAAAACGTACATATCTCCCTTGTTTTGAGCCAAAGCTCCAATTGAAACGGCTATAAGCCCAAAGAGTAATACTAATTTTCTCATAATGCTTAGTTTTAAGGTGATTACTGCATACAAAAATAGAGAATAATTCGATTCTCACAGCATCATTTCAAAAATAAACTGAAAAAAAGCCCCGACGAACCATTTTCTTTCCTATTTTTGGACTCCCAAATCATTATGACGGACTAAGGTCCCTGAGCCTGCGATCCCTGAGGCCCCTCGAAGGGTCGAAGGGCCGGTTTCTTGAATACAAACACAAACACATTCAATATGCTTAAATTCAAATCATTACTCCTATCCGCTCTTCTGCTCATCGGCCTGAACACGATGGCACAAGACGAAAACGAACAACGCGTCGGCGCCAACTGCACCAGCATTATGGTGGGCAAGAAAGCCTCCACCGACGGCTCCGTCATCACCTCCCATACCTGCGATGGCCGCTACCGCACATGGATGCGCTGGGAAGCCGCCGCCGACCACGAAAAAGGTGAGATGCACAAGGTCTATAAAGGCACCATGCACACCGAAGATCCCTTCGACAACCGCAAAGTGGAACTCGCTGGCGAAATCCCCCAAGTGGAGCACACCTATGCCTACCTCAACACCGCCTATCCCTGTCTCAACGAAAAACAACTGGCCATCGGCGAGACCACTTTCTCTGGTCCCGACACCTTGGTCAACAACAAAGGCATGTTCATGATCGAGGAACTGGAGCGCGTGGCCCTCATGCGCTGCGACAATGCCCGCGATGCCATCCAACTCATCGGTAAACTGGTGAAGGAATACGGCTATGGCGATGGAGGCGAGTGCATCACCATCGCCGACAAGAACGAAGTGTGGCAGATGGAAATCCTCGGCGAAGGTCCCGACAAAATCGGCGGCGTGTGGGCGGCCAAGCGCATCCCCGACGATGAGGTGGGTGTTTCAGCCAATATCGCCCGCATTGGCAAGCTGGAGCGCAAGAGCAAGGACTTTTATTGCTCCGACAACTGCGAGGCCGTAGCAAAGAAATATGGCCTTTGGGACGGCAAGGGCGACTTCGTCTTCTGGAAGGCTTTCCGTTCCTCCTATGGCGGTGGCAAGAACTACAGCGACCGCGAGTTCTTCATCCTCAGCCAGCTGGCTCCCTCGCTGAACCTCAACCGTGACATGCCCGAACTGCCTTTCTCCGTGAAACCCGACGAGAACGTCGATGTGCGCAAGGTTATGGAACTCTTCCGCAGCACCTACGAAGGTACCGACATGGACATGACCCGCAACGTGAAGATGGTTGCCAAGAAACGCACCGACGACGGTGTGGTTGAAGACACCATCATCAGCCCCATTGCCAACCCATGGGTGGGCAGCGCGATGATGAACACCATTAACTACCTCGCTCCTGGAACCATCAACTTCCAACGCACCGTTGCCGTAGCATGGAGCAGCTACCACCACATCATCCAATGCCGCAGCTGGATGCCCGACGAAATCGGTGCCATTTGCTGGATGGCCTGCGACAATCCGGGACAAAGCCCACGCATCCCCATCTTCTCAGGCTCCACCACCCTGCCCGAAGGCTTCGACAAATGCGGCCAACTGCGTTATCGCGACGAGGCATGGATTTGGCACTACCGCAAGGCCAACAAGTTGGCCACCGTGCAATGGGGCCGCACAAAGGAAACCCTGCTTGGAACCGCCAACCGTTTCGAGCAAAAGGCATTCGACGAGATTCCCGCTGTCGAAGGCAGAGCCAAAGCCTTAATCGCCGAAGGCAAGACCAAAGACGCCACTGAACTCCTCAACCAATATACCTCCGACTTTGCCGCTTCAACACGCCAAGCCTGGAAGGAAATGGAAAACAAGTTCTGGTATTGGTTCGGGATGGGTTTCTAAGTAGAATCCACGTACCATCAAAAAGAAAGAGGGGAGCGTCGCTCCCCTCTTTCTTTTTAGTTTATTAAGGATTTTGCGTGACCGTTATAGACACGGTCTTTCCTGATTCCGCTTTGACGCGAATCACGCCTGTACGAGGCCTTGGTCCTACTAAAGGCTGAACTGTCACCGTCACATCCTTTGAGCCAAAGCCAGAGGTAGGCGAACAGCTCATCCAATCCACATCAGTGACCACCAGCCAGTTTTGGTTAGAAGTCACGTGGAAAGTGAAATCAGCGCCTTCGGGTCTGACGTCCATTTCGGTAATGTCGGTCTCAAGCAGATCGGGCTTGCCTTCCTGGACCACAACGATCTCATCCATCACTTGTCCGTTATGAGAAGCACTAACGAAGCCAATTCTAGGCTCTTCGCTTGAATTCTGGTCGACGATAAGATAAACCGTTGCGTTGCCTTGCATCGCTTGCGTGGGGACATTGGAAATCCAATCCGATGCCGCCAACATCCATGACGAATTGGAAGTCACCTCGATGGCTGCGCTTGTGGTACCTGTATAGGCAACGTAAAGGGTGTCGGGTGAGAGCTCAACCCAAACCTGTTCGTCACCCGCTTCCTGAGTGGCTGACAGCACTTCGACCAAACCGTTTGACTTCAACTTGAAGTGGGCCTCACGTGGTTCCATCACGGTATTGGGGAGTGCTGTAATCGTAACCGTTGCGTTACCCGAACCCGTTTGCGGTGAAACCGACAGCCATTCTTCGTTGATTTCGAACACCCAATCCGTATCACAGCCGACATTAATGGTCTGCTGACCACCTTCTTTCCCAAACTGGAAAGAATGCGGATCGACTTCAAGGAAATGCGGGTCGGGAGAGGCTTCTTGCTTGATGGTAAGCATAGCTTGAGCATCTCCTGCCGTGGTAAAGACAACCAAGGCTTGACGATCTACATAAACGGGATTCTCGCCCACAGTCACGCTAACGGTAGCGTCGCCAGTACCTTCGGTGATGCTCAGCGTAACCCAATCGGCTTCGGTAGAGGCAGTCCAACTGTCTTCCGTAGAAACAAGCGCCGTTTTAGTTTCGCCCGTGCACTCAAAGCCAATGATGTTGGGCGTGACCGTAATACCTAACACAGGATTAATGGTCTGCACGACATGAACTGTAGCCGTAGCCATGGCAGCATTGCCAATAACCACATCACCCTCGCGCGTAGTGGCCATTTCACCTGCAATAGGACTGATGCTCAAGGTAACCACCTCGTTATTAACCCCAGTCGTTACCGAGCAGTTTATCCATTGAGGTGCTGTGACTTCCCACTCGATATTTGAAGTCACCTGAACGCTATATTCACCTCCTTCAGGGCCACAAGCAATTGAGGTCGGATTGACAACGACATAATACATCGGTGCACGTTGGGTCACGGTCAACTCGGCACTATTGTCCTTCGTCGTGGCCTTAATGATTCCCTGGCGGGCTTCAGCACCCATATAATTCTCCACATTGACGGTCAACGTTGCGCCTCCATTGCCCGAATGCGGGTCGACGGTAATCCAATCGGAGGTCTCGCTGATGCTCCACTCTCCGTTTGACGTCAGTACCACTTCAAAACTACCCCCTTGGGCATCCATCTCCTGTGTTGTGGTAGAGAAGGAAACCGTAACGGGTTTACGGCAGCCGACAAAGGCAAAAGCCACAGCTGCAACAATCAAAAAAGTAAGTTTTTTCATATGCTTTGTTGTATTAATTCGTCGAAGATAAAACGATAAATCCTACTGGTTAGTATACTGAAGCGAAAAAAAGGTGCGTCGAAGAAACCGACGCACCTCATATTATGGAAACAACGCTGTACTGTTTAGATTAGAAAATCTCAGTTCTGTTGTCTTTGATCTTAGCCTGGTTTCTGATGGCATTGTACACAGCGCCGCCACCGACCTTATTGGTGAACTGGCTGGTCTTCTCTCTGATGATGTCAGAGTAGTCGGTAAGAGGAGCAGGCTGGTTGAACTTCACGTTCTTGATGATGAAAGCGCTGCTGTTGCCGGCGACAGGACCAACCTCTTCACCTTCCTTCATACCGAGCAGGGTACCGATGATGTCGGCTTCGACACCAAAGTTGCTCAGCACGCGGGAATCGAGAGTGATATCGGAGACCGAGGTGGACTCGGCACCCAATTCATTGACCATTCTAGTCACATCGTTACCACAAGCCTTCAGCTTCTCAACGGCCAGCTCGCCTTTCTTCTTGTTGAGGATCTGGTACTTGGCCTGTTCAATGACAGCGTCCATAGGAGCATAACCTTCGTGGATCACACCCGTCAGAGCAGCCACAACCAGCATGTTGTCAAGTTCGAAGATCTTTTCAGAAACATCACCCTTCTTGGTCTTCTCGTCGAAAGCCCAACGAACGATTTCGCGCGGGTTGTCGATACCAGCGATCTGGTAGGTCGACTTGCTCATCTTAGGCATGCTGCGCTTGGTGAGACCCTGTTCTTCGATGGCCTTGTTGAATTGGTCATAGGTTCTGTTCTCGGTGACGAACTTATTGGCTTCAGCATAGATAGACTGATAGGTCTTGGTGCTGGAGATAATTTCGTGGGTCAGGTAAGCCAGACGGGCTTTGGGCTGAGGTTGGGTCTTGTCGGTCACCTTAATGATATGGTAACCATAGGGGGACTCAACAACACCCATGGTGCCGACGGGGTTGTTCACCACAAAATCGTTGAAAGTGGGGACCATCTGACCATCGGTGAACCAGCCGAGGTCGCCGCCCTTGTCTTTCGAACCCGGGTCGGTCGAGTTGGCTTTGGCCAGCTCGGCAAACAGTTCTTCGTTCTTGGCGTCGCTCTTCAGCTGGGCCAGCAATTCGTTGGCTTTAGCCTCGGCGGCTTCCTTGCTGATGGTGTCTTGGCTGTTGTAAGCGCCCTTGAAGGGGATCAAGATATGGCTGGCCATCAGGGAGTCGGGGCGGTTCTGCATATCAACGATACGAACCAGGTTGAAAGCACCCTCGCTCTCGTAAGGGCCATACACATAACCCACGCCATTGCCATTCTCGAAGACGGCCTTTTGGACGGATTCAGAGACATCGTTCTTGCCCACCCAAGTGCTGTCGTAACGCTGATCTGAGTTGGCGTTGACGAAGTTGATCACGTTATCAGTGGCTAAGAAGTCGTTTCTCATGTCCTCCACATATTTCAGGGCTTCCTGACGGTCTTCCAACGACGGTTTGATATCGAACACCACATACTCGATGTCGCGGCGCTCGTCAGTCTCATAACGGTATTTGTTCTCTTCGTAGAAAGCCTTGTTGTCGGCATCCGTGACCACCACCGTTGAATCGGGAATCGTGGTATAACGCAGAGCGATGACGTCAGCCGATGCCTTTCTATTCTTGATTTCGTAGTATTTCTCAGCCAAAGCGGTAGGAAGGAAATAGGAAGCCTTCACCAGGTTGTCGAACTTGGTCTCCAAACGGTTGGCCTTCAATTCTCTTTCAAATTCGATCCAACGATCGTAGTACTCGGCGGGGAGATTATTCAGGTTCTGGAGATACTCGTTCACGCGCTCTCTGTCGAAGTTGCCATTGCCGTCGCCAAAGCTCTGGACGATCCAAGGGTGCGGGTTGTCGCCAGTCATCTGGTCGAGCAGTTCCTCAGAGGTGACGCCGATACCAGCGGCTTCATATTCCTTGCCCATGAGGTTGTCCTTGATCATCTGTTCCAAGGTGTTGTTGTAGATGCTGTAGGTTTCAGCGGAAGAGAGGTTGTTGGTGTTGCTTGAAGACCTTCTGCTTTCAAGATTCTTTTCCTTCAATTGCTCATAGTCTCTCACCGGGATCTTGTCGCCGTCAACCACTGCAACAGTGGGACCAGTGCTTCTTCCCTGACTCTGGAAAAGGTCTTGTAAGACAAACGCTAACAATGCGAGACCGATGATTGCAATTAACAATCCGGAGTGTCTTCTGATTTTTTCAATTGCTGCCATAATTCTATTGATCTATTAACTATTAAACTTCATTTTTTGAGCGTGCAAATTTAGTAAAGATTTCGACGCGCAGGGATAAATGTTTGATTTTTCTTTCAAAAAACCCTAAAAAGCACAGTTTGAACCAATGTAATAAATTGGTATTCAATTATTTACTAACGACTTTTAATTCAACTTCGTCCAATTTCATATTGGATGCTTTGAGGATTTTGATACGATATTGGCCTATTTCGAGCACCTGATCTTGTTCGGGAATGCTCTCACAATAATGCAAAATCATGCCCGCCAGTGTCTCATAATCGTCGGAAACGGGCAAGTCGAGTTTATAGGTGTCGTTGAGATAATCTATTTCAAGTCGGGCAGAGAAGACAAAAGTGTTGTCGTCAATGACCTCCTCCTTTTCCTCTTCCACGTCATACTCGTCATCAATCTCGCCAAAAATCTCCTCTACCACATCCTCCATGGTGACGATGCCGGCTGTACCGCCAAACTCGTCAACGACTGCGGCCACGCCTTGTCGCTTCTGGATGAAATGCTTCAGCAAACGGTCGGCCGTATAGGTCTCGGGGAAGAAATCGATACGACGGACCAAGTCCGACAGGGTCACCTCTTTGTGGCCCGCAATGGCGCGTACCACATCGTTGAGATGCACATAGCCCACTATGTCGTCGATACTCTCGCCAATCACGATCAGTTTGGAGTGTTTGGTTTCTTCGAAACGGGCTTTCACAGTCTCCAGCGAATCGGTCAGCTTCACCGACTCAATCTCATTGCGTGGGCCCATACACTCGCGCAACTTCACTGAGCGGAATTCCATGACATTCTGGAAAAGTTGTATTTCTTGCTGCATGTCTTCGTCGGCTTCCTCTTGGTCGGCATATTCCGCAATATAGTCGTTCAAATCGACGGTGCTGAATTTGTATTCCTGACTGTCGACCTTCATACGTAACACGTAACGGATGACAAACTCCGAGATGCCTGTATACAACAGGGTCAAGGGATAGAAAAGACAATAGCAAACAAAGGTCGGGAAAGCGAAAAACGACAGGATAGCATTGGGGTTGATGCGGAACAACATCTTGGGCAGAAACTCGCCCACCAGCAGCACCAACAAGGTGGCTAGTATGGTCTTCACCAGCAGCACCATGAAGTCGTTGTCGAATGCAATGTACTGCAACCAATGGTTGACGGGTGCGTCGAGCAGTTGCGACATGCTCATGCCATAGATGATAAGGGCGATGTTGTTGCCCAGCAGCAGCGAGGTGATGAAACGCGACTGGTTCTTAAAAAACAGGCTGATCAGCTTGGCAGAAAACGAATTCTTGGTCAACTCGACCTCCAGCTGCAGGCGGTTGATGCTATTGAAGGCAATCTCAAGACCCGAGCACAGGGCGGAGAAAAACAGGGAAACTGCAACGACAATCCAGCTATTCATGGTCATTCCTCCTCATCAATGTCGAGCAATGCGCTGCCCGAATACATGGTATATTCCGAGAAATCCTCCTTGGCAACCAAACTGTCGGCCTCAATTTGTTTGTCGGGCGTAACGATTTTCACATGCGACCGTGTGTAGAGCATCTTTAGGTTCTGATACCAAAACAGCTTATCGGAATACATAGTCTCGTCGCTGCCAAAGTTCTTCACGATCACATTGCCTTGTGCCTCAATCAAGCCGGTCTTACCATAGCTCTTTCCATAATCGGCATGCAATTCAGTCTTCTTCTGCTGTTTGTCGTACATATACACGTCGAAGCCCAAAGGAAACTCCATGATTTCATCTTCCGTCTCCATACGGACCATGCGGGGTGTACGTAGTTCGATGCTGACCATACCCGAGTCGCTACGATAGAAAACCACGCTATCGGCGATGATGCCTGACAGCGTGTCGTCGGACCCCATGGCTTGCACCAGCGCATCGGGGTTAGAACACGAAAACAACATCACAGCCATGAAGGCTGTGATGTTGAGTATGATTCCTATTTTCAGGATGTTTTTCAATTACTTCTTAGCTCTGATGGTCGTCGTTTCGCCGATCCATCCACCCACGTTGAAGGACTGGCCTTCGCTGTAGTCGTTGAAGAAGATGGTTTCCATCGACGGGAAGGCGGCGGTGTAGGCGCGGATCAGACCATTGGCCTTGTCGGCGCATGAAGGATCGATAGCTTTAGCCTTCAAGCACTTGTCGACGGCAGCCCAGAACACGGCCTTGCTTTCGATTTCGCCGCTGAACTGCTTGGCACTGCCAGCATATAGCATGGCGATGAGGAGGTAAGGCTCGCCGTTGGTCGGGTCGACTTGAGCGGCTCTTCTGTAGATGTCACGTGCACGCGACAGGCTGCCCATGTTCTCGTAGCACATACCCAGGTTACGATAGGCACGATACTTACGGTCGTTGTTGTCGGTCTTGGTGGCCTGCTCAAAGAAGGTGGCGGCATCGCTCCATTTTCTATCCTTGAAGAACTTGACACCCAAGCTGTAGGAAGCTTCCGGGCTGGGCTCCAGTTCGTTGAGTCTGACAGCAGCGTCCAAGAAGAGCTTCGAATCGGTGCAGTCCTTCTTATCCAAGATGGTGGTGATGCGCTTGAGGAGCACCACGTCGTCGGGCGTTTCCTTCATCTTGGCGCTGAACACCTTGATCAGGTCTTCGCATGAGGCATAGGGCTGGAACAGGTTGTCGAGGTTGCTCTTCACACCCTTGTTGATGTTGATGTTCTTCTCGTTCTTCTCAATCTGCTTGTCGAAGCCAGACACAGCGTCGGCATCGCCTGAGGCTTCAGCGTCTTCCTTGGCGGCGACCAGTTCGGCCTCCGTTTCGGCCAGGGCACCGATATTGTTATCGAGCACCTCACTGAGTTCCTGATAGACATTGATGACAGTCATCTTCTCGGCCTTGTCGTTGTTCACCATATCGATGGTGGCCTTGAAGTAAGCGTCGATGTAGGCACCCTGCAGCTGCGAGGGATCCATGGCGACGGCATCTTTCAGGACGTTGTAGGCCTCTTCATAACGGTTCTTATTATAAGTGTAGATGAGAAGACCTTTACGGCCCATGATGTTGGCCACTTGAGAGCCACCCGTCTTGGGATCAACCGGGAAGTACTTGGCGCGGTTGTCCATCATCATGCAGATGGTGTCGATGTAGGCGTCCTTGTCCTTCGGGTTGGTGCGGATGAAATAGTCCATGATCTTTTCACCTCTCGTGTAGATCAACTGGCTTGCGCGGGGGCAGTTGAGAAACACCTCTCTCCAAGCCTTGACCATTTCCATGCTGATGGATTCGGGGGCGAACTTGTTCGACTCCCACTGTTTGTAAGCTTCTCCGTAGATGGAGAGGTTGGTCACGCAGGCGACGCTATCGGCGCCATACTTCGACTCCGATGCCTCTTGGGCGTTTACACTCATTGCCATTCCAATCATGACGGCAATCACCAAAAATCTTTTCGTTTTCATCTCTTTCTTATTTTAATTGTTTGACTTGTTTACGCTATATTCAAATATCGTTCCAAAATGTTTTTCGGCGAAAAATCATTTGTATTTACGCTTCATAAACCAACGCTCATACACCGAAACGCCCACATTCACCTTCAGATAACGTTCTTGTATCAGGCCGGCATCGCGGGTGCCATACTGCCCGACTTCAAGGGCAAGGTTAACCTTCGAGAGGGTCTTGGGCAGCGGCAATGACATGCCAGCAGTGAAGCCCACCTTATTAATATGATGCTCGCCACCATCGTTACCGGGGAGGCAAATGAAGCCACGCTCATAGAAGCCGCCAATGCGATAGGCAACACGCGAGAAATAGCCCGTCACGGAGGTGTGGCGCGGGATGAATTCGCCACCGGCACTCACGCTCCAAGCGTCCTGAAGCACATCACTCGCCCCTTCACGGGCGAACTTCGACCATTGCATCCAGTTGAAGTCGGCGCCAAGGGTCCAGCGGTCGTCCTTTTGAAGGGCGACACCAACGCCAAAGCCTTGCGGCATGGTGATCTTCGTGCTATTGGTTTGGTTGGATACCGTGTCGATGACGAACTCCACTCCTGTGTCGATGTCTTCCTCGAAAGAACGAACAAAAAGGGTCTGTTTGCCCTTGAGTCTGACCTTCTGATTATAGGTCAAACCAAGACTCAAGTGCATATCGTTGGCAACATCGAAGTTGCAGAGCGCACCATAATCAAACATGAACGAGCTCACCATCAAGTCGACACTGCGACGGGTTCCAATGTAATAAGCCGAGTCGGGGAAATAAAGGGTGGTCTCCGTCTGGGTGTCGCCAAACACGTAATGCACGTTGGTTCCAACAGCCACGTGTTTCCCGATCTTGAAGGCATTGCCCAAGAAGGCCTGGTTGAGACCGCCCGCACCTTTGAAACGTGTGGCGATGTTGCCCACTTCAGACACATTTGACTTGACTAGCATGGTATAGCCCGAGGTACTATAAGGCTGCACACCCAAGGCCATACGCCACCAAGGTGTCACGCCAAAGGCCATCGACACATAGTCGAAAGAAGCGTTAGCCGACTTCTCCGACAGGTTGGAAGTGCTGAACGTCGATGACTTGAAATACAAACCGGCATCGAAAAGGAAAGCCAGCGAGTCAATCTTCGCATAGGAAGCCGGATTCTCGGCATTGATCATCCCTCCTCCGTATAAGGCATTGGCCGTTCCGCCCATACCTTGTAGCCTGGCATTCATCGACTTGTCTCTCACCTGCCCCACTCCAAAAAGTGAATAAGGAGAATCGACATCCGCTTGGGCCATCACATCAATGCTGAGACCAGCCGCAAGCAGCAACATTATAATGCTTTTCAACAATACATTTCTCATAAGTAAAATCTTACGCGCGCTCTTTTGAGCGTGCAAATATCCGATTTTTTAACTCTTTGAGCAAGTTTTTATTGCCTATTTTATAACCCTCGTTTTGCATCTCATTGAATTTCAACAAGAAAGAATTTGAAAAGCAAAAAAAATGTTGATTTTGAAGATTTTTCCTTGACGCAAAAGAAAAAAGTCGTACTTTTGCAGCGCAAAAACGGAGGTACCGTAGCTCAGTTGGTAGAGCAGAGGACTGAAAATCCTCGTGTCACTGGTTCGATTCCCGTCGGTACCACGTAAAACAGAAGCCAGACGATGTCTGGCTTTTTTTGTTGTTGCTGTGAGATATCATTTTTTCGTACTTTTGCGCAAATTTTCTGAATCCTATGACGAGAAAAAAGAAAAGCCAAGCTTCCGTATCATCACGAGGAGCGAAAGGGCATAAGACATACAACATCATCATGGCCTTGTTGACAGGAGGATTGCTCACGGCAGCCTGGCCTACCTGGGGCATCGCACCGCTGGCATTTATCGGATTCGTCCCCTTGCTGTTGCTCGAGGACCGCATCGCGAAAGGCGAGAGAGGCAAGTTGTTTTGGCTGTCGTTTCTTGCCTTCCTCGTCTGGAATGTGGCCACCACATGGTGGGTTTGGAACGCCACTCCCGCCGCCATCGCCGCATGGGTGCTGAACGCGCTGTTTATGGCTACCGTCTTCATCGTGTTTCACTTTACGAAGAAGACGGTCTGCAACAACCCCATGGGCAATTTCTTCCTCATCCCCTATTGGATGGCATTTGAAATGCTCACCTATCTTTGGGCCGCCAAATGGCCTTGGCTCAACCTCGGCAACGTGTTTTCCACAAGCCACGAATGGATACAATGGTACGAATACACGGGCGTGGCCGGCGGAACGCTTTGGGTTTTGTTGGTCAACATACTGATTGCCAATATTATTCAGTATTTCAAGTCGAGAGAGATCAAGCCGCTCCTTATTAATATCGGTTGCGAAGTAGTTGTGGTTCTCCTCCCCATCATCCTCAGCACACAGGTCTACAAACATTATGAAGACCAAGGCACCGACACCGAAGTCGTCGTCGTGCAGCAGAACTGCGACCCCTGGAACGAACAGTTCGACCATCAGTTTGACCAACAAGTCATACAAAATAATATCAACCTGTCGCTACCCCTTCTCTCGCCCAACACCCGATTTGTGGTCAGCAGCGAGTCGGCCATTCAGGAAGGTATATGGCTTGACAGGACTAGTGACTCTCGCTCGTTGAAGACACTGCATGACTATGTTCAACGCTTCCCAAAGTTCGCCTTTGTCATCGGTGGCACCACCATGGAGTGGGTACCCGAGGGCATGGAAGATGATTTCCCGGCACGTGAAGCGGGACTCAACCGTTATTACTATTGCCACAACTCCGCCCTGCTGATCGACACCGTAAACATGCAGCACCGCAACAAGTCGCAACTCACGCCTGGCGTGGAGGCCATCCCCGAATGGATGGGCTTTTTGAAAAACTACAGCCTCACTATGGGCATTGCGCGCGGCACCTTGAAGACCGACCCCGAAGCCAAGGTAATGTCATTTGGCGACCACAAGGTTGGCGTAGCCATCTGTTATGAGTCGGCTTTCGGCGAATACGTCGGTTCGTTCTGCAAGAAAGGCGCCGACCTGCTCTTCGTCATTACCAACGACGGCTGGTGGGGCGACACACCGGGTTATAGGCAGCACTTCGAGTTCTCGAAGCTGCGTGCCATAGAGAACCGCCGTTGCATCGCACGTTCGGCCAACACGGGTCGCTCAGGATTCTTCAACCAACGCGGCGACGTGCTGCAACAGACCGAATATTGGGTGCCTACAGCCATCAAGGAGACGCTGAAAGCCAACACGAAGGTGACCTTCTACGCGAAGCATGGCGATTATCTCAGCCGCATTGCCGTCTACCTTACCTTTGTGCTGCTCATCACTTGGATAGCCAAGTCGCTATTCGACCTCGGAAAGAACAGAAAAGCCGTCAAAGCCACTGGCACCAGAAAGAAAAAATGAACCAAGTCTTCCTCTCTTTAGGTCCTTTCCAGGGCATCACCGATGCGCCCTTCCGCAACGTGTTTAAGCGGCATTTCGGTGGCATCGACAAGTTCTACACGCCGTTTTTCACTGGCATACACAAGGAAGAACACGACAAAAACCTGCAAGGCGAGGAAATTGACCCGAGATACAACGACGTGGAAACACTGACGCCCCAGATCCTCAGCACCGACGCGGAGGAAATCCTGCGTTTCGCCAAGCAATGCCAGCAGCTGGGCTACAAGGAAATCAACCTCAACATGGGTTGTCCCTTTCCCCGCGTGGCCAACAAGAAACGGGGCAGTGGGCTCCTGCTCTACCCTGAAAAGGTGGAGGACATGCTGGACAGGGTTTTCGGCGAAATCGACATCAAGTTCAGTGTGAAGTGCCGCTTGGGATATTTCAACCCGGAGGAGATTGATGCCATCATCCCTATCTTCAACAAGTATCCTTTGAGCGAACTGATCATCCATCCGCGCATCGGAAAGCAGCTATACAAGGGTGAAGCCGATGTGGAACGCTTTAAGGCTTTGATGCCTTCCATAAAAGCGCCGTTGGTGTATAATGGCGATATCGTTTCGGTGGAAAGCTTTAACCGCATCAGCAATGCAGTGCAACCAGTGAACCAGTTCATGTTGGGACGAGGCATTTTGGCGAACCCGTTCTTGGCTGAACAGATTAAAAACAACACAGCACCCACCCACGACAAAACGGAACGTCTTCACAATTACGTCCTCGACCTGTATGAAGACCGCCTGCGTCATGCTGGTGGCAGCCCTAAGGTGTTGGGGCGCATGAAAGAACTGTGGTCGTATCTGATGAACAGCTTTGAAGAGCCGCAGGTGGTTTGGCGGAAAATCAAAAAGCTTAATGCACTGAAGGAATACGAGGATGCCGTTGAGGCCATCTTCAAGGAAATCCCAATCAAATAAAAAAAGCCCACCGTTTGGTGGGCTTTTTCTTTCGTTTCATCATTCGAACGAGGCGATGGCCTTCTTGATGATTTCGATGGCTTCGCGGAGCTCGGCCTCGGTGATGACCAAGGGCGGAGCGAAACGGATGATGTGCTGATGGGTGGGCTTGGCCAGCAGGCCGAGGTCACGCATCTTGAGGCACACATCCCAAGCCTCCTTACCGTCTTTGGGCTTAATGATGACGGCGTTCAACAAGCCTTTACCACGCACCTTCTCGATCATCGGGCTCTTGATCTTACCGATTTCCTCGCGGAAGATCTTACCGAGACGCTCAGCGTTTTCCATCAGGTGTTCTTCCTTGATGACCTCAAGGGCGGCGATGCTCACGCGGGCAGCGATGGGGTTGCCACCGAAGGTTGAGCCGTGCTCACCGGGCTTGATGTTCAGCATGATATCGTCGTCGGCCAAAACGCAGGAGACTGGCACCACACCACCACCGAGGGCCTTGCCCAGGATGAGGATGTCGGGGCGCACGCCTTCGTGGTCGCAAGCCAGCATCTTACCCGTACGGGCGATACCGCACTGCACCTCGTCGGCCATGAACAGCACGTTATACTTCTTGCAGATGTCGTAGCACTTCTTCAGGTAACCATCATCCGGCACGTAGACACCAGCTTCACCTTGTATGGGCTCCAGCAAGAAACCAGCGATTTCCTTGCCTTCCTTAGCCAGCACTTGCTCCAGAGCATCAGGGTCGTTATAAGGGATGCGGATGAAACCGGGAGTCATGGGGCCGTAGTTGGCATACGACTCGGGGTCGTTACTCATCGTGATGATGGTAATGGTACGGCCGTGGAAGTTACCTTCGCAGCACACGATCTTCACCTTATCGTTCGGGATACCCTTCTTGACGACACCCCAACGGCGGGCGAGCTTCAGACCTGTCTCGTCGGCTTCGGCGCCCGAGTTCATAGGCAGCACCTTGTCGTAGCCGAAGTATTCGGTCACATACTTTTCCCACACGCCGAGAGCGTCGTTGTAGAAAGCGCGGCTGCTGAGGGTGAGGCGCTCGGCCTGGTCGGTCATGGCCTTGATGATTTTCGGGTGGCAGTGGCCTTGGTTGACGGCGGAATAAGCCGACAGGAAGTCAAAATACTCTTTGCCTTCGACGTCCCACACTTTGGCGCCCTTACCTTTGGCGAGGACAACCGGCAGTGGGTGATAGTTATGGGCACCGTACTTGGCTTCCAGGTCCATAGCTTGTTGTGATGATGTGATTTTTTCGATCATGATTGTTGTTTATTTAAAATTTAAGATTTAAGATTCAAAAACTCGTGCAAAGGTAGGATTTTATTTCATGACTTCACACTTTTGCCCGTTTTTTCCGAACAATTTTGTAGGCCACAAACAAAACCAGGACAAAAAGCGCGATAGCCAAAAGACCAAAGAACGCCAAACGATAATGGTCGCGTTGGGATTGGAGGGCTTGTATTTGGGCGTTTTGGGATTCATGTTGCTTCAACAAGCCTTCGGTGTGGTATCTCATTTCGGTCAGTTCTTCATCCAAAGCATTATTCTCATTGATAATACCATCATAGTTATCCAGCATCAATCCCAATTCTTTCTTCATTTCCATCAGTTGACCCAACCTGGCATAATCAGCAATCAAATATGGACGAACCGTATTGACATATAATTGGTTTCCTTTGTCTGAAGACAATTCCATACACCTTCTCAGATAAATGGCAGATGTCGTGAAATCCCCAATTTCATTGTAATGAATACCGAGATTTTTATAAGCCTCCAACATGCCTTTAGTGAAACCTATCGTTTGCGAAGAATGGAGTGCAGACTGATACAGATTTATCGCGTCCTTCTCCTTTCCCAAGTATTTCAAAACATTACCTAATTCCAATTCACCCTCTATCAATGTGATACGATCGCCAAGTTTTTCGGCAAGTAAGGTTGACTTTTTGAGATAGACCAATGCTGAATCCATGTCTATATGGCCGGTAGCATAGACCGTACCTATGTTTTGATACGCATGAACCAAAGAAGCCTCATCATTAAATTGTTCAAACACAGGTATCACATTTTGCAACAATAATAGCGCTTTATCAAATTGTTGCCTTTCAACATAAATATTACTAATGTTGTTGTCACATTGAGCGACAGAAAGCGTATCTTGAAGCCGCTCGTAGATTTGACGAGCCTCCTTGAAACTGTTCATTGCCTTGTCAAAAATGCCTTGTTGAAAATACAAATAGGCCATGCCATTGTAGACATCTGCGCAATTTGCTTCATCGCCAAGGGCTTCCGACACTATTAGAGTTTTCCGATAAGTCGCCAAAGCAGAGTCTATCTCTCCCATGTAAAGCTCAACATACCCCTTATAATTCAAGATGTCCATGAGTTGTTCGGATGCTTCCTTTCGGTTATCCAAAACATTCAATGCAGCCACAAACTGTTCATGAGCAAAATCAAACTCATAATGATGCAAATAGCGCAATCCAATTTTCCAATAGGCTTTGGCTACCAACTCGTCATCTTGCAGATTCTTGGATTCCATAATGGCTCTCTCACCCCAGCTAATACAGTCATCGAAAGAAAAATCGACAAAAGCCCTTGAAAGTTCAAGCATAGTCTCCACCCTTTCTTTCCCTTCCTGCTTAGCCATAACGTTTTCGAGACTGTCAATGACCCGCATCTCGTCCTGTGCGTAAACGCCAATGGTCAAACAAAAGAAAACCAATATATTAAGCCACAGTCTCATCAGAGGAACATATTATACCGTCTTTCGTCAAATATCGTCGTGCTCTCGCCGTGACCGGAATAGACTTCGGTGTCGTCGGGCAGGTGGAACAATCGCTCGATGATGCTTGTGCGGAGCTGCTCATAGTTACCACCTGGCAAATCGGTGCGACCGATGCTGCGGCAAAAGAGGGCATCGCCCGTAAAGACCCAACCTTCGATTTCGGCGTAAAGGCTGATGCTGCCGATGGCATGACCGGGAGTGCTGATGACCTCCAAAGTGCTTTCCCCTACCTTGATGGTTTCTCCATCCTCAAGGTCGCGATCGGGGAGCTCGCAATCACTGTCGAACGGCATTCCAAACAATTGAGCTTGTTGGTGCGAACGAAGGAAGTCGCTTTTCACATTGGGATGTGCAGCCACCTCAATGCCATAACGTTTTTTCACGGCCGCATTGCCAATGATATGGTCAATATGGCCATGTGTGTTGATGGCCAAGATAGGTTTCAATCGATGGCTGTCGATGAAGCCGAAGAGCTCATTCTCTTCGCCTGCCGAGGAACAGCCCGGATCGATGATGACACACACTTTGCTTTCCTCATCGTAAACGACGTATGTGTTTTCCGCAAAAGGGTTGAAGACGAATTGTTCGAATTGGAGCATGATTTCAATATTTCGGCGCAAAGGTAGGGTTTTTCCACAACATTCTAAAGATTTTACCTATCTTTGTCCGCTAATTAGGAAAACATGTCGTTGAATAAAAAATACGCGTTTCTGTTTTTGCTGCTCATGGCCATGGCTCCCTTGGCCCATGCCCAGTTTTACAACGGCATGAACATGCCCTTCGGGAAGAACCGCGTGCAGTGGGCCGACTTTCATTGGTCGTACTATATGAACGACAACTTCGACGTGTATTTCTACCAAGGCGGCAACGACCTTGCCCGTTATGCACAAGCCTATGCAAAGGACCAGATCCCACAACTTGAAGCCCGCCTTAACAGCCGTTTCAGCAAGAAGATCCAGTTCATCGTGTTCAACAGCAAGGGCGACTTCAAGCAGAGCAACATCAACCTTGAGGAAGAGGAAAACGGCAACACGGGTGGCATCACCAAAATCATTGGCTCAAAGGTCATCTTGTATTTCGACGGTGACTACACCCACTTTGAAGCCCAGATCCGCGAAGGTATTACAAGCCTGCTGTTCAGCCAGGTGATGAACGGCATCAGCGTCGGTTCGCAGATACGCAGTGCCTACCGCTACGACATCCCGCAATGGTTCCAAGACGGCTTGGTGGCCTACATCGCCGGCAATTGGGACAGCCACAAGGAAGCCCAGCTGCAACGTGGCATCGTTTCAGGCAATTATAAAAAGATCAACCATCTGCGTAACGACGACGCTTTGGTGGCAGGCTATTCGTTTTGGAATTTCATCGACGAGAAATACGGCAGCAAGTCGTTCAACGACATCCTGACCTTGGCCGAGAATACCCAAAGCGTGAAAAAGTCGCTGCTTTATGTCACCGGCAAGGAATACAAGGCTTTGATAGAAGAATGGTACGCTTTCTACAAGGCACGTTACGAGACCATCATGAACCGTCAGCCTAACGAGCCGATGCGACTGAGGTATAAGAAATACCGTACTTTCACACAACCTAGCATCAGCCCGAACGGGAAATATATCGCCTACGTCAGCAACGACGAAGGCAAAATCCGACTCTGGCTCGAAGACTTGCAGAGCGGCAAACGTAAACAGCTCTTCAGCGCAGGCTACCGCTCCGACGAGAACATCGACACCAGTTTCCCCTTGCTGGCATGGCATCCCAACAGCGAGATCCTGTCGTTCATCCTGGAAGAAGAAGGCAAGATACAGCTCTACAACTTGGATGTCAACAGTGGCAAGAAAGCCAACACTTTCCTCTTTGACTTTCAGAAGGTCAGTTCCTTCTCCTATGCCCACAAGAGCCGAAAGATCGTGCTCGCCGCCACCCGTATGGGTAAGCCTGACATCTATGTCTACAACCTGTTCTCCAATACCTTGGAGCAAATCACCAACGACTGGCACACCGACCTCCACCCTGTCTTCACCTTCGACGACCGACAGATCGTGTTCAGCTCGAACCGCGACAACGACACACTCAAGGCCAATGAGCAGATGGGCTTCCAAAACAAGCAGTTCGACCTGTATGCATACAACTACAATAACAAGTCGACAGTATTGCAAAACCTGACCCGACAGCGTATCTCCAACAGCATCATCCCTGAGCCGCTGAAAGACGGCAGCCTGCTCTACCTGAACGACACCAGCGGCTACTATAACCTCTATCAAATCCGCTTCGACAGTGCCATCAGCCACATCGACACCATCGTGCATTACCGCTATTTCGGTAAGAAAGAACAACTTACCGACTATTCCGCCAACATCATCGACTATACCTATCTGCCACGCGACCACAAAGCCGCCATGCTGATGGCCGACAAAAACGGAGAGAAGTTCTTCATGTCGCCTATTCTGCGCGGTCACGACGAGAACATCAGCCAAATGAGCCCGTATGCGCAGAAACGTCTCTTTAACGATTTGACACAGAAAGAAAGCGACTCCATCACCGAGCCCATCTCCAAACACCGTTTCTCGGCCAGTTACCGTTACAGTAGGCGTAAAAAGCCCATCAACGGACCGATTGGCGGCGACACCCTCCAACCCGTGGTGCAAAGCCATGCACCTGCTCCTACGCAACCCCGCCCGAAGGATACCATACAAAGACCGAACAACTACTACGTAGAGCTCTTCGCTGACCAGCTGATGAGCCAGATCGACTTCAGCAGCATGAACTACAGCTACCAGCCCTTCACAGGCGGTAACGCTCCCATTTACCTCTACTCGGGCTTCAACATCTTCCTTGGCACGGTCATGAAAGACCTCATGGAAGACTACAAGATCGAACTTGGCGTCAAACTCAACACCACCCTCACCAACAACGAATACATGCTGCGTTTCAGCGACTTCAGCAAACGCACTGACCGCAGCATCACCCTGCACCGCTATGTCACCGACGACTATTCCAAGTTCTACTATCGTACCTTTACCAACGAAGCCTTCTATACGCTGAGCTATCCTTTCAGCGAGATCCTGAGCCTCAGAGGCACGGCCATCTACAGGCTCGACCACAGGGTCAACCTCTCCATCGACGACTACAGCCTGGCTGACAAGGATGTCTACGAGAATTGGGGCGGCTTGCGTGCCGAACTCGTCTACGACAACGCGAAGAAAATCGGGACCAACCTGCTCGTCGGGGCAAGAGGCAAGGTGTTTGCCGAATACTACCAACGCATTGCACGCAACACCAATAATATGGTCGTCGTCGGCTTCGACTACCGCCACTACACACGCATCAGCCGCAACTTCATTTGGGCCAATCGCATCGCAGGCAGCAGCTCCTTCGGCCAGCAGAAGCTCATCTATTACATGGGCGGTGTCGACAATTGGATCCTGGCCACTTTCGACCAAGGCGCGCCCATCGACTACACGCAAAACTATGCCTATCAAACCTTGGCCACCAATATGCGTGGCTTCCAGCAGAATATTAGAAACGGAAACAACTTCGTGGTCTTGAATAGCGAACTACGTTTCCCGGTGTTCAGCTATTTCATGAACCGACCCATCAACATGAAATTCATCAAGGACTTCCAACTGGTGGCCTTCGGTGACCTCGGCACTGCTTGGACGGGATGGAACCCTTATGACCCGAGCAATTCGCTTTACAACACCCACATCAGCGACGGCAACTTAGACATCACCGTCACGGAGATGAAAGATCCTTTGGTAGGTGGCGTGGGGTTTGGCCTGCGCACGACGCTGTTTGGCTACTTTGTCAGAGGCGACATGGCCTGGGGCATACAAGACGGACAAATCGCCAAGAAACCGCGATTCTACCTGTCGTTCAACCTGGATTTCTAAGGATTATTCGTACAAATGATGCTGTTTCATGTAAAGAAACGCAGGCTCTGGCATGAAATGCCGCATGTCGCGGCCTTCTTTGACGCATTGACGGATAAACGTTGACGAGATCTCCAAGATGGGGGTCTTCAGCACCGTCACCGAGGGATAATCGGCAAGGTCGCCGCCATCGTAGCCTTCACGAGGGAACACCAGCAACTCATAGTTATCAAGGATTCGCTGATACTCGCGCCAATGCTTCATGTTCTGCAGGCTGTCCATGCCGCAGATAAAAACAAACTGGCAATCGGGATATTGCCCTGACAGCACCGACAATGTATTAATGGTATAGGAAGGCGTCGGGAGATGCATCTCTATGTCGCTCACAAAAAAACGCGGGTCGTCGCCAATGGCCAGTTTCACCATCTTGAGACGCTCATCGTCATCCAACAGGTCTTCCTTCTGTTTCAGCGGATTTTGGGGCGTGACCACAAACCACAATTCGTCCAAGTCGGAGAACTCGACCAAATAATTGGCCAACATCACATGACCGTGATGGATGGGGTTGAACGAGCCGGAATAAATGCCTATTTTCTTCATTCCTCTTCGTTGATGAAGCTGCTGACGACGTCCAAGATCTCGCGCTTGGCTGTCTCCAAGTCGTCGTTGATGATGGTACAATCGAACTTGCCTTGGGCGAATTCCGTTTCCCATTCCGCTTTGGCAATGCGGTTTTCGATTTCTTCCATTGAGTCGGTGCCACGTTTGATGAGACGCTCGCGCAACACCTCAACCGAGGGGGCTTGGATGAACACCGACAGGGCCTTGTCGCCATAGTGTTCCTTGATATTCACGCCGCCGCACACATCGACGTCGAAGGCCACGTGTTTGCCTTCCTCCTGCATCTGTTCGACAACAGCGAGAAGGGTGCCGTAGCAACGACCAGGATAGACCTCTTCCCATTCGAGGAACTCACCGTTCTCGACACGTTGCTGAAACTCCTCCATGCTCAGGAAGAAGTATTCGCGACCATGCACCTCCTCGCCGCGAGGCGGACGTGTGGTGGCAGAGACAGAGAAGGCCATCTCAGGAATGTTGGCCATGACGTGATTGAGCAAGGTGGTCTTGCCTGAGCCCGACGGGGCGCTGAATATCAATATTTTACCTTTCATGTTATAGGATATTACATACCTGTTCCTTGATCTTTTCCAATTCATCCTTCATCTTGACGACGATTTTCTGGATGTTCACCTCGTTGGCTTTCGAACCCAAGGTGTTAATCTCGCGACCCATCTCCTGACTGATGAAACCAAGTTTCTTGCCCGCCTGGTCTTCGTCACAACTCTCGTTGAAATAGTTGCAATGCTGGCGCAGACGCACCTTCTCCTCCGTGATATCGAGTTTCTCGAGATAATAGATGAGTTCTTGCTCAAAACGGTTTTCGTCATATTGTCCCGAAGTGGTCAGCTCACTGAGGTTCTTCGTGATGCGCTGCTTAATGACCTCGTGACGGCTCTTCTCATAAGGCTCCACCTGACCCAACAGGTCGAGGATGAGCTCCACACGATGCAGTAGGTCTTTCTTC
This sequence comes from uncultured Bacteroidia bacterium, assembly GCA_902786745.1. Lineage (GTDB taxonomy): Bacteria > Bacteroidota > Bacteroidia > Bacteroidales > F082 > Limimorpha. The sequence continues at coordinate 103,815 of CADADR010000009.1, forward strand.
AAGGTGTTGCCTTCTTGGACACGGAAACCGTCGACAATGTCGAGAGCCTGGTCGAGGGTCTCACCTACTTTGGCTACAAAGGCATCGTCATAATTTTCCACAGGCACGTTAAAGATGCCGGGCATGCGAAACAGCACCGAAGCCAAATCGTTGGCAGGGGCAATGCCCAATGACGAGGAGATGGATTCGATTTGGTCCTTGTAGGCCTTCACGATATCTTGGTCGATATGATAGGATTGCGACAGGTCGGTGTCGGTGATGCTAATGACCACGTCCACTTTGCCGCGCTGCAATTTGGCACCAATCCTATTGCGAAAGTCCAGTTCGGCGAAACGTAATTCGTTGGGTAGCTTAACTTGAAGGTCGAGTTGCTTGCTATTCAGAGTCTTAATCTCGACCGAAATCTTTTTTGTGTTATAGGTCTGCTCGGCAATGCCGTAGCCTGTCATTGAACGAATCATACGACTTTATTTGAAAACAGGACGATTAATGCTCTATAAAGCCCCAAGCCCTCTTGCCATAGAGGTCGCGCTTGGCACCCGAGGAAAGCATGGCGTCTCTTTGGAGATTGATTCTGGATGAGAACACACCAAAACCTCCAGTGACATTGGTGTAATCGGGCACCGTTTGTGAGAAGCCCGACTGTGTGTTCACCTGGATGTAGTTGTACAGCTCATCGCCGCCAGCGGAGACAAGGATCTCCAAGGGATAGGTGTTATCAATATAACGGACCACATTGGGGTGATTGTTATCGATGATCGTGTCGCCACCGATGGCTTCCTTCAACAGATTGAATAACACATTCTCGCCATAGGAAACATAATAGACCATGTCTTCCTTGCCCAATTCGTCAACACTCTTAGGACCAGAGGAAAAAGACACCGACTTGTCGACCAGCGGACCGCCATTCAAGGATTCTTGATAGTGGAATACCACTTTCACATCATAAAACACCGCATTGTCAGCAGCAACAAATTTAATTTTCTTGGTGTTATCGCTGGGGGCAGCCGCAAACGACAGGCTGGAGGTGATAATCTTGAACTCACTACCACCGACCAACGAAGTCTCGGCAGTAATAGTGTCGTTCCCCCTATGTACGAAGAGTTTATACTTATACTTGGCGTTAGCACTGTTGTTACCTAATGCAGATTGGCCATTATCCAAGATACCATCGGTGAAATAAACCTTCTGGTTTGGGGAATAGAACACACCCGGCTTCTTGTCGTGAATGGTCATCGTATCGAGCGGAAGCACTTCACCGGTAGGAGAATAATTGCCTCCGTAAACTTCCTTATACTCCACAATATAGGCATTCAACTTGCCGGGATAGTTACACGAATCCTCGATGAGCGCCACTTCGTTAGCGTTGATGTAATGGTCGTTGCTACCCGAAAAAGCACGGTTGATGCGAATGAAGTTGGTGTCTTGCGAGGCATCAATCAAGCCATAGATTATGGGGATGTCCTTATAATCTGCATAGAGTTCGACATCGGTGCTGCAAGCATGGAAACACATCATCGTGGCAAGCAGCGAGAGGGATAAAAACAATTTTTTCATTGTCCAATCGATTGTTTAGAAAGGGCAAAAATAGTGATTTTTCGCAAAATAGCGCTTGACTTCGACAGAATTGTTATTTTTGTACCCATAATACAACAAAAAAACCATGAAAAAAAGCTCTTTACTCTCTTTATTCCTTATCCTGGCCACGTTAGGCATGGCGCAGGTGGAATACGTTTACGATTTCAACAGCCTCACCGAAGGCTCACAAAACCTCAACGGCCAAGATGGCTGGATGACACATTACCAAACCGCCGCCTCGTCGCAAGACTTCGATGTCAACTACGTCTGCGGCTCTGACATGGCTCCCGACGAGAGTCTCGCCATTTGGTATCCCTATGGCGGCTCAGGTGTAGGCCGCACGGCTACTCGTAAGGCCTCGTCGAATTTCAACTTCAACTTCCAGAACGGGGGCATCATGGACCTCGAGATTGACATGAACCGCACCTGGTGGGGCAGTTTCTTCGGCGTAGGCTTCGATAGCGACGGCGACGGTCACATCCTGCCCGGTATGACTGATCCCGACGGTGGCGTCTACCTCTTCATCAAGAGCCAAGGCGACAGCGGCCACGCCAAGGTTTGCCTGCCCGACGGCTCCAACATCCCCTTCGATTACGAGGAAGGCGGTTGGACCCGTTACAAGATGTCATTCGACTTCACGGCTTACGACGGCGCAGGTGCCGTCACGGTGTTTGTGAAGCCTGGCTGCGAAGGCGAATGGATTCAGATGGCCGGCTGCACCAACGTCTGCATGAACCTCACCCCAGGCAGCGGCGACAAAAACGACTATCAAGTGTGGGACGGTGTCTTCTTCCACTCACAAGGTGGCACAGGCGGCTTCGACAACCTGCTCGTTCGCCAACAGCCCGACGGCAATGCCCAGCTCATCGAGATGGCCGACATCCCCAATCAACTGATTTTCAACGACCCGATTACACTGGTGGCCACCGCTTCGTCAGGTCTGCCCGTCTCCTTCGAGATGATGGAAGGCCCTGCCACCATCAACGGAAACATCTTGACGCTGACGGGTGAAACCGGCGTTGTCAAGTTCAAGGCCACGCAGGCCGGCAATGCCAACTGGCTGCCCGCCCCAGACGTGGTGAAGAGTTTCGAGGTGGTTGACCCTTATGCCTACGAGCCTGAAGTAAAGATTCGTCGTCCCTACGAGGGTACCAAGGTGTATTTGGACGAATTACACCCCGTGATGATTGTGGTTTCGGCATATATTGAGCATCCCGAAGTCATCAAGTTCACCGAAGTCACTGCGAGCGTTGACGGACAAGAAATCCCGCTTCAAACCGATTATCCCGAGGACTCCGACAACGGCTATTATTATGGTTTTTGGACGCCTTCGGGCTTCGGCACCTTCAATATGACCGTCAGTGTGACGCAGAGCGGTGATAAGACCACTACCTTCAGCAATAGCTTCGAGGTGACGGACGACATCGATAGCCATTTGGATGTGGTGACCATGCATGGCGACCTCGTCTGCGACCCGACGCATCATAGCGCCAAAGGCAACTATGCCATGCCCTCGCATGTAGGAGCCTTCAACGAGATTTTGGCGCATTACGACCACACCTGCGTGAATGGCAACTGCGACCCATACGACCGTGTTGGCGGCGTAAAGGTGCGCAATTACCGTGGCGAATGGGTCGAGTTGTTCCGCTACATCACCCCCTTCGGCGTGCAGTGCGACGACGACGTCGACGTGAGCGACTATACTTCATTATTACAAGGCTTGGTTGAGTTGGAGTTCTACATGGAGAGTTGGGGCGGCAGTGGATACAACCCCACCCTGATCTTCAGCTTCACCAAGGGCACGCCCGACTACCTCTATGCCGACATCGACGAGATATGGTTTGGCACCTACGCCTTCGGCGACTATGCCAACCAACAGCCCGTACCTGTAGTGGATTATACTTTCAGCGACAAGGCACAGTCTGCCAAGCTGAAAATCACCACCACCGGCCACAACTGGAGCAGTGGCACCAACAACAGCTACAACACGGGCAACGCTGCTGAGTTCTACGAAGCTACGCATCACATCCTCGTGAACGGACAGAACAAATACGACCAACACCTGTGGCGCACCTGTACGCCTAATCCGGCAGGCTGCCAGCCGCAAAACGGCACTTGGACCTATAACCGCAGCGGATGGTGTCCGGGCAGCATCGGCCTCGTTTGGGACTTCGACCTGACGGAGTACCTCACCGCTGGACAAGCCGAGCTGTTCTACCAGTTCGACCCGACCTATCTCGACTACTGCCACCCCAACCACCCCGACTGCGTCGACGGCGTCACCTGCACCGAATGTGCCGCACCCGACAACCCGGTGTTGCGTGTTGCAGGTAAAGTCGTCTCTTCCAGTAACGACGAAGACCTGCTGGTGAGCGTACATGAGGCCCATGCAGCGCCTGCTTTCACAGCTGAGGTTTTCCCCAACCCCGCCAAAGGACAGTTCACCATCAGCACCGACTACGATAAGGGCGCAGTCAGTGTGATGATGCTCAACATGTACGGTCAAATGGTGATGTTCTTCACCGTGGAAGGCCAACGCACCATCGACGTGAGCCGTCTGCCTGCCGGCATCTATACCCTGCAGATGCTGGGCGGTAGCGTGATGACCCAAAAAGTCGTTGTGGAATGATTATTGCATGAATAGATTGTAGGGGCGGGATGCTCCGTCCCTACCAAACATAGATTGATATGAAAAAGCATCTCTTATTTGCCCTTCTCCTTTTCCTCGCCCTTCCTAGCATGGCGCAAGTGGCAGCAGTTAGGCCCCAACATCATGGTGGCCATAACGGCAGCAGCACATTGACCGTAGTCGCCCCGCGCGGCCTCAGCTTTTGGCTTTTTGTCGACGATGTGTTGCAAAACGAAGACCCTGTACGTTCCATCTGCCTACGCAACCTGTGGAACGACAACTTCTACATCCGTGTCGAACTCGACAACCAAGAGCACAATTGTGTGGGTCAATTCATCAACTTAAGGCAATCAAAGACCATAAGCATCGTTCAGTCCAATAAACTCATAGGACTTGAACAAGCCCAAATCAACATTCGTCCTGAGCTTACCATGGATTTGATCACCCAACAACCTATGGCGGCCGGCAACGGGCAACATCCCATCATGCCTGTCCCTCCCATGCCCATGGGCATGAATCCACACGACTATGAGAGTGCCTGCCAAATCATCGCCAAGGAATCGTTCGACAGTTCAAAGCTCACCGTAGCCAAGCAGGTCGTTTCGGGCAACCCGATGACGGCGAGTCAAATCCTCGGCATATGCAAGATGTTCTCCTTTGAGAGCAATAAGCTGGAGTTTGCAAAATATGCATATCCATACTGCACCGAGCCTAATAAATACTTCCTACTAAACGACGCCTTCAGCTATGAGTCGTCGAAACGCGAGCTTGACGAATACGTCAGGAAGTACTGACAGACACAAAAAAAGACCGCATCGCTGCGGTCTTTTTTTATCAAATTAAGCTTGTCTTAGAATCTGTAACGGATACCAAGAGCGCCAGCATAGCCAAATCCGCTTGCCGCACCAAGGACATCCCATTGCGGACGAGCATCAATAGTGATTTGGAAAGGCACGGCTTGGAAGTTGTACTCTAAGCCAACCTGAGCCAAGAAACCAAGGCCGAGGTTGCCATCGTGGTAACCATCCCAGAAACCAGCATTGGCGCCGACACCGGCAAACCAACCGAGGTTTTCGACCAGGCCACCCATCCACTGATAGACAGCGGAGATGTTGTAGTAGCCATAGTGCTCGTGGGTGTTCCAACCCAGATCAAGTTCCAAACGGTTGTTGGCGTTGAAGCCATGCTGCCATGAGAGTTCAGCACCGTAGCTGCTACCAAAAGCGCCACGAACACCAATCCAGTTCTGTGCATTCACGGCAAAGCTCAGGCCGAGAACAGCAACCAAAAGAAGCATTACTTTCTTCATTGTGTGTAATTTTAGGTTAGTAATTAATTATTTAAGGTTGTTATTTATCCGTTTTAACACTGCAAAGATATAAAAAAATGAAAAACGAAAGTCAATTGTGTATTTTCATTCCTCATACACGACATGCAGCAACACATCGCCTACCATGCCAAGAGTCGTCTTGTCGATGTTGTCAATATTGTCGTTCAAGGTGTGCCACACCTCAGGGAAGCATTCATTGCTACTCTCGGGCTGCAAGTCGATGATGTCGATAGTAGGAATGCCCGCGTTTTGGTTCATCGGCACATGGTCGTCGCTAATCAAGGCGCCCAATTCGTTGGTGAAATAGGGGCGATAGCCCAAATCGGCAGCCCTGCGCCAAACCTTGTTGCTCACCCATGCGGCATAGCCTTGCGAATAGTATTCCTTGGGAAAAGTGGGATTGCTGCCACCCACCATATCCAGCAGGATGCCATAATAGGCCTTGTAGCCATACACATGCGGGTGCTTCGACCAATACTGCGAGCCTAGCGCCCAATAGTTGACCTCTTCGTCATAGTATTTCTCGGCTTCCTCAATATGCGGGCCATAGTCTTCGAGGTCGAAGAGCACGATGTCGACGCCAAGATGCTCTGGCAGTTCCTGAAGCTTGAACTGACGGGCGCATTCCATGAGCACGCCCACACCACTGGCACCGTCGTTGGCACCATCGATGGGTGTATGGGTATTGGCCGCATCGGGATCATGGTCGGCATAAGGACGCGAGTCCCAGTGGGCGCATAGCACGATACGCTTCTTGGCCTCAGGGTGGAAAACACCGACGATGTTTTGCCCATCAACGCCCTTACCATTGTATAGCTTGGCACGGAAGTCCTGTACAATGACCGTGTCGGCAAATTCACCAAGCTTGGCCGCGAGCCATTGGGCGCAGTCGGCATGGGCTTGCGTCTCAGGCACACGAGGGCCAAAGTTCGTCTGACAGGCCACAAACTGATAGGCTGAGTCGGCATTGAAGTTGGGAACTGACACTGTCTTATTGGGTTTCTCTGAAGTGGAAGGCGTTCCCTTGGGCTGCTTGTCGCCACATGATGACAGCAAGAGAACGGATGCGATAAAAAGGATGAATTTTTTCATTTCTGTTTTCTTTTCGGCTGCAAAGGTAAACATTATTCTTCTTCTTTGATAAGATGTACATCGCATTGCGGGAATGGGATGGCTATGCCATTCTCATTCAAAGTGTTGTAAATCACTTCTTTAGCACGATCAATATAACCAATGCGTTCGGCCACGAGCACTTGTTGCTTCACGGCGATGGTAACGGCGCTGTCATCCATATCCTCCAAGGTGATGCTGATGCCACGCTTGGCATCAACGATGTCACGCCCAAAAGCATCTTTATCCTGCAGCTTCTGTAAGGCCTCTCCCAAAAGCTCACGTACACGCTGGATGTCGGTACCATAGGCCACGCCCACCGTAATTTTGACGAACTCATAGCCATGGTTACGCGTGAGGTTGCTGAAGTTCTTGGCGAACAACGTGGCATTGAGGAACGACATCTCGGCACCGTCGATGGTCTCAATCTCCGTGCTTTGGTAGCCTATATGTGTTACCTTACCTCGGATACCATCGCACACTATCCAGTCGCCGATACGCAGGCGACCCGACATGAGTTGGATACCATAGATGAAGTTGTTGAGGGTATCCTTGAGGGCAAAGCCGATACCAGCGGAAAGACCGCCAGCCACAAGACTCAACGAACTGGTGGGGATGTGCAAGGTCAGGACGATAACGACGATATAGGTGAACCAAACCAAGACGCTGATGATGCTATTGCCCAGCGACAGGTTGATCTCGTTGTTACGTATGGTCGTGCGGTGGTTTTTCTTCATGAAGATGGCATAACGGATCTGCTGCCATACGGCATGCAAGGCGCGGTTGATATAGCGGAACACGAAGAACAGGCTTACCAGCACCAAGATGCCGTGGAACGAGAGACGGAATGTGGCGGCACCGCTGTCGTTGACCAACTGGACGAAGTTGTGGTGATAGATGTTGTTGTACAAATCCTCGAAGTCGAACACATCCAAGGCCAGATGGAGGCAGAATGGGATAGACAGGATACCCATCACTGGCAACAACACCTCCTTGACCAAGTCGTAGAACCATGTGGCGCCAAACATCAGCGTTTCTTTACCGGGGCCTGTAATGAAGGTGATGCGTGAGCGGTAGTCGCTGAGGCGGTTGACCATGCGTTTCTTTCGGTATTGCACAATCAGGTACAAAACGGTGAAAACAAGGTGGATGGCGGCCAGTTGGAAGTACCACCACACCAAGATGAGCAAAGAGGCGAAGATGTAACCCGCAATAGCCACACCTAAGGCAGCCCCTATCGCCACCAACGAGACCCAGCCCAACAGGCGGTCGCCACGGTCCACCTTCTTGGCGTTGTGCAGGCAGGCGAAAAGTTGCCAGATGAAGAAGGCTATCACCACAGGTGGGAAGATGAAATTCATCAACGCATTGGGCATGAAGACCACGCGGAAACCGATGACCGCCAAGGCCATACAGAAGGTAGGCAGATATAGCCTAACGCCGTATTTCAGTTGTTTGGGCTTCAACCTGAAGAACAGCGCAACCAGGATGGCCGCCAGCAACCATAAGAAAGTGTTGGTCAATTTTGCAGCAATATGGAGCAGACCGTCGCCTCCGATTTGGGAATTGATGATAATCGTGATGAGGATGGCCACCAGCAAGGAGATGAACCTCCTTTGGTCCTTCTCGACGTACTCCTTCAAAGGTTTGAAGTATCGGAAAGCCGGGATGAGCAACAGCGAGACGATGAGCCAAATCACCATCAGCTCGATGACAAACAAAACGACGATGAAAACCTGGAGCGAATACTCCCAGCCCGTGTTGGTCGACTGCTCAGAATGGCCTCTCTTGAACAGCGATGACAAAGAAGCGGAGTCATATTTTTCGTGCGCGTCTTCCATGGCTTGCTTCCAGTAGCGTCCTGGGCGCTGCAGGATGGTATACCAAGGCGTCTGGCCTTCAACAAAGATACGGTTTTGTAGCACTTGGTAGTATTCATGGGCATAGTCGTAAGTCTCCTTCAGACGCAGGAAGGTCTCGTAGTAGTGGATGCTGTCGGCCACTACGACGGCTTTGGTCTCGGCATACATCTTAAGCAGTTCGCCGGCATAAAAGATGCATTGTTCGCGGTCGGCCTCACCTTGTTGGTCAAGCACGAACGGTATTATGGAGAGTGAATCGGCCATAGCCTTGACTTCCTCATCCAGCTCGAGATGCGCCACGCTGAAATATAATGGGTTGAGGCTGTCGTAATGGATCAGCAGGCTGTCAGGCACGCCAACGATAGTGTCGAGTTCGGGAGGGAGACGTCGCAGCGACTCAAGCAGGCGGGCATGGCGCTCCATCTCCACATTAAGGTTGGTGACGATGCGATCGAAAGGTCCACGGTCCTGGTTGAACTCATTGTATTTCTCTGTGACCTTCTGCAAGGCGTAGCTCACGTCGAAAGTGAAGCCCTGTTTCTGTGAATACAGCATCAGCGAGAGTTCGTCGCACTGCTTCATCACGTCGATCATCTTCTGGCGTTGTTTCTCGTAGTCTTCGGTGAGCCGGTCGCGGTTCTTGTCGATTTGTTGATAGTCGGCACTCAGTTCATTACGCAACACACGCAGGGTTTGGGCAAGGTTGTGGCCGTATGAGATGGCGAAGATCGGCACCACGATAGCCAAAAAGACGGCCAAGAAGAGGATTTTTTTCTGTTTAAAAGGGGTTCTCATTGGGCGATTTCTTTGATGAAACTCATAAATAAGGGGTGAGGATGCAGAACGGTGCTGGAATACTCGGGATGGAACTGAGTGCCGATGAACCAACGGTGGCAGGGGATCTCGACAATCTCAACCAAGTCGCTCTCGGGGTTTACGCCGACGCACTTCATGCCGTTTTTCTCGTATTCGTCTTTGTATTTGTTGTTGAATTCATATCTGTGGCGATGGCGTTCGCTGATTTGCAGTGAGCCGTAAATCTCGGCTACGCGGCTGCCTTCGCGCAGGTTACAACTGTAAGCGCCCAAACGCATGGTGCCGCCCAGGTTGGTAATGGTCTTCTGCTCCTCCATCATGTCGATGACATTGTGTGGGGTGTTGGCGTCCATCTCGCTTGAGTTGGCGTCTTTGTAGCCTAACACGTTGCGGGCAAATTCGATGACCATCATCTGCATGCCGAGGCATACGCCAAAGGCAGGTAGGTTGTTGAGGCGAGCATACTCCACCGCGACAATCTTGCCTTCGATGCCGCGTTGTCCGAAGCCGGGGCATACCAGAATGCCTGCCACGCCTGAGAACTGTTCTGCGACATTCTCCTTGGTGATGTTCTCGCTGTTGATGAAGTCGATCTTTACCTTCACGTGGTTGTAGATGCCAGCCAAAATCAGGCTCTCGCGGATGCTCTTGTAAGCGTCTTGCAAGTCGTATTTGCCCACCAGCCCTACATGCACCTCTTTGTTGGCAGTACGTTGCAGTTCGAGGAAGCGATGCCAGCCTTCCATCTTGGGGGTCTCTCCTACTGGCAAACCGAATTTACGCAGCAAGGCAGCGTCAAGGCCTTGGCGTTGCATGTTGACAGGCACCTCGTAGATGCTCGGCAGGTCTTCGCTCTGCACCACGCATTCGAGGTCGACGTTGCAGAAGGAGGCAACCTTTTGGCGGACGCCATCGGAGAGGTGCTTCTCGGTGCGAAGCACGAGCACATCGGGTTGGATACCAGCGGCTTGCAGCTCTTTCACCGAGTGTTGGGTGGGTTTGGTCTTCAACTCATCGGCGGCTTTTAGGTAAGGGATATAGGTAAGGTGTACGCTGGCGGCACGGTTACCGAGTTCCCATTTCAGCTGACGGATGGCTTCGAGGAAGGGGGCCGCTTCGATGTCACCTATGGTGCCGCCAATCTCTTGGATAACGAAGTCGACATCAGTGTTTTGCATGATGCGGTGTTTGATCTCGTCGGTGATGTGAGGCACCACTTGTATGGTCTTGCCGAGGTAGTCGCCGTGGCGTTCCTTGTCTATGACGGTCTTGTAGATCTTACCCGTGGTCACCGAGTTGGCCTGAGTGGTGCGGATGCCTGTGAAGCGTTCGTAGTGGCCGAGGTCGAGGTCGGTCTCGGTGCCGTCCACGGTCACATAGCACTCGCCGTGCTCGTATGGATTCAATGTCCCTGGGTCGATATTGATGTAAGGGTCGATTTTTTGTATGGTGATGGTGTAGCCGCGGGCTTGCAGTAGTTTGCCAATGCTGGCCGAGATAATGCCTTTACCAAGAGAGGAAACCACGCCTCCCGTCACAAAAATATAGCGTGTCATAGTAGTAGTAAGTTTTTGTTGTTGAATAAAGGGGCAAAAATAGAAAAAATGGCATTAACAACAAAAAAAGCGAAAGTATAAGTATCTTTGCAGCTTTGATGAAGTAAATCATGAGTAAGTCACCGATTATAGGCGTCACGCCGCTTTGGGATGCGGAGCGCAAGAGCGTTTGGATGCTGCCCGATTATTTGGACGGCATCAAGGCAGCAGGAGGCGTTCCTGTCGTCCTGCCTATTGAAATGTCAGATGAAGATGCCGACCGCATTGTGGAAACCTGCGACGGATTCCTGTTTACGGGCGGTCAGGATGTCGCGCCAGAGCTTTATGGGATAAAGGATGCCACTGAAACCGTCGTTCCCAGCCCCGAACGCGACAAGTTGGAAACGCTGTTACTGTCGAAAGCCCTGCAAGCCGACAAGGCCATTCTCGGCATCTGCCGTGGACTACAATTCATCAATGCGTTTTTGGGCGGTACACTTTGGCAAGACCTTCCCTCGCAGCATCCTTCGGATATCGTCCACAGGCAAGGCAAGCCCTACGGCGTTCCAACGCATAAAGTCTCGCTGAGCGGCGACCTGCAGACGCTATTGGGCAAAGACACCCTCGAAGTGAACACGCTGCATCACCAAGCCATCAAAGACCTCGGCAAGGATTTGATACCCATGGCCGAATCCCCCGACGGTCTCATCGAAGCCGTAAAGATGGTGGGCAAGCGTTTCGTCTGTGCCGTGCAATGGCATCCCGAGTATATGTTCAAGACGGATGCTGATAGCTTGAGGGTGTTTTCTTGGTTTGTGGGACAGTGCAAGTGAAGACGACATAATAAACAACGAAGCCACGCTATTTTAGCGTGGCTTCGTTGTTTTTCAATTGATGGTTTCAATACACGGCGTGGTCCAAAACAAGTTGCCTTTCAATCTTTTCGTCCGAGTTGATAGTAATAGGATTGATGCCACCATAGCCATCGAGTCCACCTCCATCCGTCAGTTTCCCGTTATACAATAAAAATATCGAGTAAGTGCCAGGAGCAAGATTGATTTCGTAGAAGCCTTTGGCGTTTGATGTGGTCTTGGCCACAAACGGTTTTGGCATTGCGTCAATAGGATAATTAACGGAAATACCGCCGCCGAAGTCAGAGAGCATGGTGTACTCGTAAACGTACACATCGCAAGCGACGGGTCTCTCGCCATGGTCGGCGTTTGCGCCAGGCATCCAATCGCCGTAACGTTCTATTACAGTGCCATACACGCCTTGCGTGATGGAAGGTTCTTTTTTACAGGCGGACATCAAAGTGATGACGCTCAATAACGCGAGGATAAAAACTGATTTTTTCATGTTATATAAGATTTAGTTTACGGTATCTTTAACGCTTAAAAGTCGTAATTATTTCGTTTAAAGGAATTTTTTCCTGAATTATTGGTTTTGGATGGCAATTGGGGACAATGGTGTATGGAGCGGAACACAGCCATTCTGGGATGCTATATTCATCTACTTTATACTTTCTTTATCGCAGTTTGTGAGGGCAAAAACAGGGAATGTTTGGAAAAATCACGGTTGTTTGGATAGCAATTTTTGTTTTTGTAACCAGCATTAAGTTAATGCGCATTAAATTAGCAACAAATCATTGTTAAGTTTTATGATAGGAAAAAGGGTTCAAGGTTTTTCGGACAAATTGGGCATAAACTACCAGAAATCGACAAGGTGGCTACCCTAGGCAAGGAATTGGCATAATATGATGTCCGTCAGATTGGATTGTGTATGAAGAATATGTGATTTTGGCTTATGTGCAAGGAGACCATGACAACATGACAACGGCGGTTTGGAAGGTAGAGATCTTTTACTTTCTTTTCTGTAACTCTTTCAGCTTCTCCTGTGCAGATTTGTAGCCTTGATTTGCAGCAAATGTGTACCATATTTCGGCTTTTTCAAGGTTGGGTTTAACACCCACACCTTTTTCACAGCATACGGCATAGTTGAATTGTGCTGTTGCTTCACCTTGTAAAGCTGCTTTTTTATACCAACGAGCCGCTTTTTGCGGGTCTTTTTTTACACCATTCCCATGCTCGTAGCAAACACCTAAGTCGTTTTGTGCCAAAGAATCTTCTTGCATGGCTGCTTTCTTGTATAGTTGCGCTGCTTTTACAAGGTCTTTTTTCACTCCCTGGCCTTTTCTGTAGCAAACTGCAAGTCTGTATTGTGCCAGTGCTTCACCTTGTTTCGCTGCTCTTTTGAGCCACTCAACGGCTTTCGGAAGGTTTTTTCTCGTTCCATTGCCTTCTATATAGCATATCGCAATGTTGTATTGAGCAGGTGAAAAGCCTTGCTCAGCGGATTCCTTATACCATTGTACGGCTTTTTTCATGTTTCTTTCAACACCACTACCTTCTTCATAACAGATTGCGAGATTGTATTGAGCACGCTCGTTGCCTTGCTTAGCTGACTTGATGTACCACTCAACAGCTTTGGCCAAATCTTTTTCAACGCCTTGGCCGTTTTCATAGCACAAAGCAAGAGCAAATTGTGCCATGTCATGCCCAAGCTCAGCAGCTTCAGCATATAGCTCAGAGGCTTTTGTCAAGTTTGGCTCACATCCTATCCCGAGTTCATAGCATTCGGCACATTCTAATAATTCATGTGCATCAGGTGCTTGCTGGATATTGGTTTGCCCAATGATTGATTCTTCAAAGATGTCATTCTGTAAGGTTGTGGTGTTCCATGAAATGCAGTTAAGGCCTCCTCCTCTTCTGACAGCTTCCAATGCTGGGATGCCTAAAACCTCACAGTCTGGCATAGCATTGCTGATTTGTTCAAGAGCTTGCCCATCTTCTTCAAGTCCCAGCTGTGGCACAAGAATAAGCTTGCCTATCTGCAAGAAATTGATGTATGCCCAGCTACGGGCGTGAATCTTCTTGGTTTTGTAATACAAAGGAATCACTTCAAAGTGTTTTTCTAATGCTATTCGAAAACGATTGTAATACCGAGGCGAAATGTCGCCGTAGTTTGTGATTAGGACTTTGCATTCACCTGCAAAATGGACGATTCCGTCGCTATGGCCAAAGGTCTCTTGGTGGTCCCAAGGCAAATACAGCACATCGCATTGGAAAGCATCCTTCAGGATACTATCCACCTCGTTAATCGATTTGTTTCTGTTTTCGGCAAAGACTTTCTCCGTCATCACGATGGTGTTGCCGCATTTCACGACATTACCACCGTCCAGTACCAGGTCTATTGTGATGGCGTTTTGCAACACGTGGGTTAGACGGTTTGGGCTGGCTTGAAGCACCGCCTCGGGATTGGTTTGAAGACGAAGACCTGTTTTATCTTGTAGATAATTAGGTGTGTACTTATAGGATACAAAGCGATCTTCTGCAATCTGGATGGGCATGAAATCACGGCACCAGATGTCCTTGGTTTCCGAAAGGTAGGCATACGGAATCCTGTTTGCTTTCAATACTTCGGCAATGTGCTGATTCAAGTTTGGGCATTTCTTTGGCAGAAGGTCAGAGAAATATACTGCGGTGGTAAGGTTGTCGGTAATCATATTCTTTGTATTTCATATGGTATATATCCTAGTTGTTGTTTTGCATAATTTGATGCCTGTTCTTTGGTCATATGTTGAGATTGGACTTTATCAATCAGAAAATCAACAATCATTATACCTTTAGCAGGATATTTATTTGTTTTGAAACAATCATCACACAATACAGCTCGTAATTTACAATCAAGGAATTGTCCTGCATTCTTGCCAAGATGGATTCTTTTTGAAAACAAAACGTCACAAGAAACATCGTTTGGAATCAGTTCTATGATTTCGTTCTCAACAGCTTCTTTTTCGAGTTTACAATGGTCAATAATGCTTTCCAAAACATTGTGAGGACCAATAACCATGTGGTTATTAACCTGGGCACTTCTGATCAAATACGAATAGTAAATGTTTTCGCTGTCACTAACAACGAAATCCAACCCGCCACGGTTGCCACCCTTGTACTTGTCAGATTTTGAAGTACCATTCCTGTGTAAATAAAAACGGTTTTTGTTTTTTTTCTGCAAATCATTCCTATGAACCGAAGTGTCCTCAAATTCTCCTTTCTTGAAATAATACACCTCAATTTCTTTGGGCAGGATGGATACGCCGCTCAGCATCAGTTTTGTTTTTGTGAGAAATAGCTTTGCTTCGTTTTGAAGTCTTTCGATGATTGCTTGATTATTCATGATATTTGAGTTTTGAATTTGCAGCAAAAGTAGGGAGTTGAATTGGAAGCATTGCAAGAAAATTTGTTAAACATTGTTAAATATTTTCGAATATTTATTTACAACATAAATAACAAATTGTATATACAATTCTTTTTAAATTATTATAAATCAATAATATATATAATCACAACTTATAGGCAAATTGTGCTGATTGGAGTCAACAATCTATGCCGCAGTGTAGGAAGGATATGTACACAACAAAAAAAAGGCGTAACCCTTTCGGATTACACCTTTTTCGATAATGCTTTGAAAAGCGTTTATTTCATCCCCTCAGCCCCATAATAATCCAGCACATAAATGGGGAACGCGTATTAATGTCGCTCTTATTTTTCCGTTGTATTTTATTATAAATCATTATACTATCCGTTGATTTCCAATTAAGCGGGTTTTAGCGTGCTTATTTGGCATCCATGTTACAATCCATACATTTGCTTGTTTTTGTTGATGGTGTTCTCTCCTACGGTATATGCATAACATGATGCTGGAATAAACTGCAATATGCCCACACTCATCTTATGTCTTGTTGTTACGGTCTTTGAGGTAACCAAGGCTTGTGTCAAACCAGTCTGAGGCATAAAGTACAACAAAGAAGACAGTTCCTCGGGATGCTCTGTATAACGGTCGGTCCACTTGATTTCCACCGCCCAGAAAGGTTTTTGTTGGGCGATAATCATTCCCACAATATCCACCTCGCCTTGCTGTTTTGTGCTTGTCCGCCAATTGGCATAAGAAATATCCACTCCAAGACGAGGAATCCATTGCGCATACACTGCTGTTTCAACCATATTGCCAATTTCAGCATCTGTTTCAGTTATAGGCTGAAACAAAGCACAACGGAGCGAAGGGTTTGTCAAATAGATCTTGAAACTGGTTTCCCGTAAGTATCGCTTAGCTGTATCGTCAGTGCGATGGATAACCTTTATCAGAAAAGCCGCTTCAAGATACTCGACATACTTGCGCAAAGTGTCTTTTCTCACCCCCGATTCTTTCGACATTCTTTCGTATGAGAATTGGTCGCCAGAATGATAGGCAATCATCGTAAATACACTATTCAGTTCCTGAACATCCTGAATGCCATACAAACTAGGCAAGTCGCGAAGCAAAACCTTATCAATAATATCATGACGGATAAATTGTCCAGGGTCCTCCTGAATTTTCTCGGAGAAAACCACTTCGGGATATCCACCGTAGTTGATATAATCAATAAACAGTTGATTGAGGCGCTTAATGTCAATGGCATTGTAAAAACCAACCGTTGTATCATACCACTGCATCTGTTGCGGCAATAGAAGATTCTGATAGTTTTTGAGATGAATGTATTCATAGAAAGTGAGCGGCGGTAGCAAGAAATCCGTAAACCGGCCAGCACCACTTTCGTTGCTGCGTTTCTTGAGTTCGGCGGCAGCCGACCCTGATACCACAAAGCGAGTGTTACGATAGGTGTCAACCAGTGACTTGAGATGCACCTCCCAATCTTTCAAGTACTGAATCTCATCAAAGAACACATAATATTGGCTTTTATCATCAGGTTGTTTGCCTAAAGTCTGCTTGCAAAGATTATACAGCAGCTCAAGATGGATGTTGTTGTATATGGGTGTCTCGACAGAAATATAGATAATGTTTTGAGCTGGCACGCCTTCATCAATAAGCCGTTGGATGGTGTGGTAAATCATCACTGTCTTACCCACACGCCGTGGTCCCATTAAGACAATCGAACGGTTTATTGACAAATCAGTTACCAACGGATAAAAAATTTCCGTATACAATCTGGGGCGCATCTCGCGATAAAACGAAGGAATTTTGCCTTCTGTCCACCATGGGTTGTCAACCCGGAGACGACCTAAGATTTGTTGCTCTAACAATGCCGTATATTCCATATAAGATAGTTTTTACCATGCAAAAATACTACTTTTATGCCAAATAAGCAAAAAACAACGTGCTTATTTGGTAAATAATTGTCACTTTAAGGAAATAATCGTGTTTTTTACACCTTAATTTGCTTTTACCTATAAGCTATGTCTCATCAATAAGCTTGTAATTGGGCGGTTAATGTGATTTTGTATTTTATTACAAATCAATTTATTATAATATGTTTTACAATTAAGCACTATTGAGCGTGCTTATTTGGCAACATAATCAGATGAAACAAAAAAAGGCGTAACCCTTTCGGATTACACCTTTTTTGATAGTGATTCAAGAAGCGTTTTACTTCACCTCCTC
>CADADR010000010.1 GCA_902786745.1 uncultured Bacteroidia bacterium
GCGGTTCTTCAAGAAAGCCACAGGCAAGACGTGTACACAATTCCAGCAAGAATACGAGAATGGAACGTTTGAATAACTCTTTTAGGTAAATTCCAATTTATCAGAGTGTTATATGACTTTAATAAAGCATGAGGAAATAATAGAAATGAAAATAGAGAAATTCACGAATGATGACTTTGCTAAAGCAGTACCACTGGCTGCTGGTGCATGGGGAGAGTTTTATGCCGACGAACGGCAGTGGTTTATCGATGCAGTGGCAGAGTATATTCTCCGCTACAATTACAGCAATCCCTCGCTGGCCTTGAAGGCCGTGGGCGATGATGGCGTGATTCATGGGGTGCTGTTTGCCAACTTCCATGACGACAAGGCAGATGTCTATCAATGGCGCGAGAACATTGAAGCACAGATGACCGACCATGAGCGTGAACGCTTCCGTCTTTTGGCCGACTATATGCTGGAGGTTGACGGGAAAACGGTGCAGTGCATGAATGACGGCGAGGTGAAACTATCGCTCTTCATCAGTAATCAGAAAGGCTGTGGAAAGCAGTTGCTGCAGGCTATGATGGATGAGTTCCAGCGCAGAGACCTGCGAAATCTTTACCTTTGGACCGACACCAGTTGCACCCACGAATACTACCCTAAGCATGGTTTCACACTGGTAGGTCAGTTTCTCAGCGAGGTCTATGACTCGTACGCTCCTGGCTATACCACATATATCTATAGGAAGGAGTTTCGATTAAACGAGAACAAAGCGTAATTGCTCGCTACAGTTTGAGACCTGATTTACGGATTTTTGTTTTTCACGGTAACATTTGTTACGCTTCAAGTCGTTCCTCGTATGTAGTTTTGCAGCAAGTTTCACAACTAACTCAACACGCAAGACCATGAACGAGAAAATGTTTTGTTTCCAATGTCAGGAAACTGCCGGATGCGCCGGCTGTAAGATTTCAGGAGTGTGCGGAAAGACCCCACAAGTGGCTCATGCACAAGACCTTTTAATCTATGTCCTTAAAGGATTGGGCGTCATCGCCAACCATCACCAGCACGGATGTGGACACGATTATTGCGATTTCCGCAAGAGTATCCACACCTTCGTGAACGACGCACTGTTTTCGACCATCACCAACGCCAACTTCGACGCGGAGAGCATCTACGCCCGTATCGATAAAGGCTTGGAATTGCGCGAAATGTTCAAAGACCGTGTGACCAACAAGAAAGGCATCGTGCTCCCGAAACTTGATGTATTGGAATGGAATTGCCCTCGCGAGAAATATGACGAGAAAGCCCAAACCGTCGGCGTGCTTGCCGAAACCAACGAGGACATCCGCTCGCTGAAAGAGTTGACCATGTATGGCCTCAAAGGTATGGCCGCCTACTTGGAACATGCCGCCCGCCTTGGTCAAGTCGATGGCGACATCAATGAGTTCATCCTGCAAACCCTTGGCCAATTGGTGACCTGCAACGATGCTAACGAACTCACCGCTCTTGTCCTGAAAACTGGCGAATGGGGCGTGAAGGCAATGGCACTGCTCGACAAAGCCAATACGACCGCTTACGGCAACCCAGAAATCACTGAGGTGAATATTGGCGTGGGCAACCGTCCGGGCATTCTCATCAGCGGCCACGACCTCAACGACATTGAGCAGCTTTTGGAACAAAGCAAGGACGCTGGCATCGACATCTACACCCATAGCGAGATGTTACCTGCACATTATTACCCTAAACTGAAGAAATACAGCCACTTGAAAGGCAACTACGGCAACGCTTGGTGGAAGCAACGCGAGGAGTTTGAGAGTTTCAACGGCCCCATCTTGTTCACCACCAACTGCATTGTGCCGCCAACGGCCAATGCCACATACAAAGACCGCGTGTTCACCACCAACAGCACGGGTTTCCCGGGTTGGAAGCACATCCCCGCTGATGCCAACGGCAAAAAGGATTTCAGTGAAATTATCGCTTTGGCCAAGACCTGCCAAGCCCCTAAAGAGATTGAGACGGGCAAGATTATAGGCGGTTTTGCCCACGAACAGGTGTTTGCCCTTGCTGACAAGGTAGTAGAGGCCGTGAAAAGCGGTGCCATCCGCAAGTTTGTGGTGATGGCGGGCTGCGACGGTCGCATGAAGAGCCGTGAATACTACACCGAATTTGCCAAGGCCTTGCCCAAGGATTGCGTCATCCTCACGGCAGGTTGCGCCAAGTACAAGTACAACAAACTTGGTTTGGGCGACATCAATGGCATTCCGCGCGTGTTGGATGCGGGACAGTGCAACGACAGTTACTCGCTGGCACTCATCGCATTGAAACTTAAGGAAGTGTTTGGCTTGGTCGACGTAAACCAATTGCCTATCGCGTATAATATCGCTTGGTACGAGCAAAAGGCTGTCATCGTTCTGTTAGCCCTGCTCAGCCTCGGTGTGAAGAACATCCACCTTGGCCCGACCTTGCCTGCTTTCCTTTCACCCAATGTGGCCAAAGTCTTGGTCGAGAACTTCGGCATTGGCGGGATTAGTACGGTTGAGGAAGATATGAGAATGTTTGGAATTTAACACTTCTTGTAGCCTTTCCCATCTTTTGTGATAAGGCCCTCGCTCACCATTTCCGAAAGCACGCGGCTGAGCGAGGGTCTTGTCGCGCCAAGTTGTTCGGCAGCGGCGGCCACGGAAGTGATGCTGCCGTTTGCTTCGAGGTATTCGATGACGCGGTTGCGAAGGCTGTTGACGGCAAAGGTGCGCATTTTTCGGCTCAGGAAACGGCCTCGCTCGGAAAGGACTTCAAGGAAGGAACGCAATACGGTCGGCTCCTGCTGCATAAATTCGAAGAAGGCTTCGCGGTTGATGTGCCACACGGCGCAATTGGTGAGGGCGGTGACTTCCACAGGGACGACATTATTGTTGGCAAACAGAAACGCTGGCGCCAGCAACATTGGGGCTTTCAGGTGGTCGACGAGCACCTCACGGCCTTCCTCGCCCATCATTCGTGCCTCGGCTTGACCTTCGACAAGCACCATCAGCGCACGACATGGGTCACCTGGGTTGAGCATCCGCCTTCCAGCGGGATAATCCTGTCGGCGACAAGGACTTTCGAGCAGACGCTCCAAGGATTCATCGCTGCATCCTGCAAAGAGTTTGATACGTTTCAGTTCTTCCATAATAGTATTTTTTCAGCGCAAAAATACGGAAAAAGTGCCTGATGTAACATTTGTTACGGTTTGCCGCAATGGAAGAAACTACTTTTGTACCATCAAACCAATGAAAGGAGACACAACTATGAGTTACAACGATTGGAAAGACAAAACCGTGAGTTTCAAAATGAGCAAGAAATCGGGGATGGACGTGGAGGCCATCATCGAGAGAATCAAAGGATTGATTAACCAACACATAAACCAATAACAGAAAGGAACATCATGAAGTACAAAGTGAATGACAGTTGCATCGGCTGCGGCCTTTGCGAGTCCACCTGCCCCGAAGTGTTCAGCATCCAAGGTGACGTTGCTGTCGCCATTGAAGGCGAAGTTCCAGGGTCGGCAATGGCTGCCGCCGCGGAAGCCAAAGAAGGCTGCCCAGTGGGAGCCATTGAAGAAGCGTAACACAAAGTTCTAACAACCCAACCGCCGCAAGGTTTTTCTTGACCTTTGCGGCGGTTTCTTTCCCTATTCCTCAAACTTATCCTTGCCTCTCATCGTATGGCGCAAAGCACTAAGAAGTTCTTGCGATTCTTGAACAAGGTTGAGGAAGACAGTCATGCTCTCAATGTTGAGTTGTTTGGTTTGGATATCCTTAATGATCACATTACGGTAATCGGAAAGAGTGGCTTGGAGTTTTGCTGCGTCATCGCGAATTTGGCTGCTGGTTTTAGTAATAATAGCTCGGTTAAAAACGCGTACAATCTCATCGCGTAGGAAGAAAAAGTCGTTGACATATTTGATGGGAATTGGACGAAAATTATTGCCTACATGTTCCAAGCACGGTTCACCCATGCGTTTCAAACAATACACCATTTGCGCGAGGGAATTGATCGTGAGGAAGTACCATGTGCCTTTTTCCACGCTGAGTACAGGGTCTATACGGCGCATTGCAATAATTTGTTTCCTCCGTTGACGCTTAATCTCTTTTCGTTGACTCTCAAGCTGAACAACGGCATGCTTTAGCATACGGTAGTCTTCCAATAAGAAAGCCGTAGTTAATGTCTCATAATGATTTACCACAAATTGTAGGTTGTCTATGGTGATATAGTTCACATGTTTACAAAGCATTTTCCAACATTCAGTTTTGTCGTTGGTGCGAAGGATTTCCTTAAACAACACGTCCGTTTCACTGCTCTTGTTGTTCTTTTCAAAGCGTCGGTTGCTTCGGATGATTAACACGACAGCCAGCGCAATGGCTAAAAACATCGCCACGAACGAGCCAAAATGCAATACATTGGTAACTAGGAAACACATGATGAATGCCGCACCAGCGGTGAGGAACCATCCGCCGATGACGCTCAACATGCCTGTAATGCGAAACACGGCGCTCTCTCGGCTCCATGCACGATCGGCAAGCGAGGTTCCCATGGCTACCATAAAGGTGACGTAGGTCGTGGAAAGCGGGAGTTTCATGCTGGTGCCTAGAGCGACAAGAAGTCCTGCGAGAACAAGATTGACGGCTGCGCGAATCTGGTCGAATGCTGCATCATTAGGTAATACTGCTTCGTCGGCATTAAAACGCGAGTCAATCCATTTCTTAATGCGATTGGGTATCAATGCTGCAACAGTTGTCGCTATTTTTTGGTTTGTGCGCACCAAGGCACGGGCGACACCACTTGAGCCAAACATCTCGTCGCCCTCATCTTGACGGGATAGGTCAACTGAAGTTTTCACCACATTTTGTGCCTTCTTTGAGAGCACCAATGAGAGCACCATGATTATGCCTGCAATGACCAGATAGATTGTGGGAGTGTGCGCCGTGTCCATCAGCGATTTCATCATAAACGACGAAGCATCGCCCGAACCATTGGCCACATAGTCATTGTAGGCGTCAAGACCCGTTAGGGGCACACCTACGAAGTTCACCAAGTCGTTGCCAGCAAATGCCATGGCTAACGCAAAGGTACCCAATAGCACCACAAATTTCAGAATGGGCAGTTTAAAGGCACTCAAAATCGTCATGATGATGGAGAAGATAGCGAAACCACCTCCCAAGATCAGCCATGTGTTCTCGTCAATGTACGATTTCACCATTGGTGTCATAATGTTTGAACCTTTCAACCCGTTGATGAGTAGGAACCAAACAATGCTCGTCACGGCAATGCCTCCCAAGATGCCGATTTTGAGCGAGGAACCAAGGCGGTTTCCCATATTGCCAGTGTGATCGGTGGTAATGCCATTCACACGGTAAGTGAAAGTGAACACCAGACGCGCCACCCACTGCACCAATGTACCGAGGACAAACGCGATGGCTACTGAAAGGAAGATGCCAAGGATAACCGAGATGGCCTTTTCCGTGTTGAGCAGATCGCCCAACGAAAGCAAGGTGCCGTCGATTGCTGTTGCGCCTTTGGCAATCTGTAATAATGCGATGGCGAAGGCTCCACCCAACAATTCAAACACCATCGAAACGGTGGTTGATGTCGGCATGCCAAGCGTGTTGAATATGTCAAGCAGCACTACATCCGTCACCATCACGGCCAGAAACACGCACATCACATCGTAGAACGAGAAGTATTGTGGAGTCATGATACCATGCCTAGCTACGTCCATCATGCCGTTGCTCATAGCGGCACCAGCAAATACGCCAATAGCCGCAACAGTTACAATCGTTTTGTGTCTCGCCACTTTGGCGCCGATGGCAGAGTTCAGGAAGTTCACAGCGTCGTTGCTCACGCCCACCACAAGGTCGAAAACGGCAAGGATAATAAGGAATACCACTATTCCGAGAAATAGAATGTTCATGTGTTTGGTGTATTACAGTTTGTCCGTCGATGCAACAATAATCTCCAAGTACATAAGCACAAAAGTTAATGCGAGGAGGATTACAAATACCAGCCAATCGACAAACTTGCTTTTGTTACTATCTTTGTTCACATTGTCTGTTTTTCGAATACGTGGCAAAGGAACACACTTGAAGTTACAGGCGTGTTGCGGTTGTATTACAAAAGCATTGCAATGTTATCCCCCAAGCGTAAACTTAACAGTCAGTCCGCCGCCATGCGTGGGTAGCGCCGTGATGGTTCCGCCGAGGGCGACAACGGTGTTTTTAACGATGGCCAGGCCGAGACCTGTGCCTCCAAGTTTGCGAGATCGGCCTTTGTCGACGCGATAGAAACGTTCAAAAAGATAAGGGAGATGTTGTGGCGGAACCCCTACGCCGTTGTCGGCAACGGAAAACTCGCCGTTATCGTAGGTGATGAGAATTCGAGTGGCTCCTGTGGCGTAGGCAAGGGCATTGTCCACAAGGTTGCGAAATAGGCTGTAAATCAAACTCTCTGGTTCGGCAAAAGGTGAAGAAATGATGATGCTCGCAGGAAGTTCGACGACGGGCTCAATGTCTTTGTCTTTTAATTGCAAGGCAGTGTCTTCCAATACATTGTAAATAATTGGCACAATATCAATGGCATTGTTGTTTTCTTTGTTTATTGAAAGACTTGTCGGCATTTCATCCAAACGTGTCAGTTGCGACATGTCCATGAGCAATTTGCTCATGCGCTCGCTTTGGGCATAGCAGCGTTCCAGAAAATGCTGACGTTTGTCCTGAGGCATATCGGGATGGTCAAGGATGCTCTCCAAATAGCCGTGTATGCTGGCGGCAGGGGTTTTCAGCTCGTGGGCAGCATTTTGGGTGAGCTGGCGTTTGAGGCGGAGCTTGTCCTCCTCGCTATGGCGCAGTTTCCAGTATAAGGTAATGATAGTGTGGGAAATCTCGCCCAATTCATCATCCGGCAACCGCCGTTCCAACTCGTGGTCAAGTTCCTTGCCTTCCTCTGCTTTTATCGCAAACTCCCGCAGATGACCGATGTGTCGGCTGATTCGGCGCGTGTTCAAATAGAGTGCAATGGCCAACAATAAGGTCAGCGCAATGGTGAAATAGATAAAGGTGTTGTCTGCTTTTAACGATTCCGTCAGTTCGGCGGAATAGGGAACGGCTGAACGGACAACCAAGTCACCAAACCGAGTGGCAGAATAGAAATAGGTTTCGTGGGTGGATTCGGAAGTCCGCTTGATGTCATACCCGTTGCCTTGATCCAAAGCCTCCTGCACTTCAACGCGTTTCAGATGGTTGGGCAGTGAGTCAATCCCTTGATAATTGTTGTCCTGAAGCACCAGTCCGTTGGTGTCAATAATGGTCACACGCATCTTGTCAATGCTATGGGATTGGGCGTAGACCTCAAAAAGGCTGTCACAAAGGATGCCTTGCTCACCCAAAGACTGCATCAGCTCATAATTGTACATCTGCAAGCGTGAGTGAAGAATGTCTATTTTGTATTCTTTTTCGCGTTGGTATTGATACACGCTGAAACAAACGGCAAACAGCAGAAAAATACCGCCAATGCTGAAGAACAGGTTCTTCTGAAACGATTTACTTTTCCTCAAAGCAGTAGCCATAGCCGATTCGAGTTTTAATCTGTTTGCCATTGCGCCCAATCTTCTTTCTGAGACGCGTGATGTTGACATCCACGGTGCGGTCAAGCACATACACATCTTGCGGCCAACATTGTTTAAGCAACTCCTCGCGCGAAAACACCTTGTCGGGGTTACGGAGAAAGAACGACAGTAATTCAAACTCCAACTTAGTAAGCGCCAATTCCTCGCCGTCGAGTGTGGCCGTTTTGGTGTTTAAATCGATGATGATGGCTCCGTAACAAAGTTTATTGTCAGTGGTATTTTCTTGAAATGGTCGGGAATATGACCTCCTCAGCACCGCTTTTACCCTTGCCTTCACCTCTTTTATGCTCAGCGGCTTGGTAATATAGTCGTCGGCACCGATGTTAAGCCCCTTGACCGTGTTGTCTTCGTCGTCGAGAGCTGTGATGAAGATAATGGGGATCTGCGCCGTTGCTGGGTTTTCCTTAATCTTTCGCGCCATCTGGAATCCTGACATTTCGCCCATCATCACATCCAAGAGAATCAAAGCATATTCCTGCAAAGGAAGTTTGAATGCCTCTTCCGCAGAATTGGCTGTCACGACCTCATATCCCTCGGTTTCAAGGTTAAATTGCAGAATCTCGCAGAGATCCAACTCGTCATCGACAACAAGAATCTTCATAAATTCATTGGTTTAGTAAGCTTTAGAAAAAGTACCAATCGAGCACAAAGATACAGCTTTTCATTGAAGCCACAGGACGATGATGTTACAATGTTATTACAATTTCAACATCGGGTGTGGCAAGGCTGGTTCATCAGGCGCCCCAAAGATTCGTCACTGTATCCTGCAAAGAGTTTGATACGTTTCAGTTCTTCCATGACAGTATCTTTTTCAGCGCAAAAATACGGGAAAAAAGTGCCTGATGTGCCCAGTGGGAGCCATCGAGGAAGCATAACACAAAGTTCTAACAATCCAACCGCCGCAAGGGTTTTGTGCCTTTGCGGCGGTTTCGTGTTCTCGGATTACCGAAAAAAGCTTATTTCTCCACCGTCACCATCAGCCAGTGTTTGGCTTCGTCTTTCCGGATGTCGATGCCCTTGAAGCCTTCGGGCTTGCGCGTATTGCTGAAAATCTTACTAAGTAATCCCATAATAATTGCTTCGTTTGATTCAGCTGCAAAAATCCGACGCTTTGCCCTATCGCTACAATCCCAAGAAATTGTGATTTTTACGACCATA
Organism: uncultured Bacteroidia bacterium; assembly: GCA_902786745.1. Classification (GTDB taxonomy): domain Bacteria; phylum Bacteroidota; class Bacteroidia; order Bacteroidales; family F082; genus Limimorpha. Next base: position 8,798 of record CADADR010000010.1, read on the forward strand.
AATCATCATTGGCTTGGCAAACAGAGCCTTCTAATTTGATATTTTTATACTTTTGCTGTAACAAAATCCGCTCTTCTCCGTATTACTGCAAAAGTAACCTGATGAAAAACTACAAAACCCCTATCATCCTGTTTGCCGTTTTCGAGATTATCGCCATCTCACTTTGGCTGGCAACAGGCAGTTTGTTCTATTTGCTCAACTTCAGCTATATCGGCACGGTCATCGGTGTCGGACTGGCCTTGTCAAAAGCAGGATGGAAATATGCCAGAGAATTCATCCAGTTTGGCGTAGGCGCCTATATGCTGGTCTTCCTCGGACTGATATGCAGGGAAAACATGCAAATCGAAGGTTTTTGGTATTACTTGTTCTCCGGCGTGGTGGGCGCAGGTGTGCTTCATTATCTCATCGCTAAAATCTTCGGGCCTCTCCTCTTCGGGCGCGGCTGGTGTGGCTATGCCTGTTGGACGGCCATGATCCTTGACCTCCTCCCCTACAAACAACCACAAGGTCCGAGAAAGAAGATTGGCTTCATCCGTTACATCGTGTTCGCATTGTCGCTAATCCTCGTCCTCCTGCTGTTCCATTTCGACAAAGCCAACAAGCACACCATGTTCATGCTGTTTCTCATCGGCAACTTGGTCTATTATGTGGTGGGCATCCTTCTTGCCGTTGTGTTCAAGGACAATCGCGCCTTCTGCAAATACATCTGTCCCGTCACGGTCTTCCTCAAGCCGATGAGCCATTTCTCTTTGCTGCGCATCCATTGCGATGAGAGCAAATGCATCCAGTGTGGCAAATGCCTGAAAGTGTGCCCGATGGAAGTGGAAGTGAACAACGACTCACGCAAACGCAAAAATGCCACCGAGTGCATCCTGTGCCACAAGTGCACCAAGGAATGCCCTGTGAAAGCACTGAAATAAAGATTTGATATTTTTCCTTATTTTTGCAGCCGCTTATCAGAAGGAGTCGCCGAGATAGTCTTGCAGCCCTCGTTTAAGCTTCAGGATATGAAATGAACAGCCTTCCTTCCAGAACCAAAGCCCTGATTGGCGTCAGTTTCCGTGAGTTTGTCAGATATGCCTTGCCGAGCATCATAGGGATGCTCATCGTGGGTTTGCAGACCATCATCGACGGGCTTTTCGTGGGTCGTGGCGTGGGTGCGCTGGGTCTTGCCGCCGTCAACATCGCCATGCCGCTCATCAGCTCGATGCTGAGTGTGTCCATCATGATCATTTCAGGCGGCATCGTCATCACGGGCATCGCCAAAGGGCAGGGTGACGAAGCGCGAGCGAAAGGCTACACTTCGCTTACTTTTGTCACTTTGTTGGTCACCATTGCGGCACTTTCCGTCTTGGTCGGCCTCTTCCTCAAGCCTTTGTGCTATTTCCTTGGCAGCAACGATGAGGTATATCCCTTTGTCCGACAATACCTTGGCATCATCGGTTGCGGCTTCATCTTCTACTGCATCCCCAACTTCACGGAGGCCTTCACCCGCCTCAACGGGAAGCCCAACTGGGTGTTTGTCAGCGGTGTCATCTGTTGCGTGGTGAACATCGTCTTGGACTATTTCTTCGTGCTGCGTTTCGGTTGGGGCGTGGCTGGAGCCGCTATAGCCACCTGCGTGGCCAACACCACGGCGGCCTTGGTGTTGTTTCGCTTTGTCCGCTTCGGCAAGATGATGGGCGGGCGTAATGAAATCAAGAAAGTGTTTTTCAACGGTTCTTCCGAGATGCTGACCTCGGTTTCGGCAGCCGTAACGACCTACATCTTCAACCTTGTGCTGATGCGTGAGATTGGCACCAAGGGTGTGGCGGCCTTCACCATCGTTTGCTACCTCAACTTCATCGTCAACATGTCGATTTTCGGATTGTCGCAGGCCATGTATCCCTTGATGTCGTATAGCGTCGGAGCCCAAAACCACAGAAGGGTCAAGTCGTTGTTGGCCAATGCCTTGCTTCTTGGCGGAGGCATCGGTATCGGGGTGTATCTGCTCGTGTTGATTTTCAAGCACGGCATCGCGAGTGCCTTCAGCAACGGCGACCTGGAGTTGCAGACGCTGACCATGGTGGCGACCACATACGTCACGCTACATTATCTAGTGTCGTTCGTCAACATTGTGGCTTGCAGCTTCCACACCGCCATTGAGCGGCCCTTGGAGTCGGTGGTCATTGCCCTCTGCCGAAGCATCGTCTTCGTGCTGATTCCCATGTTTTTGCTCACCCCTGTCATCGGTCAAAAAGGCATCTGGCTCAGCATGCCTATTGCCGAGGTAATGACGTTATTGGTTAGCATTCCGCTGGTGTTGGTGTCATTGAAACGCCTTACGCGAAACTCCTGATGCTCTTCCCCACATTGATGAAATGGTCGGCCACACGCTCGGCGTTTTGCGCCAGTGAGATGTATTCCGCCCCAACTTGAGGTGTGCATTGTCCCGCCACAAGCCGCTGGATGTGTTGCGATTCCATGGTTTCCGTGAAACTATCAATCTGTTCCTCAATCTGATAGGCATATTCAAGCGCTGTGAAGTCAAGATCATGGTAGGCTTTCATGACTTCGTGGTAGAGTGCCGTAATCATCCGCGCCATCTCCTTGATTTCCTGCACGGCAGGCGCAGAGAACGTTTCATTTTGGGTTTGCAGGCTTTCCGCATATTCCACGATGTTTTCGGCATAGTCGCCGATGCGCTCCAGATCGCTCACACTTTTCACGCTGCAACTCAGGAACTTGCCATCCATTTGGTTGAGTGGTTTTGCGGAGAGCGCCGCCACATATCGGGTCAACTCGCTATTCAGGAAGTTGAGTTCGTTTTCTGTCTTCTTGAACTTTTCCAAATCACTGAAATCCAATGTGGTGACGATATGTATGGCACGACAGAAGTTGTCGTGGGCCAATGCACCCATGTTTTCGACTTCGGCCTTCAACTGCCTGACAGCCAAGGCGGGTGTCACCAACATGGAGTCATCAAGGAAATGCAGGTGAAACTTGTCGTCGCGAAGTTCGTAGACATCGTCGGGAATGATGCGGCAAACCAAACGAACCAAACCATTGGTCAACGGCAGTGCAACCAAGGTGGTGCAGACATTGAAAACGGTATGGAACATGGCTAACTGCACCTGTGGGGCGTGTGGGAACATAGCCTCAAACATCTTCCCGAAGCCCCAATCCCCTTGGGCGAAAAGATGAAGAAGCAAGGCGATAAGCAAAAACAGCACCACACCCATTACATTGAAAAACAAATGAATAAGGGCAGTTCGTTTGGCGTTTTGGCCACTCGTCATGCCCGCCAGAATCGCCACCACGCAGGAGCCGATGTTGGAACCCATCGTGAGGAAGATACCTTGGTCGAGCGAGAGCAAACCCGCCACCACCATGGTGATGGCGATGGACGTCAGCACCGATGACGACTGGATGATGGCCGTCAGCAATGCACCGATGAAAATAATCAGCAAGGGGTTACTGATGGTAGCCAAAAACTGCTTCACCGAATCCAAGGCGGCGAATTCATCCATGGCGCCCGACATGATGCCGAGACCGACAAACAGCAAGCCGAAACCTGCCAGGATGCTGCCAGTTTGTTTCCACTTCTCGCGCTTTGAGAACATCATCACGAAGGCCCCGATGCCGGCCAAGGCCGAGAAAAGCACCGTTGTGGAGATGCCGTGGCCGCCAAACATGCCCAAGGCCACCAGTTGCGCAGTGACCGTGGTACCGATGTTGGCGCCATAGATGACCGTGGCGGCCTGCGCGAGCGACATGATGCCCACGTTCACGAAGCCGATGACCATCACCGTCACCGCGCCCGAGCTTTGGATGGCTGCTGTGCCCACCGTGCCGATACCTACTCCGAGCCACTTGCTATTCCCCATCTTGGCAAACAGCCGTTTCAAGCCCGCGCTGCTTGCACTTTCAAGACTGGTACTCAACATCTTGCAGGCTACTAAAAACACCCCGATGCCTGCGATTAGGGTTAGAATTGCGATAACAATAAGCATAAGCATAAAGTTGTGAAAGCGGCCAACGATGACGCATTGACCGCTTTCGTTATAAAGAAAAAGATTGACTTCTTATTTGTGGTCGATATGGGTTACGTTGAAATCGCTGTCAAATTCAATTTCAACTCCATTGCTTAACTCGATTTCCCAACCGTTTGCTTTCTTTTCGATTTTGTCAATATGCTGGTTGGGGTAATTCGTGGCAACGTAGGCAGTAATCTGTTCGGGAACGAGTTCGGCAGGAACCATGCCATAAACACTCGATTCATCGCAGTCGATGCTCTTCCATTCGAAGGCGAGGTTGAAGGTGATTTCAGTGCCGTCGGCCAGTTTCACCTCATATTCATGCTCATCCATCTCAACCTTAAGGATGCCAACTTGAGGGAAATAGGTCTCCACAAAAGTGTTGATTTCTGCATAATCAGAAGGAGTTCCGCCGCCGTTTCCGCCGCCGTTTCCGATAACATTGAAGTTGGTGTCGAACTTGATTTCCTGACCATTCTTGAGTTCAATCTCCCAACCATAATGTTCTCTCTCGATTTGTTCGATCTGTTGGTTTGGGAAGTTCGTGCTTACATAAGCAGTAATCTGATCGGGAACGAGTCCTGTGGGTACAGCACTATAAATGGAGGACTCTTCACAGTCGATGTGTGTCCATTCGAAGTTGAGATTGAAAGAAATCTCGGTACCATCTGCAAGTTTTACTTCGTATTCATCGTCTTCCGCTTTGATGCTAAAGATTTCTGTTTGAGAGAAATAGGTGCTTACAAAAGTGTTGATATCAGGGTATTCAGTACTGCTTCCTCCCCCATTTCCGCCATTGTTGACGACATTGAAGTTGGCATCAAATTTAAGTTCAACATCATTGCTGAGTTCAATCTCCCAGCCATTGTTTTCCCTTTCGATTTCATCAATGTGTTGATTGGGATAGTTGGCGCTAACATAGGCTGCAATCTGTTCGGGGACAAGCGTCGCAGGCACAGCATCATAGATGGATGAATGTTCGCAGTTAACCTCAACCCATTCAAACGCTTGGGTAAAATACACCTTGGTGTTGTCGCTTAGAATCACTCGGTAATAGTGTTCGGTCTGGTTACAGCTGAGGATGCTTGCTTCGGGGAAATGTGTATTGACAAACGTGACAATGTCAGTGGCAATGTCAGTGGCATTGACGGGAGCACCGTTCCCTTCGGCCTCCCATTGGTTGTTGTTACTGTTGGTGCTGCCTCCTGTGGGCGTTTCTTTTGTGCATGATGACACTGCGAAAGCCAGTGCGATGAATGCTGCAAACAATGCTAATTTCTTCATTTTAGTTAGATTTTAGTTGATAATAAATGAATTATGGGATAAAAAAAGATGGTCCGAACCGAAGTCCGCACCATCTTTTATGTTTTTCGTGATGATATAGTTATGGCTGTCAGCCAGACTTTTCCTTGGGGCATAACGCCTTACCTGTCCGAGTCGCAAAGCCGCCGAGCATAGATTTTCATTTTGCTCCTCTCCTATTGTCGTAACTGGGAAGAGGTCACATCGGCATTGCAAACCATCCGATGAACCATTGAGCACGAAATCCGAATCTTCGTCGTCGTCAAACTCATCACCGTCAAACGACATATTAGACAGGATTTCAGTTTGTTCCATGACATACAAATCCTCTTGGGCCGTGCTGGTTAGGTCAAGAAGGAACAGACCCATCAGGATGAGGGCGACGACAGAAACATATTTTCGGAAAAAGTCAATCATGGCAATGCCAATGTTCTATTGAATAACTGAATAGTTCTGTAAATATTGTCGGGTTAGGTAAAAAAAAACATGTTGATGGTCAATCTCCCCTCCTGAATTTCTGGGGGCTCATACCCACGGCCCGACGGAAGAAAGTGCCGAAATGGCTTTGGTTTTGAAAACCGAGTCGGTCGGAGATCTGCTGGACGGAGAGCGTGGAGGTCAACAGCAGCGACTTGGCCTTTAAGACTAAACAATCCGTGAGATTGTCGCCCGCTGTTCGCCCCGTCACTTGTTTCACCACATTGGAGATATAGACCGGCGTAAGGTGAAGCATATCGGCGTACCATTTGATGTTGTGGTGCTCGTGACAATGCTTATCGACCAGCGAGAGGAACTGTCCTACCAATTCCTCGGAGCGCGAAAACGGTTTCTGAGATGAGAGGCTGTTAGCATGAAATTCAGAAAGGAAAGATGAGAGGGAATGGATAAGATATACCAAGGTCGTCCGCCTTTCTAGCGATTCATTCTGCATCAGAGCTTCCAAGAGGTCAAGATAGTGCATAATGGTCTGCATGCTTGTTTCGTCAAGTTGTGAGGCAGGACGGACGTAAGCGTAGTGTACGTTGTCGTAATGTAGTGAGAGCGACAGCTCCTCGGCGATAACCGGAGAAAGTGAGAGAAGACGAACCTTTAGGTCGGAGCTACTGCTGTTATAATGCAGCACATGGTCGTTAAAGATGTAAACGGCAGCAGGTGCTTTCATCTCGAAATCGACCATATTAATCTTTCCGCTGAGCGTGCCTTGCGTGACAAACAGGACGACATAATGACTAGTGTGGAAGTATTGTGGTATGCCCACCTCGGTGTGATTCTCGATTTCAGCCACCATTATCTCGTTGTTTTTCCATGCTGTACGCCTTATGATACTCGACGAATCGCTCAAAACAGGCAAACCATCATTTCTATTCTTTTCAGTAAACATACGCCTAATCTATTGGTATTTAATTTTAGAACAATACTTGATGGAATTTAAATGATTGATTTTTTAAATAATGCTGCAAAAATAAACAATAGTTTAATTCGGTAATATATAAAACAGAACATAATATATCGTTTTAAGGACATTATTATCCTACAAAAGGGTTTTACCTTTGCGGTCTTATATTTTTACACCATTTCTTATGAGAATCCTCTTTGTGATAGACACTTACGACACCAACAATAATGGCACCAGTATCTCGGCACAGCGTTTTGCAGCAGAGTTGCGCCAGCGCGGCCACGAGGTGAAAATCCTGACTTCGGGCGAGCCGGGCGACGACCGTTTTGCCCTGCCCACATACAATATGCCCATTTTCCAACCGTTGATGGACAAGCACAACTTCAACTTCGCCGCCAACGAGAAAAAGACCATCCATGAGGCGGTTGAATGGGCCGACATCATCCATTGTTTTCTGCCATTCGCCATTGAGATAGAAGCCAAACACTATGCCGACAAGATAGGAAAGCCTTCGACCGCGGCGTTTCACATCCAACCACAAAATCTATGGTCGTCGGTGGGACTGGGCAAGGTGGATTGGATCCAAAATGGCACATACATCAGTTTCAGGGATTTTTTCTACAACAAGTTCAGGCATATCCACGCGCCTTCGCAGTTTATGGCCGACGAAATCAAACAACGCGGCTACACGGCCAAAATCCATGTCATCTCCAACGGCATCCAGGATGCATTCCTCCACGCGGGACACCGCAACCTTGACGAAGGACGGCCTGCCAAGTCACCCGAGTTTGAAGGCAAAATACTGATCATGATGGTGGGACGACTTTCGGCCGAGAAACGACAAGATGTGCTTATCAATGCCGTGCCCTACTCAAAATATGCCGACAAGATCCAGCTCGTCTTTGCAGGTCAAGGACCAAAGTATGACGAATACGTGGCACTGGGCCAGACGTTGCCCCATCCGCCCCAATTTGTATACAAGAACCAAGACGAGTTGATTGCCCTGCTGTCGCAAGCCGACCTTTATGTGCACGCGAGCGATATGGAAAGCGAGGCCATCTCGTGCATCGAAGCCTTTGCCACAGGCTTGGTGCCCGTCATTGCCAATTCCGAAGTCAGTGCCACACCGCAGTTCGCTCTTGACGGTCGCAGCCTCTTCAGGGCAGGAAGTCCCAAGGACCTCGCCCGCGCCATCGACTACTGGCTTGACCATCCAAAGGAACGCGAGTATATGGAGAGACTCTATGCCAAAGCTGCCAAAAAATACAGCCTTTCCAACTCCGTGCGCATGTTCGAGGAAATGTTGAACGAGGAGATGGAAGACTGCGCGAAACAGCCATAAATCCATAAATCTATGAGACACAAAGCACCGAGATGGGCATTGTTAAACGTGCTGTTGGCACTCTCCTTTGCACTCTACGCACAAGAAAAATAGAGTACCTGCCTTATGGCAATATGGACTCGTGGACGGTGCGCTACATTAAGGAATCATTACTGTTGGGTGGAAACACACACACATTGTATGTCGTCGCCAAGACCGACACTATCCGCAAAAACAAGCCCTACCCATACGATAGTGATGATTCGCCTTGGGGAACGAGTAATGCCTACGCCAAAGTGTGCGGGGTGGAGAAAGCCGCCGTTTCGGTCACCCCTGAGCGGCGTGGCAATGGTTATTGCTGTCGTTTGGAAACCACGCTCCAAACCGTGACAGCCATCGGCATCGACCTCAAGGCTCTTGCCACAGGCAGTTTGTTCACAGGCACTCTTCTTGACCCAATGACGCTGGAAGGTTGCAAAGTGCCGATGAAGACTATTGACATGGGCATTCCATTCACAAAACGCCCTTTGGCTCTAATGCTTGATTATAAAGCAATAATAAAACAAAACTCTGCCATGGTGCGCGCTACTGGTTCCACAAAAGTGACCCAAATAGAAGGGCGGGATGAAGGCGAAATCATTTTATTACTGCAACATCGTTGGGAAGATGCCGATGGCAACATTTTTGCCTATCGGGTTGGCACAGCCTCAGAACGTATCACAAAAAGCATTTCTGAGTGGCGCAACAATCACCGCCTACCCATTCGTTACGGCGATATTACCCTACATTCCGATTACAAATCATGGGAGAAACTGACCAAAAACCGCTTCATGGCGCGCAATTCAAAAGGAAAGATGGTTCCTGTGCAAGAAGTTGCTTATAAAGCAGATGCAACGCCTACCCATCTGATTTTGCAAATCTCGTCAGGCTGTCAGGAGGCGTTTACCGGATGTCCAGGCAATGTGGTTTGGTGTGACAATATTCGGTTGGTATACTGATTGTTTCCTTCTTTGAAGATGGCCGTTGTTGCGCTGCCCATGAATGACATCCACCATTAAAAAAACCTTATCTTTGCCGAAAACTAGATTTTATGTACAGCCTAAACTATAAAGTAACCACCAGCACCTGCGACAGCGAGGGCAAACTCAAGCTGTTCTCCGCCCTTCAGATGATGCAGGACTGCTCGGAGATGTGGATCGACAGCGAGCCACAGGTAAAGGAATACTTCGCACACGAGAATATGGCGCAGCTGCTGGCCTCAAGGCAGGTGGAGATCATGCGCGTGCCCGATTTCAAGGAAAAACTGACCGTGACCACCTCGGTCTACGGCATGAAGCCCATGTTCGGCTTCCGCAACACCTTTATCTATGATGCTGAAGGCAAGCCTTGCTACCGCACTTGGAGCATGGGTGCCTTTGTGGATAAGGCCAACGGCAAGCTGAAGCGCGTGGACGATGCCGTGGCCAACTCCCTGCTCATCGAGCCACAGTTGGAGATGAACTACAAAGACCGCCGCATCATCCTGCCGAAAGAAGGAGGCAAAACCTTTGCGCCCATCCCGGTGATGCGTGCCGACATCGACTACAACCGCCATGTCAACAATGCCAACTATATCCGCATGGCGATGGAGTTACTGCCCGAGGACTTCGTTGTGAAAGGCCTTCGCGTGGAATACCGAGTGGCGGCCAAACTGGGCGACAGCCTCACTCCTACCCTTTTCGAAATCGAAAACGGCTTCATCATCGAGCTTGCCATTGGTAGCGAGGCGAGTGCTATTGTGGAGTTTACGAAATGAATGAAGCATTGAGACCATGAAGATAACAGTAAGGTAATCAATAATCTAGACATATAATTACATCAACATGCCCAATCCATCCAACAAACAAGAGCTGCTCGCCGCCATGGCAGACGGTTATGCCAAACTGAATGAGCAAATTGCCAAAATGAGCGAGGAAGCCGTATCAGCTCCCTTTGACTTCGCCGCCGACCCGAAGAAATGCGGTGTGCGTTGGCAATACGACCGTTGCCTCCGCGACCTTTTGATCCACCTTCACGAATGGCAGGTGCTGATGCGCGAATTCGTGAACAACATCCGAGAAGGTCATCCGCGTGACTACCTGCCCGACGAGTACCGCAAGAACTACCACGAGATGGACAAGATGTTGGTGGAGAAGCACCAGAGCACGACTTTGGAGGAGGCCAAGCGCCTGCTGCAGGAAACTCACGAGGAGATGCTCCGCCTCGCCGAAAGTTTCACCGAAGAGGAACTCTTCACCAAAGGCTACTACAAAAACACTTACACCACCGACATGGCGGCCTACTTCGTGAGTGTCACCTCAAGTCCCTATGGGCAAGCGGTGAAATTGTTGAAGACGCATCAGAAAAACTTCAAGAAATAACATGGCCACAGCAACACCATACGAATTCGATGCCGTCATCATCCAAAACGAGGACATGGATGCCGCCTACGTGGAAGTGCCCTTCGACATCAAGGCACTCTTCGGCAAAGGTCGGCTGGCGGTTCATGCCACCTTCGACGGTATGCCTTACGACGGGCAAATCGTCAAGATGGGAACGCCATGCTTCATCATCGGTGTGAGGAAGGACATCCGTAAACAGATAGGCAAATCTTTTGGCGATATGGTGCATGTGACCTTTTGCGAACGAAAATAAAATGACAACGACAATGAAAAAAATCATCATCATCGACGGAGGCCCGCGCGCTACTTTCAACACGGCCTCAATGCTCAAGAAATTCGCTGAAGGCGCCAGTTCCGTCAGCAACGAAATCGAGGTGAAGACAGTGCGCCTTTACGGCCTCGATTATAAAGGCTGTATGTCGTGCATGGCATGCAAAATCAAGGGCAAGGCCTCGCAGGTGTGCAAATACAAGGATGCTTTGACTCCTATTCTGGAAGAGATCGCGCAAGCCGATGGTTTGGTGTTAGGCTCGCCCAACTATTTCGGCGAGATTACTGGCCAGATGCGGGCTTTTTTGGAGCGTTTGGCCTTCCCGTGGCTCTCCTACAACGACTACAGCATCACCGCCCCGAAGCGGATGCCCGTGGTGCTGGTGGAGACGCAAAACGGCGGCGTGGGAGGCAGCAACTGCAATGGCTACGGCACGATGGAGCCTTGCATCGCCAAAGCTCTCGGACAACCCGAGAAACTGTTTGCCAACAACACCTACCAAGTGAAGAACTACGCCAATTTCGAGTTGGGAGGATTCTCGGAGGAAGCCAAACGAAAGTATCGCGAGGAGCACTGGGAAGAAGACCTGCAAAAGGCTTTCAATGCTGGAAAACGTATGGCGGAAACAATCATTAAGGCGTGATGAGAAAGCTGTTACTGATATTAGCCTTGGCCTGTTCCTTCAGTCTCTTCGGACAATCCATTGACACAGTAGCGGTTCGCTCCGCCATCGAGAGGCAGTTGGCGACCTATCCCGAATCTACTTTGCAGGACATCTATAAGAGTTTCTACCAAGAGCATTTCGGTCCAGGCCATATCATCAGCGACACGGCCTCGGCGCGACGCTATCTGATGCGCGAACTCTCGGAAATGGGCAAAACCGCATCGCCTTATGTTGAGCCTACGGGCAGCCAAGGAGATTATGTTCGCGTTTATCTCTCTGCTGTCGCCGACAGCCGGATTACCGCCGAGCAACTCTTGGATGCTTTCGTCAGAAGTGCCAATTCGAGGCAAAAGCCAGTAGTCAGTTGGATGGAAAAATGGGAAGCCATCGTCAGCATCATCCAAGCGAATAAGATGGAATTAGAGGGCTTTGAAACCGACCTTCCTTTGCTGACCGAAGCCGCCCAAAACGATCAAGCCGTTCACCACAGCCGCCGCTACAACGAGGCGTATCACCCGCACTACCGCATCGTTGAGCGCAACATCTTTGAAATAGAACTTAAACCATCCTTAAAGTAGCATCAAATCCAATTATCAATTATCAACTATCAATTATCAATTATCAATTTATTATGAAACAACCAATTAAAGTAACCGAAGCCATTTTCCCAATGCCCGTTTTGCTCGTGGCTACCTACAACGAAGACGGCACCATCGATGTGATGAACGCCGCTTGGGGCACCATGCTCGACCGTGACCGCGTGGCCCTCAACTTGACCGAGACACACAAGACCGTGGAGAACATCAAACAACGCAAGGGCTTTGTCGTCCATATCGCCGATGCAGCCCATGTGGTGGAGGCCGACTATTTCGGCGTCGTTTCGGGCAAAACCGAAAAGGACAAGTTCGCCAAGAGCGGTCTCACCGCGACCAAATCCTCATTAGTGGATGCACCCATCATCAACGAGCTGCCCATCGCCATGGAGTGTGAGTTCATTGAATACCAAAGCGATGACACTGGCCTTGGCGTCATCGGCAAGGTGCTCCAGACCTCCGTCGAGGCCGACAAGATGAAGGACGGCAAAGTGGACGTGGAAGCCCTGCAAGCCATCACTTTCGACCCCTACACGCACGGCTATTATCAAGTCTCAAAGCGCGTAGGCGAGGCCTTTAAGGACGGATTGAAACTGAAATAATCATCAGTCAGCAACCAAGTCAAGCAACACCATGCGTAAAAACCTGATTGTTTTAGCCTTTATGACCCTCTCAGCATTGCCAACCCTAGCACAAATCGACCTTCACAGCCACGCCATCACTAAGGGCTACCTCGATTACATCAAGGCCAATGGTGCCGAGATGGACGAAGGTTTTCCCATTCCTGCTTGGGATGCTGAACAACATATCGCCTTTATGGACAAGGCTGGCATTCAGACCGCAGTGCTGACTATGCCTGCGCCACAGCCTTGGTTTGGTGATGCGGAGGCTTCGGCGGCGGTTTGCCGTAGCTACAATGAAGAATGCGCAGCACTGAAGGCACGCTATCCAGGACGTTTCCTGTTTTGTGCCGCTCTGCCTTTACCCGATATGCCACACGCATTGGAAGAGGCTCGCTATGCCTTGGAAGTCTTGGGAGCCGATGGCATCAAGTTGGCTACCAACAGCTACGGCCAATACCTTGGTGAACCCGCTTTGGACACGTTGATGGCCTATCTCGACCAACAGAACGCCGTCGTCATCCTGCACCCACACAAACCCTCGGCGGTCAATGCACAACTGGTTGCCGATGTGCCGTTGGCCAGTTATGAATACTTGGCCGAGACCACGCGCACGGTACTCAACATGGTAGCACATGATGTATTGGTGCGCTATCCGCATCTGAAAGTCGTGGTGCCGCATTGCGGTTCGTTCCTGCCCAACGCTTTGCCCCGTTTCCGCTCCCTCCTGCCCGTGATGGTGAAACAAGGCATGATGCAACCTGTGGATGTCGATGCTAACCTGTCACGGCTCTATTACGACCTTGCCGGCGCACCGACCGACGAAGTCCTTGATGCCATCTTGACCATCACCACACCCGACCACATCCTCTATGGCAGCGACTATCCGTATGTGGCCGAGCCAGTACTTATCAGTGGAAAGCAAGCTTTGGAAAGCCGTCTCGCCTCGCATGGGTTGAATCCGCAGGATGTCTTTACCGACAATGCAAGACGTCTGTTTGGAGAGAGCATCCCGTTGAGACAATATGGCGAGAAGATCGTCCGCCTCGCCGAAATCGAAGTGGTGCCCGAGCATTTGGAGGAATATATGGCCTTTGCCAAGGAAGTCGGAGAGACCTCAGTGAAAGTGGAACCTGGAGTGCTAACCCTCTTCTCGATGCAAACCAAGGAAGACCCCTGCAAGATCTACATCCTGGAAATCTACGCCGATCAAGAGGCCTACCAAAGCCATATCCAGACCGCCCATTTCAAGAAATACAAGGAAGGCACGGCCCAAATGGTGAAGAGCCTGAAACTGATTGATGTCAACCCGTTGGTGGGGATGATCAAATAAAAATAAAAGTCTTGAAATGATACGATTAAACTGCTTTTTCCAGGCCAATGACGGCGAACAGTTCAAGACCGCGCTTCAAGCAGCGGTAACCCTTACCGAGCACTCACAGAAACATGAAGGATGTATTGCCTACGATGTGTTCCAGAGTGCCACCCGAAACGATGTGTTTTTGATCTGCGAGACATGGGAAGACCAAGCATCTCTCGACAAACATTCCGCCACGCCAGAGTTCAAGAAATATTCTCCCATGATGCGCCAATGTGGCCAGATGAAAGTGGAGCGGTTTGAATTCTAATTCAAATATAAGTCATTCATCACCAATCCAGCGAGTGTAAAGCCGAAGATGGCCGTGATATGTGCCGAGGTGCCATTGATTTGGGCCTTCGACGAGCACCACTCGTGATTGACGAGATCGGGATTGCCAGCGGCGATGATGGCCTTGGGACACATGCAGGCATTGGTACCACAGGTGCTTGCAGTGCCTTTGTTGGGTAGCACCTCGGGCGAGAACACGCAGAGGAACTTTTTCTTCGGAAAAGTTTTCGCTTTCCTGAGACGCTTGCGCATCATGCTGGCCAACGGGCAACCATTCACCTCCCAGAACTCGGCCACTTGTATCTTGGTCGGATCCATTTTGAGTGCCGCCCCCATGGCAGAGAACAACTTGCCCGGACATTCAGTGGCGTGCAAAATGAGGTGTATCTTGTCCTTGAGGCTGTCAATGGCATCGATGATGTAGTCGTAGGTCTCGAGTTGAAACATCTCAGCATTCTCGGCGGAATAAATCTCCTGCATCGCGTTGATTTCAGCCTGCGGATTGATCTCCAAAAGGCGTTCCTTCAGCACCTCCACCTTGACCAGTCCCACCGTCTTGGTGGTGGCTTGCAACTGCCGGTTGACGTTGGTGATACACACGCGGTCGCTGTCCACTATGGTGAGATGACTGATGCCGCTTCGCACAAGACTCTCGGCGCACCAACTGCCCACGCCCCCCACGCCAAAGATGATGACGCGCTTATTCATGATACGCTCCATCGTCTCCTCTCCCAAAAGCAGGTTCAAACGGTTGAATATGGGGTTTTGTGCACTCATAGAATGGTTTTAAGGCGGCAAAGATAGTGGTTTTAGGCGAATTATCTCTTTTTGTGATTTATTTCGTAGAATGGGTCGCTGAAAAATATTAATGTCAATACCACATAAGACCAACAACTATTTTCCCAAATATTCACTAGGCGTGAGCCCGGTCATCTTTTTGAAGAGGCGGGTGAAATGATGGGGAAAATCGAAGCCGAGGAGGCGCGAGGTCTCGCTGATGTTATGACCATTCATCAGCAAGCTCTTGGCCTGGTTAATGACGTAGTTGTGGATGTAGCCGATGGCCGTTCCACCTGTCGCCTTGTGGACAATATCGCCGAAATAACGAGGCGAATAAGCCAGCTCTGAGGCGCAATAGGCGACCGTGGGCAGGCCTTGTGACAACTGCCGATTCTCGCGGAAGTACTGCTGCAGCAGGTCGTGAAAGCGCTTCAAGAGGTCGCTGCCGCCATTGTCTTCCTCGGAGAGTTGCCGCAAATAGATGCGGTTGCAGTATTCCAGTATCAGGTGGAGGTAGCCCAACAAGATATTTCTGAGCGATGGCGAGTCGTCGTGATTTATTAATTCTTGCCGCATCTGGGCGAGCAGTTGTGTGATGCATAGCCATTCATCAGGCTCCATCCGTAACGAACCAGTAAAGAAATAAGAGAAATACTGATAGCGTTCTATTTGGTGTTCCAGTTCAGAGCCGTGCAGCAGCTCAGGCGACCACAATAGCACCCATCCGCTCAGCGAGATGCGCTCCCCATTGTCCTCCAAGCCGCCAATCTGTCCTGGCTCAACGGCAATAATCGAGGCATCACTCGCCTGCAAGGTCTTCATGCCATACGAGAGATCTTTGGGAAATTGGCGTTGGATAAATAGTCCATAGACACCGTAGTTGTTCAGGCTATGACGGAAGGGAGCCAATTCGTCAAAGTGGATGACGCTGATCAACGGATGCTGCACAGGAGCCTCCACATATTGGGCAAAGTCGTTGGGACTATCAACTTTCAGAATCTTCTTCATCGCGAGGCAAAGGTACAAAGAATATGAATAATGAGATAAAAATGGTACTTTTTTACATGATAATAATATATTATCTGCGAAATTGGTATATAATTAGCCAATTTATGTAATACCTCTTTTAAATAACAAGTGTACTTTTGCAAACGAAATTAGAATTAGGCCAAATGAAAAAGATACTTTGGTTACTGGCAGCAATATTGATTACGGGCTGCTCTAAACACACCGAAACTTTTGCACAGACAATGGAAGAGACCATGTATATCACTATCGGAGAAGAGACGCATACCATCACGATGGAAGACAATGTGGGCACACGAGCCTTGGTAGCCGCATTGCAAACGGACAACATCACCTACGTGGCACACGACTACGGCAACTTTGAGAAGGTGGGCTATGTCGGGCAGTCGTTCCCCACGGCAGACCATCAAACCACCACTTCTGCGGGCGATCTTGTCTTATACAACGGCGACAACATCTGCATCTTCTACGGTAGCAACTCTTGGTCCTATACCCGCATTGGAAAACTCGACAACTTGTCGGCTGACGAGGTGCGTCGGTTCGTCAAGGCAGGTGAAGGCGAAGTGGCTATTACACTTTCATTGCAGCCTATCTATACAGGGCTTCAAGAACTATCACCTAAAGAAAACAGCGAAGGAACAACCTACACCATTACTGGGCAGATTGCACCCAAAGGCTATAAAGGCATTGTGATTCAAAACGGGAAAAAAAGAATAAACTATTGATACCATGAAAAAAACAATCATCCTGGCGGCAATGGTAGCCCTCATGACCGCCTGCAACAGTCAACCGCAAACAACAGAAACAACAGAAACAACAGAAGCAACAGAAACTAAAAAAGAAGAAATGAAACAAGAACCGAACCTCACGCAGGAGTGGGACAAGGTGTTCCCGCTGAGCGAGAAAGTGAGCCACCGCAAGGTGACATTTGAAACACAATACGGCCTGACTTTGGCCGCTGACCTTTATACGCCGAAGGATGCCGAAGGCAAATTGGCGGCAATTGCCGTGAGTGGTCCCTTCGGTGCCGTCAAGGAACAGTCGAGCGGCCTCTATGCCATGCGGATGGCAGAGCGCGGCTTCGTGGCCCTGGCTTTCGACCCGTCCTATACTGGCGAAAGCAGCGGTGAGCCTCGCCGTACAGCCTCGCCCGACATCAACACCGAAGATTTCATGGCGGCTGTTGATTTCCTGTCGAAACTGGACAACGTAGATGCCGAACGCATCGGCATCATCGGTATCTGTGGCTGGGGTGGCATCGCCCTCAACGCTGCCGCCGCCGACACCCGCATCAAGGCCACCGTGGCCAGCACGATGTACGATATGACCCGCATCAGCGGCAACGATTACAATGATGCTTTCGACGTGGAAGAAGCTCGCCACAAGAACCGTGAAACACTCGCCCAGCAGCGACTGACCGACCCGATGGCAATGGCTGGCGGCGTGCTTGACACCGTTCCTCCCCAAGCCCCCCGGTTTGTCCATGACTACCACGCATATTACAAAACTCCTCGCGGCTATCACAAACGCAGCGGCAACAGCAACGACGGCTGGCGCGTCATCGGCACACAGGCCTACGCCAACAGCCGCTTCCTCTATTATATCAACGAAATCCGCTCTGCCGTTCTTGTGATGCATGGCTCGGAAGCCCACAGCCGCTATTTCGGCGAGGCTGCTTACAAATACATGGTAGAGGGGCAGGCCGAAGGCTACAACTTCATTGGCAAACCCAATCCCAACCCTGAGAACAAGCAACTGCTTATCATCCCAGGTGCCTCCCACTGCGACCTTTACGACGGTGGTGAAGGCAATTACATTCCGTGGGATACGTTGGCGGAGTTTTTCACTGAAAACCTGAAGTAATACAAAATGAACGAACAACCCACTGGAAAAACATACGTCGGCAGCGACGAACTCTATGCTGATGTGCAGCGTTGCATGAAACTGGTTGCCGAGATGAACACCGGCTACCACACCGAGGCCGAGGTGCGCGCGTACCTGCGACAAATAACAGGCTCCGACATCGACGACACCGTGCGTGTGTTTCCGCCGTTCAACATCAACTATGGCAAGAAGACCACCTTCGGCAAGGGCAGTTTCGTCAACTTCGGCTGCACCTTCCTGGCACTTGGTGGCATCACGATTGAAGAAGGCGTCTTCATTGCGCCTCATGTGGTTTTGGCCTCAGAATACCATCCCGAAGACCCGGAAACAAGACATTCGTTGCTCACCAAGCCCATCGTCATCAAGAAGAACGCCTGGATTGGTGCCAATGCCACGATATTGGCGGGCGTCACCATCGGAGAAAATGCCATTGTGGCCGCCGGCGCCGTGGTGGGAAAGGATGTCCCCGACAACACCATTGTGGGCGGCGTCCCTGCCAAGGTAATCAGAATGATCAAATAAGAGATGAAATGAAACGATGAAATCCGCAATCCAGGCAATAAACTAATGACTATGAAAAAGACAATAATGATATTCGCCATCGCATTGGCAATGGCTGCCTGTGGAACGCAATCCACTAAAGAACCCACAAAAGAAATGAACACACTCACCTTTACTACCGAGCAGGCAGCCTTTATTTCGGCCATCGCCTGCAACGAGGCCAAAGCCGACTATACCGCCTTGGCCGAGGCCATCAACGGCGGCTTGGATGCCGGCCTGACGGTCAGCCAAATCAAGGAAGCCCTATCGCAACTCTATGCCTACACAGGATTCCCACGTTCTTTGAATGCCCTTGGCACTTTGCAGAAGGTTATGGAGCAACGCCAAAGCGAAGGCAAAGCCACTGAAGAAGGTATGGATGCTTCTCCCCTGCCTGCCAGCTACGACGCCTTGAAACAAGGTACAGAGGTGCAAACCCAGCTCAGCGGTCGCCCTTTCAACTATGACTTCTGCCCCGCCGAGGACTACTATCTGAAAGCCCATCTTTTCGGCGACATCTTTGCCCACGACAACCTCACCCATGCCGACCGCGAGCTCATCACCGTGAGTGCGTTGAGCGGCTTGGAGAACGTGATGCCGCAGTTGCAGGCACATGTGCGTGGTGCCTTGAACATGGGTGTCACTGAGGAGCAGTTGCGTGGTATCCCAGTGGTATTGAAAGCCGCAGGGCTGCAAGCCGAGGGCTTGCGTTGCGAGGCTGCCATCGCTGCCGCTGTAGATGGCAAGACCGATGTTGTGTGTGCGCAGTCGCCCTGGCCCATCGGGGAGCCCAACACAGCATACGCACAGTATTTCATTGGCAACAGCTATCTCGCCGTCCTCGACCCCGCAAGCGGGCTCTGCAACGTCAGCTTCGAACCCGGCTGCCGCAACAACTGGCACGTTCACCACGGTGCCGTGCAGATGTTGATCTGTGTGAGCGGTCGCGGTTGGTACCAGGAATGGGGCAAGGAAGCCATTCCGTTGGTCCCTGGCACCGTCATCGCCGTTCCCGAGGGCGTGAAGCACTGGCACGGCGCCGCTAAAGACAGTTGGATGCAGCACCTCACCTACCATGCCGATGCCCAACCTGGCAACACCAACGAGTGGCTGGAGCCGGTCAGCGACGAACAGTATGACATGTTGAAATAATTGGACAAGGTTCAATCAAAAATCCGCAATTCAGGCGAAGGCTTGGGGTGCGGATTTTTTGTATCTTTGTAAGCTCATTTGAATGCAAAATGATAATGAATTTTGAAATATCCAGTCCAGAAACAATGGAGCGAGCCATTTGCGAGCTTGGAATCGTCCCGTTTTTCACCAGTGCCATCCCGGGCTATTCCATTAAGGAACTCACCCAGCCTGGGTTTTGGTTTGACGGCGAGGAGGACTCGCTCGGGCCGTGGGATTGGAAGATCGACTGCCTCCAAAACGGCGGCATCGCCTACGGGAAGTTCCTCTGCGGGGGAAAAGCCGCCTTCGCGACGGTCCCATTCTACCGCGAACTGATGAACGTCCGCCGCGCCACGACAACGCCCGACACCAATGGTGAGGCCATCATGGAGCATCTCGAAAAGCAAGGCAGCATCACCATCAAGGAGGTGCGCGCCTTGCTTGGTGTGAAAAAAGGACAAGCCGATGCAGCCATAGGCAAGCTGATGCAGCAGTGTCGTGTTGTCACGGGAGCCATCGAGCGGGTGTATCGAGGGCCCGAACAGGTTTACAACGGCTGGCAGGTGTCGTATTTCTGCACGCCCGAGTCGCTCTTCGAAGACTTCACCACGCTCCACACCGACCGCACCCCCGAGGAGTCGCTGGAGTTATTAATCAACCACATCACGAAGCTGACGGATGGAACGGCCACACGGAAGCAGGTTTTGAAAGTGCTGAAATAACTATAATAACATAATCCTAATTCAATATGAAAAAACTATTCTTTCTCGCAGCAGTGGCACTGATGATGGCTACGGGCTGCAACTACCAGAACAACAAGACCGCACAAGTTGCGGCAGAACCTGAGCCTGTGGTCGAGCAGGCCAGTGGCATCTATGACATCACGGTAAAAGACATGGACGGAAGCGATGTATCCTTGGCCAACTACAAAGGCAAGGTGCTGCTCATCGTCAATGTGGCCAGCAAATGCGGCTTGACCCCACAGTACGAAGGCCTTGAAGCCCTTTATCAGAAGTACAAAGACCAAGGCTTGGAGATATTGGCCTTCCCCTGCAACCAATTCTTGGGCCAAGAGCCTGGCGCCAACGAAGAGATTCAGAGTTTCTGCTCACTGAACTACAATGTCACTTTCCCGTTGTTCGACAAGATTGATGTCAACGGCGAAGCGGAGAGTCCGCTCTATACCTACCTCAAGGAACAAGCACCTTTCAAGGGTTATCCCGAGGGTGCAGAGGAGTTTGCCGCACAACTCGACCAGATTCACCAAAAGACCGGCTCGGGCTTCGACCAAGGCGACGCCATCCGCTGGAACTTCGGCAAGTTCCTGGTCTCCAAAGACGGCAAGACCATCCTTCGCTTCGAGCCTATGGTGACGCCCGATATGATGGAGGAAGCCATACAAAAGATGCTGGAAGACAAATAATGAGTAAACCTTTTTAGCGTAAGTGAAACGCATCGTTTACATCGTTTTGGGCTTGCTTTGCGTAGGCCTTGGAGCCTTAGGTGTGGTGGTGCCGGGATTGCCCACCACACCTTTCCTGCTGTTGGCCTCGTGGCTTTTTTACCGCTCCTCGCCACGCTTGCAGGAGTGGCTTTTGCATTCATGGTTAGGGATTTACATCCGCAGTTATCGCCGTCGCGGTGGGATGACCGTTGCACAGAAAGCCGGTGCTTGTGGCATTATGGTTGCGATGGTGCTGCTTTCGACTTTCGTCTTTATCCCTAAAGGCTCGGTGGCTCGTATCATCGTGCCCATCGTCGGTGCCATCGGCGTGCTGACGGTCATTTTTGCAGTGCCTAATGCAAAGGAAGAAGAATAATCGTAGCGTTATTTGTATTTTTGCAGTAAATTTGATTGAAATGAAAGCACTCCTCATTAACGGCAGCCCACACGCCAACGGCTGCACCTTCACCGCCTTGAACATTGTGGCGGAAGAACTACAGAAAAACGGCATAGAAACCGAAATCGTCCACATCGGAAACAAGGACATCCGTGGCTGCATCGCCTGCGGGAAATGCGCTGAATTGGGCCATTGCGTGTTCAACGACATGGTGAACGAAGTGGCGCCCAAGTTTGAGCATGCCGACGGCCTCGTGGTCGGCTCGCCGGTGTATTACGCCGGCCCCAACGGAACACTCACCAACCTGCTCGACCGCTTATTCTATAGCGCCCATTATGACCTGCGCATGAAAGTGGGGGCAGCCGTCGTCTCGGCACGACGTGGTGGTACCACGGCCGCTTTCGATAGGCTCAACAAGTATTTCACCATCAGCGAGATGCCCATCGTGAGCAGCCGCTATTGGAATATGGTGCATGGCCACTCCGCTGAAGACGTGATGAAAGACGAAGAAGGCGTGCAAATCATGCGCATCTTGGGCCGCAACATGGCCTTCATCATGCGCGCCATTGCCGCCGAGCGCGAGCGCAACGGACTGCCTGAAAAGGAAGTGACGAAATACACTAATTTCATTCGATAAATTCAAGATGGGACAAGAAAACCAAGCAGGTAATAAAACTAAATTTAGTAAGATATGAGAGCTTTCCTTTATATTTGGATGATTGTTCAACTGGTTTTGTTAGTCACTGGTGGGGTGTGGGCTTTTATTGACAGAAAGAATGAAAAACGCAAGAAAACTCCATTGGTTTTTATGGCAATCGGTAGCTTTATGGTGGCTATCTTCTTTCTGATTTTCAGCCGATGATGAAGAATTAGACTCCGTTTTAATGTAACCGCTCACTTGGACATCTGCCTAAGGATCTGATAAAAGCGAAGGGCGCAGAACCATGTCAGTCTGCGCCCTTCGGTATGTATAGACGATACTTTAGTTATCATTCAACAAGGACGAACGGGATCTCGTCGCCATTGTCATCCTTAATGACGAGGTTCTTTTTATCGATCGAGACGACCTTCATGTTATGCATCTTGGGCATACCATCGAGCATTGTATTCTTGAATTCGTTTTTCAAGCCATTGATTTCGCCCCTTATCTGCTTGTCCATCAAGGCCTTGGTCTTGGCATCCATTCCCTTGATTTCATAGTCAAGTTCGGTCTCGGCCTTGCTTCTGTCGAGGTTCATTTTCAAGTCTTTGCCATTAAGGGTGAAAGTGCCAGGAACGGTGACCGAGCCTTCAAGCGTAATCGGCACGCCATCCTCTTTGATCTCATAATCAGTCCCAACGAGCATTTCGCAAGCCCCGTTTTCATCAAAATACAACGACACGACTATTTCAGTCCCTTCTTCATCGAGAAGTTTGGTGGCCCATTGCTTGCCTATCAAACTCTGTGCATTTAAGGCAATCGCTGAAACAAACATCAGCATCAAGGTAAAAAACAATTTCTTCATGATTGGAATAATTTGGTTAATAGAAATGGGTTAATTAGTGACGCAAAATTAGCAAAATAAACCTAATGTTGGTATATATTCCGCCAATTTGTGTAGCGCTTTATATCAAATAAAGTCCGTATCTTTGTAGGCGTAATTGGAAAACTATGAAAAAAGTAATCGTAATTTCAACCAGTCTCCGCCCCGGCTCAAATAGCCACGCTTTAGCGGAGCAATTTGCCAAGGGCGCGGAAGCCGCCGGGCATCAAGTAGAACTCGTCTCGCTCAGAGGCAAAGAAATCAAGTTTTGCATCGGCTGTCTGTCGTGCCAAAAGACGGGTGCCTGTGTCATCAAGGATGATGTGCCCGCCATCATGGAGAGCGTGCTCAACGCCGATGTGGTCTGCTGGGCCACGCCCATCTACTACTACGAGATGAGTGGCCAGATGAAGACCCTCATCGACCGCATGAACGCGATGTACCCCAAGGATTACAAGTTCCGCGACGTGTATCTGCTGGCCACCGCCACTGAAAACGAGGAAGAGACTCCGAAACGTGCAGAAACAGGACTCACTGGTTGGATTGACTGCTACCCCAAGAGCCGTCTCACTGGAACGCTCTTCTGCGGTGGCGTGACCATGCCCCGAGATATTGAGGGCAACGGCAAGTTGCAGGAGGCATACGAAATGGGTAAAAACGCGTAAAAACGTGCCGGTTAGCAATAATCCGCAATTCAGGCGAAAAGCTTGGGTTGCGGAATTTTTTGTACTTTTGTAGCCGAAAAGATGTTTTATAAAAACTGTAACTTTTTCGAATCAATTCCGTATTAATAGTATTGAAAACAAAACCTCTATCAATATGAAAAAAGCAAACGCAATCGCCATTCTGGTATCATGCATCATGGCAGCAGGCTGCGCACAGAAGACAGTAGAAACGCCTCAACCCGAGAGAGAAGTTGTTCCAGCTATTGAGTTGAGCAACATGGACACCACCATCAATCCCGCGGACGACTTCTATCGCTATTGCAACAACAACTGGCTGAAAAACAACCCGATTCCCGAGACGTATTCCGCCTACAGTGCCTCCTACGAGGTTGACGAACGCACTGAGTTGCAGATCAAAGCCATCATCGATGAGGTTACGCATGATAAAAATGCCGAGCAAGGCAGCGTGACCCAGAAGATCCGCGACTTTTACAATGCGGGCATGGACACCGTAGCTATCAACCAACGCGGCTACAGCGAGTTGTTGCCCTATTTCGACCAAATTGACCAAATGAGTGACAAGTCGCAACTTCCTGAACTGATTGGGATGCTCCACTATGAAGGATTTGGCTGGCCTTTCTTTCAAGCGGGCAGCTACACCGATTGGAAAAACGCCGACAGGGTCATCATGCTGGTCTTCCAAGCCGACCTCGGACTCCCCGACCGCGATTTGTATCTTGTTGAAGAACTACAGGAAATGCGTGACAAGTATGTCGAACACATCGCCAATATGTTCCAGCTTACCGGCACCGAGGCTGCTCTAGCATCGGAAAAAGCTCAGCATGTCTTTGATTTTGAGACCGAACTCGCCAAAAACTCCATGCCCATCGAGGAATGCCTCGACCCCAACAACCTCTATCACCTGAAAAGTCGCCAGGAACTTCAGGCCTCCATGCCCGACTTCAGCTGGGACAACTACTTCCATGCCATCGGAGCACCGGCCTTCGACAGCCTCAACGTGGCCTCTCCCGACTTCTTCACCGCCCTCAATGGCCTCCTCCTCAACACCGACCTCGGCACCATCAAGGACTACATGCGATGGGTGGTCATCACAGAGAGTGCCCCTCGGCTTAGCGATGACCTCGTCACCGAAGACTTCAACTTCTATAAAAAATACCTCTATGACGTAGAAGAGCAGAACCCCCGCTGGCGTCGTGTGCTTGACAAGACTTCGGACTATTTGGGCGAAGCCATCGGCCAACTCTATGTGGAAAGGTACTTCCCTGCCGAAGCCAAGGAACGCATGATTAACCTTGTCGGCAACCTGCGCTTGGCATTGCGGGAACGCATCAAGAACGTCGATTGGATGAGCGATGAGACCAAAGCCCGAGCCATTCACAAGCTCGACTGCTACAGTGTGAAGATAGGCTATCCCGACAAGTGGTTGGACTACAGCAAGTATGAAGTCACGCCCGAGTCCTACTTCCAAAACGTACGCCGCGCTGAGCGTTTCATTCATGAGAGAGACATGGACAAAATAGGCAAGCCTGTTGACAAGGAAAAATGGAATATGACTCCGCAGGAAGTCAACGCTTACTACAACCCTGAATTGAATGAGATCGTGTTCCCGGCAGCCATCCTTCAGCCTCCGTTCTTTAACATGGATGCCGACGATGCCGTCAACTACGGAGCCATCGGCGCGATCATTGGCCACGAGATGACTCACGGCTTCGACAACATGGGGCGTATGTTCGACGAAAAAGGCAACCTCAATAACTGGTGGACCGAAGAAGACGATGCCAAGTTCACCGAATGCACCAAGCAACTGGTGAAGCTGTTCGACGAATTCGAGCTGAGGGGGCACCACATCAACGGCGAACTGACCTTGGGCGAAAACATCGCCGACCTGGGAGGGCTGAATGTGGCTTGGGATGCCTACCAGATGACTGACGAGGCCAAAGCCAACAAACCCATTGACGGCTTCACGCCTGCCCAGCGCTTCTTTATCAGTTACGGCACCGTATGGCGCACCAATATCCGTGACAAAGCCCTTGAACGCAAGTTGAAGGAGGATGTGCATTCTCCTGCCGAAGCCCGTGTGAACTGCGCCCTCCGCTCGATGTCGCACTTTTACGAGGCCTTCGACATCCCAGAAGGAAGCAAGATGTATATCGCTCCTGATGAAAGAGCTGCCATTTGGTAGAGAAGAGAAAAACAAGCTATTTTTTTACCATCAAGCCGTGGCTATTGAGCTGCGGCTTTTTTAATGGTGATGCCCCTCGCAATGATGGTGGCAGCTGGGGTCACCATAAACGATGGTGCCGCCGAGGAACATGGCCAGCACCTGCTCCACGGGAAGTTCGGGAGCACCAGCATGGATGCGGATGCCTAACTGGTTCAGCATGTTAACGGCACCTTGGCCCAATCCGCCACAAAGCACATCGGAGCAGCCTTGTTCGGCCAAAAACTTCGGCATCGCGCCGTGCTCATGCTCGGGTGCTTGCAGCACCTTTTGATCGACAATCTTTCCGTCTTCAACATTAACAATAGTGACTTGTGGCGCTTTCCCGAAGTGCTGCCACAGTTTGCCCTCGTTGGTGGGTATGGCTATTCTTTGATTCATGATCGAATGGTTTTGGATTTTTCGGCAAAGATAGTACTTTTGCAGCAAATTCGATTCAAAATGAAGATCAAAGCCATTCTCACAACACTATTCATTCTGACATCATTAGGCCTGTCGGCGCAATACAACACCGAAGGCGAGACATTCCAACTCACCAAACAGGGAGCGCATTATGTGTTCACCGCCAGCATCAACGACACAGCAGATGCCACAATCCTGGTGGAATCGGGCATACCTGCCTTGCTGGCCGACTCGGCTTTTGTTTTCAGCAGTGGCGTTCTGTCGGGCATGGAACTGACTGTTGCTGACAAAGAGAAATTGAGCCTCGCCGGACGCGTCTATAAGATCACCCACAAGGCGAATGGAACGGTGCGCATTGGCAACAACACCTCCTATGTCGGCGAAGTGTTTGTGCTGTCAAATTACGACTATGGACCATACGAAGTGGCCGTGCCGGTGATGTATCTGCACAACGACCTCGACGATGGCAGTCGTATCGTCAGCCTCGACCTCGGCAATCACAGTCTTCAGATGCTGGGCAAGGCATCGCTTAATGGCATCAAGGCAGACTATTCGAAGAGTAACATGAACACAGACACCTACGAGGGGATGTTCGCCATAGAGACAAGCATGACGCTTGACGACGGGATAAAACCAAGAACGCTCAGCGGCAATTTCATGATCGATTTTGGCAATCCGGAATTGTTATTCCTATTACATCAGACCGAAGAGGTCCAAAAGTTTCTTGCCGACAACGCCGACATGGAACTGCGGGAGGCCACCACTCCTAGCGGTGAGGTGGTGGGGCAATTCATCCTCACAAAACAGTGCCAACTTTGCAGTATCGCTTTCCCTGACGCAGTAGTCGTCATCACCAAAAACCTGCCTTTGTTTACAACACCTGGCAATATTGGACTGAAATTCTTTGAAAGGACCCATGCCGTTTTCGATTTTGACCAGTCTGTTGTTTATATGAAAGGGAAATAATCAATGATTTGTAATGAAATAGGTAGTTAAACCATGAAGAAAAACCTTGCTCTATCACGTCTGCTTGTCGGGCTTTTGCTGACCGTCCTAGTGTATTTTGTCGCCATGTTTGTTGGCCATCACTGGCACTTGAATTGTACTTTCCTTTCGGACTCGGTTCTAGGTCACGCCACCATGTTGGCGCTCTCCATCGTACTGATTTTAGTCTTTAAGAAGCAGGTTAACTATCGCATCGCAGTACCAAAATTCAAGCAAATCTTGAAGCCCATATCGCTTGGCTTTTTGTGTGCTGTAGTGATTAATGTGGTTTTGAGCATCATCACGAAGATCATAAGCGGTTCGGTGCAGAATCATCCATTGTTGGAGGGCACGACGTTGCTAAAGAATTTCCTGTCGGTTTTCTTTCTTGCCAGCGTCGCCGAAGAGTTTTTATTCCGCGGTTTCCTACAGAATTACTTGCGACCGCTGGGCGACAAAGGTATCAAACTATTCAAAAGGAAAATCAGCCTGCCGGTTTTGATAGGTGCACTGACTTTCAGTTTGGCGCACCTCATCCTACTCGCATCGGGTGTCGGTGCCTTGTTCATCCTCAGGATTCTCATCTTCACATTTGTTTTGGGTCTTGTCGCAGGTTATTATCAGGAAAAACACGACAACCACATCTTCGCCATACTGGTGCACATGGCTGGCAACTTGATGGGACTGATTTCTCTGATTGCTAGATAGAACAACTAAAACTGCTCTTCCAAAAACTCCGCTGCGTCGGCCACACAGTCCGTGCATTGACGGAGGACCACACCTGTACCTACACCTTTGAGCATCTTGCATTGGGTGGCGCCATTGCGTTGCTGGAACTGGGTCATGATTTGGCGCATGGCTTTTCTAGCTCCTACCCTATCCTTTTTAGCCAATCCTAACACGATGCCTGCCCCAACAAGTGCGCCGCATGTGCCTTCCATATTGCCCATACCCGAGCCAAAGGCATTGCCTAAGTTACGACCTGTTTCCTCATCGATTCCGACCAAGTCGGCATAAGTGCAAATGACGGCTTGGGCGCAGTTGTGTGTGCCGTTCTCCAACTTCTCTGCAGCTATGTGTTTTCTGGTTTCCATGAAATTTGTATTTATTTGCAAAGGTACTCTTTTTTCTGTGTATTTTTGCAAAATGTACATGAGCGGCAAGCGAGTACGCGAAAAATAGATCAAGACATGACAAAAGACTATTCATCATACGGCCCCGCATACCGAAACTTCAAGGTAAATGAGGATGTTTATGTCCCTGAACCCGTTGAGGAGTTTTCGGCCGACAATCCCTTCACGAAGATGGCGCCTATACGCGGAGAGCTCAAGGACATTCGTTTTGACGGGACCTACACTTATCTTGATAAATCCTTGAGGTTCAAGATAGTGAATACGACCATCTATTTTGTAACATGGACGCTTGCCTTCCTTTTGAACCGAATCCGATATGGCCTCAAAATCGAAGGCCGTGAGAAAATACGCCAAAACCGAAAGCTTTTCGACCATGGCGTGATGACGGTTTGCAACCATGTCTACCGTTGGGATATGATAAGCGTCATGCAGGCGATGCGCTTCAGGAAGGCATGGATTCCTATGTATGCCCAACCGTTCAGAGGCAAAGATGGTTTTGTCATGAAAGCCGTTGGGGGAATAGCCATCCCCGAAGAGCGCAGCGGGCTGAAAGCGTTCGATGATGCGATGGCTGAGTTGTGCGCCAACAACCAGTGGATTCACATCTTTCCTGAAAGTTGTAGCTGGAAGTTCTATGCCCCGTTGCGTCCTTTCAAAATAGGGGCTTTCAATATGGCTTATCGGCATTCGCTCCCTGTGATTCCCATGGTAATCTCATTCAGACCCCGCACAGGGTGGCGAAAGTTGTTTAGCAAAGACGAGCCCTTGGTCACCATCCACGTGGGCGACCCTATCATACCTAACACTAACACACCTCGAAAAGAAGAGACGGCGCGGATGCGCGATCTTGCACACCAAACCATGCTTGACATGGCCGGTATAGTCTCCAACCCATGGCCTTCTTCTATCGATTGAAAACCTTATCATTATGAGTACGAAAATCATTGATCCTGTACCCGTTGAACTGCTTAAAGCGGAACTCACCAAATCCAAAAAACTGGAAGACACCAACAAAGGACACAACGAGTTATATATCGTTACCTGGCAAGATTCTCCCAATGTGGTTACGGAAATCGGCAGGCTGCGCGAATTAACCTTCCGTGACGCAGGTGGTGCCACAGGCAATGCCCTGGATCTTGACGAGTACGACAAGATGGAGAATTCATACAAGCAACTGATTGTGTGGGATCCCGACAACGAAGCCATCATTGGTGGATACCGTTTCATCTTTGGCTCAGATGCCGTTATTGACGAGAAGGGTCAGCCGGTCTTGGCGAGTTCCCACCAGTTCCGTTTTTCCCAGAGGTTTATCGACGAATATCTGCCGCATGTCATTGAGCTGGGCCGCAATTTCGTGGCTCCTGAGTACCAGAGTTCAAAGAATGGTGCAAAGTCCATCTTTGCCTTGGACAATTTGTGGGACGGTCTTGTGGCCATTATCATGAAGAACCCTAACCTGCTCTATTACTTTGGAAAGATAACCATTTATCCATCATACGACCATATCACCAGAGACTTGATCTATCATTTTCTATGGAAGCATTTTGGTGACAAAGACGAACTTGTCCGTCCATGGGACGACCAAGCGCTCATGCCTAATTCCGATCCCGAGTTGATGAATTTGGTCTTAAACAAGGAGGATCCGATGGATGACTACAAAGAGCTGAGGGCTGCGGCTAAAATGAGGAATGTGCATATTCCTCCAAATTTCACTGCGTATATCTCCATCACCTCCCACATGATTATGTTCGGGACGGCAGTCAACACTTTGATGGACAATATCGAGGACTCCGCGGTGCTTATTCCGTTCGACAAGATCTACCATGAAAAGAAACGGCGCCATATCGGGGCTTATCTCCGGTTCTCTCTTGCAAAGAGGCGCAAGAACGTGGACTTGAACACGCCAGAAATGGAGGAACTGATGATTGACAATTGGCTGAATAAACGATACCGCCAAGTAAAACGGTTACTCAAAAAAACAGGCCGCATGTTCTAGGACACCCGTGAAAACGGATATGGATATTACATTTGCATTAAACAACAGATTTTTATAATTTTGCATCGTTAACATGTCACAAAACAATATTATCATGAAACGCATCACCTTGATTATTGCCGCCTGCTGCATGATACTAGCTGGCTGCGCACAAAACAACAACAAGAAAGAAAACAAAGAAACAACACAAGCCACCGAAACACAGGAGAACCAGGAAATGAAGACTTTGATCGTTTACTTCTCGGCCACAGGAACCACCAAGGCCGCTGCCCAAAAGCTGGCGGAAGAATTCAACGCCGACCTCTATGAAATCACCCCCGAACAGCCCTACACCGATGCCGACCTCGACTGGCGCGACAAGACCTCTCGCTCGACCGTCGAGATGCAGGACAAGACCTCTCGTCCCGCCATCCAAGGCCGTTGCGAGAACATCGCCGACTATGATGTGGTGTGGATCGGCTTCCCCGTGTGGTGGTACACCGCCCCAACCATCGTCAACACCTTCATCGAAGCCCACGACCTCAGCGGCAAGACCCTCAACGTGTTTGCCACCAGCGGCGGCAGCGACGTGAAAGGCTCGGCCAACGACCTCAAGAACGCCTATCCGCAATACACTTGGGGCGAGAGCAGGCTGATGAATAATTAAGATAGCTCTATTTAATAAACACTCCGCCAATGCATCGGCTACACAACCGGCGTATTGGTGGAGTTTTATTTTAGATTAAGTCCTTCTCGTCAATCAGATTGTTCAGCAAGGCATAAACAGTAAGGCCCGACACCGACTTGATACCCGTCTTCCGAGTGATGTTCTTGCGGTGTGAGATGACCGTGTGGATGGAGATGTTCATCTGGTCGGCGATCTCCTTGTTCATCATACCCTTGGCGACGGCAACCAGCACATCGGTCTCACGTTTCGAGAGTTCCACGTCGTCATTGCTCTTCGTGGCCTCGCTTTGTGCGAACTCGTTCATCTTGCTGATAACCTTCGACCTTGTGTCGTTGATTTCGATCACCCCACTGTAAGGCGTCAGCATGGAATGGTCGAGGTAGGCGTCGGCCAATGCAACAAGCGTCATGTTGGGATGCTCCTTCCCTAGTTGGGCGAGGAAATCGCGGTTTTGATAGCCTAACAACAAAGGATTAATGATCAGCAGGTTGGCATCGGTGGCTACAATCTTTTCAGAGAGATGCTCAGGGCTGTCGAGGCGCATCACCACATCGAACTGCGCCATACTATCGATGATTTCGGCCAATCCGATGGAGATGATCTCCGAGGCTTCACAAATGATGACACGGTTACTCATAGCTGTGTGTTTTCAAGGGATTCGACACAAGGGATGAGAATGCGCTCCTCGATGAGGGAATGGCGGTTCAAGTCGTCGCTCAGCTCCATGATGTCATACGAGATTTCGATGCGCTCCTTAGGCAGGATGTCGCCAGGCAAGTATTTGAGCAGGATGTTCATCATGTCATCAAGCACATCCTGGATATTGGTATGGTTATGTTCGAACTCGTCAATCTTATAGGAATCGGTGCGCTGCCCGCTGAGCAAGGCCTCAACATAAGGGAACACCACCTCTTCCTCGTAGTATTTGATATGCCGCATCACCTCCTGCTTATATTCGCTATAGAATTGGCTCAACATCGGGCCGTATTTCTGCCCGCAGGCATTGATGATACGTTGCAAGTGTTCCTCTATGTGCGGGAAACGCTCTTCCAGATAATACTGGTGCGAGGCCTTCAGATAAGAAAGCAGGTCGCTCATATCAATGAGCTGAAGCTCATGTTTTCCAGGCCTGAAGCTGCCGTCCGAGTATATCTCGCAAATCATAAGGAACAGATCGGCATTGACCTGGTTCATTCGACAAACTTGGTCCACGCTGCGGTCGCCGAAGCCCAGTCCGATACCGAAACGGGGCAACAGTTGCAAGAGCCTGCGGTCGTCCGTCATCAGCTCGGCAAACTTGGAGTCTTTTGAGAAAGGGGTTTTCTTTTTGGCCATGATGATTGCTATTTTATGGGGCAAAAGTAGTAAAAATCCACGTTACCAACGAATCGCCGAATGTTGGGATTTTTATCGAGGCAAAATACCCATCAATGGGGATTTCACAGTCTCCAGAACCGTTGTTACTTTGCAGCAGATTTTTGTCATACATTTTTAGAATGAATTTTGAGTTAGTTTTATGGTGCGAGATGGCACAATCCATCTCGCACTATTTTTATACTTTTGCAGAACAAAACAACCAAACCAACCCATGAGAACAATCAAACAACTATTATTGGTCGCTTTTGTCTTTCTTTGCGGCCTCTGCCAAGCGCAAGACGAACTTCCCACCATCTCCGCCGACCGACCCGGCGCCCTGACTGGCACTGACGTGATGCCCCGCTACAAACTCCAATGGGAGACAGGCGTGGGATATGAATCGACGACCGACGGGCCACACACACTTACCCTCAACAACACCTTGCTCAGGTTCGGCCTCTTCGAGAATGCCGAGATTCGCGTTGGGACTAATTTACTGATGTTCAACGAAGGTCAAGCCATGGAGCCTACATTTGGTGTAGCTCCGCTTAGCGTGGGGATGAAGGCTCGCTTCTATGAAGGCACAGGCCTCTTGCCCTCCGTGGCGCTGTTGGCCGAGTTGAAGTCGCCGCATGTCGGGACGAAGGAACTGCTTCCACAACATCTCACACCGTCATTGCACCTCTTGTTTGAACATAGCGTGAACGACTGGTTTTGCATCGGCTATAACGTTGGCGCGGAATGGGATGGGGAGACCGCCACTCCCACCACATTCTTGGGGTTGGGACTGTATTTCGATATCACAGACCAGATCGGCACCTTTGTGGAGACCTACAACCACCTCCATCCCGATGAAGGCAACCAATACCTGACGGAATTCGGACTCACCTGGCTGGTGTCGCGCCGCGTACAACTCGACCTCGCCGCCGACCTCGACTTCCAAAACCTAGGGAAGCATCATATTGTCAGCGGCGGTGTGTCCTGGCTGATTAATTAAAAAGGAAAAGAAAGTGACCTTTACGCCCAGCTAAAGTTTTCCTCTCCTGCCCCAATCTCGAAATGGCATTTGACGATTCCGAGGTCGAGGGCAGCATATCCGATGAACGAGAACTTCGCCTTGGCCTCCACGCGGTTGCCATCGTGCAGGACGAACTCGAACCTCTGCTGGTTAACAGCCGTGGGTGCCAACAGCGCAGCTTCCATGCCACGACGGAACCATTCAGGCATGGCGCCTTCAACACGACAGAAATGCTCGATGCCCTTCTTTTGCGGATGGGCATTGCCTTGGTTGGCACCATAACCTAAAGCGATGACAGCCACTAACGACTCACCGTCAAGCACCTGGTATTGATCGGGCTGCTTCTTGTACGACAAGCCCACCCAACAGGTGTTCAGGCCGAGGGTCTGGGCCAACAGTACCACTTTCTCGCCATAGTATCCGAGTTTCACATCATCACCTTTAGGTCCGACAACAGCGATGTAGTTGCTTACTCCTTTAAAACCGCCATATTTCGCCATGCCAGCTGCAAAGGCTTTCGGCTCGTTGGTGACCAATTGGAGGTGCAGTTGACCTTCCTTATTGCATTCGTCAATCAAGGCCTGCAGCTGTGCGACCTTTTCCGATTCGATAGAGTTTTCCAAGTATTGCCTCACCGAGTGGCGGGCAACGATAGCTTCTTGTAGTGTCATAATGCATTCATTTACAGGTCGCAAAGATACAGTTTTTTATTTTCTTGAAAAAAATATCAAAATATCGCTTGCGATATAAAAATAAATGTGTACTTTTGCATCGTGAACGATATAAATAAGTGAGATGGAATACGAACAACTCAAATTGGACAATCAACTTTGCTTCCGGCTTTACACGGCGGCACGACTCACGATGGGAGCCTATCATCCCTATCTCGATCCGCTCGGCATCACCTATCCCCAATACCTTGTATTATTAGTGTTGTGGGAGCAGGACAAGCAGCCGGTGAATGACATTGCACACAAGCTGTTTTTGGAGACCAACACCGTCACTCCTCTCCTGCAACGCATGGAAAAAGCGGGATTGGTCAAACGCACCAAAGGCAAGGAAGACACCCGCCAGCGCATCGTCTCGTTGTCAAAAAAAGGCATCGAGATGCGCGAACAGGCCAAGCATATTCCCGAGTGTCTCAGCAATGAGATCATCCAAATAACGGGCGAAGAGGAAGAATTTGTCAGAATGATTCCCACACTCGACAAACTTATCCAAGGACTTAAGCAACAATAAACAAATCAATAAACACTAAAGAAATGGCTACGATTTATGACTTTAAGGCCCTGAACAACAAGGGCGAAGAAGTGGACATGTCACAATACAAAGGCAAAGTCCTCATGATTGTCAACACCGCCTCGAAATGCGGTTTCACCCCACAATACGACGGTTTGGAAGCCCTCTTCAAGAAATACCAAGACCAAGGTCTGGTGATCCTCGGCTTCCCCTGCGACCAATTCAAGCACCAGGAGCCCGGCTCCGACGAGGAAATCGCCGAGTTCTGCCGCCTCAACCATGGTGTGACCTTCCCGCTGATGAAGAAGATCGACGTCTTCGGCGAGAACGCACACCCCATCTTTAAGTATCTGACGCAACAAGTACCCACCGAAGAGGTCCACGGTTTGAAAGACAAAGCCACGATGAAATTGGTTGATGGCCTGAGCAAATCCGATGGTCGTGAAGAAGGTGGCGTGCGTTGGAACTTCACCAAGTTCCTCATCTCCAAGGACGGCAGCGTCATCAAGCGTTTCGCTCCTGTGGCCAAGCCCGAGAACATGGAAGCCGACATTGAGGCCATGTTGAAATAAGAACAACCATCAAAAAAAACCGAATACAATGGAAGCAAAAGAACAAGTATTGAAAGCCATGCGCGAGATTGGCGCACCCGTCAACGCGGGAAAAATCGCTGAAGTGACCGGCCTCGACCGCAAAGTGGTCGACAAGGCTTTCGACGCCCTGAAGAAGGAAGGCGCCATCGTGTCGCCCGTCCGCTGCAAGTGGGAACCGGCCAAATGATGCCGTGATCCAATGACTGCAACCGCCGCAAGGACTTTATCCCTGCGGCGGTTTTTATTTGTATTAATGAAAAAAGTGTACTAGGCCCAAACATCATCCTCATTAATTATTAGCCGTTATTTCCGAAAATCCCCATTAGTGGGGATTGGACTGCAAGGACAAAAACGGGAATTTTGCCGTCGTAATTGAATAATAGTGTTCACTATGAAACTGAAAACGATAGCAAAATGCGCCGCATTAGCTTTGACATTGTGTGTCAGCTCTTTGCAGGCACAAGATTCCATCACTACGAAACCTCGCTTGACCATTGGCGGTTATGGTGAGGCTGTCTACACCCGCAACTTCTATAGCGACAACATGTTCCGCTACTCCCATGCCGAGCGTTACCGCGACGCCAAAGGTCATGGTCGCATCGATCTGCCCCATGTGGTCATCAACCTGGGCTATGACTTCGGCAAAGGCTGGAGTATGGGCTCAGAGATTGAGTTTGAGCACGGCGGCAGCGAAGTAGCCGTAGAGATCGAAGCCGAAGAGACCGGCGAATTCGAACACGAGATCGAACGCGGCGGCGAAGTGGCCTTAGAGCAATTCTGGCTTCAAAAATCTTTTGGCAAAGGCTTCAACATCCGTATGGGTCACATCGTGGTGCCTGTCGGTCAGACCAACAACGCCCACCTGCCCACCGAGTTCTTCACTTGCTACCGTCCCGAAGGCGAGTTCAACATCCTGCCTTGCACCTGGCATGAGACGGGCATCAGCCTGTGGGGCAAGCTCGGTGACTGGCGCTATGAGGCCATGGTCATCCCCGCTTTGAACTCCAATATGTTCAACAACGCCAACTGGGTGAAGAACGGCTCCGCTTCGGGCTACGAGTTCCGCGTGGCCAACAACCTGGCAGGTGCCTTGCGCATCGACAACTACAGCATCAAAAACCTGCATCTCGGCGTGAGCGGCTACATCGGCAACACCTTTAATAATGACATCGTCACCAACGAGTTCAGCGAGACCAGCCAATACAAAGATGTGAAAGGCACCGTCGTCATCGGCACGGCCGAGTTCGACTACAAAGGCCACGGCCT
Organism: uncultured Bacteroidia bacterium; assembly: GCA_902786745.1. Taxonomy (GTDB): domain Bacteria; phylum Bacteroidota; class Bacteroidia; order Bacteroidales; family F082; genus Limimorpha. The sequence goes on from CADADR010000010.1 coordinate 45,377, forward strand.
CGTGGTGCGCGGCAACTTCGACTACGGCTACCTCGGCGACGCCAATCTCATCTCGTCGTGGAACAAGAACCAAAACCATCAAAGCTTCTCGCCCTATCCACGCTCCTTGGTCGGAGAGAAAGCCATCGCCTACGGTGGCGAGATCGCCTACGACATCATGCATCCCATGCACAACACCGGCGACCAAAAGCTCTACCTCTTTGGCCGCTACGATTATTATGACACCTATATCCCCACCGCCAACGCCCTCACCGACTACCAATGGACCGACCGCCATGTGATGACCCTCGGCGTGAACTACTACCCCATCAAGCAGGTCGTCATCAAGGCGGAATATGCCAAACGTTTCCTGAAGGAGCAGTACAACGACGAGCCGATGTTCAGTTTAGGGGTAGCTTATAGTGGGTTTTTCACGAGATAAATAAGAGATTCCCTTCGGGAATGGAGTGGAACCTATTTGCATATTGCGGCGGCTTGAGGCTTTTCAAGTCAGTAAACGTTTGAGGCCGCCGCAGTTTAACACACAAAACACACTCCATTCCCCGAAGGGGAAACTCAATAAAACAAGAAACAACTTTAAAACTATAATCAAATGAAGCATTTATTCAAATCCGCAGCCCTAGTCGCTGCATCCCTCCTGCTCGCAGTGAACTTCAGCTCCTGCAACAAAGATCCTCAAGACACTACTGAGGAAGCCAACAAGGCCCAAAAAGAGGCCATCGTGAAACAGTACCTCAACCACACGGTGTATCCCACATACGCCAGTTTGGCTGAAAAGACAGACGCTTTGGTGGAGAACCTCGAAGCCTTGAAGGCCAACAAGACCCAAGCCAACGTGAATGCCGCCACCGTCACCTTCCACGAAGCCCGCAAGTGGTGGGAAATGAGCGAGGCCTTCCTCTTTGGCGCCGCCTCCGACTTCGGCATCGACCCACACATCGACTCATGGCCGCTCGACGAAGACGCTTTCAACAACCTGATGGCCAGTCCCAACATGATTGCCGCCCTTGCCACCGATGAAGACGGCATGGTGGCCGGCGAGCAACTCGGCAATGCCCTGCTCGGCTTCCACGGCATCGAGTTCATCCTCTTCCGTGAGGGTCAGCCCCGCAATGTGAACGAAATCACCGACGACATGATGACCTACATCGTCGCCGTGTCGCGCGACCTGCGCAACCGCTGCTTCCAACTCGAAGTGAGCTGGAACGTCAACGCACCGCAAGCCCACAAAGACCTGATGGAAGAACTGGAGTTCAACACCACCGTCAACGGCGGTGACAACACCTACGGTGAGAACATGCTCCAAGCCGGTCAAGCTGGTAGCACCTTCGCCACCTTCACCAACGCCCTCGAAGCCATTGCCGATGGCTGCCTTGACATCGCCGACGAGGTGGGTACCTCCAAGATCGGCAAGTGCCACACGGGTGAAGATGTGACCTATGTGGAGTCGCCCTACAGCCAGAAGTCCATCACCGACTTCTACGACAACATCACCAGCATCAAGAACGCCTACATGGGTGGCATGGAAAGCCAAAGAGACGAAATCCTCTCGCTGCATGCCTACATCAAGGACAACAACAAGGAGCTTGACAACAAGGCCATGAATGCCATCGAAAATGCCATGACGAAGATTCAAGCCATGAAGGCGCCTTTCGTGCAGTTCTATGCCGACGCCAGCGCTGGTGAGGCCATGGAAGCCTGCCAAGAGCTCTCCGACGTGATGGCCGAGGTGAAGGCTGAGTTTGCAAAGATAGACAGGAAGTAATCCAATAAACCCCAAATATCATGATGAACTACAAACGTTTAAGCATCATTGCCCTTGCAGGCCTCATGGCTTTGGCCGCCTGTAACCCAAAAGATCCCATCCCAGAGGTCATCAGCGAAGAGACCTATGCGGGCGGTGAGTTGGGCACCACATTCAACACCTCCCAATCCGCCTATGAAGACCCCACCCCCGCCGTCGAACAAGCCGGCTTGACCACTGCGTTCAAATATGGCGAGTACTTCTTTGAGCGTACCTACACGCAAAACAACGAGCCTTTCAACGGCCTCGGACCTCTTTACATCCGCAGCAGCTGCATCGCTTGCCATCCCGGCTATGGCCACGGCATGCGAATGGATCGCTACCGCGCCGACGACTGGGGCAATGGCTACCTGCTCGTCTTTACTGACAAGAACGACACTTATCTGAGTTCGTATACAGGCATGCCTCAAACCAAGGCCGTCGCGCCCTTCAAGGCTCCTTTGGACGAGACCCAAATCCAAATCAACTGGTTAAGCTACACCGACGAGTGGGGCAACCAATTCCCCGACGGCGAGACCTACAACCTCACCTATCCTGAGGTCTACATCCCCGAGGAGGCTTTCTATGCGCCCCTCGAGGTGGGTGGTCAGCCCATCCCCTACAGCGACTTCGTCTGCCGTCTCGAATCGACCATCGGTATCTACGGCACCGGCTTGATCGATGCCATCCCCGATGACTCGCTGAGAGCACAGTACCAAAAGGAATACAATGACGGCTATATGCCGAACGGCCTCAATCCCGCCATGTGGGCTGGCTCCGACTTCGCCCCGACGGGTTATTACGGCAACACAACCCACCCCAAGAAGTACACCTACGCCCTCACGCGTGGTCCCCTGCAGGATGCCCCCGGCGCCAACGCCATCTGGAACATCACCAATGTGACGCACCGCACCAAGATGGGTCACTATATGACCGCCGCTTATGCCACCAAGGCTTTGCAAGACCCCGACGTGCAAGCTGAATTCTACAACTACTTCCCGCAGTACAACCTCACAGGTGATGTGGAGACCGACATCTTCAACTACCTGATGATGAACGACCAAATCCCCGAATCCTTGAAAGTACCCGAGATGAAGGACGAGGACTATGTCAACTTCATGGTGTGGCACCGTGGCTTGGCTGTTCCTGCCGCCCGTAATATGGACGATCCCGAGGTGCAACGTGGCAAGGAACTCTTCAACCAAATGGGCTGTGCCTACTGCCACCGTCCGTCGTGGAAGACCGGCGACGACATGTTCACCGACCCGACTGGTTTCTTCGCTGATGGTGACGCCCGTCTGCCCCGCTACCCCAACCAAAAGATTTGGCCTTATAGCGACTACATCCAGCACAAACTCCACATGGAGAACGACATCCGCACAGGTTGGTGCCGCACCACCCCGCTCTGGGGTCGTGGCTTGAGTGCCAGATGCACCGGTCGCAGCGACCGCTTGCACGACTGCCGCGCACAAACCGTCATCGAAGCCATCATGTGGCACGGCAACGCCCAAAGCGATGCCCGTCGTACAGTGGAGAAATTCCGTGAGCTGCCAAAGAAAGACCGCGATGCGGTTGTGAAATTCATCGATGCAATTTGATCAACATTTGTAGAGACGTGCCATGGCGCGTCTCTACAGGTTTAGGGCTGTAGGGCTGTCACATCGTGGCAGCCCTACATCATTATTAATGAGGACAACAACACGCAAAAATCGCCAAACATGGGGAGGTTGAGCAAATGATTTTTTTCGGACATTTGCAGCGTAATTAAATATATTTTGCCATGAAATACGTTCGTCACATCACATCAGTGCTGCTCATCATACTCATCGCTGTCCTTGCCGCTGGCACCATCGTCGAGAAACTGCATGGCTCGGACTTCGCCCTTGCCCATGTCTATTCGGCATGGTGGTTCGTAGGGTTGTGGGCTTTGGTGGCAATTATGATCGTCATCATGATGGTGAAATGTCGCTTGTGGAAACGGCTCTCCGTCTGCGCCCTGCATCTATCCATCCTATTCATCCTGTTAGGCGCCTTGCTCACTATGCTCACGGGCCAGCACGGGAGGATGAAACTCGAACCCAACCGCCCCAACAGCCATTTCTTTATCGAGGACAAAGGGGAGATAACGAAAGAGGTGCTGCCTTTCAGCCTCACCTTGGACCGCTTCGAGATAGAGAAATACCCCAACAGCAACAAACCGAAGGACTATGTGAGCTACCTTCAACTCACCGATGGCGAAACCCAAGAGGACATTGTCATCTCGATGAACAACATCTTGAGGCACAAGCATTACCGCTTCTATCAGAGCGACTATGACGAGCAAGGCAACTCCATCCTCGATGTCGCCCGCGACCCCTGGGGCATAGGCGTGACCTACGCGGGTTATGCATTGCTCTTCGTCGCTTTGGCGGCTATCCTTATTGAACAACGGAAGACCTTCCGAGCTGTCACCTGGTCATGGATAGGGGTGCTTGTCGTTTTGCTGGTGTTTCTCTATATCAGGATGCTCACCCATCCCTTGCTTCCCGTGCTACGTTCACCCTTCTTCAGCATCCATATCTCGACGATTGTGACCGCCTACGCCTTGCTGCTCGGCATCTTGGTGGTCGGCGTCATCGCCCTTGTCAAGCCGAAAGACACGGCCCGTATGGAACGGCTGAAAAGCCTCAGCACGGCGATGCTCTACCCTGCCGTCGCCTTGTTGGCCGCAGGCATCTTCATCGGCGCGATATGGGCCAATGTGTCTTGGGGCAACTACTGGTCGTGGGATCCGAAAGAGGTTTGGGCTTTGATTACGCTGCTCATCTATGCTGCGCCACTTCACGAAAAGCTTTGGAAATCATTCCAAAAGCCATTGTTTTTCCATATCTACGGCATCCTTGCCTTCCTAAGCGTTTTGATCACCTATTTCGGTGTGAACATGCTTTTGGGCGGCGTACATGCCTATAACTAAAAACAAAAGGGTCTCGCCGACGGCGAGACCCTTTGTTTAGCTACGACCCAGACGTATAAGCGGGATTCTGTTCCCCTTGCGGGGCGACTGTCATTTCTCTAGACCTGCGGTCGCCCGCAGGCTCAAGCGCCCTACCCTGAGACGCGGACGAGCAGCCCTCTTGAAGCCCGAAGGCTTCGTTGTCTCTATACTTGGACTTGCAGCCCATAAGGTTTACCTCATCGGAATGTCGCCACCCGATGCGTGAGCTCTTACCTCGCGTTTTCACCCTTACCCCTAAAGGCGGTATGTTTCTGTGGCACTTGCTGTTGCCCTTGCGGGCACCTTCCTGTTAAGAAGTATGGTGCTCTGTGCTGTCCCGACTTTCCTCGCGCCGGCTTTCCCGACCCGCGACAGTCTGCCTGAATCGCGCTGCAAAATTACAAAAAAACACGACAGAAGCGGAACTTCCCAGCAAAATCCTCCAAAACCTCGGCATTTGAAAACACCATTTCATGGCATAGCTCTACCATTTCCTTCCCCATCCGTTCGTTGATTTCGAACCAGACTTGTCCATCGGGATTCAACTGTTTTTTGGCCAAAGCCAAAATCTGGCGGTAAAACCGAAGTGGGTCGTTGTCAGGGACAAAGAGAGCCGTTTCTGGTTCCCAGTCGAGGACGTTGGCTTCCATGGCGGCGCGCTCAATATCGCAGACATACGGTGGGTTGCTCACCACCAAATCGACGGGCTGGTTGAAATAGTCGGATGTTGGATTCAGGACATCATCTTGCACGAAAGTCACTTTCGCGCCATTGCCTTCGGCATTCTCTTTGGCGATTTGCAGGGCTTCTTCTGAGACATCGAAAGCGATGACTTCGGCATGGGGAAAGTACTTAGCCAAGGCGATGGCGATGCAGCCTGAGCCTGTGCCGATGTCCCATATGCGGAACTTCTTTGTGACGCCTTCCATAGATTCCTGGCTCCTGCACATGCCTTCGTAGGAATGACATGGAAGGCTGCTGGTACAAATCTTATGAACAAGTTCTTCTGTCTCGGGACGGGGAATAAGCACCGCAGGCGACACCTTTAATAACAGGTCGTTGAAACGCGCCATACCCGTCACATATTGTACCGGCTCGCCCGAAAGCAAACGCTTGACGGCCTCGCCCAATTGATAATGCTGATGCTCGTCGATGCGCAGGTCGGGGTTCATCAGCTGCCGGTTCCAATCGATGCCAAAGAGGTCTTCCAAAAGGATACGCATCAGCTGCTCTGCCTCGCGTTGGGGAAATATTTCGGCCAACAGGGCGGCGAAATGCCGTTTCGTTTTCTGCAAATTAAAACCTATCATGGGGCAAAGATACGCAAAAAACAGTACTTTTGCAGAACGATTCGTTAACCGGCCCTTCGACAGGCTCAGGGACCTAGCTACATGATATATTTGATTCTTGCCATATTATGCTCCACGGGCGTCTTCGTCGCCATGCGGCTCTTCGAGCGCTTCAACCTGGACAACCACCAGGCGCTGATGTGGAACTATGTCTTCGCCACCTGCACGGGATTCCTCATGTGCAAGCAATTCGACACGCCCGCACAGCTGGTCGACGAGCCCTGGTTCGGGCTCTCGCTCATCACGGGTTTCTGGTTCATCTTCACCTACGTGCTGATGACGGCCTCCACCCAACGCTCGGGCGTGACGGTCACCTCGCTGTCGAGCAAGCTCTCCGTGGTGTTGCCCACATTGGCTGGAGTGGTGCTCTTCAGCGAAAAGCTAAATTGGGTCGCTACAATGGGTATCGTGTTAGCCCTAGTGGCTTTGACGTTGGTGATAGGCGGAAAAAGCCAACACGATAAATCCAACAAAATCAATTGGTTATTACCCATTCTCATCTTTTTCGGGACGGGCACTGGTGACATTTTGATGAAACTTACCGAGCAGAAAAACGATGCTCCCGACATGAGCTTCATGATCGCCTTCATCTACTTCATCGCCTTGTTATTCGGCATCATTCTGGTGGCCTACGACCTCATCCGCGGCAAGTCGAAATGGCAATGGAAAAGCGCTGTCGGTGGCATCGGCTTGGGCATCATCAATTTCTTCTCCACCTTCTGTGTCTATCACGCCATGCGTTGCTTCGACAACGTGGTGCTCTTCCCTATCTATAACATCGGCGTAGTCAGCCTCACCGCCCTCACGGGTTGGCTGCTCTTCAAGGAAAAACTCACCTGGAAGAACTACCTAGGCCTGGCCATCGCCATCATCGCAGTCATCCTTATCACCATGAAGCCATGAACGACGACACCTATAATATGTTAGCCACCCGTGGCGACGGCCTTTACAAGGAGAAAGGCAGCAAATTCATCGCCGAGGCCTTCACCGTGATGAGCGAAGACGAGGCCAAGGCCGCCATCACTGACATCAAGAAGAAATACTTCGACGCACGGCACCATTGCTATGCCTACATGATCGGTCCCGACAAGAAGACCTTCCGCTCAAGCGACGACGGAGAGCCTTCGGGTACCGCTGGCAAGCCCATCCTCAACCAGATCCTCTCGAAGGACGTCACCAACGTGTGCGTCGTCGTGACCCGCTACTTTGGTGGCATCAAGCTGGGCACTTCTGGACTCATCAACGCATACAAAACTGCCGCACGCGATGCCCTTGACAACGCGCAAGTTGTGGAAAAAACCATAAATGAATTTTACAGTTTGGAATTTGAATACCCCTTGATGAACGAGGTGATGCGCATCATGAAAGAGGAAAATCTGGAGCAGCAAAATCCGCGCTTCGAATTGGACTGCTACCTTGAGTTTTCAACAAGGCAAAATGACGCACCAAAAATTGAGGAAAAATTTCGTAATTTGTTTGGGGTAAAAATAACACATATAAAAACAATGTAAATCAAAGATTTACAATTATCCTTGTTTCTTCAAAGGAGAAAATCTCGTAATATTGCAAAAAGAAAATTGAAAATCAATAGCATTTCGATTTTTTTATAAACAATTAATCGTATACTTTTGCAAGGTCAACAAAAGCCCGAAAACGAGCATTTCGAGACAGCATTTCGACCCCAAAAAGTAGTTTGATAAACAACTGATTAAAGCATTTTTTCGATGACGAACAACCATGTGGAAATATGGAATAAGTGCCTGTCTGTGATCAAAGATAACGTCACAGAGCAGGGCTATAAGACATGGTTCGAGCGCATCATCCCGCTCTCGCTGGTCGACAACACGCTCACCATTCAGGTGCCCACCTATTTCTTTGTGGAGTATCTGGAGGAGCATTATATCGACCTGCTGAAAATGGTCATCAAACGCTTCGTGGGAGAGAAAGGCAAACTGGACTACAAGGTGGTCGTCGACAGCAGCAACAGTGCAGGCACCGTCACCGTGCCCAGTGCCAACCGTAACTTCCCGAAGAATCCCATTGGGCAGCCCGCTCCACAACGGCTGTCGGACGGCCCCATCAACCCCTTCGTCATCCCTGGCCTAAAGAAGTTGCAAATCGACTCTCAGCTCAACGAGAACTATACCTTCGACAACTTCATCGAGGGCGAATGCAACCGCTTGGCCCGCTCTGCCGGCCTCCGCGTCGCCAAAGACCCAGGCAAGTCGGCTTTCAACCCCTTGGTCATCTATAGCGGCACAGGTTTGGGCAAGACCCACCTCTGCCATGCCATAGGCCTGGAGACGAAACGTCTGCATCCCGAGAAAACAGTCCTCTATGTGCAAGCCGAACAGCTCTCGACACAATATGTGACTGCCAACAAGAACAACAACCGCCCCGACTTCATCAACTTCTACCAGATGATCGACGTGCTTATCGTCGACGACATCCAGTTCCTCTCGGGCAAGGCAGGCACCCAGGACGTCTTCTTCCACATCTTCAACCACCTGCAGCAGAACAACAAGCAGATCATCATCACCAGCGACAAGTTCCCGTCCGACCTGCAGGGCATGGAAGACCGCCTGTTGTCGCGCTTTAAGTGGGGTCTGACCGCCGACCTACAGTCGCCCGATCTGCCCACACGCACCTCCATCATCCGCGAGAAGCTGCACGACAATGGCATCAGTTTCCCCGACGAAGTGGTGGAATACATCGCCAGCAACGTGCGCAACAACATCCGCGAGCTGGAAGGCGTGATGAATTCACTCATGGCCCAGTCGCTGCTCAACAAGAAAGCCGTCACCATAGAGATGACACAGCAGATCATCGATCGCTTTGTGCGCAATACGGTCAAGGAAGTCTCCGTGGAATACATCATCAACAGTGTGTGCGACTATTTCAAGATCTCACCCGAGCAGATGTCACTCAACACCCGCAAGCATCAGGTGGTGCAGGCCCGACAGATTGCCATGTACCTCTCCAAGAAATACTCCAACGCCAGCCTCGCCTCCATCGGACAGCAATGCGGAAAGAAAGACCATGCCACGGTGCATCATGCTTGCAAGACCATCGCCGACCGCTTGGAGACCGACAAACAGTTTAAGGCCATGTTTGCCGACATCGAGAAAAAAATCGCCATGCAAGCATAAGTCCACCTAAGCCCCTTGCCCTTATGACCAACAACTTCGGAAAACTCTATCTGGTGCCCAACCTACTTGGCGCCACCAAACCCGAACAAGTCATTCCAGCCGGAACATTAGAAATCGTTAGACGACTGAAGCATTTTGTGGTGGAGAACACCCGTACTTCTCGCCGTGTACTGAGTCGTATTGGTATGGACAACGCCATCGATGACATCGAATTCATCGAGCTAGACAAGCACAACGCCCGCAACCTCGACCTGATGGAGCACCTCGGCGCCTGCCTGCAAGGCGAGGACATGGGACTGATGTCGGAGGCCGGCACACCTTGCGTGGCTGATCCAGGTGCGTTGGTGGTGGACTTGGCCCACTCCGCGGGCATTCAAGTGATTCCTTTGGTCGGGCCCAACGCGATGATTTTAGCTTTGATGGCTTCGGGCTTCAACGGACAAGCCTTTGCCTTCCATGGCTACCTTCCCATCAAGAGCCCTGAACGACAAAACGCCATCAAGGACTTGGAGCGGAGGTCAGCAGCCAACAATGAGACAGAGCTGTTCATCGAGACGCCTTTCCGCAACAACGCTATGCTACAGGACTTATGCAAGAACCTCCACCCTGCCACACGCGTCTGCGTCGCCTGTAACCTCACCTGCGACGACGAGCTCATCATCAGCCAAAGCATCGGGGAATGGAAGAACTACAAAGGCGATTTAAACAAAAAGCCCGCCGTGTTTTTGGTTTACAGCGAGCCGAGGAGAAACTTCCAAAGAAAGAAGTAGGCTATCTGATATTCAATACTCTGTGAATTTGTAAGGAAAGCCGCCAGCCGGGGTTTTGCATTACGGCTTCGACACAAGCTTTCATGTTGGCTTTCCGCAGGGTTTCGTCTTCACAAAAACAAGGCTGCAAGAAACGATGCTTGGCTTCGACGCCATTGTATTGTGCCAAATCCTGACTAAGATAGACCACCTTCAACTCATCGCATTGCTTCAAAACACAAGGTTCCAAATCACCACCCTCAAAGGCTGATTTTGGAGAAAATGTCACCCAATCCAAATTGCTTGGCAAAGGCCGTGTTCCGTTGGTCTCGATGGCGATCTTTTTGCCCGTCTTTTGCTTCAGTTCCGCCACAAAAGCCTCGTCGATGAACAAGGATGGCTCGCCGCCAGTCAGCACGACCAATGGTGCAATAGGGTAATTCTTGACCTCATCCGCAATCTCCTCCAACGACATCATTTCCCCATCTTGATGTTGTGTATCGCAGAAGGCACAGCGCAGGTTGCAGCCGCTGAAGCGCACGAAGACGGCGGGCGTTCCTGTATGGAAGCCTTCGCCCTGGAGGGAATAGAATATTTCGTTAATCTTGAACATCAGTCTGGATTGCTTCGTCGTTCCTCCTCGCAAATCGAAGATTCGACGGAGTCAATGACGCAAAGCGTGTCAATCAAAATTCTGTGGCGCGTCATCCTTGATATATGAGGCTTTGTTGTCACGCGACTCCCACACATCGGCGCGGTAGCAGTTCGGGACGGTATCCACAATCCACTTGGCCAAGTTCTCGGCAGTCGGATTGAAGTCCAGCACCTCATTGATGTTGGTATGGTCAATCTTCCCGTGAATCAATCGCTTGATCTCAGTGAAGTCGCACACCATGCCGTTGCTGTCAAGCTTCTCACATCGGCAATACACATTGATCTTCCAGTTGTGACCGTGCAGGTTCTCGCATTTGCTCTCATAGTCGAGGTAAAGCTGATGGCAGGCGGATATTTCTAGGGTTTTTCTGACGTAATACATATTCAGTTTAGAGTTTTCAGTTGTTCAGTTATTCAGTTGAAGCAGGTCGTTGAGTTTGTCGAAACGACGTCATTATCTGTCGGCCCTTCGACGGGCTCAGGGACCTTAGCTTTATGATTCATATTCAGTATGGTCTTCGATGCCGGCATCTTTCAGGGCTTGGCGGCGTTCGCGGCAGGTACCGCATTTGCCACAGTGTTTCTCGCCACCCTTATAGCAGGAATAGGTTTCGGTGTAATCCAGACCCAGAGCCTTGCCATGCTCAGCGATTTCTTTCTTGGTCAAAAAGGTGTAAGGCGCAAAGACCTTGATATTCTCATAGGTTCCAGCCGACATGGCCTCCGACATGGCATTGACAAAACCAGGACGGCAGTCGGGATAGATGGAGTGGTCGCCGGCGTGGTTGGCTATCATCACGCGTTTCAAGCCATTGCTCTCAGCAATGCCAGCAGCGATGGCCAACATGATGCCATTGCGGAAAGGCACCACCGTCGATTTCATATTCTCGTCATCGTAGTTGCCTTCAGGGATGTCGTCAGCCGTCATCAGCAAGGCGCTCTTGAAGTAACGGTGCATGAATTCAAGCGGCACCACGATATGCTTGATACCCAGACGTTGGCAATGCGTGATGGCACAAATGCGTTCACGGCCGTTCTGGGTGGAGCCATAGTCGAAGGTGATGGCCAAGGCGATTTCGTCCTTGAACTCATAGAGCATGGTCGTCGAGTCCATGCCACCCGAGATGATTATCACAGCGTCTTTCATGAGTTATGGAAAGCTGACATTAAACGTTGTTTCACCATGTCCTGATGCTCAGCGTCGCCATAGTTGGCAAAGGGCCTGATGGAGATGCCGCCGCGGGGATTGAAAAGCCCGATGACCTCCAAATACTTGGGATCCATCAGCTTGACCAAGTCCTTCATGATGATGTTGACGCAGTCCTCGTGGAAGTCGCCATGGTTACGGAAGCTGAAGAGATAGAGTTTTAGGCTCTTGCTCTCCACCATCAGCGTGCGCGGGATGTAGTTGATGATCAGGTGACCGAAGTCGGGCTGGCCCGTCTTAGGACACAGTGAGGTAAACTCGGGACAATCCAAGGTCACAAGATACTCGTTCTCAGGGTGTTTGTTCTCAAACGTCTCCAACACCTCGGGGGTATAATCGTAATTATACTGCGTGTTTTGGTTGCCCAACAGCGTGACACCTTTCAGTTCTTGTTCGTTTCTTGACATGGTTTATTATTTTGGCGCAAAAATAGGAAAAAAACGTAGAGACGCAACATTTTGCGTCTCTACAAGATTTCATTCAGATTTGTGACAGATTTGTTTCCAAAACCATATCAACAACCCGAGGTAGCCCGCTCCAGTCGCTTCATAATCGAGAAGATGAACACGGCGGAGAGCAGGCAGAGCACCACGAGCACGCCCCAGACCATCCAAAGCGGCATACCAGTTCCCCAGATGCGCGCGATGACACTGGTGAGGTAATTGCCGATGGCGGTCACACAGAACCACATACCCATCATCATGCCCTTGTATTTGGGCGGTGCCACCTTCGTGACGAAGGAGATGCCGATGGGGCTCAGCAGCAGTTCGGCAAAGGTCAGCACGAAATAGGTGCTGATGAGCCAGTTGGGCGAGACCAGAGTGCTGCTCACGCCACCTTGCGCCTTCAGCTCTGCTGGACTGGCCAAGGGGAAGGAACAGATGACCAAGATAAGGAAGCCTAATGCAGCGACAATCATTCCAAGGCCAATCTTGCGCGGCGATGAAGGCTCCTTGCCTTTCTTTGCCAAAGCACCGAAAACGGCCATGGAGACAGGCGTTAGTGCAACCACAAAGAACGGGTTGAACTGCTGGAACTGCTGCGGCAGGATGTTGATGGTGTCGGGCATGGTCCTATACAGCATCACTGCCATGACCCACAAGAATGTCGTAACGCCACACAGGATGCCACGGTTCATAGGCTTGGTGGCCTGGGCGGCTCCAAACATAGTATAAATTGATATGGCAATCAAAGTCAACGACCAGATATTGAAGCCAAAGCGAGTGAAACCACTTGCCGTGCTTTGTGTGTAGTCACGAGCAAAGTATGTCAAACAGAGACCAGCCTGCTGGAACGACATCCAGAAGAAGATGACCACCACAAAGACCAACGCCAAAGCCGTGATACGCTCACGGGTCTGCTCCTTGGAGAGTTCCGTCACATTAACGGTGGTGCTTTCCATAGCCTTGGCCTGCTTGGTGTTGACATCGGCATGCTTGAACCACTTGCGGCAGCTCAAATAGATAGCCATTGAGAGAATCAACGAGATGCAGGCCACGCCGAAGCCGTAGTTATAGGCACCCGACAGAGCATCGATATAGCTATTGGCAAAGCCAGCCAAGTCGTTGACATTGCCGCCTTGCTGCACCGCCAAGGCCTCGAAGGTAGACAATGCTTCGTCAGTAATCGTTCCATCAAGATACTGGTGCGCCAGCGAAGGAATCTGCGGCACGTAGCTATAGCCCGCCTTACCCAGGAACAAATCCGTAACCTTGGTGGCAGCCATAGGGGCAAACATCGAACCGATGTTGATGGCCATATAGAACAGGCTGAAGCCGTTATCGCGGAAGGCGCTGTATTTGGCCTCGTCGTATAAGTTGCCCACCATCACCTGCAGGTTGCCCTTAAACAAACCCGTGCCGATGGCGATGAGTGCTAAAGCGGAGAACATAGTGACCTTTGCCGTAGTCGTCGCCATAGGCACCGCCAACAGCAAGTAACCTAAGAACATCACCACGATACCCGATTTCACCATCTTGCCGTAGCCGAAACGGTCGGCAAGCATACCACCGATGAGGGGCATGAAATAGACGCATCCGAGGAAGATGCCATAGATGTTACCCGCTTGTGCTTCATTGTAGCCAAACTTGGCCTGTAGGAAAAGCACAAAGATGGCCAACATGGTATAATAGCCAAAGCGCTCGCCCGTGTTGGCGAGGGCGAGCGCATATAGGCCTTTAGGATGTCCTTTAAACATGGTTATTTCGCTACTCTTTCAAGCCATTTCAGCATACCGAACATGATGCCCATAGAGATGAGGCAAATCAAGGCGAAGACGGCCCATGTCATCCACTGTTGCGGGAAGGAATTCAGCATTCTGACGCCGAGGAAGATCAAGAGGTTGCCAACGGCGGTAGCCGACAACCACAAGCCTTGACACATACCCACCATGTGGCGCGGAGCAATCTTGGAGACGAACGACAGTCCCAGAGGTGAGATGAACAACTCAGCCACGGTAAGGAAGAAGTAGGTCACAATCATTACCCACGGTCCAGTCTTCATAGCGGCCTTTTCGGCTTCGGGAAGGGCCTTGAAAGCATTGCCAGACGGATAGTTGTGAGCCACAGCGATGATGATCAAGAAGATGTAGGCGCAGGCAGCGATAAACATACCTAAGGCAATCTTCTTAGGCGTGGAGACTTCCTTGCCTTTGCGAAGCAGCGAGGCGAAAATCCACATGACAACAGGTGTCAGCACAATCACGAAGAACGGATTGATGAATTGCAGAATCTCGGGTGCGAGAGCACTGGTGTCCACGAAGTCGCGAGCAAAAATGGAGAGCGACTGGGCATTCTGGTGGAATGAGAACCAGAAGAACACGGCGATACCGAGCACGGCATACAAGGCAGCCATACGCTGTTTGATTTCCTTGGCATCGGCGAGGCGCTCAGCTTCGGTATATTCTTGCACATCGGCCTTGACCTTTTTCACAGGATTCGGAAGTTTGTGCTTGACAGCGATGAAAATGGCCAAGGAGATCAACATGGCCAGCACCGAAACGATGAAAGAATAATGCACACCCGTGTTATACACTTGGATGTAGTTCTGGCAGAAACCGGCAAGGTTTTCGCTGGCGCCAGAATAGCCTTGCGACAAGGCCGTAAGGTTGCTCATATCGTTACCTTCCATGGTGCCCATGATGAACTTGTGGCACAGACGCGGGAGGTCGGCATTATAGATCAAGTCTTTTGTCTTCAAATACCAATCACGAATGATAGGAGCCACAAATGGGGCAATCACACCACCAATGTTGATGAACACGTAGAAAATCTGGAAACCGCTGTCGCGCTTTTCCTTGGCCGCTGCAAGAGCCTCGGGGCCTTGCTTGGCAGCCTCGGCCTCGAAATCGTCATATAACTGACCTACGACAGCCTGCAAGTTGCCTTTGAAAAGACCGTTACCGCAGGCGATGAGGACTAAGGCGAGCATAGCAAGAGCGAAAGGCCATGACTTCATGCCACCACCTTCGCTGAACACCGGAATGGAAAGCAGTCCATAACCGATGGCCATCACGATGATGCCCGAGATAATGGTCTTTTTGTAGTTCTGCGTACGGTCGGCGATAATACCACCAGGAAGTGCAAGAACATAAATCAAGAAATAGAACACTGCAAAGATAACGCCCGAAACTACATCGGAGATACCGAACTTAGAGCAGATGAACAGCACCAGCACGGCGTTCATAATGTAATAGCCGAAGCGCTCGCCCATGTTACTTAAGGCGGCGGCAATCAAGCCTTTAGGATGTTCTTTCTTGGCCTTGTTCAGGTAAAAGATCAAGAAAGGGATGACAACGATTAAGATCATGACAAAAACCATCAACATTCTGTGGTTCTGCCATAGATTTGCTAATGTACCCATAATTGAAATTTTTAATGATTATTGAATTTTGAATTGATTTCTCGTTTTCCAACAGCGGACAAAGATAGGGAAAAATGTTTTGCAATAGCAAAAATGGAGAAAAAAGTCGGAGCATAGCCGAAAAAACACTACTTTTGCGCTTCATTTTTACGACTATGGAAATCAGCAGCAAATACAGCCCTCAGGAAGTTGAAGGCAAATGGTACGAACACTGGATGGACAAGAACTACTTTCACTCCACTCCCGACGAACGCGAACCCTATACCATCGTGATCCCTCCGCCGAATGTGACCGGCGTGCTTCACATGGGTCACATGATGAACAACACGATTCAGGACATCCTGATCCGCCGCGCCCGCATGCAAGGCAAGAACGCCTGCTGGGTGCCCGGCACCGACCACGCCTCCATCGCCACCGAAGCCAAGGTGGTGAACAAGTTGGCGCAACAGGGTATCAAGAAGACTGACATTGGCCGCGAAGAGTTCCTCAAGCACGCTTGGGACTGGACCCACGAGCATGGTGGTATCATCCTCAAGCAGTTGCGCCGCCTCGGTTGCTCCTGCGACTGGGAACGCACCTCGTTCACCATGGACGACATCCGCTCGAAGAGCGTCATCCGCGCCTTCGTCGACCTGTATAACAAAGGCCTGATTTACCGTGGTGTACGCATGGTCAACTGGGACCCGAAGGCCTTAACGGCTTTGAGCGACGAGGAAGTCATCTTCAAAGATGAACACAGCAAGCTGTTCTACCTGCGTTATTACCTCCACGAGGACGACGGCACAGGTGCCACGGGTGCTGAAGGCGAAATCATCCACACCGATGAGCAAGGTCGCCGCTATGCCGTGGTGGCCACCACGCGTCCCGAGACCATCATGGGCGACACGGCCATGTGCATCAACCCTGCCGACCCGAAGAACCAATGGCTGCGCGGCAAGAAAGTCGTGGTGCCGCTGGTCAACCGCGTCATCCCCGTCATCGAGGACGGCTATGTCGATATCGAGTTCGGTACCGGCTGTCTGAAGGTCACTCCCGCCCACGATGTGAACGACTACATGCTCGGCGAGAAGCACAACCTGCAGAGCATCAACATCTTCAATGACGACGCCACTTTGAGTGAAGCTGCTGGTATGTACATCGGCATGAGCCGCGAGGACTGCCGCAAGCAGATCATCATCGACATGAAGGAAGCCGGACTGCTGGAGAAGATCGAGGACTATAATAATAAGGTGGGTTACTCCGAGCGCACCAATGTGCCGATTGAGCCGAAGCTCTCGATGCAGTGGTTCCTCAAGATGGAACACCTCGCCGACATCGCACTGAAACCCGTGTTGAATGGTGACATCAAGTTCTATCCTGCCAAATATGTCAATCTCTATCGTCACTGGTTGGAGAACATCAAGGACTGGTGCATCAGCCGTCAGCTGTGGTGGGGCCATCAGATTCCGGCCTACTACCTGCCCGAAGGCGGTTTCGTGGTCGCCGAGACGCCCGAAGAAGCCTTGAAACTCGTCATCGAGAAGACTGGAAACAAGAATTTGACCCTCAAAGACTTACGTCAAGACGACGATGCCTTGGACACTTGGTTCAGCTCATGGCTGTGGCCTTTGTCGCTCTTCAACGGCATCCTTGACCCCGACAACGCCGAGTTCAAGTACTACTACCCCACCAACGACCTCATCACCGCCCCCGACATCATCTTCTTCTGGGTGGCGCGTATGATTATGGCTGGTGAGGAATACCAAAATGAAGTGCCGTTCAAGAATGTGTATTTTACTGGTATTGTGAGAGATAAACTGGGCCGCAAGATGTCCAAGTCGTTGGGCAACTCCCCCGACCCGATTGAGCTCATCGACAAGTTCGGCGCCGATGGCGTGCGTATGGGCATGATGCTCAGCGCCCCTGCCGGCAACGACATCCTCTTCGATGAGGCCCTCTGTGAACAAGGCCGCAACTTCTGCAACAAGATTTGGAACGCCTTGCGTCTGGTGAAAGGCTGGAATGTGGATCAAAATGCCGCCCAGCCCGAGGCCGCCAAGATGGCCGTGAAGTGGTTTGAGGCACGCTTCAACCAAGTGCTGGCCGAGACCAACGACAACATCGACAAGTACCGCCTCAGCGATGCCTTGATGGGCATCTACAAACTCACTTGGGACGACTTCTGCTCGTGGTACCTCGAGATGGTGAAGGCTCCACAAGGCCAGGGCATCGACCCCGTGACCTATGCCGCCACCATCAAGTTCTTCGAGAACCTGATGCTCCTGCTGCACCCCTTTATGCCGTTCATCACCGAGGAGATCTGGCATGCTATCGCCGAGCGCAAAGAAGGAGATGATATCATCATCGCCCAGCAGCCCAAGTTGCAAGCCATTGACGAAGCCATCTTGAAGCAGTTTGAGTTCACCCAAGAGGTCATCAACAATGTCCGTAAGGTTCGCAGCGACAAGAACATCGCCTTCCGCGATGCCATCCAACTCGTGGTGAAGGGCACGGCCAACAAGGACTTCGACTGCGTGATTGCCAAACTCTGCAACGTGAGCGAAGTGAGTTATGTGGCCGAGGCTCCCGCTGGTGCCTTCGGCTTCATCGTGGGCAGCACCGAGTTCTTCGTGCCGCTCACTGGCAGCGTCGATGTCGAAGCCGAGATCAAGAAATTGGAAGAGGAACTGAAATACGCCCAAGGCTTCTTGAAGAGTGTTGAGGCCAAACTCTCCAACGAGCGCTTCGTGAGTGGTGCTCCTGCCGCCGTCGTCGACAAGGAACGCAAGAAGAAAGCCGACGCTGAGGCCAAGATCGCTGTGATTGAGCAGCAGCTGGCTGGGCTGAGGAAATAATTCAAATGAAATGGGTAGAGACGTAGCGCGCTACGTCTCTATTATGCAAAAAACGGGTTTCATCAGTGAACGATGAAGCCCGTTTGTTTTAATGTGCCATGGCACCTATCAATAGCAGAACCAAGCCTCCCAAGGTCAAACCTGAGGCTAGGTAAAATGTCTTTTTGCCATTTCTCACTTTAATCGCAAGGTTCTTTTCCATGTCATTCACCTGGTAAATAGGTGAATTAGAACCACACATCTTTTCATAATCTGATGGATCACTGACCTCACAGGCAGCAATCTCGGCGGCATCAACATATTGTTCACCTTTCTTCGTTTCCCTCAACATATACGACACCGTATAACTTATTGAATGCCCAGTAGCATTAGTGAAACGATATGTGTCGCGGGTCACAAAATTGTTAGCCAATTCTGTCCCATAACCGCCTTCTTCTGTATGCGATGTCCTTAATACGACAAGATCATTCTTCGTTTCCGAACTTGAACCCGACAGATCGAATCCTTGTTGCGACATCTCATCACTAACTTGAGTGATTACCTGATCAAAAGTGGATTTCTTCGTGACATACTTGGTATCCATACAACTCGAAAACCAGAAAAGTGCAGCAAGGCAAAGGAATAGACAAGATTTTTTCATAACAAATACCATTTAGAACAATAGAAAAAGCCACAAAAACCAGACCAAAACCATCAATTAAGACAAAGAAAATAAAACTATATAACCAAAGATAATCCGCGCAAACGGCATTAAAAACCACCATTTGCGCGGAAAATCTTTCAATAAGTTGAGCAACTATGGGCATTTTTACCCATTTGCGCAATTTATCAGTTGCACCCTTCACAACCGCCATCGCAGTCGCCGCCGCAACCGCTGCAACCACCAGGTGCAAAGTCTTCATCGGTCGACTCGCGCACATCGAGGATTTCGCCAGAGAAATGAAGGTGCTTACCCGCCATGTCGTGGTTAAAGTCCATCTTCACGTGTTTGTCACCAATCTCACGGACAAGACCCATGATCGGGCGACCATCGGAGGTCTGCATCATCAGCTGGGCACCGACCTTCACCATGTCCATCAGCACATCGTTCTTCATGAACATGCTCTTATCGAGGTCCATCACATAGGCCTCATCGCGCTCGCCGTAGCCCTCTTCGGGTGTCAGGTGGAAGGCATAATGGTCGCCGGGTTCCTTGCCCATCAAGTTCTCCTCGAACTTGGGCAACAACTGGTGCATACCGAAGATGCACACAAAGGGGTTCTCTTTCGTGGTCTCCTGAAGGATGGGACCGTTTTCGTCGTTCTCACGCAAGACATAGGTCATGGTGACGACAGCTTGATCTTGAATTTTCATAGGTTTACTATTTGATGATTAATAACTTCCAAACATTTTGCGCAAGAGCCATTCCACAGCGGCCAATCCGATGAGGACAAAGAAGATCCATTTGGAGTGGATCAAGTCCTCGAAGCGGCTCTCATGGTGTTCAACGGAGGTGATGCGCGAATCATTGTGCAAATCGGCAAAAAGTTGCTGCAACTCGCGGGCGGTATAGCAGTTTCCGTTGGTCAGGCGAGCGATGGTGCGCATACGGTCGATATCAGCAGTAAGTTGCTGTGCCTCAATACCGATGGCCACCACACTAAAGGTGCCGTTCACATTGATCTTGCGCTCGCCCATCTGGGTTTGTACCTTATAAGTATAAAGGCCTTCGGGCAGCAATCCAGCGTTCAGTTCATAGTCGTGGTCGCGCTTCGAGAAAGTGTAGTCGTAGGTCTCCCCAGTCAGTTTATTCTCGATTTGAATGGTCAAGTCGGGGTCGGTCACGAGTTCGTTGTTCGGGTTGCGCAACTCGGCGGTAATGATGACAGGCTCATTGCTGTAATAGGTCTCCTTGGCATAGATGGCCGAGCCGTCGTTGGCCGACAACAGCAAGTATTTCAGCGACTTGGAGAACATCTCGTCAAACACATCGTGGTTCTTGTTCTGGTAGTACTCATACAGCCTCCAACGCCACACGTTAGTGCCGAACAAGAAGGCCATCTTGCGCCCATCATTGGCAAAAGTCAACAGCGGCAGTCCCGACTTGATGCCCATCACCTCCTGCAGCAGCAGGTCATCATGCGATTTCAAAGCGTTGATTTCCACATGTGGCAAGGCCAAAGGTGGGTATTTCCCGATGAGTTGCTCCGACTTCGCATCAAAGGTGAAGGTCGAGAAGGCCGTGTTTTGGTGCGCCTTGACATCCATCAAGGTGTTGGTTGCGCCAGAATGCAAGGCAAAGACATTCTGCAACTTACTGAGCATATCGCGGTCGGTGTCATTGCCAACGATGAAGAAAACTGGGAGTTTCACATTCTTGTCCAACTGCGCCTTCAAGGCATTGAAATCCGTTCGCACCGAGGGTACCTGATGCAGGATGACCAAGTCGTAGTTGGCAAAGTCGGGCAAGGTCTCTTTACCAAAGCAGAAGTCCATCTCATAATTGTCATTAAGCACACTGCGCAACGCGCCCAAGTCGGGATGCGGTGAGGCAGCCACACAGAGCAGTTTGTATTTCTGGTCGAGCACTTCTACATAGATATGGCGCACGTTGTTCAGCAGTTGCTCCTCTTCGGCGATGCCGCTCACCTCGATGTCGATGGCCATGACGCCTTTCTTGGTGGCATCAAGCATGAAGTCGACTTCCTTGGAAAAGCGGTTGGACGGAATCTCAATATCACGTTTCTCGATGAGGCGCCCGCTTTCCTTAAGGGTCAGTTGGGCCTTGCGTCCAGCCAAGTCGCGGGCAGCGACCGTCACACGGACGGGGAAGGTCGCACCGAGCGACACCACCTTATTATAATGCACATTGCGGATGGCGAGATCGGGATAGGAAACCGTGTCACCCAAAACGACGGTATGGATGGGGAACGGGAAGTTCTCCGCAACCAACTCTGGCTCAAAACCACGGTTATAGATACCGTCGGAAAAGAGCAGCACCGCACCCACATTGCGCTTGTAATACCTTCTGTCCAAGGTCTTTATAAGCGACGACAAATCCGTCAGTTGGTCAGAGAAATCGAGTTGCTCGAAATCGCGGACTTCCTCACCGAAGAGATATTCATCCACTTGGAAATCAGCGTTCAAGTCTTTCCTAAATTGCTCAAACTGGGTAAGATAATCCTTTTTGTAAAACGCCGAATCCTTACAAAGGACGACGGACGAAGAATTGTCGTGCGCAAGGATGATTGTAGGCGTCTCCACCGAACTGAATTTCTGCCTTATCAGCGGGTTGAAAAGCAGCAAAACCACCAATCCGACCATCAAGGTTCGTAGCGCAAACAAGATGACATTCAAGGCTTTGCCATAGTGTTGCTTCTTGTTCCGGAAATACAACACCGTAGCCGCCGCCAGACCAGCCAGCAGTGCCAAAGCAAGCATCCAGATGGGGATTCCGATATTCACCGATTGTTCAGATAAGGGTGCAAAGATAAGGAATTTTCGGGAAAGTCGTAATATAGATTACCGATTCAGGAAAATTCGGTTGTCGATTCGTCTTCCCATTCCCATCTGTGTTATTTCTTTAATTGAGCCATTTTTATTCCAACAGCCACTTCCAAAGCGGCACCACCTGAATGGTCTTGCCGTCCTTTTCCAAAACGGTTTCTTCATCTTTGGTGATAATCATCAAATCGTTTACTTCCAGGCGTTTGGAAACCTTGATTAAGGCCTCGGTTTCGCGTTGGAAAGTGCTTTCGTCTTGCAGGGAATAAGAGGCTTGAATAAGTTTTTTTTGCTCGGGCAAGTAGAAATCGACCTCCACGCCGTTATGGTAAAAACAAACCTCGTTCTTGTACTTCTTTATCAAGTTAATGGCCACCATGTTCTCCAAAAGGCTGGTCTCAGGGTCGGGCAAAAATAGGTTGAGAATGCCATTGTCGATGAAATAATACTTGCGTTGGGTGTTGCGTTCGGTCAATTTGCCGATGATATTCTCCAAAGGCAGCAGCAACCACGATTCGCACATGTAATTCACATAATCAATGACTGTATCAGTGCTAGCCTTTTTGCCAGTCGAACTTACCACATTGGCCAAACGGTTGTAGGATGAAGGCTGTTTTACGCTTTCCGCCAACTTTTTGGCCAAAATGCGCAGACCAAAGTCATTGCGGATGTCGTAACGCGCAATCAAATCGCCAAAGAAAACTTTGTTGAACAATCCGCTGAGCCATGAACGTTTATCGGCCACATTCATCACCTCGGGCAGACCACCAAAACGGAAATAAAACTCGAAATACTTCACAATCTCCTTTCTATAAAGGTGCAAGGCATTCTTTTCCTTCACGTTAATGCCCGAAAAAGACAAATACTCAGCAAATGAAAGTGGAAACACTTCCATAATCATATAACGTCCGCCCAAAGTGGTCGCAATTTCCGAGCTCAACATCTTGGCATTGCTGCCGGTGATGTAAACCCTGTATTTTTGGTCGGCCAACCGTCGCGCGAACTTCTCCCAACCTTCAACAATCTGAATCTCGTCAAAGAAGAAAACAGGTTGAGTATCAAACATTTCCTCATAAGCAGATTTGATAATGTCCAAATCGGTCAAAGTCATTATTCCCAAACGATCATCCTCAAAATTGAAATAGCAGATTTCCTCCATACGATGGCCTTTTTTCAATAATTGATGGATGCGCTGATACAACAAATATGACTTTCCAGCACGACGCAAGCCCACAAGCACATAATTCAGTGCGTCTTCAAACTCGTAGTCGCGCTCAAAAAAGCTTACCGACGAAATAAAATGCTGATTTTCAACAATAATATCCTTAATCAAGTCCTTGCTCAACATGGTTTTTCGTTTTTTTACGACTGCAAAGATATAACTTTATCGATTATGCTCGATAAAAATATATAAATTTTATCGTTTATAATCGACAAAAATACATTGTATTCATCGATTATATTCGATAAAATGCCACAACTTGCTCCACGGAACGCCAAAAGATTATTTGCTTTCAGGCTGTCAATGGTACAATCATTAGTCAATCGTGATAATCGCTGTCTTTCCATTCAAACTTCACCGTCGCGGGCACAAGGTATTTGCCTATCTTGTAGTCAATGTTTGCCTTATGGGCCTGACTCAACTGGTAGCACCGTGGCACATAAAACATCTTTCCATCCTTGATGAAATGGGCACCCGTTTGATGAAAGCGAAAGGCGACATTTTTGGCGATACACTGCTCGCGAAGGGCAAGTATCCAATCGTAGTTGCATGGTCTTGCCTCAACCCCCGACTCACCGCCTACCGACACTTCCTCTATCGTGTCATCGAGATAAGGGGTAAGATCCATGGCTGTAATCAGAGGGGATGCAATAATGCTCTTGTGTTTGATGGGGAGCGACAAGAAAATGGGCAAACGATAATCCGCCATCTCCTGATTCTCCACCGTACAGCCCACGATGACATTGTCATAGCCATTGCCCCAGTCGTCGGGTGCGCACTCCATGAAACGGTCGATACGCTTAGTGAAGAAGAAAAACCAAAGGTCGCTCCGCTGCTTCATCATCTGCCAGCATTCCGGTCGCCATTCATCCGCATCTTTTAGGAGAAAATCGGAGGTAAAGCAGGTAAACACCAGTTTGCCGCTTTCAATCTTCCACGACTTGTCGCGCTTCCTCTTCATGGGCAGGTTGAAGTTGCTCGTCTTTCTGCATTCGCTGCTCGATATCTCACTGCCGTACATCTCATCCTGGCGATACACATAACAATACTTACACCCAGGACTTATCTTGGTGCAACCGTGCCATGGATTCCAGTCAGCGTATATTTCCCAATGCTCGGACATAAAGTCTCACGAAAAGTCCACAAAAATAAGAAAAAAAGCCTACTTTTGCGGAAATTTTGAACGTATGAACACCCTTTCGGTCGTCATCATCACCTTCAACGAGGAGCAGAAAATCGCGCAATGCCTTGACTCCGTTAAGGATATTGCCGACGAGATCATCGTCGTTGATTCACATTCCACCGATGCGACCGAGGCCATCTGCGACCACTACGGCGTGAAGTTCTTCACCCAAGACTGGCTCGGCTACTCCGACCAGAAGAACCTCGCCGACGAACTCGCCACCTGCGACCTCATCTTCAGCATCGATGCTGACGAAGCGCTCTCGGACGAGCTAAAACAGTCCATCAAAGCACTGAAAGACAAAGAAATCACCGAAAATAAAGTCTTTGCCATGAACCGACTCAACAACTACTGCGGTCAGTGGGTGAAAGGCTGTGGGCTTTATCCTGAGACCAAAATCCGCATCTGGCGGCGCGGCTTCGCAGAGTGGGAAGGCATCATCCACGAATGGCTGAACTACAAAGAAACGCCGGAGAAAACTATGTTGCACGGCGACCTGCTGCACTATTCTTGGGACACGCCCGAGGCCTTCCGCAAGCAGCAGTTCCATTTCGCCGAATTGGGCGCGCAGTCGTACTACGAACGTGGCAAGAAGACAGGCATTCTGCCTTGGATTTTCAGCCCGAGCATCAATTTCATCCGCACCTATATTATAAAAGGCGGATTCCTCTACGGCAAGACAGGCTTCAGCATCTGCCACACAATGATGCAGGCTAACAGGCATAAATACAATCAATTACGAAAGAAAGTAAAACAAGAAATCTAGACTACGGGACTGCGGGACTGCGGGACAGCCAGTCTTTGGCACAATAAAAGGAGAAACAGAATGAAAGCATTTGAAGATTTACGGATTTGGCAAGATGCACAAACGCTCGCTGTAGATGTATACGTGTTGTTCAAGGAGAACAAAGATTTTGGCTTTCGTGACCAAATTCAAAGGGCTGTGATTTCCATATCAAACAATATTGCTGAAGGAGCAGAGTATAATTCGGACAAGATGATGATTCGATATCTAAGAATCGCAAAAGGTAGTTGCGGTGAGGTGAAAAACATGTTTTATCTTTGTCCAAAATTAGGATATTGTTCCAACGAAAAAGGGAAGGAAATGATAGAAAAATGCAAGGCGTTAACCAATGCAATAGGAGCCTTCATTGGATATCTTGACAACAAATAACAATGTATATGATTTCGTTAAAGCTGAGTCCCGAAGTCCCGCGTCTCGAAGTCCCGTAGTCAAAAAATAAGCATTATGGAAGAAGCATTTGAACAAGAAGTAGAACGCACGGTAGCGGCGCTGAAAGCCGGGAAGACTATCCTCTACCCCACCGACACCATCTGGGGTGTGGGCTGCGACGCCACCAACAACAAGGCCTGTCTGCGCGTGTACGCCGTCAAGCAGAGGCCGCTCAACAAGAGCCTTATCATCCTCGTCGATTCGGTGGAAAGGCTTCAGGATTACGTGGTTAACGTGCCCGACATCGCCTACGACCTCATCAAAGGCGCCAAAAGTCCGCTGAGCATCATCTATCCCGAAAGCAAGAACTTGGCCAAGGCCGTTTCCGACGATAAGAGCATCTGCATCCGCGTGGTTGACAACGACTTCTGCAAGGAAGTCATCCGTCGCCTCGGCAAGCCTATCACTTCCACCTCAGCCAACCTAACCGGGCAACCCTCATCGATGATTTACAACGACATCTGCGACGAAATCAAAAACGCAGTCGATTACGTGGTGCAGCTCTACCACGACAGCTTCTGCAAGCCCAAAAGTTCGACCATCATCAAGCTGAATGCAGACAATACTTTTGAGATTTTGAGGCAGTAATAAGACAAAATCATCCACCATGAGATTCATTGACAGATTAATATTCTTACTGATTAAATATGACGACAATGCTCCTTGGTGGAGACGTCTCAACACAAGGGTCAACGAAGGTGCCATCATTGGTCTATCACTTTTCTTGTGGTCCAGTGTTTTCTTCTTTTTGGGTATGATTTTGTTAGCGAAAACAAATAGTGACGCTATTCCGATTATTTGGTATGCCTTTCTCGTAATGCTCGGCGTCAGTGTGGTATTGTCTTTCGCTCTAAGCATTAGGCAGAATAAAGACAAAATCGAAGATGTTCCCATATCCATTCCCGATAAAACGCTCAACCGGTTTTTGGCAGTTTACATCATTTTCCCATTCGTTTGTATTATACTTGGACTCTTTGCAGCACTCATATACATTCTTTGTCAAACTGCGTTCAGCCCCGATTTGCTATCCTTGAAAAAGCAGGCAAAAGCTGGTGACCGAGTATCTCAACTTCAATTAGGAAATCGCTATTTAAAAGGTGATGGGATAAAGCAGGATTATAAAAAAGCTTTTTCATGGTTCCAAAAATCTGCCGAACAGGACTTGGCTCCTGCTTTGTTCTTTATGGGTGAATGCTATTTCTATGGCGTCGGGATTGAGAAAGACCAGGAAAAAGCCATCTCTTACTATACTCAAGCTGCCGAACACAGCTTTAGACATGCCGAATTCGTCCTTGGATATATTTATTGTAAAGAAGAATTTGGTCATCTTGACGTTCGAAAAGCAATATACTGGCTTGAACGTGCTGACAAGCATGGAGTTGTACGAGCCGCCCATCAATTAGGTGTCATACACTATCATGGCGAATTGACAGAACGAAACGATTCCTTGGCGTTGGCATGGTTTCGCAAGGCTGCATACCATGGGGAAGCCAATTCTCAATACATGTTAGGACTGGCCTATAAGGGGAATAGCCCAATACCTCGTGACCTTAACCTATCGGCACAATGGATCAAGAAAGCAGCCATGCAAGGACATCCAGCGGCCATGGAAACTTTGGCCTATTACTACCAATATGGCATCGGGGTAGAGAAAGACTACATGCTTGCCCAAAGGTGGAGCACTGACGCCAACAAAAAGGCGGAAATGGACTCGCGCTCAAAAATAATGGCCATCGAAGGAGTAAAAGCCTTGGCTTCGGGTCAGGCCATCCTACTCACATATCCCAAAGCCAATAATATTAAGGAAGAAGCATTTGCGCTCTACAAGGAAGGATTTGGACTTCTATTTGGCATCGAAATAGAGCCCAACTTCCCGAAAGCCATAGACAAACTGACCGAAGCCGCCGTAAAAGGAAGTCCCAACGCCAAAGTGTTACTTGCCTATTGTTATGCCAGCGGGTATGGAGTGCACCTCGATGCCGAGGTTGCTTTACATCTGTACATCGGGAAAATCCAAATCAAATACGACATTGGCAACGAGTCTTACACCATAGATTTTGAGCTCTTCGAAGACGGCACCTTCAACAAAACAATGGATTTGGAATTAAAAAAAGAATAAAAACATTATCTTTGCGCCCCTAAAATCTTATTCTATCCCAATGAAATCACTGAAATTGTTTTTCTTGGCTATTGTTTGCCTCTTTGCAATGGCAGCGACAGCCCAAAACCAACCACAGAAGCCCCAGACAAAGGCACAGATGAATGCCCAAAAACTGGGCACTGTTCTATATCTCATCGAGAATTTCTACGTCGACACCGCCAATACGGACAAAGTGACCGAAGACGCCATCATAGCCGCATTGAAGGAACTCGACCCACACTCGGCCTACATATCGAAGAAGGATGTGGAGAAAGCCAACGAGCCCCTCGTGGGCAGCTTCGAAGGCATCGGCGTGACCTTCCAACTCATCCGCGACACCATTACCGTCATTAGTCCCGTGGCAGGCGGTCCCTCAGAGAAGGTGGGCATCATGGCCGGCGACCAATTCATCAAGATTGACGGCGAGGAATGCTTTGGCAAGAAGGTCGACAACGAATACGTGCAAAAACACCTTCGCGGCAAGAAAGGCACCAAGGTCACCGTCAGCGTCAAGCGAGGCAATGATCCGGAGCTCCTTGACTTCGAGATTACCCGCGACAAGATACCGTTGAACAGCATCAACGCGGCCTATATGCTCGACAACCATGTCGGCTACATCAAGCTCGACCGTTTCGCCCAAGAGTCGACGCAAGAGTTCAAGGAAGCCATCACCAAGCTGCAAAGCCAAGGCATGGAGTCGCTCATCTTCGACCTGCGAGGCAACACGGGTGGCTACCTCAATACCGCCATTGATCTCGTGGACCAATTCCTCACCGAAGACAAACTCATCGTCTTCACCGAAGGCACACACTCGCCCCGCCAAGAATGGAGAAGCAAGGCTTCTGGGCTTTACACCTCGGGCAAGCTAGTGGTCCTCATCGACGAAGGCTCTGCCTCGGCCAGCGAGATCCTCTCGGGCGCCATCCAAGACCATGACCGCGGGGTGGTCATCGGGCGTCGCTCCTTCGGTAAAGGTTTGGTTCAGAGACCTTTCAACCTCCCTGACGGCTCACAGATGCGCCTTACCACCTCGCGTTACCACACACCTTCGGGTCGCTGCATCCAACGCCCTTATGAGAATGGTGCAGAGGACTATGCCAAGGAGATGAACAAACGCCTCGAACATGGCGAGTATTTCCATGCCGACAGCATCCACTTCCCCGACTCGCTGAAATACAAGACCGATGGCGGTCGCACCGTTTACGGTGGTGGCGGCATTATGCCCGACATCTTCATCCCTGTCGACACTGCCTACAACAGCAAACTCTACACCAACCTCGTCCGCAAGGGTGCCTTGAACCGCTTCACCACCGACTACGGCCTCAAGCACCGTGATGCCATCAAGGCACAATATGGTAGCTTCGACAACTTCAACAAGGACTTCGTCGTCGGTCAAGACCTTGTCGACAGACTGAAAGCCGCTGCCAAAGAAGCCAAGGTGACATGGAACGAGGAACAGTTCAAACGCTCAGAGAAGTTCCTTCTCCTACAGATGAAAGCCTTGATTGCCCGTAATGTTTGGGAGACGCAGCAATACTACCAAGTGATGTCTTCCGTTGACCCAGGTATCCAAACAGCCATGGAAGTGCTTGGCAATGAAAAAGAATACAAGCGTATCCTCAAAGGCAAATAAGTTGCTCTCTCGTTTTTTTCTATCTCATCTGTAACTTTTTTGGGGTTTCCACGTTTACGTTTTCGGAAATATTCCTATTTTTGCCGTTTGGACATCTACTTTTTTGTAGAAATCATGTAACAAATTAAATATCAATCTATTAAATTCAAAAAATGAAGAAATTCCGTTTACTCAGCGCAGCATTCCTAATGATGGGTCTGCTGTTTGGCACCCAAGTGATGGCCCAGCACATCGAACTCGGCGCTGCCAAGTCGGCACAGACCTGTGCCAAAGTGACTGACGAAGGCTTCACCGCCTCCTTCTCCTTCAGCAGCATCGACGCCACTGAAGTTTCCACTGAAAAAGGAGTGTTCTCCAACATTACCATGGACAACACCTATCCTGCCGGCAACATTGGCGAGCCCTCGTTGCCCGCAGCCAACAAGCTCATCGCCATCCCTTACGGTGCCAATGACGTCACCGTCGAGGTGAAGAGCTACAACACCAAAGTCTACGCTCTTGCCGACTACGGCATCAAGGCCATCTATCCCCAACAGCCTTTGCTCTTCAAGAACCAGAAGCCCGAGGACGTGCCCTTCGCTTACAGCGAGAAGGCTTACGCCTACAAAGGCTTTGCCGAGCGTCCTATCGCCGAGGTGAAGATCCAAGGCACGATGCGTGGCATCCAAGTCGGCGCCCTGACGGTCAACCCCGTGCAGTACGACGCTGCCACCAACAGCATCCGTGTGTATAACGACATCGTCGTCGAGGTTCGTTACAGCCAATACGACAAGTCGGCCGCTTACAATGAGTTCGCCCGTACCTTCAGCCCCTATTTCGCAGGTATCTATGATCAGATGTTCAACTGGCGCGACGATGTGTACGACGAGCACCCCGACCTGTGGCAGGCTCCCGTGAAGATGTTGGTCGTCGCCAACCGCATGTTCGAAGACGCCTTGCAGGAATGGCTGGCTTGGAAGACCACGAAAGGCTTCTACCTGAACGTAAACTACACCGATGAGATCGGCAACAATGCCTCTTCCATCCGCACTTTCATCCAAGAAGAGTATGACAAAGACGCTCCCACCTTCCTCGTGATTGTGGGCGACAAGGACCAAGTCCCCGCCAGTGCCACCGGCAGCCAGACGAGCTGCGTCACCGACCTCAGCTACTCGAGCGTCGACGGTGACGAGTTCCCCGACATGTTCCACAGCCGTCTGTCGGCCACGAGTGCCGCCCAACTGACCGCCATGCTCAATAAGGCCTTGGAGTATGAGCAATACACCATGCCCGACCCGAGCTACCTGAACAACGTGCTGCTCATCGCTGGTGAAGACAGCGGTTATGGCGTCACCGTGGGCCGTCCCACCATTTGGTATGCCAGTAACTATTATTACAATGAGGAGCATGGCTTCGACAACGTCTATGAGTTCAGCCACGGCACCTACACCAACTGCTACAGCTACCTGAGCACCGGTGTCGGCTTCGCCAACTACACCGCCCACGGCAGCCAGACCAGCTGGGCCGGTCCTGAGTTCAACGTCAACAACGTCAACCAACTGACCAACGAGCACAAGTACTTCCTCGCCGTCGGCAACTGCTGCCAATCGGGCGACTGGGGTTACGGCACCTGCTTCGGTGAAGCCATGGTGCGCGCCGAGAACAAAGGCGCTTACGCCTACATCGGCTCCTGCCCCAACACCACTTGGTATAACGACTACTACTTCGGCGTGGGTGCCACCAACCGTTACGACGGCACGATGCCTTCCTATGAAGAGACCACGATGGGTATGTACGACGCCGCTTGGTTCGACGATGCCTACAACACCGTCTGCTCCTACCTGTTCATCGGCAACCTGGCCGGTAACGCCGCCCAAGCTCTGGGATACCAGATGCACAGCGCCACCCTTTATTACTGGCAGGCCTACCACGTGTTGGGCGACGGTTCCGTCATGCCCTTCCGCGTGCAACCCACCGAGAACAATGTGAGCCACATGCCTACCTTGCCCATCGGCATGGACTTCTTCACCGTCAACGCGAACCCCGGTTCGTATGTGGGTATCTCCAAGGACGGCGTCCTCTATGGTGCAGGTATGGTTGGTGAGAGCGGCTCTGCCGACATCGCAATCACGCCCATCACCAGCGGCGGCGATGTCACCATCTGCGTGACCCATCCGCAATATATTCCTTACACCAGCATCATCCCTGCTGCTGCTATGGATGGCCCATACGTTACGGTCGACAGCTTCACTCCCGCCAACGCCCACGTTGGCGACGAGACTCCGTTGAACATCACCTTTAAGAATGTGGGTACCGAACCTACCAATGGCACCACCAATGTGACCCTGACTTGCGAAGACAACACCTTGACTATCCTTAATGGTGTCGGCTCTTTCGGCAGCCTGGATCCGGATGCCACCACTCAAATCAATGGCTTCAGCTATAGCATTGCTGAAGGCGTCGCCGACGGCACAAGATACACCATCCAAGTTGCCGCCGTCTGTGGTAGCGAGACTTGGGAAGGCAAAGTCATCATCACCGCTGGTGAGGCTGTGCTGCAATTCGAAGGCATGGCTAATATTAGTGAATTCGTCCCTGGCGAAACGCTCACCGTCACCGCATCGTTCAAGAACGTTGGTCACTACATGGCCACCAATGCCATTGCCAGCATCGCCTCAACAAGTGAATATGTCACCATCGAAAACGAGACCATCGAAGTGGGTACTATCGACCCGACTGGCGTCGCCACTTGCGTGTTCAACATCACTATTGATGCCAGCTGCCCCACGACTGAGCAACTTCCTCTCAACTTCACCTTGAATGCTGATGGCGGCCTCGTCGCTGAAGGCTCTGGCGTCATCAAGAATGCTTGCAATGTCATCTTCGACCTTGTCGACAGCTATGGCGACGGTTGGAACGGCAACGAACTGGTGGTCTCCTTCAGCGATGGCACTCCCACGCAGAACATGACCATCTCAAGCGGTTCCTCTGCAACCTACATCTTAGAAATCGGCCGTGGTGTGCATGTCACCTTGAGCTGGATCAACGGTAGCTATTCCTACGAATGCTCCTTCACAGTGAAGTACGAAGACGGCACTCAGATCTATTCGGGCGGCGCTGGCGTGAACTATGAGTTCGACTGCGATTGCGCTGGCGGTACTCCTATAGGTGTCTACAACCCCGTCGAGAACCTGCAAGCTGAAACCACCAACACCAGCGTCACGCTGACTTGGAACGCTCCTGAAGGCGCCATCAACTACATCATCAGCCGCAACGGTATCGAAATCGGTCAGACGGCAGAGACCACCTACACTGACGTCCTGGTCAGCAAAGACGGCGTCTACACCTATTGCGTGGTGGCCGAGTACACCGACGGTGTCTCCGTGCCTGAATGCGTCATCGTTGAGTTCTTCGATGCCATCAGC
Source organism: uncultured Bacteroidia bacterium (assembly GCA_902786745.1). Taxonomy (GTDB): domain Bacteria; phylum Bacteroidota; class Bacteroidia; order Bacteroidales; family F082; genus Limimorpha. Next base: position 78,236 of record CADADR010000010.1, read on the forward strand.
GAAAACGAGGTTGAGTTCTCCATCTATCCTAACCCTGTCAACAGCACGCTTACCATCAATGGTGGCGCTGCCGAGTACAGCTATGCCATGTTCAACGGCATGGGTCAGATGGTGGCCAACGGTAAAGCCCAAGGCACCGAACAGATCAATGTCAGTGAAATGACTAAGGGTGTCTACTTCCTCCGCCTCACCTCCGGTACGCAAGTGCGCATCGAGAAGGTCGTCGTAGAATAACCACTCTAGCAAAAATGCATGAAGAAAGGTCGTCCGTGTGGGCGACCTTTTTTTGTATCATGCAGGGTTTAGTTTCTGCGTATTCAGCGGATTCTGCGTGAAAATAACTCACATTCCGCGTTGTTTCTTGATGGTTTCGTAAGCTGCGTTGATTTCTTGGAACTTCTTCTCGGCTGCCTGCCGCACCTCATCGCCGAGGTTACTCACCAAGTCGGGATGGTTTTTCTTGGCCATCTCGCGGTAGGCCCGCTTCACCTCCTCGTCGGAGGCCGAAGGATCAACACCGAGGATCTTGTAAGCGCTATTGGTCTCCTTGATGAACATGGCCTTCACCGACTGGAAATCGCTGTTGGTGATGCCCATATAGTCAGAGATGGTGTTGATGACACCCAGTTCCTCTTGCGAAATCGCGCCGTCGGCATTGGCAATGCCAAACAGATAATGCAACAGCTGTAGACGTGAGGAATAATCCATATAACGACCCACCTGCTGGCTGACGTCGTAAAGATTATACTCTTTCTCCAAAATCTCGCGCAGCATCTTGATGTAGTTCTCGGCACGCTCCTGACCGAAGTTCTGCAGGAAGAAACGCTTCACGTAGTCGAGTTCGGAACGTTTCACGTTGCCGTCAGCTTTCATCACTGCAGCCGAAAGCACCAACAAGGTCACATTGAAGTCACGTTTCTCTTCTGTGTTGCCGAAGGTATCCTCCACCTCCGATCGTATGATGCGCGGCCTGTTGCTGGAGAACAACCCTCCAATGGCATAGCCGATGATGGCGCCCAATGGGCCACCAAACGACCATCCTAAACCAGCCAAAATCAATCTCAAAAAGAAGCCCATCGTAGTCTAGTATTTGTATAGAGGCGCAAAAGTACACAAATCTTGGATTATAGGTGGTCAAAACTGCCGATTTGGAGCAGAATTATTTTCCATACACTATTCCAAATAAGAGAAAAAATTGTACTTTTGCCTCCTATTTTAAGTCAACAACTAATTACCAAATAATCAAACTCACTAATCAACATGAAAAAAGTCGTATTTACACTTGCTCTTGTGGCTATGTCACTCATGACTATGGCCCAGAAGTGGGTTGGCATCGATGGCAACACACCTGCCGCCCCGCAAGTCAAGTTGGTTTCGAGCAGCGAATCCAAAGTCGTCGTCGACTTCTCGCTGAGCGGTTTCAACATGACGAAAGTGAGCACACCCAACGGCATTCAGCAGGTCATCTCGGTCCCTAAGATGGCCTCCATGCTCGAAGCCGGTGCTCCTGACCTCCCACACTTCCCCATCCCCGCCATCATCGGTGATGCCGCTGAGATGGAAGTTAACGTCACCAGCTGCACTTTCAAGGATTTCCAAAACATCGAAGTGGCCCCCTCCAAGGGTAACTTCAGCCGTCAGATCGACCCTGAGACTGTAGCTTACATCTATGGACCCATGTATCAGAAAGACGCCTTCTATCCTGCCTCGCAGGCCTATCTGGAGACGCCTTACATCTTCCGTGACTTCCGTGGTCAGGACATCATGGTCAGCCCCTTCGCCTACAACCCGATGACCAAGACCCTTCGTGTCTACACGAACATGACCATCGAGATGAAGAAGGTGAGCGACAACGGCGTGAACCAAAAAGTAAGCCGCAAGGCCGCCGAAAAGGTCGCTCCCGAAATGATGGAAGCCTACAACCACCGTTTCATCAACTTCAAAGACAACGCTAAAGACTACACCTTCGTCACCGACCGCGGCGAGATGCTCGTCGTCTGCCCCGACCAATACATGGAAGCCATGCAGCCTTTCGTTGACTGGAAGAACCAATCGGGTCGTCCCACCACCATCGTGAGCCTCTCCGAAGTGGGTGGCAACAACGACAACACCATCAAGAATTACATCAACGACATCTACACCAACCCTGAGCGCAACCTCGTTTACGTCCTCTTGGTAGGCGACTATAGCGACCTCACCCCCCACTCCATGAGTGGTGGCCGCTCCGACAACTGGTTCGGCCAATTGGAAGGTAGCGACTACTACCTCGAAGTCCTCACGGGCCGTTTCTCAGTGCAGAGCATCGCCGACGTGGAGACCCATGTCGAGAAGGTCTTGTACTATGAGCGCGACATGCCGGAAGGCCTCACCTGGCTCAACCAAGGCATCGGCATCGGAGCCAATGAAGGTGCAGGCCAAGGCCACATGGGCGGCGAAGCCGACTATGTGCACATCAACTACATCCGCGACACCCTCATGCACTACACCTACGAAACCGTTACCCAACAGTACAGCGGTGTGGGCGGCGGCACCAACGCCACCGCTATCAGCGCCGACTTCAATGCTGGTAAGAGCATCTGCAACTACTGCAACCACGGTTCGCAGACGAGCTGGGCTGTGGCCAACTACAGCAACAGCAACGTGAACGCTCTGGTCAACGACGACAAATGGCCTTACATCTGGTCGGTGGCCTGTAACAACGGTCAATTCGACGGCACCTGCTTCGGCGAGGCCTGGCTGAGAGCCACCAACAATGCCACGGGTCGTCCCACTGGCGCCGTCGGCGGTATGTTCAGCTGGATCTCACAACCTTGGGTGCCTCCAATGACGGGTCAAGACGAGATGGTTGACATCCTCACGGAATGGAAACACAACGACCAGTTCAACCACACCTTTGGTGGCGCCTCCCTCAACGGCAGCATGTACATGCTTGACATGCACCCCAACGACCAAGGTGCCACCCATAACACCTGGATCCTCTTCGGCGACCCGAGCCTGATGGTGCGTACCGACAATCCTGTCAACATGAATGTAGGCCTTAATCCCGCCGCCCTGATGCTTGGCATGAACGAATTGGAAATCACCGCTGAGAACACTGCCTATGGCATCGCTACCTTGATGATGGACGGCGAGATCATCGCCACTGCCGACATCCACGACGGTGTCGCCAATATGAGCTTCTCACCCCTGTCGAACGTTGGCACCGCCACTTTGACTGTGATGGGCTATAACAAGGTGACTGAGATTCTCCCCGTTGAAATCCTGCCTGCCGAAGGTGCCTACCTCACCATCGACGGCTACTCACCCAACTTCGCCCCTGTCAATGTGGAGACGAGCCTCTCCATCAGCTTCAAGAATGTGGGTGTCGACCCGACTGGCGACGTCACCAACATCACCCTCAGCTGCGCCGACGACCGCTTGAGCCTCACCAACAACACCGCCACTTTGGGCGTGATGGAAGCTCAAGAAGTCAACACCCTGCAGGATGCTTTCAGCTTCATCGTCGCTGAAGGCGTTGAAGACGGCACCCGCTTCCAAGTCGACATCACCATGGAGTGTGGCACCAACACCTGGATCGGTAAGCTGTTCATCACCGCTGGTCAGGCTATTCTCGACTTCGGTGGCACCGACTGGGCCGGCAGCTATGTGCCCGGCGAAGACTTGACCATCGTCGCCAAGTTCCAGAATATCGGTCACTATATGGCTACCAACGCCTTCGCCACCATCAGCTGCGAGAGCGAATACGTCACCCTCCTCAACGAGAGCGTTGAGTTCGGCACCATCGACCCCGATGGCACCGCCACTTGCATCTTCCATCTGACCATCGACGAAAGTTGCCCCGAGACTGAGCAGATCCCCGTCACCTTCAACATGCAAGCTGAAGGCGGCCTGACGGCTGAAGGCAACCTCGTTTTGAAGAACACCTGCAATGTCATTTTCGACCTCGTCGACAGCTATGGCGACGGCTGGAACGGCAACCAACTGGTGGTCTCCTTCAGCGATGGCACGCCCACTCAAAACCTCACCATCACGGACGGCTCTTCTGCAATCTACACCCTCGAAATCGGTCGCGGTGTGCATGTCACCTTGAGCTGGATCAACGGTAGCTATTCCTACGAATGCTCCTTCACGGTGAAGTACGAAGACGGCACTCAGATCTATTCGGGCGGCGCTGGCGTGAACTATGAATTCGACTGCGACTGCGCTGGTGGTTCGCACTTCGACACCTACGCTCCTGTTGAGAACCTCGACGCCGAACTCGAGATCGGCCTCGTCATCCTGACTTGGAATGCTCCTGAAGGCGCTCTCAACTACACCGTCTTCCGTAACGGCGTCGAAATCGGCCAGACTGAAGAGCCCACCTACACCGACAACGTGTACTCCGAGATCCACTTCACCTACTGCGTCGTTGCCAACTACGAACGCGGCAGCTCACTGCCTGAATGCATCGACGTGAAGGCTGAAATGAGCGTCGACGAGGACGGAGCCGAATTCACCATCTACCCCAACCCCGTCAACAACATGCTTTACATCAACGGCGGCAACGCCCAGTACAGCTATGTGATGTACAACGGCATGGGTCAAGTGGTGGCCAGCGGCAAAGCCCAAGGCACTGAACAAATCAATGTCAACAACATGACTCAAGGCGTGTACTTCCTCCGCCTCACCACAGGCACGCAGGTCCGTCTTGAAAAGGTTGTCGTGAAATAAGCCGACGATCTTGCATCAAAAAAGGAGGTTGCCTTTGGGCAGCCTCCTTTTTTTTAATCCTCAAACACCGTCTCGACGGAAACCACCGAAGCGGTGAAGAACCATCCTACGCCAGCACCTTCTGGCTGTATGTTGGTGCTCACATTGGCGGGCGCGCCCATCATAGGATTACTGCCTGTCGACATGATCAAAGTATAGAAATACATCATGTAATCCATAGGAATGCTGTAGAGGTCGGCACGAATGCGGTCGCCACTCTTCAGCTTCGACTTACGGAAATAACCGATAGGAATCTCCTTGTTCGCCTCCAACATCTCGGGACCGTTGATATAATACCCAGCATAACCGCCAACGGGTATCATCATGCGCATATTCAGACTGTCGGTTTTCAAGGTGTCGTTTTTCGAAATCATCGGCATGTAGATAATCGTCGGGTCAGCAAGACTCTGGAAATGGGGATAGAGCCACTCTATGGTGTCGCCAAAAAACACGGAGATGACGGAATCGTTGTCCGCGTTATAGGGTTTGATGACCAAGCTGTCGATGGTTTCCACATTATTGGCCATATAACTCTCGGCATACAGCCGCAAAATGCCATTTTCCGCATTATCATCGGGTACTTCGGCACAGAAGTGATACATTCTGTTTTTCACACCCGCTACAGGCTCGGTAAAATAATGTCCAGGAGTGTCTTCCGCCTCATAATAGTATATGGTGTCGACACCATCCGTCACATACACCGTAGCGCCACTCACCATCTTGACCTCGTCGTGGTTATAGAAATCGGCGGTATAACTCAAGATGGCCTCATGGCATTTCAATTCATCGGTAAACGAGGCCTCTACGCCAATCATCGGCTCGCCCTCCTCAACATCGATGACGATGTCTTCGGTACAAGCCACAATAGGTGTCAGCAATAAGAAAGCCCATATCTTATAGAATCTTTTCATAGCGTTCAGAATTTGAAGTTATATGAAATGGATGGCACAGCCGAGAACAGATACATGTTTTTGGTCTCAATGTTACCGTCTTTACCTTGCTCGAAGGTGACTGCCCAAGTGTTGTGACGGGCATAAGCGTTATAGACCGATACATTGAGCTCATGTTCCCAGCGTCTCTCCTTCTTCAGGTCGCCCAGCTTGCAGGTAAACGACAAGTCAAGACGGTGGTAGTCAGGATAACGGCTCTCGTTACGCTTGCCGTTGTAGACAGCGTAGGTCACGCCGTTGATGGTATACTGTCCATAGGGGAATGTCACCGGCTGACCTGTGTTATAGATCCAGTTGGCCGCCAGGCTGATGCGGGGCGACACGTCATAGTTGGCCACCAGCACCAGGTTGTGAGGGCGGTCGTATGGCGAGCGGTATTCCTTACCTTGGCTGATGCCTTCGATGGTACGGAACGAACGTGAATAGGTATAGGAGATCCATCCCGTGAACTTGCCCACATTCTTTCTCACCAAAAACTCAGCGCCGTAAGACCTACCCTTGCCCACACGCAGCTCGCCGTCGATCAGCAGATAGCCGTAGGTGATGGCATTGTCCTTGAAGTCGATGACGTTTTTCATGTCCTTATAATACAGCTCAACGGAGGTCTCGATGGCGTCGTCGTTGAAGTTACGGAAATAGCCGACGGCAAATTGGTCGCATTTCTGTGGCTTCACATTGGGACTGGTCGGGAACCACACGTCGAAGGGCAAGCCACCCGTAGCGGCCGAAGCCACCTGTGCATATTGGGCCGTGCGCGAATAGGAGGCCTTTACCGACGACTGCTCGTCGATACGGTACATGGCTGCCACACGCGGCTCGGGGTTGATGGACGTATTGAAGACCTCACCCGCACCATAATGCAGGGTGTCGGTCACCGTATAGAACACATTGTCGAAGACATACAAATCCTCTTGGCCGATGTTTTGGAAGCATGAAAGCCTCAGTCCGGCACGTACTGAGAATCGCGGTGTAGGTGAATAGTCATGCGTGATATAGAGGGCATGCTCCAAGCCCTTGCGTGCTACCGCCTCCGACTGGTCAATCTGGAGGTATTGCGACAAGGCACCACCGCGGTCATCCATCTCGCCTTGCAGATACGACTGATAGCCCGTGGTCAGACCCATCTTAGTAACGTTTTCGTCGTTCCAGTGCATAGCTAGGTCGTAGGAAAGGCTGGCGGCATCGGTACCTGCTTTGATGGAAAAGTCGTAAGGGCTGTAATCGATGTCGATGCTGTAACGATAGCGTGAGCCTATCAAGGCAAGGTTGGAGGTAAGACGGTCGGAGAAGATATGGCTCCAACGCAACGTGGCGCTGCTGTTGCCATAGCCCAAACCAATCATCTTCTGCATGTTAAACTCGTCGTGCCCATGATATACGGAGGCGAAAATCCTGTTTTTCCCATCGATGGCATGCGTCACCTTGGCGTTGAGATCGTAGAAATAGATGCTGGAGTTCTTCAGGTCGTCGCCCAAAAAAGGAAGCACCAGCCCCGCATAGGTGGTACGCCCTGCCGCCATCACCGAGGTCTTATGGTCGTTCAACGGGGTTTCAAGCATCAAGCGGCTGGTCACCAAACCCACACCGCCTTGCATCCCAAAACGCTTCGGCATCTCATCTTTCACCGTCACGTCGAGCACCGAAGAGAGACGGCCTCCGAAGTTGGCAGGGATGTCGCCTTTGTAAAGTGTGGCGTCCTTCACCACGTCGTTGTTGAACACGGAGAAGAAGCCCAGAAAATGCGAGGCATTGTAGATGGGTGCACCATCCAATAGGATCAGGTTATGATCGGTGGCACCACCACGCACACTGAAGCCCGACGAGCCTTCCGAGGCCGACTGCACACCCGGCAACAACGTGATGCTCTTGATGACATCCACCTCACCCATCAAAGCCGGGATTTTCTTGATGGTGATCATGTCGAGCGTTTGCACGCTCATCGCCATCGCCGACACATTACGGTCCTTGCGCTCGCTGGTCACCTCCACCTCCGAAAGCTGTTCCGACTCCGGCTTGAGTTTCATGTTGACCGTCTGGGGCTTACTGCCGACGCTCACCGTTTTATTAAGGGTGCTGTAGCCGATATAGGAGACGCGAAGCACCTGCTCGCCCAATGGCAAGTCCAAGGCATAACGGCCCCGCTCGTCGGTAGTAGTACCCACGTGTAGCTTCTCGACGTAGATGGAAACACCTATCAAAGTCTCGCCTGTCTCAGCATCCTTGATCACACCCGCGACTTGGCCTTTCTGTTGCGAGAAAACGTTGATTGTCAACGAGAAAAGAAGCAATAAAAATAAAAATAGTCTTCGACGCATTTGTTGTCTCAAAAATTTGCGCAAAGATACGAAACAAAGGGCATTCGTCGCTTGCTTTTTGGGCAAAAACCTTTGTATTATCTATCAATCGCACGCACTGGGGTTGGGTTGATACCCCATCCGTCCCATCTTCTCCACCTCCAACGAAGGCTGTCCGAATTCTTCCGTCACCTTACCCAAGAGCAGATACACGCCATCGCCCTGGAATGGCCATGCCTTTAGCACCTGCGGAAAATGCACCGTGTCGAAGGCCTCGCCTGTGACATCCACGAAGGTGCCCAGCGCCATCGTGTCGCCCTTGCAAGTGCGTACATATTTCACTGTGACCAGCTTACCCAACATCCGATAACTCTTGCCCACAAAATGCAGCATCTGCGAAGCCATCAGTTCGCCACGGAAACGGGTCTTCAGCAGGTCGAACCAAGTCAAAGAGACGGGAAATCCGTAGAGTTCGATCTCATCGTAGGCGTTCTGCAAGACGTTGGTCGTGAAGTCGGGGAACTCGAAATGCTGGTTCTCGAGGCGGAAAAGGGTCTCAGGTTGTTCCTTCTTGCCTTGACTCTTGTTGAGATGCGCCTGCCACAGCAACTCAGCCTTGGGTTTCTTCGTGAAGCCGAAGGCACCGCCACGGATGAGCAGAACGAGCTGTTCCAAGGTGAACGGCACCCGCGCCATGAAGTCGTCCAAGCTGGCGAAAGGACCACGCGCCTCGCGTTCGGCCAGAAAACGCTCCACGAAATGCTGCTCCAGCCCTTGCAGATGCACGAAACCCATGAAGATGGTGCGACCATTCAAGGTGGTGAGGTAACTGCTTCGGTTGACACAAGGCAGATGTACCTTAGCCCCCATGCACCGCGCCTCATTGAAGTAGAACCAGGTTTGATAGAACCCGCCGAAATTGTTGATGACCGCCACCTGAAACTCTAGCGGATAATGGCTCTTCAGATAAAGGCTCTGGTAACTCTCCACGGCATACGAGGCCGAATGTGCCTTCGAGAAGGAATAGCCCGAAAACGATTCAATCTGTCGCCAAAGTTCACTCACCAAGGCATCAGGATAGCCCTTGGCCCTGCAGTTGTCGAAGAAACGTTTCGTGACTTCCTCAAATTCCGACTTGTCGCGCATCTTGTGGCCCATCATGCGGCGCAACACATCGGCATCGGCCAGGTCCAAGCCCGCAAAGTAATGACCCACCTTCAGCACATCCTCCTGATAGATCATCACGCCATACGTCTCGGCCAACAGTTCCTTCAGCAGCGGATGCTTATAGTCCACCGACTCGGGATGATGGAAACGATGGATATATTCCCGCATCATGCCCGAACGCGCCACGCCTGGCCGGATGATGGAACTGGCCGCCACCAAGGTCTTGTAGTCGGAACAACGCAACTTACGCAGCAGGCCACGCATGGCCGGGCTTTCGATATAGAAACAACCACAAGTCTCGGCTTTGAGCAGCTGGCGTCGTATCAGTTCATCCTGTTTCAGCGCGTTGATTTGGTGGATGTCGATACGGACGCCACGGCTGCACTCCACCATCTCCACCGCGTCGCGGATGTGTGCGATGCCGCGCTGGCTGAGGATGTCCATCTTGACGAAGCCTATCTTCTCGGCCGAATACATGTCGTATTGCGTCGTCGGGAAACCCTTGGGGGGCAGGTCGAGGGCAGCAAAGTCGGTGACAGGCTGTTCGGTGACGAGCACACCGCCAGCATGGATGGAGCGCTGACGCGGGAAGTCGTGGAGGCGCTCGGCAAACGAAAGGATCTGCTGACCGATGAAATACTGTTGGGCAAACGCCTTGGGATTGCGTTCCATCTGGTCGATTTCGCCTTTGGGCAGGCCAAACACCTTGCCCAACTCGCGGCACAACGAGTTGTCCTGGAAGGTGACCGTCGCACCCAGCAACGCCACATGCTCCTGCCCATATTTCTCGAAGATGTGCTTGATGACGGTGTCCCTATCTTTCCACGAGAAGTCGAGGTCGAAGTCGGGCGGACTGCTCCGCTTGGGATTGAGGAAACGCTCAAAGTACAGGTCCAATTCTATCGGGTCCACGTCGGTGATCTTCAGGCAGTAGGCCACCACACTGTTGGCACCGCTGCCACGCCCCACATGGTAGAAGCCTTGTTTCATGGCAAATTGAACGATCTCCCATGCAATGAGGAAATAAGCGCAAAAGCCTTTCTGTTCTATGATATCCAACTCCTTCTCGATACGACGATAGGCGGTCTTGTTGGACGTGCCATAGCGGTAGGCCATACCGTCGAAAGCCAGCTTGCGCAGCAACTCACGGTCGTCGTAGGCATTGCCTGTGAAACAACGCTTGCTCTTCACACTCGTGTCAATGTTGATTTCACATTCCTCAAGGATACCCTCCGCGTTCTCAATGAGTTGTGGATAGAGCGCGTAAGTGGTCCTCAGCCGTTCGGCAGGCAGCAGAATCTCATCGGGGGCGGCACAGGCCTTGGGGTCGAGGCGCGAGATCAGCACATTCCCGTCGATGGCGCGCATGCATTGGTGCAACTCGAAATCGGCCTTTTCCGCGAAGGTGACGGGCTGCATGGCCACCAGTTTTTCGAACGACTCGCAGGCAAACATCTTGGTCAGTTGGGAGAAGCGCACGCCAAGGTATTCGTTCGCTTTCAGTTGGTTTTGACGACGTTTTCCGAAGGGATAGATCACGAAGACATCATTCCATTCGGGCGCAATCTCGGGATAGGGTTGCTTGGTGAGGTTATGCTGGGTCAGGAAACGGTTCAGCTCGGCGAAGCCTTTGTTGTTTTTGGCCAAGGCCACATAGAGCAGTTCGTTGCCGTTGCGCACCTCCACACCCACGACGGGTCTGATGCCTTTCTTTTGGCATTCAAACACAAAGTCGGCAACCCCCATCGTCGTGTTGATGTCGGTCAATGGCAGGGTCGTATAACCCATTGCAGTGGCTTTTTTGACCAAGTCCGCAATCGGCAACGTCCCGTAGCACAAGCTGTTATATGAATGTACGGCAATCAGCACAATTGTTTTGATTAGTTTTTAATCAAATTTTTCGCCGTAAATTTAATCAAAACTTTTGGGATAAAGGGAACACTAAAGGCAAAAAACTTTTGCCTTGCTGCAAAGTTGGCAAAAAAGCCTAAAAGACTTGGTCTTATCGTTCAGAACGCACTGCACGGACGGACATACCGCCGATGCGGCCATGGCCGCCTATAATGCAGGTGCTAGAGCCTAAAAATCCCCACGCGCTTAGTGGGGATTCTAGATAGAGCGAATTCGACCAATAGTAGCAACAGTAGCCGACACCTAAGATGTGGTTCGCCATTTGGACGCCAGCTGTAGGCAGAAACATGCTATTGCCATTTGCTGCAGTAAAGAGCATGCCATTCACGCCATCCTGCGTAATCCATGTAATAGTCGTGTTTTCGTATAGTTCTTCCCATTCTTCTTTGGTGGGCATGCGCCAGCCATTACCCCAGGTAGCCGTAGCGGCATCATCATCGGGTAACAAGGTTGTCAGGTCGTCGGTGAATCCTTCGTAACCATAAATGGGGTCGCTACAGTATTTGGTGAGTCGGCCGTATGTGTTGTCGCAGTACACGTAGCTGTCCCAATCATAACAATCTTTGGGCTGCGTTTCACCCCAAGCGAAATAGTGGCCATAGTCCTCAGGTATGTCAGCACCCACGTTGACAGTGGCCCAGAGCGTACCGCTCGGCAAGCCCAAGTCAACATATTCGTAGCCGTTGTATGTGCCACCACCATTGTTTTCACCTCCATTATTACTACCTCCATTCTCGCCATTGTTTGGATCTTCTGGCTTTGTGCATCCTACAACAAGCATTGCCGTCGCCGACATCACTAAGATTATCATGAATTTCAGGAGTCTTTTCATAGATTAAGTTCTTTACCTGTTTCAAACGCAAAAATACTACTTTTGTCGGAATCTCACAATTTTTTCAGCAATATATATATGGATTCTCACAATTTTGACCATCTACCATTTGCGGCTGCCGTAATACGACAGCCTTACAGTCCCGGTCTGTAGGGCTGTCACACCGTGGCAGCCGCCAATGAATCACCCAGCCGCCCGATGCAAAACCTGTTCCCCAAACCGCGTCTTGATTTTGTCCATTGCGGCATACAGGTTCGTCAGTTCCATGTTGTCGTCAAACAAGGCCAGTTGCGGAGCCCCGCTGACCAGCTCGCTGAAGCGCACGCCCACCAACCGTATCATCATCCGTCGGTTGTACAGCTTGTCGAAGATGCCGTTCACCGTCTCGCGTAGCACGTGGTCGAAGGCGGTGTAAGGGATGCGCTGCTGCATGTCGTGTGTGTCGAAGTTGGAGTAACGGACCTTCACCGTCACGCAGCCCGTCAGTTTGCCTTGCGAGCGCAGGTCGAAGCCAAGGCTCTCCACCATACGCGCCAGGCATTGCTTGATGGTCACCACGTCGATGGTGTCCTGCTCGAAGGTGCGTTCCTTGCTGATGGACTTCCGCTCCTGATAGGGGCACACCGGCGTGTTGTCGTGCCCGTTGGCTTTCTTCCAGATGTCAAGACCGTGTTTGCCCATGGTCTGTTCCATCGCCAAGGGCGGCAACCGTCGCAGCGTGCCGATCTTCTCCACACCCATCGAGCGAAGCAAGGCATAGGTCTTCTCGCCCACCATCGGGATCTTCTGCACCGACAACGGGTCGAGGAAGCTATTAATATAAGGTGTGGGCACCTGCAGCTCACCGTTGGGCTTGGCCTGTCCCGTGGCAATCTTCGATACGGTCTTGTTCTCCGACAAGCCAAACGAAATCGGCAGCCCCGACTCCTTGATGATGCGTTGCCGCAACTCGTGCGACCACAACTGGCAGTCGTGGAAACGGTCCATGCCCGTCAGGTCGAGGTAATGCTCGTCAATCGACATCTTCTCGTAGACGGGCGCGCTGTCGGCGATGATGTCGGTCACGAGACGGGAATAGCGGCTGTAGAGCTCCATGTCGCCACGGATGAACACCGCCTGCGAACACAGCTGCCGCGCCATTCGCATCGGCATGGCCGAATGCACGCCGAACTTCCTCGCCTCATAGCTGCACGTCGACACCACGCCACGGTCCGACATGCCGCCCACGATGACGGGCTTGCCCTCCAGCGAAGGATTCACCAGACGTTCCACCGACACGAAAAAAGTGTCCAAATCCAAATGCAAAATCGTCCTTTCCATCGTTTTTTCTCCTTTTTTTTTGCTCAAAATGCTTGCATGTTCCAAAAAAGTTGTACTTTTGACGAGTTTTTAATCAAATATTTCGCCATAAATTTAATCATTTATTTTGGCATAATGCAAGAAGAATAGAAACATTTTTATAATATAGTTGAATATCAACCAATTAAAAACTCTATGAAAAGAACAATTATTACTGCTGAAGGCTATGAAATCGAGGTCAGATTTGGAGGAAAGAATGGTGATTTTATCTCATTAACTGATATCGCTCGTTACAAGACATTGGAAAACCCTGGATACGTTATCCAGAACTGGATGCGCAATAGAAATACAATCCGTTTTCTTGGGCTTTGGGAACAATTCCATAATCCAATTTTCAATTGCCTCGAATTCGAGGCAATTGAAAAAGAAGCTGGATTGAATAGTTTTGTGCTGACACCAAAACGATGGATAGAAGCGACCCAAGCCATAGGAATAATTTCCAAACAAGGTCGCTATGCTTCAACTTTAGCACATCAAGATATCGCTTTTGAGTTCGCGTCTTGGATTTCACCAGAATTCAAACTATACATCATCAAAGACTATCAAAGACTGAAATCTGATGAGAATGGAAGACTTTCTCTTGGATGGAATTTAAACAGAGAACTGACAAAAATCAACTATCACATTCATACTGATGCCATCAAGGAACATCTTATCCCTGAAAACATATCTTCAAAGGCAAGTTCGTTTATTTACGCTAACGAAGCTGACGTTCTTAATGTAGCGTTATTTGGCATGACGGCCAAAATGTGGCGAGAGCTGAATCCAGAAAGCGAAGGCAACATTCGCGACCATGCTTCATTACACCAATTAATTGTTCTTGTAAATTTGGAAAGCATGAATGCCGAGCTCATCAAGGATGGACTTAGTCAAACAGAAAGAGCTATACGATTAAACCAAATGGCTATCAATCAATTAAAAATCCTCAGCGAACATCAATCATTAAAACTATTAGATTAAATAAAGCCTCAACTATGTACATCAATTCGAACATCAAATTCCTCCGTAAACATCGTCATCATACCCAAGACGATATTGCATTTGCTCTCGGAATGAAGCGTTCCACGCTGAGTGGCTATGAAAACGGGGTCTCCGAGCCCAACCTCGAGGCCTTGGTCGCCTTCTCCAAGTATTTCGGCATCGCCATCGACACCTTGGTAAAAGTCGACTTGAGCAGCATCAGCCCCCTGCAGCTCTCGCAACTTGAGCGCGGCTACGACGTGCACCTGAAAGGCAGCAACCTGCGTGTGCTGGCCACCACCGTCAATGCCGACAACAACGAGAACATCGAACTCGTCAACGAGAAGGCCAAGGCCGGCTACGCCACGGGCTTTGCCGACCCCGAATACATCAAGGTGCTGCCCACCTTCACCATGCCCTTCCTCTCGCACGACCGCAAGTACCGCACCTTCCAAATCAGCGGCGACTCGATGCTGCCCATCCCCGACGGCTCTTACGTCACCGGAGAATATGTCGTCGACTGGACCTACATCCGCAGCGGTCAGCCCTACATCGTGCTCACCCAGGACGACGGCATCGTCTTCAAGATCGTGGACAACAAGATCGAACACGAAGGCAAACTCACCCTCAGCTCGCTCAACCCGCTCTACCATCCTTACGACCTCCCCGCCGCCGACATCAAGGAGGTGTGGAAATTTGTGCATTACATCAGCGCGGAAATGCCACAACAACGCGAGAACCGCTTCCGCGAAGAAGAGCTGCTGCAGACCGTGCAACAACTGAAGAAACAGGTGGAAGAGATACAGTTACGCTTGAATATCTAACATCCATCAGTTATTTAAGGCTTATTAACCTTAAATCGGCACAATTTTTGTGGGACTTATGAGTTATGTAACAAAAGACAATAACCCAAAAATCGTTTTATTATGAAGAAAGTTTTTTTAAGTTTGATGCTCCTCTGCGGCTTTGCCCTGATCGGCACCAGTTGTAAAGACAACAACAATGGAAACAATGGCAACAGCAACGTCACCCCTGAGGTGCAAGCTGGAGCGCTGACCGTCGGCAACAACACCGACAATATTGTCACCGCCAAAGTCGTCAACTATGGCCAAAAGAGCGCCATCGTCCTCGCCTCCAAGGAGATGACCGCCTCCGACAACGAAGGTATCGCCATCATCTTCAACGGCAACGTCGTCCCTGGCACCTATACGATGGGCAACAACTCGAAAGACCCCGTCCCCACTGTGGTCGGTTTCCACGAATTCAACCTCGGTGAGCTGCCCTTCATCATGGGCGCCGACACCTTGTTCTATGGCGACACCTATTATTGGACGAACGGTCTGCTCTCCGTTACCGAGAACAACGGCACCTACACTGTCATCCTGTCACAAAGCATGGGCGCCAACAACAACGGTCAAACCGTACAGCTGGCCTTGAACTTCAGCGGTACGCTGCCGCCCTACACCTTCAATGCCGACAACAAGTTCAAGATCGGCAACATCGAGAGCCCCATCGGCTTGGCTGGCGTCACCACTATCAGTGGAATGGGCATCCTCGGTGATGGTGTGAAATCCATGCTCTTCATGTCGGCCAACCGCAAGCGCTTCTTCATCGTCAGCTATCTGAGCGGACAAAGTGTTGAAGGCGAGTACAACCTCGGCTACATCGGCACGCCTTACCTGCCCATCTTGCCTTGCGTCCACGTGGCCCTCGACCATGACTTCTGGACCTTCCAACCTCAGACGGGCTATGTCGCCAAGAGCGGCACCATGACAGTCGTCAACAATCCCGACGGCACCAAGACCGTCACCATGGAGAACCTCGTCCTGTCGAATGTGGAACACCCCAACAGCATATTCTTCCCCGACATCACCGGCTCCCTGCAATATCATGGCTACATGTATGAATTGAGCCTGTAAGATACGAGATTCCCCTTCGGGGAATGGTGCGTAATTATTTAGTAAACAGCGGCGGCTTGTAGCAGTTTACATCCTGTAAGCTCTACATACCGCCGCTTGTCATATAGTGCAATTTGCCATTCCCCGCAGGGGAATCTCACAAAAATGTGTACCTTTGCGTCCCAAAACCCTCAATCCGTGATCTACCCAACCAATTTCGAACAAAAAATCGGCTTCGCCAGCGTCCGAAAGATGCTCTCCGACCACTGCATCAGCCAGATGGGACTGGAACGGGCGGACAAGATGGCCTTCTCGACCAACAAAGCCGCCATCCTCAAGAGCTTGGAACAAACCGAGGAGTTCATCGGCCTGCTGCAGACCGGCGTGCCTTTCCCCATGCGCGACTTCCACGACCTGCGCGAGGCCTTCCACCGCATCCAAATCGACGGGACCTGCCTCAATGTAGAGGACCTCTTCGCCCTGAAGCCCTCGCTCAACGTCGTCGAGGCCATCCTGCGCTATGGCCATTCCGAGAGTGCCGACGCCACGCCACGCATCAAGTCACTGATTGAGGACATCTTCATCGACCGCAGCATCTTCACCGAGGTCAACCGCCTTGTCGACGACAAGGGCGAGATTCCTGACAACGCCTCCACAGAGCTGCTCGAGATTCGCCAAAGCATACGCCGCAAGCAAGGCGGCATAGAGAAACGCATCCGCCAGATCATGGGCGATGCCAAGACAGCAGGCTGGGTCGACGCGAAGGCGGAACTCACCGTACGCGACGGCCGTCTGGTCATCCCCGTGAAGGCGGGCGACAAACGCGCCATCCGCGGCTTCATCCACGACGAGTCGGCCACAGGTCAGACCGTCTACATCGAACCCGCCGAGATCTTCGACACCTCCAACGAAATCAAAGAGCTGGAGTATGCCGAACGCCGCGAGATCCACCGCATCTTGATGGCCTTCACCCGACTATTAAGGCCTTACCTCTCCGAGCTCCGCAAGGCATGGCATCTCTTGGGCGAACTCGACTTCATCCGCGCCAAGGCTTTGCTGGCTAACGAGATCGGCGGCGTGAAGCCCGAGTTACTGGACACACCTTATATTAATTGGCAACAAGCACGTCATCCCCTTCTGGAAAAGAAGCTGAAAGCCCAAGGCAAGCAAGTCGTCCCCCTGGACCTGCAACTCGACGAAAACAACCGCATCCTCGTCATCAGTGGCCCCAACGCGGGCGGCAAGTCGGTCTGCCTGAAGACCACAGGGCTGCTACAATACATGCTGCAGTGCGGCTTGATGCCTCCCATGCGCGTCGACTCGCAGTGCGGCCTCTTCGAGAGCCTCTTCATCGACATCGGCGACGAGCAGTCCATCTTGGACGACCTGTCGACCTACAGCTCACACCTTATTAATATGAAGGCCCTGCTGGAGCAGGCCGACGGCAAGACCCTCTTCCTCATCGACGAATTCGGCACGGGCACCGAGCCCCAGCTGGGCGGCGCCATCGCCGAGGCCATCCTCCTCGAGTTGAACAAGAAGCAGGCCTTCGGCATGGTCACCACACACTATGCCAACCTCAAACTACTTGCCGACAACCACGAGGGCATCGTCAACGGTGCCATGCTGTTCGACACGCGCTTCATGCAGCCCATGTACATCATGATGACCGGCAAGCCCGGCTCGTCGTTCGCCTTCGAGATCGCCAAGAAGATCGGCTTCCCACGACAGATCCTTGACGATGCCGCCAACATCACCGGTGACCAACACCTCAAGTTTGAGAAGCAGCTGCAGCAGCTCGAAGTCGACAAGAAAGCCATCCGCAAGAAGGAACAGGACCTGCGCATCGCCGACCAACTGCTCACCGAGGTGGTGGAGAAATACAAGAAACTCCTCGCCGAGCTGGAGAGCAAGAAGAAGCAATACCTCCGCGACGCTGCTGCCGAGGCCCAGGAGCTGATACAGAAGGCCAACAGCCAGATTGAGCGCACCATTAAGGAGATCAAGGAGGCACAGGCTGAGAAGACCAAGACCAAGGAGATCCGCCAGAACTTAGAGAAGACCAAGGAAGAGATCGCCCAGAAGGCCAAGGAGGCCGCCGAGGCCAAGAAAAAGGAAGAGACCGAAGTGGTGCTGAAGGTGGGCGACACCGTCTGCATCGAGGAGATGCAGGTGGTGGGCGAGATATTGTCCATCAGCGACACCGACGCCACTATCCTCTTCGACAGCGTGCGTTTGCGCACCAGCCCCGACAAGCTCCGCAAGGTAAGCCGTGCCGAGGCCCGCAAGGTGCAGCGCAACTGGCAGAAAGGCATCGCCGCCGACCTCAGCGAGAAGGCCGAGCACTTCGACCTCACCCTTGACGTGCGTGGCAAGCGTGCCGAGGAGGCTTTGGACATCGTCGACAAATACCTTGACGAGGCCAAGCTGTTAAGCATCAAAGAGGTGAGCATCTTGCACGGCAAGGGCAACGGTATCTTGCGCAAGCTCATCCGCGAGAAGCTCAGCCACATCCACGAGGTGGAACACTTCTGTGACGCCTCCTTAGAGACCGGCGGCACAGGGATCACTAGGGTTTACTTTAAGTAACAAGAGGTTCCCGCTTCGCGGGAATGGAGTTAAGTATTATGTAGCCTGCGGCGGCAGGTAACGCTACTCGGCTGGTTACGGTCCAGACCGCCGCGTGTTACCTATTTTTGCTATGCTCCATTCCCGCCTGTTGGCGGGAACCTCATTAATCGAATTAATCTTTAATGCAATGACGCGAAGCGACGCGGGTGCAACGCCCTGAGTAGAACAAGGCTGCGTCCGGTAGGCTTCCCCCTTTTAAGGGGGGGCAGGGGGGATTCAACACTCGTCCGGCAGGCAGTCAATGCTGCTTGTCGAGAGGCGTGTGTTGACTCCCCCGCCCTTCGGGCACCCCCTTTGAAAGAGGGAGGTCCGCAATGAGGGTTTGAGGCAGGAGTGTAGGGTATTGAGATTCCCTTCGGGAATGGAGTTAGTATTATTAGGTAACACGCGGCGGTTTGAAGTGTTTACGGGTCGTTAACGCTACTGGCCGCCGCAGGCCACCCTATGTTCACCTCCATTCCCGCAGGGAACCTCATCAATCCCATTCATGTTTCTCGTAATAAAGCAACTCGAGGATTGTCCGTCATTGCGAGCGGAGCGCGGCAATCCAGATAAAGAGCTCACCATCTGGATTAACTCCGTTGAATCTTCGATTTGCTTCGTTCCTCGCAAATCCCCAATTCGACGATGCGAAGCGAGTCAATGACGCGAAGCGACGCAGACACAAAGCCACAATTTGTAGAATAATGTAACATATTTGTGACACTGCTCAAAACAATTGTAACATATTTGTTACATATCCACAAACCAGATTGTAACTTTTTTGTTACACTTCACTCAAGAAACAAAACATATAGTGTAACGGTTTTGTTACAACGTATTTAAGTATTATTGTGTAACACATTTGTTACACATTCCAAAAACATACTATGTAACATATTTGTTACAATATACCACCTCTAATAAATATGTAACACATTTGTTACACTTCGGCAAGCACTATATTTTGTAACATATTTGTTACAACATATCGCCCATACAAGACTTGTAACAATTTTGTTACAACACCCCTCCTTTTATGATTATGTAACATATTTGTTACACCCAAAAGCCATGCAAAACCTAAATATGTAACACTTTTGTTACATTACCTTGCTATTAAAACACTATATCACTGATTCACAATAAATTAACACAATACTTACAAAAATGCCACAAATATGTTACAAGATAAAGATATTTTTACTATTTTTGCCGCCGGATTGGAAGGTACAGCCGGTCCATTGTACGAAATAAAGAATACTATAGTAAAAAAAGGATCCTAAAATGCAGAAAACCAGCAACCTTACAAGGTCTTACGCTGGACACTTACTGACAACGACTCCTTCGCGCCACAAGCTTTTTATCGCGTGGCGCAGTGGAAAAACTGGTCTGCAAGTGCCTGGGAAGAGACTGCACAGCCGCCAACCCTATGGTATGGCGCAATGCGTCGTATAGGCACATGGCAAACCCAAAATGGAAAAGAATACAAAGAACAATAATACAAATAGTCATAATTAAACACAAAGAAAGAAGATGAAACAGAATTACAACAATGAAAGCCTGGCCCGTCTCGGCCACGGCAAATGGAAAAGCGCCCTCGGGCACACCTTATTAATTATAGGGATGGTGCTGATGAGCTTGGGCGTGTATGCACAGACCCAAACAAATCCTGAAATGACCATGCCAAAAGGCTTGAAGATGGAAAAGAAATGGCAGTCTGATGACCCTACGAACCGCACGGGTAACATCCTCGTGGAAGCCTTCGTGACCGGCCATGCCGTTTCCACCCACGTTCCTACCGACATCGTCCTCGTCCTCGACGTCTCAGGTTCTATGGAAGATGCTATTGGTGGCACTGCGTTGCCCTCTCAGTCGTATTCTTACAATAGTTATGGCGAAAGCGAACTTTACTATTATTATCAAAACGAGTATTTCCGAGTTCACAGAGGCACATCTGGTAATTACTACACTAATTATTATCTAAGGTTTCTCCCCAATGACGGTCAATGGCGGTATTTATCTGGAAATGGTATAACCACGTCGCAACCAACTATGTATTACCCCGATAGGACCATATATACAGGCGTGCTTTATGAGGGAACAAGCAAGATGGATGCTCTGAAAACATCTGTTAAACTTTTTGTGGACATTATTAATACCGACGCCACCAATTATAACGTTGATCACTGCATCAGCATCGTGAAATATGCCAGTAATACTTATTACCCCAATAACAGCACCGGAGAGTCCCGTTTAACTGAAGGAAACAACAGAGGAGCTGGTGGAAATGCCAACTCTAATTATACGGAAGTTCTCATTAATCGTAGAGATCCAAGAACCGACGCTACCTATATCAAGAATCAAGTAGACGCGCTTCAAGAGGGCGGTGCTACCGCCGCGGATTATGGCATGCAAAAGGCCAAGTACCTATTGGCCAGTATTCCTTCAAGTGAGTTTGAATCGCGTAACAAAGTGGTTGTTATGTTCACGGATGGTGCACCTACGCACGGCAGCAGTTTTAGTAATACAGTTGCCAACACTACCATAAGCAATTCCCGTGTCTTAAAAAATAGCGGCACTGTAAGTGGTACAAATTATAATTTCAACGCAACCGTATTCTCGGTAGGCGTTTTTGCCAATAAAACCGACGATATAGACACTTACATGAACTACGTTTCCTCCAACTATCCTCAAGCACAGAGCATGACGAATGGAGGAACCAAGGCAAGTGAGGATTATTTCTTTGAAGCTTCTTCGGCAGGTGGTCTAAACGACATCTTCGAGAAGATTGCCGGTGCCAGCGGTGCTATTGCTCTTCCTGCAGGCACCATCGTGCAAGACGTGGTCTCACCCAGCTTCCACCTTCCCACAGGTTCAAATGCTGCCCAAGTGACTGCCTACGCGCCCAAATGCACCGGATATGACGAAGACAATGACGAGTACACCTTTGAGGACCTGAGCGACGCAGCAGAACTGATTATAGGACAAATCGCGGATCCACAAAACCCAGGCCAGTATATTACTGGTGTGGTCACCAATGACCCAGAAGAAGGAAACAAGATAGGAAACGAGGGCTTTGTGGATGTTGATGGTAACACAATTAACATAGACAACTTCAATTTCACCTATCATTGGTGCGGATACGAGGATGATGAGATCCATGGACGTAAGATTGTCATTAAGATTCCAGTAGTAGTCGAAGAAGGAGTCTGGGGCGATGGCATCATCACCAACGACCCGGATAATTCCTGGATCTATAACCCGACAACCGGCGAGTACTATGGCCCGTTCAACAACCTCACCACAAACGTGCAGTCTGATGTGTGGACGGAAGTCGTCAGAACCAAACCTAACACATTTGTGGTTCCTACAGACGATTCTCCCATCGAAATCGGGACTCCCGAAGACCTTGCATGGTTTATCAGCTATGTGAACGGCCGTCTTGATTATGAAGCTCCCTACAATACCCAACAGCCCAATTGGAGCGCCAACGCCATACTTACTGCCGATATTGACATGAGCGCGCACAACTGGGTACCGATAGGCGGTGGCTCAGGCCATGGTGTTGGTGGATACACTGGCACCTTCGACGGCAATGGTCATGTCATCACAGGCCTGAAGAACAACGCATCCAAGTATTTTATGTTAGTACCCGAAGGTGCTCTACATGGTGTTGCCGTTGTCTATCCCGGCATGTTCTCTAAAGTGGGTGCCAATGGCGTGGTGAAGAACGTCTTCGTACTTGACGCTGACTTCCGTGGCAAGCACCACACTGCCGACTTCGTGCATCACGGCATCATAGCCGACACCCTGCTCAGCGGTGGCCAGATCTTCAATTGCGAAGCCGCTGGTCGTCTTACCTGCAACAACGATGAACCTGAAGAGGATCAGAACTTGATCTATGGAGGTTTGGTAGGTCTCAACCAAGGTACTATTCATTCTTGCATGGCCATGGTTGAGCTCACGGGGTACACCATGGGTGGCATGATTGGTGAAAATGGTCATACAGTCAATGGCACCACCACCAATGGTACGTTTACCAACGGCTTTACTAACGGTGTTTACAACTACATTGGCACCAATCAAAATAGCCCTGTTGGAGGTATTGCCGGTATCAACAACCAAGGCAGCTCCATCAGTAACTGCTATGTGAGATTCTCTAGAGAGAGTAGCGGCTTGGATAATACCACCGCCTTCCATCAAGTCGTTGGTAATGGCAACTACACGGTAGCAAGCTGCTATACGCCCAGCAATGCTGAAGTGGAACAGGAAATCCTTACCACCAACACGGCCTGGAACAATACGGTTCCTGCCACCGGCGCAAGCGCAACTGCTTGCTACACCAACACCCGTAACCAGTCGCGTATGCGTCAAGATCGCAGCAATGACAATATGGTCGGAGGAACATGGTTAATAAAAGGCGAAGGCCAATCATGGCAGTATAGTGTCTTAGATGGAGGCACTCCTTTGTTGACTAAGTTAAACCAAGGAGCAGGTTCCTATACACCTTGGAAACGCACCACCGCCATCGGAACCAATTACACCGAATGCACCTCGCCCAACGGTGGCAACATTAACAGCGACTATCCTGTCTTGGCATTCGCCGATTTCAATTGTGTGGCTTCAGCCGATGGCATCCGCCTCGACTATGCAACTTCCTTGGACGAAATGCTTGAACGCCATAACAACGGCAATATGAACGCGAACACCATTTTGCCCGCTGAAGGGAGCGGTTATGTACAAAATGATCCCCAAAATCCATACGAGTATGATTATACTGTTAGCCAAGCCAAAGCCATCTACGGCGGTGCCATCAACCTGTATGCCAACGATGACAACGTAACCAAGAGCACTTCGACCACGGCCAAGACCATGGTTTACATTAACGAAAATGTCAGCCTGTTGCAAGGCGACAATTCAAACATCGATGCCTACACGGGTCAAACCATTAAGGACTTCGGCAGTACTTACGATGAAGATGGAAACCGTTGGCACAACGTGAGCTCTTCGTTATCGAACAGCCAATTTGGTTGGGATTATTTTGTTACTGAACAAGTCCCACATGCATGGGGACCAAATTGGGCGAGTTGGGCAGCAAATCATGCAGGTGCTGACCCTCAGAATCCCTGCTTGATCAACTTACATACCGACGACGACGACCAAGCGCTCTTCCCTTCAGATGCGAGATCGTTTAATGTAATGGATTTCTACTGCTTCTACGAGCCTAAATATCACTGGATCAACTTCAAGCGCAACAGCAACAGCCACTGGCACATGGATGCCGGCTATACCACTCCGCTTGTATACAACAACGGTTATACGGGCAACAATAATGAATTTACTGGTGAGGGTAATGAAACTCAATTCATCCCTGGCAAGGGCTACCTGCTTGCATTGTATACTGAGTACTTTGATGACATGCACTTATGGGCGGAAGTCGGTCAAAATGATGACAGCAAGCATAAGCAGTTCATCCAGAACCGCGGCACGCTGAACAACGGTAATGTCGACATCCCTGTCACTTACACGACAGATGCCATCATTGACCTAGATGGTTACAAGACGGGCTTGGAAGGCTACAACCTCCTTGGCAACCCCTACCAGAGCTACTTGGACTTCGATGAATTTGTGGCAGGCAACAATGGCCTCTGGGCTAATGGCGACACATACGCCAAAACTTATGCAGTGTACGACCCCAGCGCAAATAACAATAAGGGTGCATGGCTCCAATATGGTGAAAACGCATCAACTGGAGCAATGGTTGCTTCAAAATTCATTAACATGCACCAAGGCTTCTTCATCCAAACTACCAAAACTACCAATGATGACGAAACCAATGAGGCACACTTCACCAACGCTATGCGTAGCAACGAGGGCACGCCTAACTTCCGCGGTGAACAGCCTACCTACCCGCTGATCAACTTCATTGTCACGGATAACGAAGGCAACACCGACGTCGCAGTGCTTGAACTCAACCGTTCTGAGAACGACGGCGCCAAGAAGCTGCGCATGGGCTCGCCCGCCGGCCGCATCTACTTCCGCTACGACAACACCAATATGGCTATCTTCTTCCGCGACAATGCCGAAGGTCACCAGACCCTCAACTTCTCCGCCGAGGAAGACGGCAACTTCACCCTCAACTGGAACACGGCCAACGCCGACTTCAGCAGCCTCACCCTGGTCGACAACATCACCGGCATCAAGACCGACATGCTGACCCACGACCACTACACCTTCGAGGGCCGCGTCGACGACTACAACACGCGCTT
>CADADR010000011.1 GCA_902786745.1 uncultured Bacteroidia bacterium
GCTCGACGGTCACGAGGAGGATTGTGGTGAAATGAAAGAATTGGCTAACAACATCAAATAGCGTTTTTCTAATTCGAATTATTAGAATCGCCGCATAGGACTTTACGGTCTTGTGCGGCGGTTTTCATTATAATACTTTCCTCTAAAGACATAGGCAAAAAAGAGTTACTTTTCTTGCTTTCTTTGAAAAACATGATTATTTTTGCAGCAAAAACAAAAATAATAATCCTATGAAAAAAGCACTACTCCTTTTGGGAATGTTTTCCCTTTCGTTATGGGACTTTGCGCAAGTAAGCAAGCAGCAGGCCATTGACATTGTTATGGAATCTAGGCCGATCTCAAAGAAAGCACATGCAGAGAACACCTTGGTTTTACTAGCAACCATACCTAGATTTAATAATTCCATCTCTTCCGATTTTGCACCTATAACAAACTTGTCAGCAAATTACCATAATGATTCAATCCTATTAACTTGGGATTTCCCGTCAACATACCAACCTGAAAGGGAGTCTCTTTCGTGGAGTGGTGATATGGTTTCGCAATCGGGTTCATATTTACAACCCGACATATATGAAGATAATGCCCATAGGTATGATTCTTTGGATTTGAGAAGCTTTGTCGGATGGAAAATCAAATCAATAGGCATTATTCCCGTGGACAGCCATGTTATCTATTATGCCTCTGTGTGGGTAAACGAGGGACAAGAATTTGTTCAGATTTATCAAGACCCATTGGTGGATACGGTTCTTTTTGAAGAAAACCTCCATGAACTAAATCAAAGCATTATTATTGAAGCGGGGAAGGAATACTTGATTGGCTATCGTGTTCTATGTGATCCGTCGTTGCCATACTGGTCAGGTTACTATAATGCAATTGACGCTGGTCCAGGTAACGGAAAAGGAAACATGAATAATAATTACTTCTTGGGTTGGGAACCCTATCCTCCAATGTATAACTGGTGCATTAACACTATCATAGAAAGCCCTGAAGGAGAAGTTTTAACACTTAGCCAAAAAAACGAAGAAACGTTGACCGGTTATAGAGTTTATAAGGACGGTCAACTCATGGAAGAAATCTGTAGACGATTCCAAACCTATTCTTTTGACAATAGTTATTCGATAGGTGAAACGGTAACCTATTCTGTCACTGCGATGTATGGAGATGCGGAATCGGAACCTGTTAGTGTTGCATTCGCTTATGATGGTGTGAATGATTTCAGTGATACGGGAAATGTCACCATTTCCCCCAACCCCAGCAATGGCCTCGTCCGCATTGACGGCATGAATGTCGCCGAGCTTCGAGTTTGTAATATCTTGGGGCAAACATTGAAAACCATCCGAAATTCAAACACGTTCTCCGTCGAAATGAAAGAATTGGCTAACAACATCAAATAGCGTTTTTCTAATTCGAATTATTAGAATCGCCGCATAGGGCTTTTTGGTCTTGTGCGGCGGTTTTCATTATAATACTTTCCTTTAAAGACATAGGCAAAAAAGAGTCACTTTTCTTGCTTTCTTTGAAAAACATGATTATTTTTGCTGCGAAAACAAAAAAATATCCTATGAAAAAAGTACTACTCCTTTTGGGAATGCTTTCCCTGTCGTTCTTGGGCTTTGCACAAAGACAGACCGATTACGCCCTTTCATTGCTGCCAAAGGAGAAAGATGAAAAGCCTATTTATTATGATTTGCCATCCATCTCGAATCTAGAAATTTCTGTCGGTCACAATGACACAGTATCACTATCTTGGAATTTGCCTAATAACGTGGATGAAGCCGTTTTGACCATGAGCAATATGCAAGTTTGGGATTATATTGGAACTGCTGCAGGGCAATGTGCCAGCGATATTAGCCAGTTGTTCTTGTCGTCGCTGTTGAGGCCTTTCGTAGGATGGGGCATTAAAGATGTTTCGGTTATATTTTGTCCAGACGATACCCTTGGGGGCTATCAACCTGATTATCCTAACTATTACATTCGCGTATGGAAAGGAGGGGACAATCCGTTACTGGTTTGTGACCAATATGTAAATCATCCCATTTATGGATCTGTCCAGACCATTCCATTAGACACCAATGTTATTATTGACGAAGACGTAAATCTGCGAATTGGCTATTTCACCGATAGATACAGGTCTTACACATGGGCTTGTGATTTTCGGTCAATGCCTCAAGAAGGTAATGGATGTTTGAGCCTACAACTTTATCATAATGACAACAATGAGTTACACGAGTGTTTTCCCGATAACAGATGGTATGATCAATATGTTTTACCCAATAATCTATGTGTCGCTGCAACCCTCATCAATCCTAATGAAAATGGTACGCAAGGCCGAACTCTTACTGGCTATCGTGTATATCGCGATGGTGAGATTATCAAGGAAATCCCATACACTGTGGTAACCCATTTCACCGACACCGAGTTTATGAAAGGATTTGACGTTGAATATTGTGTCACAGCAGTTTACGGCGAGGAAGAATCGGAACCTGTTTGCGCCACGGCCACCATAACGGGTGTCGTAGAAAAATATGAAAACGATGGTGTCACCGTATTGCCTAACCCAACAAACGGCATTGTTCACATCGGAGGCACAACCACCGCTGAAGTCAGGGTTTACAACGCCATAGGCCAGTTGCTTAAAACCGTCCGAAACGCCAACGAAATCAACCTGAAAGGCCTGGCGCAAGGCGTGTATATGCTGCACATTACGGACGAGAATGGGGCTGTCGCCACAAGGAAACTCGTGCTGGAGTAAGTTAGAAGATGAGATTTGCGCAAAGGAAATGCCTCTCACCATGCCATCAGTACCAGTGAGAGGCGTTTCTTTATCGGATTGGTCGAAAAAAATGCGCATCATTGTGATTTCAATCGGAAATAACCCTATATTTGCACCTCATTTAAAATGAAATCACTTAATTAAACCGCAAACTATGGCTGAAGATTTTTTCCAAGGATATTGGGGTGCCTCGCTTGAGGTGCTCAAGAAATATAACTGCCGCGTGTGGAGTCAGGCCGAGTGCCAAACCACGGGTGGCCTCTTCAAAGGCACGATCCTGCCTCGCGCCGCCTTCCAGGACGACCAACATATCGTCATGAAGGTCAACACGGGCTACAACATCGGCGTCGACATCAGCACCATCACGGGCATGGTCGAGACCGACTACAAGAAAGCCAACTACCACATCCCCGAGAAGGAATTCCCTTACACCGAAGGACTTCCGCATGTGAAGCTGCTCGGCACGGGTGGCACCATCGCCTCGCGTTTGGACTACCGTACGGGTGCTGTGATTCCTGCTTTCTCACCTGGTGAGTTGTATGGCGCCGTGCCGGAACTGGCCGACATCTGCAACCTCGACACCGAGAAGGTGTTCGCTGTGTTCTCCGAGAACATGTCGCCCAAGGAATACATCGCCTTAGCCAAGAAGATTGGCGAGGAAATCCAAAACGGCATCGACGGCATCGTCATCGGCCACGGCACCGACACGCTGGCCCACACCGCCGCCGCCCTGACCTTCATGTGCCAGAACCTGCCTGTGCCGATTGTCTTGGTCGGCTCGCAGCGTTCTTCCGACC
Source organism: uncultured Bacteroidia bacterium (assembly GCA_902786745.1). Classification (GTDB taxonomy): domain Bacteria; phylum Bacteroidota; class Bacteroidia; order Bacteroidales; family F082; genus Limimorpha. Next base: position 3,571 of record CADADR010000011.1, read on the forward strand.
GTCCGTCATCCGACGCTGCCTTGAACCTGATGCATGCCATGACGGCTGCCGGTCACGGCGACGTGGCCGAGGTGATGGTCTGCATGTTTGGTCCCACCTCCGATGAGTATGGTTTCCTGCACCGTGGCACGCGCGTGCGTAAGATGCACTCGAGCTATCGTTCCACTTTCCGCACCATTGGTGACACGCCTGTGGCTACCGTTGACCGCAAGCGTGGCGTAGTGCCGATTAAGGAGGTCTACAACCACCGCCGCAACGACCGCGACGTGAAGATCATCCCGACCTTCGACGACCGCGTGGCCATCCTCTACTACTATCCCGGCATGAAGCCCGACGTGCTTGACGCATTGGTCGACAACGGCTACCAAGGCATCGTGTGGGACGGTACGGGTTTGGGTCACGTCAACCGTGGCATGTTCGACGCCATCCAACGCGCCACCGACAAGGGCGTGCACCAATACATGACCGTGCAAACCATCTGGGGCTATGCCCACATGTTCGTCTACGACACCGGCCGCGACTTGATGGATAGAGGCATCATTCCCGCTGGCAACATGCTCGCCGAGACCGCCTACATCAAGTTGGGCTGGGCCTTGGGCCAGACGCACGACCGCGAAGAGGTGAAGAACATCATGCTCACCCCTGTCAACAGCGAAATCACCCCGAGAGAGCCTTACAACGGCTACTTGGTCTACCAAGGCGGCGTGCCCGAGGTGGAGGAGTTTGTTAGAAAAGTGCACAAGTAAAAAAAACGCTTGTGTTAAAAATGTAAAAAAGGAGGCAATCGCCTCCTTTTTTTGTTGTGAACCTCAATTAATTGTCATACCTTTGCACCGATTTAATAAATACGTATTTTTTAACCATAAATTATTCGAATAATTATGCAACCCTCTCACATTGAACACATTGGAATTGCCGTCACAAGCTTGGACGAGTCCATTCCTTTCTTTGAAACGCTGCTTGGCACCAAGTGCTACGCCATCGAAGAAGTCGCCGACCAGAAAGTGAAGACCGCTTTCTTGCGCTGCGGCCAGACCAAAATCGAGCTTTTGGAGCCCACCAGCCCCGAAAGCACCATTGCCAAGTTCATCGAGAATAACAACGGTCGCGGTGGTATGCACCACATCGCTTTCGCCGTGGAGAACATCGAAGGTCATCTCGAAGAGGCCAAGGAACTGGGCATCCGCCTCATCGACCAAGCCCCGCGCGGCGGTGCCGAAGGCCTGAGCATCGCCTTCCTGCACCCGAAATCGACCTTTGGCGTGCTGACCGAACTGTGTGAAAACAAGAACAAATAAAAACACATATAACCATGTTAATTGAACAGAAAATCCAGGAATTGTTGGAGAAGCGCAACGAGGCCCGTCTCGGCGGTGGCCAGAAGCGCATCGACTCCCAACATGCCAAAGGTAAGATGACGGCACGCGAGCGTATCGCCATCCTGCTCGACGAAGGCAGCTTCGAAGAGACTGACATGTTCGTGACCCATCGCACCGTCGATTTCGGTCTCGACAAGCAACAGTACCTCGGCGACGGCGTCGTCACCGGTCACGGCACCATCGACGGCCGCGTCGTCTACGTCTACGCTCAAGACTTCACCGTGTTTGGCGGTGCCTTGAGTGAGACCATGTCCCTCAAGATTTGCAAGGTGATGGACCAAGCCATGAAGGTTGGCGCTCCCGTCATCGGCATCTGCGACTCGGGCGGTGCCCGTATCCAGGAAGGCTCACGCTCCCTTGCCGGCTACGCTGAGATCTTCCAGCGCAACATCAACGCTTCGGGTGTGATCCCGCAGATTTCGGCCATCTTCGGTCCCTGCGCCGGCGGTGCCGTGTATTCTCCCGCACTCACCGACTTCATCATCATGACCAACGTGGGTAGCTACATGTTCCTCACTGGCCCGAAAGTCGTGAAGACCGTCATCGGCGAGGATGTCAGCACTGACGACCTCGGTGGCGCCCGCATCCACAGCCAGAAGTCGGGCGTGGCCCACTTCGCTGCCGAGACCGAGGAGGAAGGTCTTGCCATCATCCGCAGACTCATCTCCTTCATCCCGCAGAACAACATGGAGAACGCTCCGCTCGTGGAATGCAACGACCCCATCGACCGTATGGAGGATGCCTTGAACCAGATCATCCCCGACAACCCGAACAAGCCTTACAACGTTGGCGACATCATCAACGCCATCGTCGACAACGGCGACTTCCTCGAGATCCACAAGAACTACGCCAAGAACATCATCGTCGGCTTCGCCCGTTTCGATGGCATGTCGGTCGGTATCGTGGCCAACAACCCGGCCTTCTTCGCTGGTGTGTTGGACTGCGACGCTTCCCGTAAGGGCGCCCGTTTCGTCCGCTTCTGCGACGCCTTCAACATCCCGATCGTGACCTTGGTCGACGTTCCCGGCTTCCTGCCTGGCACAGGCCAAGAATACAACGGTATCATCGTACACGGTGCCAAGTTGCTCTATGCCTACGGCGAATCCACTGTGCCGAAGGTCACCGTTACGCTGCGTAAGTCATACGGTGGCTCTCACCTCGTGATGGGCTGCAAGCAGCTGCGCAACGACGTCAACTACGCTTGGCCGACCGCCGAAATCGCCGTCATGGGTGCCAGCGGTGCCGTTGAGGTGCTCGATGGCAAGAAGATTGCCGAAATCGAGAACCCCGAAGAGCGTGCTGAGTTCGTTGCCAAGAAGGTGGATGAATACACCAAGAAGTTCGCCAACCCGTACGAGGCTGCCAAGTTCGGTTACATCGACGATGTGATCGAGCCGCGCAACACCCGTTTCCGTGTCATCCGTGCCCTGCGCACGCTTGAGACGAAGCGCCTCGCCAACCCCGAGAAGAAACATTCGAACATCCCGCTGTAACCGTAAATCCTTGAAACGATGAACCTGTTACAAATATCATTACTGTTGGCTCACGAAGATTGGGTCTACACCAAAGGCTGGATTGTCACCATCGCTGGTTTCCTCATCGTCATCATCGCCCTCTTCATCCTCTCGGCCATCTTTCGTGGCGTGGCTGCCTATTTCAAGAAGCAGGATGCCAAGAAGAACGAGGTGAAGGAGATCAAGCCTGTGACGGTGAAGCCTACGACCAAGCTGGCCGAGGGCGAGATTCCTGCCGAGGTGCAAGCCGCCATCGGTATGGCACTTTACCTCTCGACCAACCTTCACGATGAAGAGAGCAACGTGATCACCATCGACAGAAGGGTGACTTCTTGGAACGACAAAAATTACGGAGTTAGACACTGGAAACGTTAAATCGAACAATCATGAAAAAATTCAAATTCACCATTAGTGGTAAACCATACGAAGTAGAAGTCCAGAACATTGAAGGCAACATCGCCACCGTCAATGTGAATGGCACTGAATATCAAGTGGAGATGGAAGAGCAAGCCGCTCCGGTGATCGCTCCCGTGGCCCGTCCGGCCGCCAAGCCCGCCGCCAGCGCTCCTGCCCAGAGTGCCGCTCCGAAACCGGCCGCTGCCGCAGGTGGCGCCGGCTACAAGATGGCTGCTCCGCTTCCTGGAACCATCATGCAGATCTTCGTCAAGCAAGGCGACGCCGTGAAGAAAGGCGACAAGCTGCTCATGTACGAAGCCATGAAGATGGAAAACAACCTGCTGGCCGAAGCTGACGGTACCATCACCGCCATCAACTGCCGTCAGGGCGACAACGTGCTTCAAGGTGATACTTTAATCGTAATCGGATAAGGTCATGTTAGGCAAGAAAAGTATTTACAGAAGACCTGCGGTCATCCTTGGCTCCTTGGTGCTCCTGATGCTGCTGAACCTCGCGGTAGTCAACAACCCGATGTTCGCCACCAAAGTCGCCGACCTGGGTAAAACCGAGCAAGTAAGCAAGATGACTCCAGAGGAAAGCAACGCCCAGCTGGCTGAGATGGCTGACGCGATTGTCGCGGAACAGCAAAAGTCGGCCGAACTGGGTCAACAGATTGAAAACCTCAATCAACGTGTGACCACGCTGGAAGGTAAGAACGCCAAGCATCATGTTGCTGCCAAAGAGGAAGTTAAGGAAATGTCCACCAAAGACCGTCTGAAAGAAGGTCTGCGCAACTTCTGGCTGCTTACGGGTTTCCGCAACTGCAAGATTGGCAACATCATCATGATTCTGGTGGGTATCCTCTTCATCTTCCTGGCCATCCGCTTTGAGTTTGAACCCATGCTGCTCATCCCGATCGGCACGGGTATCATCGTGGGTAACATCCCGTTCTTCCAAGGCTTCGGCGTTACCTTCGCCGATGCCATGGCCAATTTGCAAGCGCTAGATCCCGCCACACTCAATTTCGACATGGACACGGCTAAAGCCCTGTTGGTAGCCGTCTTCGGCGACAACCCAGGCGACAAGCACATGGTGTTGAGCGAAGCCATCAAGCAGGTCGAGCATTTGAACATGGCTGATTATGGCCTGGTCAACAACGACATCGAAGGCGTGAAAGGCTTGATGACGAGCGTGTTCCAAAGCGGTGAGCTGAACCTCCAGACTGGTCTTTACCAGAAGGGCAGTGTGTTGAACTACCTGTACTTCGGTGTGACCTCAGGTGTGTATCCGCCCTTGATTTTCTTAGGCATCGGTGCCATGACCGACTTCTCGTCGCTCATCGCCAACCCGAAACTGATGATCCTCGGTGCTGCCGCCCAGTTGGGTGTGTTCATCACCTTCATCGGTGCCTTGTATCTCGGCTTCAACCTGCGTGAGGCTGGTGCTATCGGTATCATCGGTGGCGCCGACGGTCCTACCGCCATCTTCCTGTCTTCGCGTTTGGCCAACGGCATGAACGGCACGCGCAACCTCATCGGACCTATCGCCATTGCAGCTTATTCCTATATGGCTTTGGTGCCCGTGATTCAGCCGCCTATCATCCGTTTGCTGACCACCAAGGAAGAACGCCTCATCAAGATGGGAGCCCCTCGTATGGTCAACAAGACTGAAAAGATCATGTTCCCTATCGTCGGCCTCATCCTGACCACCTTCATCAGCCCCACGGCTCTGCCGCTGTTGGGTATGCTGTTCTTCGGTAATATTATCAAGGAGTCGGGCGTGGTGAAGCGTTTGCAGAACACCGCCTCCAACCCGTTGATTGACATCGTCACCATCGTCTTGGGTCTCACCGTGGGTGCCTCAACGCAGGCCTCCGTGTTCTTGACCTCGAGCTCCATCAAGATCTTCGTCCTCGGTGCTGCTTCGTTCTGCGTGGCCACCGCTGGCGGTCTGCTCGGTGCCAAGTTGATGAACCTCTTCCTGAAGGAGAAGATCAACCCGATGATCGGTGCCGCTGGCGTTTCGGCTGTGCCGGATAGCGCCCGTGTCGTCGAAGTGGAAGGTCAGAAGTACGACCCGTCGAACCACCTGCTCATGCATGCCATGGCTCCCAACGTCTCCGGCGTTATCGGCTCGGCAGTGGCAGCTGGTGTGATGATGTCGTTCTTGATGATGTAATTACACCTTATTATTAATAACCAAAACCCGCCTCAATCGAGGCGGGTTTTGATTTAAATCTAATAGTTATTGTTTTGTCGTAACGATATGCGTCGCTTTCTTGCTTTCATATTCCTTTCTCTATTGTCATTCCACCTCTTGGGCGATGACGGTATCCCTAACCCCCGTTTGTTTCTAAAAGGTGTGTTTTTCCCTGTCGTTGAGACTCCTGCCGTTTTCACAAGCACTGTCGACGGCAAGGACTTTTTTGTTTTCATCGAGTACAGTGATAGTCTGACCATGAAGGGACATTATATGGCATGGGAAGAGACGATGACGGACACCCTTCCTTTCAAGTTGGAAGCCAAGGGGCGAAAAGCCATCCTTTATTACGAAAACCAAAAGGAAGTCTTCCGTCCGCGCATCAAGTCAATGGATAGCCAGCATGCTGTTGGTTATGCGCGTTTGAGCTTGTTTGGCACAGCGCGTTTTCAATTCAACATACATGAAATTCCCGCCTTTCATGATTTTGAAAACAAGCGCTATCAAGACACTTTGTTTGAAGTGGAGGAGATCAGTGACCTTACATATGCCCATGTGCCTGGGTTTTGGTCGGAAATGGGTGACGAAACCGATGTCACGGGCAAGATTTTCCGAATGACGGATGCCATAAGCGAAGTCCCATTGGACCTCCATCTTGACGTTTTCCGACCTCAAAACGACACGTTGGAGAAGCATCCGCTGATCATGTTAGTGCACGGGGGCGCTTTTTATTTTGGGTCGAAAGACGATGCGTCCATCACCCGATGGTGCCGTCACCTTGCATCGTTGGGCTATGTGACGGCCTCTATCGACTATCGCATAGGTTTTCTACCTACCATGGCCAGCATTGGGCGGGCAGGCTACCGTGCAGTGCAAGATGCCCATGCCGCCATGCGCTATTTGGTGTCGCATCAACAAGACTATTGTATCGACACTTCCATGATTTTCGTGGGTGGCGCCAGCGCTGGAGCCATCACCGCGCTCAACCTTGCCTTCATGACCAATGATACCAGGCCAGGATACACCCATAGTAGCTTCTTCCGTCCTGATCTCGGTAGCATCGATACCTGTGGCAACGACATCAAGGCCCATTTCCGAATCAGAGGCCTTATCGACATGTGGGGTGCCATGCCTGACACCTCATTCCTCCATAGACGCAATATCCCGATACTAGCTTTCCATGGCAATGCCGACAACATCGTTCCTTACGACTACAACTATCCTTTCGGCATCGCCGGCCCGTTGAAAACCCTGTTGGTCGAACCGATGTATGGCTCGTCATGTATTGTTGACCGTGCCAATAAACTTGGGTATGATGCTCATTTGGTCACGTTTGACGGCTACAAACACTCGCCCCACGTGGATCCCAACGCCAAAGCCCTTAACGACAATTTCTTTGTCATCCAAGACATGATGACGGACTTTTTCTATGACATTGTCGTTCCGCAAAAGCCCGAAATCGTTGAAGAAACCGACCATTATTATGTGCGACCATACCCTTTGGAGACCAGCTGGCAGGTCGAAGGAGGCGTCATCCTGTCTTCTGAAAGCAACACTGTGAAAGTGGCATGGATAAAAAATGCGCCTCAACATAGTCTTACGGTATCGGTATTGATGCCATACGGCGTAGGCCTTACCGAAAAAACAGTCTACTGATATTTTTGTGTGTCCTCATTCTATGATAAAAAAGTACAAACCGAAAAAGATATCTTCGTTTTTTGTACTTTTGCACATTGTTTCATGAAAACTTGAAGAATAGATAACCAATACATTAACCTTAATTATTTCAATCATGAAAAAAGTAGTATTAATCGCGGTGCTGTTCTCAATGGTGACCCTCAGCGCCAAAGCACAATGGTTCGATTTCTCACAAAACGCGTACGATGCCACCGTCGGTGTTAACCTCGGTATGGTGGGCTATCACATGGGCAATAGCCAAGCCGAAAAGAATCTGGCTGGTTTTGGTTTTGGCGTAAGTGCTTCTTTGGTGGGCTTTTATGCCGATTTTATCTATCAAAATCCCGAACATCGTTGGGATCGCAAGGTGACCCAAGTGGAGTATGATGATCATACGGCTCTTGCCATCAATGTGGGCTATAAAATCCCGGTGTTGCCTTGGCTGAATATCATCCCGTTGATTGGCTACAGCAATGAAACCACGGGTAAGACCCTCGGTAACTCCATCGGCGTGGACACTGAGAGCCATTCCATCTACCACGACTACAATGTCGAGCACAGATACAATCACTTCAACTATGGCGTCGGCCTTTCTGTGAAGCCTATCAAGTGGCTCGAAATTGGCGGTGTTTGCTCAGCCAGCGCCATCTACGGCAATGTTTCTGTTAACCTTATGAAATTCAAGGATTAAAACGTCTTGTTTGACTTTAAAATAGAAGAGGTTGCCAAAAGCAGCCTCTTTTTTTTGTTCCCTTTTTTCAAAATTCCTTATTTTTGTTGTCCGTAATTGTACATACACATGAAAAAAGCCTTATTATTTTCTTTTTTTATGTCGGCATTGATGATGTTACATGCCCAACATGACACAAGTAAAATACATATTTCTAACGACACCATCCGTCCGCCTCGCCTAAAGGTTGGTGTGGTGTTAGGTGGCGGTGGAGCCAAAGGTGCCTCCCATATAGGCGTACTTAAATACATTGAAGAGATGGGCATCCCTGTTGACTATGTGGCCGGCACAAGCATGGGCTCCATTATTGGTGGCTTTTATGCCTTGGGTTATTCCCCGGAGGAGCTCACAAAACTTATTTCAGAAATGAAGTGGTCGGAGTATATCGGCAATAGGATCGACCGCCCTATGTTGTCGGAAGAGATGAGGCTGCGCAATAGCACTATGGTTATGCAAGTGCCTTTCAGCCTCGAAAGTCTTTTGGACAATAGGAAGAATGCTAGTTTTATTAGCCAGTTGCCAAGCGCTTATGTCAACAATAGTTCACTTGTGAATCTGTTCAACGACTTATGTATCGGCTATCAGGAGGAGATGGACTTCAACGACTTGCCCATACCTTTCGCTTGTGTGGCCACCGACATGATTACAGGCAAAGAGGTAGTGCTGCGTAACGGTAGCATCTCGACAGCAATGCGCGCCAGTATGGCCATCCCAGGCGTGTTCTCGCCTGTTACGATAGGCGACAAGGTGTTGGTTGACGGCGGTTTGGTTAATAATTTCCCGGCCGACGTGCTTCGTGATATGGGGGCCGACATTATTATCGGTGTTGAGGTCACCTCCACCAAAACAGTCACTGCTGATGATTTGAAATCGTTACCCCAGGTGTTTGCCCGTCTGCTCATCACCAGCACGAGTGCAAAGAGGCAAGAAAACCGAGCCATGTGCGATGTCCATATCGTTCCCGACATCAGCGGCTTCGGCATGCTCAGTTTCACGCCTGATGCTATAGACACATTAGTGGGAAGAGGCTATAAAAAAGCGAATGAATTCCATGACCAACTATTGGCTATCAAAGAGGCGGTGGATGCCTCGGCAGGTCACCCTGTCAGCAAGACGCTTCGCGCCCCTCATGCCAAAAACTTGACCAACGATTCGGTTCTCCTCCGCTCCATCGTCGTCAATAATGTGAGTAATCATGATAGCCGCTGGCTTATCCGTAAAGGAGAATTGGCCGTCGGAAACAGCTATACGAAAGACGACATCGAACGCGCCATGAATATCTATCGCGGCACAGGCTGTTATGATGAAATCACTTATCAAATCAAGGAATGCGATTCCGTGCATTGGAACAGCAAGTTGTCTGAAGCCTATGACCTGAGCATTAATATGAAACCTGCCCAGCCGCATGTCTTTGGCCTGGGTATACGCTACGACACAGAGGAAGGCGCGGCGATATTACTCAATATCGGATTGAATGAGAAGAGGTTTAACGGCTCGAAACTCAATTTCAGCACGAAACTGAGTTACAATCCGCGTATCAATCTTACCTATACCTATTCAAGGTCATCGTTGGCCAACTTCAATCTGTCTTTCGACTATAGGAATGAGCATTTCCGTTCTAGAGGTTTTCATAATAAGTACGTCAACTTGCATTATCAACAAATGAAAGCCAATGCCTACATTTCTGAGTTCCACCTGCTCAATTTCAGCACTAGCGCAGGAGTGTCATACATCAATACGACATTCGACAAATCATCCTTTGATGGTAATAATGCTTTTGACTCTGTTTATTATGCGAACAATACCATGTTGGCGCCATTTGTCAAGTTTCAGTATGACAATTTGGATGACGCCTATTTTGCCAACCATGGCATCTTGACCAACTTGGGCACGCATTTCTATTACATGCCATCCACCAATGATAAGTATTTCGACTTCAGCTATGCTTTCCAATATTATTTCACTCCAGGTGACGGACGATTTACCTTCATACCACAAGTGTATGGCCGTTTTGTGACACACATCAAACCTTCCTATGCCCTTGTTGGATACTATAATATTAGGAATACTTGCGGTGGGGAGATTGCCGGCCGCCACTTTGAAAACCAAATGCCTTTTATCGGCCTGACCAGCGTTGAAGATGCTTCTGTTGATTTGACGCAAAACGCAAGTATTTTCCGTTGTGATTTGCGTTATAACTTCTATGGCAAGCATTACCTGACGGCGATGTATAATGTCTCAATGCCGTGGGGACTGTTGGGTACCGGTGGGATGGCTTTTTCCGATATAATTCATTTCATGGCACAAGGTGCAGGGTTGAGGTATTCCTATAACAGTTTCCTGGGACCGGTTTCATTGACCGCTCATTGGTTCAACAGCGACGAGAATAACCATTTTGGAGCCTATTTCTCATTCGGTTACACTTTTTGAGACGCCGTTTGCTAACATAAACTGACGGATTTCATTGGCATGCCGACCTCGCATAATGACGTGGTGGTTGCCGATGGAATGTTGCAGCAGATAAGGCTTCAGGTTTACAATGAGCGTGATTTGCGTGCGGCAGAAATGGTTACTGTATGGGGCCTCGATGGCCTTCGCTTCGGTAACGAAATAACGGTCCAGTTTCGGGCCGCCCCATTTAAATAAGGTATAGTCGGTCAGAGGCAGCTGACCTTGGATAGCTACACCTATACCCGACTCGAAATGCGAGCGGACTATGGTCTCGTCGCACATCGTCAGCGGGATGGTGCAATGCGCCAACATGGAGGTCTCGTCGGTGAGGTTAGAAGGATTGGCCATGAAAGCCGCCTCGCCACATAAACGTTTGGCTAGATACATGCTCATCAGCGTTTGCATGTCGCCCTCGCAGCCCGCCACGATGCCCTCATCATTGAGCAATGCCAAAGCCAAACAACTTGTCGTGCCACAGGCTTTCACGATGTCGAAGCAACGGATGGTCATGGCATCCAAACGCTCTTCTTGGCAGATGCGTTTGATGGCCAAATAGGCCTTTGCGGCTTCCAGCATGTCGGCATCCGAAGGCTCCACAACACCTTTGGCGCGTTTCACCATGGCCTGTGCCACCTCCTCGGCCTCGGTTTGCGGAATGTTTTTGATGCCGTCGATGAGGCGTTGCAGGTCGATGTCGATAGTTTCGATGCCGTAGCGTTGGCGTAGATAATCGCGGTCCACGCCGCTGGCAATCAGCCAATCGGAGGGTTGGCCGAACAACCCGATTCGTCCCTGTAGAGACGCGACATGGCACATCTCTACCACGGCCGATATAATTTCATCATTCGTCCCATGCAAAATCTTTCCTTCTACCCCAATGTTGCCCAGATAGGTCAATATTTCCAATGAAGCGGCCAACGAATTATTACGCCCATCGGCAATCATCATGACGTTTTTTTGGCGCGTTGGACCACACATCGTTTCAACGTCGATGGCCGACCAGATGCGTTTGAACAGGTTTTCCACGCCACCCGTGGCGATCATAAAGGCATCGGGTAACGATTGTAGAGACGCGCCATGGCACGTCTCTACCGATTCGTCACCGATGATGTTGATTTCCGCATTACATTCGTTTTCCAGCCTTTGAATCAATTCGGCATATTCATTTCTGACGAATTCATCCGTCTGGAACGAGGAACGAAGGATGGTTATTCTCATGGGGTATAGGTCTTAATTCCCCTTGTCCTCATTGCGGGCTTGCCCCGCCATCCCTCGTGCTTTTGGATGACGATTCTGCACGAGGGATGGCGGATGTTCCTCCGCCATGAGGACAAGAGGCGTAAGGGTGTCTATTCTGGTTTAATGTCTCACCACAAATCGCAGTGTTGTTTCACCGGCCTTAACCACATACACACCGTTCTCATAGCCTGTCGTGTTGATGCGGAGTTCGCTGCCGTTGGCCTCGAATTCGTCCACCTTTTGGCCGAGGGCGTTATAGACGCACACCGTGCCAAGGTTTTCGCCCTTCAAGGTCACGAAGTCGTTGGCGGGATTGGGGTAAACCACGATGGTCGGGTCGTCGTTTTGGCTGACGCCGTCTTCGCAATCATGCTGTTCGTATGCTTCAGCTTCCATGGCATCGATGATGTATTCCAGCGTAGGCGGATAGATGTCGCGGTTGGCGAAGGTGTGGTCGGGACGGATAAGCATGATGGTAGGATAGTAGCCCACGGGGATGTCTTGTGCAATCTGATTGCCACCGCCGTCGCGGCTGATGGTAGGATACTGCACACCGAATTGGTCGACCCAAGCATGGCACTCGTCGTCATGACCGTTGGGCGAGATTTCCATGAAGAACACATCGTTTTGGTTGCAGCCATAGAGACGGTAGGCTTCAACGACATCAGCCATGGGAGTTTCGCTGTACGGATCGCCTGTAAGGAAGAAGTTGATGAGCACGGCCTGGCCGGCGTCGAGGATGTCGTAAAGGTGGATTTCGTTGCCGTCGATGTCGGTGGCGGTGAAGTCGGGCATGATCTCAGAGGGACCACTGGGTGTGGTGGTGACAGGCTCTTGTACAACCTCGCCAAGGTTGCCATCGATGTCAGCAGGCACGGCGTAAATCACGTACTCCGTGTCAGGCGTCAAGTCGCTGAAAGTGTTGGAAATGATGTCGGATCCAGGCATGCCGTAAGTCCAGAGGTATTCGGGAAGCTCGAGGCCTGCAATGCCCATCCATTCCTGGATCTCGGCTTCGGTGGCCATCATGTAGGCATAGGAGGCGCAGTCTTCATTGGGCGTGAAGGTGGCCGTGACTTCGGTCTCCAGCACTTGGTCAACAGTGATGCTCACCTGCGGGTCATAGCTTGGCGCATTGCAGTCATGCTGTTGTAGGCCGAGTTGTTCCAAAGCGTTGATGACGGTCTGGGCATTGTTGATGGGCCACAAGTCGTTGATGACGATGGAACGGTCAGGGGCGATAACGATGAGTGTGGGATAGGCACCGATTTGATACTGGCTGCAAATGCCTGTACCGCCAGCCTGCCCGCTGATGGTGGGGTACTCCACGCCGTAGGTGTTGACCCAGTTGAGGCAAGCCGCATCACTGTCGCCGGTGGCGATTTCCATGTAGAACACATCATGCATGTTGCAACCCATGGCGTAATAGGATTCGACAACTTTCGGGGTGGCCTGCTGGCAGGGGCCGCAGGTGGTGAAGAAGAAGTCGATAAGCACATACTGGCCGCCGTCGAGGATGTCGAACAGGTGGACTTCTGTGCCGTGAACGTCAGTAGCCGTGAAGTCGACGGCTTGTGTGAGAGGACATTGCGCTTTCAAGCCAAAACCAAAGGCCAGCGCGAGGATAAGGGTAAATAGTTTTTTCATAATGAATGGTATTAATTTGTTGTGATTCCGATGCAAAAGTAAAAAAAACTCTAAACTCTCAACTAATTATCACGATAATCCTTCTTCTTCTCATACTTCAAATCCTTCAACGCCTGAGCCTTCACGTTGATGGTGAAGTTCCAGCTCTTATAGCTGCCGATAGGAATCCAATTGAAACGCATCTCCCAGCAGTGCAGGTCGCGGTAGACGCTGAGGTTGGTATAGGAGATCTTGTTGTTGACGAAATCCCAGCCCGTCGAGAAGGTGAACTTCCATTTGGGTGTTAGGCTGATGTCGCCATTCAAGCCTATGGTATGCACGTAAGTGTTGGTGGCAATACCCATGAAGGCGGCGTAGGCTAAGGATGTCGTGTAGGTAAGGTTGTAGCTGAGCGAGAGCGACCAGGGAGTGGTCCAGTCTATGTAGGCATTGGGATTGCCAAGGATCTCATCGAGTTCATCGGGGTCGAACATGCCCGATTGTCGGGCATTCTGGTTGATCTCGTTTCGCAGGTCTTGGCTCCCTTTCTTGCCTTGCAGTTTCTTGAGGTCGTTTTGGTTGAAGCTGTAATTCAGGCTAAATCGCCACGACGAGCCCGTCTTTCGGAACAGCCGTCCGTTGTCGATGACTTCGAAACGGTTGATGCGTCGGCCCAAAGAGTCGGCGGCATAGGGGTCCCAAGAGCTGCTGTAATTGATGCCCAATTTCTTGAATAAAGTGGTGCGCCCATTGACAGAGATGGGGGAGAAGTTGACGGAGTCTTTGGTGATGTCGTAGTTGCCGGAGATGCTGAAGGATTCCAGAATGGGGATTTTCTTGATACCGGTGATGGTGTCGCTACGCGAGGGCACTTTGATTTCCAAGTTGTTTCCCAAGCTATAGGTCAGTAGTCCTTGTTGGTTTTGCGACGGTGTGCCATAGAGCGCATTTACGAATTTGTTGTAGGTCTTCTCGTCCCCGTTGCCATCGATGTAGGAACCGTATACGCCCCATTTCGGGTCGCTGAAGTTGGGACGGTAGGTGAAGCCGATGGTGGGGGTGAACACGTGTCGGATGGCGCGGATGGGACCATTGGCGAAGTTGACCATACCATAGATCTTGGTAGTGAGGTTGGAGCTTGCGCTGAAGTCGACCAAGTTGCGGAAGCCGTGTATGGTGTCGGTCTGCACGCTGTCCTGAACCCATTGCTGCTCGATGCGTTTGAAGTACATGTAGTCGTTGAAGGTCAGGTTGTTGGTCCACGAGAAGTGTTTGAACAGCTTGATGGTTGCGTTGATGGGAATCCTATGCGAGATGCCGGTTTGCACATGGTCGCGTATCATCGTTCGGGCCCAACCGCTAAAGTCGTCGGTGAAGCCGCGGAAGAGCGCAGTGTCCGCATCGTTGATATATGCCTTTCCGTTCATTGTGTAGCCCATGCTCAGACTTTGGTACCAGTGTTTCTTGCCCGCCTTGCCGACGTTCTTCAAGGGATAGAAGGTGTTGACGGTCAATGTCATCTCAGGCAGTGATGCGGTGACTTGTCGTGTCAAGGTGTTTTGGCTGTGGCTGGCGTTGAGGGTGAGATAGACCTTGCCAGCGAAGTTGGTTTGATAGGCGATACTCGACCTGAAGGTGTTGCTCAGCTGGTCGGTGGCAGTCTGGGCGTTGTATTTGTTGAAGTTGGAGCTCACGATGTTCACGTCGGCAGAGAAGTTGCGCCGCGGATGCGACTTGGGGTCTTGTTTGTGGGTCCAATGGATCTTGAAGTCGGTGCTTTCCTGGTAGTCGGCTGCACCTTTTGTGCCGATCTTGTTGACCGCGAAGCCCAAGGCCATCGAACCATTGAAACGATAACGTTTGTTGTAACGGAAGGTCGGCTTGATGCCCCATGAACCACGGGTGTAGATGTCGCCCAAGATCTGCAAGTCGTAGTTGTCGTTGATGGCCCAATAGTAACCACCGTTTTCGAGGTAGAAACCACGGTTGGCCGACTCGCCATAGGTAGGTATGATGAGTCCCGACTTTTTGCCTTTTGTGTTAGGAATCATGGCGAACGGCAACACGATGGGCAGGGGGATGTCGGAGATGGTCATATAGATGGGGCCTGTGACGATCTTGTCGTCAGGGATGACCTTGGCCTTGGTGAACTTGAACTGGTAATGCGGATGGTCTTTCAGGTCGCAGGTGGTGTAGCCCCCCGAGCGTATGTTGATGCTGTTGTCGTCCATGCGCTTGATGCGTTCGCCATGCAGATAGCCACCGCTTTCCTCCGTCCACACCTTGCTGATGATGCCTTTCTTTGACTTGAAGTTATATGACATCTCGACAGCTTCAAAGGTGGACTCGCCTTGGGTGAAGACGGGACGGCCTTGTATTTTCCCTAATGAGTCGACGGTGCCGTGTGCCTTGCACGTGCTGGTCTCGAGGTCGAATTCCAGATAGTCGGCCTTCAAGACGATGTCGTCGTATTTGGCCTCGGCATTGCCGTAATAGAAAATCTTCTTCTGGCCCATGTCGCGGTACACCGAGTCGGTTGCCGAGCAAATCACCTTCGTCTCGATGGCTGACTCAGAGCGGTGAGGCGTGATGTGGCGGCGCGTATGTTTCAGGGTGTCATATCGGAGCGTGTCGGCTTCGTTGATGCTATCTTTTAGTGGTATTATCGAGTCAAGAGGCGCAATCGTGTCGGTGATGAACGTGGCAATCGTATCAAGGTGTGCTGAATCTGAGACGATAGGAATGGTGTCAACGATACGAACAGGGGTGATGGCAGTATCGCCTTTGGGTGGTTCGGAAGTGTGTTTATCTTTCTCAATATGAGACATTTGCTTACAACTGCAAAACAAAACCACGGTCATTGCCAATAGGCAAATGGCTACGTGTAGAAAAATATTCTTATATGTTTTGCGTTCTAACAAATTGAAAACAATTACTTTTGTACACTTGAAATCCGCTGCAAAGATAGTTTTTCTTCGCGCATAAATGAACGAACTCAATATGATACAACGAAAGATTTTCCGATTTGGTGTTTTTATCCTGCTTTTTCTGATGCCGTTTGTGACCATGGCCCAAAAAGGGGAGAAGATACAAACCATTGTCATCGATGCAGGTCATGGAGGCAAGGACACGGGAGCTTTGGGCAAGGTGACAACGGAAAAGGCACTCAATTTGGCCGTTGCCTTGAAATTCGGCAATTACATCAAGGAGAATCTACCCGATGTGAAGGTCATCTATACTCGCGATAAGGACAGGTTTGTTGAGTTGAGCGAACGCGCAGCCATTGCCAACCGTAACAATGCCGACGTGTTCATCTCCATCCATTGCAATTCCACTGAAGGCAGCACTACGGCAAACGGCGCGGAGACTTTCGTCATGGGCGAATCGAAAAATGAGAAGAACCTCGCCATAGCAAAGAAGGAAAATGCCGCCATCTTGTTGGAAGACAACACGGATGCTTACGACAACTTCGACCCCAACAGCACCGAGGCCTATATCCTCTTCTCGCTCTCACAAAGCATGTATCAAAAACAAAGCCTCGACCTTGCCGCCAAAGTGCAGAAGCAATTCACCCAGAAGGTGGGGCGCCACGACCGTGGCGTGCAACAGGCGGGATTCCTCGTGCTTTGGAAGACCTCCATGCCGAGCATTCTCGTTGAATTGGGTTTCATCAACAACACTAAGGAAGAACAATTTCTCAACTCCGAGAAAGGCCAAACCCAGATGGCGCTGGCGCTTTATCGCGCTTTCGAGGAATACAAACGTGAGTTTGAAGCAGAGAACCACACCTCGGGCCAACCCGAAGTCAGCGAGAAGCCTACCAGCAGCAATGTCGGCAACACCTATTTCGCCGTGCAGTTTGCCAGCCGCGACAAGAAAGTGGCTTCTACCGACAAGGCCTTCAGCGGCGTGAAAGAGGTCGATGTCTATGAATACAACGGTGCTTTCCGTTACATCTCAGGCAAGTTCACCAGCAAGGATGCGGCCATGAAACGCCAATCCGAGGTGCGCGCCTTGGGCTACAAAGACGCCTTCGTCGTCGCCTTCGTCAACGGCGAGCGCGGCACGATCAAACAGGCCGAGGAGGCACTGAAGAAATAATCACCAAACCGGAAAACTAATCACCTTGTCGTTGCTGCCAGCCACAAGGCCGAAGCCGTTCTTCACATTGGAATATACGCCAACGGGCTCACTATAGTATTGTGACAGGCTATTGCCTGAAGTGATGGTGGTGTAGTAATTGTATGCCCCTTCGGTCAAATGCCTCAACTTTATTTCAACGAAGGCATTGATGCTGTCGTTGGCCTTGAAAAGCGTATTGGTGACCATGGGGATTTCCATGCGATAGCTGCCTCCGTCAAAGGAGGCATCGTTGAAGGTGCTTCTTGAGCGGTTAGTCAAGCCGACGTCAATGCCGAACTGGTCTTCCAATTGCACCGTTGAGGTGCCGATGATGGGGTCGTTGAAATAGACTTGGTTCAACTCAGCGGGCTGGTCGTAGTATTCCCGCCCATCGGGATAGCTCCAGTCGCCTTCAGTACGCATAGATGCTTCAAGACAATAAAGATCCAACACACCAGGATTGGGGTCGGTGATTTCTATCGTGACGGTGAGGTGCTTTCGATATTCTTTCAGCCAAACCGTTATGGTGGAGTCGCTGTCGGGCACAGGAACACGATAGCCTCTCGCGCTCGTGGTGTCCCATTTCGTGATGCGGGCGTCTTCAAAACTACCTATGGGCTCATTCGGTAAAGCCTCCGAACTGCCTTCTATCTCGTCAAACCCAGGTGCCGTGACGCTGATTTTGACCACATCGCCGATTTGCGGCACATAATCGTGCGTGAAATAATAACTGACAAAGAACATAGGAGGATTCAGATAGTCATAATAGGTTGTGTCACCGTTCAGCTGCATCTCGCCTTTGCTTACGCCGTTTACGAAAAGGAAGGCTTGTGTACCCTCTGGCATTTCGTAGTCAGTGATGGTGTCGAAAACGAAGTCACTTTTGTAAACCTTCACCATGATAGGTTCTCCAGGTATGGCGATGCAGTTAACAACCAATTTTGGGTCAACATATTCGCCTTTGAATTTCAGAGGCTTGGTGCAGGCTGAAAACAGAACCATGCAAATTATTGGGATTAATGTTTTTTTCATTTGAATTGTTGTTGCTGGTAGAGACGTAGCGCGCTACGTCTCTACAATGATGGTTAGAATTTATAACTGTACGAAACTGAAGGAATAATCGGGAAGATGCTGACCTGCTGCAGCTGCGGCAGCCCCGTGTGTTGGTCATAGCCACGAATGACGATGAAGGGGTTCTGTCGGTTGTAGACATTGTAGATGCTGATGTTCCACACGCGCTCGCCGTGCTTCTTCTGCTTGCGGAAGTTCATGCCGAGGTCTAGGCGGTGATACACGGGCATCCTGAAGTTGTTGCGTTCCACATAGCCGATGATGGGCGTCCCGACAACACTGCCACCATATTGTGAATAATAGGTGATAGGAATGCCTGGATAGGCTTGTGTGGGCAAGGTGCCGCAATTGCCGCTACTGATGACCCAAGTGCCACTGATATCGAAGCGGTCGCTGAACTTGTGCTGCACGGTGATGCTGAAGTCGTGGCGACGGTCGTATTTGGCAGGAAATGGATTGCCGTTATTGATTTCCATGCCTTCGCGGTCGAATTTGCGCATGGAACGCGCCCAGGTGTAACCAACCCAGCCCGTGGTCTTGCCGAAGGAGCGTTGCACAAGCAGTTCCACACCGTAGGCCCAGCCTTTGCCCAGGTTCACCTTGTCTTCCCAGCCTTGGCTGGTGCCAAAGAACGAGGTGCCGTCTTTGTATTCCAGCACATTGTCCATCCGCTTGTAATAGCCTTCAAGCGAGATGTCGAACAGGTTGGGCAACTCATAGAAGCCTCCCAATGAGAACTGATGTCCACGTTCAGGCGCAATCCGTGCCGTGACGGGCACCCAAAGATCGGTGGGCATGGTGATGTTGCTGTTGGAAAGCAGGTGGATGTATTGCGTCATGTAGGCATAACCCGCCTTGAGTGAGAAATGAGGCGCCACTATGGCGCTCATGCTGAGACGGGGCTGTAACGAGTGGTAGAAGTTGCCTTGCACCGCAAAAGCGGAATAGTGCAGCCCGACATTCATCTTGACGGCTTCGCTCAGCGTGATGTTATCCTCGACATAGAGCATGGCTTCATGGGCATGCACGTCGCCCGTGTTGGCCACGGTGTCCGTATTGGCTTCCGCTTCGGTGAAGTTGATCTTCATCGACTGCACCTCGGGGCGGAAGAAATGATAGGTGTAGCCACCGCCGAAGCGGATGTCGTGCCTCGGGTTGGGCGCGTAATGGAAATCGGTGCGTGCCGTGAGGTCATGGATGCCCGAATGGAAGTTCATGGCCATCTCATCGGTCGAGGTGTAGGCGGTAGGCTTGAATTGCTCGTAGGTGTAGTTTTGGTCCATGCCGAGGTCGTGGCGGTATTGGGTGTAGCTCGCCGAAGCATCCATGAAGAGTTTGGGCGATATGATGTGGTTCCAACGCAGTGCGCCCACCTTGTTGCCCCATTTCCAGTTCAAGCCAAGCTTCTCGTGGTCGGCGTACATGTCCTCATAGGTATAGTCCCATTTCACATTGGCGTAGATCTTGTCGTCGCCGCTGTACCAACTCAAATACAGACGGTCTTTGTCGGAGATTTTCCAGTTGAGCTTGGCGTTGAGGTCGTAGAAATAATAGCCCAACGAGAACTTGTCGATGCTCGGGTCGGCCAACTTTCCGATGAGGCCATAAAGGTTGGTGAGGGCATCGGAATAGGTGCGGCGAAACGACAGGTTAAACGACAATTTATCTTTCACAATCGGGCCTTCAAGGTTGAGTTTTGAAGAAATCAATCCGATGCTGAAGTTGCCGTGGTATTTCTGCATATCGCCGTCTTTCATGCGCACATCCACGACAGAGGAGATACGTCCGCCATAACGCGCAGGGAAACCGCCTTTGTATAAGGTGACGTTTTTCAGTGCATCGGGGTTGAAGACGGAGAAAAAGCCGAACATGTGGTTGACGTTGTAGAGCGGTACACCGTCCATGAGGAGCAGGTTCTCGTCGGGGCCGCCGCCACGCACATAGAGTCCGGCCGAGCCTTCCGAGCCGTTCTGCACGCCCGGCAGCAGCTGGATGGCTTTCAGCACGTCGGCCTCGCCCATCAGGGTCGGAATACTTTTGATTTGCTTGATGGGTAACTCGATGATGCTCATCTGAGGATTGTTGGCGCCCACCGTGGCACGGTTGGCCTCCACCGTGACTTCCTGCAACTGGATGTTGCTACTCATCTTCACCGTGATGAGGGTGTCGGCAACCAAGTTGAACGCTTGGTTCACAGCGTCATAACCCACAAAAGAAAACTGCAGGTCGACGGGACCTTCGTTCAAGGTCAGGGAATAATAGCCATAGTTGTTGGTGGCGCAACCTTGCCTTGAGTTGCGGTCAATCACCGTCGCCCCAATCAAGGTCTCTCGGCTGGCGGCATCCATCACATAGCCGCTGATGCAATGCTTCTGCGCCATCGCCGACAACGACAGCAGCAGAAGGAATAAAAAAGGAATTGTTTTTCGCATGAATGCTTGGTTTGGTTAATTGTCAATCTAACCCCTATACCTAGTATATTATTGTCTGAAACGGCAAAATAATTATTTGGGTGTTCCAATGGTCAACAACCTTTCCCGATGGTTTTGCGATGGGTGGTTTATTCATTTCACCTAAACATCTCTTTCTAGTGGATAGGTTATACACCCTCCTTCACTTATCGCTCTCCCACCTGCTCATCCCGCCATGCAACACATGCCACCGCTGCATTTGCTCATCGAAGGCCTCCACCGAGTCCTTTTTCAGGCTGCCGGCAAGTTCCTTACCGCTTTGGATAAGGGTTTGGGTTGGCTCCTTTTGGTCACTTTGATGGCATCCCGCCAGCAGCAGGATGGTCACCACAAAAACCAAACTGAAAAACCTTCTAATTCTCATAAGTTATTAACAATCAAACTTTAGCCCTTTTAGTCGTACTTGAGTACTACAGCCTAAACATCACCGTCCCCACAATAGGCTTGTTGATGCGCAAAGGATATCCCATATACTGCGCCGTATAATCCTTGTCGAAATGGTTCAGCAAGCCATAACCTGACGAAATCCTGAAGGCGATGTCGTTATATTGGATTCCGATACCGAAATTCCACGACAGACCAATCCAATGCCATGTGGGTTTCCCGCTGTTTTCAAGCGGACTCCCAAAGATATAGCTGCCGCTTCCTGATATGACTCCTGAAGCATCCGTTTTGCGGAAAATCACCAAATCCAGACTTGGACCCGTAAAGAGCTGAAGCTCGGTGTGGTCGCCCAACTTGTCATGGTATTGCAACATAACAGGAATCACCCCAGTAAGGTCGTGGGCTTTCACCTCGAGAGTTTGTCCCTCTTCCTCGAATTTGGCGTAGGGGCGGCTGTATTCCATGCGGATGCCCGTCACGATGCCGAGAGGCGTCGTCCCCAGCATATACTCGCGGTCATATTCCGCACCGAAGGCAAAACTCATCTCACCTTGTTCCGAAGCGATATACGACACGGTAATGCCGTTACACTGCATCGTCTTGCCCATCATGCAAACGCCTAATGTGTTATTGACTCTTTTTGTGTTCTTGGTTTGTTGTGCCGTGGCCGACACAAGGCAGCACATCAAGGCTGCAATAATCAAAGATTTTTTCATTGTATTAAAGTTTAATTGTTCGCTTTGCAATTTTGTTCCACAAAAGTATAGCAAAAAATCGCTGTTTTTTCAAGTCCAAAGGCCATTACAAACTTTTGCAAAGCCAATTCTTTGTTTTACAACACGTTGCAGTTCCAGATTACAACATTTCATTTATCGCTCTCCCACCTGCCCATCCCACCATGCAGCACCCTCCACCGCTGCATTTGCTCATCGAAGGCCTCCACCGAGTCCTTTTTCAGGCTGTCGGCAGGCTCCTTACCGCTTTGGATAGGGATTTTGGCAGGCTCCTTTTGGTCATTTTGCTGGCATCCCGCCAGCAAAAGAAGTGCAAGTAGGTTTACATTTTACTTTATCCCCCCACCATATAAATCTCCAACCTCGAAATGGTCCGAGGATTGAAGGAGGCATCGAACAATGTGGTGCTGTCGATGTAAAGCCTTTCAAGACGTTGGCAGTTGCGTAGGTTGGGGATGACGAGCATGCCGCCACTACCTGCCACATTCAGTTCCACCAACTCCGTTAGTTGGGCCAGCCCGACGGGCAGCTCCTGCAGCAGGTTGGTGCCGATGTAGAAAAACTCCAACGACTCCAATTTCCCGATGTCATTCGGCAGGTGATGCAGGGCGTTGTGCGTGACGGAGAGGTATTCCAAGTTCTTCAGCTCGCACAGTTCGTTGGGCAAGGTCTGCAGGTCGTTGTAGTCCAGTTCCAAATGCTTTAGGTTTTCGAGCTGGCCTATCTCTGGGGGTAATGCCTTGATGTCGTTGTGTTTGAAGGAGATATACTCCAACTCGGTGAGTTCGCCGATGACTGGCGGGATGTAGGTGAGGCGGTTGGAACTGACCACCAGTTTCTTGAGGTGTTTCAGTTGTCCAATCTCCTCGGGAAGCGAGTCGAGGCCATTGCGGAAGAGGTAGAGTGTCTCGGCATTGGGGTTGGCCTCGATTTTCTCCACCAGGCGTTTGGCGCTGCGGTAGGTGATACGGATTTTCTTCTTGCCCTGTGCTTGGACATTGCCGCCTATGAGCATCAAAGCGGCGAGAAAGAAGATGATGGTTGTTTTTTTCATGATGATTCTTTTTTATTCTTTTACAAATTTTCCCGAGGAAAGCGTTTTCTTATCGTTCTGTCAATCTACCACCACCAACCGCACATCGCTTTTGATCATGCCTTGCTCCATCAGCAGAAACAGCCGCTTCGTCTTGTCTGAATTATAGCTTTGGGCAGCAATGCCAAATTCGCCCTTGCCGTCGATGACATTCACCGTTTCATTACCCTCTTGATCCAAGATGATCTCGCGGAGCTTGGTCTGCAACAGCCGCGGGTCTTGTGAGGCCGCAGCGTCTGTCTCAGAGTATTCATACTTGCTGCAAACCATCGAATAATAGCAAAGATTGCCCTGCAAGTCGAACACGGCATCATTGACGGTCTCTTGGGGACCGACAATGTTATTCCTATAGGGCTTTTTCCATAGCAGTTTTCCATCTGTATCGAACATGCTCAAGTTGCATCCTTTTTTCCCGAACCAATAATAAACACCCGTATGCGTGCTAATGGTTTCCGTATAGTCATACTCGCCTTTCACACAAACACGACCATCATTCATGAGAAAAGGATAAAAGTCTATCCAATGGACCTCGTTGTTTTTGTTCTTGCCTTCCTTGGCATTGACCAATACACCTACGTCTTCTTTTGTGAAAGGATACTCGTCAGAAGTGACGACAGCTTGTTCGTTCAAATCAAACAAGGTGACATACATTCCTGAAAGGGCAGCATTCCTGTTGAACAAAAACATCCAGTCACCGTATTTCTCCCCTTTCAGGGAACCCGTAACCCAAAGACGGTCGCCGTTCAATGTAAGTTCCGCACTCCCGATGTTGACGGGCAGGGGAAACGACATCAGCTCTTCACCGTCATTCGTCATGACCACGAGAGCCGCTACCGCCTTGTCTTTGGAGTCGGCGAGATAATAGCCCACCAAAACGACTTTGCCATCATCGGTAATGACATAATCATGGAAATGAAAATCCGTATCCCTGCTCCATAGTGTCGCATTCGTTGTATTGTCCAACACTGCAATTTTCCATGTACCAGGAACTCCATTTTGGCATTCGTCCAATCGCACCAACGCACGATGGGATTGATCGGGCGAGGTCTTGGAGGAAACCGTAAGCATTTCCTTCAGTTTGACAGGATCCATATTGCTGAAATGCTTTTTCCCATCTTCGAAAGGCGAGAATCCGAGGTCTTCTGTCGAGGTCAGCGTCATGTCCGACTTTTTGAACGTGAGTTTTTCAAGACGATAGCCCTTAGCTTCATGCTTTACAGTTAGTACTTCGATATTCTCTCCATATATCCCGCCATAAATGAGCAAACGCATTGACATCTTACCCTTAAAATCTTTCTCGGTTTTAAGTGACAAATCGGTTTTGTCGAAACTAACGAGGGTGATTTTACTGTAATAATCAAAGAAATAATAATAGGACTCGTCCTCTCCAATATACAAGGCCTGATTGGTGAGTTTTACGCCTTTGGCCAACGGGCCTTGCTTGATAGTCGGCATTTGGGCGAATGAAAAGCATGTGTAAAACATGCCCAATAGAAATAATACCTTTGTTTTCATATTTTGATGTAAATTTTCTGTGTTATGCACGCAAAATTATTCAAAAAAACACCAAAAAAGCCATCTGTCAAGCCCTAAAACGGTTTTGTCCCTATCTATTTCGATTTTGAAATTTTCAATGTATTGACATTCAAATATTTATAAAAAATCAGTTTTTTGGTTTGTCCATGTTTTTTTTGGTTTAGGAGACCATTAAAATGCGGTATTCTTATTGTCTGAAACGAAAAAAATGGCCGCACTTGCAAAGTACGGCCATTTAGAATAACAGATGTGGGTGATTACTCCACCACAACCAAATAATAATTCTTCTTGCCCTTTTGCACAAGGATGTACTTGCCGTCGATGAGGTCGGCGGGGGTCATCACCTTGTCCAAAGTGACCTTTTCCTTGTTGACGCTCACGCCGTTGGCTTGGGTCATCTTGCGGGCCTCGCCCTTCGAGGGGAAGATCTGCGTGTTGACGGCCATGAAGTCGACAATCGGGATGCCGGCTTCGAGGTCGGTGCGGGCGATGTGCTCCTGCGGCACGCCGTCGAAGATGTCCAAGAAGGTGGCTTCGTCGAGTTTCTCCAAGCCTTCCTTGGTCGACTTGCCGAAGAGGATGTTGGAGGCCTCGATGGCGGCATCCAATGCTTCCTGCGAGTGCACCAACACGGTGACCTCCTGAGCCAAACGCTTTTGCAGCACACGCATGCCCGGGTCTTTCTTGTGCTCTTCAATCAGGGCATCGATGGTCTCTTTATCCAGCGAGGTGAAGATCTTGATGTATTTCTCGGCGTCCTCGTCGCTGACATTGAGCCAGAACTGGTAGAACTTGTAAGGCGTGGTGCGCTTCGGGTCAAGCCAGATGTTGCCGCTCTCGGTCTTACCGAACTTCTTGCCGTCGGCCTTGGTGATGAGCGGACAAGTCAAGGCAAAGGCCTCGTTTTCAAAGCCTAATGTACGGCGAATCAACTCCGTGCCTGTGGTGATGTTGCCCCACTGGTCGTTACCACCGAGTTGCAGTTTGCAATTCTTGTGCTGGTATAGCCATAGGAAGTCATAGCCTTGCAGGAGCTGGTAGGTGAACTCGGTGAAGCTCAAGCCGTCGCGGGCGGTGCCGTTGAGACGCTGCTGCACGCTGTCCTTGGCCATCATGTAGTTCACGGTGATGTGCTTGCCCACCTCACGAGCGAAGTCGAGGAAGGTGAAGTCCTTCATCCAGTCGTAGTTGTTCACCATTTCGGCGGCATTGGGCTCCTTCGAATCGAAGTCCAAGAACTTGGCCACCTGGGCCTTGATGCACTCTTGGTTGTGGCGCAAGGTCTCTTCGTTGAGCAGGTTGCGCTCTTGGCTCTTGCCCGAGGGGTCGCCAATCATGCCCGTGGCACCACCCACCAGGATGATGGGCTTGTGGCCGCAGCGTTGCAGATGGCGCAGCATCATGATGCCGCAAAGGTGTCCGATATGTAAGGAGTCGGCGGTCGGGTCGGTGCCGAGGTAAGCCGTTACCATTTCTTTCTGGAGGAGTTCTTCCGTGCCTGGCATGATCTGTGCCAGCATTCCGCGCCAGCGGAGTTCTTCAACAAAATTCTTCATCGTTAGGTATTAATTTGGGCGCAAAAATAGTCAATTTTTGTAATTCCTCAACCGACACTGCATATTCTTCACCACATTGCCACCAAACAGCCATGAGTCGGCAAAATGGAGGTTGCCTTTGGGAAACATCTCTTCATAGGCTGGGATGAAGACCATCTCAGGGTCGAGGTCGAGGCAAACGGTATTGTGCTTGTATAGATAAGTCCTGGTCGGGCAAGGCACGATGAGAACACTGTCGCGAGCCTCGTTGTATTTGGCCATGCCCAAATGGGACTCAGCAGTAATGGTGTCCGTAGCCATCGTCCAAGTGGTGGGGTTGATGCCGACCACGTCGCCACGCGAAACCATGCCTATAGCCGTTGTATCTGTCACGGAATTGAAGATAACCAGACCTTGCATCGTGCTGTCGGTGGCTGGTTGCAGAGCTTCTGGATAGGCAGCCAGTTCTTCTGCACTGACGTGATACCCAATACAATAGGCAGCCACCATCTGTTTCCTTTGCTCTTCGGCCATACCGTTTTTCAGCAATTCGATGAGCATCTGCGAGCCTTGGCTGTGGCCCATCAGGAAGAAAGGCCTACCGTGGTTGTGATGCACCATATAATATTGGAAGGCATCGTTGACATCCTTTGCCGCTATTTGTGCCAACGAATCCACTATCGCTTCGGGCTGTTGATAGGCCTCAAAGATCATCTGGCGGTAATAAGGCGCATAGAAGTTGTACTCGCCATACAGCATTTTGTTGAACCGCTGGTTGCCGTTGGCTTCCTCGCGCACTTCGGGCAGGCTGATGTCGGCAAACCAAGATGAGTCGTTGTCGGCAAAAGAAATGGTGGAGACGGTTGGATAGACGTAAAACACGTCGGCAGTATGGCTTTCGTCGCCGCAGCTGTACCAATAAGCGGTGTCGGAATAGTCGATGGTCGCTTCAACAGCCTTTTGCTGTTTTTGTTGTGGCTTGCATGAAAAGGCTGTGACCACTACCAATGGCACCAAAAAGGCAAAAAAGAATCTGATTTTCATAGGAGTTATCGGTTTTAGGCCGACAAAAATAGTAAAAGTTATATTTTTTGTCGTAGACTCAATAAAATTTTGCAAATTTGCAGCTCCAACGATTAACATAAACAATCAACATAATTCAACATGAAAAGAGACGAAAAAATCTTTGATCTGATTCGCCAAGAGAAAGAGCGTCAGATGCACGGAATCGAACTCATCGCTTCTGAAAACTTTGTCAGCGAGCAAGTACTGGAAGCCATGGGTTCAGTCATGACCAACAAATACGCCGAGGGTTATCCTGGCAAACGTTATTACGGCGGCTGCCAAATCGTCGACCAGAGCGAGCAAATCGCCATCGACCGCGCCTGCCAACTGTTCAACGCCACTTTCGCCAACGTGCAGCCCCACTCGGGCGCACAGGCCAACATGGCCGTGATGCAAGCCCTGCTTGAACCCGGCGACACCTTCATGGGTCTCGACCTCTCGCACGGTGGTCACCTCTCACACGGCAGCCCGGTCAACGCTTCGGGTATTCTCTACAAGCCCGTCGCCTACCACGTGGCCAAGGAAACCGGTCGCGTCGACTACGACGAGATGGAGAAGATCGCCCTCGAATGCCATCCAAAACTCATCATCGCTGGCGCTTCGGCCTACAGCCGTGACTGGGACTACAAGCGCATGCGCGCCATCGCCGACCAAGTGGGCGCCGTCCTCATGGCCGACGTCAGCCACCCCGCTGGCCTCATCGCCAAGGGCCTGCTCAACGACCCGCTGGAGTACTGCCACATCATCACCACCACGACCCACAAGACCCTCCGCGGTCCCCGTGGCGGCATGATCCTTATCCGTCATGACTTCGAAGACCCGCGTGGCCGCAAGACCCCGAAGGGCGAAACGAAGATGATGTCTGCTTTGATCAACAGCGCCGTGTTCCCGGGCATCCAAGGTGGTCCTCTGGAGCACGTCATCGCTTCCAAGGCCGTTGCTTTCGGCGAAGCCCTCAGCGACGAGTACATGGAGTACATCCAGCAGGTGAGAAAGAACGCCGCCTTCATGGCCAGAGCATTTATGGATAAAGGTTACGATGTCATCAGCGGTGGCACCGACAACCACTCCATGCTGATCGACCTCCGCGGCAAGTTCCCGGAGATCACCGGTAAGATGGTGGAGAACACCCTTGTCCTTGCCGACATCACCGTCAACAAGAACATGGTGCCCTTCGACACCCGTTCGCCTTTCCTGACCTCTGGTCTGCGTGTTGGCACGCCCGCCATCACCACCCGTGGTCTGAAACAAGACAAGATGGCCGTCATCGTCGAATTGATTGACGACGTCATCAGCGACATCAATCCTGAGACCAAGACCGCTTCGGAGGCCAAGATCAACGCCGTCCGCGCCGAGGTCAACAAGATGATGAAGGATTATCCGCTCTTCGCATGGTAAACCCAGCAAAGACAAGAAAACGTCAAAAAGTCGCTCCAATGGGGCGACTTTTTTTGTTCCAGATTGTCTTTGGTGTTCCAAAAACTCCTATCTTTGCATCCCGTATTTTTAATTCCTAGGCACCATGAAAACCACTAAAAAATACGGGTTCGACAACGATAAATACCTCAAAATCCAGTCAGAACACATCAAAGACCGCATTGCAAAATTCGGTGATAAACTGTATCTCGAATTCGGCGGCAAACTCTTCGACGACTTCCACGCCAGCCGTGTGCTGCCTGGCTTCCAGCCCGATAGTAAGCTGAAAATGCTCTCCCAATTGATTGACGAAGCTGAGATCATCATCGTCATCAGCGCTGTCGACATTGAGAAGAACAAGGTGCGCGGTGACTTGGGCATCACCTACGATGTGGATGTGCTCCGTCTGCGCGAGGAGTTTATAAGCCGTGGTTTCGTGGTGAATTCTGTGGTGGTCACCCACTACAACGGTCAGGCCAGCACCGATGCCTACCGTCAACGTCTAGAGCGCATGGGCATTAAGGTGTATTACCACCGTATCATCGAAGGCTATCCCAACAACGTGGCCCTCATCGACTCGGAGGAAGGCTTCGGCCGCAACGACTATGTGGAGACAACACGTCCTTTGGTGGTAGTCACTGCTCCTGGTCCTGGTAGCGGCAAGATGGCCGTCTGCCTCAGTCAACTCTACCACGAGAACAAGCGTGGCATCAAGGCTGGCTATGCCAAGTTTGAGACTTTCCCCGTGTGGAACCTGCCGCTGAAGCACCCCGTCAACGTGGCCTACGAAGCTGCCACTGCCGACCTTAGCGACGTCAACATGATCGACCCATTCCATCTGGAAGCCTATGGGAATACCGCAGTCAACTATAACCGCGACATCGAGATCTTCCCTGTGCTGAATGCCATCTTTGAGAGCATCTATGGTGAGAATCCCTATAAGTCGCCGACCGACATGGGCGTCAACATGGTAGGTTACTGCCTGAGCGACGACGCTGTGTGTTGTGAGGCCTCGAAACAGGAAATCATTCGTCGTTATTATACTGCTTTGTGTAACCTGGCCAAGGGTAAAGGCTCTGAAAACGAGGTTAATAAGATTGCCCTGCTGATGAAACAGGCCAAAATCACCACTGCCTTGCGCAAGACCACCATCGCCGCCAAGGAGAGAAAGGAGAAGGAAGGTGTGGCCTCAGCCGCCATCGAGTTGGAAGATGGCACCCTCATCACCGCCCATACCAGCGACCTGCTCGGTCCCAGCGCTGCCTTGATCTTGAACGCCACCAAACACATTGCGGGCATACCCCATGAGGTGAAACTCATCCCTCAAGCCATGATTGAGCCCATCCAGACTACCAAAGTGAATTACCTGCATGGCCGTAACCCGCGCCTGCACACCGACGAGGTGCTTGTAGCCCTCTCCATGCTCAGCCTATGGGACGAAAACTGCAAGAAAGCTTTGGAGTGCCTGCCTCAACTGAAAGGTTGCCAAGTGCATAGTACCGTGATGCTCAGCGAAGTAGACCAGAAGATATTCAAGAAATTGGGTATCGGTTTGACTTGCGACCCCGTGGCAAAGAAGAATCAATAAGCCCGTATCGCCCTCACATAAAACGCGAGCGTCTTCAATGAATCGCTGATGACGATTTGTCCGTCCTGCAGACGAACCGCTGCAGCCCCACGTGTGCCTGTCTCGGTACTCGACCAATAGGTCTTGTCCTCCAAGGTGGGATATCCCAACGAGTCGAGCGTGGCATTCACGGCCTCTTGGTTCAACAAGAGATAGCGCAATTCCGTACTCGAAGGCACATACCATTGTTTGTGGTTGATCATACGATGCGGATAATGCACCAGATGCCATGTGTTTCGCTGATAACTCCAGTCGATAGTGGGGTAATAGTAAAGGTCATAGATGGACATGAGGATGTTGGTGTTGTTCCATCCTTCGTATGGATTGGTGGCCCCTGTCTCACACACGATATAGGCAGGCTCACACCAAGGGAGCTTTGTCTCTTCAAGGCTGACCATCAGCCCATTATGGTTGGTAATGGTATAGAATACGACGCCTTCCAACGTGTCGTTGCGGAAATAATCGCCAACTTTATATGTGGGGTAGTTGGGCTCAGGGGTCTCACCCCCTCCTTGTGGCGTCTCGGGTTTGTTGCATGAGACGCAAACGACGATAAGGATGACGATAAAAGGAAGCGCTTTTTTCATTAGGTTGATTTTTATGCAAAAGTAAGAAAATGGAGAAAATATTGTATTTTTGCCCTAAATAAAAACCCGTATCCAATGAAAAAATGCTACCTCATTACCTTGCTGAGCCTTGTGCTTTGCTTTTCTTGCACAAAGAAGGCTGAAACCGACCCCGAAGTCATCTCCATGCGTGGATTGGTGAACCGTGTCGTGCCTGAGTACTCCAAAAACATCGTCCTCGAACGGCTTGAGAATGACACCGTCGACCGTTTTGAGATTGAGACAAAAGGTAAGGACCTCGTCATTCGTGGCAACAACGCCAACAGCATGGCTGTCGGCCTCAACCACTATCTGAAATACTACTGCAAGGCACAATACTCTTGGTTCAAGGAAGAGGCGCTGCAGATTCCTGCTACCATGCCCGCTGTACCCGAGAAGGTCAGCCTGAGCGCCCGCGTGCCCGACCGTTTCTTCCTCAACTACTGCACCTTCGGTTACACCTTGCCTTGGTGGAACTGGTCGCAGTGGGAGCATTTCATCGACTGGATGGCACTCAATGGCATTAATTTGCCCTTGGCCATCACGGGACAGGAGAGCGTGTGGTATGAGGTGTGGAGCGACTTCGGCCTCACCGATGAAGAGATCCGCAGCTACTTCACGGGTCCGGCGCATCTGCCTTGGCACCGTATGCAGAACATCGACCGCTGGGGTGGACCGCTTCCTATGTCGTGGCTCGAGAACCAAAAGGAACTCCAAAAACAGATCGTGGCTCGTGAGCGTGAACTAAACATGAAACCCGTGTTGCCAGGCTTTGCTGGTCACGTGCCGCCTTGCATCACAAGGCTTTATCCCGAAGCGCCTTTGGCCTCTTTGGGTGATTGGGCAGGCTTCGACAGCATCTGCTGGTGCAAGTTCCTCGACCCGCTCGACCCGTTGTATACGGAGATCCAAAAGAAATTCATCGACAAACAGACTGAGTTCTACGGCACCGACCATATCTATGGCATTGACATCTTCAACGAACTCATCCCGCCGAGCTGGGAGCCTGATTATCTAGCGCGCGTTAGCCGTCAGGTCTACGAATCGCTTGAGGCCGCCGACTCCGAGGCCAAATGGCTTGAGATGGCTTGGCTGTTCTGGAACGAACGTCAGTACTGGGAAGTCGACAACCGCATCGAGGCCTACATCACCTCTATGCCGAAAGACAGACACATCATGCTTGACTACTACTGCGAACGTCAACCCGTGTGGGAGCGTACCAATGCTTATTATGGCGTACCATACATTTGGTGTTATCTTGGCAACTTTGGCGGCAACTCCATGCTGGCTGGCAACCTTGACACAGTGAATGTCAGGATTGAACGCGCCTTCGACAAAGGAGGCGGCAACTTTGTCGGCATCGGCTCAACGCTTGAGGGCTTCGACTGCAACCCCTTCATGTATGAATATGTCTTTGAGAAGGCTTGGGACAACCCGCTCACCAAGGATGTGGATGCGTGGGTGAAGTGTCTCGCTGACCAACGTGGCGGCAAGGAAGACCCGAACATGAGGGCCGCTTGGACCTTGCTGGCCGACAGCGTATATAATAAGGTGTCGTCGCCGGGCCAGACCGTCCGCATCAACCAAAGACCGACCATGGGCAACATCGATGAATACCGCCAATATTACATTGCTCCGACCTATAAGTATAACAATATCACCTTGTTGGATGCCTTGGACGAGCTGCTGGCTGCCGACTGCAATACCCGCACGCGCCATTTCGATGCGGTGAACATCACGCGACAGCTGCTGGGCAACTACTTTAGCGACCTCTACGCCGATTATGTGAAGGCCTACCGCGAAGGCGACTACGAGAAAGTACATCAAATTGAGCAGACGATGACCTCAATCTTGGACGACACAGATGCCATCTTGGCAACGGAGAGCGCCTTCCTTGTGGGTCGTTGGATCCGTGATGCGAGAGCCATTGGCACTACAGAAGAAGACAAAGACTACTTTGAGAGCAATGCCCGCAACATCATCACCACTTGGGGCGAGGAAGACGCATTGCTCAACGAATACGCCAGCCGCGCCTGGGCGGGTCTCACAGCAACCTACTATGCTTATCGTTGGAAGGAATTCTTCAAGGACGTGGATGCCGCCATTGAGGCTGGCCAACCTTTCGATGAGAAGGCCTACCACGAGCGCATCTGCAAGTATGAAGGCCAGTGGTGGCGTGAGCGTCTTGGCACCTTCAGCGCAGAGCCAAAAGGTGATGGTATTGCTTTGGCCAAGGAGATTGCCGACAAATACCGTGCAGAGCTTGAAGCTCGATATAGAAAATAAGGAGTCCCGTAGGGACGACGGACAATAACCAGGGGTTTCAACCCCTGTCATAACAAACAACCATGAGAATCACAGAACAAGATAAGGAATACATGCGCGAGGCCATCCGCCTCGCCGACGAGAGTGTGAAAAACGGTGGCGGTCCCTTCGGGGCCGTCATCGTGAGAGATGGCGAAATCGTTGCCGGTAGCGCCAACAGCGTCACCCGCGACAACGACCCCACCGCCCATGCCGAAGTGAACACCATCCGTGAAGCCTGCCGCAAACTGGGCACCTTCGACCTGTCGGACTGTGTCATCTACACCTCATGCGAGCCTTGCCCCATGTGCCTCGGCGCCATTTATTGGGCGCATATCAAGCGGATCTATTACGGTAACACGAAAAAAGATGCCGCCGCCATTGACTTCGCCGATGACTTCATCTACAAGGAACTGGAACAGCATGTCGAAGAACGCGCCGTGCCGCTCATCCCTCTGCTCCGCGACGAGGCTCTCGAGACCTTCCGCGCCTGGGAGGAGAAACAAGACAAGGTAGAGTACTAATATTTTTATAAGATTTGCGGCAGATTTGTTTCCAAAACAAAAATAATCATTAGTTTTGCAGCCGCAAATCGCAAGATTCAGCGAAGCTAAATCAAGCCGCACCACGCTGAGATGAAGACAATGCGTTGACATCAAGGCCGCTGCGGGAATCGTAATCATCTGATCCGGAGGACATTCAAATGGAAAGGAGAATAGGCTCAGTCCTTATTTATGTGGGAAACCGTGAAGCCGCGCCACAAGTCAACGCGGTGCTATCCCGTCACGCAGGCATCATCATCTGCCGCCAAGGCTTTCCCCGTGGCAATTATAGCATCATTTCCGTCATTTTCGAAGGTACTACCGATGAGATTGGTTCCCTCACGGGCCAGTTGGGTCGCATCGAAGGCATCGAGGTGAAGTCGGCGCTGCTGAAAAACGTGTATAATTAAAAATGTACGGCTGCCACAGTGTGACAGCCCTACAACTGACAACTGAACAACTTAAAACTAAAAACTGATATGCAATTTCATCCCGAAAAATGTCGCATCCCCGACGAGCCCAACCGCCCGTTTATCTCCTCGGAAGAGATTTGGGACTACATCAACAACACCAAGAGCACTCCTGAACGTGTGCATGAAATCATCCAGAAGTCGTTGGACAAGAACCGCCTGACGATGGAGGAAACCGCCGTCCTCGTCAACACCACCGACCCCGCACTGGTGGAAGAGATCAAGGAAGGCGCCCGCGAATTGAAACGCCGCATCTACGGCAACCGCATCGTGCTGTTTGCCCCCTTGTATGTGGGCAACTACTGTGTCAACAACTGCGTTTATTGCGGCTTCCGTTCCTCCAACAAGGAACAAATCCGCACGACGCTGACCGATGAAGAACTCATCCGCAACGTGGAGGCTCTTGAGGACGATGGCCAGAAGCGTCTTATCCTCGTCTATGGCGAGTCGCCGAAATACTCGCCCGAGTACATCGCCCACACCGTGAAGGTGACCTACGCCACCAAGAAAGGCAAGGGCAGCATCCGCCGCGTCAACATCAACGCCGCTCCTTTGGATGTGGAAGGCTTCCGCATCGTGAAAGAGGCAGGCATCGGCACCTACCAGATCTTCCAGGAGACCTATTGTCCCGAGATCTATAACGAATACCACCCCATTAATACCAAGAAGGGCGACTACAACTACCGCCTGACCTCAATGGACCGCGCCCAGCAGGCTGGTATCGACGACAACGGCCTTGGTATCCTCTTTGGCTTGTACGACTGGCGTTATGAGGTGCTGGCTATGATCCGTCATACCAACCACTTGGAGGCTTGCTTCAATGTGGGTCCGCACACCATCTCGTTCCCGCGTATCAAAGACGCTTCGGGCTTGAACATCGACAAGAAATATTTCGTTGACGACGACACCTTCGAGAAGATCATCGCCATCTTCCGTCTGGCCGTGCCTTACACGGGCATGATCCTGACCGCCCGTGAGGACGCCGCCTTCCGCGCCAAGGCCATCGAATACGGCATCTCGCAAATCGACGGCGGCACCAACCTGCAGATTGGCGACTACAAATACCACCACGAGGAAGAGGAGAAGAACAGCGACAAGCAAGAAGACCAAAACCTGCACCGCGAGCAGTTCAAGATTGGTGACGACCGTTCGTTGGGCGACATCATCGACAAGCTCCTCGACCACGACTTCATCCCGAGCTTCTGCACGGCCTGCTACCGTCTGGGTCGCACGGGTGAACACTTCATGGAGTTCAGTGTGCCGGGCTTCATCAAGCGCTACTGCACGCCGAATGCTATCCTCACTTTGAGCGAATACTTGGTGGACTACGCCACGCCCGAAGTCGCAGCCAAAGGTTGGAAGTGCATCGAGAACAACTTCAAGAACGTCGACCCGAAGTTCTTGGACGAGCTGAAGAGCCGCATCGAGCGCATCAAGAAGGGCGAGAGAGACCTGTATTTCTAAAAAGCAAGGTCCCTGAGCCTGCGGTCCCTGAGACCAATCGAAGGGTCGAAGGGCCGGTTCAAACAAGAAGGGCCTTTAACTTCGTTGAATCTGCGATTTCGACAGGCTCAAGGACCCTTTAGCTCTCCATTTAAGATTATTAGATAGTGAAAAAGCCTCTGCTTATGGCAGGGGTTTTTTCTTTGTTTGACCTCATTTTCGCTCAATGATTGCCAAAAAAAGTAAGGACATTGGCTTTTGAGGTTGACTATTATATTATTGATTTTCAACATAATCCTATAAGGACAATCCAAAAAAGTAGGGACATGGCCCCCTGGGGAGCCTCATACCTCTTGACAAGCGTTTTTTCTGTATATTTTTGCGATGACAAAAACGAAAAAGTCATGAAGACGTTTTTACACTCTTTGATCTTAACAGCCATCACTTGCCTCGCGCTGGCTTCCTGCGACAGCCCAACCAAGCGCCTTGAGCAAGCCCAAACCTTATATAATGAAGGCATACAACTGCGCGAGCAACGCCGCTCCGAGGAGGCCGCCGAGAAGTTCCTGCAAGGGCTGGAACTCGTGCAGCGTTCCAATAAAACCGATGAAACCATCCAGTTGGAAGGCCAGCTCTGCGACAACCTCGGCGCCATGTACCTCAAACACGGCCTTTTCGAGGATGCCTTCAAGCAACACCAACAGGCGCTGACTTGTTTTAGGCAGGCCGCCGACTCCACCGGCATGATGAACGCCTACCGCAACAGCGGTCGGGCGGTGCGGGCGCAGGAGCAATATACCCAAGCCAAGCAATACTACGACTCGGCATTTCGTGTCGCCACCTTCATCAACGACCCAGCCATGCTCGCTGACCTCTATCTCGAGATGGGTCGTGACTACTACATGGAGACGGGCAACTTCGCCAAAGGCATCGAGAGCGTCAACCAAGCCTTGGAAATCGGCCTCGGCGACAACGACACCGACATCGCCCACATGACCTTGGGCATCCTTTATTATTACTCGCGCGAAAACGAGAAGGCAAAGTCCTACTTGAACCAAGCCCTCCGCAGCGAGCGTGCCGGGCTGAAAATGTCTGTCTATCAAACGCTTTATGCCATCGCCTACAGCGAGGGTGACTATCAGCAGGCGGTGAAATACCACACGCTTTTTTCTGATAACCTGGTGCAAGCCGACGCGGAGCACTCCAGCGAGACCATGCAAAGAATCAAGGCGGAATACGAGTTGAAAGCCCAGCAGAGCGAGTTGGAGAGCCTGCACCGCACCCGCGACCTAAAACTCTATCTGATTATCGCCTTGGCGGTGATTGCCTTGCTCGTCATCCTCCTGATTGTGAGGAAGAAAATCAGCGACCACAAGTTGGAGATGGAGCACTTTGGGCGGCAGGTGGAGCGCGACCAGAACCGCATCCACGAGTTGGTGAGCAACATGGAGAACCTGATCCGCACCAACGACGAACTGCGCCGCAGCCAGCAGTCGCTTCCGCCAAAGGATTTGATGTCGATCCAGAAAATCTTGACGCGAAATAAGATCATGACCACCGCGCAGGCTCTCACGGAAGAAGTGAACAACGACTCGCTCAACTTCGAGCTGACCGACAACGACTGGAACGACTTCATCAGCCTGACGGACTTGGTCTTCGATGGCTTCTCGCAGCGGCTGTTGCAACTCTACCCCAAACTCAGCAAGTGGGATGTGCGCATCTGCTGCCTCTCCAAGAACGGCTTCTCCAACCAAGTGATTTCCATCCTGTTGGACACCCAGACCGACTCTTACTACAAACGCAAAACCCGCATAAAACAGATGAAGATGGACCTTGGTGATGATAACCGCACCTTTGAGGAGATAGTGAATGCAGTTTAAGCACAAAACAAATAATATCTTATGAGAAACTACAGATTACACAGATTTGACGAAAATATTCATCAAAATGGAATTTGTATAATCCGTAAAATCCGTAGTTAAAAAACGAAATCAAATAATTAACAATCAAATAATTAGACCTATGAAAAGATTAGTATTAACATTAGCGATTATGGTTGTCTTTGCCCTTGGTGGCATGGCGCAGAACATTTGGAAGCCCATCAATGGCACAGGAATATTGGGTGCCAGTCCCGATGGAAGCATCTTTGCCTATGGTGAATATGGCACATTGTCGCGGTCACAAGACGATGGCGAGTCGTGGCAGATTGTATTAGGTCAGGAAACGGGTTTTATTGGTCATATTAATTCGTCATGCTTTGCGGTTAGCCCTGAAGGAAGAATCTGTGTCTTTAATGATAACCAGCAGACCGTAGTGTATTCCGACGATGGCGGCGACACATGGCAGCAAACCACGACAATTTCCTCATGTGCAATGCCTGATAAAGCAGGTCTTTGCGTCCCAACCAACGACATTATGGTGGTTTGGGCTGAAAACGGGGAAATCTCCTATACCCTTGACGGCGGTGTGACATGGGAAGGGTGGATTCTTGATTTTCTCGAAAACTCTGAATCCGTCAGCGATCTTTTGGTCAATGAAAACGGCGATGTGTATGTCAGCATCGACTATTACATTATGAATATCGTCGGTATTTATCATTCTACTTTGTCAGGCATACAAAATTGGGAACTTGTTGCCTTTGAAGGTATTAGCATTAAGGATATGGCTTTCGACCCCGAGGGCAATGTGGTGGCATGTGGCTATAATGCCGATGGAAGTAGTGTCGGTTTCCAGCATATTCCGGGCTTCTATCTGTTTGATGGAACGAGTTTGGCCATTAGCGATGAAGGAGTTGTGTACACGCCTCACTTCATGGGACTTCAGGCAGTTCTTTCTTATTCCACCGACCATGGCGAGCATTTCACCGAGATAGGAGAGCATCTTCCCCTTGTTGACATCGCTCCAGGCGGCGAAAATCCTCATCTTTTCAAAGGATATGACAACCATCTGTATTTCGACGGAGGAGGAGAGTATTGGAAGAGCCTTCGCGATGCGAATCATATCCTAGGGAGTTTCCCGCTGGAAAACACGGCATGGGTGCAGTTCTACCGCTCCATGTACGAGGACTCCACCTATTACCAGTTGGGCATCAAGGGCGATACGGTGGTGAACGAGACGGCTTACAAGAAAGTCATCAATTGCGCTCATCTAGGCTATCCCATAGAAGGCGAGTGCTTCGGCGGTATTCGTGAGGACGAGGACGGCAAATGCTATTTCATGTCGTTTGTAGATGCCATTTATGCCCCGTGGCCCTTGCATTATGATTGTGAGGCAAACACCGAATATCCCCTTTACGATTTCTCGCTTTCGGTGTGCGATGTGTTTCAGACGATTGGTCTAACGCCTCATGTCGTATTCGATACCGCCGAAATGCAACTCAACGGCAGCACAAGGAAAGTGCTTTGGTTTAGCAACAACTGCGACAATGGGAATTATTATGATTACCAATGGATTGAAGGCATAGGAAGCACCCACAGTCTGTTGTATCCCATTCAGGATGAGCCTGACAACGGGCCGGAATACCGGTTGGTGGAGGTTTGGCAAGATGAGGAACTGCTTTACAAGAACCCACATTTTCTTGACTATTTCCCCTTGGTCCAAGCGGACAACAACCGCCAGAAATGGAATGTGGTTTACATGGCTTCCATGAACTACCCGAATGATTACTTTACTGAAATACAAAGTATTAGAGATAACATTACCTTGGATGGAGTGGACTATAAACTTGTTTGGAAGGAAGATGTGTATGATTCCAAAAGAATTGCAGGTGCGGTTCGCGAAGAGGACAAGAGGGTGTATTATCGCATGTATTGGCAGCAATCCTACCAAAACGAGGTGCTGCTTTACGATTTCAATTTGACCGTGGGCGATACTGTTAGTGTAGGTTGGAGTGATTATCGGTTGATTGTGCTTGAAGAATCTCAAGTTCAAGTAAATGGTACCATGAGACGACAATTGGGTTTGGCTATGTATTTTGACGATGGCACCACAGGTGAAGTAGAAGAATACTGGATTGAAGGTGTGGGTAGCACTTACGGCTTCTTGAACAGTGGCTATGAAGGTTGGGTCGGCGCGTTTGTCCATCTGTTGTGCTACCATGAGAACGGCAACCTGATTTGGGACAATGAGGAGTTTGACGATTGCGTGATGAATAGCGATGGAGAGCCTGCGACGTTTGCTCCACAAGGCGCGGAGTGGTATTTCGATGTGTTCAACCCGTGGGGCACACATCCTGAATATCAGAGGTTTTTCGTGGACGGCGACACGATCATCCAAGGCCAACAGTGCAGCATCATCACGCAGCATTTTGTTGACACTGGGCATGAAGGGGGAGAATTTGTGTACGAGGAAGACAACAAGGTGTATTGGTTCAACCCGACCACAAACGCCTTCTCGGTTTTGTATGACTTTGATGCCGAAGCGGGCGAATCGTGGAATTACGAAGTGGGTGAATGTTCGCATCAGGTGACTGTCGATAGCGTTGGCAGCGTGACATGGAATGGACACACTTATCGCACGCAGTGGGTTAGGTTTAACGAGGATGTTCAATACTATAGTGGGAAAATCATCGAGGGAATCGGTTATGAGAAAGGATTGTTCCCCAGCATTTATGTTTGTGATGGATTGGAAATGTTTGATGCAAGTGAGATAGAATACCTTCGTTGTTATGTTAAAGATGGCGAGATGCTTTATCACGAAGGGGGATATGATTGCGATGAGACTACTATCACACCTCCGAGCCATCCTGAATGGTACTACGAAATCCTGAATGAGAATGGCACCATCACCTACCAATATATGTATCAGGCAGGCGACACCATCATCAACGATGAGCCGACGCATATCCTTGTGAAGATCAACACGCTTTACGACAAGGGATTGCGTGACGAGGTGACGCATGAGTATGTCTTTGAACTCAACGGCAAGCTGTATTGGTGGAACAAGCGCTTGGGGTTATTCACCGTGTTGTATGACTATGAAGCCGAAGTGGGCGACAGTTGGAACATTTTTGTCGGCACGGAAATCCTTACCATGCATGTGGATGCAGTTGAAGAAATCGAATACGAAGGCAGGACCTATCGGATGCTACGTGTGAGCGACCCCGACGACCTCTTCAGCGGCAATATCGTATGCGGCATCGGCCACCTCACCAGTTTCTTCCCCGAAAGGCTGATGGACAAAGGGGACGGCGTGCGCGTGGAAGGTATGCGTTGCTATTGGAATGAAGGCGAACTGGTGTTCAAATACGGTGACGAGGACTGCGACGCAGTCATTAGCGAACTGCATGGCATTGTGGAGGACGGACCTTCGACCCCTTCGACAGGATTGGCGGTTTATCCTAATCCTACCAACGGCGTTTTGTTTGTAGAGACGCGGCGCGCCACGTCTCTACCAGACCAAACCTACCGCATCACCAACCTTATGGGCCAAACCGTCCTTTCCGGCAATATCAACGCTGATAACCAACAGATCAATGTGTCATCATTGCCCCAAGGCATGTATTTCATTACCTTTGCAGGTGAGACGCGGAAATTTGTGGTGCGTTAATCGTGGTAAAAGATAACAATCAAAAACATACGACAATGAAAAGATTAGTATTAACATTAGCGATTTCACTTGCCTTCGCTTTTGGCGGCGTGGCGCAGAGCCTCCATTACGACTTTGAAGACGGTACCCTTCAAGGCTGGACCACACTCGATGGCGACGGCGACGGCCATTGTTGGGAATCTTCCATTGGCGGCATGGGCTACAATTCCAATGGGATGGTGATGGCTTATTCCAAAGACTATGCCACAGGCGATTCCCTTGCACCAAACGAGTATCTTGTTTCTCCACGATTGGTTTTGAGTGAAGACTGGCCCGTTATCAATTTTTATGCATGTGCTTTGGATGAAATCTACCCTGCCGAGCATTTTGGGGTATCCATCTCAACTACAGTCAACGATGACCCGTTGGCTTTCACGCTCTTGTCGGAATGGACCATAGCCGCTAAAGATGCGGGAAACCGTCAGGGCAACTGGTACTACTATACCGTTGACCTTTCCGATTATGCCGGTCAGGAGGTCTATGTAGCCATTCGTCACCACTATTGTTCTGGACAATCTGCCATTTGCGTTGATGATATTCAAATTGATGGGACTATACAGCAAGACGGTTTGGTGATTGAGCCAGATACGCTGTGGGTTACTGATGTGTACGTCTACCAAAAATACTTTACCATTACGAATGAAACCGACCATGAGGTCACCATTTCAAGTATCTATACTGAAGACACCATCGTCTCTCTCAGTCACTATGACCCCGCCTATGGATTGGTTAATGTTGAGGAGGTCTTGCCCGTCACTCTTGAAGTTGGAGATGCGTTTGAGATTAAAACAGGCATTCAGAATATCATTTTGCCTTTGGCAAAACGCAATGACTACATTGTCTCTCCCATTCACATCGTTTCCACCGAAGGCGAAAATGAAGTCATCCTCATGATTGACGAAGCCGCCATTAGTTTTGGGCTGATCGCATACCTGCCTTTCTATGGGCTTGATTCATACGAGCCACACCAATTTAGCCTAGTCAATGCGGAATGGTCGGGGCCCATCACGATTACCGGAATCGAGGAAATAGGTACAGATTATCTTGAAATCACCATCGAAGACTCGCTTCCTGTTACCTTGGAAAACTATGGCGACTATTTGCGAGGCAGCCTAAAATGCAGAGAGCCGTTCCCTTTTCATGCTTTTGTGTCTACAAGTATCATTGTTCATACTTCCATTGGGGATTTTGGTGCCATCGGTGTTGATATTGACGGCACTATGCTCTTCAGCCCCATTGGTAACGAATGGTACTACGAAATCGAGAACGAGAACGGCAGCATCACCTACCAATACCTCTATCAGGCGGGCGACACTATTGTCCAAGACGAACCGACGCATATCCTTGTGAAAATCAACACGCTTTACGACAAGGATTTGCATCAAGACGTGACGCACGAATATGTCTATGAGCGCGACGGCAAAGTGTATTGGTGGAACAAGACTTTGGAAGAATTTACCGTGCTATATGACTTTGGTGCCCATGAAGGCGACACTTGGGTCACCAAGGTCGGCACGGAAACGCTCACCATGCATGTGGATGCCGAGGAAATTGTTGAATACGAGGGCAGATTTTATCGAATGTTGCATGTAAGCGACACGGACGACATTTTCAGCGGCGACATCGTGTGCGGCATCGGTCACCTCACCAGTTTCTTCCCCGAAAGGCTGATGGACAACGGCGACGGCATTCGTGTGGAAGGTATGCGCTGCTATTGGGTGGAGAACGAACTGGTCTTCAAATACGGCGACGAGGACTGCGATGCGATTTATTCGGAGGTACACGGTGTGGATGAGGACGGTCCTTCGACAGGCTCAGGAGCCTTTACGGTTTATCCTAATCCTACAAACGGTGTTTTGTTTGTAGAGACGCGCCATGGCACGTCTCTACCAGACCAAACCTACCGTATCACCAATCTGATGGGCCAAACCGTCCTTTCCGGCAATATCAACGCTGATAACCAACAGATCAATGTGTCATCATTGCCCCAAGGCATGTATTTCATTACCTTTGCAGGCGGGACGCGGAAATTTGTGGTGCGTTAATCGTGGTAAAAGATAACAATCAAAAACATACAACCATGAAAAGATTAGTATTAACATTAGCGATTTCGCTCGCCTTCGCGCTTGGAGGCATGGCGCAAAACATTTGGAAACCCATCGATGTATCAGCCGTTTTTCTAGGCGCCGCTCCCGACGGAAGCCTTTATTTCAATTGCGGTTACAGCGGGATAGGCCGCTCTCAAGACGAAGGCGAAACCTACCAAATCGTCTTGGGATACGAAACAGGCAACGACTTTTATTTCAATGAATACTGTTTCAGCGTCAGCCCGGAAGGAAGGATTTTCGTTTTCGAAGACAATCCGTTTAAGGTATGGTATTCTGACGATTACGGCGACACTTGGCAGTATACCTCAGACATTCCTTTGAGTGCTGGAGATAAGGCCTGGAATTTGTATGCCTTAAATAATGGCACCATACTAGGATCAACAGAATATGGAAGCGTTTTTTGGACCACCGATGGCGGCACTACGTGGGGCGTGAACGACACTTCCTTTGAGGATAATAGCATCAGCGATATTTTGGCCAACGAAAACGGCGATGTCTATGTCGGCTTGTATTATTATGGCAATGGACTATACCATTCAACCCTTTCGGACATGCAAAACTGGGAACTTGTCGCTTTTGAAGGTTTTGGGATTCGGGATATGGAGTTCGACCCAGA
The DNA here is from genome assembly GCA_902786745.1 of uncultured Bacteroidia bacterium. GTDB lineage: Bacteria > Bacteroidota > Bacteroidia > Bacteroidales > F082 > Limimorpha. The sequence continues at coordinate 47,510 of CADADR010000011.1, forward strand.
AGGCAATGTAGTCTGTGCAGGCTATGGCAATGAATTTTCCGGATTTGAGTATATTCCTGGTTTTTATGCGCTGGCGGCAAATTACATTAGCATTTCTGATAACGGAATCGTCTATACAATAAGCTATAACGATGATGATTATACCGAAGGTTTGTCTTATTCTCTTGATCATGGCGAGCATTTTACCGATATAGGGGAAAGGATGTATGGGGTGCGGCCGCTTCCGGGTTGTTGCGTGCCTATGAAATGGCTCATCAAAGGATTCGACAACCACCTGTATTATATTGGCGTCGACCAAAATTACATGAGCTATGCCAATGCGGATGAGATCGTTAACCCAACCCCCACCACAGAGCGCTTCGATTTCTCAGCCGTATGCGAAACAGGTCAGACACTTTATTACATCATCACCGACGAGGAACAAAAGACCGTAAAATTGACTTTTCCCCATGAGCCGGAAAACCCTTGGGAGAGTAACTATTGGGAAGGTTACGAAAAGCCTCAAGGCAGCATGACCTTGCCTTCAACGGTGACCTACGAAGGTGAGACTTACACCGTGACCGCTATCGACGCTTCTGCATTTTACGAATGTGACGGCTTAACGGGAACACTGGTCGTCCCAGGAAGTATCACCGACATCAACACGTATGCTTTTTACGCTTGTACAGGATTGAATGTCGTTGAATTGCAAGAAGGTGTAACCACCATTTGGCACAACGCCTTTACCTCTTGCAGCGGCATAACCTCAATAAGCTTCCCCAATACCCTTACCTCTATTTTCCATAATGCCTTCAGCAGTTGCTCGTCATTGACGTCACTGCATCTTCCAGTTTCCGTGACCACCATTTACCCATCTGTCTTTACCAACGACCCTGCCTTGGAAAGCATTACCGTTGATGAAAACCATCCGCTATACTATGCTGAAAACAACGCCATCATCAAAAGGGATGACAAGACGCTGTTTTTGGGTTGTAAAAACACGGTCATCCCCGATGATATTGTGGCTATCGGGGAAAATGCCTTTCACGGTGCCGGTGACGGTGGCGACCTTGTGATTCCTAACTCCGTCCGGTCCATTGGCGACTATGCTTTCCAATCATGCCATTTCTCGGGCACGATCATCCTCTCCGATTCATTGAACACAATAGGTATTTTTGCTTTTGCCAATAGTGAGTTTTCAGGCTCATTGATAATGCCTAACACAGTAACTTCAGTGGGGTTGAGGGCTTTTGACCATTGCCTGAACCTTACGGGTGAACTCAAACTATCCGAGTCGTTGACAGAAATCCAACATACTACGTTTTATGGCTCAGGTTTTACTGGCGTTTTGGTCATACCCAACTCAGTGACTTCATTAAGTGAATGGGCTTTTTACGACTGTCATTTCTCCGACCTCGTCTTGAGCGAGAATCTGACTTTTATTGGCGGAGCGGCCTTCTCGGGTTGTGAGAATTTTACGGGAATTCTGCGTATCCCAGCTTCAGTCACCCGTATCGAAGACCATGCCTTCAGAAACACTCGTTTCAACGAAATCTATTCCTACAGTCCCATCCCTCCAGAACTGGATGAACAAGCTTTCAATGGCTATGCTTCTGTTTATTTCTACGACCCCGAAATTCCTATCCATGTGCCGATGGGCAGCATGGAAGCCTATCAAACTGCTCCTAATTGGGAATACTTCCAAAACTTTATCGAGGATATCATCCGTCATGAATGGTACTACGAAATCCAGAATGACAACGGCAGCATCACCTACCAATACCTCTATCAGGCTGGTGACACCATCATCCAAGACGAGCCAACGCATATCCTTGTAAAAATCAACACGCTTTACGACAAGGATTTGCATCAAGACGTAACACGTGAATACGTTTACGAGCGCGATGGCAAGTTGTATTGGTGGAACAAGACTCTTGGTGAGTTCACCGTGCTGTATGATTACGAGGCTGAAGAAGGCGATGAATGGGAAATCAAGGTGGGTACGGAAAGCCTTGTGATGCATGTGGATGCTGTGCAAATGGTCACCTACAAGAGCCAAACCTATAGGATGCTCAGTGTGAGCGACCCCAATGACCTTTTCAGCGGCAATATCGTGTGCGGTATCGGTCACCTCACCAGTTTCTTCCCCGAAAGGCTGATGGACAACGGCGACGGCATCCGTGTGGAAGGTATGCGTTGCTATTGGAGTGACAGCAAATTGGTCTTCAAATACGGCGACGAGGACTGTGATGCGATTTATGATGAATTGCATGGGATTGAAGAACCTACTTATGAACAAGTCGTTGCTCCATTCGACCTCTATCCCAATCCGACCGACGGCGTCCTCTTTGTAGAGACGCGCCATGGCACGTCTCTACCAGTGGCAAATGAATACCGCATTGCCAACCTCATGGGCCAGACCCTAATGACAGGTCAAATCACCGCTGATAACCAACAGATCAATGTTTCATCATTGCCTCAAGGCATGTATTTCATTACCTTTGCAAATGTAACACGTAAATTTGTGGTGCGATAATTATGAAACGCCTTCTATTGTTCCTGATCCTTGGTTGGCTTTTTGGGGGTGTCCAGGCCCAAACCGACCTCGAAACCTTGATGGCCACACGAGGGGAATATTTCTTCTCCCTACCTTTACAACAATGTGAAGAGGCCGAGCGGCTTACCCGCCTTTGTTCCATCGACAAACTGGAAGGCAACCATCTGATTTGTTATGCCAACGAAGAGCAGTACCGCCAACTCCTTGCCATGGGCTATCGGCCCACGCTGCTCATGCCGCCTTCCATGCAGGAGCATTATGCCATGTGGGACGGCTCTCACCGTGAGGCCTACGATTGGGATGCCTATCCCACCTATGAGGCCTACCAGGACATGATGAAGCATTACGCCGAGGATTATCCTGAACGGTGCACTTACTTCGATTTGGGCACATTGGCGAGCGGTCGCAAGCTCATGTTTTGCCGCTTCAACAACGGGGAGCCTGACGGCAAGCCCAAGTTCCTCTACACTTCTACCATCCATGGCGACGAGCTGACAGGCATGATGCTCATGCTCCGCCTCATCGACGAGCTTTGCACCAGCGACGACCCACGAATCCTTGCGCTGCTCGATCATCTCGACATTTTCATCTCGCCTTGCACCAACCCCGATGGTACCTATCACGGAGGCAACAACACCGTCAATGGCGCCCGTCGCAACAACGCCAACAACGCAGACTTGAACCGCAACTACCCCGATTTTGACAACGGACCCCATCCCGATGGCAAGGAATATCAACCTGAAACCCTGATGATGATGGAACTCGCTGAGCAATATCATTTTACCATGGCTGCGAACTATCACGGCGGTTCCGAGGTGATGAACTATCCTTGGGACACCTACCAACCCCTGCATCCCGATGACGATTGGTGGCAATTGGTGTGTCATGAATATGCCGACTTGACTCATGAGCATGACACTTTGTATATGAGCAGTTATGACAACGGCATCGTCAACGGTTATGTGTGGTATCCCATCTACGGCAGTCGACAGGATTACATGAACTATTACCAGCAATGTCGCGAGGTGACCATCGAATGCTCCATCCCCTATACGCCTAATCCGTCGACGATGCCCATGTATTGGACCTATAACCACGAAAGCATGTTGCGTTACTTGGAGCAATGCCTCTATGGAATTCATGGCAGGGTGACGGATTCGGTCTCTGGTGCACCTTTGGAGGCAGAGGTCACCATTCTCACCCACGATCATCACGGTTCTGCCGTCAGTAGTCATTTGCCTATTGGCGACTACCATCGTCCCATCAAAGGTGGCACCTACGAGGTGACGTATTCTTGCGAGGGCTATTACCCCAAGACCCTCACCTTGACGGTGGCCGACTTAGAGACCTTGGTGCAGGATGTGCAATTGGTGCCGGAAGGGTATGGGGTTGAAGAAGGCGGCCCTTCGACAGGCTCAGAGACCGCAGGGACCTTTACGGTTTATCCTAATCCTACAAACGATGTTCTCACCATTCATCATTCCGCATTCCGCATTCATCATTCCGCATTCAGAATTACCAACCTAATGGGCCAAACAATCCTTTCGGGTCAAATCACGTCCGAAAACCAGCAAATTAATGTTTCGTCGTTGCCTGAGGGTATGTATTTCGTCACCGTTGCTGGCGAGACGCGGAAATTTGTGGTGCGATAGAAACAATATGAAAAAAGCCTCAGCATGCTGAGGCTTTTTTTCATTAAAGGTTGTCCTTAAAATACTGAGTAATCTTAGTAATCAAATGCGCCCTGTCCATGCCGTAGACGTTGTGGTCGTGGCCGGGATAGACAAAATAATCCAGTTGCTTGCCATTGTGGATGCAGTTCTCGACGAAGACGAGGCTGTGCTGCCACATCACCACAGGGTCGGTAGTGCAGTGAATCATCAGGAGCTTGCCTTCTAGCTTGTCGGTCTTGTTTTCGAGGCTGGTCAGTTCGTAGCCTTCGGGGTTCTCTTGGGGCGTGTCCATGTAACGCTCGCCATACATAATCTCATAGTACTTCCAATCCAGCACGGGACCGCCTGCCACGCTCACCTTGAACACCTCGGGGTGGTTGATCTTCAGCGAGGTCGACATGAAACCACCATAGCTCCAGCCGTCGCTGCCGATGCGGTCGGCATCGACGTAGGGGAGGGTCTTCAGCCAATTGATGCCCACCATTTGGTCGCGCATCTCGAGTTGGCCGCACTGGCGGTGGATGCACTGCTCGAAGGCCTCGCCACGGTCGGCGGAGCCACGGTTGTCGAGGGTGAAGACGAGGAAGCCTTCCTGAGCGAGGTAGTTGAGGTAGATGCCAGCGCCTGCCGTCCATTCATCGGTGATGAGTTGGGCATGAGGGCCACCATATACATAAACGATGACGGGATATTTCTTCGAAGCATCGAAGTTATAGGGCTTGATGAGGCGGGTATAGAGCGTCTGACCGTCTTCGGCTTTCAGCGTGCCGATGGTGGTCTCGCCAATGTTATAGTCTTTCAGCGGGTTCTCGGCTTGGTGCAGACGTTTCACAAACTTGCCATTGGCATCCATGATGTCCACGTTGTAAGGTACATCGGTGCTGGTGTAGAAATCGAGGAAATACTTTCCGTTGCCCGAAGGCACGATGTCGTGGGTGCCGTGTTCTTTGGTAAGTTGGGTCACCTTACCGCTCTTGATGTCCATCATGTAGCAGTGGCGTTCCAGCGGGCTGACCTCGGTGGAGCGGTAATAGATCTTGCTGCCATCTTTTGAGAAGCCGTTGAAGTCGGTGATGACGAAGTCGCCATGGGTGAGTTGCTTCACGGTCTTCTTGCTGATGGTGTAAAGATAGAGGTGATAGTAGCCGTCGCGCTGGGCCTTCCAGATGAACTGATCGGAGTTGTTGGGCAGGAAGTAAGCGGGACCTTGGGGTTCCACATATTGCTCGTCGCGGTCTTCGAAGATGGTTTGGATGAAGTCGCCCGAGATGGCGCTGTATTCGTTGAACTTCAGGTAGTTTTGCTCGCGGTTGAGCACGCCGATATAGATGCGCTTGTTGTCGGGGTTCCAAGTAATGGCGGTGAGGTATTGCTCGGCAGGTTCACCCGTCTTGACGACAACCTCTTTACCCGTGGCGATGTTGTAGATGTGCAGCGTCACTTGGTGGCTCGTCATGCCCGCCATGGGGTATTTGATGGGTTTGGCCGTGGCGATGCGCTCCGTGATGTCGACCAGGGGATAGTCGGTCACCATGCGCTCGTCCATGCTGTAATAGGCGAGTTGTTTGCCGTCGGGCGACCAAAAGATGCCACCGTTGATGGCGAATTCGTTACGGTGCACGCTCTGTCCGGCCACCACACCTTCAGGGTTGTCGGTGATTTGGATCTGTTTGTTACCTTTGGCCACATAGAGGTTGTTGTCGATGGTGTAAGCTACATTCAGCGTGGACTCACAGATATTCTGGTTTGCAACACCTGAGGGAATCGATGTGACGGCCTCAATGCTTTTTTGCTTGATGTCCATCTTGTTGAGCGTGATTCCATTATCGCCCAAGGCATAGAAATAGGCTTGATAGTCGTTAATCCAGGTTAACTGGGGAATGCGTGTCAGGTCGTTGACGCCTTCACCCTTGGTAAAGCCATTCAGCTCGTCGACGGTGAGGAAGGTGGCTTCTTTCTTGCTGCCAGGCATCATGGTAACGATCTCTTTGTCCTTCACCTGCATCATGATCTCGGAGTTGCCGATCCATTTCAGTTGGTTGGGGCGTTGGGCATAGAGGCTGCGGTTGTTGTAGGAAGCGTCAGCAGGAGTGAACATCTTCTTTTCTTGTGCTTGGGCTGGCACGACAAAAGCCATGACGAGAGCCAGCGATAAGAGGGTCAGAATCTTCTTCATTTTTCTTGTTGATTTTGATAATTGGCGCAAAAATAAGGAATAAATCAATATCTTTGTGGCTTCAATCCGATTGCCCATGAAAAAACGCAAAGTTCCACATACCTTTGTCATAGTTTTCTTTATCATCGTCATCGCGGCGGTGCTCACGTGGATTATCCCGCCGGGGAAATATGTCACGGAGCAGGTCGGGGATGAGACGGTGATGACTTTTCATTATTTGGATGAGTTGAACGAAGGCGGCCCTTCGACAGGCTCAGGGACCGCCGAATTCCATGCGGAGCCACAGACTTGGCAGGTTTTTTCGGCGTTCTACAAGGGCTTCGTCAAGCAAGGCAACATCATTGTCTTTATCTTAATCATCGGTGGCGCTTTTTGGATCATGAACAAAAGCAAGGCCATCGATATGGGCATCATGTCGTTCCTGAAGTTCACCAAACGCCTCGAACGCTGGAAGTTAATGCGCAAGATAGGAGTAAATAATGTTGTTATCATCCTCATTATGCTGTTGTTCAGCCTCTTTGGGAGCGTGTTCGGCATGAGTGAGGAGACCATTGCCTTTGCTTTGATAATCATTCCTTTGGCGGTCTCAATGGGCTACGACAGCATCGTGGGTCTCTGCATGGTGTATGTGGCAGCACACATCGGCTTCTCGGGTGCCATGCTCAACCCCTTCACCATCGGCATCGCACAGGGCATCGCCGGCATCCCGCTCTTCACGGGCATTGGCTACCGTGCCATCTGCTGGGCTATCTTGACGGTGGTGGGTATCATCTTCGTGCTGTGGTATGCCAACAAAGTGAAGAAAAACCCGCAGTCGTCCATCATGTATGAGGACGACGCCTACTGGCGCAAGTCGGCGGAGGTGAAGGAAGAGGAACTGGAACGTTACACGCCTCGCAAGGCTTGGTGGGTCTTCGCCTTCTTGACCGCAGTATTAATCGTGTTCTCGGTGCTTTACCCGATGACCACCTTGAAGATCGGTAACAACGAGACCACGCTGCCTTTGCTTCCTATTGGCACGGCAATATTTGTCCTGTTGAGTGTCATCACCCTTCGCAAAACGGTGCATTATTTCGTGTTGACCCTGCTCTTCGCCACGGTGTATTTCTTGGTGGTCGGCGTGTTGGGCTACGAGTGGTACATCATGGAGATTGCCTCGTTGTTCTTGGTGCTCGGCATCGCCAGCGGTTTGGCTGTCGACAAGAGTGCCAGCGACATCGCGAAGCTCTTCCTCGAAGGCATGGGCGACATCCTCTCGGCGGCAGTCATCGTGGGCTTGGCTGGCGGCATCGTCATCATCCTTCAGGATGGTGGCATCATCGACACCATCCTTTACGGCCTCTCCAAGTCGATGGGCAACATGGGCAAGATTGCTTCGGCGGAGATCATGTATGCCATTCAGACCTTGATTAATATTGTCATCCCGAGTGGTTCGGCCAAGGCTGCCATCACTATGCCCATCATGGCGCCTTTCAGCGACCTGATCGGTATCTCGCGTCAGGCCACGGTAGTGGCCTTCCAGTTTGGTGATGGCTTCACCAACATGATTACGCCCACCAGTGGGGTATTGATGGCCGCCCTAGGCGTGGCCCGCATCCCGTGGGAGAAATGGGTGCGTTTCATCTGGAAGTTCATCCTCGTGCTGATCGTTTTGGGTGCCTTGCTGCTAATACCCACCGTGACTATGAAGCTGGCGGGGTTTTGAAATTAATCCAATGTCTCTTGCGGTTTGGGAAAAAAGCCTCCACATACTAGGCATAAACAATGTATAAAAACGCTGGCCTGCGCACTATAAAACAATCTTTTTTGTAATTTTGCAATGTCGTTATCATCTGGTTCTGTTCAATGGACTTCGGCGGAATCGGATGAAACGTCGCGAAAATGTCAAAAAGGAGTCCCGTTTATTTATATGAATTTATATGAAACAGTATCGTAAATTATTAGCGCTTATGCTCTTACTAATAGTAAGTGGCGGCGTATTTGCACAGGATCTTTTCGACAAGGCAAAGTTGGATAATTACTTTGATATACTTGAAGAAAACAACAAGTTTATGGGAAGTGTTGCCGTCACGAAGAACGGGGAGATTATCTACACAAAAACAGTCGGCTTCGCTGAGGTCGAAAACAATGTAAAAGCAACTGAAAAATCCAAATATAGAATTGGTTCCGCCTCGAAATCGTTTACAGCGGTTCTGGTTTTAAAGGCGGTTGAAGAAAAGAAAATAGACCTTGACCAAACGATTGACAAATGGTTTCCGACAATCGCAAATTCACAGAAAATAACAGTAAGGCATTTGCTAAGCCATAGGAGCGGAATACACGATTTTACACACAACGATGACTATCTGACCTGGTGCACCCAGCCTAAGACAGAAAAAGAAATGCTTGGAATTATTGAGAACGGCGGCAGCGACTTCGAACCCGACAGCACGGCAGACTACAGCAATTCGAACTATGTGCTGTTGTCATACATGCTTGAAAAGGTTTTCTCGAAACCCTATTCCGACCTGTTGCAGGAATACATTGTCGAACCAATTGGTTTGGTTGACACATACGTTTTTGGCAAAACCAATCCTAACGACAACGAATGCCGATCGTATCGCTTCTTGGGTTCTTGGGTGGTTGAAAACGAAACGGACTGCACTGTTCCGATGGGGGCAGGTGCAATAGTGTCAACGCCGACCGACTTGACAAAATTCGCAGACGCTTTGTTTGGTGGAAGGCTTCTGACGAATGAAAGTCTCGAAATCATGAAAACCATCAAGGGCGAATATGGTCTCGGGCTGTTCGAGATTCCTTTTGGCGATAACATTGGTTTAGGACACACGGGTGCAATAGATGGTTTTGTTTCTGTTTATTCGCATTATGCAGATGGAAATGTTTCGTATGCCTTGACTTCTAACGGGCTTAATTTTAAACTCGGAGATATTAAAAAGGCGGTTTTAGGCGCAGTTTACGGCAAACCTTTTGAGTTGCCGGAATTCTATAATGTCGCTTCGGAGGACTTGGACATTTATTTAGGCGTGTATGTTTCCACGGAACTCGGTTTGGATATTATTGTAACAAAAGAAGGAAACACATTGATTGCGCAGATTGGCGATGATGTTTTTGCGTTTGAAGCAGTTGACAAGGACAAATTTAAGTATGACCCGATAGAGGCAACATTTGAATTTGATCCGGAAAAGAACACAATGACTTTATTTCAATATGGAGTAGAAATAGTTTTTCAAAAGAAAAAATAGTTTTCCTGTGAGTCGGACCTGTTTGGCTGGTTCGGCCGACATGGGGGAGGACTCCAACCGAGACGATCATTCGCCGTTTCGGTTTTTTTGTGTATTTTGCCATGATCGATTCCGAGAATAAAGGTTGTCTATTGCCATGAAGCGTCTTCTTTTCATTATCCCCTTATTCATGTTTTGCGGTTGCCAAAAGCAGTTCCCCCAGCCGCAGTGGAACCTCACCCACACTGCTCCCGCCCAGATCTGGGAGGAGTGCTTCCCCCTAGGCAACGGCCACCTTGGCATGATGCCCGACGGTGGGGTGGAGCAGGAGACCATCGTGCTGAACGACATCACTTTATGGAGCGGCGCACCGAGTGACGACAGTAATCCCTTGGCCTTGCAATCGCTTCCGGAGATTCAACGCTTGTTGAAGGAAGGCAGGAACGACGAAGCCCAAAATCTGATGTACGAGACCTTTGTCTGCGGCGGAGAAGGTTCGGGCCACGGCCACGGCGCTAAAGTACCTTTTGGTTGCTACCAGACTTTGGGCAATATGACCATCGAATATCAATATCCAAATTCGGATTCCGTAATCAATTATAGGCGAACGCATTGCCTCAATGATGCCATCCATAAGGTTTCTTTCGATAAAGGCGATCAACATTTCGAACGAGAGTCTTTTATCTCCCGTGTGGATGATGTGGCAGTAATAAAAGTTAAGGTCCCTGAGCCTGTCGAATCAAAGGTCCCTGAGCCTGTCGAAGGGCCGACTATAAAAGTAAACCTCTCCCGTCCCGAAAAAGCCGAAGTTTTCACCTATGCTGACAGTGTTATTATGTTCGGTCAGCTGGACAGCAACGTAGAAGGCGTGGAAGGGATGCATTACTACGCCAAAGCACAAACGGTCACCAAGGATAATGAAACAATAATCTATTTCTGTGCCGCCACCGATTTCATGTGCGATGACCCCGAAGTATATGTCAACGAGCATCTGCAAAAGGCCATCGCGAAAGGCTTTGATGCCGTGAAAAACGATCATCTGAAAGCCCATCATGAGCTGTTTGACCGCGTGGAGTTGGTGATTGGCGACCCAAAAGAAAAACAAGACCTGACCTTGGAAGACCATTGGAAAGACTTCCTCGTCAATGACGACCCTTGGCTGCCTACCTGTTATTTCCATTACGGGCGTTACCTACTCATCAGCTCCACCCGCGAGGATTTGTTGCCACCCAACCTGCAAGGACTGTGGGCTAACACCATCCAAACCCCATGGAACGGCGACTACCACCTGAATATCAATGTGGAGATGAACCACTGGCCCTGTGAGGTGTGCAACCTCTCGGAACTGCACCTGCCATTAATTCACTTTGCCGAAGGGCTGATGCCGTCAGGACAAAAGACAGCGCAGTCGTTCTACGGTGCCCGAGGCTGGACCGCTCATGTGGTCTGCAACCCATGGGGCTTTACTGCCCCCGGCGAGCATCCATCGTGGGGTGCTACCAACACGGGCGGAGCCTGGCTGGCCTTGCACGCATGGCAGCATTTTGAGTTCACGCAAGACACTGCATTCTTGAAAGAAGCCTATCCATTAATGAAAGAGGCGGCACGGTTTTTCCTCGATGCGATGATAGAGGAGCCCGAGCACGGCTGGCTGGTCACCGCCCCGACCACCTCGCCCGAAAATGCCTTTTACCTCAACGATAGCACACCCGTCAGTGTGTGCATGGGCAGCTCGATGGATGTACAGATTGTCAGCGAGCTGTACGATGCGGTTTGTCAGTCGGCAGACGTCTTGGGCATCGATGAGGCTTTTTCCGACAGTCTCCGCGACGCCAAATCCCATTTTCCACCCATGCAGGTCAGCGAGCAGGGCTATTTGCAGGAATGGCTGAAAGACTACAAGGAAGTGGAACCGCAGCACCGCCATGTGTCGCATCTCTTTGGCTTGTATCCTGGCACGATGCTAACGCAGTCCAAAACGCCAGAGTTAATGGATGCCTGCCGCGAAACCTTGCGTCGCCGTGGCGATGAAGGCACAGGCTGGTCAAGAGCATGGAAGATCTGCTTCTGGGCACGCCTTCATGATGGCGATCATGCCTATCAGCTTTTGAGGAACCTGCTCGAACCAGCAGTCCATCTTGACGGAAGCCATTCAGCAGGCACCTATCCCAACCTCTTCTGCGCCCATCCGCCTTTCCAGATCGACGGCAACTTCGGCGGCACGGCCGGCATAGCTGAGATGCTTTTGCAGAGCCATGATGGCGAAATCGAATTGCTTCCAGCCCTGCCATCGGTATGGAGGGACGGCCATTTCAAAGGACTTTGCGCCCGTGGTGGCAAGGTGGTTGAATGCACTTGGAAAGATGGGAAAGTCACGCATTATGCTGTGACTTCGCGGTGAGCACTCTGTAGATCCAAATAGCAAACGGCAACGAGGTCAAGAAGGTGCAGATGTCGGCGACGGCTTGTGCGGCTTCGAGACCTGTGATGCCCCAAAGCCATGACATGATGAAGACCGCGGGCAGGAAATACAAGCCCTGACGGCACATCGAGAGCAAGGTGGCCTGCCAGGTGTAACCTATGTTTTGGAACAGCATGTTGGTCGCAGTGCACATGCCCATCAGCGGGAAGGCGACGCACTGCCAACGCAAGGCCTGACTGCCCACGCGGATGAGCTCGGGGTCTTCGCCACGGAACCAAGAGATGATGTCGGGAGCGAAGATATAGACGACGGTCCCTAGGACTATCAGAAATGCCGTTGTGATTGTAATGCAAAACATATAGCTCTCCTTGACACGCGCATAGAGTTTGGCGCCGTAGTTATAGCCGCACACGGGTTGGAAGCCTTGCCCAAACCCGATGACGATGGCAAAGCAGAACAATGTGATGCGCGAAACAATGGTAAAAGCCGCCACCGTGGAGGCTTCGTTGCCAGGCAAGGCATAATGCACCGCCATGCGGTTGAGGCTGATGGTGGCCACCACCGACAAGGCTTGTCGCGCCAATGAAGGCAAACCGCCACGCGTGATTTCCTTGTAATAGTATAAGGTAGGAGAGAAGTTCTTCGGTTTGATATGCACATTGCCAGGTCGCGAAGTGCCCCAAAGCAACACACACCAGCCGAAGCATTGGCTCACCGCTGTGGCCAACGAAGCCCCGCTGACCCCCATGTCAAGCACGAAGATGAAGATGGGGTCGAGGATGATGTTGAGGATGGCACCTGAGGCGATGCCAATCATGCCGAAACGGGCGTTGCCTTGCAGTCGCAACTGGTTGTTGAGCGTCAGCGACGACATCATGAAAGGTGTGGCAAGCAGGATGAACCGCAGGTAGTCGTTGGCATAGGGAAGGATGCTCTCGGTGGCGCCCATGGCTCGCGACAAGGGTGAGATGAAGATCATGCAAATGAGGCCTGCAATGGCACCCAAAATCAAGGGGGAGAAGAATCCCGTGGCAGCCATACGCCCTGCGTTCTGTCCCTGTTTGGCACCCAAGGCACGCGAAATGTAATTGCCCGAGCCATGCCCAAAGAAGAACCCGCAGGCATTGATGAAGGCCATATAGGCAAAGGAGACGCCCACACCTGCCACTGCCTCGGTGCTCAAATGACCCACATAAAACGAGTCCACCATATTGTAAATGGTGGTCACGAGCATGCTGATGATGGTCGGCACGGCCATCTTGAGGATCAGCCGCCTGACGGGCTGTTCCGTCATCATCTTATACCGCTCGTTGATCTTCCGCTCGTCGTTGATGTTGGACATAATGATTGAATTCGAGCGCAAAGATAAGCCCTTTTTGTGTCACTTTGTCACCCCGACTGACAAAACCCTGCCATTTTCCACTTTGGCACGAATTATGACAAACAAACGCCGTCTGTACGGGCGACCCTGCGTGGTCGCCCTCAAAAACGACAAAACAATCATTAAAACATTACATATTATGGCAAAATTAGCAATCAAACCTCTGGCCGACCGCGTGGTCATCGAGCCCGCAGCAGCCGAACAGAAAACCGCTAGCGGTATCATCATCCCCGACACCGCCAAAGAGAAACCCCAACAAGGTAAAGTAGTCGCCGTAGGTCCCGGCACCAAGGACAACGCCATGACCCTGAAGGTCGGCGATAATGTCATCTATGGCAAATACGCTGGCACCGAGTTCCACCTCGACGGCAAGGATTATATGATCATGCGTGAATCTGATGTCATTGCTATCATCTAATCTATTGTAAAGACGTAGCGCGCTACGTCTCTACAAAGTAACAATTCAACACTTCAACAGTCAACAAATAAACAACAAATATCATGGCAAAAGACATTCTTTTCAATATTGAATCACGCGACGGCCTGAAGAAAGGCGTCGACGCATTGTCAAACGCAGTGAAGGTGACCCTCGGCCCCAAAGGCCGTAACGTGGTCATCGAAAAGTCGTATGGCGCTCCCCAAATCACCAAGGACGGTGTGACGGTCGCCAAGGAAATCGAACTCATCGACCCCGTTGAGAACATGGGCGCCCAGTTGGTGAAGGAGGTCGCTTCCAAGACTAACGACCTCGCTGGTGATGGTACCACCACCGCCACCGTTCTCGCCCAGAGCATCGTGGCTACGGGCCTGAAGAACGTCACCGCCGGTGCCAACCCGCTCGACCTGAAGCGCGGTATCGACAAGGCTGTTGCCGCTGTGGTCGCTTCGCTGAAGAAGATGTCAGTGAAGGTCGATGGCGACAACGAGAAGATCAAGCAAGTAGCTACTATCTCTGCCAACAACGACAGCGAAATCGGTGGCCTCATCGCCGAGGCTATGGGCAAGGTGAAGCAAGAAGGCGTCATCACCGTTGAGGATGCCAAGGGCATCAACACCTACGTCGATGTCGTCGAAGGTATGCAGTTCGACCGTGGCTATATTTCGCCTTACTTCGTGACCAACACCGAGAAGATGGAAGCCGTCTACGAGAATCCTTACATCCTCATCTACGACAAGAAGATCTCCGTGATGAAGGACTTGCTGCCCGTGCTCGAAAAGACTTTGCAAACGGGTCGTGCCCTCATCATCATCGCTGAGGACATCGATGGCGAAGCTTTGGCTACCTTGGTGGTCAACCGTCTGCGTGGCTCGCTGAAAGTCGCTGCCGTCAAGGCTCCTGGCTTCGGTGACCGTAGAAAAGAGATGCTGGAAGACATCGCCATCCTGACTGGTGGCACCGTCATCAGCGAAGAGAAGGGCTACAAGCTTGAGGATGCCAACCTGCAAATGCTGGGTCAGGCCGACAAGGTCAGTATCAACAAGGACAACACCACCATCGTGAACGGTCACGGTGCCAAGAAGGACATCGAGGCCCGCACTGCCCAGATCAAGGCCCAAATCAAGACCACCACGAGCGACTACGACCGCGAGAAACTGCAAGAACGCTTGGCCAAGTTGGCCGGTGGCGTGGCAGTCATCTATGTGGGTGCCGCTTCCGAGGTTGAGATGAAGGAAAAGAAAGACCGCGTCGAGGACGCTTTGAACGCCACCCGCGCTGCCATCGAAGAGGGTATCATCCCTGGCGGCGGTGTCGGTTTCATCCGTGCCATCAAGGCCATCGAAAAGATGAAAGGCGACAACGAGGACGAGACCACGGGTATCGCCATCATCAAGCGCGCCTTGGAAGAGCCGCTGCGCCAGATCGTTGAGAACGCCGGCCTCGAAGGCTCGGTCGTCGTCAACAAGGTGAAGGAAGGCAAGAACGACTTCGGCTTCAACGCCCGCACCGAGGTGTATGAGAACCTCCTGCAGACGGGTGTCATTGACCCCGTCAAGGTGTCGAGAGTCGCCTTGGAGAATGCCGCTTCTATCGCTGGCATGCTGCTGACCACCGAGTGCGTCATCAGCAACCACAAGGAGCCTACACCTCCCACACCTCCGATGCCCATGGGCGGCGGAATGGACGGCATGATGTAATCATTAATTGATAACGAGCAAAAGGCTGACTGCGAGAGCGGTCGGCCTTTTTTCGTGTATGTCGCAATTTTTTCCTATTTTTGCAGGTTATTAATGACCTATCACATCGCAAAATGTCAGAAACACCACAAGATAAGAAGCCTAGAAAGATCAGTCTCCGCAATGTTTCCTACAAGAAGCTGAACCGGACATACGACTTTCTCATGTCGCGCGACGACACGGGACGTCCAATGCTTAATTTCAAGCTGAACCTCCTCAATCTGATCCTTGTCATCATCGGCATAGCCCTCCTGCTTATCATCATCACCACTTTTATCATCGCCTTCACGCCACTGCGCGAATACATTCCTGGCTACACCGACACCAACCTCAACCGCGAGGTGTACGAACTCAATCTCCGTGCCGACTCGCTTGAGAAGGAGATGCATAAAAAGGATGTCTATTTCGATAACCTCAGGAAAATTGTCGAAGGCTACGACTTCGCTGCCGACAGCGCCTTGGCTTCGCTCAGTATTTACGAGCCCTTGCCGAAGGGCGTCACCGACACCATCACGCTGAAGAAATCGAAGCAAGACAGTATACTGCGCGCCGAATACGAAGCGCAAAGCCAATACAATCTCTTTGGCTCCGACTATCTGCCACCCACCAAACCGAGTTCATTGGTGAAGAACTTCTTCGTCCCGCTCAACGGCAGCATCATCAACGCATTCAATCCCGACAACGGGCATTTTGGCGTCGACATTGCTTCCGAGGGTGACCAAATCATCAATGCGGCCTACGACGGCACCGTGGTCTTTTCCTCGTGGAGTATCAACCATGGCTATTGCATAGGTATTCAGCATGCCGATAGCTATTTCTCTGTGTATAAGCACAATGCCACCTTGCTGAAGAAAGAAGGCGACTACGTCAAGGCAGGGGAGGCCATCGCCATCCTAGGCGAGTCGGGCGACTCGAAACAGGTCGAGCATCTGCATTTCGAGTTGTGGCACAACGGCATCGCCGTCAACCCCGTGGATTATATGACACTTAACAATGCGGCAGATAACTAAAAATCCGTATCTTTGCACACTTTTTCACCTATCAAATAACAACGGAAAATGACTATATTAATAAAGGTACTCCAGTTTTTCCTTTCCCTTTCCATTTTGATTTTTGTCCATGAGTTGGGCCATTTTCTTGCCGCCAAGGCTTTCAAGACCCGTGTCGAGAAGTTCTATCTCTTCTTCGACTGGGGTTTCTCCCTCTTCCGTTGCAAGAAGGTGAACGGCAAGTGGCGCTTCAAGTTCTTCTCGAAGAATGTCCCCGAGAAGTACACGGTCACTGAATATCGTGATGCGGCAGGAAAGAAACAGAAGAATTACGAGCCCATCGACCTCAACACCTTGCCCGAGGACGACTGGCGTCGCAGCGACGATACGGAATACGGCATAGGCTGGTTCCCGCTTGGTGGCTACAACAAAATCGCAGGCATGATCGACGAGTCGATGGACAAGTCGCAGATGCAGCAGCCTCCGAAGGAATGGGAGTTCCGTAGCAAACCTGCATGGCAGCGCTTCATCATCATGGTGGCGGGTGTGTTTATGAATGTGGTGCTGGCTGTCGCCATCTATATCGGTCTGTTAGCCAAGGAAGGCGAGCAGTACCTGCCTACCGCCGAGGTCAACAAGTATGGCATCTCCGTTGATAGTCTTGGCTACGAGCTGGGTTTCCGCGACGGCGACAAGATTCTGGCCATCGACGGCGAATACATCGAGAAGTTCCAGGACATTCCCATGCAGATCATCCTCGATAAGGCTAAGACCGTCGAGGTGGAACGCAATGGCAAAGACACGGTGATCAACCTTCCTGAGGACGCCGTCACCAAGCTGCTGGGCTCGCAAGACCCCAACTTCATCACCTACCGCACGCCCTTCGTCGTGGCCGATGTGGTGGCCAACTCTGTCGCCCAAGCCGGTGGCTTGCAGAGTGGCGACGTCATTATCGGCATTAATGATATCGAAACCCTTTATTATCAGGACTTTGTCAAGAATATCAAACGTTTTAAGAACCAAGATATCAATGTCATCGTGTTGCGCGATACCGACACGCTTGCCCTGCCCATGCACCTCACCGAGGAAGCTGTGATAGGAGCCTATTGCAAGACCTACCTCACCGATTATTACGAGTTGGAG
Organism: uncultured Bacteroidia bacterium; assembly: GCA_902786745.1. Lineage (GTDB taxonomy): Bacteria > Bacteroidota > Bacteroidia > Bacteroidales > F082 > Limimorpha. The sequence goes on from CADADR010000011.1 coordinate 65,226, forward strand.
ACCAAGGAATACAGCTTCTTCCAGGCCATCCCCGCTGGTTTCAAAAAGACCTTCAGCGAGTTGAGCGATTATTGGAAGCAGGTCAAGCTCATCTTCACGCCTAAGACCAAGGCCTACGAGAGTGTAGGTGGCTTCATCTCCATCGGCAAGATCTTCCCCGACCAATGGATCTGGAGCATCTTCTGGCGTATGACGGCCTTCCTGTCCGTTGCCCTCGCCGTAATGAACATCTTGCCCATCCCCGCTTTGGATGGTGGACATATCCTCTTCCTGCTCTACGAGATCATCACGCGCCGCAAACCCAGCGACAAGTTTATGGAAGTGGCTGAGACGGTGGGCCTTATTCTGGTTTTAGGCTTGGTCATCCTGGCCAATGGCAACGATATCATCAGGTTGTTTAGGTAAAAAATATTTTACTGAAAAACAGAAGTTTAACTGAAAGAGATAAAAATTAATTTGCTGAGATAAATACTATTTTCGTAAATTCGCGGTTTCAATCATAATAGTTTTGCCCGATTTGAAGATGAAAATCACACATATAGCCCTTATCCTTGTCATGATGTTGGCTTCCGTTTCCGTCACGAAAGCCCAACAGGCGCCCATCTTCACTAACTATACCAATTCCTATGCTTACGCCAATGCAGGTTTTGCGGGTATGAGCGAAGGCGTCAATGTTTTGGGCCTTTATCGTCAGCAATGGGCTGGTTTTGTCGATAATGACGGCAACGAGATTGCCCCTGAGACTTTCCTCTTGACGGGAGACATGCCATTCACTAAGTTGCACGGCGGTCTCTCTTTTTCTGTCATGAAAGACCATCTGGGTTTTGAGGATAATATCAACGTGGGCTTGGGTTATTCCTATCATTTGGATCTTGGTGGCTCGTCACTGGGTATCGGTTTGGCAGGTACCTTGCTCAACCGCACGGTCGACTTCTCGCAGTTGCATCCCAACCAAGAGACTGACCCCATCCTCAATGGTTTGGGAGAAGAAAGTGACATGCTCTTCGACTTCAACGTGGGTCTTTTCTGGCAGATACCCGAGTCGTTCTATCTGGGCTTTTCTGTCGTCAACGTGCTTGAAAGCATGGGCAAAGCCCTTAACGACAACGCTGAGAGCAGTGCCAGTTTCACCACCGACCGTACCTTCTATGTCTTGGCGGGCTATCCTTTCCAGTTTGAGGACATCCCTTACCTTACTTTCGTTCCTTCGGTCAGCGTGATGAGCGACCTCGCTTCGACACAGTTCAACGCCAGCGCGCGTGTCATCTATAACAACGTGTTCTCTTTGGGTGTCAACTACCGCTTCCAGGAATCGGTTGCCCTTATGGCGGGCATCACCATCAAAGACCTCACGGTGGCTTATTCATACGATATTAATACGATGGGTCTGGGGCTGCCGGGCTCTCACGAAATAGGATTGAGTTATTGCTTCAAGTTGGATCTCGATAGGACCCCGAAGGACTATCGAAGCGTGCGATATCTGTAGTGTTTTGAGGCAAAATCGCTGTTGGATTTGAGTGATTGATTAGTGGATTTGATGGACGAAATTGGAAAAAAGTTGAAAAAAATAAAGAGGCCAAACATAATATTTTCTATTTTTGGCGGTTTTTAAGAGGAGATTGTCGCCCGAAATGGCAGCTTCTCGATGAGTTCAGATAAAAGAAATAAAATAGTAATCATATCATTGTCAATAAGATGAAAAAACTATTGTTCGTGTTTTCCGTTACGCTGCTGCTTGCAGCCTGCGGCAATTCAAATCAAGGCGAATTGGTTGGCGTGCGAAAGTCCAACAAGACTTTCAATCAGCCTGACCCCTACGGGATGGTGTTTGTCCCGCAAGGTAATTATACCATGGGCGTTGGTGGTGAAGACATTACCGCATCCTACCTCAATGAGCCGAAGACGGTGTCAGTCTCCGCTTTTTTCATGGATGAGACCGAAATCACCAACAACGAGTATCGCCAATTTGTTTATTGGGTCAGAGACTCCATCGCAAGAAGAATACTTGCTGATAACTTCCCTGACAGATACGCCATCACCGAGAGCAAGACCGGTGAGGTGTATGACCCGCCGAGGCTGAACTGGAAGGAAAAGATCGATTGGAACAGCAAGGAACAAGACGTCCGCGAGGCGCTTGAGCCTATGTATCTTCCTGAGCATGAGAGATATTTCCGCAGAAAGGAAATCGATACCAGAAAGTTGTATTATTCCTACTATTGGTTTGACATGGTAGCTGCCGCTAGAAAGGATTTTGCTGACGACAAGCTCGTCGAGAATGACTATTCGCTGGGTGAAGCCGATGCTGGTATCAACGTCGACCGCAAGGGCGCCTGGTCGAACCGTAGACAGGGCTATAGCGACCGTTCGGTCTATGCACGTGCCGAGGTCATCAATGTCTATCCCGATACGCTTTGCTGGATTCACGACTATGCCTATTCATTCAACGACCCGATGACCGAGAAGTATTTCTGGCATCCGGCTTACGACAACTACCCGGTGGTGGGTGTCACATGGCAACAAGCCCGTGCTTTCTGCGTGTGGCGCACCGAGCTGCTCAACGCTTACCTTCGTACCAAGAAGGATGTTGACATGTCGGAGTTCCGTCTGCCTACCGAGGCTGAATGGGAATGGGCTGCCCGCGGTGGCAAGATGTTGAACCCCTATCCGTGGGGCGGTCCTAACGCCAGCAACGCCAAGGGTTGCTTCATGGCCAACTTCAAGCCCAGAAGAGGTAACTACCTCGCCGACGGCGGTCTGCGTACCCTCGTGGTGGGCTGCTATCCTCCCAATGGCTGGGGCCTCTACGATATGGCTGGCAATGTGTCGGAATGGACCAACAGCGCCTATGACCCCAATTCGTACAACTTCACTTGGGACATGAACCCCAACTACACCTACAACGCCAAGGCCGACGATCCGGCTGTCATGAAGCGTAAGGTCATCCGTGGCGGTTCATGGAAGGACGTGGCTTACTATCTGCAAGTCACCACCCGTGACTACCAATACCAGGATTCAGCCAACTGCTTCACCGGTTTCCGCTGCATCCAGCCTTACCTGGGTCGTAACAAGGGCGACAACCCGAGAATGTCGAGAGTTTACAGATAAGAATAAAATAAACATAAAGTATAACATTTAATTGCAATTAAAACTATGGCAAAAAAACAAGAAAACCTCACAGGATTCAAAAAATTCCAAGCCTTCACTCAATCGAAGAAGTATAAATCATTCATGGGTGCCGTTTATGGCATTGGTGCCGCTATCGTTATGGTTGGTGCTTACTTTAAGTTGACCCACATCCAAGGTGCTGACTTGATGCTGGCTCTCGGTCTGGGTGTCGAAGCTTTGATTTTCTTCTTGTCCGCTTTTGAGCCCCAACACCTTGACTATGCTTGGGACAATGTCTTTGTTGAATTGGATGAGGACTGGGACGGTGTGCAGAAGACCCAGTTTGCCACTTCAGGTGCCGGTCGCCCCGCTGCTGCCACCGATATGGAAGAGGCTATGCTCAGCAAGATGTTCGAAAAGATGAATGTCAGTGAGGAAACTTTCAATAAGATTGGTAAGGGTCTCGACAAGTTGGCCCAAAACGCTGGTCAAATGGCCGACATCTCAAATGCCATGGCTGCCACTACCAATTATGCCAATGCTATGGACCGCGCCACGAAGTCTATCTCCGACTTCTCGAACGCCTATGTCCAAACCAACCAGAAGCTTTCTGACTCCTTGGGCAAGCTCGACTTCAGCGCTCTCGATGCCAACACCATCAAGAAGGTGGCCAGCAGCATGCAGTCGCTCAACTCCATCTATGAGCTTCAGCTTCAGGGTGCCGAACAGACTTCGGCTGCCAGCAAGGCCTTGACTGAGACAATGAACAAGTATATGGATAACCTCAACGCTTCATCGAAGAACGCCGGCGTCCTCAACGACCAACTGACGCAACTGTCAGCCCGCTTGACCGCCCTCAACAATGTCTACGGTGGAATGTTGTCAGCAATGAACATCAAGGCATAATTCTACTCAAACCTGATTGTTTAACATAAAAAAGGAGTAAGATTATGTCAGGCGCAAAAGAAACCCCAAGACAGAAGATGATCGGTATGATGTACCTGGTCTACACTGCCTTGTTAGCCATGAACGTTTCGAAGGACATCTTGGATGCCTTCGACACCGTCAACAACGGTGTTCAAACTACGAATATCACCCTAGCGCAACAGATCGACCAGAAGTACACCGCTTTTGAGGAGCAGTACTCAAAGGAGCCCGAGAAAGCCGGCCCGTTCTGGGAGCAGGCTCAAGCCTTGCGCGAGGAAGCCAATTCACTGATTGACTATGTGGAAGCCCTGAAATGGGACCTCGTGAAGAAAGTCGAATGCAGCAAGGCCGAGACCCCTGTCGAAGCTGCACAGATGGCTCTTGATAACGGTCTTCTGAGGAATGCCGACACCTTGAGAAACGGTCGTAAGATGTATGACATCAACACCTCCAAGGTGAAATCGAGAGACAACTACAACCAACCCACGGCCTATATGATGGGTAACCCCGAAGGTCCGGGCAACGGTGGCAAAGCCTACGATCTGTCCGAAAGGATTCGCCGCTTCCGTGGCGAGGTCGTCAAAGCTGTCGGTCCTTCTCATATCCATGAAATCGGATTGATTACCGATAGTATCTATGGTACTAAGGAATATGTCATGGAGCAAGCCAAAGTGTCGGAAGACAAGCTGAAGAGACTCCCCTTGGAAGGCGAATACTATGGTGCCAAGTACAATTACGATGAAAATTCTGCCGATCCCGTGCAGAACAGCTGGGAGTACAACAACTTCCACCACACCGTCCTTGTGGCTGACGTCACCCTGCTGAACAAGATCATCTCTGAGGCCCAGACAGCCGAGCTGAATGCCGTCACCCAACTGATGACGAACATCCACGCTTCCGACTTTACCTTCGATGAAATCGGTGCCAAGGTGTTTGCTGAGAGCGGATACCTCCTCTCTGGTCAGACCTATAAGGCCCAAGCTATGGTGACCGCTTGGCAGAACGCCAAGACGACCGCTACGGTTAGCCTTGATGGCGGCCCGATGAAGGAATACACCAGCGACGGTCAAGGTTTGATCAACCTCGAATTCAACTGCGGCGTCGGTAGCCACAGATACAATGGCGTCATCAAGATGTTGGATCCCAAGACGGGCGAGTTGAAGGACTACACCTTCGAGAACTCCTTCGTTGTCGCTCCTCCTGCGGTGAGTGTGTCGGCCACCAAGATGAACGTGGTGTATCGTGGTATCAACAACCCGATTGCTGTCGGTGGTGGTGTCGGTGGCGAAATCAACGCCTCTGCCAGCAGCGGTTCGTTGACCAGAACGGGTAACGGTACCTATAACCTGCTTCCGGGTGCTGCCGACGAGGTGACCATCAGCGTGACTTCAGGTGGTTCCAGCCTCGGTAGCATGAAGTTCCGTGTGAAAGACCTGCCGAAGCCTACGGCTCTCATCCGCAACGTGGTCAACGGCCAGGTGTCGAAGAGCGCTCTGCAAGCCGCCGGTCGTGTGGAAGCTGAGATGAAGGACTTCGACTTCGACGGTGTCCACTATGACGTGGTCGGCTACACCTTCCGTTATAAGACCAAGAGCGGTACCACCAAGGAAGCCAAGGCTAATAGCGGTGGCTTTACCGACGAGATCAGAAATGCCATCAGCCAGGCCAATGTCGGTGACATGTTCGTGTTCACCGCCATCCAGGTGAGAGGTAACGACGGTAAGACCAAGACCATCGAAACGCCTATCGGTGTTGAAATCAAGTAATGAACAATCAAAATTTCAATAAAATGAAAAAGACACTTGTTTCCTTGTTGACCCTCGTGGTGCTTCTCGGCAGCCTGAGCCTTAAAGCCCAGACCACCGATGTCAAAGGCCCGAAGAACAGCATCCTCTCAGGTCAGCAACAAATCATGAACGAAAAGAGACCTTCGCCGCTTCCGATTATCGACGAATCGAGCGTCATGTGGAAGAAGACGGTGATTAGGGAAATCGACTTCCGTCAGAAGATCAATCAAGTGTTCTACTATCCAATCAATCCGACCGAGGACTGGAGAAACCTTATCACGGTCATCTACGACGGCATCAACAGCGGTGAGATTACCCCTTATCGCGTTGAGAACAACATCGATGACATGGTCACTCCCTTGACTCGCGATGATTTTGAAAAAGAAAACACGAAGATTGGCGACCCGCCGGTCATCTGGAAAGATGGCGAGGAAGTGCCGAATGAGATCGCCTTCAAGGATCGTATGCTCAATGTGACCCGTCTGCGTATCAAGGAAGACTGGTACTTCGACAAGAAATTGTCGCAGTTCCTTGTCCGCATCATCGCCCTGGGTCCCATCGTCGTCGACGATGACGGTGGCCTGTCGCAGGTGTGCTGGGTTCCTTACGAAGAGTCACGCGACGTGCTGGCTAGAGCCTTTGCCTTCAACCGCAACAACTCGGCCCAGCGCCGCACCTATGATGAAGTGCTCCAGAAGCGTATCTTCGATAGCTACATCATCAAGGAAGAAAACGTGTACGACCGTTACATCAACTCCTATGCTTTCAACATCGATGCCCTCTACGAATCAGAGCGTATCAAGAACGAAATGTTTGACTTCGAACAGAGCCTCTGGGAATATTGATGGTTCGCTAATGACAAGAAAAAAGGACGCTGTACAGCGTCCTTTTTTTTGTTGTCACTTCGCGTCATTGCGAGGAGGAACGACGAAGCAATCTAGAGTAAAAGCAAATGCCCTGAATTGCTTCGTGCCTCGCAATGACGGCACAAAAAAAGCAGCAGAGAATCTGCTGCTTTTTTGTCGGAGTGGCCCGACTCGAACGGGCGACCGCTTGCACCCCATGCAAGAATGCTAGCCAACTGCACCACACCCCGATTGCCTTAGCGGCTGCAAAGATACGAATGTTTTTTGAATTGATGTTCACTTTCCGAAAAAAAAGTTACCTTTGCAAGGTATTACTCTAAACTCTAAACTCTAAACTCTAAACTTATAAAAATGGAACATATTGAATGTCTGATAATTGGCTCGGGTCCTGCTGGTTATACCGCAGCCATTTATACCTGCCGCGCCGACGTGAAAACTGTCGTTTATGAAGGCATGCAACCTGGTGGACAGCTCACCCAGACCACAGAAATCGAGAATTTCCCTGGCTATCCTAAAGGCATCAATGGCCCGGATATGATGGAAGACATCCGTCAGCAGGCCTTGCGTTTTGGTGCTGAGATCCGCGAAGGCGAAGTCACTGCCATCGACGTCAGCCAGCGTCCCTTCAAGGTGACGACGGAATACGACGGCGAGCTTCTTGCCGACACCATCATCGTCTCTACTGGTGCAGCCGCTCGTTATCTCGGCTTGCCCACCGAAGAGGAGTTCAAGGGTGGCGGCGTGTCGGCTTGTGCCACGTGCGACGGCTTCTTCTATAAAGGAAAGGACGTGGCAGTTGTAGGCGGTGGTGACACGGCCTGCGAAGATGCCACCTATCTGGCCAAGCTCTGCAACAAGGTCTATCTCATCGTGCGCCGCGATGTGTTGCGCGCCTCCAAGGCCATGCAACATCGCGTGCTGAACACGCCCAACATCGAAGTGCTGTGGAAACACCAGACTAAGGAACTCTTTGGCGAGCAGCAAGGCTTCATGAAGAAGCTGAAGGGCGCCGTGCTCTATCACAGCGACACCAAGGAAGAGCGCACCATCTATGTGGACGGTTTCTTCGAGGCCATCGGCCATACACCCAACACCGAGCCTTTCAAAGGCATCCTCGACATGGATGAGGAAGGCTATATCATCACCAAGCCCAAGTCGACGGCCACCAACGTGGAGGGCATCTTCGCTTGCGGCGACTGTCAGGACCGCATCTACCGTCAGGCTATCGTGGCTGCCGGTACGGGTGCCATGGCGGGCATCGAAGTGGAGCGATTCTTGGCTGAACACAAATGATTCTCCAGACAGAAATAAAGATTCAACCTTTGGAGCAAACCATCGCCTATGGCGACGGTTTGCTCTTCTTAGGTTCTTGCTTCGCCGATGAGGTGGGTGCACTTTGCCGTGGCTTGGGCTTCGATGCCATGGTGAATCCCTTCGGTGTGCTCTACAACCCCGCAAGTATAGCCCAGTCGGTGGAACGACTTGATACGGGCCAAGCCTTCGAACATGATGATGTCATCGTGGTGGGCGAGGATCAGTATTGCACTTTCAGCCACAATACGGCCTTTTGGAGCGATTCTGAGAAAGCATTGTTGGAACAGGCTAACCGGAGCCTTGCAGAGGCTCATGGGCATTTTATGGCGTCGAAATGGGTCGTTATCAGTTTGGGCACTTCGTGGGTGTTCAAGAATAAGGTGAGTGGCAAGGTGGTTTCCAACTGCCACAAGTTGCCCGCCAACCAGTTCGATAGGCAGTTTTTGTCGGTGGAGCGGTCAAGCCAATATCTTGCCGAGATTGTTCAACGGCATCCCGAAAAACAGTTCGTCTTCACCGTTTCGCCGTTGCGTCATCTGAAAGATGGCCTTCACGAGAACCAGCTGAGCAAGGCAGCGTTACTCCTTGCTGTGGACAAAGTGTGCAAGATCTATGACAACGCACATTATTTCCCTGCCTACGAAATCCTGTTGGATGAGTTGCGCGACTACCGTTTCTACAAGGAAGACATGGTGCATCCCACCGAGCAGGCCGTGCGTTACATATGGGAGCGATTCGCTGAATTTGCCATCGACCCCAAGGAAAGGCCTGCCATGAAAGCCGTTGCCGAATTGAAACAGATGTTGCAGCATAGGCCACTGTTTCCCGAGAGTGAGGCATTTCGAAAGTTTGAAGAGCTGAAAGAAAAGAAAGTCAACGCGTTGCAAAACGATTTTCCGAAGGTTTGCATTAATAATTTGAGCGAATAAAGGTTATATTCCCAAATTATTCGTACTTTTGCCGCCCATTTCGTGACGAAATGGATTTTTTTATCACTAATACATAATTATAAATGACTGACAACGAAAGATCTGGCAAGCGTCCGCGCACCAGAAAACCTGCTGAAGAAGAATTCCAGCAGAGAAGGTCCTTCAAATTCTATCACCGTGACGGTGACGAGGAAGGACGCGAAGAGAGAAGCTTTGGCGATAAGCCGAGAGGTGAACGCCGATTTGATGACAACCGTGGCGACCGCAGGTTCGGCGACCGTAAGTTTGGTGACCGTCCCCGCCGCCGCTTCGATGACGAAGAACGTGGTGAAGGCCGTCGCGACGACCGCCCGCGCCGCAGATTTGATGATGACGAACGTCCGCGCCGTCGTTTTGATGACGACAAGCCGCGTGAACGTCGTTTCCACGATGACGAGCGTCCTCGCCGTCGCTTTGACGATGCAGAGAGACCCCGCCGTCGTTTTGATGATGACAAACCGCGTGAACGCCGTTTCGACGACCGTCCGCGCCGTAGATTTGATGATGACGAGCGTCCGCGTCGCCGCTTCGACGACGACAAGCCGCGTGAGCGTCGTTTCCATGACGATGAAAGTCCGCGTCGCCGTTTCGATGACGAGCGTCCACGTCGTAGATTTGATGATGAGGAAAGACCACGTCGTCGTTTCGACGATGACCGTCCGCGTGGTGGCAACCGCCGCTTTGACGACCGTACCCGTCGCCGTTTCGATGACGAAGAGGAACCCCGTCGTGGCCGCAAGGGCTATGTCCGCGAGAAAGACCCGCTGTACGACCGCCCGAAAGCCACTGGCGAAATCCGCTTGAACAAATATCTGGCCGACTGTGGTATCTGCTCACGCCGCGAAGCCGACGACCTGATTAAGGCCGGTTGTGTGATGGTGAACGATGAGGTGATCACCACGATGGGCTATAAAGTGAAGACCGACGATAAGGTGGTTTACGGAGGCCAGACCCTCAATCGCGAGAAGCTCCGTTACATCCTGCTCAATAAGCCTAAAGGCTATATCACCACTTCTGATGATCCGTATGAGCGCGACACCGTGATGGAACTGGTGAAGAACGCCTGCACTGAGCGTATCTTCCCCGTGGGCCGTCTCGACAAGCAGACCACTGGTTTGTTGCTGTTCACCAACGACGGCGACTTGGCCAAGAAGTTGACCCACCCGAGCAGCGAAGTCCCGAAGCTTTACCATGTCATCCTCGACAAGCCTTTGACCAAGAACGACATGCTGCGTATCTCCGAAGGCATCGAGCTGGATGACGGCCCCATCGCTGCCGACAGCATCGCTTACGATCAGGACGACGACAGCAAGAAGAGTGTGGGCATACAGCTTCACTCGGGCCGCAACCGCATCGTTCGCCGTATCTTCGAACACCTCGGCTACGAAGTGACCAAGCTCGACCGCGTGATGTTCGCCGGTCTCGACAAGTACAAACTCCCCCGTGGTGAGTGGCGTTTCCTCACCGACCTCGAGGTGTTGAATCTGAAGAAGATCTGAGTTTGAACGAGATTACTAAACAGTTTATCAGGGAAAACCTGAATGCCGATGTGCCGACGCTCGCCTTGAAAAAGGCGCCCGTCGGCACTGACTTTTCATTGGCCTTGAGGCAGATTGCCGCCCGTCAGCTTCTGCAAAAGAAAGTGCCGCAATGGGCCGAGAACGAGGACCTGCTCTTTCCCGCTCATCTCTCCATCGAGCAATGCTCTTCGGAGGCTAGCGCGCGTTATAAGGCTGGACTGCTCATGGGAGACACGTTGGCCGACCTCACGGGTGGCTTGGGGGTCGATACTTATTATCTCTCACAGCGTTTCCAACAAACCGACTATGTGGAGCGTCAGGCCGAGCTTTGTGATTTGGCAAAGCACAATTTCGACGTGTTGAAGGTCGACATCGAGGTGTGGAACGAAACGGCGGAAACGTATCTGCAGACCTGTGAGCCCAAAGATTGCTTTTTCATCGACCCGGCACGAAGGGACGAACATGGACGTAAGACCGTATCCATCGCCGACTGTACGCCCGATGTGAGTGCATTGCAGGACAAGCTGCTGCAAAAAGCCGAGCGGGTGATGATCAAATTGTCGCCGATGCTTGACATCAGCAAGGCCTTGGACGAACTACGCCATGTGAAAGAGGTGCATGTGGTGGCCGTCGCCAACGAATGCAAGGAGTTGGATGTCGTTTTGGAACGGGCTTTTGAAGGCGATCCCCGTTTTGTCTGTGTCAATTTACAGACGCACCAGCCTGAGTTGTGTTTTACCCGGGCAGAGGAAGGCAACTGCACGACCCGACTCGCCGATGGCGTGATGAAATACCTCTACGAACCCAATCCAGCGGTGATGAAGGCGGGCTGCTTCAAGTTGTTGACCGAACGCTATGATGTCTACAAGCTGCACAAAAACAGTAATCTTTACACTTCCGAACAACACATTGCCGGTTTTCCTGGCCGTATCTTCGAAGTAGAAGAATGGGCGCCTTATAACAAGAAGGTGAAGCCATCGTTGTTACCTGACGTTGACAAAGCCAGTATTGCCGTTCGCAACTTCCCGCTAACGGTGGCTGAGTTGCGAAAGGCCTTGAAGATCGGTGACGGCGATGCCGTCTATTTGTTTGCGACCACCTTGAAAGGGGAGGAGAAGGTCATTATCCGCACAAAAAAAACCGCCTCTGACGAAGCGGTTCCTTTTGGGTTGTAAAATCAAGAGAGATTATCTTCTGTCGGGAATGCCAAACTTGGTCCACCAGGTCTGGTCATATCTCGATTTGACGGCTTTTTTCACGGTTTGGGTCTTGCTTTTCAAAGCGTTCAAGACCGAATGGGCTTCGTCGCTTTTCTTGCGAAGCTCCTCGTGAAGCTTGTCGATTTCGGCAGAAATGGATTCCAAACGCTTGCAGTCTTCCTCCATCTTCTGCAACATGCTTTCTTCCACACCGACGTCACGGCCGAGGCGCTGATTCCTCTTCACGCCGGTGATGATGAGTTTTGACTTTTCGATTTGGTCTTTAAAAATTTGGTACATAATGCGTTGCTTTTATTCCTTTGGTTGGGTTCTTGTTTTCGAAATCGAACGCAAAGATAAGAAAAATAATTCTTATGGTTTACTGAAAAAACTTGTATTTTTGCACCTCTAATTCAGTACAAAATGTACGCATTGTATAAAAAAGAAATAAGCAACTTCCTCAGTTCGCTGATGGGCATCATGGTGATCGTGGTGTTTCTGCTGATTACGGGCCTGTTTCTTTGGGTGTTCCAAAGCGATTTCAATGTATTGGATTCCGTTTATGCCAGTTTGGACGGCCTTTTTGTCCTCGCGCCCTGGGTTTTCCTATTCCTTGTTCCTGCGGTCACGATGCGTAGCTTCGCCGAGGAGAACCGCACGGGTACCATTGAGATGTTGGTCACCAAGCCCTTGTCGGACTGGCAGATCATCTGGGCGAAGTTTTTAGCTGGTGTGACCCTGGTCCTGCTGGCCTTGATTCCCACTTTTGTGTATTTCTTCTCGGTCTATCATCTGGGCCTGCCCAAAGGCAACCTCGACAGCGGTGGCATTTGGGGGTCCTATATTGGCCTTTTCCTTCTCAGTGCGAGTTTTGTGAGTATTGGCGTGTTCTGCAGCTCACTCACCAACAACCAGATTCTGGCCTTCATCATCTCGGTCTTCCTCTGCGGATTCCTACTGATTGGCTTTGAGTTCATCTATTCGCTCTCTTTGTTTGGCCGCGTCGACCTGTTCATCCAACAACTGGGCATGAACGCGCATTATGGCTCGCTGAGCCGTGGTGTCATCGACACGCGCGATGTGCTGTATTTCCTGAGTGTGATCGCACTGTTTCTCAGTGCTACGAAATTGGTTCTGTCGAGCCGCAAATGGTAAGGAGGTAGACGATGGAGAACAAACGCAAGAATTTGAAGAAGAACCAAATCGTCGCATTCCTGGTGACGGTGGCTATAGTGATCTTGGTCAACATCATCGGTGCCTATGTCTTTACCCGCTTCGATTTGACGAGCGAGAAAAGGTATACGCTTTCGCCCACGACGAAGGAAATCCTTAACGACCTCAACGACTACGTCTATTTCAAGGTATATCTCGAAGGTGACTTTCCGGCAGGTTTCAAGAAACTGCGCCGAGAGACCAAAGAGATGCTCGATGAGTTCAGAGCCTATTCCAAGTTCATCGACTACGAGTTTATCAACCCCTCGGAGAGCGCTGATGCCTCCGAGCGCAACGAGACCTACAAACAGCTCTATCAGGCGGGATTGAACCCTACCGACATGGTGGTAAAAAACCGCGACGGCTCCTCAAAGCAGATGGTGATCTGGCCAGGGGCGCTTGTGAGTTACCGCAACACCACCGAAATCGCCATCGATTTGTTGGAGAACCAGATAGGCCAGTCGTCGGAGCAAGCCTTGAATGCCTCGATGCAAAACCTCGAGTTCCGCCTTATCGACGCAGTGAAGAAGGTGACCCGACTGCAAAAGCCCAACATCGCCTTTATTGAAGGCCATGGTGAGCTCAACGAACAGGAGGTCCATGACATTGCCCAAACCCTGGCACAGAATTATAATGTGGTCCGTCTGGAGATCGACGGCAAAATTGATGCCTTGATGCACCGCACCCAAGACGAGGAACGCGAGGTGAAGGCCTTCCCCTCCTATGATGCCATCATTATTGCCAAGCCGACACAACCTTTCGACGAGCGCGACAAGTTCCTCATCGACCAGTACATCATGCACGGCGGCAAGGTGCTGTGGATGGTCGAGCCGGTGTATGCCACCATGGATAGCCTGCAGAGCCAGGAGTCGACGATCGGCATCGAACAGGACCTCAACCTCGACGATATGCTGTTCAAATATGGTGTGCGTCTCAACCGCGACTTGCTTTTGGACTTGACTTGCGCCTCCTTGCCTATCCGTACGGGTCAGGTGGCGGGCCAAGCACAACTGGAGTTCTTCCGCTGGTATTATTTCCCCTTGTTGCAAGCCGCCTCCGAGCATCCTATGGTGCGCAACATGAATTCCATCAAGTCCGACTTTGTCAGTTCGATGGATGCTACCACCATGGCCATGGGCATCGAGCAGATCCCTTTGCTGAAGACCTCAAGCTATACCAAGGTTTCGGGTGCGCCGGTCTTCATTACCTTGGCCATGCTTCGTCAAGCCCCCGACAAGCGCATGTTTGCCTCGAAAGGCAAGAATGTGGCTTATCTTTTGAAGGGCAGTTTTCCCTCGCTTTATGCCAACCGCATTCCACAGGAAATTGCTGAGGACAATGGGACCAACTTTATGGAGGAGAGCGTTCCCACTGCCATGATCGTGGTAAGCGACGGCGACATCATCCGCAATCAAATTGACATCAAGACACGCAAACCCTTGCCGCTGGGCTTCGACCAATTCACGCAAAACACCTATGCCAACAAGGAGTTCATAGAGAACGCCATCGGTTATCTTGTGGAAGGCGAGGGTATGATCGACATCCGCTCACGCGAGCTGAAAGTACGCCTCTTGGATACTGCAAAGATTGACCAAGAACGCACCAAGTGGCAGGTCATCAATACTTTGGTGCCCATTGCCTTGATCATCGCCTTGGGCTTCGTCATGGCTTTCATCAGAAAGAAGAAATACAGCAAAAAATAATTCGTCATGAAGAAAAACAATAGAATCACCATCATCATTGCTGCACTGCTGGTTGTCATCGCCGGCCTTTTGATTTGGAACAACCGCTACCTCTCCACCATTCAGGGCGAGTCGTCGGACTTCCAGGTCTGGGACACGGCTTCCGTCACTAAGGTTTATCTGGCCGACCGTAAGAACCAAGAGTCGCTGCTGGAGCGTCAGGAGCAAGGCTGGACCCTCAACGGAGACTATAAGGCCCATTCCAAGCAGGTGCAGAATCTGCTGACCACCTTGTATAAGATTCGCGTCAAGATGCCTGTTTCTGTGGCGAGTCACGACAATATCGTCAAGCAGCTGGCTTCGCAGAGCACCAAGGTGGAGGTGTATCAGATTGTGCCAAGTATCAATCTCTTCGATAAGATCAAACTTTTCTATCGCGAGAAGCGTACCAAGGTGTTCTATGTGGGCGATGCCACCATGGACAGCAGCGGGACCTTTATGCTGAAGGAGGGCGCCGACAAGGCTTATATCGTCTATATCCCCAGCTTCCGAGGTTTTATCACCACGCGTTTCACCGCCAACCCCGACGACTGGCGCGACCATACCATCTTCCATGAGAACATGGCCGACATACAATCCGTCGAGATTGATTTCAACGAAGACCCCGAAGGCAGTTTCCGCATCGACAACATCGGGAAGCATCAGTATAAGTTGACGCGTTTGAGCGATAACCAGGAACTTCCCTACGACACGCTGAAGGTCATCAACCTCATGTCGTCGTTCAATGACCTTCGTTTTGAGGCCTTGTTCACCAACTCGATGGAGCAGGGGCGTATCGACTCCATCACGAGCTCACCCTTTGTCCATTATGTTGTGGTGACTGATAAGGACGGCAACAAACAGGACATGAAGACCTTCAAGAAGTTGGTTTTGAACGGCGTGACCGACATGGGCGGAGAGCTTGGCGACGTGGACCGCGACCGTATGTATGCCCTCATCGAAGGCGGCAAGGACTTCGTGCTTATCCAAAACTACGTCTTCGACAAGGTGCTGCACGACGTTCGTTACTTCGAAGCTGGTCATCCCATCCAAGGCGACATGGGATTCTTTGAAGAGATCAAATAAGGCTTATTTCTTTTTCAGCAGCCCCACCATCTTAAAACTCACATCGGTAAAGATGATCTGGGCGTTGCCGTTGCGCTCTATTTGGCGGATGGCTTCCTCGAAGAGTTCGGCGATTTGTGCCAGATTGGCAGGATTGACAAAAGGCGCAAACTTCGAGTTGAACCCTTTCTCATCCTCAGGAAGCATGACGATTTCTGCCAAATTATTGTTAAATAGCAGCGAATTGCGGATGATGCGTAGGCCGTAATCCAATAACTCCTTTTGCTTTTCACGACCGATACCTTTAACGTTGGCTGAAAAATCGATAATCTCGGAATAAGCCGCACGGAAACAAAGACGCATCCATTGTTGGAAGGTGGTGAAGAAGAACTTGCGATCCTCCGACTCCTGCACTGAGTGACAGGCGTTGAGCCAATTGCCTTCCGAAATCATGGCCGCGTCGTGGGCTTGGCCAGGCTGGCATTGCAGCCGCTCCATAAGGGCTTTCTCGACCTCGCTGGTTTCGATGGCCGGCACTTTGACGAGTGTCGTCCTCGACTTGATGGTGGCCAAGAGTTCCTCAGCATCTTCCGCGATGAGCAGGAAAACGGTCTTCTCAGGCGGTTCCTCAAGGAGTTTCAGCAGTTTGTTGGCCGTGTCGACGCGCATCTTCTCCGCCATCCAGATGATGGCGATTTTGTACTCTCCCTCGTATGATTTCATGTTGAGTTTGCGCAGCAGCGAGGCCGCGTCGCGTACTGACATGTAGCCTTGCTTGTTCTCGATGTCAAGGAAGGCGTACCAATCAGTGTCGTTGAAATAGCCGTCGTTTTTCAGGGTAAACTCACGCCATTCTTCCATGAAGAGGTCCGACTCCGGGTTGCTCTTGACGCTTTTGGTGGTGTTGGTCGGCACCACGAAATGCAAGTCGGGATGCACCAGTTTCTGCATCTTCTGGCAGGTGGGGCACACACCGCAGCTGTCGGTCTCGGTACGGTTTGGGCAGAGGATATATTGCGCGTAGGCCAAGGCCAAAGGCAGCTTGCCGCTTCCGGCAGGACCCAAAAAGAGTTGGGCGTGCGAAACATGGTTTTCCCTCGCACTTTGGATAAGCCTTTGTTTGATAGCGGATTGACCTATGACGTCTTTGAACTGCATCAGTTTATTATTACGGGACAAAAATACAAAATTATAGCAAAGGATGTTCCGATCCCGTTTGTTTTTGCTTTGAGGTCAGTCTATAACTCAAAATGGTGCAATACAATGAAATGGTTAACAAGGGTATATGCATAATACCTACATAAACCGAATGAGGATTGAGGAAGTTGAACATGTTGTAGATCCCCATGATGGTGCCAATGATTGCGGTAATCCTATAGGTTACGATGTTAATCTTAGGTAGGTTTAAGGTCAGTATGGTTAGAAATGCCGGTGTTGTCAAGCAAAAGGCTGTAACAGAGTTCTTATAGAAAAAATGCAATGGGTTCCAATCAAAGGTGCCTTGGTTGGTGAAAGGGCAAAGATAGGCGAACACTGCGAAGACAATCATCCAAGCATATTTCCAACGCAAATTGCCGAAGTCATAATGGTTTTGTGGGTTCAAGGTTTCTTGAATCCACACGTATGACACAAACAAAAACATCACCAAATTGACCGTGACTATGCTGAATCCGTAGCGTTCCGTGACGGCCAAGTTTTGAATGAAAGCGAAGGCTAAATAGGAAAGGGCGACATACCCGTTGAATAACGTCCTGACTTTGTTCTTGAACACAAAAAGCAGGACGAACATTAAAAGCGACAGGGATTGGAAAAGGATGTTGAGCCCGCCCAAATGTCCTTGTGGTGCATGGGAAAGTGTTGTATAGACCATCTGTTGAATGTTCTTCGGGTCAAAATTACGGCTGACAATGGGTAACAAAACAGATTGCGCCGTCAGTAAAATGACGAAGAACCACCATTTGGTTGAGGCTTTTTCAAGTTTTTCCATTTGAGTAAGGTTTTGAAGGCGCAAAACTACAAAAATCCGTATTGCTTGCCTATCATAACGAATTAAAACGTAATTTTGCACCCAAATTCGATTAACCATGCTTAGCGAACAGGAACAAATCAGAAGAAATTCGTTGGCCGAACTCTACAAGCTCGGCATCAACCCGTATCCGCAGGCCGCGTTCCCTGTGAGCGTGTTCACCACGGACATCCTCAACCAATTTGACGACAACAACCCCGACCAATTCCAAGAGGTCACCCTCGCGGGCCGTATCATGAGCCGCCGTATCATGGGTGCCGCCTCGTTCTGCGAACTGCAAGACTCGAAAGGCCGCATCCAACTGTATATCAAGCGCGACGAGATCTGCCCCGAGGAGGACAAGACCTTATATAACACGGTGTTCAAGCGCCTGCTCGACATCGGCGACTTCATCGGCGTGAAAGGCTTCGCCTTCCGCACGCAGATGGGCGAAATCTCGGTACACGTCAAGGAACTGACGGTGCTGAGCAAGTCGCTAAGGCCGCTGCCCATCGTCAAGGAGAAGGACGGCGTGAAATACGACGAATTCAACGACCCCGAGCTGCGCTACCGTATGCGTTACGTCGACCTCGTGGTGAACGACAAGGTGAAGGACATCTTCATCGCCCGCACCCGCATCATCGACAGCATCCGCCGTTTCTTCAACGAGAGCGGCTATCTTGAGGTGGAGACCCCTGTGCTGCAAGCCATCCCCGGCGGCGCCACGGCGCGTCCTTTCATCACGCACCACAATGCTTTGGACATCCCGATGTACCTCCGTATTGCCGACGAGCTTTACTTGAAGCGCCTCATCGTGGGCGGCTTCGAGGGCGTGTACGAGTTCTCGCGTAACTTCCGTAATGAGGGCATGGACCGCACCCATAACCCCGAGTTCACGTGTCTTGAGATCTATGTGGCTTACAAGGATTACCTCTGGATGATGGACTACACCGAAGAGATGATCCACCGCTGCGTGATGGATGTCTTGGGCAAGGAGACCGTGAAAGTGGGCGACAACGAAATCAGCTTCAAGCGTCCCTTCAAGCGCATCACGATGATCGACTCCATCAAGGAGAAGACCGGCATCGACATCACGGGTATGGACGAAGCCCAGCTGCGCGACGTGTGTAAGCAACTCGGCATCGAGGTGGAAGAAACGATGGGCAAGGGCAAACTGATCGACGAAATCTTCGGCGAGAAGTGCGAAGGCACCTACATCCAGCCGACCTTCATCACCGACTATCCCGTGGAGATGTCGCCGCTCTGCAAGCGTCACCGCAACAATCCTGAACTGACCGAGCGCTTCGAGCTGATGGTCAACGGCAAGGAACTGGCCAACGCCTACACAGAGCTGAACGACCCCATCGACCAGCGTGCACGCTTCGAGGAACAGATGAAACTCAGCGAGCGTGGCGATGACGAGGCCATGTTCATCGACCAGGACTTCCTGCGTGCTTTGGAATATGGTATGCCTCCAACCTCAGGCATGGGCATCGGCATCGACCGTTTCGTGATGTTGCTGACGGGCCAGACCACCATCCAAGAGGTGCTGCTGTTCCCGATGATGCGTCCTGAGAAGGTCGTGAAGAACGCCACCAAGGAAGACTTCATGGCTTTGGGTATGGCTGAGACTTGGGCGACGCTGTTGCTCACCAACGGCTACAACACCATCGAGCAGCTGAAGGCCGAGAAGCCTTCTGCCCTGCGCGAGAAGCTTAACGGCTTGCGCAAGAAGAACAAACTCGACATCCCAGCCTTGCAGCTGGAGGATGTCGAGGCCTGGATGCAGGCCTAAACAAAAAACGCGAGGTTCAACACCTCGCGTTTTTTTTTGTTTTTGTTTTGTGTTATTTCACTCTCAGTCGTTGACCGATTTGTAAGGTCTTGTTCTGACGGATACCATTCAATTTGCAGATCTTGGCGATGGTAGTGCCGTGCTTTTTGGCGATCTTACTTAAGGTATCGCCTTTGCGAACCTTGTAATATACGGCTTTGCTCTTGGCCTTCGATTTGTCGATGGGTGCTTTTCTTGAGGCGTTCAGCGACTGTTGGTCGGTTTGCCCGTAGTGCGAGTTGATGTTGAAATAGTGTTTCTTCAGGACGAACACCTCGTCGCGGAGTTTGCCATTGTAGAAGTCAAAGATGCGCTCAGGGTCGAACGACTGGCCCATGTAACGGGTCTCAAAGTGGAGGTGAGGCCCAGTGGAGCGTCCTGTGGAACCACCGTAACCGATGAGTTCACCCGCTTTCACCACGTCGCCGCTTTTCACGATGTACTTCGAGAGGTGGCCGTAATAGGTCTCCAAGCCGTTCACGTGGCGGATGACCAACACGTTGCCATAACCACCTGTCATGCGGGATGGCAGTGCGACACGCACAACGCCGTCAAAAGCGGCATAAATGGCATCGCCGGTGTCCAGTCCGATGTCAATACCCTTGTGGGCACGACGCCATCTGAATTTGAACTGTGAGGTGATGGGGCCAGGGTGGGGTATGCAATAGCCGTGTAGGGAGTCGACCAGTCGGATCTCCACCTCTTCAGGGAGGTCCTTCAAAGCGATGTCACGATAGGTGTGGATGATATCCGTTTCCCAGTGGTCGTCATTCAACTCATCCGGGATCTCAGGCTTGTCGATGTTATAAAACACCCAGGTGCTGTTGTCGAAAAGCACCACCTTGCGATATCGGTCGTCAGTATCGATGGTGTCGACCGGGACGGGAATGTCTTCAGAAAACTCTTCTTCCTCTTCTTCCTCTTCTTCCTCTTCTTCGTCGGCATTGGCATTGGTTAGGGTGTCGCTGTCGTTTTGGGGTTGAGCATATATATATACGGTGTCGTGGACGACAAAATGGTTTCTAAGGCGCTTGAAAAAGCCGTTGTTGTCTTGGGAAAAAGCAACGGATGAAAACAAAAGGCAGATAATGATGGCTAATAGTTTTTTCATAGTAAAAGGGTGGTTTTTTGAAAAAATAAGGGTACAAAGGTACAAAAATTCTCTGATTTGGCAATGCGATTTGGGTTGAAAACGGAACAAAAAACAAATTATTGCCATTTTGTCAGTTTTTTTCATTTGGCATAAAGATTGACAAGTTGAGGCCGTTGCAATTCGTATGCAACCGCGATTAGACAACAAAATAAGTAACAAATAAAAAATAGGAGAACAAAGAAATGTCAAAGATCATTGGTATCGATTTAGGTACAACCAACTCATGTGTGGCCGTTATGGAAGGCAACGAGCCGGTCGTCATCGCCAACAGCGAAGGCCACCGCACCACTCCTTCCGTGGTCGCTATCACCGACAGCGGCGAGCGTAAGGTCGGCGAGCCTGCCAAACGTCAGGCCATCACCAACCCGCTGCGTACCGTTTATTCCATCAAGCGTTTCATGGGCGAGACCTACGACAAGGTAGGTGCCGAAATGCGCCGTGTGCCTTACAAGGTCGTGCAAGGCCCTAACAACACGCCTCGTATCGACATCGACGGCAAGCAATACACCCCGCAGGAAATCTCTGCCATGGTGCTGCAAAAGATGAAGAAGACCGCTGAGGACTTCCTCGGACAGACGGTCACCGAAGCCGTCATCACCGTGCCGGCTTACTTCAACGACGCCCAGCGTCAGGCCACCAAGGAAGCTGGCGAAATCGCCGGCTTGACCGTGCGCCGTATCATCAACGAGCCTACCGCAGCCGCTTTGGCTTACGGCTTGGACAAGAAGAAGAACGATGTGAAAGTCGCTGTGTACGACCTCGGCGGCGGCACCTTCGATATCTCCATCCTGGAATTGGGCGATGGCGTGTTTGAGGTGAAGTCGACCAACGGTAACACCCACCTCGGCGGCGACGACTTCGACGAAGTCATCATCAACTGGCTGGCCGAAGAGTTCCAGAAGGACAACGGCATCGACCTGCGTAAGGACCCGATGGCCTTGCAACGTCTGAAGGAAGCTGCCGAAAAGGCTAAGATCGAGTTGAGCTCTTCGAGCGAGACCGAAATCAACCTGCCTTACATCATGCCTGTCAACGGCATCCCGCAGCACTTGGTCCGCACCTTGAGCCGCGCCAAGTTCGAGCAACTGGCCGACAAACTGATCCACGACACCATCGAGCCTTGCCGTCAAGCCTTGCAAGACGCTGGCCTGACCGTCAACGATATTGACGATGTCATCTTGGTCGGTGGCTCCACCCGTATCCCTGCCATCCAGAACATCGTCCGCGACTTCTTCAAGAAGGAGCCTTCGAAGGGCGTCAACCCCGACGAAGTGGTGGCCATCGGTGCCTCCATCCAGGGCGGCGTTTTAACCGGCGAAGTGAAGGACGTGCTGCTGCTTGACGTGACCCCGTTGAGCCTCGGCATCGAGACCCTCGGTGGCGTGATGACCAAGCTGATCGAGAGCAACACCACCATCCCGACCCGCAAGTCGGAGGTCTTCTCGACCGCAGCTGATAACCAGCCTTCGGTTGAAATCCACGTGCTGCAAGGTGAGCGTCCTATGGCTGCACAGAACAAGACCATCGGTCGTTTCATCCTCGACAGCATCCCGCCCGCGCCGCGTGGCATCCCGCAAATCGAAGTCACCTTCGACATCGACTCCAACGGTATCCTGAACGTGAGCGCTAAGGACAAGGCCACGGGCAAGACCCAGAGCATCCGCATCGAGGCCTCGTCTGGCTTGACTGACGCTGAAATCGAGCGTATGAAGAACGAAGCCCAGGCCAACGCCGAAGCCGACAAGAAGGAACGCGAGCGTATCGACAAGCTGAACCAAGCCGACAGCATCATCTTCCAGACCGAGAAGCAGCTGAAGGAATACGGCGACAAGCTGCCTGCCGACAAGAAGGCTGAGATCGAGGCAGCCCTCGGCAAGCTGAAGACCGCTCATCAGGCTCAAGACATCGCCGGCATCGATGCTGCCATGGCCGAGATGAACGCCATGTGGCAGAAGGCCAGCGAGGAGATGTACAAGAACGCTGGTGCCCAAGGCGGTCCGCAAAGCGGCTTCGACCCGAACAACATGGGCGGCGGCTTCCAAGGCGGCAACCCGAACCAAGGCCCGCAGAACGGCGGCGGTGATGATACTGTCACGGACGCGGACTTCGAGGAGGT
>CADADR010000012.1 GCA_902786745.1 uncultured Bacteroidia bacterium
ATGAACATGTCACAGTTCACTGCCGGCATGTACATGGTCCGCGTCTACACTGAAAGCGGTGTGACCGTCAAGCGCGTCACTGTCATGCAATAAATGACAATCGGTTAATGTAGAGACGGTGTCACGCCGTCTCTACAGCACCGATAAAAACAAGAAAGGCAACCCAATTGGGTTGCCTTTCTTTGTTTTGTCTTTTGGGATTCAATAGGTCTCGTGGATGCCTCGCCCGGGCAATGCGGCGATCAGCTTCTTGGTGTAGGCATTCTGAGGATGCTCGAAGAGCTGGTCGGCATCCTCCATCTCAACGGGCGTCCCGTTATACATCACCACCACACGATCGCTCATGAAGCGAACTACACTGAGGTCATGCGAGATGAAGATATAGGTAAGATTTCGTTCTTTTTTCAAACGGTTGAGCAGATTGAGGACCTGCGCCTGCACTGACACATCCAAGGCCGATACCGACTCATCACAGATGACCAGACGTGGATTCACCGCCAAAGCGCGCGCGATGCAGATGCGTTGCCGCTGTCCGCCCGAGAACTCATGAGGATACCGATCATAATGCTCGGCTTGAAGTCCCACTTGTTCCAACAGATCACATACCGCATTCCTACGTTTGCCAGCATCGTTTTCGATGCCATGCACCTGCATGGGCTCGGCGATGGCTTCCCCGATAGTGATGCGTGGGTTGAGAGAAGAGTAGGGGTCTTGAAATACAATCTGTGCCTGTTTTCGGAAGTCGCGCAAGGCTTGACCTTTCAATGCGGTTACTTCTATGCCGTCAAACCACACTTTGCCGCCTGTAGGCTCAACCAAACGCAGGATGCTGCGGCCTAAGGTGGTCTTGCCGCATCCCGACTCGCCAACGAGGCCGAGGGTTTCTCCTTCGTAGACCTCGAGACTTACGTCGTCGACGGCCTTCACATGGCCGTAGACACGACTGAACACGCCTTTACGCAATGGGTACCATGTTTGAAGATGCTCCACTTTTAGTATGGGCGATTGGCTGTATAGCTGCTTGAGATGCGCTTGACGCTCTTCATCGGTGATTTGCAGGTCTTTCAGTATCTGTTCTTTGCCACCTTGCCATTGCCCGTCAAGAAACTCTTTGACGACGGGAAGCCGCTTGAGACGCACGTCCATAGGCGGGCGGCAAGCCAAAAGACCTTGCGTGTAAGGATGCTTTGGATGGCTGAGAATCTGCTGTACGGTGCCGCGTTCCATTATCTCGCCGTTGTGCATGACGGCCACATCGTCAGCAATCTCGGCCACGACGCCGAGGTCATGGGTGATGAAGATCATACCCATCCCCGTTTCGGCCTGCAACTGGCGTAAGAGCTTTAGGATTTCGAGCTGCACGGTCACATCCAGGGCCGTGGTGGGCTCGTCGGCAATAAGAAGCTGAGGTTGGCAGGCGATGGCCATGGCGATCATCACACGTTGTTTCTGTCCGCCCGAGAGCTCATGGGGATAGCTGTCGTAGATGGTTTCCGGCCTGGGCAACATCACCTGCTTGAAGAGTTTGATGACACGCTCTTTGGCTTCTTTCTTGCTCACAGGTCCCTGAGCCTGTCGAAGGGCCGTCTTGCCTTCATGCTGCAGTATCATCTCCGACACCTGATAGCCACATTTGTAGACAGGATTCAGAGAGGTCATCGGTTCCTGGAAGATCATGGCGATGCGTTTGCCACGCACCGTTGCCATCTGACTCTCGTTGAAGTCCTTGATCTCGTCGTCGCCAAGCCGTATGGAATCGGCTTTGATTTGGCTGTTTCTTTCGTTCAGCAGGCGCATGACGGCCAACGAACTTACCGACTTGCCCGAACCCGACTCGCCGACCAAACCAAGGGTGCGGCCGGCAAACACCTCCAAGTCGATGCCATGCACGGCTTCGACCCATTCTTTTTCATGTTTGAAAGAGATTCGGAGGCTTTTAATGGATAACAAGGGCGTCGGCATCTATCGCAAATTTGTGGCAAAGGTATTGAAAAAATATCTACTTTTGTAAAAAATATCTAGTCATGAAAAAGACAATGTTACTGTTCCTTGCCCTGCTTCCCATAATGGCCTGGGCCCAGTTTGATGCCTATTTCAGCGAATCCTCCTTGCGCGTCGACTATTGCCTGACGGGCAACAGCAAGGAGACTTCGTTTTCGCTCAAGGAACTCATTCACGAGCCCTATTGGAGTGGCTCGAAGACCAACCTCATCGACAACCTGGAGTTCGGAAGCTATATCGTCAAGGTGTTTGAGGCGGGGACGGACCATCTCTTGTTCTCCAAAGGCTATCAGAACCTTTATGGCGAATGGCAGACCACTGACGAAGCCAAGCAGGTCACCAAGACCTTCGACGAGTCGGTCGTTGTGCCTTTCCCCAAGGTGAAGATTGATATTGCTTTATGTTACAAGACCTGGGAGGGTGAACTCAAGGAAGGCATGCGCTTTAGCGTCAGCCCTACGGACTATTTCATCCGCGACTACGACAAGCTTGACTTGCCTGTCTATGAGGCATGGATTGGCAACAAAGACATTACCAAAGCTGTCGACATCGTCATCCTTCCCGAAGGCTACACCCAAGCCGAGATGGGCAAGTTCATTAAAGACTGCGACTTCTTCGTGAAGAGCATGTTCAGCTATGCGCCTTACGATCGGTATCGCGAGAGCTTCAATATCCGTGGGGTGATGGCGCCATCGGTTGAGAGCGGCTGCACCATGCCTGGCGACCATATCTACAAGAATACGGCCATGCGCTTCAGCTTCTGGACGTTCGACTCGGAACGTTATTGCATGAGCACCGACAACCGCGACATCCGTGACTTGGCGGGTCAGGTGCCTTACGACCAGATTTACATCCTCATCAACACGGAGAAATATGGTGGTGGCGGTATTTATAATTTCTACTGCTCCAGCGCCAGCAGCAATGGCTTCTCGAGCGATGTCATCATCCATGAGTTTGGGCACGGCTTTGCGGGCTTGGCCGACGAATACTACAATGACGACACCTACGGCGACATGTATAACAACGACTTGGAGCCTTGGGAACCCAATATCACCACGCTGGTCGACTTCGATGCGAAGTGGAAGGATATGGTGGACAAGAAGACTCCCGTCCCGACGCCGCGTGAGAAGAAATATGAAAGCACGATAGGCGTCTTCGAAGGCGGAGGCTATGAGGCCGAGGGCGTCTACAGCCCCCACATGGATTGCCTGATGAAGACCTTCAACGGCCATGAGTTTTGTCCCGTCTGTCAACGTGCCATTGAACGGATGATTTTATATTATTCAAAATAAAACGAATGGAATATAATAGGGCAGACACATAGGTCTGCCCCTACTCTAAACTCTAAACTTTGAACTATCTGGATATCATCATCGCCATCATCCTGCTTCTTTTTGGGGTCAAGGGTTTCCGCAAAGGCCTCATTATTGAAGTGGTCACCTTATTGGCTTTTGCCGTGGGCATCTATGGCGCGATGCATTTCTCCGACTTCACTGCTGAGCATTTGAAGGAATTCATGGAGATCAATCCGAAATACCTCAACACTACGGCTTTTGTGCTCACCTTTATCCTGTTGGTCATCTTGGTGAATATCATTGGAAGGATGGTGACCAAGCTGATTCAGGCTATGAATTTGGGCTTTTTCAACAAATTGGGTGGCGCGCTGTTTGGCATGGCCAAAGGTGTGCTGCTCTGCAGCATCATGGTCATGGTGCTCAACAACTTCCAGCTGATTGGCATTGTGAAGCCTGAGGTAAGGGAACAATCCAAGCTCTATCCTTACATCGAAGAGACGGTACCCTATGTCTATAGAGGCTTTGACCTGGTGAAAGGCTATGTCAACGACTTGCAAAACGAAGAAGAGGAGCCCTCGCAGGCCCCTCTCCAAACCGTTTAGTTTTATAATATCCTCCTTTTAAATCACACCGCGGTCCAGCAAGGTCATGATGGTCTCGATTTCATCGTCTTCGGGATTATGCTGGGGGTCATATTCTGTCTTCAAGTTATAGCCCCACAGGCGGGCAAAGCCTTGGTAGAAGAAGGCGCGCACCTTGCCTCGCAGCTCCTGTACCACTTTGTAGCTGGTGTTGCCGGTCTCGCGGTCGATGAGGCGGACGAGGATAAGGCCTTGCGTGATGGTCAGGTTCTTCAGTTCCTCGGTGTATTGTTCGGTGATCTCCGTCTCGGCCTGTTTCATCAGGCGGTTGCGTTCCGTTTTGCTGGGGATGTTGGCCAAGAGGGAGTCATACTCTTGCATCTTTGTCCCGGCCAGCTTTGCGTAAGGATACACTTTCTTCACGTTGTTGGCCAGACGGCGTCCCTTGTTCGTCTCGATGATTTGCAGGTAACGTTGCATCAGGTCGATGTCAACTTCGGGCAAGTATACGATGAGGGTGGTATCGCCATTCTCTTCGATGCGGCCATAAACCACGGAGCCTTTGACGGGTTCGGTGGGATTCGAAAAGTCGACCACCGACGACTTGGGTTGGGCGTCCTGCTTTTTGACGAGCACCACTTTCTTTCTTGTGGGGTCGACCTTGGAAATCATCTGGGCAAAACTGGTCAGGCTCATCAAGGCAATCAGGGCAACTAAGACTATTCTTTTCATGACGTTCACTTTTTTCTATTGTTCAACGCTCATGGATATGCAAGTATTGTGCCAAAAAAAGCATCGAGCCGAAACCCGATGCTTTTTTTGAAGAAACTGATTGAAGAATCAGTCGCCTACATGGAGTTTTTGCAACCCCGATTTCTCGATCTTGGCCTCGGCATAGGCGCGGTCGACCACCAGCTCTGTCGCCTTGATGTCGGAAGGCATCTCAAACATGGCGTCGTTGAGGATGGCCTCCATGATGGAACGCAGTCCGCGTGCGCCTACCTTGAATTCTATGGCTTTGTCGACCACAAAATCGAGCACCTCGTCCTTGATGACCAAGTTGATCTTGTCCATGGCAAAGAGCTTTTGGAACTGCTTCACCAGGGCGTTCTTAGGCTCGGTGAGGATGCGTTTCAGTGCGTCTTTGTCCAAGGGGTTAAGGTGGGTGATGACAGGCATACGGCCTACAATCTCAGGAATCAAGCCGAATTTTTTCAGGTCGGCAGGTGAGAGGTATTGCAACATGTTGTCCTTGTCGATAGCCTCGTTACCTCCGGTGCCGTAGCCAATC
Organism: uncultured Bacteroidia bacterium; assembly: GCA_902786745.1. Taxonomy (GTDB): domain Bacteria; phylum Bacteroidota; class Bacteroidia; order Bacteroidales; family F082; genus Limimorpha. The sequence continues at coordinate 5,169 of CADADR010000012.1, forward strand.
ACATTGGTGCGCTTACGGGCCGCGATGAGGCGCTCGATGCCGTCGAAAGCGCCGCCGGCGATGAAGAGGATGTCCTTCGTGTTGACGGGAATCATCTTTTGCTCGGGGTGCTTGCGTCCGCCTTGTGGCGGCACGTTGACGATCGAGCCTTCCAACAGCTTCAGCATGGCTTGCTGCACGCCTTCGCCCGACACGTCGCGGGTGATGCTGGGGTTGTCGCTCTTGCGGGCGATTTTGTCGATCTCGTCGATGAAGACGATGCCACGTTCGGTGGCGGCCACGTCGTAGTCGGCGGCCTGCAGCAGCTTGACGAGGATGTTCTCCACGTCTTCGCCTACATATCCAGCTTCGGTGAGCACGGTGGCGTCGGCGATGGCGAAAGGCACGTTGAGCATCTTGGCGATGGTGCGGGCCAGCAGGGTCTTGCCCGTGCCGGTCTCACCCACGAGGATGATGTTCGACTTCTCGATCTCCACCTCGTCGGCCTCCACCTTCTGGCTGATGCGCTTGTAGTGGTTGTAGACGGCCACTGCCAGGGTGCGTTTGGCTTCGTCCTGCCCAATGACATACTGGTCGAGGAAAGCCTTGATCTCAGCGGGCTTCTTGAGCGTCATCCCCGAAGGGGTATACGCCTTCTTTTCCCCGCCAAACTGCTCCTTGACGATGAGATGGGCCTGTTCGGCGCAGCTGTCACAAATCTCGGCATCGATGCCTTGGATGAGCAGCCTTACCTCACTGGCTTTTCTGCCACAAAACGCGCAAACGCCTGACTTCTTGGCCATAGATTAAGCTTGTTTGTTTTTGATGAGCACTTCGTCGATCATGCCGTATTCCTTGGCTTCGGCGGCGGTCATCCAATAGTCGCGGTCGCTGTCGGCCCATACCTTGTCGTAGGTCTGGCCCGAGTGCTTGGCGATGATTTCGTACAGTTCCTTCTTCAGCTTCTGGATCTCACGTGCCGTGATCTCAATCTCGGTAGCCTGACCTTCCACGCCGCCCATGGGCTGGTGGATCATGATGCGCGAGTGGGGCAGGGCAGAACGCTTGCCTTTGGTGCCGGCGCACATCAACACGGCGGCCATCGAAGCGGCCATGCCAGTGCAGATGGTGGCCACGTCGGGGCTGATGAACTGCATGGTGTCGTAGATGCCCAAACCGGCATACACGCTGCCGCCAGGGGAGTTGAGATAGATCTGGATGTCGCGCTTCGAGTCGGTCGACTCAAGGAAGAGCAACTGGGCTTGGATGATGTTGGCCACATAGTCGTCGATGGCAGTGCCAAGGAAGATGATGCGGTCCATCATCAAGCGGCTGAACACGTCCATTTGGGCGACGTTGAGCTGGCGCTCCTCGATGACGGTAGGGCTGATGTAGCCGCTGTTGTTGATCTTGGAGATGTACTGCTCAAGGCCGAGGGTGTTCAAACCGACGTGCTTGGTTGCATACTTGAAAAATTCGTTATTCATGGTGTGTTGGTTTATTTCTTTTTCTTTTTGCCATCACCTTCCAGCTTCTTCATGAAATCGGCAGGGCTGGTCTCAGTATAGTTGATGTTCATCTTACCCTTCAGGAAGGCAGTCATCTTGATGTCGGCCAGTTGGTTCTTGAGTTGCTCCACCTGCTTGCCGTCCTTGAGGTAGTTGGCGGCAATCTTGTCGAGGTTGGCCTTCATGTCGTCTTCGAGGGAGGCGTAGTCGATGCCAGGGAAGATCTGCTTCAGCACGAAGTCCTTCACTTCCTCGTCCTTGATGATGAGTTCGGGGTGGGCTTTCACGATGCTGTCTTCGATGAGCTGCCAACGCAGACCCTTCACGTATTCTTTCTCGTAGTTCTTCTCCACGTCCTCGGGGGTGATGTTGCCTTGGCTGTTCTCGACGATCCAACGCTTCATGAAGGTGTCGGGCAGGTCAAACTTGACGGCGGCCACCAGTTCGTCAATCATCTTGTTGAAGAGGATGGGGTCGGTCTCGGCTTCATGCTGCTTCTCCATCTCGGCCTTGACAGCGGCTTTGAAGGCGTCGAGGTCCTTGATGTCCTTCTTGGGGAAGATCTTCTCGAAGAACTCCTCGTTCAGTTCGGGCTTCTCGTTGCGGATGGCATCGTCGATGATGATGTTGAAGTCGCTGGCGGCGGGGGCGTCGTTACCCAAAACCTTGGCAGCTTCCTCTTCCGAACCGAACACCTTGGCGAAGTTGACGACGAACTCAGAACCCACTTCCTTGTCGATGAATTTCTTGCGTTGGGTCTTGTTCTTGATTTGGCTCATATTGAAGTAGACGCCGTCTTTCTCGTAGCCGCCTTCCACTTCCTTGCCGTTCTTGGCTTCGCGGATCTTGATCTCGAGGCGATCGTCTTCGCCAACGGTCTCAGGATGGCTCGTGTTGGGGTTGCGCTGTTGGAGGTCTTCGATAACCTTGTCCACTTCCTCGTCGGTGGGAACGATATGGTAGAAGTCGACCATCGTGTTGGTGAAGTCGACGTTGATTTCGGGACGCAGGGCAGCCTCGAAGTAGAAATCGATGTTGTCTTCCTTCTCAAGGTCGGTAGGCTGCTGCAGCTCGGTGTCGTTGAGCGGATAACCCAGCAGGTCGAGCTTGTTGTCAAAGATATGCTTGTTGAGGTTGTCAGAAACGATGTTGTTCAGAGCTTCCATCTTTGCGCTGGCACCATACATTTTCTTGATCATGCCCATGGGTACCATACCGGGACGGAAACCAGGGACATTGGCCTTGTGGCGCATCTGTCTCAAGGTCTTTTCAACCATTTCTTCGTAGTCTGCTTTCTCAACGTTGATTTTGATGGAGATCAGGTTGTCTCCTTTTTTGCTTTGTGTGATGTTCATTTTAATATATTGATTTTCTGTAACTTGTGCGGATGAAGGGACTCGAACCCTTACTTCGTGAGAAACTAGATCCTAAGTCTAGCGCGTCTACCAATTCCGCCACACCCGCGCATGTGGTTGCGTTTTTTAGGGCGCAAAGATACAACAATTTATTTAATAAGGTGTAAAAAACTTAGTTCTTCACGTCCAAAGCCTCACGCAATGCGTTGCCGATGAGCATAAAGGCTAGTACCAAGAGCATGATGGCGATGCCAGGCAGGATGGCCAGATAGGCCGCGTCGAGGATGATGAAGGCGTAGTTTTCCTTGATCATGCTGCCCCATGAAGGCATGGGAGGCTGCACACCGATGCCCAAGAAACTCAAGCCTGCTTCAAGCAGGATGGCCGAGGCGAAGTTGGCCGCTGACACCACGATGATGGGGTTGAGGATGTTGGGCAGGATATGACGGAAGATGATACGCAGGTCCTTGAAGCCCAAGGCACGACCTGCCTCTACGAAGGTGGTCTCACGGATGGAGAGAATCTGTCCACGGACGATGCGCGCCACCTCCACCCACATGGTCAGCCCCACGGCGATGAACACCTGCGCGATGCCCTTGCCCAAGGCAAAAGTGATGGCGATGACGAGCAATAGGGTAGGGATGGACCACACCACGTTGATGAACCACACCACCGCGTCGTCGACTTTGCCACGGAAAAAGCCGCCCAGACTGCCCATCACGATACCGATCATCAGGCTGAGCAACACGGCGATGAAGCCTACGCAAAGGCTGATGCGACTGCCCAAGACCAAACGGCTGAGGAAGTCGCGGCCAAACTGGTCAGTGCCCAAAAGGAACTTGCGATGTTTTACGCAATGGCTCCTGATATAGGCGTCGGCTTCTTCATCAGAATCAAAAGCAAAGGTCCCTGAGCCTGCCGAAGGGCCGACTTGTATTAATTCTTGATTGTCAATGATTTCTGTTCTTTGGTTTACGCTCTCTTCTGATTGGTAGAGATATACTGTAGTGGCCTGAGCGTCGACGTGTATGCTGTCGAAAGGCAGGTAGATGACATCGTCGGGACGGCCGTTGAACAAGAACTGGAAAAACGGCGTTTTAGGGCTGGGGTTTTCTTTTGGAATCATCAGCATGTCGACCTCAAAACCGGGTTTCTTGGTGCTGATTTCAAGGATCTGCCTGTTGGCGTTGGGCGTTTTGTCGGGGATGATGAGGTAGGCAAACAAGGCCAAGAAAGCCCAAAGGAGCACGAAGCCACAGGAAATCATTCCGAGTTTGTTGCTGCGGAATCGTTTCCAAGCCAATGCCCTTGGGGATTGCTGTTGTGTCGGCTTGCCATCCATGATGCGTCTGCGTTTGAGCCGTCAAAAATACGGAATTCGCCCCTGATTTCGAGGTGAAAATGAAAAAAATGAAAATTTTGCTTGAAATTAGTCGCCGTTTTGGAAAAAAGTAGTATTTTTGCAGCCGATTTCGCAGATGCGGAACAGATGGTGGGTGTAGCTCAGCTGGTTAGAGTACCGGATTGTGGTTCCGAGGGTCGTGGGTTCGAATCCCATCTCCCACCCAGAAGGAAGAGGCTCATGAGGGCCTCTTTTTTGTTTTAGGGGCTTGGAAAGCAAAAAATGTGTACTTTTGCACCTTAATTAGAAGGACATGGCAAGGATAATGGCTATCGACTTGGGACGCAAGCGCAGCGGCATCGCTGTCACCGACCCTTTGCAGATCATCGCAAACGGGCTGACGACGGTGGAGTCGCATAAGCTTGTCGACTTCGTGCTCGATTATGTGAAGCACGAAGAGGTGGAGCGTATTGTCATCGGTGAGCCTAAGGACATGAAGAACAACCCTTCCGACTGTTCGAAATACATCGAGCCCATCGTCAACCGCCTGAAGAAATTGCTGCCCGACATGAGCATCGTCCGTTACGACGAGCGATTCACCTCGGTGATGGCACACCAAACCATGATTGATGCAGGCCTCAGCAAGTCGCGTCGCCAGGACAAGGAACTTGTCGACACCATTGCCGCCACCATCATCCTCCAGTCCTACATGGAGTCCCTCAACTCTAAACCCTCAACTCTAAACTCTAAACAAATATGATTTTACCCATAGTAGCATACGGACACCCCACGCTGAAAGCTATCGCCAAGCCCATCACTCCTGATTATCCCGAGTTGGAAACCCTGTTGCAGGATATGTGGGAGACTTTGGCACATTCTGAAGGCGTCGGTTTGGCCGCCCCTCAAGTCAACAAGTCTATCCGTCTGTTCCTTGTCGACAGCAACCCCTTCTATCCCGATTATCCGGATGCCAAGGATTTCAAGCAGGTGTTCATCAATGCTGAAATGATTGAGACCTTTGGCGACATGGTGCCTTTCAAGGAAGGCTGCCTTAGCCTACCCAATATCTACGAGGAGGTGATGCGTCCCGACAAGATCCGTATCAAGTATCTCGACGAGAACTTCCAAGAGCATGAGGACGTCTTCGAAGGCATCCGCGCACGTATTATCCAGCATGAGTACGACCACCTGGAAGGCCATGTCCATGTCGACCGTATCGCACCGTTGCGTAAGACCTTGTTGCAGAGCAAGCTGCGCGCCATCTCCGAAGGCAAATGCGATGTGGACTACCGTATGATTTTCCCGCATAAGAAAAAACACAGATAAAATAATACTATGAAAAACACGCTGAAAGTAATGCTTTTCGCTATGATAGCTATCGGTATGATGGCTTGTGGCGGAAAAGAAGTGACCCAAGAAGATCTGAAGACGGCCGAGGCTTCCTTGTTCAATGCAGACCAGACCGTCAATGAGGCCGAGGCACCTAAGGTGGCAGATACCTACTGCCGTTTCGTGAAACAGCATCCCGACGATTCGGCGGCTGCCCAATGGCTCTATCGTGCCATGGAAATCAACGTGTTTCTGAAAGATGCCGACAAGAGTATCAAGCTTGGCGACCAGCTGGTGAAGCAGTATCCGCAGTCGGAATGGGCGCCTATGAGTCTGTTCCTGCTGGGTTCTTATGTCTACGACAGCCAACTCAACGACACGGCCAAAGCCCATGTGGCATTCCAGAAACTTATCGACAGCTATCCTGAGAGCGAACTGGTGGACGACGCCCAGATGTCCATTAAATACCTCGGCTTGACTCCTGAGGAAATCATGGATAGGATCATGTCGCAAACGACGGTCGAAGATACCGTGTCGGTGGCAACCGAAGAATGAGTATCAGTCAAGTTCAAACAAAAAAGCCTGTAGGATTTCCTGCAGGCTTTTTTCGTTGTCAGAAGATGATGCATCAGCAGCCAAAGGCTTCCTTCATCTTGTCCACCAGGTCGAGTCTTTCCCAACCGAAGAGTTCCACGTTTTTGTAGATGTGCTTGCCATCGCGGAAGGTGTCCTTATCTTCGTAGTACACCTCCACCTTACGGGGTTTAGGCTTACGACCGAAGTGGCCGTAGGAAGCCGTCTCCTCGAAGATGGGGTTGGTGAGGCCAAAGCGTTTCACGATGAAGTAAGGTCTTAAGTCGACCATCTCCTTGACCTTAAGGGCAATCTCGGCGTCGCTCATCTTCACATGTGAGGTGCCGTCGGTGTTGACGTAGAAGCCCACGGGCTCAGCCTTGCCGATGGCATAGGCGATTTGCACTAAGGCTTGGTCACAAACGCCGGCAGCCACGAGGTTCTTGGCGATGTGGCGTGCAGCGTAGGCGGCAGAGCGGTCCACCTTCGAGCTGTCCTTGCCCGAGAAGGCACCGCCGCCGTGGGCGCCACGCCCGCCATAGGTGTCGACGATGATTTTGCGGCCGGTGAGACCGGTATCGCCGTGAGGACCTCCGATGACGAACTTGCCCGTCGGGTTCACGTAGAGCTTCATGTCGTCGCCGAAGAGCTTCTTCACTTTGTCAGGCAGTTGGTTCTTCACCCTTGGAATCAGGATGTTGCGCACGTCGGCTTCGATTCTTTCGACCATGCGCCGGTCAGCCTCGTGCTGGGCTTCCTCGCTGTTGTCGGTGGGTTTGATGAAGTCATCGTGCTGTGTGCTGATGACGATGGTGTCGATGCGCAAAGGATTCCAGCCTTCGCCGTATTCCACCGTCACTTGCGACTTGGCGTCGGGACGGAGGTAAGTCATCTCCTTGCCTTCGCGGCGGATGGCAGCGAGTTCTTGCAAGAGCATGTGTGCGAGGTCGATGGTGAGGGGCATGTAGTTGTCGGTTTCCTTACAGGCGAAGCCGAACATCATGCCTTGGTCGCCAGCGCCCTGGTTTTCGTCGTCTTCGCGCTTGACACCCTGGTAGATGTCGTTCGACTGTCCGTGAAGGGCAGAGAGCACACCGCACGACTGTGCGTCAAATTGGTACTCCGACTTGTTGTAGCCGATTTTTTCGATCACGCGGCGGGCAATATCCTGAATCTCAACGTATGCGTTGGTGCGGATTTCGCCTGCCACAACGACAAGTCCGGTCGTGACTAAGGTTTCGCAGGCCACCTTTGAGGTGGGATCATAGCGCAGAATCTCGTCCAATACGGCATCCGAAATCTGGTCGGCTACCTTGTCGGGATGACCCTCAGAGACGGATTCTGAAGTGAAATAATAACCCATAACAAATTGTTTATTAGTTAGTTAATAATTAATTTGTGTGGGAAGTTGTTGACTGAAAGGGAAGGAAAAAGCATTGGTTTAGCATTTTTTCTTGTGGTTGCAATCAAATCAAATCTTTCCACGTTTGCGGCTGCAAAAGTACGAATAATTTTAGACGCGGCAAGGCCCCGGCCAAAATTATTTTGTCAGCTTCTGGAACGCCTCTTCGATGCTCAAGTCTTCTTTTTGCAAGGTCTTGATGATGAGGCCGCGGTCCACCGACCATTTCATCAGGTTGGCGCGGATGTCGGTGTCGCCTTGTGGCTCCAGGATCCAGTGGTTTTCCTTTACCTGCTGCACGCGTCCCACTTGCGGGATGCTGCGGAGCAGGGCTTCGCTCACCTCGTTTTCGAACTCCACGATGACGACGTTGCTGGCCGAATTCTCTTGTTTCAGGTTCTCGATCTTGTCGTCGGCCACCACCACACCTTTATTAATAATAATGGCGCGTTCGCAGATGGCTTCCACCTCCTGCATGATGTGGGTGGAGAGCAGCACGGTCTTCTCCTTGCCGAGGTTGGAGATGAGGTTGCGGATGTCGATGAGCTGGTTGGGGTCGAGGCCCGAGGTGGGTTCGTCGAGGATGAGCACCTGCGGGTCGTGCATCATGGCTTGGGCGAGGCCCACGCGCTGGCGGTAGCCTTTCGAGAGGGCGCCGATTTTTTTGTGTGCCTCAAGGCCGAGGCCTGTCTCGTCAATCATCGCCTCAATGCGTTTCTTGGCCGCTTCGCCTTTCAGTTGGTGGACGCCGGCCACAAACTCAAGGTATTCGCGGACATACATATCGAGATACAGCGGATTATGTTCCGGCAGGTAGCCCACGATGCGCTTGACGGCCATGGGGTCGTCCATGACGTCGTGGCCTTCCACGCTCACGGAGCCCGAGGTGGGAGGGATGAAGCATGTGATGATCTTCATCAGTGTCGACTTGCCCGCGCCGTTGGGGCCGAGCAGGCCTACGATACCTTTATTAATAGAGAGCGTGACGTCGTTAAGGGCGAGTTGTTCGCCATATTGTTTGGTGATATGGTTGATTTCGATGGACATCTGTGTTGGTTTTGAGACTGCAAAGATAGGAAAAAATCTGAAGGGGGAGGAGATTCCCTTTCAGGGAATGGAGTTTGTCATATTTTTTGTTTCCTGCGGCGGCTAGTTGGAGTCTGCGAAAATTAAACGCCACCAGCCGCCGCGTTATACACAAACAATCTCCTCCATTCCCGAAGGGAATCTCCAAATCTCATAGTCCCGCGTCAAAAAAAAACAATTAATCTATTGCCAGTAACCAAAAAAGTAGTACTTTTGCGGCCTCGTTAGTTAAGGTCCATTGTCTGACTTCTGAACGCGCTAACGCATTGATTTATGGGCGAAAATGAATTAATGCACAAAAAAAGTTGGAGCGTAAAGAAGAAAGATGTACTTTTGCACGCCCTAAAAAAGGGTAGTGTCTTATAGAATTGGATAAACATTATTAAACACAAAATGAACTACTTAAGTTACAAAACAGTAAGCGTCAACAAGGAACATGCCAACAAGAAGTGGTATATCATCGACGCTGAAGGTCAAATCCTGGGCCGTCTGGCTTCACAGGTTGCCATGATTCTGCGTGGCAAAAGGAAGGCATGCTATACTCCCCACAGCGATTGTGGTGATAATGTCATCATTATCAATGCAGAGAAAGTCATCCTCACTGGTAACAAGATGACTGACAAGTACTACGTCCGCTACACCGGCTATCCGGGTGGCCAGCGTATCCGCACCGTGGGTGAGCAGCTGAAGCGTAAGCCTACCTTCGTCATCGAGCACGCCGTGCGCGGCATGCTTCCCAAGACGAAGCTCGGCGACGCCATCATCAAGAACCTCTATGTCTATGAGGGTACGGAGCACAACCATCAGGCACAACAGCCCGAAGAACTCAAAATCAACACAATTAAGCACAATAAGTAATCATGGAAGTTATCAACGCTTTAGGTAGAAGAAAGACCGCCGTTGCCCGTATCTATATGAAGGCCGGCAGTGGTAACATTACGGTGAACAAGCGCGACTACAAGGAGTACTTCCCGACGAGCATCCTCCACTATGTGGTTGAACAGCCTATGATGCTGACCGAGACCCTCGGCCAATACGACATCAAGGTCAACCTCGACGGTGGTGGCATCAACGGCCAGGCCGAGGCTTTGCGTCTCGCCATCAGCCGCGCCCTCTGCGAGATCAACCCCGAGTATCGTCCCACCCTGAAGGCTAAAGGTTTGATGCGCCGCGACCCGCGTATGGTCGAGCGTAAGAAACCCGGTCAGCCTGGTGCCCGTAAGAAGTTCCAATTCAGCAAACGTTAAGCCCTCAGAAGCCGAGCGATTTTGTTTAGTATCCAAATCGCTGAGATTCTTGTTAAGACTACTCTGCGATTGTATTTAGCGAATGTAAACATTAAAAAGAAAACTCATGACACAAGTAACATTTGAAGAATTACTGGATGCCGGTTGTCATTTCGGCCATCTGAAGAGAAAATGGAATCCGAACATGGCTCCTTATATTTTCATGGAGCGCAATGGCATTCATATCATTGACCTTTATAAGACACAAGCCAAGATGGACGAGGCCGCTAACGCCCTCTGCCAACTGGCCAAATCGGGCAAGCGCGTCCTCTTCGTCGCCACCAAGAAGCAGGCTAAGGACGTCGTCGCCGAACTCGCCCAGAAAGTCAACATGCCTTACGTGACCGAGCGTTGGCCCGGCGGCATGCTCACCAACTTCGCCACCATCCGCAAGGCTGTCAAGAAGATGACGAGCATCGACAAGATGATGAGCAGCGAGGCCTACAAGAGCCTCTCCAAGCGCGAGAAGCTGCAGATCGAACGTGAACGCGAGAAACTCGAGAAGAACCTCGGTTCCATCGCCGACCTGAGCCGTCTGCCTTCAGCCCTGTTCGTGGTCGACATCATGAAGGAACACATCGCCGTTGCTGAAGCCCGCAAGCTCAACATCCCGACCTTCGCCATCGTCGATACCAATACCAACCCCAACCTCATCGACTTCCCCATCCCCGCCAATGACGACGCTTCGAAGAGCATCGCCCTCATCGTCGGTAAGATGGTCGACGCCATCGAGGAAGGTATGACCGAGCGCAAGAACAACAAGGACCTCGTCCAAGATGAGGAAGAGGAAGAAGTTGACGAGATGAAGGAAAACAACGAGGAAGAGGAAAACAAGGACGAACGCCGTCCCCGCACCAACCGCCGTCCCCGCCGTCCCGTGGCTAAGAACTAATTAAATAAGAAAGGAAAACACTATGAATATTACCGCTTCTCAAGTTAATGAACTGAGACAGATGACGGGCGCAGGCATGATGGACTGCAAGAAGGCCCTCGTCGAGACCGATGGCGACATCCAGGCCGCTATCGACATCCTTCGCAAGAAGGGTATGGCCAAGGCTGCCAAGCGCGCCGACCGCACCGCCAGCGAAGGCTGCGTGCTCTCTAAGGCCACTGAAGACCACAAGTACGCCGCCATCATCATGGTGAACTGCGAGACCGACTTCGTCGCCAACAACGCCGACTTCGTGAAGTTCACGAAGGACGTGCTCGACATGGCCGTCGCCAACCGCGTGAAGGACATCGAAGCCCTGAAGGCCATGCAGCTCAACGGCCAGACCGTTGAAGCTCTCGTCGCCAACCAGAGCGCCGTCACCGGTGAGAAGACCGAACTCGGTGCTTTCAAAGTCCTCGAAGGTGCTTACGTGGCTAACTACAACCACCCTGGCAACCGCCTCGCTACCATCGTCGAAATGAACAAGTCGTTCAACGGCGTTGAGGAAGTGAGCCACGAGGTGTGCATGCACGTCGCCGCCATGAACCCGCTTTCGGTGAGCGAAGCCTCCATCCCGCAAGAGGTGAAGGACCGCGAGTTCGCCGTTGCCGTCGACAAGACCAAGGAAGAACAGATCCAGAAGGAAGTCGAGAAGGCGCTTCGTAAGGCTGGCATCAACCCCAACCACGTCGACAGCGATGACCACATCAACTCGAACATCACCAAGGGTTACATCACCGAGGAACAAGGCGCACAAGCCCGTGAGATCAAGGCCAATGTGCCTGGCACAGTGCAACTCAACGAAGGCATGATTCAGAACATCGCCAAAGGCCGTCTGAACAAGTTCTTCAAGGAGAGCTGCCTGCTCAACCAAGTCTCTCTGGTCGCCGACCCGAAGACCGTCGCCGAATACATCCAGGCTGCCGACAAGGAAGCCACTGTGGTGAACTTCGTGCGTATCAAGTTGGGCGAATAAGCCTGATTTTCACAAAATCAACAAAAAAGGACGGTGTAAGCCGTCCTTTTTTTATTTTTGCTTTTTCAAACAACAGTAGAAGCTATATGAAAAAGTCTATCCTATTCCTTTGCCTCGCCGCACTCTTGCTGTCGGCTTGCACAAATGAGCAACTCCCCGTTGCTGATTACAATATCATCCCGCAGCCCAAAGAGGTGCAGCTGAATGAAGAGAAGCCATTCGAACTGGGTCCCAAGACCCTCGTGTATTACGAATCGGGACTACAGCGCGAAGCGCAGTTTCTGGTCGAATATGTGAACGATATCAAGGGCTATGCCTTGGATATGCAGGAATACCAAAGCCAGCCCGACGGCATTGTGCTGAAAGTGGTCCCCGAGGATTTCGACCAAGCTGAAGCTTACGAAATCAACATCACCCCCAAGCAAGTCACCATCAAAGGCGCTGATGCCGCAGGCGTGTTCTACGGCATCCAGACCCTCCGCAAAAGCCTGCCTGTAATTATCAATTCTCAATTATCAATTTTCAATTGTCAACTCCCTTGCGGAACAATAAAAGATTACCCCAACTTTGCCTATCGCGGCATGCACCTCGATCCTTGCCGCCATTTCATCCCCTTGGACTCGGTGAAGGTTTACATTGACATGCTGGCCATGCACAATATGAACCAGTTCCATTTCCACCTCAGCGAGGACCAAGGCTGGCGCATCGAAATCAAGAAGTACCCTGAACTGACTGAGATTGGTGCATACCGTAATGGCACGGTCATCGGACATAACGGCAACCTCTACGACACCATCCGCCATGGCGGTTTCTATACCCAAGACGAGCTCCGTGACCTCATCGAATATGCCGCTGAGCGTCACATCAACATCATTCCTGAAATCGATTTGCCGGGCCATATGCAGGCGGCTTTGGCTTGCTATCCGCAATTGGGTTGCACGGGCGGTCCCTACGAGGTATGGAAACGTTGGGGCGTGTCGGAAGACGTACTTTGTGCAGGCAACGAGGAGGCCATGCAATTTGCAGAGGATGTGCTTAACGAGGTGATGGATGTGTTTCCTTCACCCTATATCCACATCGGCGGCGACGAATGCCCCAAGGTACGTTGGGAAAAGTGCCCGAAATGCCAAGCCAAGATCAAGGAACTGGGCATCAAGAAAGATGACAAATTCTCTGCCGAAGACTACCTGCAGAGCTATGTGATGAACCGCATGGCCAAGGTGGTGGAGGCCCGTGGAAGACGTGTCATCGGCTGGGACGAGATTCTGGAAGGCAATGTCTCCGAGACGGCCATCATCATGAGCTGGCGCGGCACGGAAGGCGGCATCGAGGCGGCTCGTAAGGGCCACGACGTGATCATGGCGCCGTCGTCGCACCTCTATTTCGACTACTACCAGAGCGAGGACATCGCCAGCGAGCCCATGTGTATTGGTGGTTACCTGCCCGTGGAACGTGTGTATGAATTCCAACCGCTGCCAGAGGAGCTGACGCCTGAGCAGCAAAAGCATATCATCGGCGTGCAAGCCAACATCTGGACGGAATACATCGCCCATTTCTGGCATGTGCAGTACATGGCCCTGCCGCGCATGGAGGCTTTGACGGAAATACAGTGGAACAACCCCCAGGAGCGTGACTTTGAGGCTTTTGTGGAGCGTTGCCGCCACATGGCGCAACTCTATGAACTCTATCATTACACCTATGCCGACCACATCTTCAACCCGCAGGTCTGGGCCGACACGGTGGAAGCCAATCTGGCCACCCACAAACCCATCACGCTGCGTCAGCAGCCTGCCGAGAAATACACCTACGAAGGAGCATCGTTGCTCAACGACGGCAATTTGGGTAGGGGAGCCTACAACTCGGGACGTTGGCTGGGTTTCTGCGGCTATCCTTTAGATGCCGTCATCGACTTGGAACAACCAGCTGAGATGCAACATGTCCGTTTCCATGCTTTAGTGAATAAGGGTGCGTGGATCTACAACCCGAGCCAAGTCAAGGTGTTGGTCTCTGATGATGGCGAGACCTTCCGTGAGGTAGCACAGAAAGACATCCCGATTTCCACTTGGGCCGACAGCGACGGCATCTTCGCCTACGAAGTGGATTTTGAACCCGTCACGGCAAAGTTTGTCGAAGTCGTAATCTCAGGCTACGACCTGCCCGAGGACCATAGCGGATTTGGTAATCCCGCTTGGATTTTTGTGGATGAGATAGAGGTGCGCTGATTTTTCCTATTTTTGCACCAATGAAACGCATCTTGTCCATAGGTTTTCTGATGCTTCTGCTTTTCGTGGTGGCATGTGGGAATGTGCACCAACACGCCTCGTCCGATGACCTGCAGGAGGCCCAAGCCCATTATGATAGCGGTTTTGTCCGCCTTCAACAGGACAGCCTGATGGGGGCTTTCCCGTATTTTATTCAAGTGGCCCAAAAACTGGAGTATCTGCCTGAGGACATGACCAATGAAGAGAAGTTGCTTGCTTCGCGTGCCTATTACCAGATGGCATACGTGTTTCGGCGAAAGATGGCCAACAACGCTGAAATCGATGCCTTGCGATGGGCTTTGGCGTACCAGCGTTTGGTTCAAGACACTACCTGGATGGTAAGGTCCAGCTTGGAATTGGCCAACGCCTTTTCGACGCTAAAGGAAAGTGACTCCGCACGCTACTATTATGATTTCGTGATGCCTTATCTGGACACGGTTGCCGGCGACTTGAACGACTATTTTGCTGCTCAGCTTGTGTTGTCGGACTTGTACTATGACCAACACCAGTTTGACTCCTGCTTCATGGTGCAGCGCAACACAATCGCTTTCAAGACGCGACGTGGGATGAGCGCAACAAATGACTCCGTCAGCCTCGGCATTGGTATGTATCACTCGCCGTATCGTCTTGAAGCGAAGCCTTATCTGCTGAAAGTGTTGGATATGCAAACGGGTGATTTGGAACGGAGTGCCATCATGTCACTGCTTGAACAAATCTATGAAGAGGAGGGAAATGCGGATAGCGCTGCATTTTGCCATAGCTTCAATAAAACCTATGTTAAAGCCGAATCGGATCGGGTGAGCGACGGGATGCTGGCCGTAAAACAATACGAGAATTACAAAACTGAACGCGATGCCCGTTTGACCGTCTTGCGTGAGCAGACACAGACGCAAAAGACAAACAGGTTAAGGGTTGTTAGCGTGGTCGCAGCCCTGCTTCTGTTAGCGGCCGCCGCCTTTGTCGTCTACCATCGTGCCTACCGCAAGAAGATGACCCAGGCGAACGAAGCCATCCAACGCGACCTGCAAGCCGCGCACGGTGCCTTGGAGGCTCAGGCCAATGAGGCCTTGCGGATGAAGGTGCAGGCCATCTATGACGACAAGCGCAACAACATCTTCAACCGCATCCTCGAAGTGTTCAACGAAGCCTATCCCGAAGCCTTGACGAAACTGAAGACCGCCCATCCCGACCTGAGCGACACCGAGCTCGACATCTGTGTGCTTTCCATGTTCCCCTTCCGCACGAAGGAAATCGCAGACATCCTCGACCTGCGCGAAAACACCGTGTCGAAATACCGCACCGCCATCAAGAAAAAGACGCAAACCGAGACTTTTGAAAGCCTCTGGGCACCGTTTGTCGACTGATTTTGCAGGGATTTTTCCATCTTTTTTATGGAAAAATTTTTGTTAATTCTTTGATTATCAATATCAAGTCTTGAAATTATTATGGATTCGGCCTTGGAATTGGCTTTTTTGGCGATATTTTCTTATAATTTTGCGGAAACATAAAAGTTACGACCATGAAAAAGCGTTTTATTCTCTCAATTTTGCTCGCAGTCGGGATGACGATTGCGGCACAGACCCCATGGAATGGCACGGTCGCCGAAGCTTACGACGGCGGCGACGGCACGCCTGAAAACCCTTACCAGATTGCGACGGCGGAACAACTGGCGTTGTTGGCCCAACAAACCGAAGATGGCACTGGAGGTGATGCCTGTTATGTGCTTACCAATGACATTTGTCTCAATGAAGGCGATACCCTCTATTGGACGCCTATTGGTCTGACGGGTACTTTTAGGGGTGTTTTTGACGGCAACAAACATTCCATCAGTGGTATGTACGAAAACGGGTTTAAACTGTCTGGTTTGTTTGGATATACGGAAAACGCCACGATAAAAAACGTCAGGATTGAAAAAGCCACCGTCATGGAATATGATCAGGCTTTTGTATATATTGCCATCGGTGGAATTCTCGTTGGCAAGGCGAAAAACACCCATATCTTGGATTGCTCGGTGGATGGCTGGATTGAGATTTTTAGTGCTAAACCAAGCGGAGGTTTGGTTGGACAATGCGAAGTTGACGTCAACGATACGGTCTTCATCAAAAACTGTGTAAACTATGCCAGTGTTACCTGGAACGATTGCACTGGAGGTGTGGTCGGAAAGACGATTGTCAATAACGGCAATCTTGTTATAGACAATTGTGTCAATAATGGCTATATTAACGGTTGGACTTTTTCAGGAGGTATGGTTGGCAATGGCGATTTTATCATCAAAAACAGCCATAACTATGGCGAAATCGTTTCGGAAGGTACCGCAGGAGGTATGGCGGGACAAGGAGGGCTAAACTGTTTGATCACCTATTGTTTCAATCATGAGTCGGGCGTAATCACGGGCGGCATGAATACAGGAGGCATTATTGGCACAGCGATAAAAACCGTCATGTCATGCTGTGGTAACGCGGCACTCATTACAGGATTCAATGATGACGAAATCATGGTTGGAGGCATCTCAGGAGCCGACGGCACCATTTATAACTGCTTCAATCGCGGTGATTTAACCGCTATTTTCACAGAAGATCCTCTTTTGATCCAAATGGGAGGCATAACAAGCACTCCACTTCACGATGAACAAATTCGAAACGTATATAACGCAGGCGCAATCATCAAACCATCGAATCCAGACATCCCGAATTCATGGTACGGGCATATTGTTCCAGCCATATTTAGCGACACGTTGATCAGCAATTGCTATTGGATCGGCAATGAATCGATTACACCGTATGTCTACAACATTGGGGTCAGCAACTGGACGCTCCTTCCTGGCTCGTCGGTTTTCGGTCCAGGTGCAACGCCAACTACATGGGTGCTCAACGAGGCGCAATATGGCACCACCGACTTGGTTGAGGCATTGAATGCCGGTGCCATGGGCCAATGCACATGGGTGGAAGATGTGGATGGCGAGAATGCCGGCTATCCCATCTTCGGCCTCTTGGATCCAAATCGCGTTGACGAAATCGTGGAGAGCCCATTCCAGGTCTATCCCAATCCGACCAACGGCATCTTGTTTGTAGAGACGCGGCGCGCCATATCTCTACCAGCGGCAAATGAATACCGCATCACCAACCTCCTTGGCCAAACCCTGCAATCAGGCCGCATCGCGAGCGACCGTCAACAATTGGACGTGTCGGCCTTGCCTGCCGGCATGTATCTTCTCACCATCGACGGCACGACGGTGAAATTTATTGTGAAATAAACGATTAAAAATCAACAGAGTATGAAATGTATCATTAAACTATTGGCCGTAATTGTTCTCGCTTTGGTTTTCGGAGGCAAGGCCGTTGCCCAGGAATGGGAAATCGCGCACGAATACGCCTATTCCGACACTTGCATTTTCAACTACTATGAGGCCAAAGAAATGGCCAATGGCAATATCGCTGTCGAGTCCTACATGGCTTACAAAAGCGGTGTGGGCGACTTCTACTCGCTGCAACCTGCTGTCGCTGTCATTGAGCCTGAAAACGGTCGTCGCAGCATACATCAGTCTTATTTCAAGCCTGGCTATTATACCAGCAACATTCCGTATGTCTTTGAGAAAGACGGCACGCTCTACCTCCTTGCCACCTACACGCCCGACCACGATTTCACCTATTTCAACTACTTCAAAAACTATGAGGAGCAATCCGACAAAGCCTATCTTGGTCTCTACCGCCTTGATGACCACCTTGACATTGCAGAAAGCTACGAAACCACAATAGCTATTGATACCTTCGAACTGCGCAACAACGGCAACTGGCAGAGTCTGCCCAACGACTACAGCGGCAGCCTGTTCCTTTTCTCGGCTTTGCAAGAGGATGATGCTATCGTGGGCGCATACGTTAAGCGGCGCAGCCTTGGTCACGACTTGGTGCACGACAGTCTGTTCTTCTTCCGCATGAATTATCAAGGCGACATCATCCATCAAGTGAGCTACCCGATGAAAAGCGACAACACCAGTCTGTCGCGTACTTTCTTCTTGCGAAGGCACCATCTTGTCAAGAATGGCAGCGGCTTCATCTTCTACGACTTGTCCAACAATAGTACTATATCTGGTAAAGCTGAAAACAACGATTACGACAACGAAGGTTTCGCATTATACCTTGACCACGATTTCAACTGCGTGAACGCCAAGGCGTTCTGTCATTACAACAATCACTACAGCAACCGGTTCTATGATATGTCGGTCATTCGCAGCCATTATGGCACCACCTACATCGCCACCGAGTTCTTTGATGAAAACCAGTCGTCATCGGGGATTTCGAGTTGTGCCCTATACGAATATGACGACGGCGACGGCAAGTTGAGTTATTTGAATATGCTGAACCACGTGCATAGATATCAGTTCAACCGTATGGACTTCACGCCGCAGAAAGGTGTCGACATCTGCCCCACGGACTGGACGCTGTATTTCGGCTATACCTTGAATGCCGTTACTGCCAGCAGCGACTCGTGGATGATGATAGAGCACCTGTATGCCCATTTCGACACCATCAGCACGATGTATTATGACCTCAAGATCCCACGTTGCCGCAGCTTTATGTCGGCCATCACCGCCACTCGCGACGGCGGCTGCATGATTGTTTATAATGCCAAGAACCTTGACCAGACAGACCAACGTTGGAGTTGTGTCACCAAATTTCCTGCCGAGGCTTTTGTAGGCATCGAAGAGGCGCATGAGAATGGGCTGAAGGTTGCCATCGCTTATCCCAATCCGGGGAAGGATGTGCTGAATATCAGGACGGGATTGAAGGATGCTTGGGTGGAGGTGTATGATATGAATGGGAGGCTTGTGCATAGGCAGGATATTACGGAGAATGTGACGGTTATCAATACGACGGATTGGAGTGATGGGACTTATGTTTGGAAGGTTTATATTTCGGATGGCGGCCCTTCGACAGGCTCAGGGACCTTGGCGGAAACGGGGAAGTGGATAAAAGAATAGAGATTCCCTTCGGGAATGGAGTACTGCATTAAGTAAACAGGCGGCGGCTAATAAGGTCTATTCAAAGTGAACACTAAAAGCCGCCGCTTATTAATTTGACCTTTCACTCCATTCCCCGCAGTGGAATCTCATTATGGTGTTCGGCCTTTCGACGCATCGGCTGGCCTTTTTTGTTGGCATCGCCAAAAAAAATGCTACCTTTGCGGCCATGAAACGCTTGCTTTTCATAGGACTTTTGCTTTTTGTCGTGTTGGTGGCCGCCTGCTCCAAGCGCGAAACGCCTCCGCCGCCCGAGGAGGACATGCTTTATCGCGTGGAGTGCTTTTACCAAACCAACCTTGATAGCGCAAGGCAAATCCTTGACACGCAGAATCTTTCAGCACTTTCGGAGAAGGAGCGGGCGCATTATTGCCTGCTGAGGGCTAAGGTGAACGACGGCCTCCGTAAATACAACGACTTCGATTCGCTGATGCAGGTGGCGGAAAAGCAATTTGTTGGTGGAAAAGACAAATATTTCGAGTCCATGACTTATTGGATTTTGTCGCGTGTGGCTCAGGTGGAAAACTTGGGTGAGCAACATGTGCTTGACTACCGTTTGAAGGCTTTGCAAAGCATCGAGCAATGTGAGCATGTCGATGAGCGTCTTGTACGTTTTTCGCTCAAGCCCACCGATGAAAAGAACGAAATCGACCGACTGAAATATGCCATCCATCAGCGGCTTGGCATGTCGTACACCAACTCTGGATATCATCGCGAAGGTGTCGATCATCTGAAACTTGCGGATGGCTATTATGCTGAAAAACAGTATCATCGCAACCGACTCATCACAGCTTTTCCTTTGGGGATGGCGTATCTGCTTCTCGGTGAATACGACAGTTGCCTGATGTGTTACCGAGTCGGCCTGCAATGTGCTGAAATGATAGGCGACACGGTTGAGGCTTCTTATTTTCATAGTGCATTAGCCGATTACTATCTCTATTGTTTTGAGACACAACATTTTGAAAAAGAAGATGATGGTAAGAATATGCTTCATCAGAGCATAGCGGAGAGCCAAAAGGGATTGGAAGACCTGCGTACTGTACGTTCTCCAATGGCGAACAGTTATCGGTATGATTTGACTGAAAACATTAGCCGTGCCTATTTCGATTTGCAGCAATACGATTCTTGCATTCATTATGGTTTGATGTCCGAGGGAATGACTCAAAGGAGTAGCGACCTTACCTTCCTATACAAACGACTTTATGGTTCCTACAAAGCCTTGGGCGATGAGGCCAATGCTGCCATCTATGCCGATAAGTTGCTGAGCGCCAGCCCCGACTATGGTGCGGAGCAAAAAGCTGTGGCACAAGTGAAGGAAGAATACGACAAGCAGTTGGAAATCCAGCATTTGGAAAGCGAGCAACAATTGAAACGTTACCGCCTCTATTTGTGGATAGCTCTGTTGGTCATCGTGCTGATGGCGGTGCTATGGGCGGCCTTGCGCTACCGCAAAAACAAGGAATTGGAAACGCTGAAACTCCGCGAGGCACAACGCCAACTGCAGGCTGAATTGGAACAACTCACCACGCAGCAACGTGACATGCTGCAACAACAGGTGATCGCAATTTACCAATCGGGGCAGAAAGACCGCATGCAGCGCATCGTGGAGGCTTTCGAGGCAGCCTATCCCCAAGGTGTTGAGAAGATGAATTCGGCCTATCCCGACCTTAGCAAGACGGAGCGCAATCTTGTGGTTTTGTCGTTCCTCGGCTTCCGCATCAAAGAAGAGGCCGACCTGCTTGGCTTGAGCGAAAACACGGTGGCGAAATACCGCTCCAACCTCAAAAACAAGGCCGATTTTGCCCCGATTTCTGCACTTTTGGACTGAGAAAAATCTGTACTTTTTTCTCGCAACGCATTGATTATCAAGATGAGTTAAAAACAAAAATCTGTACTTGGCCTTTGAGGTTGATTTTTTAGTGGATTTTTGTTATAGTTTTGTTGGTATGAAACAAAAGAGTAACAACTTAATCGTTTTATGCCATGAAAAAAGGTTTGTTTATTGTCATTTGGATGGCTTTGCTGACTGCCCCGCTTTCGGCACAAACCATCGAGGTTTCGGGCGAATACCAAGGCAATGTGCTTTGGGATGCCGACACGGTTAAACTTGTGGGTGATGTCGTTATCGAGCCTGATGCGGAAGGCACGGCTCGCCTCACCGTCGAGCGTGGAACTTGGGTGATAGCGGAAGGCTATTATCGCATCACCGTCCACAACGGCTCGTTTTATGCCTTGGGCGCAGATAAGGTTCCCGTTACCTTCACTGCCCGCGACACCACCGACTTCTATAATCCCACGGCGGAAACAGGATGGCACGGTATCCACCTGATTTCCGACCAAAGCAATGCCCAGGACACTGTGTTCATGGAGTTCTGCGAGGTCAAGTTCGGAAAGATCATCACTGGCGCACCCGAGGGGGAAAGGTACGGCGCTGGCGTTGAGGTGAGAAACAAGAAATATTGTTATTTTGCCCATTGTCGTTTCTCGCAAAACCGCTCAGAACACAATGGCAATTCGCCTACGACCGGTGGAGGTGGCGGCGGAATGTATGTGCTCAATCCTGGGACAATCCTTGTGGAGCATTGCATTTTCCACGACAATTATGCATGGTGGGGCGCGAGTGTTACGATGGGCGGCTTACGGCATTTCACGGTGCGCAACTGCGAGTTCTACGACAATTCAGGACATTACGGCACCGCTCTCGACATGCATGTGGGCGAATTGTCGCTTTCGGCACCAGGTCCCCAGGTCTACAATAACTACATCCACGGCAACCACGGCAGCACGGCCTACCTCGGTTGGGAAGGCGTGGGGCGTTTCCACGACAATATCATCGTCAACAACGATGGCTATTCGCCAGTGCTGGGCACTACGGCACCCAATTATTCCCATTATTATAACAACACGATTGCCAACAATCAAAGCGAGGGACATATACATGGTTATGGCTCGGGGATTTGGACGAATGGGCAGCAGAAGATCTACAACAACATCTTTTGGGGCAACACAGGCGTTTGGTTCGAGCGCATGGACCCGACGCATCCCGACCCGACTGTTTTCAACAACTGCAACGGCACGATTTCAGGTTCCGGAGATGTCTTTGGCGATCCTCAATTTTTCAACCCAACTGCAGGTTTAGGCCCCGAATACGACCATTCAACCTTGGCTACTCATTGGGCGTTGCTTGAAAACTCTCCCTGTTTCAATGTGGGTGCCACCAATATGGGCCAGTATTATCCCGAAACCGACTTTGCCGGCAATCCGCGTGTGATTAATGGCCGTATCGACCTCGGCGCCCTCGAAGCCCCCGATTGGGATGTGGTGGAGGAACAAGTCGCCAATAGTAGTGTCTATCCCAATCCTGGCAAGAATGTATTGCATGTCTTGACGGACGGGGAGGATGTTTCTGTGGTGGTTTATGACCTCAACGGCAGAAAAATGTTTGAACGACAAATCCAGGGCAATTCAACGAGTATCATTACAGAGAATTGGCCTTCTGGGATGTATTGCTGGAAAATCTATTCTACGAGCGGCTCAACGGCTATTGTTGAGACTGGAAAATGGATAAAAGAATAACACAAAAAACAAAATAAAATGAAAAACAACAGATTCTACGGTTTGCTTGCCGTTCTGCTGATGGCTTCGGCCCCATTGTTTGGCGGAACGGTCAGCGTGGAGCGCGCCAAGGCCTTGGGCGCCAAGTTTGTCGAGGCCAATTTCAAAAACGACACGCAACTGGAATGGGTCTACACCGCCGTTACGGAAAACGGCAAGGCTTCGTTCCATGTCTTCAATGGCACTTCAGGCGGTTTCGTCATCGTCTCGGCCAGCGACCTTACCAGCCCCATTCTCGGCTATGCCGAAACAGGTGCTTTCAACACGGAAAATATCCCTGACGGATTGGCCTACTTCCTCAATGGCTATGGGCAATCTGTTGATTTTGCGGAAGAAAACCTGAAAAAAGCCGATTTCGTGATTGCCCAAGAATGGGAGAACCTTGAACGCTGCGGCAAAACGCAAGCCTTGAGATCAGTGGTTGTCCAACCTTTGGTTGCCACGCATTGGGACCAAGACTGTTATTATAACGCATATTGCCCGAAAGACGAGGCTGGACCTTGCGGCAATGCCTACGCGGGCTGTGTGGCCACTTCGATGGCACAGGTGATGAAGTATTGGAACTATCCTGAACACGGCACAGGCTCACATTCATACAACAGTTACCTTTACGGCACGCTCTCTGCAAATTTCGGTGCAACCACTTACCATTGGGACGAAATGCCCGAATCGCTGAATGATGACAATCAATATGTTGCCCTCCTAATATATCATTGCGGCGTGAGTGTTGACATGAATTATGGTGCTATGGCTAGCGGTGCTTTGCACCAAAGCATCCCACCGGCGATGAGCTCCTATTTCGGTTATGGCACTTCGCACAATCTGTTTAGGGACGATTATCCCTACGATGAATGGGTGGCCATGATGCGCGATGCCTTGGACATGGGCATTCCGATTTTGTATGCAGGTACCGATGGAGGAAGCATGGGCCATTCGTTCATCTGCGATGGCTACGACGACAACGGACTGTTTCACATCAACTGGAGCTGGGGCGGTTCCCTCGATGGCTGGTTCAGCATCGACAACCTGCAAACCTACAACCAGACTTGGAACCTGGCACAAAAGATGATTGCCGACGCCGTTCCTTCTGGCGTCTACAATGCTACACCAAAGGAACCCACTAACTTGAGCGTGCAGCCGCTTTCCGATGATTCATACACCTGTACCGTGCATTGGAACAATCCAACAAAGTCATTGAACAATAGCAATTTGACCCATATCGACCAAATCGTCGTCAAGCGTGACGGCAGGGTGGTTTATACCCAAGACGATGTTGCTCCAGGCGCGGCCATGGAAATCACCGACGAAGTGCCGTTTTATGGCTTGCACGATTATCAGGTCTATGCGGTGAACAACGGTCTCCACGGAAGGATTGCCACCGAAAGCGGTGTGCGCTTCGGGCCTTCCTGCACTTGGACTATCGTGGCAGGGACCACCTTCTTCAACGGATGGCAGGGCGCTTCCATACAAGTGATTAACAACGCAATGCAGGTGATGGAGTCGGTCACGGCGCACTCAAGCAGCGAGACTCTCTCTGTTGCGGTGCCCCTGGGTCATGTCTCATTCGCTTGGGCCAAAGGAAGCAGTACGGTTAGCGATGTGAGTTTTGTCATCAAGGATGCTGAGAATCAGGTTGTTTATTCCTATTCGGGTGCGCCTGCCGATTTGCCTGACGGGATTTTCCTGCAAACGAACAACAGCTGCGGCAACGGCACGGTTTGCGATGCCCCCACCGATTTGTATGCTTTTGCCGAGGAAGATCGTGTGGTGTTGGCTTGGACTTCCTATGATGAGTCCGCAGATTATAATGTGTATCGTGACGGGCAACTGCTTCAGACGGTGAGAGACAACCCGGCTACTTTTGTCGATGAAACAGCGACGCATGGTGGGCATTGCTACTTTGTGACCGCTTTTTGCGCTTCGGGCGAAAGCGAGCCAACCAACGAGGCTTGTGCCACCATCGGCGACGACTGCCAGCCTGCCACCAACCTCTGGTATGAGATGACCAACAATAATAAGATAAAACTCACCTGGGAAGCGCCCCATTCCAATGACGGCCTTTCAGGGTTCTACATCTACCGTACCAAGGAAGCGGATATGAATTGGCAGCAAATCAAGACATTGGGTGCCGGCTCCACTTCCTATACCGACAACACTCCATTGGAGGACGAGACCTTCTATCTTTACAAGGTGGTGGCCTATTACCAAGCCATCGACTGCTATTCGGCTCCCGCGCGGTCGAAATACAATGAGTTCGAGTTTTTCCTGAGGGTGTATTGGTCGGTAGATGGGGTGGACGAAACCGAAGCGGGTAAGGTGAAGGTCTATCCCAATCCTGCCTCGGAGACCCTGCGGATTGATGGCCTTGAAGCGGCTGAAATCCAGGTCTACAACGCCTTGGGCCAGAGGGTAAAGGAGGTTCACGACCTCAACGAAGTCAATGTGAGTGACCTGCCGGAAGGGCTTTACCTGCTGCGCATTACGGATACTTATGGCGAAGAACACTCTGTGCGAATAGTGGTAAAGGAATAGGAGATTCCCCTGCGGGGAATGGAGTAATGACATGAGGTCAAAAGGCGGCGGCGAGTGGTGTTGCAAATTTGGAAGTGGCTTATGCCGCCGCAGTTCAAAAGCGGACACTACTCCATTCCCGAAAGGGAATCTCAAAATCTAAATGAAGTAAAACAATAGAAGCTATATTACAATGAAAGCTACAAGAGTTACAACCCTGCTTGCTCTCCTGCTGATGGCGGGAGGGGTGACGATGCAAGCGCAGGAGTATTACGAACTCGAGGAAATCTTCGTGACCGATGAAACACATCCTGTGTATGTGCAGTACATCAACACGGAGGAAATGATGGTGTTTGCCACAAACTCTGAAAAATTCCAGTTCATCAAGATGCGTGAGGACGGCGAAATACTTGGCACCGTCGACTATCCCTACACAGAGGGCACCTCGGAAACCTACCTCGTTTCCCGCCTGATGACCTTGCCCGACGGCAAGAAAACGCAGTTCTTTTACGAGAGTATTGGGGACACGGCCACCTTGCACGCATTCCAAATTGACGACGACATGCAGTTGACGGTGAAAGACTATGGTGGCAAGATGGGTGATTTCATGCTCAACGAAGGTTCGCAGAAATACATGACAAGAGCCGTAGTGTGCAAGGACGGATCCACCTTCATTGCCTACGCCCCCGACAGCCTCTTTGTGTATGAGGGTATGTTTATAACCCAAAAGGGTATCAGAATAATGAAATTCAACCCTGAAGGCGAGTTGGTTACGGAACGAATCTTTAAGGATTTGAGTGCCGATCCTTTCGTTCCTTGGCTTGAGCCAGCCCCTGATTCCTTGGGCTGCCGATTGGTGGTTGCGGAGACAAACGACTATGGCACTTATTACGGCGTCTATCTCAACGGTTATGTGCTTGACTCAGAACTGAACACGGTGCTGATGCGTGACAACATCACCAGCCAAATTTATCCGGCCATGATAGTAGACCCCGATTCCTATCACAGCAACCCGTACAATGGCAAGATTTACGCCATAGGCAGCGTGACCAGTGTGTATCCCCAACAGATTGATGACGAGGTTGTGATGTCAGTGATGGACGAGAATTTCGTGGAGGAAAACTATGTTTGGGGTATGCATCGGTTAGTCGATTGCCAAGGTGCCCAGCAAAACGCCATCGATTTCTCGGAAAACGGAGATGTTTACATGATTGCGGACATGGATTTTAACATGTTGGGAAGTTCGGAACTCTACGATAATTTCTATCTTGCATGGCTTGACGAAGACTTGAACAAGAAAGGTGAAATCTATTATCACAATGACAAGAGGGCGTTGTATCCATTGAGTGTGTACGCTTGCCCGAAAGGTGGATGCCTTGTGGTGGCGTCAGGTTCTAATCGGGAAACCTTGGCTCAAGAAAATGTCATCTACAAAGTTAGCCAAAGCATCTTGGATGACATTGAGGAAGCCCACGATGCTGGTTTTGCCGTGGCGGTGGCATATCCCAATCCAGGGAAGGATGTGCTTAATATCCGCACGGGGTTGCAGAACGCCCGCGTGGAAGTGTATGATATGAACGGAAAACTCATCCACAGCCAAGCCCTCACAGAGAATGTGACGAGGATTGATGCAACGGATTGGGCAGAGGGAGTTTATGTTTGGAAGGTGTATACAACGGGCGTTTCGACGCTTCGACAAGGCTCAGCGACCTCAGGCTCAACGACCCTCGCGGAAACTGGAAAGTGGGTGAAGGAATAAAAGCCGAAATGCTGATTTGGACGTCCGAAATAAGGCAAGAATATCGCATTTGATGGTCTCTTAAACCAAAAAAGTAGGGACAAACTTAAAAACCACTTTTATATAAATATTTGAATGTTAATAAATTGAAAATAACAAAACCAAAAATAGTATGGACAAAGTCATTTTAGGACTTGACAAATGTTTTTTTAGCGGGTTTTTGATATACTTTTGTGAGGATGAAATCAAAACTGTACAAAAATGAAAACGACAAGACTTTGCTCCCTGCTTGCGCTCCTTCTAATGGCAGGAGGGGTGATGGCCCAAAACACTTGCTGGGACGGTACTGTTGCCGAAGCCTATGCTGGCGGCGACGGCACTCCTGAAAACCCTTATCAAATCGCAACCGCTGAACAACTTGCCTTGCTCGCGCAACAGACCAACAACGGCACAGGCGGTGATGCCTGCTACATGTTGATAGACAACATTTGCCTGAACGAGAACCCCGATATCAATCCTGTGCTTTGGACACCCATCGGGCATGTCGTCGGGAACGAGCCACCCTATTTCACGGGTCATTTCGACGGCAACAAAATGAATATCTCCGGCTTGGTTTGCCAGTCAAATTCCGGACATGGAATTGCTGGCTTGTTCGGTTGTACCAACGGTGCTGTAATACAAAATGTTACGCTTCAAAATTGCCGATTGAACGGGTCGCAGTATACGGGTGCGTTGGTAGGATATGCAGGATTGACCGACATTACTGGCTGCTATATTGACGATGTTTCCGTCACTTGCGAAGTAAGGTCGGCGGGCGGCTTGGCGGGTTTCTTCGGTTTGCCCTACGGCGTGAGCCAAAACTCCAACGACACCTGCCACATTGTTGATTGTCATGTAGGGCAAGATGTAACCGTATACGGAAGGCTTTCTGGTGGACTGGTGGGTGAAATCACCGAATACCTGCTTTGGGGGCCGTCGGTGCCTGTAGTCATGTCGAATTGCACAGGCAATGCCGTTATGATGGGTGCGGAGTGCGTTGGCGGTCTCGTCGGTTTTATGCGTAACGGCATGATTGAGTCATGCCGTTGCTGGAACGAGGTGCACAGCCCCCAATATGCTGGCGGCATGATGGGTCTGGGAATCAACGTCAACTTCACTGGCTGCCAGAATGGTGCCAATGTAACTGGCAATTATCAAAGTGGCGGAATGGTGGGCAAGTTGTATGGAGGAAACATCTCAAACTGCGAGAATTACGGCTGGATTTATGGAGGTGGTGCAGGTGGCATCTCGAAAATTGGGGGTATGGTTGGAAGATATGAGCCTGACCCGCTCCTTGCGGAGTCGCCGTGCGAAAACTTCATTCGCAATTGCCATAACTACGGTGACATTACAGGTTCCAGTGACGAGGCGGGAGGCATTATAGGATTTGCAGCAGGTAGTGGCATTGAGAAATTGTTCATTGTGGATTGCAGCAATAGCGGTGTGGTAGTCGAAAATGCTTATCTCGCAGGTGGCATTTTAGGCGTTAGCAATGGTTATGTGATGAGGATACTGAACGTGTACAATACGGCAACCGTAGGGGCGCGCATTGGTGTCGGCGGCATCGTGGGCGAATTGTCGCTTTCGCCAGACAGGGTCATCAATGCCTACAGCACCGGCGAACTCATCCATGAAATTGACAATTATGTCTGTCCGAGAGGAGCCATTGTCGGATATTCTTCCACAAACGACCAATTCAGCAGTTGCTATTGGTTGGCCTCTGACGAATACGGCAGCAATGGTCAAGGTCCGGATTTGGAAAACTCGTCCGCCTTCAGCGCAACGCAGTCGCCCACGGCTTGGGTGCTCGACGATGCTGTTTTCAACACCCAAGACCTGCTGACCGCCTTGAACGCAGGTGCAGCGTATGTCGAAAGTCAGTTTTCCGAGATTGGTGAAGTGAGCCGCTGGCGCGAAGATGCAGAGATGTCAAACGGCGGGTTCCCACTCTTTGGCAGCCAATGGCCAAACGGAATCAATGGGTCCGATTCGAATGCCTATGTTTGCATCTATCCCAATCCAACCAGCAACCTTGTTCACATTGAAGGGATTGAGGCTTCTGATGCTCGGGTTTACAACGCTCTTGGGCAGTTAGTGAAAACCATTCAAAGCTCGAATGAAATTCCCGTTGCAGACTTGCCGCAAGGCATTTACCTGCTTCGCATCACAGATATGAACGGAATGGTTTACACAGACAAAATCACAAAACAATGAAAAACTTAAGACTTTACACTTTGCTTGCCCTGCTGATGACGGGCATTTCGGCTTCGGCCTACGATTTCTGCTCGGTCTGCCCGACGGGTCAGACCCTGGCCTATGCCATCGCATCCACCAACCCACCCGAGGTGATGATCGAAACATGTCTCGGCCCTTATTCGGGCGGTGTCACCATCCCCGAAACAGTGAGCATCGATTTCACGGAATATACCGTCGTCGGTATCGGCGAAAGGGCATTTTGGGAAGGCTGCTCGAGTATGAGCTACTCCGGGCCTTTGGTCATTCCCAACACCGTCCGATACATTGGTGCTCGCGCCTTTTGGGACTGTTGGTTCACAGGACCGTTGGTCATCCCGAATTCCGTCGATTACATCGGCGAATGGGCTTTCTATGGTTGCAGGAAGTTCACGAGCCTGACCTTGTCGGAGTCGCTCACCTACATTGAGGAGCACACCTTCGACGAATGCGACAACATGCGCGGCGACCTCATTATTCCCGAGTCGGTGCTCGACATCGCCAGTTGTGGGTTCAGCCATTGCGCTTTCGATGGCACACTTCGCCTGTCGCCCAACATGATTTATGTGTATGGTGACCCATTTTTCGAACTGTTCAATATCACTGCCATCGAGATTCCCGAAGGGGTCGGATATATTGATTGGATGGTATTCGATTTCTTGACCAAGCCGACAGAGCTGGAATTGCCTTCGACCATGATTTCCATAGAAGATATGGCCTTCCGCAATCTGCGAAATCTAAAACAGATGACGGTCAACGCGAGCACACCGCCTTTTATCTGTGACGAAACTTTCCAATATGTGAACCACGGCATTCCCGTTTACATTCCTGTAGGGACTCTCGAAGCCTACCAAAACGCCCCTAATTGGTCGGAGTTCACGAATTTCATCGAGCTGCCGGGTGTCGGCGTCGCCGAGCATGAAGGCACAGCAGCGGTGGCCGTCTATCCCAATCCTACAACCGATTTAGTGAGAATCGAAGGCATAGAATCCGCCGAAGTGCAGGTTTACAATTCCATTGGACAGTTGGTGAAGACCGTGCACGACACGAATGAAATCCCCGTTTCAGACTTGCCACAAGGCGTTTACCTGCTGCGGATTGCGGATGCGGAAGGGAGAAACCATACAGCGCGTGTGGCAGTGAAGGAATAGATATTCCCAAAGGGAATGGAGCGAAAGGTCAAATTAATAAGCGGCGGCTTGTAGTGTTTACTTCGGGTAGACCCTATTAGCCGCCGCCTATTTACATAATACAGCACTCCATTCCCGAAGGGAATCTCATTTTGGTGTTCGGCCCTTCGACAGGCTCAGGGGCCTTAACCTTTACGCTTTCTTCAGCAGAATGACATACACCGGGAAGTGGTCGCTGTAGCCACCCATCCAGACGCCGCTGCCGAAGGTGCGGAAGGGATAGCCGTTGTATTTGCCACCATGCTGCTTCAAGAACTCCTTGTTGTGGACCTTTGCGTTCTTGAACTGATAGCTGTCGTAGCCGTTGGGCAGCAGGGCAGGGGTGAGGATCATCTGGTCGAGCACGCCGGGCGCATCGCGGTAGAAGTTGGTGCCATAGCCCTTCTTGTGCAGCTCGTACATGGGATTGAAGAACTCGCCGTCGCGAAGGTCTTTCATGTCGCCTGAAGCACGTAGGTATTCCGTAACGGTCTTGTTGGTCGGGTAGTCGTTGAAGTCGCCCATCATGATGATCTTGGCGTTTTGGTCCTCGCGCATGATGGAGTCGGCGATGTGGCGGCAGAGGTTGGCGGCTGCAATACGGCCAGGCATGGAGCGTTTCTCGCCACCGGCACGCGAAGGCCAGTGCATGACGATGAAGTGCATCATCTCGCCGTCGAAGAGACCCGAGACGACCAATTGGTCGCGGGTGATGAAGTCGGGATCCTCGGGGATGATGGTGTGGTACGTCTTGCTGTTGGTCAACTTGAAGTATTTGGGGTTGTAGATCAGACCCACATCCACGCCACGACGGTCGGGCGAGTCGTAATGCACCACCTGGTAGTTGCGGTCTTTCAGCTCGGGTTGGGCAACAAGGTCTTCCAACACGGTTCGGTTTTCCATCTCCGCCATGCCGAGGACAGCTACACCATCAGGCGACCAGTCGGCACCGATGGTGGAGATGGCGTAGGCCATGTTGTGGAGTTTGGCCAAGTATTTCTCGGTGTTCCACTGGTTGACGCCTTGAGGCAGGAACTCCTCGTCGTTCTTGTTCGGGTCATTGATGGTGTCGAAGAGGTTTTCCAGGTTGTAGAAACCCACGAGGCCGACTTTATAGGCCTGTTTCTCTTGCGCGTTAAGGCTTGTAAAACCAAGTAAAAAAGCCAATAGTGCCAATATGGAAGCAAAGTGTTTATTCATGTGGAGCATGATATTAGGGTTGATAACGCGGCAAAGGTAACAAATTAATCCAATAAAAAAGATAGCTGCTAAAGAACTTTTACCTATCTTTGTCCGTTTGATTCACGCAAAACCAACGCAAATCATAATAAGTTCAATATGAAGAAATTCTTACTATTATTGGCGGTTCCTTTGTTGATGGTGTCGCGGCTTGCAGCCCAAGTCATCGACTCCACCGACATGAACCAAAACGACTTGCCGACGGTCATCCTGATGGATTCCGACTTTGAGGAGTCTTCCACCTCGGTCAACGATGCCTCCACTTTGCTCAACTCGTCACGCGATGTGTTCAACAGTATCGCGGCCTACAACTTCGGCTCGCTGCGTTACCGTGTGCGCGGCAACGACTCGAAATACAGCGACGTAATGATCAACGGCATCCTGATGAACGACCCTGAGACCGGGAGGCCCGTCTTCTCTAACTGGGGTGGACTCAATGACGCTTTCCGCAACTCAGTGCTTGTCGAAGGTCTTGGCAAGACGGATGCTGGTTTTGGCAATCTCGGCGGCTTGACAGCCTACTCGACGCGTGCCTCACAGTACCGCAAACAGATCTCGTTGAGTTATGCTTTCAGTAATCGTTCCTACAACCACCGTGCCATGGCTTCTATCGGCACCGGTGAGATGGGGAAAGGCTGGTATCTGATGGCCCACGCCAGCGGCCGCTATGCGGGCAAAGGCTATACGGAAGGCACCTTCTATCAAGCATACAGTTATTTTCTCTCCGTCGAGAAGAAGATCAACGACAAGCACAGCATCGACCTTACCGTCTTCGGCGCGCCGTCGCAGCGTGGTGGCTCTGCTCCCGTGGTGCAAGAAGCCTACGATCTTGTTGGATCCAACTATTACAACCCCAATTGGGGCTATCAAACCGTGGATGCTAATGGTAAGCAAATCATTCGTAACTCGCGAGTGAGCAATTACCACCAGCCTTTCACACAACTCACTTGGTATTGGACGCCCAACAAACGCACGGAGTTCAACACTTCGTTCTTCTACTTCGGCGGTCCTGGTGGACAGACTTCACTCGAATGGGGTGAAGCTCCCGACCCGCGCCCTGACTACTATAAGAACTTGCCGAGTTATTATCTCTCCCATGCCCATGGCACAGCAGAACTTGAAGCACAATTGGAAGCCTGGCGCAATCGTGACCCCAAAGTTACGCAAATTGATTGGGATGGTCTCTACAACGCCAACCGCAACCACCTTTTCACGGTGCAGAACGCCAACGGTCAGGAAGGCAACACCATCACAGGCAATGCCTCCAAATATATCCTTGCCGAGCGCCACTACGACAAGATGCAGACGGGCAACGCCACCTATTTCAAGCACGAGTTCAAGCCTAACCTCATCATGACGGGCGGATTCTCCGTTAGCGCATCAAGGACGCACTATTATGAGAAGGTGAATGATCTCCTCGGCGGTGATTATTACTTCGATATTAATAAGTATGCCGAAAGCCTTGAAAGCGACGAGTGCCAGACCAACCTGTTCAACCCCAACCATGTGGCCAAGGTAGGCGACATCATCGGCTATAACTATTACGCCAACCGTAACTATGGTCGCATTTGGGACCAAATAGACTGGCTCGTCGGCAATTTCGACCTTTATTTGGGCTTGCAGGCTGAGTTTACGCAGATCTGGCGCGAAGGCCTCTGGAAGAGCGGCTCTTTCGCTGAGAACTCCTACGGCAAGGACCAGATGCACAACTTCTTCGACCCCAGCGTGAAGGCTGGTGCTACCTATGCCATCAACGGTCGTAACCACATTGTGGCTAATATGGCCTACATGCTGCAAGCTCCGCAGTTTAGAGATATCTACGTTTCGCCCCGCACCCGCCAAACTGTGGTGGAAGGCGACCTCAAGAGCGAACGTATCAATGCTTTCGACTTGAGTTACCTCTACCGCTCGCCCATCTTCAAGTTCCGCCTGACGGGTTATTACTATACCTACCAGAATCTTATCTGGAACCGCAGCTTCTATTGCGAGAATGTGTTCCAGAACACCACGACCAGCGCCAACTCCTACACCAGCGAGTTCATCAATTTCATTATGACCGACATCAACCAGAAGAGCCTTGGCGTGGAATTGGGCGCAGAATGGAATGTCACCCCGACCGTCACCTTGCAGGCTGCTGCTGCCAATGGCATCCATACGTATCGTAACAATCCGATCTTCTCGGTTTACGACGACAACAATGCCACGGCATACATTCAAAACAGCGTCGCTTACTTGAAAGACTACCATGTCTCCTCAGGCCCTGAGACGGTGGCTTCATTGGGCATCAAATACAACTCACCGAAATACTGGTGGGTCAGCCTCAACGCCAACTATATGGCCAATATGTACTTTGATGTGAACCCATACAACCACACCGAGGAAGGCATGCTGCACTATGCCCAGGGTGATATCCGTATCGAGGATGTGTTGAGACAGACCCCGATGAAGCCTGCTTTCACGCTTGACTTCTACGGTGGTTTCTCGAGGCGTTATAAAGGCTATTACTTCTTAGTGAATGTGAGTGTCAACAACCTGCTCAACAACAAGAACACCATCCTCTATGGATACGAGCAGTTGCGCTTCAACGCCAACAACCCCGACATGTTCCCCGACAAGTACTCCTATATGTACGGCCTCAATTATTTCATCAGTTTGACAGTTAGAAAATAAACAATAAACACATAATAAAATGAAAAACAGAGTATTCAACACATTTCTTCTCCTTGCCATGGTGGGCATGATGTTCACCGCCTGCAAGAAAGAGTATCCTGAACCGCCCATCCAGGACCTGCCGATTGGTGAGGTATACACCATTGAGGACATCCTTAATATGGAACCTGGCACCGTGTTCACAGAAGACGCCTCGGTGTATGGCATCATCACTGCTGACGAGGTGTCGGGCAACCTCTACAAGGCTGCCTTTATGCAGGACCGCGCTACAGGTAAAGCCATTGAGTTGTACCTTAACGCCGTCAGTGGCGTGCGTATCGGTGACTCCGTCCGCATTTATCTAAAGGACGTCACCTATGCCATGTACAACAACCTGCCGCAATTGAGCAATTTCGAGGCTGATGGCCACATCGTCATCTTGGCCAACAACAAGCCCATTGAGCCCCAGGT
The DNA here is from genome assembly GCA_902786745.1 of uncultured Bacteroidia bacterium. Taxonomy (GTDB): domain Bacteria; phylum Bacteroidota; class Bacteroidia; order Bacteroidales; family F082; genus Limimorpha. Next base: position 39,877 of record CADADR010000012.1, read on the forward strand.
GACCACCATCGCCAACATCAATGCAGGGCAGCATAGAGCTGGACTTGTGAAGTTGGAGAATGTGTATTTTGCATCAACGGGTACTTTCGCGGATCCTACGACATACGGTAACCGTACTTTGCGCGATGATTCAAACAACGAAGTCATTATACGCACTAGCAATTATGCCAATTTTGCGAATGACTCCTTGCCTCAGGGGACGGGAAACCTTGTGGCTATCGCTTCAGTTTACAACAACACTTGGCAGCTTCTAATCCGTTCGGCGAAAGAGCTCGAGTTTGACGGCTTTAATCCTGGAGGTGGAGCTCTGCCTGGCGAGGTTCATCCTCTGCCTTATTACCAATCGTTTTCTAATGAATTTGGTAGTTACATGACCTACAGTGTTGTAGACGATGATCATTTCTGGAAGATTGACTACAACTCTGCCGTCATGACAGGGCATGTAAAGATTGGCGACGAACACTATTATTATACAAACGAAGACTGGTTGATATCGTCTCCTGTTGAGATAACTGGTGTTGACCATGCCAAAGCGGTGATGAGTTATGCCGCCCAATACAATGGTCCCAGCGACCGCGATGTCACAATGCAAGTCTCGGCTGACTATATTTGGGGAACTGATCCGTCTAATGCCACTTGGAGGGAGTTGCCGAATACATTCTCCAATTCCAGCGGATGGAACTTCCAGATGGTTGAGGTCGGTCTTGACGACTTTCTCGGTCAAACGGTGACGGTGGCTGTCAAGTTCGTGTCGTCTGATACGCAGTCGCGCACTTTTGAGATTAGCAGCATCAGTATCCAGGAAGGTCAAGCCGGTGATGTACCGGGACCTCCGACTCCTGGACAGGGTGAAGGCACCGGTACCTTTGATGACCCGTATAATGTGGCCGCAGGTATTGGCTTGCAGAGCGAAAAGCCCACGGCTTGGGTGCAAGGCTACATTGTGGGTGCCGTGAAGAGCGGCCCGTCAAGTGTCTCCTCGAACGATGACATCGATTGGTCGGCTCCTTTTGGCCGTGCCACCAATGTGTTGATAGCCGACGACCCAAGTTGTAACGAAGTGTCAAATTGCATTATTGTTGAGCTCGTCCCCAGCGGATCTCCTCTAAGAACACAAGTGAACCTGGTAGACCATCCTGAGAATTTGGGCAAAACCCTTGCTGTCCTTGGCAAGTTACGCACCTATTTCGGCCAGGCTGGTCTGCGCGACAGCAACGGCACCGAAGAAGACTTCGTCTTGGAAGGAGGTACACCTACGCCTCCTCCGGGTCCAGGGACTACCGAGTATTTCAATCAGGTTTTGACCACGCAAGCCAGTTTCAATACCTTCAGTTCTTACAGTGTTATAGGCGAGCAGGGATGGTATTTCAACACTTCGCATCCAGAATACGGAGCGGTGATGTCGGGCTACCTCAACAATGTCACCTATGCCAACGAAGACTGGTTTATTACTCCAGTTATGGATTTGAGCAATAGCACAAATCCTGTTCTGAACTTTGAACACGCAAGAGGCCCTGAGAATAGTTTGAATGTTGGTGTAAACGATGGCTATTACACTGTTTGGGTAACCAATGAATATTCTGATGGTGAAGACCCGAACCAAGATAGATGGGTTGAACTGCCTATTCTCAATCAGCCTAGTGTGAAATGGCAGTTTGTCGCTGCCGGTGACCTTGTGATTCCCGCAGAGTTTAAGACGGCGACATGTCGTATCGCATTCCGATACATCTGCCCTGATGGTGGGTCGGGAGACTCGGCCACATGGGAGATTAAGAATGTGGTGGTCAAGGAACAATAAGATAATAACCGACCTGTGAATGAAAAGCCTGCCTTCGGGCAGGCTTTTTTTTGTCTTGCGGTAATTGTTTTATGCGTTTTTGTATTTTTTTGTGTAAATTATTTGTTTAACGGTTTAAAATATCTATTTTTGTGCCATTGTTATTCGATATTAGAATAATCAAAGGCAAAATATTCAATAGTTAACCAAAAGAGAGTAATCATGAAAACATTATCGAGGAAAACACTTTTAATGGTTGTGTTTGTCTTTATTCCAATTGCTTTTTGCAATGCGCAGAATTATGGAGATGTGACGTTCGAGTATGACGCAAATGGGAATCGTATTAGCCGTAGCATTCTGTTTGGAAAAGTGTCAGAGAACGGGAAGAATGTTGAGGCTGAGAAAGGACTTTCTGCTGTTACCATGGATCAGATTGGTGGTGTGGAATTTAGCATTTACCCTAACCCTACGCATGGCCGTTTTTTAGTTGAGGTTGGTGATTCGGGAAACAGCATACCTTTACAGGTCATCCTTTATACTCCCCAAGGTGATGTTTTAATAGAAAAGACTATAGATGTTTGTTTGGAAGAGTTTGATTTATCAGACTATCCGGCGGGGATTTATATGCTACACTTGATGGCTGGAGATGAAACACATGTATGGAAAATCGTAAAGTATAAACCTTAAAAACAACGTATTATGAGGAAGATAATATTTACAATGCTGATGTTGATAGCCACGCTTGCCATGGTTGCGCAAGTGGATGACGATACCATGAGGGAGGAAGCGATACGATCCCTAAGCCCTCCTGCAATGGTACTTGGAGGCCCGGGTGGAGAAGGAAACGGCGTGGTAGGTGCCATTCCTGCCTCTGTTGATGTTAGTGCTTTGGGCGGTGCAACCTACACAATGCCCATTCAAGTGCCCGAAGGCATCAATGGGATGCACCCCAACCTTTCTATCGTATATAATAGCCAAAGTGGAAACGGCTTGCTTGGCTGGGGCTGGAATCTGGGCGGGATATCGGCGATAACAAGAACAGGCCCAACCATGTTCCATGACTTAGCAACGCTTCCCGTTGATTTCGAACACGACAGATTCACTTTGGACGGGCAACGCTTGATGGCCATCTCTGGCGAATATGGTTACGATCAAACGGAATATAAAACCGAGATGGATGGGTTGAATAGAATCGTTTCACATCGTGCTGCAAACGATACTACTATTGGCCCGGCTTGGTTTGAGGTGAGGACCCCAAAGGGCTTGATTATGGAATATGGAAGGACATGGGATTCTAGAATCGGTTTGCAACAGCAACACGATGCTTGTTTATGGCTGTTGAATAAAGTGGAAGATAGAAATGGAAACTATGTGGAATACCATTATAATAGAGGTGGCGCAAGTTATGTTCTTTCATATATCAAATATACGGGAACTGCAACCCACAGCCCATGTTACACAGTTTTTTTAGATTATGCCAACCGAGAAGACGAGGAAAAAAGCTTTATAGGGAATAATACGATTGATTTGAGGAAATTATTGACTTCCATACGTGTGTTATGGTGGGATAAAGAGATAATAAGGTATGATTTTGAGTATGATGAAGAATCTGGACATCACGATAATTTAAAGTACTATAATCGTTTGCAGAAGATACTTTATACGAGTGGGCATGACAATCCTGTTAGTTATAATCCAACTATTATTAATTGGGGAGAGTATTCGTCTGAAAACATCTACAATCCCGAGAAAACTGCACCATATGGTGTCGTTTTAACAGATGTCTTCGAAAAAGTGAATAACCATCCATATCCTGTTTATATGGCTCTTAATAACAAGGTCAAATTCTCTGGCGACTTCAATGGTGATGGCTTTACAGATATTATTTTTGTTGATTGTCAAAGTAGGACTGAGTTGCAAGAGGAAGCATCAGAGAAAACATTTCATCTTTGTTTGAACAGAGGTTATGATGTCAACAGCGAGAATAAAGGTGAACTTTGTTTTGAACAAGTAAGGATTTGGACTTCTAAAAGCGATTGGATTTATGTATGCGATTTCACGGGTGATGGTAAAGACGATTATTTCTATTATGTTGAAGATTATTATTATGATACGTCGGAGTATCCTGTCAGATATATTAGAATGTACGCATTCGAGTCTGTTGTCAATTCAGATGGACAATTTGTGTCAAGGAATGTCGCTATACGAGGGGATGTGGGAGACCATCATGATGCATATTTTTGTTCACCGTGGGAATATTATTCAGAACAATTCTTAATAGGAGATTTTGTTGGGATTGGGAAGTCGGAAATCTTGTTGTCGTGTAGCAGAGGTGATGTAAGAATGTCTTATCAAGATGGAGAGATTCATTATGAGTCATCACCCCAATTAGGTTCAGGGAAGTTTAAAACTGGTGATTTTGATGGAGATGGTTGCACGGAGATATGGCACGCTTATCGGAACTATAATGGGGAAATAATAAAGTTTATCGGGCCGTATTATAGTAAGACAATTGTAAATAATTGTTTTTTATACTATGATGACAAGATTTTTCTTGGAGATTTCAATGGTGATGGACATACTGACTTTCTGTTTTACACACCAGGTCTACCTGGAAATGACGGTGTATGGAAAATATGGCTATATAAAAACAACCAGATTTGCTATCCGACATTCGAAGTTTCCAATTACTTACGAAATTTCGGCGATCCTGGCTATTATGGACATAGTATCCAGAATATGATTGAGACAAATAAGTTTCTTGAGGTTGCGGATTTAGATGGTGATGGCAAATCAGACATCATCATTCGGTACAATAACGACTTTCACATTTATTATGCTCCATGGAGAATCACCGGAAATACAACATATCCAGCTCAGGAAGAGTACTTCTCAGGTTCAAATGTTGGAATTGATGGAGAAACGAGAGATTATAGCATTTGTGTCGGCAATTTCATGGGAAGGGCCAATCAGTCCATTTTGGGCGGTTCGATGCTCTTTTCTAAATTTCCGCATTCATCTCATTATAGCGTTGAAAGCATAATAGATGGAATGGGCAATGTTTCAGCGTTTGAATATGATTATTTGATACCTGATGTCATTGAACCTGATGAGGATGATTTTTATACGCTTAATGATGATGATAATCTTTCTCCTTCATCATTGGCTGCATCGAGATCAATCCCGTTGCCGATGAAAGCGTTGAAGAAAGTATCCACTTACAATGACTATTCAGAAGCGCCAACGGCAAGTGTCAGCTATCAATACAAGAATGCCTTGGTTAACAAGGCTGGTCGTGGTTTTTTGGGCTTTGCTGGCATCACTGTAAATTCCTATGTGAATGAAGACTTCCAGGGTAGAAACACACGCTGTTTTTCGGCGGAGCCGATGTGGCAGTTCTGTTCGCTTGTGCCAACGGAGGAATGTGCCTACAACAAGTTTGGCGTTCTTACATCAAAGGCAGAATACGTTTACTCGAAGCGATTAGTGCCAGGTAAGAAAGTGTTTATGCCTCTTGTCGACAAAGTTTGGCAGTACAATTACGATGTCGAGGGTAATTATATCAGCAAAAGAATCACGGAAAACACGTATGAAACCGATTTGAACAGCTTTTACTACTACAACAGGATTGTAAGAAAGACTGACGAAAGCATAGGAACGCATGAGCATGCTGGAACCCAATCCGTTAGTGCTTGTGATTTTGTCACGACAAATCATACTGAGTATCTTTCAGAAACGACTGAGAATCTGTCGAGTTGGGTAATCAATCGCCCCTGTTTTGTTAGAAGTGAAAGAACTTGGAGGAATATTCCAAATAGCGTTATTAGCTCTCAAACAAACTATACCTATGACACGGATAATCCTTTCCTGCCGTCACAGATCATCACATATCCAGGCGGGGATGTCGATAATGAAAACGGTTTGGCTACCAGTATAGAATATCTGTATGACGAAGCAGGAAATGTGACGGATGTAACTAAAAGCACATTGGATGGGAGCCTGCCTCAAGTTTCGCGTAGTATTGGATACAGCTCTAATTATCGATTCCCTGTACTTGAAACGAACCAGTTAGGTTATGAGTCGCAGCGGCATTTCAATTCGGAATACGGGGAATTGATAAGGACGATTGACTGTAACGGATTGGTCAATTCTTATTGGCGCGACGACCATCTTGGTAGTACGGATTGGTCAAAATCACCATACAATGTGTATTCATGCATCGCCAAACGTTGGGCGATCGTCAACAATGCATTAGTCGATAATGCCCCAGAGAATTCGGCTTATTACATCTGGAGTCGTAGTACAGACGGATATCCTACGCGCGTCTTCTATGACGCATCGGGTCGTGAATTACGGTCCGTTAGGGAAGGAATTAATGGAGAAATAATATACTTTGATACTGAATATGATGCGTTAGGGCGCGTCCACAAGGTTTACGAGCCCTATTTTAAAGATGCTCCAGAGCCGAGGCTTTATTCCGAATACTTTTATGACAATTACGACCGCTTGTATAGAACGGATCATCCTGATGGAACTTGTAACAAGACTTCATGGGAGGTGACTACGGGCCGCATCACAACAACCAACGATTTTATCGGCATTACCAATCAAGTGCAATCTACCAGGTCGACATCCAATATCATGGGTTGGACCATTGAAAGCATGGATAATGGGGACAATGTTGTCTATTATGATTATTATCCCGATGGCAAACTAAGAAAGGCGGGCCTGAATCCTGATATTGAAATCACGCTTCAGTATGATGACAATGGAAACAGGACAACATTGAACGACCCTAATTATGGAACAGTCACAACCCGTTACGATGCCTACGGACAATTGGTAATAACCACTTCCCCGAAAGGTGATGAAACCGAATATGAATACGATGTATTGGGAAGAATGGTGGAACGCTATGAGACGGACTATTCAAACCATATTGGAGACTACACAAAGTGGGAATACAATAACACGGGGCCCAACAAAGGCTTGCTAAATACCATTAAACATAACACTGATGAGCAAACCATCGAATATGTATATGATGACAAGTGCCGTGTTGAAGTAGTCTTGGAAACAAGAGGAGAAAAGAGGTACAAGACAGTCTATCATTATAACAATAGCACTGGCCGTGTTGAGGAGATCGTCTATCCAACGGGTTTTGTGATCGGGAAGGAATATGAGAACGGTTATTTGCGCAATATTACGGATGGGAAGGGCAATATACTATGGCACACCGAAAAGAAAAACGCCATGGGGCAGATCACTGAATACAAACTGGGCAATGGCATTGCCGGTACGATGTCTTATTATCCCGAAACACACCGCCTCGAAACTCAAGTTGCCATTGTAAATGGGAATAAAGTTCAAGATTTCTATTATGGTTACGATGATTTTGGTAATTTAGCCAGTCGTACGGAACGGAAATATACAACACCCATGACGGAATCTTTTGGATATGATGAATTGAATCGCTTGAAAACCATCACGTTGAATGGCGTGGTGAGTTCTATGTGGTACGATGATTATGGTCGTATTGGTTCAAAGATGGCCGACGGTGGAGCTGTGTTCTATGAAGCGGATTATGATGATAGAAACAGGCCTCATGCCATTAGAGGGGCCGAGATCTATAATAATGCATTCCCAGGGGTTCAGACTTTTGACATTGTGTATACAATGTTTGACAAGGTGAAATCAATTCAGCAAGATTATGATGCTCTTCATATTGATTATGGGTTTGACCACGAAAGAATAGCCCTATCTCAATTTGTTTTTTATCCTCGTGAAACAGTCTCAAAGGTCTATGTCGGCAATTGTGAATACATAAAAGGGCCAGACAGGTCGCGCACATTGACCTATCTAACTGGGCCAATGGGAGTGTTCGCTGTTTATGATCAGCTTGGTGACCTGTACAAGGATGAGGAAGGCGGGAAAACATACATGCACTATCTGCTGAAAGACCATCTCGGAAGCATTACGACGATAACTAATGAGAATGGACAAATTGAGCAGGAACTGAGTTTCGACGCCTGGGGCAGCCTGCGTAATCCTTATACTTGGACAGGCGCATTTGTAGGCAAGCCCATGTTCGACCGTGGCTTCACAGGCCACGAGCATCATTATGCTTTCGGGCTTATCAATATGAATGGCAGAATGTATGACCCATTGATGTCGTCATTCTTGTCAGTTGACAATTATGTGCAATGCCCGGAAAGTTCACTGGGCTTCAATAGATATGCGTATTGCATGAATAATCCGCTAAAGTATACCGACCCTGATGGAGAGTGGGCACATTTGCTAATTGGAGCATTGGTTGGCGGTGTGGTAAATTTGGGTATTAATGCAATTCAGAATAACATTCATAGCGTTGGGGAAGGAATAGGATATTTCGCTATTGGAGCCTTTGCAGGGGCTTTAAGTGCTGGAGTTGGAGCAGGAATTAGTTCGGCTTTATGGGGCGGGTCGTTTAGTGCTGGTTTCTGGGGAACCACAGCTGCAAAAGTGGCTATGACAAGTTTTGAAACAGGTTCTATTATCGGAGCTGCATCAGGTTTTACAGGGAGCTTTGTCACATGTGGTGGTAACGCGTGGATGGCAGGAGATAGTTTTAGTAAAGGTCTTGGAAAGGGCTTTTTAGGTGGTTTGGTCGGTGGAGCTAGCGGATTTGTTCTAGGAGGTTTAAGCGGTGGCTGGGATGCGGTTCGTCATCATCGTGATTTCTATTCTGGTGATATATTACCGGCCCAAGAAAAACTTGATGTGCTGTTGGGAGTTAATATGCCAGATCTTGAATCTCTTGGAGATCCAGATGCTCAATTTTACGCAACAAAACATCTTGTTTCGGAAAATGGTACTCCGGATTATGGAAGATGTGATCCTGGAACAATTGATCGGATAGGAATAGAAAGTGGCCGCCCAGAGGATATCACAATTATTCATAGAAATAATAAAATATTTATAAGAAACGATAGAATAGAACAGGCGTGGCATGGAAATCGAGAAGCATTGGAAACCATTAGTCATGAATGGATACATGGAGTTCAATACCGTAGTGGCGAATATGGAGAGCTGTTAAAAGCGAACGATAATTGTTTTAGTCTTGTTGCAGATTTGATGGATTACAGAGCCTACCAAATTAATTATCTTCGAACAGGTTCATCAAGATATTATGAAAGGATGTTATACTATGGTTTCGAAAAGCATTCTTTATTTGATTCTTTTATGATTAGAAATGGTTTGTCTCCACTTTATCATCCATATTGATTGTTTAAGTATGAAAAAGCATTATTTAATTATATTATTATTAACGATTCTTTCGTTGCCCGTCTTGTCTCAAACAATTGCTGAAGCGAAAGGCACGATGACCATTCTTGATACAATTGTTGTGAAAAAATCCTGTCAATCTGCTGTCAAGCTAAATGTTAGGATTTCGTTGAACCATGATGAGCCGGTTGTCCTTCCACGGTTTTATGAGTTCGTCAATTCAGATGGCTTGTATTCTGTGATAGAGAGGGACGGATTGGGTGATTTCGTGGGTAATTACGGCTTAACTTATGTTGTTGTAGATTCAAATGGCGATTTTGTTAGTACTGGCTATTCGCGCGTCCTTGCGTCTTTTGACCGGATTGAAGATGAAGAGAGATTCCGTAATTGCAGATGGGTCGTTAGAAAACGATCTTTGAAAGCTCGTTTTAAGTGGATTAAAGACGATGTGGAAAGGGCAGAAATGGACAAATCGGAATTGTACATAAACAGTGCCGATACCGTTGTCGCAGTTTATCCCATCATCTTGCAGAAAAAGGATTCGCCTATGGCAAGTGGTGAGACACTTGAACCAGGTGAGTATCGTCTGTTTCTTTTCTATTCTTTTAAACATGACGATATTCGGCAAAGGAATGTTTTCAAGGGCTATATGAAATCTAATGAAGTAAGATTAATTATCAAGTAAAGAATAGGTGGCTTTTCGGAAAGCCTGCCGTTCCGAAAAGGAGCGGCAGGCTTTTTTTATGCTCTCTTGCGCCGATAAGCAATTTTCCACTATCTTTGCACGTTGAAAGGAAAACGAATTTGGTATGTCAGAGAATTTGGTCATCATCCCTACCTATAAAGAGAAGGAGAACATCGAGAAGATCATCCGTTACGTCTTCAACCTGCCTATGGCGTTCGATATTTTGATTATCGACGATAACAGCCCCGACGGCACGGCCGATATCGTGAAAGGTCTGATGCAGGAGTTTGGCGACCGCCTGTTCATGATTCAAAGACCGGGTAAATTGGGTCTTGGCACGGCTTACATCACGGGCTTCAAGTGGGCCTTGGAGCGTGACTACCAGTATGTCTTCGAGATGGATGCCGACTTCTCGCACAACCCCGATGACTTGTCAAGGCTGCATGATGCCTGTGCCAATGGTGCCGATTTGGCTATCGGTTCACGTTACAAGACAGGCGTCAACGTGGTCAACTGGCCCATGGGACGTGTGCTGATGTCGTATTATGCCTCTGCTTATGTGCGTTTCGTCACACGGATGCAGGTGCGCGACACCACGGCAGGCTTCGTTTGTTACACGCGCAAGGTGCTCGAGACTATTGATTTCGACAGAATCAAGTTCGTTGGCTATGCCTTCCAAATCGAGATGAAGTATACCGCCTGGAAACTCGGCTTCAAGATTGAGGAGGTGCCGATCATCTTCACCGACCGCCGTGAGGGACAGTCGAAGATGAGCAAGGGTATCTTCCGCGAGGCGGTTTTCGGAGTGCTTAACCTGCGTTGGAGAGGCATGACGGGTAAGATTAAACCAAGAAAGAGCTGATGAATTACTATATCAAAAATGCGACACTTGTCAACGAAGGCCAGACCTTTGTGGCAAGTGTCTTCGTTTCGGATGGCAAGATTGCCAAGATTGTACGCGATGGTCAGGTCCCTGAGCCTGTCGAAGGGCCGGTTCATCAGATCATCGATGCCACAGGCAAATACCTCATTCCTGGCATCATCGATGAACATGTACATTTTCGTGAGCCCGGATTGACGCACAAGGCTGACATCTATACGGAGAGCCGTGCTGCTGTGGCAGGTGGCGTGACTTCGTTCATGGATATGCCTAACACCAATCCTCAAACGACAACGCAAGAGCTATTGCAACAGAAGTTTGACCTCGCTGCCGAGAAGTCGTTGGCCAATTATTCCTTCTATCTGGGCGCCACTAACGATAACCTTGCTGAAGTTGTTAAAACAGACCCAAAGCGAGTCTGTGGCATCAAGTTGTTCATGGGCTCCAGCACGGGTAACATGCTCGTGGACAAGAATGAAGTCTTGGTGCGTTTGTTTAGGGAATCGCCGTGCCTCATTGCAGCGCATTGCGAAGACGAACAGACCATCCATGAGAACACGGTGCGCTGCAAGGACTTGGCTGCCAAAGGCGAAGTCATTGCCGATGCAAGCATCCATCCTTTTGTCCGCACTATGGAGGCCTGTTACAAATCTTCCGCTAAGGCCGTCGACATGGCAGAAAAGTTTGGGGCAAGGCTGCATGTGATGCATATATCGACCCAAAAGGAATTGTCGCTGTTTAGAAACGACATTCCGCTGAAAGACAAAAAGATAACATCTGAAACTTGCCCGCATTACCTGTGGTTCGACAACCATGATTATGAGGCCAAGAGCTTCGCCATCAAGTGCAATCCCGCCATCAAGTCGCATCGCGACAAGGAGGCCTTACGTCTGGCCTTGTGTGACGGCTTGATTGACACCATTGGCACTGACCACGCACCGCATCTGAAAGAGGAGAAGTTTACGGGCGACTATTTCACGAGCAAGTCGGGTTTTCCGTCCATACAGCATTCTTTGGATGTCATGACGGAGATGTTCGATATGCCGTTGTTGGTGCAACTGATGTGCCATAATCCAGCTATCTTATATCAGATTGACCGCCGTGGTTTCATCCGTGAGGGCTATTACGCTGATTTGGCCTTGGTTGACATGAATGCCAGCCATAGGATTTTGGACAATGACGAATACTCGAAATGTGGTTGGACGCCTTACGATGGTTTGGAGGTCCATTCCCGTGTGACGCATACCTTCGTGAACGGTAACCTCGTGTTTGAGAACGGCACGTTCCACGAAGAGGCGAAAGGTGCCCGATTGATGTTTAACCGTTGAGAAGAAAATAAATCAAGGAATATGAAGAAACTGTTTCTATTATTTGCTATGGCCTTAGCTTTTGCCTCATGCACGGCCAAACTGACAGAGGAAGTGGTCGAAACCTTTCCCGACGGAAAGGTTCAAAGGACCCAGTTTTTAAATAGGAAGGGCTCTTGTGTGAAAGAAGTCGAGTTCTATGAGACGGGTCAGGTGAAGATGGAAGGTGGCATGAAAGACAATAAACGCGAAGGCGAGTGGAAAGCTTATTTCCCTGACGGTCGCGTGCAAAGCATCGGCACCTTTGTGAATGGCTTGCGTACGGGACAGGCAACCGTTTGGCAAGAAAACGGCAACCTCCTACAGGAAGGATCCTATAAGGATGGCAGGCACGTCGGAAAATGGAAGTATTACGACGAGATGGGTAACCTCCTCAAAGAAGTCGATTACGGCGAATAAGGATTATTTCCTGTCTTTCCAGCTATACAGGTTCATGCCGAAGGTAAACTCGGCATAGTCGATGACGACTTCATGCACCTTCATGAAACTGCCCACGAACATATTGCGGTTTTCGCCAAGGTAATACTTAAAGCCCAAGCGGCCATAGAAGGTGCGGTAGCAGGGTGGGAGGTAGGTATCCTCAAAGTTACTTTCCGATGACTCGGCCAAGCCCCAGGTCTTCTTTTGACCGGTGCCAGAGTAGATGCCGTGCCAGAGGTAATAGGCGCCACCAAGGCAGAAGGCAAAGCGATTGTAGTTAATCTCGAACATGGCCGATGGCGCGAAGTGCAGGCCGCGGGCGAAGCTGTATTCCATCAGCGGAATGGCGTCGTCACCGGTGAAGTATTCGTGACCGTCATCGTACATCTGATGGGCTTTCTCGTACATGCGTTTGGTCTCACCGGTCCAGCCGAAGTCCAAGGCCAGATCGTAACTGAACTTGGGGTGGAACTGACGGTGTATACCTAATTGTATGACATTGGCAAAATAATAGGGACGTTCCACAGGCAGGTCGCTGACCATGGTGCCATCGGCGGTTTGGTAGCTGCGCATCCATTCGTTGGTTTGCAACAGGCCAACCGATTCCGTAGCGAATATCGAAGTGCTCTTTTGGAATTTCGGGCGCGGACGCTCTTTGGGGATCAACTCAGGTCTGCCATTGGGATGATAACGCAAGCCCACCAGCCAACTGAACACGTTGATACCGCAATTGGGAAGACGGAGCGCGGCATTAGAGGAGTGCGAGAACTGGTAACGCACCAGCAAATCGAAATTGTCCTCGATCATGAAGGTCGGGCCAGCGTCGATCGCGAGGTGGACATTGGCTACAGAGCCGATGAATTCGTCACCATGCTTGGTCCAGAAGGAGAATCCGCCCAGGATGTCGTAGTCGAACGACCAATACTTGCCTTGATACAAATGCCCGTTGATGAAGCCTCCCAAGGAATAGCAATCGCCGAGCGGGCGCCACGACTCGCGCTCATAACCGTTGGGGTCGCGGTCGACGAATTTGATGCTGTCCACATTATTTTTCTCGAAGCGCAGGAAAGCACCATAAGAAAGGTGGTTGAAGTCTTTTTCCCACTGCATGCGGCCATCGGTTTGTCGGCCAATACGCAGGTCGAGGCCGTATTGCGGCAAGACCTTCATATAGGCGTGGCGCTCCTCAAAAGGGAAGTATTTGCCCAGGCGGCCGTCAACCTCAAAAAATGTACGGTTGTCGTAGCTATAGAATGATTCTTGGGCGGTTGTTGTCTTGAAAAGGCTAAGGGCAAGGAACAATGTGGCAAAACGAAGCGTCTTGCCGACTTGCTTAAACAAAATGGGGTTTCTCATCTGGTGATGAATGATTTGGTTAACAAAAGGGTTTAAACGTTACTTGTTGGCTTTCTCTTCGTCGTTGTTGTACCATTCAAGATAAGCTTGTGTGCAGGCCGTACCTGAATCTACAAGATTTTGCTTTTTTGCGTCAGAGATATCGAAGTCGATGGGGCCGACGTCAAAGGTGTCAATGAAGACCGTGCGTTGCCAGTCGTCGTTGTGCAGGTGCACGCTGTCCTGTGCGTCGAGAAGCGTTGTGATCAAGGCCTTGGTGTATGAGAACAGTGACTTGATTTCTTTCGCCGGCGGTTGGAATTCCGGATCGATGAACTTGGCGATCTCTTCTTTTCCATCCAAGCGGAAGCCTAAGGTCTCTTTGTTGTAGACATAGAGGTTTTTGGATTGACCAGGTCTGGCAGCTCTGGGCGAAAGTGTCGACAGCTTCTCATTGAGGATTTCGTAATATTCGGTTCGTTTCGCGTTGTTTTGCTGGTCATATACAAGATTCTTGCGGTCGAAGACTTTGATGGCGTAGTTGTCGAGAAGGCCACCGTCAACATAAACATGGTTGTCTTTGTTGACGCCTTTCACCGCAGCAAAGAACAGGGGGATGGACATGGAGATGCGTGCGGCATCGGCCACTTTGACGTCTGGGGTGTTTCTGGCGTTGAACACCTTGGTGCAACCTGTCGAGAGGTCCGCACCAATCAGGCTGATATCCTTGTATTTCGTTTCGTCCTGGAGGTCCTTAAAGGTGGCCTCTCCGTTGCCGGTTTTTTGTTTGATGTAGTCGGCCATCAGATTGCGGAAGAAGTCACCTTTATACCAACCGTAATCCGTGATGAAGCGTTTGGTGTCGCGGATGTATCCCCAAGAGTCGTCCAGGAAGTTTTGGAAATTGAGGTTCCAAAGGATGTCTCTCAGCTCGGCGGCAGAATAGCCCAATCCGATGAGGACGGCCACCATGGCGCCTGCAGAGGTGCCAGCCACGCGTTTGATGTCTTTGAGGATGCCTTCCCGGTCGAGGACCTCAAGGGCGCCTACGTAAGCGATACCTTTCACGCCACCGCCTTCGAAGACGAGGTTCTTAAAGTGATACTTGCTTGTGTTGCTGTTCTTATTCATGGCATGTTGTATTTAGTTTCAATCAACCATCCAAGTGGTGCCTTCCTTACCATCCTTAAGGGTGATATGGAGCTTAGCCAGTTCATCACGAATCTTGTCGCTGGTGGCCCAGTCCTTGTTGGCTCGGGCTTGCTTGCGGATGTCGATGATGGTCTGCATGAGGCCGTCGACGATGGCGCCGCTGCCGTCGGAAGCGTTGCTCTCCACCAAGCCGAGGATGTCGAAGACGAAGTCGTTGAACAGTTTGTTGAGTAGTTCCAGTTCTGTAGGATTGATTTGTGCCTTGCCGTCTTTGACGGTGTTGACGATGCGCACGGCCTCGAAGAGGTTGGCGATGACGATGGGACTGTTGAAGTCATCGTTCATGGCATCGTAGCAGGCGTCAACAATCTTTTGGATGTCGAGGCTGGCAGCACCTTCTGTGGCTTTTAGTGTCTTGACAGCTTTCACGGCTTCCATCAGGCGGTTGTAACCCTTTTCAGCGGCTTGCAAGGCTTCGTTGCTGAAGTCCAAGGTGCTGCGGTAGTGGGCTTGCAGGATGAAGAAGCGGATGGTCATGGGGCTGTAGGGCTGTGCAATCATCTCCTCACCCTTGGCATTGATGTGGCTGCCGTTGAAGAACTCATCGAGGGTGATGAAGTTACCTAGCGACTTACCCATCTTCTGTCCGCCGATGGTGATCATGTTGTTGTGCATCCAGTAGACGACGGGTTGTTTGCCGTTGGCAGCCACGCTTTGGGCAATCTCCGACTCGTGGTGGGGGAACATGAGGTCCATGCCGCCGCCGTGGATGTCGAAGGTCTCGCCGAGGTACTTGCAGCCCATGGCCGAGCACTCCATATGCCAGCCTGGGAAACCGTCGCTCCAAGGCGAAGGCCAGCGCATGATGTGCTTGGGTTCGGCCTTTTTCCATAAGGCGAAGTCGACGGGGTTGTGTTTCTCCTCTTGACCGCTCAGCTCACGCGTCGTGTTAAGCATCTCCTCAAAGTTACGTCCCGAGAGGATGCCGTAGGGGTGTTCCTTATTATACTTCTCGATGTCGAAATACACCGAGCCGTTCTCCACGTAGGCATAGCCGTGGTCGAGGATCTTCTGCACCATGGCGATTTGCTCGATGATGTGACCCGATGCGTGCGGCTCGATGGAAGGACGCAGCACGTTCAGCTTGTCCATGGCGGCGTGGTAGCGGTTGGTGTAGTATTGTGCCACCTCCATCGGCTCAAGGTTCTCGAGGCGGGCCTTCTTGGCGATTTTGTCCTCGCCTTCGTCGGCATCATGCTCCAAGTGGCCCACGTCGGTGATGTTGCGCACATAGCGGACTTTGTAGCCGAGATGTTTCAAATACCTGAAAACCAAGTCAAAAGTGATGGCTGGACGTGCGTGACCAAGGTGGGCGTCGCCATAGACGGTGGGGCCGCAGACGTACATGCCTACGTGTGGGGCATTCAAAGGCTTAAAAGGCTGTTTGCAGCGCGAGAGGCTGTTATAGATATATAAGGTGCCGTTCATTATTGATGGGTTTTTTGAAATATTGCGCAAAAGTACAAAATAAAGCGGTAGCATGTGAATTTGTTCAAAAAAACTGTACAACCTATCAATGCTTTTCGTACCTTTGCACCCAAAGAACAACTTTAAAACTTTTATCACATGTACGCTAATTTTCAAGAGTATCTGAAAAAGGAGTTGGCTCAGATTGAAGCTGACGGCCTGTATAAAAGAGAACGCATCATCGAAAGTGCCCAAGGCGCTGAAATCATGGTTGGTGGCAAGGTTTGCCTCAACTTCTGCGCCAATAACTACCTCGGCTTGGCCGACAACCCTGAACTGATCCAAGCCGCCAAGGACGGCATGGACGCCCGTGGCTTCGGTATGGCCTCGGTCCGCTTCATCTGCGGTTGCCAAGACCTCCACAAGAAGTTGGAAGCCAAGATCGCTGAGTTCTTCGGCACGGAAGACACCATCCTTTATGCTGCTTGCTTCGACGCCAATGGTGGCGTGTTTGAGCCGCTGCTCGGTCCCGATGATGCCATCATCTCCGATGCTTTGAACCATGCTTCCATCATCGACGGCGTGCGCCTCTGCAAGGCCCAGCGTTTCCGCTATGCCAACGCCGATATGGCCGACCTTGAGAAGCAACTCCAGGACGCCCAGGCTTGCCGCTTCCGCCTCATCGTCACCGACGGTGTGTTCTCGATGGACGGCAATGTCTGCCCACTTGACAAGATTTATGAACTGGCACAGAAATACAATGCCATGGTGATGGTCGACGAGAGCCACTCCGCTGGTGTGGTCGGCCGCACGGGCCGTGGTGTCACCGAGCACTACAACCTCCGTGGCAAGATCGAAATCCTGACCGGTACCCTCGGCAAGGCCTTTGGCGGCGCCATGGGTGGCTTCACCACGGGTCGTAAGGAAATCATCGACATGCTGCGTCAGCGCAGCCGTCCGTACCTCTTCTCTAACTCGATGGCTCCTGGCCTCGTGGCTGCTGGCATCCGTATGTTCGAGATGATGAGCGAGACCAATGCCCTGCAGGACAAACTGCATGAAAACACCGCCTATTTCATCAAGAAGATGACTGAGGCTGGCTTCGACTGCAAGCCTTCGCAATCCGCCATCTGCGCCGTGATGCTCTACGACGCCCCGCTGTCGCAGAAGTTTGCCGCCAAGTTGCAGGAAGAAGGCATCTTCGTCACCGGATTCTACTATCCTGTGGTGCCGAAGGGACAGGCCCGTATCCGTGTGCAGGTGAGTGCCGCCCACGAGCGTGAGCACCTCGACAAGTGCATCGCCGCCTTCGTGAAGATTGGTAAGGAATTGGGAATTTTGAAATGAGTTGATAGTTTGGAGTTGTTCAGTTGTTCAGTTCAAAGCGGCTGGACAACTGAACAACTTAACAACTGAATAACTGAACAACTATGAAAAAAATATTAATCGTTGGTTCCGGCGGTCAGATCGGAACAGAATTGGTGAAGAAGCTTCGCCGCATCTACGGAAACGAAAACGTGGTTGCGAGCGATCTTCGCCCTTTGACTGGTGAGATTGTCGAGACCGGTCCCTTTGAGAGAATCGACTCGACGCAGGTCATGCAGATTGTCGACGTGGTGAAACGCTACAACATCGACACCATCTATAACCTCGCTGCCATCCTTTCGGCTACAGCCGAGAAGAACCCCATGCTGGGTTGGAATGTCGGCATCGGCTCTTTGGTGAACTGCCTTGAAACGGCCCGTATCTTCAATTGCGCCGTCTTCACGCCTTCATCCATTGGCGCTTTCGGTGCCAGCACGCCGCACGACAACACGCCACAAGACACCATCCAGCGTCCTAACACCATCTACGGTGTGACCAAGGTCACGGGTGAGCTGTTGAGCGACTATTACTTCACTCGCTTTGGCGTTGACACCCGCAGTGTTCGTTTCCCGGGCTTGATCAGCAATCTGACGCTGCCTGGCGGTGGCACCACCGACTACGCCGTGGAGATCTACTACGCTGCCGTGAAGGGCGAGAAGTTCTACTGTCCCATCAGCAAAGGCACCTACATGGACATGATGTACATGCCCGACGCTTTGGATGCCATGGTCGACATCATGGAGGCCGACCCGAGCAAGCTGGTGCACCGCAACTCGTTCAATGTGACGGCCATGAGCTTTGACCCGGAGATCATCTACAACGCCATCAAGAAATATTATCCGAACTTCGAGATGGAGTACAAGTTTGACCCGATCCGTCAGGCCATCGCTGACAGCTGGCCGAACAAGATGGACGACAGCTGCGCCCGCAAGGAGTGGGGCTGGAATCCGAAGTACGACCTCGACAAGATGACGGTCGACATGATCGAGACTTTGAAGAAGAAGCTGCTGTAATTAAGCAGATTGAAACGAAGAATGGAGAGGCGGATGCTTCTCCATTTTTCGTATTTTTGCGTCACAAACACATTGGTTTATTATGCTCACTAACCTAAAAAAATACCATATCATCCTCGCGTCAAAATCCCCACGCCGACAGGAGCTGCTGCGTGGCATGGGGCTTGACTTTGCGATTCTGACCAAGGAAACGCCTGAAAACTATCCGTCAGACCTGCCTTTGGACGAGGTCCCGAAATATCTCAGCCTGCAAAAGTCACTGGCGTTTGATGACGATGAATTGCCTACTGATTATCTGCTGATTACCTCCGACACCGTCGTGATTTGCGAAGGCGAGATCTTGGGTAAACCGAAGGATAGGGAAGACGCAGCACGGATGCTCGAACTGCTTTCGGGAAAGACGCATCATGTGGTGACGGGTGTCACGGTGCGTTCGGCGGAGAAGACAGAGTCGTTTGCAGTGCGTTCCAATGTGACTTTTGCAGAATTGGAACAAGACGAAATCGATTATTACATCGAGCATTGCAAACCTTACGACAAGGCGGGTGCCTATGGCATCCAGGAATGGATAGGGTATGTGGGCATAAGCGGACTGGAAGGCTCGTTCTACAACGTGATGGGCCTGCCGACGCGGAAATTGTATCAATGCTTGAAAAACTTTTGAGTTTTTTGCTATTTTTGCAGAATTATGTTGTGAGATGAACAAAAAGCGCCCACAAATATTGATTACCAACGACGACGGCTATGCCGCCAAGGGCTTGCGTAAGCTGGTCACGCTGATGCGTACGCTCGGCGATGTGGTGCTGGTTTCCACAGACGAGGTGATGTCGGCCAAAAGCCATTCCTGCACCATCCGTGAAAGGCTCTATGTTCGTCTCGTTCACGAGGAAGAAGGTTTCAAGGAGTACCGTTGTAATGGCACTCCTGTTGACTGTGTGAAGCTTGGCTACCAGAAGTTGATGCCTCAGTGGCCCGACTTGGTCGTCTCGGGTATCAACCATGGGATGAACGCCGCCACTACGGTGGTCTACTCGGGCACCATCGGCGCCGTCATCGAGGCCTGCATGAACGGCTTGACTGCCATCGGCTATAGCCTCTTTAGCCTCGACCCCGATGCCGACTTCGACCATCTCGACAAGGCCATTCTTGAAATCACACAAAAGGTGCTGAACGAAGGTCTGCCCAAGGGTGTCTGCCTTAACGTGAATTTCCCGAAACGGAGTGAAGAGCCGTTGAAGGGCATCAAGGTATGTCGTCAGGCGGCCTGCCGCTGGGTGGAACTGTTCAAGGACCAGTATGACGAAAATGGACAGCAGTTTTACGACTTGGAAGGCACCTTTGAAAGCGACGACATCACGCCCGACACCGACCTGTGGGCCTTGCAGCACAACTACGCCTCGGTGGTGCCTACTTGTTTCGACTGGACGGCGCATCATTGTCTTGAACCCATGAAGAATTACGAATCAATAAGCATATAGTCATGAAAATCAAGGATAGTTTTTGGCTGGGATTGCTGGCGGGAGCCGCCAGTTTTGGCTTGTTTTTCCTGTTGCTGAGCCTTATCCCTTGGGGTGCCCAGTATGGTCGCGCTCCCTATCTGCTGGCTTTTATTCCGGGTATTGTCCTTTTTAGGATGGCCTTGGTGAAATGGAATTACGAACGCATCGGTAAAGGCATCCTACTCGTCACGGTTGTGGGTATGCTGCTCGTCTTTTTCCTGTATAAAGTCTGATTCCCATGAAGTACTATATCATAGCGGGTGAGGCTTCTGGCGACTTGCACGCCTCAAACCTCATGGCTGAAATCAAGAAGAAAGATCCCAAGGCGGAGTTTCGTGGGTTTGGCGGCGACCGAATGAAAAAGGAAGGCCTCGACCTTGTGAAACATTACCGCTCCATGGCTTTCATGGGTTTTGTGGAGGTGGCGGTCAACCTGCGAAAAGTGTTGGGTAATATAGCCATGTGCAAAAAGGATATCATGGCATTTCAACCTGACGCGGTCATTTTGGTGGACTATCCCGGCTTCAACTTCCGTATTGCCGATTTTGCCCATGAAAAAGGCATCAAGGTGATCTATTACATCTCCCCGCAGGTCTGGGCATGGAAGCGCAGGCGCGTACACAAGATCAAGAGGTCGGTGGATAAGATGCTTGTCATCCTGCCCTTCGAAGAAGAGTTTTACAGGCATTATGGCGTTGACGTGACCTTCGTGGGCAATCCGTTGCTTGATGAACTGGCAAAAGTTGGCAACAGTAACCGCTCAATCTTCTTGCGCCGCAACAGTCTGGGCGAGAAACGCGAAATCATTGCCCTGTTGCCTGGCAGCCGTCGTCAGGAGGTGAAACGTGTCCTTCCCGTGATGCTGAAGGCCGCGAAGCACTTCCCCAACTATCAGTTTGTCATCGGTGCCGTTTCTTCGCTCGACAAGTCCCTGTATAAGGACATCATTGGCACTGCTGATGTGTTTTTGGTTGAAAACCAAACTTACGAGTTGTTGCAAAACTCCAGTGCGGCTTTGGTCACTTCGGGCACGGCGACCCTTGAAACGGCGCTGTTTTCCATTCCCGAGGTGGTGTGCTACAAGGCGACGGACATCTCGTATCGCTTGGCAAAATGGATGATCAAGGTGAAGTTTATCTCTTTGGTCAACTTGATTATGGGCAGGGAAGTTGTAAAAGAACTGATACAGGGCGATTTGAATGAGGATGCTCTAGTCAAGGAGTTGGACCAGCTTCTCCACAACGGCAAACGTCAACGCAAGTTGCTGGAGGACTATGAGGAACTCAAAGATCGTTTGGGTAATGTTGGTGCTTCCGAGAAAGCCGCTGATGTCATTTTGACTTCACTTAAAAGCATAAAGCCATGAAAAAGAGATATGTCTTTTCCTTTCTCATGCTATTTTGGGGCATGTCGCTGTTGGCTCAAAACTCGACCCAAGGCACGGAGTTCTGGTTTTCCTATATGGAAAATGGATACAAATACAATGGCGGCCTCGGTTGGATCGACAACACGGTGATGGTCAGTGCGAAGCGGGCCTGCTCGGGGACCATCTCGAAGCCTGACGGGTCGTTGCCCGACATTCCGTTTACAGTGGGCGCCAACGGCATCACCAATATAACCATCCCCGAAGAATACGCTTACAATGACAACAATTCGGAAGAGATTGGCCATAAGTCTTTGGTGTTGAGAGCCACTGATACGGTGTCGTTGTTCATCAGCAACATTGCTACCTACTCGTTCGATGCTTCTTTTGTGTTGCCGATTGAGAGTTTGGGATCGGAATATTACATACAATGCTTTGACCAGGAAGTGGGCACCATGCTTGGCTCGGGGCTTAGTGATCGGATATTGACCAGCGCTTTTCTCATCGTCGCTGTGGAGGACAACACAGTGGTTGACATTACGACAAGCGAGGCAACGGAACATGGGTTTTCTTTCCCTGGTGTGCCGACTTCGGTCACTTTGAATGCGGGAGAGACTTTTTTCGTCAGGTCGAACTACAATGGCGATTGGCGCGATTTGTCAGGCTCCCTCGTAATGGCACATGACGGCAAAAAAATCGCCGTTTTCAATGGAAATACGACGACTTGCATCCCCATCGATGTTGGGAATGGCCGTGACCATATCTTTGAACAGGCCTTGCCGGTCGACTCGTGGGGCCAGCAGTTCGCTGTGACCACCTCACAAGGACGGGCACGCGACTTTGTGAAAATCACCTCGGCTGGTGAAGAGAATGTGGTGAAGCGTAATGGCAATCCAATAGCCACCCTCGATATAGGTGAGTCTTTTGTGTTTACCCTCTCATCTAACGAGGGCTCTTGTTTCATCGAGACCACCCAACCGAGTGTGGTGTATATTTACAACACGACAGGACAAGATCCTGAGGAGCCTTTTGGAAATAATGGTGATCCCTCCATGGCATGGATACCACCTGTTGAGCAAAGGATTGATGAAATCACTTTCTGTACTTTCAATAGCGACTATGAGTTTGCTTCCATTGACAATCACTACGTCAATATCGTGGTCGAAAGGGATGATGTCGGTCGCGTTTATCTTGATGGTGCATTGATTGGAGCCGATGAGTTCCATCCCGTCAATGGGTCCTCTGACTATAGCTTCGTAAGGAAACACATCAGTCATGGAACACACCACTTGGCATGTGCAACGGGTTTGATAGCCCATGTATACGGTTTCGGCGATGCACGCGGCTATGCTTATTGTGTGGGCGCCAACGTGGTCAGCCTGACGCAGAAACTCCTTGTCAATGGGGTTTGGAGCGAGCTCTATCACGATGGCTTGTATATGTGCAATGATGAAATAGCCGACATGACGGTTGAGACCAATTATCCCATCAACGGGGTCAGCTGGATTTTCGGCGACGGCCAGATAGGCACTGGCATCGAAGTGTCGCATCAGTATGAAGCAGCCGGCGATTATGTGGCTACGGCATACATCAATGGCACCAATGAATTCTCTTTGGAGACGGTCTATGACACCTTGTCGGTCGAGATCCATGTGGGCGTGCCCGAGCATCATGTGCTTGATACCGCAGTATGTGATGTGGATGCCTTTGAGTATTATGGTGTCAATTACTTCAATTCGGGTCACTTTGAGCGTGTCGGAACCAGTATCTTTGGTTGTGACAGTACCTATATCCTCACTATCGACATGGAGTTCACGCCCAATTTCAGTCTGGAGGGCACGCATTGGCCCATAGGAGGTAGTGAGACGCATATTAGCGTGAACGAATATGCCGTTCATTTTGATGAACCGCGGACGAGAGTGGACACAGTGCTTTGGCAGATTGACTGCCCCAATTGGTACGTGATGCCTCATGGCGACAAAGGCAAGGAATGTACGCTTTATATCCATTCCTACTTGTTGGAACCCGTCACTTTGCACGCATGGGCCTATAATCGCTGTGACACAATACACGAGGAGTTTTTCATCCAGACTTCTTATTACGATGTTGACGATAACGTGCAAGAAGATGGTTTTGAGATTGCTCCTAATCCGACGGCGGGCAGTGTGACGATGCATTTTGGCAACTTGAATGGACTGGTAGAGATTCAGGTTTTCAATAGCATGGGACAACAGTTGGATATGCTTGTCGTGGATGCAAACAGTTGTCGTGAACAAAGGTATGACATGACGGAAATGAAGAATGGCTTGTATTTGTTTGTGGTAAAGAATAAGGATAAGTGTTTGACTAGGAAAGTGACGCTGTCTCGCTGATGGCAAAGAAAGTTTTGAGGATATGAAAATGAAACGGATTGTATGGATTGTTTTGGCTTTGTTGGCTTTGCCGTCCTGCCTCAAGGAGGGCGACAATACGATTTTGGTCAACGATCCGCAAGATATTCCCTTTATCACGGATTATCTCCCCGAAGACCTGCTGAACCTCTTTGGAGAGCAACATGTCTATTTCGGCGACCAGCCGCCTGTGGTCGACATGGAGTTTAAGTCGCTGCATCAATATGTGGCCACCAATCTTGAACCTCCGTTTGCGCCTCAAGCAGGCCAGCTGTCGCCCATTACGCATTACCATAAGATAAGGCAGCAGTACCTCCAAATTGCCGATTACATCAGCATGAGTTCGGAGGAGACCTACTGCAAGGTGATCACCCCTGTCTTCCTTACAGGTCGTGGCAACGATTTCACGGTCTATTACCATGAAGCACCTCAAACCGAAGGCCATCCCGAGCACGCGGTGTTGCTCTCTGGAACCCTTACCAGCGGTGGCGTCAGGAATCTTATGTATGGATATAAAATATTGAAATATAACGACTCCATAGTACCGCCTACCGTTTATCCCGCTAATACCATCTTCATTTTCAAGGATCACGATGGATTGGCTGAGCAATGCTCTTGGTATAACGATTCATTGGTCAACCCTCAAACCCCATAATGCCATGAGGAGATGCTTTGTCATATTGGTGTTTGTGTTGCTTTCCGCAGTTTCCTTGCAAGCGCAGTTTGCCAAACCGTTGAAAAACAGAAACTTTGTGTGTAATAACACCAGCGCGTTTAGCATTGGGGTAACGGGTAGTTTTGCGGCCAATGACATGTTGTATACTTCGGTTTCAAAGGCGCTGTTTAACCCTTATCTGGGTCCAACGGCCGGCCTTGCCATGGAATGGAAGACAATGCGCCGCCTTTCGGTGGGCTTGGATGCGTCGTATGCCATGCGCGGTACCAGCGAGGTCTTTGCCACTGAGTTTCTGACCAGTTATTCCACGACGACCTTTGCCCGTGTAAACTATGCCATGAGGATGAACGCAGTGGAAGTCAGAATGCCGTTTTCGTTCTATTTTGGATATGGTGAGCGTTTGCGTCCGTATATCTATGTGGCCCCACGCTTTGACCTTTGGCTGAACGGCGATGTACGTTGGGAGCGCACCTATGATGATGAAAGTTACCCGCCCTTGGTCTATGAGACCGAATTGACGGATGCCACCATCCAGCCTTATGACCTCAGCGCAGTGGTAGGACTGGGCCTCTGCTCTCGTTTTTTGGTTCATAAGACCCAGTTTTTTGTGAAGTTTGACCTTTCGTGTGGCGTCAGCGTTTTGAACAATTTCTCTTCGCACGAAATGAATGAGGATGTCCCGTTTCAGGGATGGGGCGACATTGAGCATGAGACCCTCGGCAAGAGATACCTTGGAAATGTGGAGGCCCGTTTGACGCTGTTGATGCCCTTGCGCAAACCACTCAAGGATGCTTGTGCTTTTGACCAGAAAATGAAGAAGGGTAAGTAAAACACGTTGATTTATGACGGATTATGCTAAATATCCATTCGTAAGGCTGCTGGTTCCTTTCGCATTGGGTATTTGGTGTTGTGTTTGTCTCCCCACATTTCGTCTTGCTCCACTGACGGTTGTCGCCGTTGCAGCCCTGCTCTTCATCTTAGCCTCGGTGATGGCTTTTGCTTTGAGAAACTATCGCAACAATTGGATGTTCGGTGTCATGATGGCTTTTTATTTGGTCTTGGCAGGATACGCGATCACGCAAGTCCACGAATCGGAGGTCCAGAAGGATTATTACCGCAATTTTGAGAAGGGGGCCACATATTATGTCGCCCGCATCTACGACGCCCCGACTGAGCGAACGAATTCAATTCGCGCGGTGCTGAGCCTGGAGTACCAGTTTGGTGATAGTATGCCTTCAAGGCCAGTTACGGGCAAGGTGATGGCGTATTTCCCCAAAAGCGATACGGCTTTCTCGCTGCATTATGGCGATCTGATTGCCATTCCTGCTCCAATACGTGAGGTGACGCCTCCCTTGAATCCCGAAGAGTTCGACTATCGTGCCTACCTGATGCACAAAGGCATTACGGGGCAAACCTATCTGAAAGAGGGTGACTGGCTGGACTTGCAAACGAATAATGCCAATCCCATCTATGCTTTCTCATATCGTTTTCGTGACGTCTTGTTGGCTTCGCTGCAACGTAGTGGCCTCGACAATGATGAGTTTGGGGTTGCCGCTGCCATCTTGTTGGGTTATGACGACAAGCTTGCTGATGAAGTTCGCAAAAACTATGTGGCAGCCGGTTCCATGCATATCCTTTGCGTGTCGGGCATGCATGTCGGCATCATCTTTCTGATAGCGGGTTTTCTGCTGGGTTTCCTTAACCGCAAGAAATGGCAAAAGACGCTGAAACATGTGATTTTGCTGGTCTTGATATGGCTTTATGCCCTCATCGCCGGTCTTTCGCCTTCCATACTCCGTGCTTCTTTGATGATCACTTTCGTGATTGTCGGAGAGATGATCGGGAGAAAAGGCTTCGTCATCAACTCGATAGCCGCTTCGGCGTTTGTCTTGCTTTGCATCAACCCATATAACCTGTTCGAGATCGGTTTCCAGCTGTCGTATGCCGCTGTTATTGGCATTGTGGTGCTGCAAAGGCCTATCTATAACTTGATATATCTGAAAAACAAACTGCTTGACAGGGCCTGGGAAATCACGGCGGTGGCGCTGGCGGCACAGATGGCGACAATACCGTTCACGCTCTTTTATTTCCATCAGTTTACCTCTTATTTCTGGCTAAGCAATTTGTTCATGACGCCTATCTCGTTTTTGGTCATCATCAGCGGTATGGTGCTGCTGTTGGTGTCGTGGATACCTTATGTCAATGTGCTGGTCGGTTATCTGGTGTGGGGCGCAGTGTATGTGATGAATGCCTTCGTCTCGTGGGTGGAAAGCTTGCCTTTTTCCATAATTAAAGGATTGTATGTCAGCGAATTTGAATTTGCCATGCTGCTTCTGGCCTTTTTGCTTCTGCTCCTGATGGTCGCTTCACGCAATAGGCGTTTGTTCATCCCATTGCTGTCAGTGTTGTTAGTGGTAATGGTGTCGACGACGATTCGTTTGTATAAAACCGATAACCAGAGAGGAATGACCTTCTTCAGTTTGCGCAACCATACGGCTGTTGATTTTGTGAGGGGAGGAGAGCATGTGCTGTTGGCGGATTCTGCCTTGATGGCCGATGTGTCCACGGTGGATTATAGCCTGCGGGGCGCATGGACGAAACAGCATCTCTCACCTCAGCCCGAAACAATCGGCCTTGAGGAGGATTATGAAAACGGTTTCGTGCGAAAGAAATCCAACCTCGTTTCCTTTGAAGGGGAGCTGTTGGCGCTTTGGGATGGCCAGCGATGCCTCGATAGTCTTTCTTATCGCCTGCCTGTGGATTATTTGTTGGTTGTGGGTAAGCAGCAACCCGATGTCCAGTCGATTGTGTATAGCTATGATGTGAAGCAGTTGCTCATCGATGGCTCGGTGCCTCGTTATCTAATGACACGTTGGGTGGCCCAAGCCGATGCCGCAGCCTTACCTTATTATACTATTGGTGATGGCGCACTGGTGTTAGACAAGCCTTAGTTTAACTGTTTATTTAGTTTGTTGATAATCAGTATATTATCATATATTGCAGAAAAAATTTCAAAAAATTGAAGAAAAAAACTTGTCAGTTTCAAAAAAGGTTGTACTTTTGCACCCGCAAAGCAAAGCAATAGAGTTCTTTTTCAGGCTGGTCCGGTAGTTCAGCTTGGTTAGAATGCCTGCCTGTCACGCAGGAGGTCGCGAGTTCGAGTCTCGTCCGGACCGCAAGAGCGCAAGTCAAAAAGACCTGCGCTTTTGTTTTTTAAGCACCTTATCGAAATCGTAGTTTATGTCATTCATCGATGAAATCAACAGGCGGAGGACGTTCGCCATCGTCAGCCACCCCGATGCGGGTAAGACCACTTTGACCGAAAAACTGCTGCTTTACGGCGGTGCCATTCAGGTGGCCGGTGCCGTGAAGTCGAACAAGATCAAGAAGACAGCCACTTCCGACTGGATGGAGATTGAGCGCCAGCGTGGCATCTCCGTGGCTACCTCCGTCATGGGCTTTGACTATAAGGATATCAAAATCAACATCCTGGATACGCCTGGCCACAAGGACTTTGCCGAAGACACCTTCCGTACCTTGACAGCTGTCGACAGCGTTATCGTGGTCATTGATGCCGCCAAAGGCGTAGAGTCGCAGACGGAGAAGTTGGTCGAGGTGTGCCGTATGAGGAATACCCCTATCATCGTTTTCATCAACAAGATGGACCGTCCAGGTAAGGATGCTTTTGAACTGCTTGACGAAATCGAACAGAAACTGAACATACGCTTGACCCCGCTGAGCTGGCCTATCAATATGGGTCCGAAGTTCAAGGGTGTGTACAGCATCTACGACAAGAGCCTCTATCTCTTCAACTCCGATAAGCAACATATCACCGAGGGCATCGCTTTCGACGACCTCAACAATCCCGAGTTGGATAAGATGATTGGCGAGGATGCCGAGACTTTGCGTAATGAGACAGAACTGGTGCAGGGTGTTTACGACGATTTCTCGCGCGATGCTTATCTTAAAGGTGACATTTGCCCTGTGTTCTTTGGTTCGGCATTGAATAACTTCGGTGTGAAGGAACTGTTGGATTGCTTTATTGAGATTGCCCCTACACCGATTGGTCGCGACACAGTGGAACGTCGCATCGAGCCGACCGAGGAAAAGTTCACGGGATTCGTCTTTAAGATTCACGCCAACATGGACCCCAACCACCGCGACCGTATCGCCTTCGTGCGTGTGGTGTCGGGACGTTTCGAGCGCAACAAGAACTACTTCCACGTGCGTCAGCGCCGTGAACTGAAATTCTCTAACCCCACGGCTTTCATGGCACAAAAGAAATCGGTGTTGGAAGAGGCTTATCCGGGCGACATCGTGGGTCTGTATGATGCCGGCAACTTCAAGATCGGCGACACCTTGACCGAAGGCGAAATCCTCAATTACAAAGGCATCCCGAGCTTCTCACCCGAGCAGTTCCGTTATGTGGAGAATGCTGACCCGATGAAGTCGAAGCAGTTGGCTAAAGGCTTGGAACAATTGACCGATGAGGGTGTGGCGCAACTCTTCACGGGTAAGATGACGGGCCGTAAGATCATCGGTACGGTGGGTGAGCTGCAGTTTGAGGTCATCCAATACCGCCTGCTGCATGAGTACAACGCCTCCTGTCGTTATGAGCCCATCTCGCTTTACAAGACTGCATGGATCACGAGCGACAATGAGGAGCAACTCGCCGACTTCAAGATGCGCAAAGGCCTCAATCTTGCGGAGGACAAGGACGGCCGCGATGTGTTCTTGGCCGAGTCGCCTTATGCACTCCAGATGGCTATGGAGAAGTATCCTGACATTGAGTTCCATTTCACCTCGGAGTTCTAATTTTTCAACTTTTTTCTTGCATCAATTCAATTAATCCCTATTTTTGCAATCAAATCATTATTGTTCAACCATAAAAACGAATTGCAATGGGATTATTCAAAGAATTCAAAGAGTTTGCCGTTAAAGGCAACGTGATGGACATGGCTATTGGTGTCGTCATCGGCGGCGCTTTTGGCAAGATTGTTACTTCATTGGTGTCCGACATCATCATGCCACTCATCGGTGCTGTCACGGGTGGCCTCAACTTCACTGACTGGAAGTGGGTGATCCGTGAAGCCGTCATGGAAGGTGAAAACATTGTGAAGCCCGAACTGGCCCTCACATGGGGTAACTTCATCCAGGTCATCTTCGACTTCCTCATCATCGCCTTCTGCATCTTCTTGGTGGTGAAAGGCCTCAACTCGCTGAAGAAGAAAGAGGAACCGGCTCCCGCCGCTCCTGCTGGCCCCACACAGGAAGAACTCCTTACCGAAATCCGCGACCTGCTGAAGAACAAATAATCTTTGCATGTCGATGAATGAAAAAAGCATCCGCAGTCGCGGGTGCTTTTTTTGCGGTCTCTGAGCCCGTCGAAGAGCCGCTTTCAGAAAAAAACACTACATTTGCATTCTCAAATGGTGGTTTGATGATGCGTAAACTGATGCTCATATTGGGGATGTTCTTTTGCTTCGCCTTCACTGCAAGGGCGACGCACCAGCGTGCTGCAGAAATCACTTACACGTGGCTCGGTGGCAATGCCTATGAGTTTACGCTGACTTGTTATACCTACACACCTAGTCCCGCGGGCCTGCAGCGCGACTCCCTGTTAGTGCAATGGGGCGATGGCAACGAGGAATATATTCCCCGTGTGGTGATGCAAAACCTTGGCGATGACTACACGCTGAATGTCTACAAGCAGATTCATAACTTCTCGTCATCAGGGGCCTACACCATCAGCATGGAGGATGCCAACCGCAACTTTGGCGTTATCAATGTGCCCAACTCGGTGATGGTGCCCATGCATATTGAGACCGAACTGGTCATCAATCCTTTCCTGGGTTATAACAACTCGGTACAACTGCTCAATGCACCCGTTGACAAGGGCTGTGTGGGCAAACTCTATTTGCACAATCCTTCGGCCTACGATCCCGATGGCGACAGTTTGAGCTATAAACTGATCAACTGTAAGGGCTTGGATGGCATGGATATTCCAGGCTATTCTTTCCCTGAGGCATCGCATAGTTTTGAGATAGATCCTGTCACGGGTGAGCTGCGCTGGGAGAATCCTTTGTTGCAAGGCGAATACAATGTGGCCTTTATGGTCGAGGAATGGCGCCATGGAGTGAAAGTGGGTTCGGTGATTCGTGACATGCAGATCCTGATTTCGGCCTGTAGCAACAACCTTCCTGAGATACAGTGCGACGTCTTCTATTGCCTCGTGGCAGGCGAACAACTGGGCTTTGTGATCTCTGCCTCCGATCCCGATGGCAACCAAGTCACTCTTACCGCGTCGGGTGCACCTTTCGAAGTGGCGGTCAGCCCTGCCGTGCTCAATCCTGAGACGGCCATAGGCTTGAATCCTCAGATGGAGTTCGTTTGGAACACCAGTTATGCCCATATCCGTAACACACCCTATCAGGTGGTCATCCATGCTAAGGATGATGACACCCCCGTAAGCCTTACCAATGTCAAGACGGTGACCATCAATGTGATGGCTCCCAAGATTCAGGGCCTCACTGCGGAAGTGCATGGCCATGACGCAACGCTATCGTGGATGCCTTATCCTTGCCCCAATGCCGTGGCTCTGTTGGTCTACCGTAAGGCGGGATGTGATGGTTATGAGCCCGATCCTTGTGAGACAGGCATCCGAGAGGGGTACCAACTATTGACGACGTTGAATAATGTCGCGGCAACCAGTTATACAGACTTGGATTTGCCTCAAGGCATGGCTTACGAATACCGTGTCTTGGCCCAGTTCCCCGATGGCGCCTTGAGCATCGTCAGCGACGCCGCTTGTGTCATGCTGAAGAATGACAGCCCGCTGATGACCCATGTCACCAACGACAGTATCGACCTCGTCTCTGGTCATGTCGTGACGTGCTGGGCTGAACCCAAAGAAATTGACGACCAATATGTCGCGCCGTTCTCCTATTCCTTGACCCGCATTCTCAATGGTGAGACGTCGGTCGTTTACGAAGGTGCCGACACGACCTTCCTTGATGCCAATATTGATTTGTCAGAAGCCAATACGTTGGTTTACAAGGTGGAGATGCGCGATGCACATCAGCTGCTGATGGGTGAGAGTGCTACTGCTTCGGCTGTCATGCTTTCGGCCAATGGCTTCAATGAAGAGGCCAACCTATCGTGGACCGAAGCCGTGCCTTGGCTCATCGATAGTACACAGGTTTATAAAGAGGAGGATGGTCGCTTCGTCTATGTCGCATCGGTGACAACTATGGAGTATACCGACACAGAGGTAGAGAGCGACGAAACCTATCGTTATTATGTCCGTACCTTCGGACATTATACTATTGAGGGCGTTTTGCATCCATTGGTCAATTACTCTGCCATCAAGACGGTGCGTATTGGCCATGAGGAGCCCACGGAGGAGTTCTCCTATACCTTGCCCAATGTCATCACACCCAATGGCGACGGCTTCAATGACGTCTTCGAACCTAAGGTGACAGGTTTGTCTTTGATCACGGGTGCCAAGACGGTCATCTTCAACCGTTGGGGCAATATCCTTTTTGACACCGATGACCCACTCATCCAATGGGACGGCAAGAGCAAGCAGACCAAGATGGACTGTCCGCCTGGTACTTATTTCTATGTCACGGATATCACCTTCGTGGGTGTGACAGGGGAGGAGAATCTACACTTGCAAGGCTCAATTACTATTGTGAAATAAAAAAACGGACGGCAACGCCGTCCGTTTTTCATTCGTATGGTTTGAAGAATCAATACTTCATCATCTCAATGAGGTCAACCATGCGGTTGGAATAACCCCATTCGTTGTCGTACCACGACATGATCTTCACCATCTTGCCCATCACCATGGTGCTTTGGGCATCGAAGATGCTGCTGTGGGGATTGTGGATGACGTCGCAGCTCACGATCGGGTCCTCGGTGTATTCGAGCACACCTTTCATCGGGCCTTCGGCTGCTTCCTTCATGGCAGCGTTGATCTCTTCCTTCGTGGCTTCGGTCTTCAGCGTGCAGACGAGGTCGACGAGTGAACCGGTGGGCGTAGGAACGCGGACGGCGATACCGTCGAGTTTGCCATTCAGTTCGGGGATGACGATACCCACGGCCTTGGCGGCACCCGTGGTGGTCGGGATCTGCGACATGGCGGCGCTACGGGCACGGCGAAGGTCGCTGTGCGGACCGTCGAGGATGACTTGGTCGTTGGTATAGCTGTGGATGGTGGTGATGTAACCCTGCTCGATGCCGAAGCGGTCGTTCAAGACCTTGGCGACGGGAGCCAGGCAGTTGGTGGTGCAGGAGGCATTGCTCACGCATTCGATGTCGTCGGTCAGGTCGTTGTTGTTCACGCCAACCACGATGGTGGCGTCGATAGCGTCCTTCGAGGGAGCGGAGAGGATGACCTTCTTGGCACCGTTCTTCAGATGGTCGCCATAGCCGCCCTTGCTGCTTTCCTTCGAGCGGAACACACCAGTGGACTCAACCACCACATCAGGGGTCTTGCCCCACTTGATGTTCAGCGGAGCGCGCTCGGCCGTGACGGGGATGCGCACGCCGTTGACGATCAACGCGGTCTCATCGTATTCCACCGTGCCGGGGAACTTGCCCTGGGTGGAGTCGTATTTCAAGAGGTGGGCCAGCACCTTGGTGCTCGTCAGGTCGTTGACGCCCACGATTTCCAGATTCGGACGTTCGCAGATGATGCGGAACACGTTACGGCCAATGCGGCCGAAACCATTGATACCTACTTTAATCTTTTCCATATTGGTTTGTGTTTAGATGTTGTTCTTTAACAAAGAAGCTGCAAAAATACGATTTCTAAAGAAAACTTCGGCCGTTTTTCACTATTTTTGCAAAATCTATTTTTCAATTATGTCCGAAACGTTTAAATCACAAGCCTTGGAGGCCAATCTGGAGCAGACCAGATACAAAGATATCTTCATCCCTGAAGAACACCAACAGTTTATTGCCCTTTCGGCCAAGTATTTTGGCATCAACAAAAGAGCCAAGGAATGCATCACGGAATATCACCATCCCTTATCTAATCATACCTTCGTCACTGAGGAGCTGCGCAAGATGCTCATGGACGATTTCTGGTTCTATACCCGCGATGACGTCCCCGCCGATGCTTTGCACATCCCCTTGGAGATGATGCATAGCCTGTTAAAACCCGAAGTGGCGGCCAAATTGCGCCTCAATGTCATTATCACTTTGATGGAGTTTGCCAATAAGGTCATTTCAGAGTCGCAAAAGCATACTGGATTGATCACTTTGGTCTTCGATATCTTGAACGATGCTTTTGAAAGCAACAAGGACATCTACATCTTGGCCACGAAGCATGCTGGCCGCTACCTCGACAAGGTGGCGAATGACGAGCGTTTCAACGCACCGGCCTGCGCTTTGCTCCGTAGGATGCTGCAAGAGAACTACCGCTATTGGCAAGAGACCTCGCAGGTGGAGAATTGGGTGGAGAGCAAGAAGTCGTTGCTCGCCGATGAGGAAATCCAAAAGGTTTGTGAGGAGATCGGAAAACCCTATTTCGATCGTTTGAATACAGAATTAGAAGCTGCCGATACATGGGCTAAGCTGACCGATTTGCCCCATTTTGAGCAGATAGCCAAGCGTTTCTCCGAATCCGAGCAGGCCTTCCCGCATTTCATCACGAAGTTCCATTATGTCTTTTTCCTGCTCCATTTGCCGGGTATGGAGAACCAGCGCGAACGCCTTATCTGGAACATGGACCGTATGATGCGCGATGCCGTCGACGAAATGCCACAGGAGGAACTGATACCCTTCATCGACACCATCTTCGACCTCGCCGAGGAACTACGTGCTGACTACATGTCGGCCGTGCTTGACTTCCAGCTTACATTAGGCCTGAAGATTATCGACGTCGACCAGACCGAGCAGAAGGAGATTGTCAACTACTTTGAGAAGAAACTCATCGCTTTCGGCTTCGTCACACCAGGCAATGTGTTTGTGGGTGAGGATTGGCAACTCTCGGTGGACGAGAACCATATCAAGAACATCCGCGTTTGGCTGGAGTTGATTGAACATGCAACAACACCGATGGACAAGCTGCTCTCCGCTTTGATTGTCAATTTGAAGCTGGGCGGAATCTTCCTTAGTGATACCGACCTCTTCCAGCGCGAGATCACCAAGGTGCTGAACTCCAACATCACGCCCTATTATAAAAAGGTAAAGCAGCTGACACGCATCTTCCCCGTCTATTTCAACGAGATTGGCGCCGAGGGCGAGATCCGTAACGTGACTACCAATATGGACGAGATCTCAGGTCGTCAGGACAAATTGGTGCATTTCCTTCGTAAACAGGTGCATACCGAGAGTAACAATACACTTATTGGCTTGACTTTCGATGTGTTCAAGTTCTGGAGCGATGGCAACCTCGACTTGCTGAAGCCCATTCTGCCCAACAATGTCTTTGAGAGTATCGACAAGGAAAGCACCTGGTTTGTGCCAATCCATAATCTCGTGCAGACTATGTGCGAGATATCCTGCCTTAACCCCGAGGATGTGCTGATGCTTTCGCGTGATGACTTCGAAAACCTTATTGGTTCTGCAGCCCGACGCCTCGAATTGGAGGACGACTTGTATCAACGCGAGCGCGCCCGCTTGATGGACACCCGCGACCTTTATGCCTACCTTCGTGAGAAATACAGCTTCGAGTCGGTCAATATCTTCAGCTCGTTGCGCAGTTTCCCCTTCATCCCTGATGAGGAGATCGACAAGTTCGAGAAGGTGTATAAAGCCAAAGACTTCGGCAAGTCGCTGACCATGATCTACGCCTTCATGGACAAGCTTAAGAGCGTAATCTTTAGTCCCGAACAAAGTGAAGGATGGGAGAATATCTACCACAAGCGTCATATCGCCATCGGTATCCCGTCAATGTATGGCACCTATCGTGAGAACAAGTTTGAAGCTATGGGTCTGACCTTCCGTCTCGAACGTGTGGCCACCCAACTCATGGAGAAGGTGGTGCAAAGCATCAACCTCGAGTATATCTCGGAACGCACCCTGAACCAAATCTATAGAATCCTTGAATATTTCCGCAACGGTCTCGAGCTCGATGGCATCACCAACCAGAGCCTAAACCAAAAACTCGATATGTTGCGCTATTCGCTGACTTCACGTAGCTTCTCCTTCGGACAATACATCAACATCTTCCAGTTCATCGCTGAAGACGTTCGCCGCATCATCATCAAATACTTCCTCAAGTCATATGAATATCCGTTGAAGATTGTCATCCCGCAGCTCTTCGATCCCGAAGGGAAACTCAACGAACGCGAGACGACAGCCTTGATCAGCAAGAAATCGGAAGAGTTTCACCGTGATCTGCTCTCCGATGCCTTCCTGATGCAGCCCTTGGATAACTTCATCGGCCGCATCCTGGCATCGTTGCGCAATATGGAGACTACCCTCAACGAGAAGCTCATCAGCGACATCATGACCTACAATTCGGAGATGCTGATCAGCCCGTTTTGGGAGCGGACGCCCAAGATGGACAACCAAGTCTTCATTGGCAACAAGGCCAACAACCTGAAGAACCTTTACCTGCACGGCATGCCTGTACCTCCTGGGTTCGTCATCACCACTGAGACCTTCCGCCGCAACGAGACCATCAACACCATCCCCGAGCTTCGAACCGAGATTCACGGTATGATACGTAAGCATATCGAAGAACTGGAACGCATCAGTGGTCGTAAGTTCGGCAATCCTGAAATGCCGCTGCTTGTGTCGGTGCGTTCGGGAACGGCCATCTCGATGCCTGGTGCAATGGATACCTTCCTCAACGTTGGTCTTAACGACGAACAGGTGGAAGCCATTGCTACAGACCCCGACAAAGCGTGGGCCATTTGGGACTCGTACCGCCGTTTCCTGCAAAGTTGGGGCATGGCCAAAGGCATCGAACGCGATGTGTTCGACGACGAGATCAACGCCTTCAAGCAGAAGAACAACGTGAAGGTGAAGGCCGATTTCAGCATTGATCAGATGCGTGAGGTGGCGCAGTCCTATCAGCGTATCCTCGCCGATCATGATGTGGTCTTCGAACAGGACTCGTTCAAGCAACTCATTGAATGTGTCAACATGGTCATTGAGTCGTGGAACTCCGAGCGTGCCTTGGCCTATCGACGCCATCTCGGCA
The DNA here is from genome assembly GCA_902786745.1 of uncultured Bacteroidia bacterium. Lineage (GTDB taxonomy): Bacteria > Bacteroidota > Bacteroidia > Bacteroidales > F082 > Limimorpha. Next base: position 76,689 of record CADADR010000012.1, read on the forward strand.
TCTCCGAGAATTGGGGTACCGCGGTCATCGTACAACAGATGATCTTTGGTAACCGCAGTGAGACCTCGGGCACTGGTGTGGTGTTCACTCAGAATCCTCACCGTGAGCGTCCAGGTGTGCACCTTTACGGCGACTTCACCATGCGTAGCCAAGGTGAAGATATTGTTGGCGGTTTGGTCAAGCCCCTGCCTATCGGTGAGACCCAGCGCAAGGCTGCCGGATTGGAAGGCCCGTCGATGCAGACTTTGCTGCCTGATATCTACAAGAAGATTTATTCCATCGCTGTTGAGCTTACCGAAAATCTCGGTTATAGCCCGCAGGAGATGGAGTTCACCTTCGAGAGCGACAAGCCAGAGGACTTCCATATCCTGCAGATCCGCGACCAAGACCTCAAGACCGAAGAGGAGAAGACGGCCTTTGTGCAGTCGCCTGACGAGATGCATCAGCTTGGCCATGGTATGGGCATAGGTGGCGGTGCCATGAATGGTTTGGCTGCCTTCAATGCCAATCAAATCAAGACTTTGCGCGAACAGTATCCTGATAGTCAAGTCATCCTCGTTCGCCCCGACACGGTTCCCGATGACATCGGTATGATTTTTGACTGTGATGGTCTGTTGACAGCTCGTGGCGGTGCCACCTCACATGCTGCGGTCACCGCGGTCCGCCTAGGCAAGGTGTGTGTGGTGAGTTGTGACGGACTCGAAGTCGATGTTGACGATGAGTTCGGCCAACTCAATGGCCATCCGCTGAAGATGGGCGACGAAATCGCCATCGACGGTAATCTTGGGCTTGTTTATCTCGGTCATTATCAGACAGAAAAGATGAAGCTGGGGAAAGGCTATAATTATTGAAGGTCATGGCCAAGCATAACGAATTAGGGAAGCTCGGAGAGGAGATAGCCGTACATTATCTCATAGGGAAAGGCTATGAGATTGTGGAGCGCAACTGGCACAATATCCATAAGGAGATTGATATCATCGCCAAGAAGGGCAAGGAATTGGTTGTTGTCGAGGTGAAGACACGACAATCTGATGAATATGGGGAGCCTGATGCCGCTGTCACGCGGCAGAAACAATCTCGTTTGATATCTGCCGCCAACGCCTATCTTTTCGAAAAAAAGCTGGATCTTGGCACGCGTTTCGACATTATTTCGATCGTTTTTCAGGACGAAGACCCCATTATTAACCATATTGAAGACGCCTTTTTGCCCTGATTTCCGCCTTTTATTATATTAATAAGGTGCTAAAAAGTGCTTGTTTTTCATAATTCATCAACTTTTTCTCTCTAATATTCAATTACATAGAAAATATTTCGAAAAAAGATGAAAAAAAGCATTGTGCGTAATGGAAAAAGCTGTACTTTTGCACCCGCTTTCGGAAGGAACGAGGGGACGGACGAAGGGAGAAAGCGAGAGTTCTTTGAAAGTCTGAGGCCAGCACAAGACCAGCGCCACTGAGAAGCGGCGCGAGGCAAGGAACCTTTTAACAAAGGAACACCA
>CADADR010000013.1 GCA_902786745.1 uncultured Bacteroidia bacterium
CTCGGTATGGTGGTGGTGTTGCTGGCTGTCATCATCACTGCAATAACGATTGTGATCAAAATGGTGAAGGTTTCCTGATGGAGACCTTCTCCTTTTTTTGTCACCTCGTCCGGCTTGGTAGGTGGTTTTAATTTTACCTCAGTCGGCCAAAGGATGCGGGGGTAGGTGTCGCATCTTTTAGGAAGCTTCTTGGCCGCATCCTTTGTCCGCCTTCGGTTAATAGTGGGTTTGCGTTTTCCCGCTCTCGTTTCTCTTCCTCGGTCGGTCATTCGCAAATCCACTCCAGCAATTTAATCGATTCGGTGTGCTGCCTGGCTGTCAAAGGCTGCGGAGGTCGCTCGTCCCCTGTGGGGAAGCTTCATGGCCGCAGCCTTTGCCATCCAGTCAGGCTCCAGTCTGTCCAAGGGAGGGGAGAAGAGAAGCAACAAAGCGCACCTTAAATTATAGTATGGTTGTGAAAATCGAAAAAGTTGTATCTTTGCACCGCTCAGTAGACATGAGCAACTTATTTGCGTGATGCCGTCCCTTCGGGGGCGGCATTTTTTGAAATAGTCCAAAAAGTGTGTCCTTTTTGGCAGGGGAGTTACTAAAAAGTATAGGAAAGCGATAGGAGATGTTTCGAAAAAGCGTGTCCTTTTTGTGTCCTGATTTCTGAAAAGGCCAAAAAAAGGAGTCACAAACCCTTGTAACTCCTTGATTTTCAAGTCGGGGCAAAAGGATTCGAACCTTCGACCCCCTGCTCCCAAAGCAGGTGCGCTAGCCGGACTGCGCCATACCCCGAAAAAAAAGACGATGCAACCATCGTCTTCTTTCTTTCGCGGAGAAGGGGGGATTCGAACCCCCGGTACCCATTGCTGGATACGACAGTTTAGCAAACTGTTGGTTTCAGCCACTCACCCACCTCTCCTCGGCTGTGAATTGCGGTGCAAAAGTAGGCTTTTTTTCAATACCGACAAGCTTTTTTGCTTACTTTTTTTGAAAAAATTATCTTATCAATTGATTGACAAATAAATACGATATATGAGAATGGCTTTTCGTGGTTTTTACCTATGCTGTCGTTTGATCAAGAAATAGTCAAAATTGCCAAAAAAAAGGCCTTGACTTACAAATAATTGACTTACTTCGTGTAGATGAATAAAAAGAATTACTATATTTGCAGGCTTAATTGTATAATAAGGTATCAAGGCGAATCCTGATTCTGGACTTCCTTGGTCGTAAACAACTATTGAAATGGAAAACAACGAACAACTGAATCAAAATTCCCCCGTTAGCGAAGGAATGGAGAATGAAAAGAAAACATCGAAGGCTCCTAAAAAAGCCATCGACGGTAATGAGAAAAAGAAGATTGTCAAACTGATCCAACCCAGCATCTTGCCCGGTAAGGTGAGAATTGAGGTGAACACCCTCGTGGTGGAGCCTCAGCAAGCCCCCGTCGTCGACGAGGAACTCCCCGAAATCGTGAATGCTCCAGAGATGGAAGAGGATGAGGTGGTGGAAGAAAACAATGAGTTTGAAGGTCTTAACAAGCTGCAATTGGTCGAGATGCTCGAAGAACTCGTGCAAGATGCCGATGTCCAGAACATCAAAGACAAGGTGGCTGCCGTTCGTCTCCATTTCAATAAGCTGAACAAGGAAGACATGGACAATGAACTCGACCGCTTCATCCAAGGCGGTGGCGAGGCGGAGAGCTTCCAACATGTGGAAGATCCCATTGAACAGCGTTTCAACGCCGCTTTCGGCATCTTCAAGGCCAACCGCGCCAAGCAGAACGAAGACATGGAGAAGCAGAAGACCGAGAACCTGGCCAAGAAGCAGGCCATCCTCGACGAGTTGAAGGAGATCATCGCCTCCGACGAGTCGTTGAAGAAGACCTACGACGACTTCCGCGCCCTGCAGGACCGCTGGAAAGAGATCGGCCCTGTGCCGGCTGCCGAGAATTCCAACCTTTGGAACAACTACCACTTCCTCGTCGAGAAGTTCTTCGACAAGGTGAGAATCGGTCGCGAACTCCGTGATCTCGACATGAAGAAGAACCTCGACTCGAAGATCGAGCTTTGCGAGAAGGCCGAGGAGCTGCTGGACGAGAAGTCCATTACCAAGGCTTTCAAGGCTTTGCAGAAGCTTCATGAGGAGTGGAAAGAGGTCGGCCCGGTGCCTCAAGAGAAGAAGGATGAGATCTGGGAGCGCTTCAAGGCCGCTACCGATAAGATCAACCAGATCCGTCGCGAGCATTATGCCAAGATCGAAGAGGAACAGGCTGGTAACTTGGAGACGAAGAAAGCCCTTTGCGACAAGGCAGAGGAGCTCATCGCCGAGGAATACACCAGTGTGAATGCCTGGCAAAAGAAGTCGAACGAACTCTCCGAGATCTTCAACGTCTGGAAGACCGTGGGTCCCGCCAGCAAGAAGGACAACGAGGAGATTTGGCAGCGTTTCCGTGGCGCCATGGATACCTTCTTTGCAAAGAAGAAGGCTTTCTTCGCTTCATTGAAAGACCGTCAGACCGAGAACCTTGAGCGCAAGACGCAGCTCTGCATCGAAGCCGAGGCTCTGATGGAGTCGACCGAATGGAAGAATGCCACCGAGCAGATGAAGAAGCTCCAGGAAGAGTGGAAGACCATCGGCCCCGTGCCGAAGCGCCATACCGACAAGATATGGAAGCGTTTCCGCGCCGCTTGCGACACCTTCTTCAACCGTAAGAACGAACACTTCAGCGGCCGCCGTACCGAAGAGGAAGCCAATCTCGCCGCAAAGAAAGCATTAATTGAAGAGATCAAGGCCTTTGAGATTGGTCCCAACCGCAACGAGAACATGGAAGCCATAAAGGCCTTCCAGAAGCGTTGGATCGAGATCGGTTATGTGCCCATGAAGCACAAGGATGCCATTAATAAGGAGTACCGCGAGCTCATCGACGGCCTCTTCGACACGATGCGCAAGAACCAGAACGAGGCTTCGACCAACGAATTCCGCGAGATGATGGAAGGCTGGAAGGATGACCCGACGGCCAACGACCGTGTGCGTCGCGAGCGCAACACCTTGCAAACCCGCATCCAGAAGCTTCGCGATGAGATCGCTGCCATGGAGAACAACATCGGTTTCTTCTCCAACAGCAAGAACTCAGAGCTGATGCGTGCCGAGTACGAAAAGAAGATCAACAAGGCCAAGGAAGACCTGAAGGTCCTGGAGGCCAAGCTGAAGATTGCCGAGGAATAAGGCAGTCGTTCTGAAAAGAGAAAGCGGGGTGAGGTGTCTCATCCCGCTTTTATTATGACTAATGGGCAACAAAAAAGCACCTCAAACGAGGTGCTTTTTTGTTGGTCCGAAAGGACTTCTAGGATTAGAAGTTCAGACGGAGGTTCAGAGCAGCTGACCAAGTGGAGAGCGTGCTGGCATACACATTCCAAGTAGGATTGGTGAAGGTGTAGGTGTAAGGCTCTTCTTCAGTGCCCTTGCCGTTCAGCTTGATGATGTCGCTGCTGCTCAGACGCTGCATGTTGCCCCAGCCTCTGTAGAACAGGTTGGCGAGGTTCTTAACATCGATACCAGCGCTGATGCTTTCACCGCCCTTGAACTTATAGGTTCTCTCATACTTGAAGTTGAAGGTGTGTCTCCAAGGAGCGATGGCACCGCCACGTTCGGCATATTGGCCACGGTGGGCGCTGAGGTACTTGTCGGCTTTAATGAAGTCGTTGAATTCGGCAGCGTTGGTGTAGGGGCTGTCCTCGGCCATCAGTTGAGCTTCGGTCGGGATGTAAGCCAAGCTGTTGGAGCCACCGTCACCATTCACATTGCTGGTCATGGTGTAGCTGTAACGCGTGTAGCTGTAGCCACCGATGTAGCAGTGGTTGAAGCCTTCGTAGTAGAGACCAACGGTCTCAGTGGTGTGTTGACCGGTAGCCCAGGTCCAGCCAGCGTTGAAGAGCACACGGTGAGGTGTGACATAGCTGCTGTAGCCGAGTTCGTGGACGTTAGAACCATTGATGCCAAAGGCGTTGGTGTTGTAGGCAGAGGTGATCTGGTCGCCGATACCGTCGGTGACGTTCTTACCTTCTGAATAGGTGTAGGCAGCCATCAGGTTGAGACCGCACTTGAAGTCCTTCATCAACTGACCGGTGACGCTGTAGTAGTAACCGTTGTTACCCTTTGCAGTGTTGGTGATCAGATAAGGAGTGACGGCCTTGCCGAGTGAGTTGACCACGCCTTCGCTCTTCCAGGTGATTCTTTCACCAGGTTCGCCGGGGAGTTGGATAGGATCATCTTGAACAATGCCGAGCTTGGTGACGGCAACAGAGGTGAGGTCCTTGTTATAGATGCCTTCCACGGTGGCCTTGACGCCGCCAGGAAGTTCAGCATCGAAACCTAAGCTGCTCTTCCAGGTCTGGGGCATGCGGAGGTTCTTGTCCATGATGGTGGTGGACTGAGGAGCCGGCAGGTCGCCCGTCAGCAGGAGGTCAGAGTTGTTGGCGATGATTTCGTCCGGGCTTTGGAAGAACTTGATCTGGGTTTCTTCGTTGCTGTTGATGTACTGGTTCTGCAGGCAGTTGGAGTTACCAACGGTAGAGACGATCCACACGAAGGGCAGACGGCCGGTGTAGAGGCCTGAGCCACCGCGGACGATGTACTTACGTTCGCCAGTGAGGTCCCAGTTGAAGCCCAAGCGGGGTGAGAGGTTCACGCGAGCCTTAGGCATGTCGGCGGTCGACATTCCGTACATGGTGTTGCCTTCGCCGTCGGCGATGGCGTGGTGGACAATTTTCGTTCCAGTCACATTGCCATTTTCGTCTAAAATATCCTCTTCTTTGTCAAAGCCTTCAGCAAACTCCTTGTTGTAGTTGTACTCGGCGATGGAAGGATAGTAAGGCAGTTCGGCGCGGAGACCGAGGGCGAGTTTGAAGCGCTCGCTGAGGGTCATTTCGTCCTGCAGGTAGAGAGAACCTTGCATGTAGTTGAACGAAGGATAGACCTGTTCGTGCTTTTCGTTGTTACCATAGGTGATGGCGAAAGCGCGAGGATTGGCGTTGTTGACGAAGTCTTCCCAGCTATTGTAGACATAGTAGCCGGCGCCACCTTGCATGAAGCCGTTCTTGGTCTTGTCGAACTCGTACTGAGCACCGAGGGTGAAGTTGTGGATACCGGTGAGGTAGCTCACTTCGTCGGTGACAACGGCGGTCTGCACGTCACGGAGGTTACCATAGGTGAACGGGTCGGGACCAAAGCTGGTGTAGACAGCAGGAGTGCCGTCCTCGAGGGGCTTCAGAATATCGACGGTGGGGAAGAGGTCGCCCACGAAGCTACGAGGCTCGTTCTGGTGCGAGTAGGTGGCACGCAGCATGTTGTTGCCACGGCCGCTCAGGAAGCTGTGGTTCCATTCGGCAGCGACCGAGCTGAAGTTCTGCTCTTGGAAGTAACGGTTGCTCTCGAAATACATGGCGTATTCAGAGGTACGGCCGTAGGTGTTACGGTTGTAGACGCTACCACTCAGAGGATTGATGGAGCTTGAAGGAGCGGTTGAATACTTGTTCTTCACCAAGCTGTAACGGATGTTGAACTTGTTGTTGTCGTTGATGTTCCAGTCCAAACGGGCCAACAGCTTGTAGTCAGGCGTGCTGGCGCTGTAGTTCTGGTAACGGCCGGGATCGTAGTTGAACTTGCTCTTCAGGTAGTCCTTCATCATGTCCATGTCGGCCACGGTAGGACGGTTGTATTGGGTACCACCGCCGAACTCGTCATCCTCAGATTCGCGGGCGAAGTGAGTTTGACCGGGGTCGATGTCGCTCTGGTACTCGAAGTTCACGAAATAGAACAGCTTGTCTCTCAAGATGGGACCGCCGACGCTGACGCCGACCGTGTTGTCCAAGGACTCGCTGAGTTTCAGACGCTCCGGGAAGTTGCCGAGTTCGTCCTTCACACCATACTTGGTGCCCATGAGACCGTCGTTGTTGTAGTAGTCATAGATGCTGACATGGGTGGCGTTGGTACCGCTCTTAGTGACGGCGTTGATGGCACCACCGGTGAAGCCGCTGTGACGGACATCGAAAGGCGTGACGTTGATGGTCATGGCCTCGAGAGCATCCAACGAGATGGGGCTACCGCCAGCAGGCAGGTTGCCGCCGATACCGAAGGCGTTGTTGAAGGCAGCACCGTCAACGGTGACGTAGGACGAACGGTAGTTACCACCACCGATGGCCAAGCCGTTGGAAGTGGCGGCAGCCTGAGGCGTCAGGGCCAACACGTCGTTGAGGCTACGGCTGATGGTGGGCAGGGTCATGATCTGCTCATTGTTGATGGCCGTAGTGGCACCGGCGCGGTCGCTGTCCATGCCATTGGAGATGGCTTCGGCAGCCACGGTGACTTCACCCAGACCGACAGCCTCTTCGTTCATGCGAACGTTCAGGATCTTGGTCTCACCCAGGGTGGCAGTGACACCCTCTTGGATGACGGTCTGGAAACCGATCATGCGGTACTCAATCTTGTAGGGACCGCCGGGACGGATGTTCAGCAGGCGGTAGTTACCGTTGGCATCAGCTACGGCATAGTACTGCGAGCCGGAGGGAGTGTGCGTGGCAACAACGGTGGCACCCGGAAGGGTGGCTCTATTGTTGTCCGTGATTTTTCCACTGATGCTTGAAGTGGTCACCTGGGCCATCAAGCTAATGGAGGCAATCATAGCCACGAAAAAAGTAAGTAACTTTTTCATAGATAATAATTTAATGTTAATAATTGAGTTGATTGTATTTGCTTGATTTTACACTCGTTTTCACTCAGTCCATACTATAAGACCGTGCAAATATATAGTTTTCCGATGAAATGCCAAGCCAATATTTTGCAACATTTTTCCATTTTTTAGAAAAATAATCAACACGTTTTGTTCATAACTGGATAAGATTCTGATTCTGACAAGATTGATATGGATGGGTGATAACCGACGATACTTATGCCGCCCATACCTTATTTATAATGCGTCCCTCTTTTCAAAACTTTCGCCGTTTTTCTCGTGTGATTTCAATTTTTTTGTGTATTTTTGAAGCGTGAAAAACTACACCAACTATGAAAAGAGTATCGATATTGATGGCAATGGCGGTTTGGGCTTTGGGAATGGCCTCTTGCGGTAACCAGCCGAGCAAAGAATTCAAGGCGATGGAAGAAGAAGTGTCGTCGATTGAAGCCAAGATCTGCGAGATGACGGATTGCGACGAGCTTCAGATGCTGAATTTCGCTATTCTGGGCCTTCGCTCCGATATGGACAACTACAGGCAGATTTCGGCGATGAGCGAGCAAGAGATTGAACTGCTCGACGGCAAACTCGATGAGCTTATGGCCACTTGGAACGGCAAATGGGCTGCCCTTGATTGCGAACAGGACATAACCGACGACGAACTCGACACCTCGGGCGAAGAAATCGGCGACTACCCTGAATGAGACTAAACTGTTTTTTATCTTTGCCTTATAAAACACTGAAAAGCTATGGCATTCTTCTATAGACATAACCCTAAGAAATTCAACTACAAGCCCCGTTATTTCGACCCTGAACAGCAGGAATGGGAAGAGAAAAAGGCCGCTGCAGGCCTCGATTCAAAGCTGACGCACGAAGAGCAACTGCGACTCAAGATGCGCCAAAGCTGGAGCGCACCCAAAAACGAGGAAAGTACGGCTGAAAAAAATGCGAAACTCATTCGACGCGTTGTTTTAGGCGTATTCATCGTAGTTGTCGTTTATTTCATTTTCGGTACCGATTACTTCGAAAGAATAGTTGAAGGCTTAATGAGAAAATGATTCGTTATGCTCGACGTGATTAAGCTATTACCCGATAGCGTTGCCAACCAGATTGCGGCGGGCGAGGTGATCCAAAGACCTGCATCGGCTGTGAAAGAGCTGATGGAGAATGCATTGGATGCTGGAGCCACGCAGATCGATTTGGTGGTGAAAGACGCCGGCAAGTCGATGATTATGGTCGTCGACAACGGCTGTGGCATGTCGGAAACCGACGCCCGTATGTGCTTTGAACGTCATGCCACCTCCAAGATCAGTAAGGCGGAGGACTTGTTCGCCATACGTACCATGGGTTTCCGCGGCGAGGCCTTGGCCAGCATAGCCGCCATCGCGCAAGTGGAGCTGAAGACGAGACGCAAGGAGGACGAAGTGGGTGTGAAGATCGTCAACGAAGGCTCTGTCGTCAAAGAACAGACGCTGGTGCCGATGCAACCGGGCACGACCTTCACGGTGAAAAACTTGTTTTTCAACGTGCCTGCCCGACGCAACTTCCTCAAGTCGCCCCAAGCCGAACTGCGCCATATCGTGGAGGAGTTCACCCGTGTCACGCTGATGAATCCTGAAATAGGCTTCACGTTCAACAGCGACGGCAAGGAGTTGTATCATCTCTATCCTGGTAACCTCAAGCAACGTATCATGGGCTTGTTTGGGAGCAACTATGAGGAGAAGCTCCTTCCAGTGCGACAAGAGGCGGAACGTATCAGTATCGACGGCTATATCGTCAAGGCGGAGTTTGCCAAGAAGACCCGCGGCGAGCAGTATTTCTTTGTGAACAAGCGTTTCATCAAGCATGCTTATTTGCATCATGCCATCGAGAATGCCTTCATGGAGATGATCCCCAAGGACAGTTTCCCGGGTTATTTTCTGAATATAGAGGTGGATCCCGCTGATATTGACATCAACATTCATCCTACTAAGACTGAAGTCAACTTCTTGGATGTCAAATTGGTGTATGCCATCCTGCATGCCGCGGTGCGCAAGGCCATCGGCCAGCACAACCTCTCACCGATGATCGACTTCGAGGAGTCGGCCGACCTGAACAACGACTTCAGCGCTGCCATGGGCATGTCGCAACCTCTGTCGTTCCCTAATATCCCCATCGATCCCAACTACAACCCATTCAGTAAGACGCCTACCCATCATGAAGGTCGTCAATACGATGGCTATAAGCCCGAGCGTAATGCCTCGCCGGGCGACTGGCGTCTGCTCTATGGTGAACGTACTGACTTGCCGAACGAGACTGTCGAAGCGATAGAGGAGAAGCAATACAGAAGCCAATATCTGCAAGTGAACCAGTCGTATGTCGTGACCGCGGTGAAGTCGGGCATGTTGGTCATCGACCAACATCTGGCCCACATGCGTGTGCTTTTTGAGAAGTATCTGAAGGAGTTGGAAAACCATAGTGGTGTGTCGCAGCAGGAGCTGTTCCCTCAGGCCTTGACGCTTAACATGAACGACGCCTCGCTGTTGAAGGAGATGGTGCCTGAGTTGGAGAACCTGGGCTTCGTTTTGGAACAGGCCAACCCGACCACTTTCATGATCAATGGGACGCCCTCTGATGCAGCAGGCTGCGATGCGGTCGCATTGTTGGAGCAGATTCTGGAGAATGCGAAGATCAACCGCACCGACCTGCAGCTCGACAGGAAGCTGAACCTGGCCAAGACCATGGCGTCGCAACTGGCCATCAAGGCGCAGACGCGGCTCTCGGAGGTGGAGATGCAGAACCTTGTGGATCAACTGTTTGCCTGTAATGTGGCCGAAGTCGCGCCTAACGGAAAGAAGATTTATGTGATTTTAAATATGGAGGATTTGTTTCAATGAGTCAACAATTCAGCCCCACGGGATTTAAGGTGCTGCCCACTGTGGTAAAACACCTATTGATTATCAACTGTTTGTTTTTTCTGGCAACTTTTACTTTTGAGCGTTTTCATATCGACCTGACGGAGTATCTGGGCCTTCATTTCTTCAAGGCCAGCCATTTCCATCCCTATCAGCTGATTACCTATATGTTCATGCACGCCAACTTCGGGCACCTGTTTTTCAATATGTTTGCCCTTTGGATGTTTGGCAACACGCTTGAAAACCTTTGGGGTTCAAAGCGTTTCCTATTGTTCTATATGGTGTGCGGCATCGGCGCAGGTCTCTGCCAAGAGTTGGTGCAATACATACAATATGCCACCTCCTTGGCCAACTATGCCACGGTGAATATGGGCGGCAACATCGTTACGATGGACACCTACCTGAACATGATGAACACCGTCGGTGCTTCGGGCGCCATTTACGGTCTGTTGCTGGCTTTCGGTATGATGTTCCCCAATTCGATGATTTACTTCTATTTCCTGATCCCCATCAAGGCCAAGTGGTTTGTCATCGGTTATGCGGTCATCGAGCTGATCACGGGACTCACTGGAGTCGACAATGTGGCGCATTTCGCTCACTTGGGTGGCATGCTGTTCGGCTTGATCCTGATCCTGTATTGGAAGAAGAACCCCGCTGGGCCCAACAAGAACTTCAGAAAGCTGAAAGACGTCTTCCAATCGTGGAAGAAAAGGTCGCGCACGAAATACACGCGTTATGAGGAGGTATACGACAAGGTGCCTCGCTCCGACGAGGATTACAACTACCAAAAAGCTCAGAAAGAGAAAGATATCGACGCCATTCTCGACAAGGTGGCAAAGAACGGCTACAGCAGCCTGACCGATGAGGAGAAGGAATTCCTCTTTAAAAACAGTAAATGACATGGAAGAAAGAGAGAAGGGTAGAAGAGGCTTTTTTGGGAGGCTGCTGGTGTTTGTCCTGACGCTGCTAGCCCTTGTGGGCTTGGTGGCCATGGCCTTGAGCGTGATCAACGGCTTCATCAACCCGCGGAATTTCATCTGGACCACGGTCTTCGGACTGGCGTTTTGGGAGATCTTTATCTTCAACGTGGTGGTGTTCCTGTTGCTGTTGTTGCTGTGGTCGCGCAAAGTGTGGATTGCCGTCTTGGCGCTTTTGGTGGCCATTCCGGGATTGAAGCGCTCCTATTCCTTCGGTCATAAGGTCGAAGCCCCTTCGAGTGTCCGAATCATGAGCTACAATGTCCATAACTTCGACCATGTCGACGGGAAGACGGACAAGGAGAGTATGGCCCGACTGGTGATGGATAAGGTGCAAGAGGAAAACCCCGACATCTTGTGCTGCCAGGAGTTTTCTGCTTTCAAGAACGGTGTCACACGTCCCCAGTGCATTGACTTGTTTGCTAAGGCTTCGGGCTATCCTTATGTGTATTACAACAAGAAACGTAACTATGGCGGCAATGTGGTCTTCTCGAAGTACCCCGTTGAGAAGGTTGACGAGGACAGTGGCTTCGGCCAGGAGAACACCTATGGCATCATGGTCTCGGTGGATGCAGGTGAGAAAGGCAAGTTCTATGTGGCTAATGTCCATCTGCTCTCCTATATGATCACCGATAATGAGATTGAGCTCTTGGTGGGGAGCGCCGAACGCCAGAACCTCGACACTTTGGGTAAGACCTTGCTGCATAAGTTGAACTTTGCCTTCCAACGCCGTAGCGAAGAGCTGCAGCGTTTGCTTGAGGGGATGCCCTCCGTCGACGCCCCTGTGCTGATGTGCGGCGACTTCAACGAACCGCCTTTGTCATACAACTATAACCAGATGCGTAAGGCAGGTTTTGTTGACACCTTCACCGAGGTGGGTCGTGGCATCAAGCCGACCTATGCGGGCAAGTTACCGCTGCTGCGCATCGATTACATCTGGTCCGACATGGCCGTGACGCCGCTTCACTTCGAGCGCTGCCGTTTCAAGGCCTCAGACCATTATCCTATCCTGTTAGATTTCAAAATCAAGTAAATATGACCCTGATCAAATCCATATCCGGCATTCGTGGCACCATTGGCGGCCAGCCGGGCGACAACCTCACGCCAATCGACATGGTGAAATTCACCGCTGCTTTCGTCAAATTCGTGCAACATCATAAAGGGGTGAAACGCCCCAAGGTCGTCGTGGGCCGCGACGCCCGTCTCTCAGGCTTCCTCGTCAACCAGGTGGTCTGCGGCACGCTGCAGGCCATGGGCGCCGATGTGCTCGACATCGGGCTGAGCACGACGCCTACCACTGAGATTGCCGTCACCGGACTGAAGGCCGATGCTGGCATCATCCTCACAGCCAGCCACAATCCTGCCCAGTGGAATGCCTTGAAGCTCCTCAACGAGAAGGGCGAGTTCATCTCGGCCGCCGAAGGCGCCTGGCTGCTCGACGTGGCTGCCAAGGACGACTTCGACTTCGTACCGATTGAGGAAATCGGCAGCTATCAGTTGGTTGAAGGCTGGATGGACAAGCATGTCGAAATGGTGTGCCAACTACCTTTGGTCAACAAAGAGGTGATTGAGAAGGCCAACTTCAAGGTGGCCGTGGATGCGGTCAACTCGACGGGCGGCATCGCCATCCCCAAGATGCTGCGTGCCCTCGGCGTGAAAGAGGTGCTGGAACTCAACTGCGAGCCTACGGGTAAGTTTGCCCACACGCCTGAGCCTTTGGCGCAGAACCTCACCGACATCTGCCGTTATGTGAAGGAGCAGGGCTGCGACTTTGGCGTGGTCGTCGACCCTGACGTCGACCGTCTGGTCTTCGTCAAGGAAGATGGCGAGCTGTTTGGCGAGGAGTACACTTTGGTCTCGGTGGCCGATTTCATCCTGAAGCATACACCTGGACCGACGGTGAGCAACCTCTCTTCAACCCGTGCTTTACGTGATGTGACGCAAAAACATGGACAGCAATACTTTGCTGCTACCGTAGGCGAGGTCAATGTGGTGGAAAAGATGAAAGAAGTCGGTGCTGTCATCGGCGGCGAAGGCAATGGCGGTGTCATCTATCCCGAGTTGCACTATGGCCGCGATGCCTTGGTCGGCACGGCATTGTTCCTGACCCAACTGGCCGAGAAGAAGGTGAAATGCTCCGAGCTGAAAAAGGAATATCCCGCCTATTTCATGTCGAAGAACAAGATCCAGCTGACGCCAACCACCGACGTGGACGGCATCTTGGCCAAGTTCGCCGAGAAGTTCAAGAACGAGCAGGTGACTACCATCGACGGCGTGAAGATTGACTTTGAGGAAGGCTGGGTGCATCTGCGCAAGTCGAACACTGAGCCTATCATTCGTATTTACAGCGAAGGCAAGACCGAGGCCGAAGCCGAGCGTTTTGCCAACATGATACTTGAAGAAGCTAAAACCATGGTGTGATGAAAAGAGGATTTGGAAGCGACAACCATTCGGGTATCTGTCCCGAGGTGATGGAAGCCATCGCCCGCGTGAACAAAGAGCATGCGTTGGCCTATGGTGATGATGAATACTGCGCTGCTACCGAGGCGAAGTTCCGCGAGCAGTTTGGCGAGCAGGCGAGGGTGTTCTTCGCCTTCAACGGCACGGGGTGCAACACCTTGTGCATCGATGCCTTGACCAAGTCTCACGAAGCCGTGGTGTGTGCCGAGAGCGCCCATATCAACGTGGACGAATGCGGTGCGCCCCAGCGTATCGTGGGCTGCCGTCTGTTGACGGTCGACACCCCCGACGGCAAGTTGACGCCTGCTTTGATCAAGACGCGGCTGCATGGCTTCGGCTTCGAACACCACTCTCAGCCCAAGTTGATCAGCATCACACAGCCGACGGAGTTGGGCACCTTGTATACCTTGGATGAGATCAAAGCCATCGTGGGTTTGGCAAGGGAGTACAACATGTACGTCCACATCGACGGTGCCCGATTGGGTAACGCCGCCGTGGCGTTGGGTTGCACCTTCAAGGAGATGACCACCGACCTTGGTGTGGATGCCGTCTCCTTTGGCGGCACCAAGAACGGCCTGATGATGGGAGAGGCGGTCGTGCTTCTCAATCCCAACGTCTGTCCCGATTTCAAATACCGTCGCAAGCAGGCCATGCAACTCTGCTCGAAGATGCGTTTCATCGCGGCCCAGTTCGATGCCTATTTCGAGAACGACCTATGGCGTCGTAACGCCGAGCACTCCAATAAGATGGCTCAGTTGCTTTATAAGGCAGTGAAAGACATCCCAGGCGTCAACATCGTCTATCCCGTGCAAGCCAACGGCGTGTTCGCACAACTGCCTCGCAAGGTGTGGAAGGAACTGCAAAACCACTATTTCTTCTACGACTGGGACGAGGATGCCGATGTGGTGCGTTGGATGTGCGCCTACGACACCACTGAGGATGACATCAGGTGTTTTGCTGAGAAGCTGAAGGAACTGATAAGCCAATAAGAGGCTTATTCCACCATTATCTTAAGGATCTCCACGTCGGTCTCCTTCATGCCGTAGCGGCCGAGGCAACCGATGTGGTCGATGGTCTCTTCAACGTCCTTGCCGATGATACCGTCGCCGCCAAGGAGGTTGCAGCCTTGTTTGCTCATCTCATAGCCCAGGATGCCCGCCTCCACGGAGAGGGCGATCTTGCCGGCGCAAGAGGGCTTGGCGCCATCGCAGACGATGCCGGCGGCCATGCCGAGGGCGTTTTCAAGGGTGTGCTCGATGATGCTGAGCGGCTCGCCCATAAGGTAGGCGATGCCACAACCTGAGGCACAACCTGCACTGACGGCACCGCAATATGCTGAGAGTCTACCGATACCGGTCTTTTGGTGGATGGCCACGAGGTTTGACAAGGCCACGGCGCGAATCGTGCGTTCCTCGTCGATGTTGTATTCTTCGGCGTAGGCGAGGATAGGCAGGCTGACCGTCATGCCTTGGTTGCCGCTGCCTGAGTTGATGATGACAGGCATCTCGCAGCCGCTCATACGGGCGTCGCTGCCAGCTGCCGCCCAGGCACGGGCTTTGATTCTCACGTCGGTGCCGAAACTGAGTATGGTGCTGCCTATGTTGGCGCCCCAGTTGTTCTTCAGGCCTTCCTGCGAGATGGCTTTGTTGCATTCGATCTGAGGATTGATGATGGGCTTGAGGTCTTCGATGTCGACAGTGTTGGCGAAGTCGTAGATGCCTTTCATGCTGAGGCAGCTGCGGTCGGTGAGCTTGGTGGCACCGCTATCTTCATAGCCCGAGTCGAACAACACCTGGTCGTCTTTCTCCATCTTCACGATGTTGGTGTGGAAACCCGCGATGCGCACGCTGGCGGAGTGTTCATCATTATATAAGGTGACCGTCACGTCAAGCTGGGCGATGACGTTGAGCGGGACGATGGTCATCAAAGTGTTGTCTAAGAATTCGGCGATTTCCTTCTTTTGTTCCGGTGTCACCTCGGCGATGACCTCAAGGGCTTTCTTGGGGTTGCCGGCCACGATGCCAGCCGCCACCGAGGCCTTCAGGCCTTTCATGCCCTTGGTGTTGGGCACGATGACGCTCTTCACGTTCTTGATGATGTTGCCGCTGGCTTTGATCTCCACACGTTTCGGCATGGTGCCAAGGATTTCATGGGCTTTGGCGGCAGCATAAGCCAAGCAAATCGGTTCGGTGCAGCCCATGGCGGGCACGAGTTCTTCCTTGAGGATGTTCAAGTATGAAATATACAAACAATCGCTTTTATCCATTGAATGCTTCTATTTTTCGGCAAAAATACAAAAAAAAGTGCTTTTCATTTGTTTGGATTAAAATAATGCCTAACTTTGCCAAAAATCTCAGCAATTAACCCAATGTAGAATAAAATTGTTTCAATCATGAACGACAGTTTTGAATCATCCTTGAAGGCGTGGAATGAAAATGAAAAAGCCGCCAATGAACTCATCAACATCGTTGGAAGACTGTGGTACGACAAGTCGGTCGAGCTGATCATGTTGCGTTCGCTGCTGGTCAACCGTGGTTCGGGTAAGATCCTGAACAAGCATCTCCGTGCCGCGACGGTGTTGGGCAAGCCTGTCCGCGTGCAGGACTCGTTGCTCATCGCTAAGGCCCTCCTTGCCGAGAACCTCGCACCCGCCCGTATCGACCTCGGCCGCCTCAACTCCGAGTGGACGGATGAGAAAGAGAAGTATAATAACAACGTGACTGCCTTTGTCCGCGACAAGCTCAGCTACATCATCGATGCCAACCCGCGCAGCAACAAGGTGCAGGACGTCATCCTTTATGGTTTCGGTCGTATCGGTCGTATCCTTTGCCGTGAGATGACGGAAATGGCTGGCCGTGGCGACGCCCTTCGCGTCCGCGCCATCGTCACCCGCAAGAACTCGCCTGAGGACATCCTGAAGCGTATCAACCTGTTCCGCACCGACTCGGTGCACCGTTACTTCCACGGCGTGTGCATGCCCATCCCGGGTGAGAACGCCATGATGGTCAACGGTCAGAAGATCCTCTTCCTCGAAAGCAAGAACCCCGAGGACCTCGACTACACGCAATATGGCATCAACGATGCTTTGTTGATCGACAACACGGGTGCTTTCCGTGACAGAGAGTCGCTGTCGCGTCACCTGCAGGCCAAGGGTGTAGCCAAGGTGCTGCTCACCGCTCCTGGTAAGGGCGACATCCCGAATGTGGTGTACGGCGTCAACCAAGACACGCTTGACCTCGAAAACGAGACCATCTTCTCGGCTGCCAGCTGCACCACCAACGCCATCGTGCCGGGTCTGGAAGTCATGCTGAAGAACTTCGGCATTGTGAAGGGTCACATCGAGACCATCCACAGCTACACCAACGACCAGAACCTGCTGGACAACTACCACAAGAAAGAGCGTCGTGGTCGTTCGGCCCCGTTGAACATGGTCATCACCGAGACGGGTGCTGGCAAGGCCGCTGCCAAGGCTATTCCTGAATTGAAGGGCAAACTGACGAGCAACGCTGTGCGTGTACCTACGCCTGATGTCTCCTTGGCCGTGCTCGCTCTCGACCTTGAGCGCGAGACCACCGTTGAGGAAGTCAATGAGGCCTTCCGCAAGGCTTGCTTGGAGGGCAACCTCATCGAGCAGATCCGCTTCAGCAGCAACACCGAGTTCGTCTCGAGCGACGGCATCGGCGACAGTTGCGCCTGCATCTTCGACGCCCCGGCCACCAAGGTCAGTGAAGACGGCAAGACCGTGATCCTTTATCTGTGGTACGACAACGAGTTCGGCTACAGCAATCAGGTGGTCCGCCTCGCTCGTCACATCGGCCAGGTGAAGAGCTATCGTTACTATTGATTCAGTACTTTCACTGAAAAAGTAGTATTGTCAAACGAAAAAGTGTCCTTCGGGACACTTTTTTTCGTATTTTTGCTGCCTTATTTGCAAATTAAAACCCAATGAACAATAAAAACACTCTTATTGGTTTTCTCCTCATCGCGGCCATCCTCTTTGGTTGGATGTATTTTATGACGCCGTCGAAGGAGCAACTGGCTGAACAACAGCGTATTCAAGATTCCATCCGACAGGCACGACTGGAGCAGATGGCTCTGGATTCGCTTCGCATGGCGCAACAGCAGGATGCTCAAACGGCTGCGCTGATGGTCGACTCGACCCAGCTGTCGGAGATGGACTCCCTTGACAGAGCCCAACTGATGCAGAACAACCTGCGCGACAAATTTGGCATCTTCGCAGTTTCGGCTCAAGGCACTGAGCAGACTTGGACTATTGAGAACAAATTGCAGAAGCTGACGTTTTCGAGCAAAGGCGGCTTCCTGAAGCAAGTGGAGCTGAAGGACTATAAGACCTATGACTCGCTGCCGCTGATCTCGTTCGACCCTGAGACGGCGAAGTTCGACCTCTCGTTCTTCGCACAGAACCGCATCGTCAACACCTCGCAGTTCTACTTCCAGCCCTATATGAACGGCCAGCCTTATTCGGGCGGCGACATCACCGTGGCTGAAGGCGACAGCGTCGTGTTTGCCCTGCGCATGCCTACTGCGGAAGCCGACAAATACCTTGAGTATGTCTATACCGTGCGCTATGACAACTATATGATGGACTTCGACATCCGCACCGTCGGACTGAAGGACGTCATCGCCAACAACGCCGACTATCTCACCATCGACTGGGACGTCGACCTGATGAAACAGGAGAAGAGCACCGACCGTTTTGCCGGTGAGTCGGTGTACTACCGCTCGTTGACCGACAAGGACGTCGACCACCTCAACGAACAGAAGGACAGCGAACAGACGGTGAACAGCAAGCTGAAATGGGTGTCGTTCAAGCAGCGTTTCTTCTGCAACGTGATCGTAGCCAAGAACGAGTTTGAGAATGCCCGCATGGCTACGTTGACCCGCAACTCGAACAACCCGCGTTACTTCAAGTCGATGTCGGCCAATATCGAGGTGCCTTACGACGTGAAGGCTGAGACCAACGTCATCCCGATGCAGCTCTATTTCGGTCCCAACCACTTCAAGACCTTGCGTAGCTATGGCATCGGCTTGCAGGACCAGATCAACTTGGGTAACTTCTTCCTCATCCGTTGGATCAACTACGGCGTCATCGCCGTGTTCAACTGGCTGAGCAGCTACGGCTGGAACTATGGCATCGTGATCTTGATCCTGACCATTCTCATCAAGACCTTGCTCTTCCCCTTGGCCTTCAAGTCCTACAAGTCGTCGGCCATCACCCGTGTGCTGAAGCCCGAGATGGAGGCCATCAACGCGAAATACCCCAAGGAAGAAGACGCCATGAAGAAACAACAGGCTGTGATGAACCTGCAACGTCAGGCTGGCGTGAGTCCCGCTTCGGGATGTCTGCCCGCCTTGCTGCAGTTCCCCATCCTCATCGCTATCTTCCGTTTCTTCCCCGCCAGTATCGAGTTGCGTCAGCAGCCCTTCCTCTGGGCCGACGACCTCTCGACCTACGACAGCATCATTGAGTTCCCGAAGTTCCTCGGCATGGACCACCTGAGCCTGTTCACCTTGCTCATGACCATCACGACTTTCATCTACACCTATGTGAACAACAAGCAGATGGACGTCTCGAGCAACCCGCAGATGAAGCCCATGAAGTGGATGATGTATCTCATGCCCATCATGTTCTTCGGTATCTTCAACAACTACTCTTCGGGCTTGAGCTACTACTACATGCTGGTCAACATCATCACCTTCATCCAGATGTTCGTCTTCCGTAAGATGATCAACGAGGACAAGGTGCGTGCCACCATCGAGGAGAACAAACGCAAGCCTCAGAAGAAATCCAACTTCATGAAGCGTCTTGAAGAGGCCCAGAAACAACAGGCCAAGATGCAACAACAACAAAAGAGACGTTAACCATGGAAGACAAACTCGAATTATTCTTGAAAGCTATCCTGGAGACCCGTAAGGTGTGGCTGCTCGAAGCCAAGGAAGGCTTCTTCGCCATGCTGGAGGACGGCGATGGAGAGCCTTATATCCCGCTGTGGGAGTCGGAGGCGCTGGCGACAAAGGCGGCGCAGGGTGACTGGGAAGGCTATACCGTGACGGATATGGGCTTCTCTGAGCTGGGACACTGGCTCAAGGAGTTGGCTGCCGATGACATCGACATCGCGGTGTCGCCCGAAGCCGACGGCCAGATCACGGCCATTCCGTCCCATAAGTTCCGTAATTGGCTGAAGCCCTACGACGACCACTCCTATAAGGAAAAGGACGACGAGGAGGAGGATTACGACTATGGCGAAGGTTGGGCGCAACCGTGGAGTTAATCTGTAGGGGCAGACCTGTGTGTCTGCCCAATAAATGCCCCCCAAATGCCCATAATATAAAACGCCTCACGCGTTCCAAAAACCTAAAAAAAGAATAACAGAAAATGAAAAGCAAGCTGTTTGGTGTATTGTTGCTGATTGAGGCGGCGGCGTTGCTGCTGACCGCGGCGGTGGCATTATACTATCAGCGTGTGGCAGGGGAGACCGATGCCCGTTGCTTTATGCTCACGGCTGCCATCACGGGCGCGGTGGGCTTGTTGCTCTACAACATCGGCAGCATGAGCAAACGCGGCACCCTTCAGATTCGCGACACCTTCTTTGTAGTGGCCTTGTCGTGGGTGTTGTTCTCCATCTTCGGTATGTTGCCATTCCTGATGAATGGCACGGTCGACAACGTCACCGATGCCTTCTTTGAGACCATGTCGGGCTTCTCTACGACGGGTGCCACCATCCTCAACAACATCGACCAACAGCCACACGGCATCTTGTTCTGGCGTAGCATCACCCAGTGGATGGGTGGTTTGGGTGTCGTGGTGTTTACCTTGGCATTCCTGCCTTCGGTGGCCAAAGGCTCCAAGAAGGCCTCGCTCTTTGCTGCCGAGGCGCCAGGCTTGAGTGTGGAGAAGTTGGCTCCTACCATGGGCGCCACCTCGCGCCTGTTGTGGATCATCTACATTGCGCTGACTGTGCTTTGTGCCATCGCCTATGCTGTGGGACCGATGAATAGATTCGACGCCATCTGCCATGCCATGACCACTATTGCCACAGGCGGTTTCAGCACGCATCAGGCAAGCATCGGATATTTCGGCTCTAACTACATAGAGTTTGTTTGCGTGTTGTTCATGTTGCTGTCGGGCATCAATTTCGCCATGTATCATTTCCTCTTCAATGGTCGTTTCGACGTGATCAAGAGGAACGAAGAGCTGCGTTGGTATCTGTTGTCGATACTCTTTTTCACGGTGCTGTTCTTGCTTCGCTTCTTTTTTGCCCCGCGCCTCGACGTCATCACCGATGAGCAGCTGGTGTCGCATCCAAAAACAGAATTGGACCGCATCCGTACTTCGTTGTTCCACGTGGTGGCTTTGCTGTCGAACACGGGCTTCCAAGGCACCAATTACAACTATGACTCTTGGGGTCGACTCTTCCTCATCCCGACGGTGGTCATGATGGTTGTGGGTGGCTGTGCAGGGTCCACCAGCGGTGGTATCAAGATGGTGCGTGTCATCGTGCTTTTCAAGTACATCAAGAAGACGGTCAACGAGATGATCCATTCGTCGAGCATGTACACCGTCAAGATATCGGGACAGATTGTTGAAGACCTCAGCCTGAAACGTGTGATGTCGTTCTTTTCGCTGTTCTTGATTGTCTTTATGGCCAATGTGGTCGGACTTTCGGCTGCGGGCATGAGCCTCGAGGAAGGCGCCATCTCTTTCTTGACCTGCTTCAGTAACTACGGCCCAGGCACGGGCATTACGGGACCGAGCGGCACTTTTGATGCCATTCCAGACGCCGCCAAATGGCTGCTCTCTTTCGATATGATGGTGGGACGTTTGGAGATTTACACCGTCCTGCTGCTGTTCATGCCCAGTTTCTGGCGGGCGAAGTGATTCTATTTCAGATATTTGAAGTAAAAGAAAAATGCGATGGCCACTGCGCATATCGCAAGTATTGCACCTAGAATGATGTAATACAGTGCAACGGTCAGTGTGCTGCGCCAAACCGTCTTAACTGTGCTGAACCCCATCATCTTCCTGAAACATGCAGTCAAAGCTATGATGATGGCAATCGGTTCAAAGCCTGCCATTTTTCCGTAAAAGTGGTGCGAGATGGGATAGATGAGGTTGACGACGCAACGGTATAACACCAATATCACCATCGCATAGACTATGGCGACGATGTATTCGGCACGGTTATAGCGTTTGCGGTTTTCCTTGCCATAACACTTTCTTGTCGCAACAACGAACAAAGGCAAAGTGAGCATGTAGCAAAGCGTGTAATGGTTGAGGTAGAAGTGATACCCATCGACAGCGAGTTGAGCCCCTTTTTGAAGCATCTGCTTTGCTGCAGTGGAGTTGTTGTTGATTTCCGTAGTCTTATCACCCACTTTCACGGTGAGTTCTGTATCTATGTCCTCTGGCAGATTGTCTATTTCTATGTTTTTGGTGCCCGTTGCGGTGAAGATCAGGACATAAAGTGTCAGCGCCAGGAACAGCGTTGGGAAAGGCGAGACGTATTTGCGGCGTTTCCCGTTGAGGATTTCTACAATCATCGCTCCTGGTCGTGTAAATAGGTTTTTGATGGTATACGCGATGCCGCCGTCCCTGCCCAATATAGCCGCAAGGAGGTTGCTCCAAATGAATCGTAGGGTGAACCGACTTGTTTTGGCATCTTGTCCGCACTCGGGACAGAACTTCCCTTGGAATTCAGTGCCGCAGTTGAGGCATTTAGTGGTCTTGGTTTCGGGTTCGGGTTGGGTCTGTATTAGGGTTTGTGTTTCGTTATCCATGATGTTCGGATTTGTGGGGCAAAGATAGGGTTTTTTGGGGAAACTATGGGATTTTTCTGGTATGAAGTTCGACTTATATTACTGTCTTACATTGGTTTTTATGTCTGTTTGTTTCCATTCTAAATAATTGAAATGATATGTATATGTACTGATAATCAGCAAATTTACCCTGTTGATAATTTTGTTGACAAAAAAATGAGCATTTTTGACACTTGAAAACTGCGGCAACCCTTGGTTTTGCTTATCTTTGCACAGTTAAAATCATTATTTTGATTATGAAAAAAAACTCAAATAATTCTGACCTTTTCGATTATTACAAAGAAGACCCTCCGAGCCTTCGGGAATCGATCCTTATCACCATCAAAGTGGATTTCCATCAGGAAGCCTTCTTCACCTCCCACACCCATTCTTGCCTCTTTGAGGCTTGCGACGACGCTCATCGTTTCACCCATTGGCCTCAGTTCGAGGTGGAGCACGACGACACGTGGGAGGGCTTCGGGCGTGCCTATTACGAAAGCCGCGACTATGCATTTGCGGCCTTCCATTGCAGCCTCTGTTCCGTCGACGAACTCAACCTGCAGGTGGAGGCCTGGCAACGGCAGTATGAGCAGAACCGCATCGCCACCGTGCCGTCGGTCGCCGTGGAGCCATCCGTTCCCGACTTTTTGGGACGTTACTTCGCGCAACACCGTTGCAACGAGGCTTTGTGCGCCTTCGTTGAGGACTTCCAAGCCGTAAACACATTCTCAAGAAAACATTGGGAGGCAGACGACAAACATTCCTGCCGTCCCTTTGAAAAACCGTTACACTTCTTACATCAACTTGTCAAGCTGAGCCTGGGCGTACAACGTGCGCAGGCAACGGCGGCATCGCGGCCATGCTGCCGTTCGTTTTTGGTGACCGCATGTCACCAAAAGTCAGGCGATGACCTTTTAGGTCACTGATAGAGACCATTTCGGGCGTCAATTCGGACTATTCGTCATGCACCATGATTCTTCGCATCATCGCGAGGTGTGTAAGCTTATAGTGCAACGACGAAAAGGACGAAAAATCGGACTATTTGTCATGCGACAAGACCTTTTACCTCATCGTGAGGGGTTGAAGGTATTGGGTTATGATTTTCAGCCCGAACGCCAGGACTGTATCCTCAGCGCAAGGCATCTTGATGCGTCCCTTCCGGAGGCAAGCCGCTGCCGTCGGGAAAACAACCATACCAAACGGCGATGGCCGTTAATTCACATATTGTTTAACCTTAGTAATATTTTGTATTATGCACAAAACATTTACTATGAGCTTAGGACTGAGCTCCAATCAGTTCCATGCTGGTCTCTTGGAGATCGGCCGCCAGTTTGAAGCCCTTCGTTCGGACGAGTATCTGAACGGTTTGGTTGGCGAACTGGCCACCACTAACGAAGCGCTTCTTGACGCGATGCACATCGCGAAGGTGAAGCATAATGTCAAACAGGAGAACCGACAGCTCACAGAGTGTCTCGCCTCGGCCTCACGTTACATCGATTCGTGCCTTTACGTGTCGGACGATGCGGTGAGGGAGAGTGCAGCGGTGCTCAAACAGCTGTGGGGGAGCTACGGCAAGCCATTCACGCGTATGAAGCTGGACGAGCGCATTGGTGCGGTCGCCACTTTGTTGCGCGACCTGGCCTTGCCCGGCATTCAGGAGCACGTGGTGCAGCTGCCCGAGTTGGAGGGTCGCATTGCCACGTTGCAGGCTGCTTTGAATGCGCTGAAGAAGGCGGTCCATGAGGTTGACAAGGCCAACGGCCTGGCACCCAAGGGACAGCCTTTGATGCCATTGAAAAGGGAGGCGGCGGCCAAGGTGGAAAGCTTGGTCGACTACCTCAAGGCTATGGCATTGAAAGATCCTGCCGCCTATGGTGATCATTACGAAGTGGTGAAGGAAATCATCACGCGTTTGAACACCAGGCGCAGGAAGAACCTCCAGGTCGCAGTGGAGCTCGCCGATGAAGAGGCAACGACGGAAGAGCCTAAGCTCGCCGTCGGCGCTTGATTCGATAGGCGCAATTGATTTTTTCATGGTTGAGGTTTAAATAAACCTCTCCGCCTCCCCATGAGCCGAAAGGCTCGTGGGGAGGTTTTTTTATGTTTTGCGAAATGAAGTGGTTCGTCCCACAGCCGCTCAGCCTATCATCATACAAACCTTCAACGGACGCATGAGGTTCATTCAATACAATTCTGTTGTAGTTCATAAGTTATAGTGTTTAGTTAAGTTCTTAACTCGCATCGTTTTACCACCGTGGTATAACTCAGGAACTCGGTTGGTGTGCCCGCTGGCACTCTTGATGCTTCAAAAACGCCGCAAAGATACGTTTTACTTTTCTTACCTATTGTCAATTTATTGATATTTTTCCTAATTTTGCCATCACTAACCATCGCCCTCATAAGGTGAAGCAAAAAAGAACAAAGGCATAGTAGATAACTGATAAATAACATATAGATACAAAAGCGTTTTTGCTTTTCAAGGTGTACGGAAATCTCGACAGTTTCAACTTCACCACTCAAGAAAGCGGAACGCTCACGGTATATCCGTGGGCTTTCTCGTTTGTGGTGAAGGTAGTCGAGAACCTCCGTGCACGACAGAAGTTCACGGATTCTTTTTTGTGTCTATCAATAACAAAAATCGCCTATGACTCCAGAAGAGAAAGCTAGGGTTAAGATTGACCAGATGTTCGAGGATGCTGGCTGGAAGGTGGTAGACAGAGATTTCTACTCGCCCACTCTTTCGGCTGCTGCCATCCGCGAAGGTCTATTGGAAGGAAATCGGGAGGCCGACTATTTCCTGTTTATCAATGGTATGGCTGTAGGTGTGTTGGAAGCAAAACGGAAAGAAGTGGATGTTACAGCAAGTGTGGTTTGCGAACAAGCTGCGCTTTATGCCCGTGGCGTTCCCGATTACTACAAGGCCTTTTCACGTCCACTCCCTATAATTTACCAGTCTAATGGAGAGAAGACTTACTTTCGTGATTTCCGTGATAAGGATGGTGATCTCATAGAGATAAATCGCATCCATACCCCAAAAGAAATTGTCAAGATGCTGGGTATTGAAGACCCTTACGCAGGTTTGCCAACCCTGAAGAAAAAAGGCTTACGCGACTGTCAATTTGAAGCTATCACAAACCTGGAAAGCAGTTTTCGTACAGGACAAAAACGTGCTCTGATAGTCTTGGCTACTGGAGCAGGCAAAACCTATACGGCTTGTTTGGCCGCTTATCGCTTATTGGCCTACACGCCAACAAAACGCATTCTCTTCTTGGTCGACCGAAACAATCTTGGCAAACAGGCGGAAGGTGAGTTCGGGATGTTCCGTCTCACCGAGAATGGAGACCCATTCAACACCATCTATACGGTAAATCGCCTGAAATCCTCTAAAGTCCCGACCGAAAGCAATGTGGTCATCTCCACCATACAACGCCTCTTCTCTCTGCTTACAGGTCAGGAGATTGCCGATAACGATGATGACGATGAAGATATAGCCACAAGCGAGGTGCAACTCACAGGAAACGTCACACTTCCCCCTGACTTCTTTGACTTAATCATCATCGACGAATGTCACCGCTCCATTTATGGAAACTGGAGAAAAGTGCTGGAATACTTCAATACGGCCAAACTTATCGGCTTGACAGCAACACCGATTCCAGAAACCAAGGCTTTCTTCAACAACAACATCGTTGTGAACTACACGCTGGAACAATCCATCGTGGATGGCGTGAATGTGGATGCCCGTATCTATCGTATCAAGACAGAAGCAACCGAAAATGGTGGTGCCATATTGAAGGGTGACAAATTGAAAAGGGTTACGCGCTATACAGGTAAGGTAGAGACTATTCATAACGAGGAAACCAAAAACTATACTAAGGAAGAGCTGAACCGCAGCATTATCAATCCGGCTCAAATCAAGTTAGTGCTTGAAACCTACCGCGATGCGGTTTATACAGAGATGTTCATCGACCCGCAACGTGAGCCTAACATGGATTATCTGCCCAAGACCCTCATCTTTGCCTTGAACGAGATGCACGCCAACAACATCGTGCAAATAGCAAAGGAAGTGTTTGGCCGCACTGACGACAAGTTTGTGCAAAAGATTACTTATTCAGCTGGTGACAGCAACGAACTGATACGTCAGTTCCGCAACGACAAGGAATTCCGCATTGCGGTCACCTGTACATTGGTGGCAACGGGTACGGACGTTAAACCGCTTGAAGTGCTTATATTCATGCGAGACGTGGCCTCCGAACCACTTTATATCCAGATGAAAGGCCGTGGAGTGCGTACTATCGGCGACGACCAGTTGCGCAATGTGACCCCGAATGCCTATAGCAAGGATTGTTTCTTCCTCGTCGATGCGGTAGGTGTAACCGAAAGCCATAAGACAGTAACAAGTCCTGGTGGTGAAACTGAGCCAGGCGTCACGTTGAAACGGCTTTTGGAACTGCTGACACACGGTAATGTCAATGACGATTACCTACGCTTAATTGCCTCAAGGCTCGCTCGTATCGCCAACAAGTGTACGGACAAACAGCTGGAGGAATTCAAGTGGAAGGCTTATACCGCAATGCAAGAAATCTCGTCCTCCATCTTCAACGCTTTGGAGAAAAATGCTCTGCCTCCTTACGAAAGCATTGACGACCCCAACCTTGAACGCAAGGCGTTGGTGGCGCCTTTGACAAACCACCCCGACGCACGACAGTTACTGCTTATCCTTGCCGCCGGTTTTGTAGAGACACTGCTACCAGGTGAAGACCAGCTAATCTCCAAAGGATTCTCATTAGAAGAAGCCGAAGAAGTTACATCTGCCTTTGAGAGATATTGCAATGAGCATCAAGACGAGATAGAGGCACTTCGCATGATTTACAATAATGAGGGAGAGCCGCTGACCTACGCCTTGTTGAAAGATTTGGAGAACAAACTGAAGATTGCCAACAATCGATTCCAGTCGTCCCGCATCTGGAATTCGTATGCCATTGTAAGTCCTAATTCCGTCAAGAAACATACAACCAAGGAGGAAAAGGAAGCCCTCACCAACATCATCCAGTTGGTTCGTTTTGCCAATCATCAGATTGAAAAACTCGAGAGTCTGTACCCACAAGCACAGCAGCGCTTCAACCTCTGGTATGGTCAGATGCAGCGCACAGTGACGGAGTCTCAGATAGCCATCATCCGTCAGATAGTCGATTATATTGCATCCAATGGTGCATGCACCATCAAGGACATCATCGAAGACGACAAGACCCGTGCCGCGCAGCTCATCAATGCCTTCGGAGGAAAGCAACAGGCAAACGAAGCTCTTGTGTCATTGTCGAAATTCTTACTCTACCGAAAAACCGCATAACATTTTATGGCAACAAATAAAGAAACATCGCTTACCAAAAAAGTTTGGACACTGGCCACTACCCTTGCCGGGCAAGGAATCGGCTTTACAGACTATATCACCCAACTCACCTATCTTCTCTTCCTGAAGATGGATGACGAAAACGCAGAAACCTTTGGTGAAGACTCTGCAATCCCAGAGGGCTATCGCTGGAAAGACCTCATTGAGTTGGATGGACTTGACCTCATCAGCCAGTACGAAGCTACACTAAAGAAGTTGAGCGAGGAAGAAAACCTTATCGGCACTATTTTCGTGAAGGCTCAAAACAAGATTGACAAACCAGTGTATCTCCGCAAGGTGATTACTTTGATTGATGAAGAACAGTGGCTAGTGATGGATGGCGATGTAAAGGGTGCCATATATGAAGGCATTCTCGAAAAGAACGGCCAGGATAAGAAGAGTGGCGCAGGCCAATACTTTACGCCTCGTTCGCTAATTTCAGCGATGGTTGATGTCACCCGCCCGCAGATCGGCGAAACAGTATGTGACCCCGCCTGTGGCACAGGAGGTTTCTTGATGGCTGCTTACGACTATATGAAGAATCAGTCGCAAGACAAAGACAAGCGCGACTTCCTCCGCGACAAGACGCTAATAGGTTACGATAACACAGCCCTCGTTGTGACCCTGGGTTCTATGAACCTTTATCTACACGGCATAGGCACCAACCGCAGCCCTATCCTTTGTGAGGATTCTTTGGAGAAACAGCCGCAAAAGCTGGTCGATGTCATCCTCGCTAATCCGCCTTTCGGCACCCGTCCGGCAGGCAGCGTGGATATCGACCGCCCCGATTTCTATGTGGAGACCAAGAACAACCAGCTGAACTTCCTCCAGCACATCATGGTGATGCTGAAGAACACAGGGCGAGCCGCAGTGGTGCTGCCCGACAATGTACTGTTTGAAGGTGGTGCTGGCGAGGTTATCCGCAAGGAACTGCTGAAAAACTTCAACCTGCATACCATCCTTCGTTTGCCTACGGGCATCTTCTATGCCCAAGGTGTAAAAGCCAATGTCCTTTTCTTTAAGAAAGGTGAGCCGACAAAGGAAGTATGGTTCTATGACTACCGTACAGGCATTAAGCATACATTGGCCACCAAGCCGATGATGCGCTACCATTTGGATGACTTTGTGGCTTGCTACAATGCCGACAACCTTTCAGCAAGAAAGGAAACCTACAACGCTGAGAGCAATCCCAATGGCCGTTGGCGCAAATATCCCGTTGCTGAACTTTTGAAACGCGACAAAACCAGCCTTGACATTTCTTGGATTAAGCAGACGGACGACGACGATGATATGACGTTGGCCGAGTTGATGGGCACCATTCAGCAGAAGAGCGACAATATCAGCAAGGCGGTTGCAAAACTCCAAGGATTACTGGCTAATATCGAGGAATAATGGACACAAAGAAACTACGCCAGAAGATTCTCGACCTTGCCATTCACGGTAAGCTCGTGCCACAAGACCCGAATGACGAGCCAGCATTTGTATTACTGGAACGAATCCGTGCAGAAAAAGAGCGCTTAGTCTCAGAAGGGATTGTTAAGCAAAGCAAGAAATCTACTATAGACAGACCTATTAAAGCACCATTTGAGATACCTGAGAATTGGGAGTGGTGTATCGTTGACGATTTTGCATATGTGGCATCTGGTAGTACCCCAAGTAAAGAGGCTTTTGTTGAAAAAGGAATTCCATACATCAAAATGTATAATCTGCGTAATCAGAAGATAGACTTTGATTTTCATCCTCAATACATTAAACCAGAGATTCATAATAGCAAGTTGCAGCGTTCGCGCACAGAAATTGGTGATCTACTTATGAATATAGTAGGGCCACCACTTGGTAAAATGGCTATAATACCAGATTCTTTGCCAGAGAGCAACTTCAATCAAGCAGCCGTTTTAATACGCCCTTATTTACATAAAAAGATTTTGGTGAAGTACTTGTTTTACTACTTGTCGCAGATGTCTGAAATAAACTCAATATCCACGAAAGGTACTGCTGGTCAAGTAAACATTTCCTTAACCCAATCTCAGAATATGAGAATTGCTATGCCTCCTCTCAATGAGCAGGAACGCATTGCAAATGAAGTAGAGCATTGTTTCTCTGTTATTGACGATTTGGACAGTAGTGAGGGCGATTTGTTGAAAGCAATAGAAAAGACAAAAGCCAAAATCCTTGACCTCGCAATTCATGGCAAACTTGTTCCGCAAGATCCGAATGATGAGCCAGCCATTGCGCTATTAAAGCGCATTAATCCCAAGTTTGAACACTTGGATGACACACATTATGAGAATGTACCTAACGGATGGCAACTTATAGAACTTGGAAAAGTTTGTCAATTAATGGAGGGAGAAGCAAAGGAAAACACTGAATTACCTTATCTTGATGTTAAAGCTATGCGAACTGGTTTGATTCTACAAAAGAAAAGCGGCAAGTATGTAGAAGCAGGAACGTTGCTTATTCTTGTGGATGGCGAAAACTCAGGTGAAGTTTTCAGAACGGAGATGGCGGGTTATCAAGGGAGCACAATGAAAGTATTGAATATAGATTGCAATATGAACGAACAATATGTGCTTCAATTCATCAATCTGTGCAAAAAGTCATTAAAAGAGAACAAAGTAGGTTCAGCTATACCACACTTAAATAAGAAAATGTTCAAAGATTTGCTCATTCCTATACCGCCTAAAAACGAGCAACTCCGAATCGTCGCAAAAACAGAAGAGCTCTTTGCCGTACTTGACAACATTAAAGAATCCTTAGAATGAAATAAAAACATACAGCATTATGGAAACACCTACCAAACATAACACCCTCTACCTACCTATCAAGCAGGTTTATTTCGACCAGATTATGGCCGGCACCAAGAAAGAAGAGTATCGCGAAATCTCCCCGAACACCTACAAAAAGTACTTAGATTGTGATGAGGATGGCGAAGCTTATTTTGACGATGCAATACTTACTCCTGAAGAAATGGAGTGGTATGGTGAAGAATGGTTGATGGCTTGCAAGGATGGCAAGTTCCCATATTTTTTCAAAGAGAATATCAAGTTCCTCAATCTTGCCGTAGGCTACAATAAAGTAAGAGACACAGCCATAGTCGAAGTCACCGAAATAACACCGATGATAGCAAAAAACCCCAAAGGCCAAGAAATTCGCTTCGACTTCGACGAAGAAGGTAACACTGTGATGAATCCCAACGGTGCCTTCTGCATGTGGCAAGCAGTCTTCCATCTTGGACAGATTGTTGAGAAGAACATCGTATCGAAATAAGAATCGTTATGAAAGTAGTTGTTAGATGCATTTACTATAAGCCAGTTACCCCTTCCTGCGACCTCATCGAAATGGATGGTGCAACATGGAAAGAATTCCTCTGCGCAGATGGACGCAAGCGCATAGAGATTGCTTTGAAGCTATTGGGTAAAGAAAACATGGATACTCATGTGAAAGAACTAGCGTGGATTCCTGTTGATGAAAACATCGAAGTAACGATAAAAAAAGAAGTGAAGAAGCCGAGCAGCAACTCCAACTTACAAGCGGAGTTTTACGCAAGAGCAGATTGATGCCTTCCGTAAGGAGTTCCAAGAAGAGTATGTGAAAATAAACAACGATCCTGATTATTCAACCACTCCTCTTACTAACCAAGAAATGCAGGCCTCTTTCAATTGTCTAAGCGACGATGAAATTCGTTATCTCTTGGAAATCGGATCACCACCGTCGTCCAGAGCGTATATTGAAATATAATACGAAAATTAAAAAAAACCGCTACAACACTCTTGGCTATGAGCAAACAATCTCTTCCTAAAAACTATACGCCCTCCGTTAAGGATGCAGAATGGTTCCTAAAATACTGGAGTCAGCTTCCTAATTACTCCAACCAAGAAAAGGCATTGGATAAACTCTTCAAAGAACTGTGTCCAAAGAATAGTTGTTTGGAGGACGTGCTTATAAAGTGTTCTGCTTTGAACGACTTTTACAGCACTAATATCTTCGATGTTCATACAATGGCAGAACACATCCATCACTTGAACATTGATGAAAGGCTTGATCAGGAGGATTATACTTTAATAAACGACATTGCCACTGTGGAAATCAATGGCAAAACGCACTTCTTCTATTCTTTTGCCACAAAGTATTGCAGCCACCATTTACCCGAGAAGTATGCAATCTATGATAATTATGTCGAAAAGGTTCTTCTTTCTATAAACAAAAAAGAGCCTTTCGCTAACTTTAAGAAAGAAGACTTGAAATTATACGAAGCCTATATGAGTGTCATACGTGGTTTCAGTCAACACTTTGGATTAACTCGGTTTTCAATCAAACAGTTGGACCAATACCTGTGGCAGCTTGGTAAATGGTATTTCAACCAGTATGGACTAACCTATAAATATTATAACAGAGAAGATGAGAATCCGTTTCAACAAAAAGACATTCGTAATAAGTTCTGGTATGGTGAGATGCTGTTTGTTACTGGTCACCAGTCTGTCGGAAAATGGAAAGAGGAGGGGAAAGACTGGCTTCGAAATGCAAACGATAGCATAAAGCAATTGGCGACAAAGTATTCTCCTGAACAGTTCGGTGTAATTACATACATCTATTCCCATTTTGAAAAAATGTGTCCATATGACAACCTTAATTGGATAATAGAGTATTAAGAGAATTATGGCAGGTATTCATTGTGGCTATTGGCTATATCTTCTTTTGCAGTTTTTTGGACCTCATTGACTCAATTTTAAGATTCTTTGTATTTTTGTATTCTCAAACCTTATCAATCCGAACCAATGAAAAAGTACAATCGCGTAATGTTGGGCCGAGGCGGACAATTTGCCTCGATGTGCCGAAAAGAAGGTTATATCGGTGCTGATTTTGACATCAAGATGGATCTGTCAGATTCTTTATACGATAATTGGAGGGATTTCAATAAGAAATTCGTTCCAATATGGATGAATCTTAATCCAGGTAAGTCGAGAGTGCCAGCAGGCTTAGCCTGTGGCGCCCTTTGGACTATAGCAAAAGGTTTGCAAATCGGAGACATGGTGCTTTGTCCTACTGGCGAAGGAACTTACTATGTCGGCGTCATAGATGGAGGTTACTTTTATGTACCCAATACAGATTTGCCACATCGCAGAAAGGTGAAATGGATGGACATGGTGATTGAGCGCAAGAACATGTCCGAAAAACTAAAGCATTCCACTGGCGCAATTGGGACATGTTGCGATATTACAAAGTACGCGGATGAGATAGAGGCGTTGATCAAAGGTGCAAAGCCTGCACCTAACAAACAGATTGAAGTCAACGTCACGCCTAAGACATTTGACGAGCGTTCTTTGCACAAACTGTTCTGCAATTATCTTCGCACGCGCAACATATATGCAAAGACGATTTTCCATGAAAAATCATCTGCGAAAAGCGACACGGCACAGAAATGGGTACATCCCGATATCGTTGGCGTGCAGTTTGAGGAGTTCAAAAATGACGCCACTTTGGATCTATTGAAAGCGTCCGAGCCCAAGGAGTCGGTTCATATCTACTCGTACGAACTGAAGAAGCAGATCGATTCCGACTATCAATTAAAGCAATACTATTTCCAGGCTTTGTCGAACTCCAGCTGGGCCAACTTCGGCTATTTGGTGGCTTTTGAAATCAACGATGATTTAGAAGAGGAGATGGAGCGTTTGAACAATGCGTTTGGCATCGGAATTATATTGATGGAGGCCAATGGCGCAAAAATCTTGTATCCTGCTCGTGAGAAGCCGTTGGATTATGTGACCATCGAGAAACTCAACAATCTTAACCCTGATTTCTGCGCGTTCATTTCGAAGCTCTCCAAAGTGATGAAGGCATCGAAAGACTATACCGCCGATGCCCGGCAGTCGTTCGAGAAGATTTGTGACAAGATCTTTGAATCGGATGATGAATTGGAGAAGTATTGCAAAGAACGTGGCATTCCGTTTTGATTGAAACAGATTTGAGAGCAGGAGTATTGGCGAATAATCGAGCGGCTTTAAGTTAAAACATAAAGAATAATAAATGAACAAATTGCTTAAAATCAAAGATGAAAACGGAAGAATAATTCCAAAGAAAATATTCTGGCTTGCATTCATAGGTGTGCTGCTTGTTTGTGTGGTTTACATTGTGATAATGTTTTTTATCCCTGTTAAAGTATCTGTCAATATGGGGTCTAGAGGAGCCTTCGGTGATATGTTTGGCGCCCTTGGAGCTTTATTCTCAGGCTTGGCTTTTGCAGGCCTTATTGTGACCATGCTGCAGCAGCGTGAAGACTTACAGAACCAAAAAGATGAGATTGTTCTCCAAAGAGACGAGATCGCACTTCAAAGACTGGATTTAGAAGCGCAAACTGAGGCATTACAATTGCAAAAAGATGAGATTGCACAAACCAACAAAGAGCTTCAGTTACAACGTTCTGAAATGATGGAACAGAACCAAACAATCATGCTTCAGCGATTTGAGAATTCTTTCTTCCATATGCTTAACATGCAGCAATCTGTTTTGAGAGATATCGTGTATGACCCTTATTTTTTCAAAGCTATTAACCCGCAAATTAACGGAGAGTATAAAGGTAGAGAAGCAATTGTCCAAATCTATTTTTCGTTAAAAAAGGTTTGTTACAATTGTGATATTAAGGATACTTTAAATAATTGTAAAACTCAATTTGAAAAAGCGACGATTACGCCTTATTTCCAACAGATTTATCTTATTCTTGACCACGTTGATAGGGCTTCCTGGCTAACAGGCGAAGAACGATACAATTATACAAGTATATTACGGACAACTTTTTCTAAGGAAGAACTAATATTGCTTTTTTATTACGGTCTTTGGAATAGCAAACTATCAAAGCTCAAAAAGTTAATTGAAACTTATGCATTGTTCATGAATTTACAAAAAGAATCATTGTTTTCGACAGATCACTATGAATTGTATGAAAAAGGGGCATATGAATTCATCTCTTCAGATCCTTATAATCTAAATTGCTAAACTTTGCCCAAATAAAACACCATTTCCCATGCCTCAAGACACTAATACCAACAACATTTTTCCCGCCTACAAGCCCTTTGAGCTCATCGCCATCTTTAGCGCAGCATTAGGTAGGCAGAATGAGTTCGCCAAGCTCGTCAGCCTTCGGGGCATCTACCAGCAACGACAAAACAACCTATAAGAGGAAAGATGAGGAGTTTATGCCTGTATTTGCGAGATATTAAATGATAAGAAAATGGAAGAGCAAAAGCCTAATGGAAATCAAATAGAAAATCAAACTAGGGATTTGGCCAAGGTTCAAATTAGAAAACAAACCGAGGAATACACAGGGAGTCAAAAACAGAAACACACAGAGAACCATAAAGAGGAGGCGTCAGTAGAGCAAGGTTATACGGCTCGTGAATGGATAAAGAATCATATAGACACAAAACAAGTCCTTTCGTTGATCGTCGCAGTAGTTGCGGCTTTTCTGGGCGGATTAATGGTTGCCGCAATTGTTGGTGAAGTCCGTTATAAACGGTTTTATTCAAAACCATACATTACCTTTGAATCAGATAACATGCAAGTTTTCCATTTGTCAAAGGAAGTCCCTACACTCGAGTACTCTGTTGGAGAAAAAAAGTGGCAAACGTTAAAGACCCAAAATGTTGTGTTTGGTGGAGAACATGGAAAATTATTATTAAGAGGAAATAGTGAATTGGGAACAAGCGGCGCCACTGTGTTGTTTAGCACCGATGCTGAAGTCGTATGCGTTGGGGATATACGAACACTTGTTGACTATAATAACTATAATAATACAACAACGTCAAAAGCAAGTTTTGAGCATTTGTTCAATAACTGCAAACAGTTAGTTATTGCTCCAGAATTGCCACCAAAGAGAATGGCAGAAGGTTGTTATTATGGCATGTTTGCGGGGTGCACTTCACTAAAGGCCGCTCCGGAATTACCAGCTGAAAAATTGTGTTATAGTTGCTATTCAGAGATGTTTTCTGGTTGCACTTCATTAGAATACGCTCCAAAACTGCCGGCCAAAGAATTGGCCGAATGGTGCTATGCATATATGTTCTCTAACTGTACTTCGCTAAAGGAGGGGCCTGAATTACCAGCCATGGATTTGGCTAATGGATGTTATAAGAATATGTTTTCTGATTGTGTTTCGCTAAAAGCAGCACCCGAATTGCCTGCTCAGAACTTGTCTCCTTGGTGCTATGCAAATATGTTCTTCAATTGTGTTTCTATGGAAAAAGCTCCTGAGCTGCCTTCAAAATGCTTGGTTGATAATTGTTATTCAAACATGTTTTCTGGTTGTACTTCAGTAACTCAAATAACTATGTCTGCGACCAGCTCTGATGCAGCTTATCTTCTTGATAATTGGATTGAAGGAATCTCACCGAAAGGAACCTTCCGCAAAAACAAAGATGCGCAATGGCAAAATGAAGGTGTTGTTCCTGATGGTTGGGAGGTTGTGTTAGTAGAACTTCATTAAAAGAAACGTCTCCAATCCTCCTCTTCATCAACCTCTTGGGCTTCGTCCTTTACGGATGGGACAAGGCGAAGTCAAAGGGCAGGGGTCGCCGCATCCCGGAGCGGGTGCTGCTGTGGGTGGCTCGCCTGGGCGGGGGCGTGGGCTGCTGGATGGGCATGATGCTCTTCCGGCACAAGACCAAGCATAACCGTTTCATGGCCCTCGTGCCGCTCTGGACGGTCCTCTGGGCTGTTGCCCTGGCGCTGCTGGCAAGGCTGGAATAAGGTCCCTGGCGTTTTAGGGGCTCACCCTGGGCATATACTACCCACATACTACCCATATACTAGGCATAAACAAGGTATAAACAAGGCATAAACAAGGCATAAACAAGGTACGGCCGAGCCGCAGGCATAGATCTCATGCCCCCGCACAGGCCGGCGTGGGGATGACATGCCTGCTAGCATTGCTTACCACCGGATGCCGTGGACGGGAACGATAACGGTTTGGGTCGCGGTTCATCTGGATCGCTTCGTTCCTCGCGATGACGCGAAGCGACGATGGGAGTGTGTCCCAGGAGCGTAGGAGATTGCGGATCAAGTCCGCAATGACTCCCGAGGGCGCAATGGTGGGATAATGAGGTTCCCGCTGCGCGGGAATGGAGTGATCATTACTAGGTACCACGCGGCGGCTTGAAGTGTTAACGGGTCGTAAGCGTTACCTGCCTCCGCTGGCCACTCTACGTACTCCTCCATTCCCGCCGTTAGGCGGGAACCTAACAAACCGTGGGCGGGCTCGCCAAAGCCCGACTGGGGTGGGCGGGGAGGCGGGGCCGCCGGGCGGGGAAGCGCCCGCAAGGGATGGCTAAACGGTTGACCCTCACGGAGCGGCGCTTGTCGTTTGCCTTCTCGAAGGCACTCCGCGACCTGAGGGTCAGGCGTTTAGACAGCCGCGGGGAGGTCCGATGGAGGCGGCCTTGATCCTTTGGTTCCTTTCCCATCAAGGGGAAAGGAACGATAAGCATTTTATTGTTCCGTTTCCATCGGCGGCATGATGCGGCAGCCCCAAGGCAAATGCCATTGGCCGCCGCCGTTCGCGGTTCATCTGGATCGCTTCGTTCCTCGCGATGACGCGAAGCGACGACGAGATTGATCCCCCAAAAGCTTGATTGTCATTTTGTCGTAAATCCATTCCTTAACCCCTTGATTTAGTGACTTTTTGTCGTAAATCCTGCCGTTTTTTCGCTTCGATGGGATTGGCGGGGATTTTGATAGGGCCTTGACCGAAAAACAGAAAGGAAACCCAAATATGAACATCAACCAATTCACAATCAAATCACAGGAAGCCATCGGGAAGGCTCAGGAGATAGCGCAAAGCCACCAGAGCCAGACCGTGGAGAACTTCCACCTGCTGAAGGGTATGATTCTGAGCGACGACTACCTGGTGCCCAACCTGATGAAGAAGTTGGGCGTCAATATCTCGCGCTTGAATGATGCCCTGGATCAAGCTATCAACACCCAACCGCGTACGAGCGGCTCCGAATTGTATTATTCCTCCGAGGTCAGCAAGACCTTCAACGACGCCATCGCACTGGCTAAGAAGATGGGCGACGAATACGTTTCCATCGAACACCTATTGCTGGCTGTCTTCGAAAGCAACAGCACGGCCTCGCAGATGATGAAGGATCAAGGCATCCGCAAGGATGAGCTTGAAAAAGCCATCATGCAGTTCCGTAAAGGCAAGAAGGTAGACTCGCAAGATGCCGAGCAGAACTACGACAGTCTGAACCGTTTCGCCAAGAACCTGAACGAACTGGCCCAACAAGGCAAGCTCGACCCCGTGATTGGCCGTGACGAAGAGATCCGTCGTGTGCTGCAGATCTTGAGCCGACGCACCAAGAACAACCCTATCTTAATAGGTGAGCCTGGTGTGGGTAAGACCGCCATCGTGGAGGGTCTGGCCCAGCGTATCGTCAATCGCGACGTGCCGGAGAACCTGAAGAGCAAGACCGTGTTCAGCTTGGACATGGGTGCTTTGCTCGCTGGCGCCAAATACAAGGGCGAGTTTGAGGAACGTCTGAAGAATGTCGTCAAGGAAGTCGTCGACAGCGATGGCGAGGTCATCCTGTTCATCGATGAGATCCACACCTTGGTAGGCGCAGGCGGCGGCGAAGGTGCTATGGACGCGGCCAACATCTTGAAGCCGGCCCTGTCGCGTGGCGAACTGCGTGCCATCGGCGCCACCACCTTGAAGGAATACCAACAGTATTTCGAGAAGGACAAGGCGCTGGAGCGTCGTTTCCAGAAGGTCATGATCGACGAGCCTGACGAGGCTTCGGCCATCAGCATCTTGCGTGGCCTAAAGGAGCGTTACGAGACACACCACCACATCCGTATCTTGGACGAGGCCATCATCTCGGCTGTGCAGCTGTCGGTGCGTTACATCAGCGACCGTTTCCTGCCCGACAAGGCCATCGACCTGATCGACGAGGCCGCCTCGCGTCTGAGGCTGCAAATCGACTCGATGCCTGAGGAGCTGGAAGACGTGGAGCGTGCCATCCGACAGTTGGAGATCGAGCGCGAGGCCATCAAGCGTGAGAACGACACCAAGAAGGTGGAGGAGATAGGGAAGGAGTTGGCCGAGCTCAACGACAAACGCTCTGCCATCAAAGCCAAGTGGGAGACTGAACGTAACTACGTGGAACTCATCCAGAAGGAGAAGAGCAACATAGAGACCTATAAGCATCAAGCCGAGGTGGCTGAGCGTGACGGCGACTACGGCCGTGTGGCTGAGCTGCGTTACGGCAAGATCCGCGAGGCCGAGGCCGCCATCGAGAAGGCCAAGGCCGACTTGAGTGCGGCACAAGGCGACCACCCGTTGGTGGATGAGGAAGTCGGTGCCGACGACGTGGCTGAGATTGTGTCGCGTTGGACGGGCATCCCGGTCAACAAGATGATGCAGAGCGAACGCGAGAAGCTGCTGCACCTCGAAGACGAGCTGCACAAGCGTGTGGTGGGTCAGGACGAGGCCATCACCGCCGTAAGCGATGCCATCCGTCGTAGCCGTGCGGGCTTGCAGGATGCCAAACGTCCTATCGGTTCCTTCATCTTCATGGGTACCACAGGCGTGGGTAAGACCGAGCTGGCCAAGGCCTTGGCCGAGTTCCTGTTCGACGACGAAAACGCCATGGTGCGTATCGACATGTCGGAGTACCAGGAGCGTCACACGGTGTCGCGACTCATCGGAGCGCCTCCAGGATATGTGGGCTACGAAGAGAGTGGCCAACTGACCGAGGCTGTGCGTCGTAAGCCGTATTCCGTAATCTTGTTGGATGAAATCGAGAAGGCTCACCCCGATGTGTTCAACATCCTACTGCAGGTGTTGGACGACGGCCGTCTGACCGACAACAAGGGCCGTACAGTGGACTTTAAGAACACCATCGTCATCATGACCTCCAACATCGGCGCCAATGTCATCCAGGACAACTTCGCCCTGCTCAATGGCAGCAATGACGAGGAGGTCTTTGAGAAGACGCGTAACGAGGTGATGGAGCAACTGAAACAGTTCATGCGGCCTGAGTTCCTGAACCGTGTCGACGACATCATCATGTTCAAGCCTTTGGACGAGAATCAGATTGCCGACATCGTGAGGATGCAGTTCCGCAGCGTGCAGAAGATGCTGGCTGCCAACGACATCAAGATTGACATCACCGATGCCGCCGTCGATTTCATCGCAAAGCAGAGCTACAACCCGCAGTACGGTGCACGTCCTGTGAAGCGTATGATGCAGCGTGAGTTGCTCAACTCGCTCTCGAAGATGATCCTGGCCGAGTCGGTCGACAAGACGAAGACCATCATCGTGGATGTGCAGGGCGGCGGGCTGGTTTTCAGGAATTAATGTGTTAAACCAAGTAAGATGCCAAGAAGGATGCAATGTCCTTCTTGGCTAATTGTTTTTGTATCTTATTAAACCTTCGTTGATTATTTGAAAGCGTTCATTCGGTTGGCTTGTAAAATCATATGGATTAGGTTTAATACAAATATCAATTTTAACTTTTCCTTGAAAACTTGTAATCATTTTGTGAAAGTCACTAGCACTTTTTTCAAATATACTTTTATTACGGATGATAAAACTAATTCTTGACAAATGGTCAATTAGTTTTATGTAATTGGAGATTTCTATATCCTTGAAATTGTAATTTAATATGATTATTTCGCGGGCTCCAGAATCTTTTAATAGATTAAAGACAAAGCTATTGTCGTTGTTCCAATCTAAACAAACACAATCGAAAATGAAAAGTTCGTATAATTGTGTAAGGAATTTTTTCGCTGAAAGGGTGTTTGGAAAACTGCACAAATCTAATTTGCATAATATAAAATGCTTATTTGATTCAAAATAATAGCCGTAGCCGTAATAGTAGTTTGAT
Source organism: uncultured Bacteroidia bacterium (assembly GCA_902786745.1). Taxonomy (GTDB): domain Bacteria; phylum Bacteroidota; class Bacteroidia; order Bacteroidales; family F082; genus Limimorpha. The sequence continues at coordinate 40,128 of CADADR010000013.1, forward strand.
TTTTGAGTATGTGGTATTTTATTAGTAGAGTTGTATGAAATAGTGTCATTAATAACGATTGAATTAATTTGACAATCAAAAAATGATGTATTAATCATATCAGCCCAGAATTTCGGAATCATATCGTTAGAAGTGCAATCAATAGAATCTAATGGAATGCAATTGTTTTCAAACAATAGTTTTGCAACCAAATACTCCATAAAGGATTTATGAGAGAACTTGTAGTCGTTTTCTGAATTCCTATTTAGAAGGGAACGGCCTTTCAGATTTTTTTCTGTAATGATTGAAGAGTATTTGCTGATAATGTCATTGATTGAATCGTTGTTTTCATTGGTTTGGGCAATACAAAGCGCAATTTCTGATGAAAAGGCAAACAAATCTTTTTTGTATTGGTCTATGTTATCAAATGCTGCAAAATTGGCTTCGCGCTCTAACCATTTATCGATTATAATTTCATATATTTTGGAAATGGAATAATTCTTTGTGTCTGAGTTTGCCAAGTCATCAATATATGATAAAAGTAAAGGTCTAGCCATTAGTTTTTCGCATTTTTTAACTATCAATTTAGCTTTCTTTTTTGTCATAAACTTTAACAGGTATTTTTTATTCAAATAATGTTGGATTTCATAATCGTATAAAGGCGAAACATAATACTTCTTGAACTGTTTTTGCTTTTTTGTCTTGGGGTCACGAACGGGTAAAAGACTTGGCTCGTCTTCGTATTTTTCAAAAAACTGTGTCCGACAAGTCAAAACCACGATTCGGAATTGACATATTAGTTCTCTAAGTGAGGAAAAAAACTCATTAAAATTACTAATTGCTGCATGGCTCTCGTCTAAGGCATCGATGATTAGAATAGTATTGTTTTTATCGTCAATACTATTAATGCGATTTATTATATAATTGTCTTTGTCTTCTGTCTTTTCGCCACAATTCACTAATTTGATAGGGTAGGGAAGTGATTTCTTGTTGTATTTGTTTATGTAACTTCTTATTAAATGGACTACAAATGTGGATTTGCCCATGCCAGAACCACCTAAAATGCAATAGTATGGCGGATTGCTGTTGTTTTCGCGAAAAACATTGTCAATAAAAAAATCAATAGAGCTGTTTTTTAAATACCACTTCTTTTTTTGACCAAGTTCTCGTATGTCTTGAGATTGTGTTTCACTTGGTTCTTCATAATCGTTTGGAGGGGTTGTTTGAAGCCCCGTGTCTATATATAATCTTCTTTCTTTTCCTTTTGTATATTTGCCATAGTCTTTGAGAATATCATTCAATTGTTTTTTTCGCCATTTTTTGTTTTTGTGTCCATTCCTAAGCCTTATTACTAAAATGATAATTGCCCAAAATAAACAGAAAGTTATAGCAGTAACATTTTCCTCCCTTAAATCATAAAAAAAGCGAACCAGATTTTCGAAAGTCCCATAATCAAAAAAAGTATCCATGTTGTTGCGTTTTGATGTGCAAAGTTAGAGTTTTTATTTAATTCTTCATTTGTGTCCACTAATAAATGGACAATTTATAGCTGAATGTATAACTTGATAACAAATCTTTGATTCAACATGGTTAATTTGAGATAATCGAAAAGCCAAAGAGTGCGAAAGAGCTTCTTGGCTTTTTTTTGTAGGGATTATAGTAAAAAATCTTGGAATGGTGTAATGGCCACGGCGTATGTGCTGCATTCTTCCGACCTTAAAGTTGAGAACGATACGGTATATCTGCCGCTATATATGACAGGGTTGTTGTGAGTTTGTATTGCCATGATGCAGCGTGAGTTGCTCAACTCGCTCTCGAAGATGATTCTGGCCGAGTCGGTTGACAAGACGAAGACCATCATCGTGGATGTGCAAGGCGATGGGTTGATTTTCAGGAATTAAGCCTTTGCCAATTCAAATGCAAAGCCAAGAGGTGCGAAGGCGCTTCTTGGCTTTTTTTACTATTATTTGCAGGCTGTTCTTAGCATAAATTGAGCATTTTTTTAGCAAAACTTGTTTCCCAAAATGATTATATCTATTTTTGCAGCAATATCACCAAACAATTTTTACTATGGACGAAGAAACTATTGTTGACCAAAGTAAGGCTCAAAGCCAAACTGGCAATAAAGAAGACAAGAAAAACGACAAGGATGCTCCTAAGGGCAAAAGGAAAATAACAACTGCGACGCGAATTACAGCAGCGGCATTTGCAGGTGGAATGGCAACTCGTTTGTTTTCACCTATGAAAGTGTTTCCCAATGCATCTGTTGAGGGACTCTTCGATTCCGATGCTCATACAGAAGAGTCAGAGCCGGCACCAGTAGCATCCACACATCTTGTGGGACATAATATGCCTGTCGCTTCGGAAGTCAATGATTCGTTGAGTTTTAACGAGGCTTTTGCGGCGGCTCGTAAAGAAACCGGCCCTGGCGGATTGTTTGTTTGGAATGGGCATACCTACGGGACATACTACAAGAACGAATGGGATGCCATGTCGCAGGAAGAACAAGACCAGTATTGGGCAGATGTGCAACACACCTCGCAACAAATCCATTATGATGAACCTGAAATTGAATCAGAATCTGTTACCGATTTGGAAATAGAGCCGGATTCCGAACTTGTTGAAGTTGAGATGGATGACGAATCGGATGTTGAAGTGGTTATTGATGATGAAATCGAATCAGACGAAATCGTTGAGGTGGAGGGTGAGGAATTGATTGAGGTTTCAATTGATGGTGACGATGAAGCGGAAGTCTTGGTTGACGATGTTGATGAAAACGAGGAAATCGAGCTTGCCGTGGAAACGGATGACGAGATCCTTGAAGACCCTTTGCCTATAGATGTTGATACTGAGGAGGATGAGGTTGCTTTTGATGAAAATGAAATATTGCAAACAGAGGATGAGATGGATATGTCTGATGACTTGTTGGATAATCAAGTGGAAGAGTGTGCTACTGAGAATGCTGACATTGATGATTTTGCCTCAACATCACTTGACCCTGAGATTGAAATTGAGAATGATATGGATATGAGCGATTTTTCGTAAATTAGATTATTCCTTTGATTATGAGCAAAAAAGTGAAAATATCCGTGACTTGCCCGCAATGTGGCTCCAAGTTGCCAGTGGCCATTATAGAGGACGATTTGGGCAAGAAAAAGTCGTGCGTGTGTCCAAATTGTCAAAAGAAGCTCACTTTTTCGGTATCAATGAAATTGGCATCAAAATTTGGGAGCGACCCAACTTTAGGCGGCAATGAAAAAGATATTTCCTTGATAATTGAGACTGTTCCCAATGCAATGACGGTCTACCAAAGTTTTGAGTTGACTTCCGAGTACTACACCATCGGACGTAAAAACAGTGGAGGCCCTGAGCACCGTCCCGATGTGGAAGTGGAAACTACTGACAAAAAGATGAGTCGCAAACACGCTGCCATCCGAAAGAAAGGCAAGTCGGGCTTCACACTTAAGGACATCGGCAGCAAAAACGGCGTGTATTTTAACAACATTAAGCTTGACGCCGATGAGGAAGTGTATCTGGGCGATGGCGATACGATTCGTCTTGGTGAAACAGAGTTTCGTGTCAACATTGCCGAACAATCTGATGATCTGACACAATGAATGTTTTGTTGTAGAGAGGCAGCTGCCTCTATACAACAATTAATAGACAATCCTAATGACCCAAGAAGATTTCTTCAAACGCTACACCTACACGCCAAGCCGCGACCGCATTGGGGGCGGCGGCTTCGGGACGGTGTACAAAGCATACGACAACTTATTGCATCGTGAGGTAGCCATCAAGGTTTCGGAGGTGAAGACCACAGTCGATGGTGCGAAGACCTTTTCGTTGAGAGACGAATTCGAGGCACTGAACCACGTGCCCAAACACCCCAACATTGCCAACTACGAGGAGTTTTACTCTTTCGAAATGCCTAACGGTGTCTTTGACTATGCCGTAATGCAATACTACCCCGACGGCAACCTGAGCAACGCCATCAAGCAAGGCCTGACGGCAGAGCAGAAGGAAGACGTTGCCACCCAACTCTTGGAAGGCATCGATTTCCTCCACAAGCACAAGGTTGTACACCGCGACCTGAAGCCTGGCAATATACTGATTGTGAGACATGCCGGCAGAATGATTCCGCTCATTACTGACTTTGGCCTGAGCAAAGCCACAGGTATGGGTGAAAACAGCGTGTTCAGCAACAGTTTCGGTGCTGGCACACCGCGCTACAGTTCGCCGGAACAGTTGCAGGGCAACCCCTTGCGCTTCAATACGGACTTGTGGTCGTATGGTACCATCCTATACGAGTTGTTCACGGGCGAGCAGCTCTTCACGGCAGGCAGTGGTGCGGCTAACACCGCCCAAGCCGATATGGAAGTTTACAACAAGATTGTGAACGGCAATGTGCAGAGCCTTGGCAAGATACCCGAGAAGTGGCGCAAGGTGGCGGAGCGATGCCTCGTGGTGGACCCAATCAAGCGCGCCAAGGATGCCGCCGAGTTGTTCGCCATCATCAGAGGCGACAACGACGAGACCGAGATAACCGAAGGTCCTTCCGCCCCCGGTAGGCGTCCCCCTTTGCAAAGGGGGGCAGGGGGGATTCCGAAGACCCCGGCAGGCTCAGCTTCCCCCCAAACCCCTCATAGCGGGCCTGACTCGCTATCTCCTACGCCAAACGACAAACCCGGTAACAAAAAAGGCCTATGGATAGGCATAGGCATAGCCGCAGCCGTAATAGTGGCCTTGTTGCTATTGCTAAAACCCAATCAAGAACTCACTCCAACTGACCCCGACACGCAAGCCTACGAAGCCTGCCAGACCGTGGCCGACTACCGTGCCTATATGAGAGACTACGGCCGCAATGCTTTGCATTACTCTGATGCAACATCATTCATTGACCAATATATGGCCGACAGCGTGAAACAAATCCAAGATTCGTTGGCTATGGTTCAAGCCCAGCAGCAGGCCGAGGACGAGCGGATTGCCCAAGTCGAAGCGGAGAAGAAAGAAGAAGCCGCCTACAAGAAATGCACGACTATCGATGCTTGTAATGCCTATTTGAAGGCTTATCCGAAGGGACGCTATGTTGATGAGGTGAAGTCCAAGAAAGCTGAATTGGAAGAGCAATTCAAAACAGAAAAAGAAACGTTTGTTACTGGCAGCGCTAATGGCCACGACTATGTTGATCTCGGTTTACCAAGTGGAACGCTGTGGGCTACCAGTAATGTGGGAGGCAGTAAGCCCGAAGACTATGGCAACTATTATGCATGGGGCGAGACTAAGACGAAGAGCGTTTATAACTGGGAGACCTACAAATATGCAAACGGTGCCAAAGACAAGCTGACGAAGTATTGCAACTTGAGCAGATATGGTAACAATGGCTTTACTGACAACCTTACAACCTTACAGGCTGGTGACGACCCAGCCACATCCAATTGGGGAAGCGGCTGGCGTACGCCGAGCAGAGAGCAATGGGACGAATTACAACAATATACCACTAGCAAATGGACAACATGGAATGGGGTGAAGGGTAGGCTTTTCATGTCAAGGAAGAATGGAAAAAAGCTTTTCCTTCCCGCCGCCTCTTACCGCTTTGATAGTTATATCCTTAACCGCGGTCATGATGGTGAATACTGGTCGCTTACTGCTGATGGTACTTCCACGTGGTGTTTCTCGTTTAATTCAACCTACACGGACCAATGCTATTTGAATATGATAGGTAACCGCGAACATGGTAATTCCGTGCGCCCTGTCCGTCAGAACTAACCCATGTTCCGTTGCGCCCACGGGTGAGACGGGCACTTCCACCGCTCAGGAGCAGTCGGGCGAGGCGCGCGCAGGGCGCGCTACCCAGCCTCGCTCGGCTGCTCCTGAGCGCAACAGACAACAATTCAACAGTTAAACAATCAACAATACATGACTCAACAGGAATTTTTCAGCCGCTACTCCTACAGCCCAAGCCGCGACCGCATCGGGGGCGGCGGCTTCGGGACGGTGTATAAGGCAAAAGACAATGTGCTTCACCGCGAGGTGGCCATCAAGGTCAGCGAGGTGAAGACCACCGCCGATGGCAAGAAGACCTTCTCGCTGAAGGACGAGTTTGAAGCCTTGAACCACGTACCCAAGCACCCCAACATCGCCAACTACGAGGCGTTCTACTCCTACGAGAGTCCACAAGGCCTTTTCGACTATGCCGTGATGCAATACTATCCCGACGGCAACCTTGGCAACGCCATCAGGCAAGGGCTGACGGCGGAGCAGAAGGAGGATATCGCCACGCAGTTGCTCGAAGGCATAGCCTTCCTCCACCAGCACAAGGTGGTGCACCGCGACCTAAAGCCTGGCAACATTCTCATCGTAAGGGATGGCAATCGTGTCATCCCGCTCATCACCGACTTCGGCCTGAGCAAGGCCGCAGGCGTGGTGGACGGGAGCGTGTTCAGCAATAGCTTTGGCGCGGGCACACCGCGCTACAGCTCTCCCGAACAGCTGCAAGGCAATCCCTTGCGCTTCAACACCGACCTTTGGTCGTATGGCGCCATCTTATATGAACTGTTCACGGGTGAGCAGCTTTTCAGCGCAGGCAGCGGCGCGGCCAACACCGCGCAGGCCGACATGGAGATCTACAACAAGATTGTGAACGGCAATGTGCAGAGTCTTGGCAAGATGCCAGAAACGTGGCGCAAGGTGACGGAGCGATGCCTCGTGGTGGATGCCACCAAGCGCGCGAAGGATGCCGGCGAGTTGTTCGCCATCATCAAAGGCGACGAGGACGAGACCGAGATAACCGAAGGTCCTTCCGACCCCGGTAGGCGTCCCCCTTTGCAAAGGGGGGCAGGGGGGATTCCGAAGACCCCGGCAGGCTCAGCTTCCCCCCAAACCCCTCATAGCGAGCCTGCCCCACTATCCCCTACACCCACCGACAAACCCAATAACAAGAAAGGCCTATGGATAGGCATAGGCATAGCCGCAGCCGTAGTGGTGGCCTTGTTGCTGTTGCTAAAACCCAAGCAAGAGCCCACTCCAACCGACCCCGACACGCAAGCCTACGAAGCCTGCCAAACGGTGGCAGACTACCGCGCCTATTTGAGTGACTACGGGCGCAATGCCATCCACTACAACGAAGCCCAGCAGTACGTTGATAACTACATTGCCGATAGCAGCCAGCAAGCACAGCAGGCCCTCGCTGAGGTCAAAGCCATGGAACAGGTCGAGACTGATGCACAATCACAAGCCGATGCCATAGCTAAGGCAGAAATGGCAGAAAAGAAAGAAGAAGAGGCATATAAGAAATGTACATCTTTATTATCATGCTATCGATATAATAAGAGTTATCCAAATGGAAGATTTCACGATGTTGTACAGTTAAGGATGTATGAATTGGAACCTATTGAATGGGCTATGAGGAATAATTCAGTTACTATCACGTTTAACCCTGATTCTTATAATTTGCCAACCAGGAGAGCTGTGATATATATGAGAGAAATTGCCGAGGTTGTCAAAACAAACAACTATAAATATAAACTTCGATTGACGGGAACTGGTGATGGGAAAGCGTCTCAAAAAAACCAGACTCTTGCAGAGAATCGGTGTAAAAGAATAAAACTTGAATTGATGGAATTAGGTATGCCAGAAGATATTTTTATTATTGAAACAACAGCATCTGAAATTGGCTATGGCCGCGTAAGGGTTCAATTGGTGCAAGAGGGAGAAAATGGCGAAATTTCAGAATTGCAAACGACATATGGGGCTCCTAATCCTTCGAAGTCTTTAGTTGGTGTATATTATTTCCCCAATGGGAATGTGGACATGGCAAATACTGAAAATAGACTTGCTAGAGAAGCTGTTTGTGATTATATGGGTTCTGGGAAAAAAATCCATGGCTTTGAAATTAGAGGGTTTGTTTCCCCTGAGATGGAAGACCGAATCTCAAATCTTTATGCCAATGCGGTAGTAGAAGACATTAAGACAGCGTTGAGAAACACAAACGTGGATGTTGATAACTTAAAATTCAAGGGTGTTGGATGCGGGATATTGGATGGGGAACAAATCTACGTTAGAATAGAATGGTCCGATTTCGAAGACCTACATTCTGTTTACGAAATGCTTGGATTACACGGATTACGTGAAGATTGGGCTGATAAAAGACAAGCTTGGAAAAAAGTGTTCCAGACTTATCCTCAACTTGTAAAAGAATTAGCTCCTGGTCTTCGCTATGCAGAAGTGTATGCATATTGATTATTGATAAACAACAAATAATATGAACATCCAACAATTCACCCAAATCGGCAAACGCAGCAACAACGAAGACAGCCTCGGCATGAGTGCTGGGTTGCTTACCGTGTGCGACGGCATGGGCGGGCATGTCGCTGGCGAACGTGCTTCGGCCTTCGTGAAGGATGCCTTGCTCAAAGCCTTTGCGGAGCCTCAGCCGCTCGGCAAAATGGAAATCCAGCAACAACTCAACCAAGTGCAGCAAGACCTCAACCAACTCTTGGAAAAGGAACCTGAGTTGGAGAAGATGGGCACCACCTTCACGGGCGTTTTCGTCACACCCGATGTGTGGTATGCCGCCCACATCGGCGACAGCCGCATCTACTTGTTCCGTCCCTCGGAGCAGAAATTGTGGCACACTTGGGATCATTCGTTGGTTGGCGAACTGATGCGCACCAAGGAAATCCCCATCGAGGCGGGGCGCTTCCATCCCATGTCAAACCGTATCTCAAAGGCCATCATCGCGCAGAAAGACGGTAAGCTCGCCAATGCCTCCATCGTGAAAATTGACGAACTGAAAAAGGGCGACATTCTTTTGCTCTGCTCCGATGGCGTCGTTGAGGCTTGGGGTGATTTGGAATTAGTACAACTCTTTTCGGATGAAAGCCTCAGCTTTGAGCAAAAATGCAAGAAATTGGCCCAGCAGTGCAATGAGAAATCAAAGGATAACAACACGGCCATCATTGCCGAGATAGGTGAGGAGGATGCTTTCTGCTACGGCACCAACGACGAACTGGAATGGACGACCTTCGACGAGGTGGAGGCGGATTATCAACAGTATCTCAAGGATAACGAGAAATTGAAAGAAGTCCATAAAGCGCAAGAAAATAAACCTGCGCAGAAAGAGGAAACATCGCCAAACGCTGAATCAGAGAAAGAACCAATGGCTAAGGACAATTTGCAAAAGCCTATGGACAAAACCAAGAAACCATATATTAAGCCATCAACGTCGAGTTCTTCTCAACAGGAGGGCAAACCCAAAAGAAAGAAATCCTTATGGGTGGTCATCTTGTTTATTGCGGTTGCCGCCGTTGTTGCATACTTTTTCTTGAAATGAAAAAAAATACAGTTATGAAGAAAAGAATCACATTACTTTTATTATTGTTTTTGAGTCTGAGTGGCTTTGTCTTGGCCTATAACAACACATACGCCGTCGTCGTTGGCGTGGCAGACTACAAGAACTATACCCCGGGCGATGGTGACCTCAATTATACCATCAATGATGCCCGTAGTTTCGCTGAGTTTCTGAAGTCCAAGAAGGGTGGAGCGGTGCCAGAAGAAAACATCGTCCTGCTCATTGATGCGCAAGCCTCGAAAGCGAATATTGTAGAGAAAGCTAAGGCCTTGTTCTCGAAAGCGAAAAAGGACGACCGTGTCATTTTCTATTTCTCGGGTCACGGCAGCAAAGGATGTTTCATTCCTTACGATGCAGGTGACATTGGCAACACCTTGCTGTATTTCAATGAAGTGAAGGCGATTTTCCGCACTGCCAAGTGTAATACCAAATTGCTTTTTGCCGATGCTTGCTTTGCGGGAAGTATGAAAACAGGGTTGTCGTCCAACTCGGAGTTGAAAAAAAGCATAGAGAAAGGGCTAAAGGAAGCATCCAATATGAACATAGCCGTGATGATGTCGTGCCAAGGCGATGAAACTTCGATAGAATCATCAGAGTGGGGCAATGGCTTGTTTACCTATTATCTGATGAAAGGTCTTGGGGGCGATGCCAATCGCGATGGCAACCAGTTCGTCACCATTCAGGAACTGTATTATTATGTGTATCACCAAGTTCAAGACAAAGCGGCCTCAAGAGGACATAGCCAAACGCCCGAGTTGTTCGGCAAGTTCGATTTGAGGCTTATTGTAGCTAAAGTGTAAATTATGGAAATAGAAATCAAAATAGGAAGAGAGGAATCGGGCACAGATGCCATAACCGTGCCTCAAACTTGCAAAAGGGTAGGCCGTCACCATGCCAAGATGCTTTGGAAAGATGGCATAGTCACCATTGAGGACAATGAATCGACCAACGGCACTTTCGTCAGTGGCAAGCGCATTGCCAAAACCAAGGTGGGGGAGAACGACACGGTTTGGCTTGGCGGCAACAACGGCGATGGGGAATGTTATCAGGTGGATATGAAAAAGGTGTTTGCCTCTTTCCGCGACACAGAATGGAAAGCCCGCACCGACTTCAGCGAAGAGTTTGAAGCGGTCAAGCAAGCCTATATTGACTATCAAACCGAAGTGGCCGAAGTGAAGACCAAGTTCACACAGTCGTCTCAAATGCCAAAACTGATCGCATCTTTGGTGCCGGCTGTGATAGGCTTGGTGATTTGTATCAGTCCGGCGTTGAAGGATGCGCCCGAGTCAGGCACTTGGAGAGCGATTGCGCTGTCTTCTGGAACTGTCATTTCCGGTATTGTCGGCTTTTTGACCTTGGGCAAAAGCAATCAGAGCAACGAAAAGATGAACGAGGCCATCACCGAGCTTCAAATCAAGTACCAGAAAAAGTATTGCTGCCCAAAGTGCCACAAGGAGTTTCAGCTGACGACTCACTGGAAAAAACTCTTGGCCGACGGCAAATGCCCCAACCCGAAATGCAATGCGAAATTTGTAAAAGAATGATACATAAATGATTGAAGATATGCAAGGCAAGACAATCAACGGATTTGAACTGAAAAGGCTTTTGGGCACGGGCGGTATGGCCGAGGTGTGGTATGCCGAGAACGAAATCGGATTGAAGGCGGCAGTGAAAATCCTGAGCGAGGAACTGTCGCACAATGCCCAAATGCAGGAGCGCTTCCTCAACGAGGCCAAGGTGATGGTGAAACTTGACCACCCCAACATCCGCAAGGTGCACGGTTATGGCAGCATCGACGGTCGCCCCGCCATTATTATGGAATACTTGGACGGCAGCGACCTGAAGGCGAGGATGAAACGCGGCCAACGCTTCACCCCAGAGGAGTTGGTGAAATGGTGGAACCAGCTGGTGGATGCACTCAGTTATACCCACGCGCAGGGGATCGTACACCGCGACATCAAGCCGTCCAACATTTTCATTGACCAGAAGGGCAATGCAAAGCTGTTGGACTTTGGCATCGCCAAGGTGGCCGATACCACCACGGGCACACTGACTGGCTCAACCTTGGGCACGCGCATCTATATGAGCCCCGAGCAAGTGAAAGACCCCAAGCGGGTGGGCACGGCCTCGGATGTGTATTCCCTTGCGGTGAGTTTTGTACATTTGCTGACGGGCAAGGCCCCCTACGACAGCACCACGAGCAGCGACTACGACATCCAAGTAAGTATCGTGACAAAGCCTGTGGATATGAGTAAGGTGCCTGCCGAATGGCGCGGTTTCCTTGCGCCTTATCTGGCTAAGGAACCTTCCGATCGACCTGCTTTGCGAACTTTTGTAGCGATGACAGCTGTTCCACCTGATGAGGATGACGGAACCATTGACGATGAAGCGCCCAAGAGGCCAAAACAATCCCCCACCGACAAACCATCCACCGCGAATCCTCATAGCGGGCTTGACCCGCTATCTCCCACGCCTAACGACAAACCCGGTAATAAAAAAGCCCTATGGATAGGCTTAGGCATAGCCGCCGCCGTAATAGTGGTCTTGTTGCTGTTGCTAAGACCCAAACCAGCACCCACACCCAATGACCCCGACACGCAAGCCTACGAAGCCTGCCAAACGGTGACCGACTACCGTGCCTATATAAGTGATTACGGGCGCAATTCTTTGCATTACGCTGATGCCAAGGCGTTTGTAGAGCGATATGAGTCCGACAGTGTGGCTAAGGCGCAGCAAGCCCTTGCCGAGGCGCAAGCACAACAGCAGGCCGAGGCCGAACAAAAGGCCCAAGCCGCTGAGGAAAAGAAGGAGGAAGCCGCCTACAAGAAATGTACGACCATTGCTGCCTGCGACAGTTACCTGAAAGCCTATCCCAAGGGCAAGTATGTGGACGAGGTGAGAGCCAAGAAGGCCGAGCTTGAATCCCAAGCCGAGACGGAAAGAGTGGAGGCCGAAGCCTATAGGAAATGCACGACCGTGGCAGCCTGCGACAGTTACCTGAAAGCCTATCCCCAAGGGCGATATGTGGCTGAGGTGAGGAAGAAGAAGACGGAGTTGGAGCAGGCCCAACAAGCCCAGCAAGGCGGCAACTGCAGTGCCAACGGCCACGAGTACGTCGATCTCGGCCTGCCGAGCGGCACTTTGTGGGCCACCTGCAACGTGGGCGCCAGCAAGCCCGAAGGCTACGGCAACTACTACGCTTGGGGTGAGACCAAGACGAAGACCAGCAATACCTACGACTGGAGCACTTACAAGTATGCCAACGGAGCCTATGACAAGCTGACGAAATACTGCAACGAGAGCAACTACGGCAACAACGGATTCACTGACGACTTGACCGCATTGCAGAGTGGCGACGACCCGGCCACGGCCAATTGGGGCAGTGGCTGGCGCACGCCGAGCAAGTCGCAATGGGACGAGTTGCTGGCGAACACCACAAACCAATGGACGACCAAAAACGGCGTGAAGGGCAGGCTTTTCACCTCGAAGAAGAATGGGCAGTCGGTCTTCCTTCCTGCCGCTGGCACCCGCTGGGACAGTGAGCTCTACGACGCAGGCTCCTACGGCCTCTATTGGTCGCGGTCGCTTGACACAGGCTACCCGAACAACGCGTGGCGCCTCAACTTCAATTCGGACTACTGCAGCATGAGCTACGTCTCCCGCAGCCATGGTCAATCTGTCCGTCCTGTGCGCTCCGCGCGTCAGAACTAACCCTTGTTCCATTACGGCACGTTACAATAACTATAGTGAAAACGCCTCAGAATAAGGAATAATCTGATTCCCCTCATGGTAAAGCTTCCAAGCGTCTTCTTGGTGGCTTCTGTCTTGTAGTCGCACATAGGCATCAAGCCAAGTAGCTGCTTGCAAATTCATTAGGCGTAATGGCTTTCATCAATTCTTGGTTTGCTTGGTTGAAGTCCTTGAATTAATGGTGATTAAGAAATTGCATTGGTTTTTCAATGCGCAATGGTATTGAAAAGCATCTTCGATGTCTGAAAAAGAAAGGTCGTTTGCAGCATCAATCATATCAGAGTGTTCTAAGTTTCCAATGTGTACCAATAGCAATAAACTATCAATGATTTTGCGAACTTGCTCGGTCAATTCTGGGCGATGAATGCCTTTTAGTTTCAACATTTGTTCCGTAATATAAGTCATGGTGTAAATGGAAGCCGTCGAGGTAATGGCTTCAATCTCCCCATCTTTGATAGCTTGGAATAGTTTCTGAACAGATGTGCTTTGCGCTCTGTCAAAAATGTATTCTGCGAATATGTTCGTATCGATGAAAACTTTCATTTAGATGCCATATTTTTCTTGGATATGCTTGGCACGAAGGTCTTCAAAACTCGGCATCCCATTGTGGATGCTTCTCAAATACTGCAAACCATACATGGGGTCAATGTCGGTTTCTTGATTTTGAGGTTCTTTAATTTTCATCAATTCAAGCTGCCTTTGCAAAAAACGGATAATCCATAGGGTATCTGTTTTGTCAAGTTGTGATAATTCGGAGATGATCCCACTTTCTCTTAGCTTTGTGCTTGAGCCATAGTACAACGCTGCAGATGGATCGGAAGCCATGCTTGTCTGATTATTATTATCCTCGTAATCCATGCTTATTTATTTTGTGCAAAAATAAAACTTTTTCCCAAATGGGAAGTGAAAATGTTGCAAACCGCAACTTCAACGAACGTTTTCACATTCAAAGCTCTTCTTCCATCTCTGCTGCATTGATCTCGTCCAGCAGCAGCATGGCCTTGTCGTAGTCCTTGTCGAAGACATACACCGAGGCGTCGCCTTTGATGGTGCTGGCAGCCCAGCCGGCACACAGGCTCTCTTCCTGGAAGTTACGGATGAGGAACTGGATGTCGTTCTGCTCAAGTACGCTGCCGATGAACTCGGCATCGACGACTGAGCCGGAATAGATTCTCTTGATTTCGTTGTCCATGGTGTTACTTTTTTGTTGATGTTGCAAAAATAAACAAAAAACGGGAATAATTGGTAAATTTGGATTTGATGATATTCCCTTCGGGAATGGAGTACTATTTATTGTTATTAACGGCGGCTTGAGACAGCTACTGACAGAAAACTGCTAATAGCCGCCGCTTGTCACTATATGCCTAATTCCATTCCCGTAGGGAATCTATTCCTTTTCTTTTCCAGCTACATTAAGCATCACAATTGCAAACAGCATCACAAAGGCCGCTGCCCACTGCACGGGCGAATACTTTGTGCCATTGACGAAGTAATCCAGTACCACGGCGGTGATGGGATACATTAGCTCAAGGAAGGTGGACAACGAGGCCCTCACATGGCGTAGGCCATAGTAATACAGGAAGATGGCTCCCGAACCTGTCGTAAGGCCGATGAGGGCGATGAAGAGCCAGTTGCGCGGCGTGATCTGTGAGAAATCGCCGATATGGCCGGCAAACAGCACGATAACCAGCATGATCAGCGTGGTGAAGCCATAACGGAAAAACGTGGAGGTGACAAAGGAATAGTTGCCTAAAATCTTCTTGGAAAACACTGTGGAACTGCCAAACGAGAAGGCCGCCAACAGTGAGAGCAAGGCCGCATAGACCGTGGTGATGCCTTCGGTGCTGAAGTCGGGGAGGGCCCAGCCGAAGGTGAGGAAATAGCCACCGATGAGGGCGACACAGGCCCAAAGTGCGAAATGTCTTTTGATCTTCTCTTTCAGGATGATACGAGCTAAGATGACGGCAAAGACGGGCTGGAGCTTTTGCAAGAGCACCACGACCGAAAGGTTGTTGAAATGCAGCAAAAACAGCGACTTGACGATGGCCAAGGTGCCCAAGGCACCGCCAAACAAGGCGATGAGCAGGAAATAGATCAGGTCGGAGCGCGACATGGTCTTCAAGTGACGGTATTCCCTAAAGAAGAACACGTTCATCAGCAGGAAGGGGAAGAGGTGGATGACGAAGACCACGAAGGCGGTGTTGAGGTTGTAGAGCTGTGGCGTGAGCAATATGCCATCCACAC
The DNA here is from genome assembly GCA_902786745.1 of uncultured Bacteroidia bacterium. GTDB lineage: Bacteria > Bacteroidota > Bacteroidia > Bacteroidales > F082 > Limimorpha. The sequence continues at coordinate 55,450 of CADADR010000013.1, forward strand.
CCCAAAGCATGGCTGACATGGCCACTGCTATGGCTCCGATTAGCTTTGTATTACGTTGTGTGTCTTTCATTTGAGCAGTTTGTCATTGGAAATGGCTTCTTTTTCCCAGCGCACGCACATGATGATGGAATTGACAAGGTAAACGACATACATCATCGTGATGGGGAAGTTGCCCGCCTTGATGTACATGAAGATACTGACGCAGTTGATGGCAATCCAGAGCCACCACTGTTCGCTGAACATCTTGACCATCAGTATCATGGCTACCACCTGCATCACGGCCTTGGCCGAGTCGGCGAAGGGGGCGAGATCGTTGGTGAAGTGTTTCATCAGCAGGCCAAAGCCGATGGTGCCCGCCACGATGATGGCGAGACAGATCAACCTGTTCTTATTGGTCATATGGATCTTCATCACCTCATGGGTCTCGTGGTTCATGTTCTTCGCCCAGGTGAAGAAGCCCACAAACTGCATGACGAAGTTGTAGACGGTCACACCAAAATCGGCATAGAGTCTTGAGATCAAAGTGATGTAAATCATCAGGCAGCAGTGGATGAAGCCGAAGAGGTAGTTGGAGAGCTTGCCTTTGCCGCCTAATACCACGTTGATGATGCCGCAAGTCGCTGCCACGATGTGGATCCAGTAGAATTGGTCGCTGGTCTTGTCATATTTGAACAGGATGGACATCACCGTGATGACCACACTCACCGTCACCAGCCAGATGACGTCGAATGGCTTCCACCCTTTGAGTTCTTCTTTGATTATGTCTTTGAATTTCTGCATGATGAATTGGAGTTTATTTAGATGTAATGATTTTTGCTATCATTTTTACCGCCTTGAACCCATCAGGGATGGGGAACATGGCGAAGGTGTGGAACATGCCCTCAAACTCGTGGAAACAACCTTTCTTGCCGGCTTTTTCGTACATCTCTTTTAGGAAGAGATCGTCGGGTTGTAGGATTTCGTCAGAGCCGAAGTAGACGCTTAGGTTGTCGACGCCGCTGAAGTCGCCGAACACGGGGCTGACCCAAGGATGTTGGGCGGGCAGATCGGACTGCCAGATGGCATTCAAGGTGATGACACGGTCGAGTTGGAGCATGCAGTCCTTGTCTTGCAAGGCGCGCATCTCTTTTTCCTTGGTGTGGCTGAGATCGACACAAGGCGAAAGCAGGGTAGTGGTGGCAGGCTTCTGCCAGCCGTTCTTGTGGGCTTCCTGTGCTACCACGAGGCATAAACAAGCCCCAGCCGAGTCGCCAACGAGATGGATCTCATCGTATTGTTTGGATTCGGAAATGTTTTTGTAATACTCCAAAACGGTCTTAACGGAATATTCGCAAACGTATTCGGGCGATTTGGGATAGACCGGCATTAAAGTGTCGCAATGCGTGCGTAGGGCGAGGTCGTGGAGGAAGCGCCAATGGAAAAACACGGGTGGGTAGATGAAGGCGCCGCCGTGGAGATAGAGGATGAGACGGCGTGAGGGTCGGCCCTTCGACCGGCTCAGGGACCTCGGTTTTTCTTCGTGCTTGAACACCTGCATCTCGAAGCCTGTAGAGGCTTGGTATTTCTCTTCGGTGAAGTAACCTCTGAAATAGCGTGGCACGCGCACGGGGCGGCGGTTCTCGCGGCGACAATGCTCCAGCTCCTCCATCACCTCATCAGGCGTGGCGTCGCGCAACGACTTGAACATTAGCCTCAAATACTTCTCCGTAAAGACAACTCCAGCATTCATACCTCTCACTTCTCAAATCAAAAATCCAACATATTTAATTGTCAATTCTCAATTCTCAATTCTCAATTATCACTAATGCTTTTGATAGATCTTGAGGTCAAACATCGGCGCAGCCGAAATAATATGGTCGAAGATGTCGCTTTGTATCTCCTCATAATTGACCCATTGCTTGTCGCTGCTGAAGGCATAAATCTGCAACGGCACACCAAACTCGGTGGGCTGCAGTTGGCGCACCATCATAGTTAGGTTGTGGTTCAGCTTCGGGTTGTTGTTGAGGTAGGCCTTGATATAGGCGCGGAAGATGCCGAGGTTGGTCTGCTGTCGTCCATTCAAGACCTGGCTGGTGTCGATATTGTTGGCCTTGTTGTATTCTAGGATCTCCTCTTCACGCTGCGTGATGTAGTCTTTCACCAAGGAATACTGCTTGTATTTCTCCAGCATCTCGGGCGTGCAATAGCGTATGGTATTGACGTCGATATTGATGCTGCGTGCGATGCGGCGGCCACCCGACTCCGACATGCCGCGCCAGTTGGTGAAGGGGCTTGAAACCAATTGGTAGGTCGGGATGGTGGTGATGGTGTTGTCCCAGTTTTGCACCTTCACGGTGGTGAGGTTGATTTCTTGCACGGTGCCGTCGGCATTGCCTACTGCAATCCAGTCGCCGATACGGAGCATGTCGTTGATTGACAGCTGTATGCTGCCCACAAAACCTTTGATGGAGTCCTGGAAGATTAGCATCAGAACGGCTGAGATAGTGCCCAAGCCAATGATGATGCTGTAAAGGCTCTTGCCCAAGAGGAAGGTGGTGATGAGCAACACGCTGATGGCGATGATGATGCCTTTGATGACTTGAACCAGACCTTCAATAGGCTTTAGCTTCGAGGTCTCAAAGGAGTTGTAGAGCTCATGTGCGGTGTTCACCAAGGCCATCAAGATAGAGGCGTAAACGGTGATCTCATAGATTTTTGTGATCTTGATAATAATGGCGGCGGCATCGGGAAAGTCGGGCATGGCATCCTTGATGTAATATTTGATGAGGATGGCCGGGATGAGCAGACAGATACGCACAAACACCTTGTTTTTTATCAACAAGTCGTCATATTTCGATGGTGTTTTTTTAATCAGTACATAAACGGTCTTGCTCACGATGAAACGGGCAAGGAAATAGAGCAAAAGACCGACGGCAAGCAATGAGGCGACGGCAATACCTTCGGCGATGGCCAGCGAAGTCGTGGCGCCAAAATGCATGCTTTCGCCAATGCCATTGAGTATTTCTATGTATTTTTCAATCATATTCCGCTGATTTTGGTTTTTGTATATCCTTTTTGCACTAACAAGGCCAGCACCTTTTCCCTAAAGTCGCCTTGCAGCAAAATCTCACCGTCTTTGACGCTGCCGCCCACACCACAGGCCGATTTCAGCTCCTTGCCTAAGACGGCCAAGTCGAAGTCAGAGCCTTTGAATCCGGTGATGAGCGTCACTTTCTTGCCCGCCCTTTGTTTCTTGTCGAGCATGACACGTAGGTTCTGCTTGGCGGGCTCGAGGGTCACTACCTCTTCCTCGCCATAGTCGAACACGTAGTCGGGGTTGGTGGAGTAGACGGTTCCGTTGTTGTCACTTTTGTGTTTCATGGCAGATGATGTTGAGACTTAATGGGTTGACTTTGATATGGAGGTCTTTCTCCATCATGACGGATTCGCCGTCGAGGTTGATGACGTCGGCTTTGGGACGAATGATGGTGGCCTCGGGGGTCTGTATGATCTTCACTTTCGGTGCCTTGTCCATCATGCCGTCAATCATGAAGCCCCCCATGATGGGCAGCTCCAGGGGATTGGGTTTCTGCACGATGCAGAGGTCGACTTTGCCATCCCACAACGAGGCATGGGGTGAGATGGGGAAGTCGTAGCCCATCTGGTTGGAGTTGGCGAACGAGATGAAGAAGGCCTGCACATCCAGCGTCTGGTCAGGCATGACGATGGTGTAGGGCTGCTCCTTCATGGTGATGTAGTTGCGCAAAATGTATTTGAAATAGGTATCGAATCCCCTGCGTGGGTCTTTGCTGTAGTCTTCAGCCACTTTGGCGTCGTAGCCTGTGCCCGAGATGCTGATGAAAGGCGTGCCGTTGATGTCGACGGTGTCTATCTTGCGCTTGTGGCCGCCGTTGATGACCTGCAGGGCTTTCACGGGGTCCAAGGGGAGGTCGAGGCAGCGCGACAAGCCATTGCCCGAGCCGCATGGGATGACGGCAAGGGCGAGGTCGGTGCCGATGAGTGGCGTGCCCACTTCGTTGATGGAGCCGTCGCCACCCGCCACGGCCAGGATGTCGACGTTCTGGTTGACGGCGTCTTTGGCAAGGATGGCGGCATGGCCTGCATATTGCGACACAAAGATCTCATAGTCGAACCTCGTATGGTCGAGATGGGCCTCAATCTGGCTCGGGAGCTGGTCCTTGTGCTTTGTGCCTGAGATGGGGTTAATGATGAATCGTATCTTCTGCTTGCTCATGGATACTATCGTAGGTGGGTTTGAGTTTGTTCTGGATCATCCTGTTGCTGTATTCTTCCAAGAAGGCGTAAAGCTTGGCGAAGATATCGGAACATTGCAGCCTATCGATAAGGTTGTCGTTCAAGACGGGGTCGTCTATGGGCTTGTAGATGCCGAAGGGGTCTTGCCCATCGGACTGCACGAGATAGGTGCCGTCGCCGTATTGGTAGGTGAGGTTGAAGTAGCTGATGAAGGTAGGCTCGCTGAGGGTGTCGAAGAGGTTGCGCCCGAACGAGAGCAGCGTGTCGTTGACTTTCAAGGCGGAGAGGATGGAGGGACCGAGGTCGATCTGCTCGGCGATCTCTTCACACTTCACAGGCTTGATGCGGCTGGGTTGATAGAAGGCGATGGGGATGGAATACATGCCCCAGACGTTGCTGTATCTTGGGTTGAAGTGCTCGCTGTTGGAACAGTCGGAGGTGATGACGAACAGAGTGCGGTCAAACCAGGGCTTCGTCGAAGCGGTCTCGAAGAAGTCGCGTAAGGCACAGTCGGTGTAATAGACGGTCTTCTCGAAGCCCGTCCAGAAATAGCTGTCCTCGGGTAGCTTGAAGTCGTATGGCACTTTGTATGGATAGCGCGAGGAGAGCATGTAAATGGTGGTGGCAAAGGGCTCGTGAACCCTGCTCATCGTGGAGGCGGCGTATTGTAAGAAAGGACCGTCGTAGATACCCCATTGTCCGTCGTAGTCGCTGTCATCGCCATATTCGATGCGGCCGAAGTAGTTCTTGAACCCAGCCCGACGTGAGAAAACGTCGAAGCCTTGTACGCCGTTTCTGCCGCCATGCATGAAAATGGTGTTGTATCCCTTTTGTTGCAGGTGCTGTGCAAAAGCGTCGAAGTCGTTGTCGGCATAAGGCGACCTGACGAAGTCGTTCTCCATAATCGAGGGGATGCTGGCAAGGATGGAAGGTAATACCTCGAGGCTTCTTCTGCTGTTAGCCATACCGTTGAAGGTGAGGCTGTTGGCTAGGATGGAGTCCAAGAAAGGCGTGAGGTTGAAGCGTCGTTCGGGGTTGTAATAACCGATCATCTCCTGACCGATGCTTTTCATGATGAGGACGACCACGTTGTTGGCCGTCGTATCGACGCCAAGGCTGTCGCTGACCAGGAACCTGTTGGCGTTCAAGTCCTCGTGGATGGGCGAGAAGGGCACTCTTTCGGGGTTATCTATGATCTGCAGTGGGTTTTCGTGCGTGTGTAGCAGGCAAAACGGCGTGTTGAGTAGGATGGGCGCATTTTGCGGGTCGGCATATTGCATGGCCGTCTTCATGGTGATGGGTTTGGCCTGCCATCCACCTCTCCAGGCGATGACGGAGAGGACCAGCATGATCACCAAGCTGATGGATTGCTTGAGATGCCAGTGCGGAGGCTCTTCTTTCTCGTGTTTGCGGAGTCGGGTGTGCTGGGCTACCACGATGAGAATCAGCACGAAAAGGATGAAGATGACCAGGAGGTACCAATAGTCGAAGAAGACTTGTTTGATGACACCAAACGAGACTTCGTCGGAGTTGCCTAGGATCTTCAAGAAGTCGATGGTGAGGTGCTTGCCAAAGAAATTGAAACAAACGATGTCGATGAAATTCAGCAGGATGGCCAAGGAATTCACGACCACATATACGATGTCGATGAAACGCTGTAGGCCCTTGTTATAGATGACTTTGGAGGGAAGACAATAAAACAGGATGACCAGGAGGTTGAGCCCGATGACTATAGGGAGGTCGAAACGCATGCCGTTCACATAGAGCCCCGTGGCCTGCCTCAGGTTCAACTGATGGAAGAACTGGGAGTTGAAGAGATAGAGCATCCAGCGACTGATGCTGATGGCTAGTAGTATGGCCAGCAGCCTGTAAATCAGCAGCATGTATGGCGATGAAAGCCATTCCTGGAATATCTCTTTTCTGGTGTGACGACGCATCGTTTTTCTTTGTTTTCCCGTTGCAAAAATAGGAAAAATGGCGTATCTTTGCACATTATTTCAACAATAAGAAAACTGAGACTATGAAAACGCGTTCCTTCCTTCTCGTTTCGCTACTTTTTGCTTCTATAGGCCTTATGGCTCAAGAGAATTTCCCCAAGTATGGCAAGCCCGTCGACATCCCCATCTATCTCTCCGCCACCTTTGGTGAGTTGCGCCCCAACCATCTTCATGCGGGTCTCGACATCAAGACACAGGCGGTAGAGGGGAAGAAGATCTATGCCGTGGCCGACGGTTACGTGAGCCGCATCGGGGTGTCGCCCTACGGATATGGTAACGTGTTGTATATCACGCATTATGATGGCTATACCTCGGTGTATGCCCACTTGCAGCGTTTCTCAGGTGAGATCGCCAAGTATGTCAAGCAATACCAATATAAGAACAAGACCTTTGCTGCGCAGATCTTTCCCGACAAGGACAAATTCCCCGTCAAGAAGGGCGATTTGATTGCTTATTCGGGCAACTCGGGTGGCTCCGGCGGACCCCATCTGCATTTTGAAATCCGTCATACAGATAGCGAGAAACCCGTCAATCCCTTGTATTTTGGCTATCAGATCGAAGACAACGTAAAGCCTATGATCTTGGGCGCGTCGGTATATCCCGTAGGCGACGAGGCGCAACTGGAAGGCGGCATCAAGCCGATGTATTTCTCGGTGGCAGGCGAGAATGGACGCTATAGCCTGAAAGACCGGCCTTTCGTGTATGCCAACGGAGAGATTGCTTTTGGTATCTGCACCTACGACCAGGTGGGTACCTCCACGAATAAGAACGGCCCTTATCTCTATGAGCTTTATCTCGACGATGTGTTGGCTTTCCAGGTGGAGGCCGATAGCTTCTCCTACAGCGAGCCGCGTTATGTGAACAGCCTGCTCGACTACCGTCATTACAAGCAGAAGAAATCGAGCTATGTGCGTACCGAGACCGACCCGAACAACAGGCTGCACATGATTGCTGTAAAAAACGGAACGGTGACGGTGGCTGAAGGCGATACGGTGAGTGTCTGCTTCAAGATCAGCGACTTTGCCGGCAACACCGCAAGGTTGCGTTACAAGCTCGTGGGTGTGGCTCCTGTGGAGGTGGAACGTCCCGAACGCCGCCGCAGCGAGTATTTCGTGAAGGCCGACGGCTCGCTGAATTCGGAGATCATTATCGATGACTTCAGCGTGACGATTGAGAAGAACACGCTCTTCCGCGATGAGTGGATACAGACAGGACAACGCGATGAACGTGGCTGCTGCTCACGTATCTACCGTTTCGGCGATGAGGAAATGACGACGTTCAAGAGCTTCAAGGTGCGCATCCGACCCCAAGAGGAATGGGTCCGCGATTCAAGGATGTATATCGCCTGCATCGACAAAAACGGTAAGGTGTCGTCGCTGGGTGGTAAGATGAAAAACGGCGCTATGGAGGTGGAGACGCGCACCATGGGCGAGTACACCATCAAGATTGACTCGGTGGCTCCCAAGGTATCGGCGTCCAACTTCAAGGACGGACAGTCGGTGAAGGCGCTGAAGTCGCTGCGCTTCAAGATTTCCGACGACATGACGGGAGTCGACACCTATAACATCTATCTCAACGATGCGTGGGTGCTAGGCCAATACGACGCCAAGAACGCCTTGCTCTATTATGAGTTCGACGACCGCATCAAGGCAGGCACCAACAAGGTTAAGGTGGTGGTGACCGATGGTGCAGGCAACACCAAGACCTTGAATGTGAAGGTGGTGTATTAGTTCGGAATATACTGATAGGCGCCTATGTCGGGCATGCCAGCCCTGGCGACGCCGTCGAGGTCGTAGGGCACTTCGTTGCCGAAGATGGGATTGCCCGTGCCGATGACGGATGAGGCGATGCTATCGATATGAAAATTGCCCTTATAGTCTGCGAAATAAGGTTCCAAATTGAACAGACAATGGTTGAAACCAGCCATGTTCCCGTTGAATTTCTCGGATTTGACCAAGCAGTGGTCGAGCACGAAGGTGGAGTCGGCCTCGGCACTAAACTGGGTTGAGAACTCGTCTTTCTGCTTGCCGTAGACGATGCAGTTGTCCATCTCCATGTGGAAGGGATAGTAGAACAGCTGTTCCGTCTGTGCGTCTTTGGCATAGTTCGTCACTTGCACGGCGAGGTTCTTGTTGTGCTCGTTGGCGTCCCAATAGTTGGCTATGGTGCCGTGCACCAGACGGTAGTCGCCACCGAAGGCCCAGAAGTTGGCAAAACCGCAGTTGGCGATGACGAAGTTCTTGGCCTCAACGGCATAGAGGATGGAGAACAGGCCGTAGCCGCTTTGGTTTTCAACGATGGTGTTGTCGATACGCAAGGCGCATTCCGTAGGTTTCAGTACCGATTGGCTGTTGAGGCCGATGGTGCCGTTGCGGATGATGGCGTGGCTGATGCGATGGTCAGCTCCGGCGCGACCATCCATCATTAATATCTGTTGCCATTGCCCTGGCGTGTTTTGGTAATAAGGTTCCAAACGGTCGCCTTGAATGATGACAGGTTCCTCGGCGGTTCCGTCGATGATAAGTTGTCCGTCGCTCCACGAAAGAATGCCGCCGTTTTGGTGACAGTAGATGCGAGTGCCTTCTTCGATTCTTAGGGTTCCATACGAGTTAATGAGTGCATAGCCGTAGACGACGTAAGGCTTTTCTTTGGTCCACACCGTGGTTTGCAGGCTATCGGCAACGATATGGTAAGGATAAGGCTCTCCGCCGATGATCACCACCTTGTCAGCAACGATGTAGTTGGCGTTTTGTCCCCAAGCCATCAGCTTGACCGTCTGTGTGTTGCCGTTAGTGATAAACTCCAGCTCATCTTCCACTACGAAAGGCGAATTGAGGTCGTTCGGGTTGATGGTGACGCGCATGAAGGAGAAGAGGCTGTCGTTGGCGGGGATGACCTTGTCGTAGAATTCGGTGCCGCTCTCGCCGTCGAGGTTGAGGCGGTAGGGCGAATCTTCGCCGCCAAGGAGTCTTATGGAGCTGATCTTCAGATCGTCGTCATGCTTATTGTAGATCATCAGGTGGTGTGTGGTTGAACCCAATGAGGTGAAGACGGTGTCGAAAAGCAGGGTATCGGTTGAAAATGAGAGCTTTAGGCTTGGGTCGTTGCTGATGGGATTCTCCTTTTTGCAGGAATAGCCCAGAAACAGCAAAGCCAGCATAAGATATAAGATGTGTTGTTTTTTCATGACGGTGTTTTGAAGGGGCAAAGATAAATTATTTATTGATACGGCTGGATTCGGATTTTATTGTATTTTTGCGCAAAATATCACGAATATGAAACGTTTTGCAATCATCGCATCGCTTTGTTTGATGCTTTTCGGCTGGGCTGGCAAGGCCTCGGCTCAGTTGCTTCCCGATGTGCCGGATATGAAAGGGAAGTTCGTCGTCGGTGGTAACGTTGGCGGCGGCATGTACGGCAACTATCTCAATGTCTCCATCGCTCCTCAGATAGGCTATCGCATCTTCAGCCCATGGGAAGTGGGTGTTCGTGGGGTGTATGACTTGTCGTGCGATTTCAACCGTGTCTATGGCAGCACCTATGCCCATTATTTCGGCGTGGCACCTTATACTAATTGTCAGGTGTACAAGGGACTCTTCCTCCATGTCGAGGATGAGGTGATGTATGGCTTTGCACGTTGGAATCATGAGACGGCGGGGAGCCGGTGGTTCAACAGCGTTTTCGTTGGAGGCGGCTACCGTCAATATACTTACGCGGGAAGTTTCGTGTATTATATGTTGCTCTACAACCTGAGCTGGGGTGGCGATCAGAGCTCGGCTTGGAGTACACCTTACTCAGCACCGATTTCGATCCGTGTAGGCTATTGCTTCAGCTTCTAATCCAGACAACCTTCATTGTCAATTATCAATTATCAATTATCAATTGTCAATTGACAACTAATATCTCTCCATCCTTTCCAACTCCCTCTTCGAGTCCTTGGTCTTAAGGGATTCGCGCTTGTCGTAATAGTGTTTGCCTCGAGCCAGTGCAATGTCCAATTTGGCTAGGCCGTTCTCGTTGATGAATAGGGTGACGGGCACGATGGTGAAGCCTTTCTCCTGCACTTTGTTCTTCAGTTTGCGCAGTTCGCGGGCGTTGAGCAACAGCTTGCGGTCGCGTTTGGGGTCGTGGTTGTTGTAGGTGCCTTGGGCGTATTCGGCGATGTGCATGCCGATGACAAACAATTCATTGCCTTTGAAGCTGCAATATGAATCCGCTAGGCTCGCCTTGCCGCCACGGATGGACTTAATCTCCGTGCCGGTCAGCACGATGCCTGCAGTCAGCGTCTCCACGAGGAAATACTCGAACGTGGCACGCTTGTTTTTGATCTTGATGTTGCTATTTGTGCTCTTTTTGTCCATTGCGGCTGCAAAAATACAAAATTCTGTCGATTTTTGTATTTTTGCCTCATGAATACTATTGGTCACATCTTCAGACTCACCACCTTTGGCGAGTCGCACGGCACGGCTATCGGTGGCATCATCGACGGCTGCCCCTCGCAATTGAAACTGGATTTCGATTTCATTGATAGCGAATTGCTTAGACGCAAGACGGCACAATCCTCAACAGCATCGCAACGCAAAGAAACAGACCAAATCGAGTGGCTCTCAGGCTTGCTCGATGGCGTCACTTTGGGCACTCCGATTGCCTTTATGGTGCGCAATGAGGACTGCAAGCCAGAGGATTACGAGGCACTGAAAGACGTCTATCGTCCTTCGCATGCTGACTTCACCTACGAACAAAAGTATGGCCTCCGCGACTGGCGCGGCGGCGGCAGGGCATCGGCACGGACGACCTTACCCATCGTGGTGGCAGGTGCCGTCGCCAAGCAGGTTTTGAAAGAGAAAGGTATTCAGATCTTAGCTAAGGTTACCGATATGGGCGACGCAGAAAAGGCTCGCAGAGAGGGTGACACCGTGGGTGGCATCGTCGAATGCCGTATCACGGGTGTGCCTGCAGGCTTGGGCGAACCGATGTTTGGCAAGTTCTCTGCCGAGTTGGCTCATGCCATGTTTAGCCTGCCTGCCGTGAAAGGCTTTGAGGTGGGCGACGGCTTTGCCTTAGCAGGTATGAAAGGCTCAGAGGCCAACGACACCTTTATTAATAAGGATGGCAAAATCACCACTGCGACCAATCACTCGGGCGGTATCCAAGGCGGCATCACCAACGGGAACGATGTTGTTTTCCGTGTGGCTTTCAAGCCTATCCCAAGCATAGCCCAGCCTCAACAGACCGTGAATCGGGCAGGGGAGACCTGCCAAATCGCCATTGAGGGACGGCATGATGTGTGCGCTTTGCCGCGTGCCGTCGTGTTAGTGGAGGCGTTGGCGGCTATGGTGACAGTGGATATGGGAATGATGGCTGGACGCTAATACGCAAAGAACCCCACCACGCCCGACAATATGATCAACAATATTGGATTGGCCTTGAAGAAATAGGAGGCCACGAACGCCAGCACGCAGATGATGACGCTGATGTTGTATTGTCCGCAGCCAAAGTCGGGGAAGTTCTGCAGGTTCATCATGGAGAGGCCAGCGGCGAAGATGAGTCCGGCAATGGCGGGCTTTAAGCCTTTCAGGGTATTGTCCATCAAGGCGTTGTTTCGCTTGCTCATGAAGAGCCTGAGGATGAGATATACCATGATGACAGAAGGCAGGCATAGGGCAAAGGAGGCCAGCAACGAGCCGCCGAGGCCCGCCGTGGTGTAGCCCACGTAGGTCGCCAGGTTGATGGAGATGGGACCAGGGGTCATCTGCGAGATGGCCACCATGTCGGCGAAGTCGGTGGTGCTCATCCAAGCGTAATGGTCCACCACCTCGTGTTGGATGAGGGAGAGCATGGCATAGCCACCGCCGAAGCCCAATACGCCGATTTTCACAAAGACCCAAAGCAGTTGCAGGTAAATCATGACTCGGCCTCCTTTCCTTTTTGACTTCGGGACTTCGGGACTTCGGGACTTCGAGGTGTCTCGCAGTCTCGTAGTCTCGCAGTCTCGCGTCTGCTTATGATCAGCGCATAAATAAGGCTGCCTGCGATGGCGGCAAGGATGACATAGGCGGGCGAGATCTTGCACCACCAGATGAGAAACACTGTGGCGATGGGGATGATGGCGGTCTTCCAGGTTACCTTGGCCGACTTGATCATACGCAGCGAAGGGGCGAGGATGAGGGCCACCACGCAGGGACGGATGCCCTTGAAGATGCGCTCCACCACGGGTTGGTCGCGGTACTCACGAAAGACGGTTGCCAAAAGCAAAATGATGGTGATGGATGGGATGATGGCGCCCAGCATGGCGGCGAAGGCGCCACTTCTGCCAGCCACGCGATGCCCGACATACAGGGCCGTGTTGACGGCAAACACGCCTGGGAGCGACTGCACCACGGCGATCATGTCCCAAAACTCGTCGTTGGGGATCCACTTCTTCTGGTCGACGACGGCCTTCTCCACCATCGACAGCATGGCGTAGCCGCCGCCGAGGGTGAAGGCCCCGATCTTGAAAAAGGTGAAGAAGAGCTGCAGTGGTTTTTTCATGCTGCAAAGGTAAGAATTTGTTTTGTATGAAAAAAAATAGTACGTTTGCGGACTAATTTCAAAGCGTTAAATCATGACGATACTTGATGTTTCAGTAATGACCTTTGACCAGCCTCAAGCTTGGCAATGGTTGATTCAGTTTTGTATTTTGGCGACGGCCTTGCTTTTGGGCAATGTGCTGAGAACCAAGGTCCCGTTCTTGAACAAGAGTCTGCTGCCCTCTGCCTTGTTGGGAGGCTTATTGCTACTCATTTTCAAACAGTTCCCCAGCTGCCGCGAAATCATCAACAAGCCGATGATGGAAATCGTGACCTATCATGCCTTGGGCTTGGGCTTCGTGGCCTTGGCCTTGAAGAACAACAAGATTGAATCGAGATCCACGCCGATGAAGGTGATTGAGACGGGTGCCTTGACGGCTTCCACCTATGTCATACAAGGCATCGTGGGCCTCGTCATCTCCATCCTGTTCTTCTACTTTGGCAGGCGTTTGTTCTATGCAGCTGGTCTGCTGTTGCCTATGGGCTATGGCCAGGGACCGGGACAGGCCTTGAACTTCGGCAAGATCTTCACGGGCTGGGCCGCGCAGCAGGGCATCGACTTCCCAGGTGCCGACTTCGGCCTTTCCATTGCGGCCACGGGTTTCGTGGTGGGTAGCGTGGTCGGTGTCATCTATATGAACATCTTGCGCCGAAAAGGCATCCTTTCGAGGAAGAAAATCGCCGATGCTCAGGTCAATACGTTACAGGACTATGAAAGCAAGGGCGAGATTCCCGATGCCGAGTCGGTCGACAAGCTCTCCATACAGATCTGTATGGTGCTGTTCGTGTATTTTCTGGTCTATCTGTTCACCAACTGGATCCAGGGCATGGAGTTGGGTGACTTCGGCACCAACACCTTGAAACCCATGCTGTGGGGCTTCAACTTCCTCATCGGTACGCTGTTTGGCATCCTCTTTAAGAACGCCTTGAAGGGCTTCAAGAAAGCCAAGCTGATGAGCCGCGAATACATCAACAACTATATGCTCAACCGCATCAGTGGTTTCTGCTTTGATATCATGATTGTGGCGGGTACGGCGGCCATCAACTTTGAGCACTTTGGCAAGTTTTTGTTGCCTTTCATCCTCATTGTCGCCTTGGGTGCTGTCGCCACCTTTATCTATGTTTTGTGGATTTCCAAGCACCTCTACCCGGATTACAAATACGAGGGTTTCTTCTCGATGTTCGGTATGCTGACGGGTACCGCCAGCAACGGCATGATCCTGCTGCGCGAGATTGACCCGAAGTTTGAGACCCCTGCCGCCAACAACCTGGTGTTGCAGACCCTTTCAGCCATTGTGTTGGGCTTCCCTGTGCTGCTGCTGATGGGCTTCGCCCCGCAAAGCCTCACGGCCACTTGGATCACCTTGGGTGTCTTGGTCGTCTTCTGGATCGCGCTGACGGTGTTCATGCTACGGACGAAGATATTTAAGCGAAAGCAAAAGGAGGAATAGCTGTTTTTTTTTGTTTGCAATAATCGTTTCATAAATGAGAAAGCATGTCGGTAGTATTGCGTGGTTGTTGGGATTGGTGGTGATCCTATGACGACCAGAACGGCTTTCCGCTTCGCGTCAGGGAAGTGACCTATCCAAGCGGCTATGCCATAGAGAAAGGTTATGATGCCACCACAGGAAACGTGACCGAAATTCGTCATAACAACCAACTGCTGTGGAAGACCCATGAAGCCAATGCCTTGGGACAAATCACCCATTACGAGATGGGCAATGGCGTGCATTCCTATTACCAGTATGACGATAGGCACCTGCTTTCTGCACAACAAGCCAGCAAAAACGGGAACATTATCCAAAATTTTGGCTACAGTTATGATATTTTTGCTAATTTAGCCGCTCGAACGGAAGACAAATTCGCCATGCCGAACACCGAGACCTTCACATACGACTACCTGAACCGCCTGACGACCGTCACCCTGAACGGGACGACCGACAGCGACATGACGTATGACGACTTGGGACGCATCCTTGCGAAGGAAGCCGATGGGCAGGCGGTGTTCAGCGGAGCGCAATACAACACCTACGACCAACACGGCAACCTGAAGCCCCATGCCGTTAGCTCGGCAACCATAGCTGGGAACCCGTTTGCCTCTCCGTCGCTGGATATTGCCTACACGATGTTCGACAAGGTGAAGACGCTGAGCCAATACGACGAGAACGAGAACCTGGTTGGCCAAGTGGCCTACCAATACGGCTACGACCACGAGCGCATCCAAATGACCCATGGCAACACCTACGAGAAACTGTATTTGGGCAACTGCGAGTTGATCACCCAAAATGGCAATGCGCAGTGGAACACCTTCATCAGCGGCCCCATGGGAGTGTTTGCTGCGGTGACGAGTAACGGCACTACCGAATCCCTGCGTTATATCTACAAGGACCACTTGGGCAGCTGGACCACCATCACCGACGACCAGGGCACCGTGCTTCAGGAGTTGAGTTTCGACGCTTGGGGCAACCTGCGTGCCTCCGCCTCGTGGAGCGGACAATACAACGGCGTGCTGCTCTACGACCGCGGCTTCACCGGCCACGAGCATCTTTTCAGTTTCGGCCTCATCAACATGAACGGCCGCATATACGACCCCGTGATGAGCAGCTTCCTTTCGGTGGACAACTATGTGCAGGCTCCCGACTTCTCGCAGAGCTTCAACAGGTATGCATATTGCCTGAACAATCCGCTGAGGTATGTGGATCCGAGCGGGGAGTTCCTGACGTGGAGCATTAACCAGTATGGATTCAGTATAGGGCTGAATTTCACACCAGCAGGAATACCTCTTGGGTTTGGTGTCAACGTGAGTTGGGCCAACGGAGGATCCATTGGCTTTTATGGAGAGGTTGCCTATCGGGTAGGAGGGACGGGCTTGGGGGCCGGTGTTGGCATCCAGGTGGGTTACGACTATAATTTCGCATCGGGAGGGTCATTCAGCTCTTCTGGCTTTGGTTTTGCGTCATTCGGCTGTTTTTCAGTGGGAGGAAACGGAAGTTACACATATAGTCTGAACAGTCGAACAAGATCTTTCGGATGGGGAGTTAATGCAGGAATAGGGTTGTACTACAACAGCAACATGAACGCTTATTACGGAGGCGGCCTATCAATAGGCTATGGTTCGGGCGGCTGGAGCTTCGGTGCAAGTGGCTATTACAATAGGATGCAGAAACCAACAATTCTCTCATCTCAGACGGCCGATGCCAATCCCAAAAATGTACCATCTGTTCATCAAGGAGAAGGAACCAGCGATTGTGTCAAGGATGTTTTAAGTTGGTTTAATGATGTTCAAGGAGGCAAACTGACAGAAACAGATGTTCAGGCATGTATTGTTTATTTCACAGAGCAAGACTATTTTGAAGGGAAATGTACACGTGATGAGATAGGCAAGGCTCAAGACCTTACCAGTTTATACAATTATGCGAGCAAAAAGGGTATGGATCCCGCATACCTCAACAAGAAGAATATGGATTATAATGGGTTGTGCTAACAGCTCTTTGATGTCATCAATAATGGTGGATTGGTCATGGTGAACCTTGATGGAACGATTGGGCATGCTGTTGGTGTCGAAACCATCACCTACAAAACTGGAACTAATATGTGGGGTAAGCAATATTCTGAATATAGTTTCAGAGTGATGAATCCTGCTCCAATAAATAATGGTGGTGGATATCGTCCAGTGGCTGGATACGACATCTGGAATGCTCGCAATGTGGGTTGGTTGAAAATAAGATAAAAGAGGTTTAGATGAAACGGATTCTATTTATCATCGTATTGTCTTTATTTGTGATTGATGCGTTTTCGCAGGACATTACTGAAAAGATTGCAACAAAAAGGGAGATTCGATTGCAATACAATGACATAATGCGACAGTATCGCAAAATGTCACAAGTCCCTCCCTTTGATTCTGTTTTTGTTTTAAACTTATGTACGGCTTATTACGATGACACCATCCCTCTTACTAAAGAATTTGTAGAGAATGGTGAAATCCTGAATTACATTCATAGAGGAGATACTTGGCCTTTTGTAGAAAGATTCTGGTTTTGGATTAAGAATAGAAGGTCAAAATATCCGTGGCCAAGGCTTTTTCGGGAATATGCTTTAATAATGACTTCGGATGGGGGACTAATAGCTGTTTTTGATGGGTTTGAGATTCATAAGCATAATGGAGGATTCCAATCAGAGATGGCAAAATACATCAATGCACATGGAATAACATTTGTTTTTACCTTACGTCGAGATAGTTATAATACCATTATGAACCATTTTTGTTTTTTTGGAGTGGATCGGCAAGGAGGTTTTCATGTGTTTCACTATGACCGCTCCGTTGTGCCAAACATTATGAAAATGTGTCCAATTAAGGATTTTCCAGATAGTGAATGGCCGAAATTGTTTTATAGTTCTTGGAAAAGCCAATTAGAGGAAGATTTGTTTAAAGGCAAATAATGCGGAAAAATCAATATCGATGTTTTACTGATAATCTAAATCTATATCACCATGAAAAAGTACCTACTTGTCGCCCTATTATTGGCGGCGTTCAGCGTTGGGGCGATGGCACAGCGAGAGCCTAGCCCGAAG
>CADADR010000014.1 GCA_902786745.1 uncultured Bacteroidia bacterium
GGGGGCGCACCTCTTCCCATTCCGAACAGAGAAGTTAAGCCCCGCCGCGACGATGATACTGCGGGAGACCGTGGAAAAGTAGTTCGCCGCCCACCCATAGCGGAAAGCCCGTCAGCACCAGCTGGCGGGCTTGTCTGTTTTTATTCCTTTGCTATTATTTTTCCATCCTTTCTATATTTTTTCCTATCTTTGCCCGTTTTTACGAAGCAAATCGATAGACCAATGATAGACGTTAAGTTTTTAGTTAAGAATCCCGACATCGTCAGGGAAAACATCAAGAAGAAATTCCAGGACAACAAGCTGCCTCTCGTCGATGAGGCTATCAGCCTGTACACTCAATACTGCGACTGCCAGCAGCGTGCCGACGACCTACGTTCGCAACGTAACTCCATCTCCAAGGAGATTGGCATCCTCTTCAAGAACAAGGAAGTGGAAAAGGCCAACGAGATGAAGAAACTCGTCGAGGCTAACGCCCAGGAGCTGGAACAACTCGGCAAGCAGCAGACTTCGCTGATGGATCAGTTGACTAAGGTGATGTATGCCATCCCCAACATCATCGCTCCTGAGGTGCCTGTAGGCAAAGACGACTCCTTCAACGTGGAGAAAGAACGCTTTGGCGAACCCGTGGTGCCCGATTTTGAAGTGCCTTACCATGCCGATATCATGGCCAAGTTCAATGGTCTCGACCTTGACTCGGCCCACCGTGTGGCCGGCAACGGCTTCTATTATCTCATGGGCGACATCGCACGCCTGCATTCCGCTGTCATCACCTATGCCCGCGACTTCATGATCGAGCGTGGCTTCACCTACTGCATCCCGCCGTTCATGGTGCGCAGCGAGATTGTCTCTGGCGTGATGAGTTTCGCCGAGATGGACGCCATGATGTACAAGATCGAAGGCGAGGACCTCTATCTGATCGGCACCAGTGAGCACTCCATGATTGGTAAGTTTATCGACCAAATCGTGCCCGAAGAGAGTTTGCCCCTCACACTTACGAGCTATTCACCCTGCTTCCGCAAGGAAAAAGGTGCTCATGGCATTGAGGAACGCGGCGTCTACCGCATCCACCAGTTCGAGAAACAGGAGATGGTGGTGCTCTGCAAGCAAGAGGATGCCGACTACTGGTATGAGCAGATGTGGAAGAATACGGTGGATCTGTTCCGCTCGATGGACATCCCCGTGCGTACGCTGGAATGCTGCTCTGGCGACTTGGCTGACCTTAAAGTGAAATCACTCGATGTGGAGGCTTGGTCACCGCGTCAAAAGAAGTATTTCGAGGTGGGCAGCTGCTCCTATCTTGGCGATGCCCAGGCTCGTAGATTGAAGATTAGAATCAAAGGTAAGAACGGCAACTATTTTGCCCACACCTTGAACAATACGGTGGTCGCCCCGCCGCGTATGTTGATCGCCTTCTTGGAGAACAACCTCTGCGCCGATGGCTCCGTGGCCATCCCGAAGGCATTGCAACCCTATATGGGCGGAAAAACAGAAATCAGATAATTATGGACATCTCCGTTGTTATACCCTTGCTGAATGAGGCCGAGTCACTGCCTGAGCTGGAGGCGTGGATTCGTCGCGTGATGGACGAGCATAGCTTCTCCTATGAGATTGTGTTTGTTGATGACGGCTCCACCGATAACTCTTGGGCTGTGATTCAGCAGCTCTCACAAGCTAACCCGAATGTGAAGGCCCTGCGTTTCAGAAGAAACTATGGCAAGTCACCGGCGCTGAACGAGGGCTTCAAGGTGGTGCAAGGCGATGTGGTCATCACCATGGACGCCGACCTTCAGGATAGCCCCGACGAAATCCCTGAACTCTATAAGATGATCAAGGAGGAAGGCTACGACCTCGTTTCAGGTTGGAAGAAGGTGCGCTACGACTCCAAGATTGCGAAGAACATCCCTTCGAAGTTCTTCAACTGGACTACACGTAGGATGTCGGGCATCAAGCTGCACGACTTCAATTGTGGCCTGAAAGCCTATCGAAATGAGGTGGTGAAGAATATCCAAGTGTACGGCGAAATGCACCGTTACATCCCTGTCATCGCCAAGATGAATGGATTCACCCATATAGGGGAGAAGGTGGTACACCACCAGAAAAGGAAATACGGTAGTAGTAAGTTTGGTATGAGCCGTTTTGTGCGCGGATACCTCGACCTGCTCACCATCAACTTCATCTCGAAGTTCAGCAACCGCCCGATGCATTTCTTCGGTATGTTGGGCTCCATTACATTCTTGGTGGGCTTCATTATCGCCTTGTATCTGGCTTGCTCACGTCTGTTCTTCCATGTCTATGGCATGACGCGTAGACCGTTGTTCTATTTCGCGCTCTTAGCCATTGTTCTTGGTGTGCAGCTCTTCTCGACGGGCTTCCTCGCCGAGATGATCACCTCGACGCAGCGTGAAAAACGAGTGTATTCCATTTCGGAACGTATCAATGTAGCATAAAAAAAGCCACCAGCTGGTGGCTTTTTTTATGCTATGTAATCAATCAATACAATTCGTCGAAACCGCCGTCAATACTTTCGTCGAAACTGTCGCCGAATTCATCGTTGAATTCCTCTTCATCGAATTCGTCCTCAAACTCATCAAACGGGGAATCGTCGGCAAAGTCGTTGTTCTCCCAGTCGAAGTCGCGTTCTAGCTTCGACTCGTCAAATTCATCCTCTTCTTCATGTCCGCTGATGAAGCTGTCGATCTCATCGTCGCTCATCTTGTCGAAATTGACATCCAAAAGAGCCGAGTCGTTGATGGCACGTCCCATCGACTTCAACTCGCGCATCACGGAAGGGGAGACATAGAATTCGTCAATGTTTTCTTCGCAGTATTTCAGGTATTTAGGGTCTTTCTCATACACTTCGGCGATGGTCATGCCCTCATATTTACCGAAGGTGAATACTGAATCAA
Organism: uncultured Bacteroidia bacterium; assembly: GCA_902786745.1. Lineage (GTDB taxonomy): Bacteria > Bacteroidota > Bacteroidia > Bacteroidales > F082 > Limimorpha. The sequence continues at coordinate 2,907 of CADADR010000014.1, forward strand.
TGTCATAGAATTTCATATTATTTCCTTTCTTTGTTGTCAGTTAATAGTGTCTTTTTCAGTCCGCAAATATCATGCATTTTTACGTTTTTCGCAACAAAAACCTACTTTTTGAAAGCAAAAAACACGGCGAGGATGATGAACAGGAACGAAATGACATGGTTCCAACGGAAGGATTCGGTCTTGAACACTGTGATAACGATAACGGTAAACACGGTCAATGAAACGGCTTCTTGAATGACTTTCAGCTGGATAAGATTGAATGGACCTCCGTTTTGCATTGCACCGATGCGGTTGGCGGGGATCATGAAGGAATACTCGAACAAGGCGACGCCCCACGACATCAAGATGACAAGAAACAACGGCCAGTCTTTCGACGAGGGGACGATTTCAAGCAGTTTCAGCTGTCCGTACCATGCAAAAGTCATAAAGACATTTGAGACAATGAGTAATAAAACGGTGTAAAGTCCTTTCATTGGGTGTTGTTTTTAACGGGGTGCAAAAGTACAGGATTTTCTTTCATGTCCGACATTTATTCCTATTTTTGCACAACCAAATGAGAACATCATGAATGCTACCATAATACTATCCGTATTTGTTTTGTATACCGTCCTTTTGTTTGTGATTTCGCACTTCACGGCGCGGAAGTCCGACAACAATGCATTTTTCCGAGGCAACAAGAGCTCGCCGTGGTTTGTGGTGGCCTACGGCATGATCGGTGCCTCTTTGTCGGGCGTGACCTTCATGTCGGTGCCGGGCGGCGTTTATACTGGGCAGTTCACCTATATGCCTCTTGTGTTTGGCTATGTGCTAGGTTATGCAGTGATTGCATTGGTGTTGCTGCCGCTGTATTATCGGTTGAACTTGACTTCCATCTATTCCTATCTTGAGATGCGATTTGGCCCGAGGTCGGAGAAAACGGGCGCGGCGTTTTTCATCCTGTCGCGTCTGTTAGGCTCGGCTCTGAGGATGTATCTCGTTGTCTTTGTGCTTTATGAGTTTGTCTTCAAGGAATGGGGCATACCCTTCTGGGTGCCCGCGGTCATCTTTATCGCCATCATCTTGCTTTACACCTTCAAGGGTGGCATCAAAACGGTGGTTTGGACGGATACCTTGCAGACGACATTCCTATTGCTGGCGGCTTTCCTGACGGCATGGTTCATCATGAAGAATTTGAACATCTCCTTGGGCGACCTGCTGAAATCGGCTTCGCAGAAAGGCTATACCAAAGTGTTTGAGACGGATTGGACCCACAATAAGTTCTGGATAAAACAGCTGTTGAGTGGCATGTTTATCACCATCACGATGACGGGTTTGGACCAGGATATGATGCAGAAGAACCTGACCTGCAAAAATCTGCGTGATGCCCAAAAGAATGTGATGACTTCAAGCCTGTTGTTTGTGGTGGTCAATGCGCTCTTCCTTTGCTTGGGTGCCGCCCTGATTTATTACGCCCAACAGACGGGCTTCCAACTGCCAGTCAACGAAGCGGGTGTGGTGGTCAACGACAAGATCTTCCCCTCGGTGGCTTTCTCCTTGAGCAAGTTCACGGCTATCGTCTTCGTTATCGGACTTGTGGCAGCTGGTTATTCCAGTGCCGACGGCACCTTGACGGCATTGACGACCACCTTCTGCTTCGACTTCATGCAATTCGACAAGAAACAGCTTACCGAACAGCAGATCACACAACGCCGCAAGTGGATCCATGTGGCTTTTGCTTTGTTGTATTTGTTGGTGATCATCGCATTTAGGCCTTTCCACAACGAGTCACTGATTGATAAGGTGTTCGATATTGCAGGTTACACCTATGGACCCTTACTAGGCCTCTATACTTTCGGGTTGTTTGTGAAAAACAGAAAGGTCATCGACAAGGCAGTGCCATTCATCGCTGTGGCCTCGCCTGTCATCAGTTATTTCTTGAAGCTGTATTCGCCTCAGTTGTTTGGTGGGTATAAGATTGGCTTTGAAATACTGATTATCAATGGTTTATTGACATTTATGGCCTTGTTGGCTTTTAGCAGAAAGGAAAAAACGGCATAAAAAAGGTGTATTTGTCGGAAAATGTGTATTTTTGAAGTTTGAATCTAAATAATTTGAAAATGAATAAGATTGTTACCAAGATTGCCCTTGCCTTGTTAGTCATGACCTGCATGATGGGTCAGGCCGAGGCTCAGATTGTCACTACTTTTGCCCGTAATGTCACGCCAGGGCAGCAGAATGGCTTGTATTATTCTTTGCCTCAGACTATGCTGAAGCTGGATTTTGTCATTGAAGAGACCAAGCTCGAGAAGAGTCCTCTTGCTGACTATGCCCAAAACTATATGGGTAATGCTGACGTGGTGGAATACGAGACCACCGAATACAAGCTCCTCGACGTGAAGATGTCGACGGTGGCAAGCCCCGATCCCTCCGCTTTGTTCTTTGTGACGTTCGGTAGCGCAAGAGGTGGTGCCAAGGCTTTGTTTGACGTGATGCCCAATGGCATTATCCGTAGCGTTGGTCTTGGCAATGCCGTTGGCGAAGAGACGGCTGTGGCCCCTGTAAAGGAGGAACAGCCCGAAGCATCAGTAGCGAAAGCCTACAGCAAAGACGTCACCAGCTTAATTACAACTGGGAAATCGAATGGTCAATTGGCCAAAGAAGTGGCTGACAAGATTGAGGAAATCCGCAAAGCAAAGTTCTATCTGATTTCTGGCGATGTGGAGATGGCCTCCAATCCTGAGACCTTCCGCATGATGTATCAGAAGCTGGAAGAGATGGAAGATGAATACACCCAACTATTGCTCGGCCAACGTAAGAGCAAGACCGTTGTGAAGACCGTTTACGTGATTCCTAATAAAGAGACGCCCGTGCAGACCGTGGCCAGGTTCTCCGAATATGAAGGTCTGACAGTGGGTACGGCAGGTTCGGGTGAGACCATCTCGGTGCAGACCATGTCGCTCAACACCACCGAAGCCATCAATGCTCCGAGTCAGTCGGCCATCGAGTCGATGAACTATGAGAACAAGGTCTTCTACCGCGTGCCTGAGCAGGCCTTGGTGAAGGTGTTGCGTGGCAATAAACCCTTGGCAGAGGAACGTATGACTGTCAATCAATTGGGCGCCTTGTTGATGGCACCACTTCAAAACACGAAATTGGTGTTTGACACCAAGACGGGTCAGATAACCAATTTGATCATGCAATAGGAGAGAGGCACCGCAAGGTGCCTTTTTCATTATAAGGCCTCTTTGATGCGTACCAGTGGTCTCAACAAGTCTTCGACTTTGTCGAGGCACAGCATGTTGGCGCCATCGGATTTGGCTTGGGAGGGGTTGGGATGCGTCTCCATGAAGATGCCATCGGCACCTGCAGCGATGCCTGCCTTGGCGATGATGCCAATCATCTCGGGTTGTCCGCCTGTGACGCCGCTGCTTTGGTTGGGCTGCTGCAACGAGTGGGTGACGTCGAGGATGACGGGTACGCCAAACTGCTGCATGGCGGCGATGTTGCGATAATCCACCACCAAATCCTGATAGCCGAACATAGATCCGCGTTCGGTGAGCATGACCTTGTCGTTGCCCGATTGTTGAACCTTCTCGACGGCAAATCTCATGGCCTCGCCTGAGAGGAATTGTCCCTTCTTGATGTTGACGGCCTTGCCTGTTTTGGCGGCGGCTACGAGCAGGTCGGTCTGGCGGCAGAGGAAAGCAGGGATTTGCAGTATATCCACATATTCGGCAGCCATGGCGGCTTCTTCAGCGGCGTGTATGTCGGTCACCACGGGAATTTCAAATTCCTTAGCCACTTTTTGCAGTACTTTCAGGGCCTTTTCATCGCCGATGCCGGTGAAGGAGTCCAGCCTGGAGCGGTTGGCCTTACGATACGAGCCTTTGAAAACCAAAGGAATGTCAAGTTTCTGACAGATGTTTTTCAAGGTCTCGGCAATAAAGAGAGGCGAAGTCTCGTCCTCGATGACGCAAGGACCGGCCAAGAGGAAGAAACGGTCAGGACGTAGGCCTTTCAGGAAGTCGTATTTCGTGGTGTCCATGGTGGAGATTTTTTGCAAAGATAGAACTATTTCTTAAAACGCGGATGATACGTCGTTAGTGTGTCGCGCAGCAATTCGTCGGAGATGTGGGTGTATATTTCCGTCGTGCTCACGCTTGCGTGTCCTAGCATTTGTTGCACAGCCAACAGGTTGGCGCCGCCTTCGAGCAGATGCGTAGCGAAGCTATGTCGGAAGGTGTGTGGGCTGATAGCCTTGTTGATGCCGTTTTTCTCGGCGAGGTCTTTCACGATGAGGAAGACCATTTGGCGCGTGAGGCCAGTGCCACGGCTGTTGAGGAAGACGGTGTCGGTGAATTTAGGCTTCACGTTCACATGCAAACGAGCCCCTTCGATGTATTGGAACAGGATTTTCAGGCTGCTGTCGCCAATGGGAACGAGCCTTTCTTTGCTGCCCTTGCCAAAGATGCGAAGGAATCCGTCTTCTTTGTAAATGTCACTGATTTTTAAATTGATGAGTTCGGAGACACGCAGGCCGCAGCCGTACATAACCTCGATCATGGCTTTGTTGCGGTGGCCGGTGGGTTGGCTGAGGTCGATGCTGTCGATCATCTTTTGGATTTCCTCGTAGCTTAGCACCTCGGGGAGATGGCGGCCGAGAGTGGGAGAGGAGATGAGTAGGGTGGGGTCTTTGTCGGCGATTTCTTCTTGTGTCAGGTAACGCCAAAACGACTTCAATCCCGACAGGATGCGGGCTTGCGAAGTGGCGCCTATGTTGAGGTCAAAGAGATAGGCAAAGAAGTTTTCGATGGTTTCTTGGGTAATGGCGTTGATGTCGGTGGATACCTTTTCGGCTTCAAGGTATTGCAGAAACAGGTAGACATCGTGGCGATAGGCCTCCACGCTATTGTCGGACAGCGAAAGCTCAAGCCGCAGATAGTCGGCGAAGTGCTTGATGAGATTGGGGCTGAGGTTCATGTTTTTTGAAATCAAAACACGGGACAAGGCGTTTCGACAAGCTCAACGACCATTGTCCCGTGTCAATTCGTCTCACGTCTTATCAATCCAGCGTGTGGATGACGAGGCCGGAGCGCAGTTTAGGCTCAAACCAAGTGGTCTTGGGAGGCATGATGTTGCCAGTGTCGGCGATGTCGATGATCTGCTTCATGCTCACAGGATAGAGCGCGAAGGCGACCTTCATCTCACCGCTGTCGACGCGACGCTTCAGCTCGCCGAGGCCACGGATACCACCAACGAAGTCGATGCGCTTGTCGGTGCGGAGGTCCTTGATGCCCAGAATCTTGTCGAGGACAAGGTTGCTGAGGATGGTGACATCCAATACGCCGATGGGATCGTTGTCGTCGTAGGTGCCGGGTTTAGCAGTCAGGCTGTACCACACGCCCTCGATGTACATCGAGAAGTTGTGGAGCTTATTGGGCTTGTACTCGGTGTCGCACTCGCAGTGGCAGGGGAACTCGCAGTTGCACTTGCCGCCGTCCTTGGTGCAGTTGCACTTGCACTCGATGTCGAAGTTCTCTTGCAGGGCCTTGAAGAAGTCCTTGGTGCTGAGGCCGTTGAGGTCTTTCACGACGCGGTTGTAGTCGATGACGTTCAGTTGGTTGTCGGGGAAGATGACGGTCATGAAGTAGTTGTACTCTTCCTTACCGGTGTGGGCAGGGTTGTGTTCCTTCTTCTCCTGGCCGACGAGGGCTGCGGCAGCGCTACGGTGGTGACCGTCAGCAATGTACATGGCCGGGACCTTCTTGTCGAACAGTTCGACGAGGCGGGCGATGGTGACCTTGTCGTCGATGACCCAGAAACGATGGCCGAAGCCGTCTTCCTTGGCGATGAAGTCATAGATGGGCTTCTCGGCGGTGATCTTGCTCACGATGGCGTCGATTTCGGCAACGGCAGGGTAAGCGAAGAATACGGGTTCGACGTTGGCGTTGGTGAGGCGGACGTGCTTCATGCGGTCCTCTTCCTTGTCCTTACGGGTCAGCTCGTGCTTCTTGATGACCTTGTTCACATAGTCTTCACTATAGGCGCAGGCCACGATGCCATACTGCCAGTGGGCGTTGGCGTCGGTGGGGTTCATGCTCTGGGCATAGATGTAGAGCTTTTCCTCCTGGTCTTGCTTGATCCATCCGTAGTCTTTGAAGCTATTGAAGTTCTCAACGACTTTCAGATAGGTCTCGAGGTCGCTGTCCTTGTGGCCTTCGGGCAGGTCGATTTCGGCCTTGGTCACGTGGAGCAGGCTATAGGGATTGCCTTCGCATTCCTTGCGTGCCTCTTCGGTGTTCAGCACGTCGTAGGGACGGGAGGCCAGTTTCTGGACGATGTCCACGCCGGGACGCCATCCTTTGAACGGTTTGATAACTGACATTGTATTAGGTTTTAATTGATAGTTCTTTGTTCGTTTATTGACAGTCAGACTTCTGGGTTATTGACTGAATCATGTTTCTGAAAAGAGATAATCAGCGCGCCAATCATCTTGGTGAGTTCCATAAGTTCGTTGCGGATGTCGGTTTCTTGGGTCTCGTCGATGAGTGATTGTTTGGAGGCCAAGGCGCAGAGCATCACGCATTTGCCGATATTCGACTTGGCTTTCTGCAAGTATTCGATAAACTCCGTTTTCGAACGGCCAGCACCTTCGATGATGTTAGAAGAGATATGTCCAGCTTCATTGAGGAACTGGTCGACGATGATCTTTTGGGCGTTTGTTTGGACGGTATTGCTGAGGGAGAGGATGGCATTGATGAAATCGACGGATTTGTGATATATGCGGAGTCCCTCAAACTTGAAAAAATTGGTGGGTTTTGTGTTTTCCGGAATCATTATCAGGCAATTAAGGAAAAGACACCACAAGACAAGCTTGCGGTGTCTTTCGCTGTTGGTTAATTATTTGTTCACTTGGAAGCGCTTGTTGCCAGTCTTGAAGAAATCAGCGATCTGGTTGGCAGCGGCCAGGCCAGCGTTGATATTGGCTTCTTCGGTTTGGGCACCCATCTTCTTGGGCGTGGCGAAGTAGCGGCCTTCGAAGGCTTTGAACTCGGCGTCGGCATCGGGCATGATGTCGGTGATGTACTTGAGGTCGGTACGCTCGGCCATCAGCTTGAGCAGTTCGGGCTCGTTGATGACTTCCTTACGGGCGGTGTTGACGAGTATGCCACCTTTGTGCATCTTGTTCACCACAGCGTAGTTGATGCTCTGCTTGGTCTCGGCAGTGGCCGGGATGTGCAGGCTGACCACGTCGCAGGTCTCAAAGAGGGCGTCGCGATTGGCGACGGCGTGAACGCCAGCCTCTTCAATCTTCTCGGCGGGGACGAATTCGTCGAAAGCATAGACTTCCATGCCGAAGCCTTTGGCGATACGGGCGACGTTGCGACCCACGTTACCGAAGGCCAACAGACCGAGCTTCTTGCCCATCAGTTCGCTGCCGCTCTTGCCGTTGTAGAAGTTACGGACGGCGTAGACCAGCATACCCATGACGAGTTCGGCAACGGCGTTGCTGTTTTGACCGGGGGTGTTCATGGCCACGATGCCTTTGGCGGTGCAAGCCTCAAGGTCGAGGTTGTCGTAACCGGCGCCAGCACGGACGACGATCTTCAGGTTGTTGGCGTGGTCGATGACTTCCTTCGTCACCTTGTCGGAACGGACGATGAGGGCATCGGCATCGGCAACGGCCTTGTAGAGGTCATTGACATCGGTATATTTCTCCAAAAGAGCCAGTTCATAGCCGTTCTTCTCAACGACTTCGCGGATGCCGTCAACGGCGATCTTGGCAAAAGGCTTTTCAGTTGCAACTAATACTTTCATTTCGTTTCTCCTTATTATTTGTTGGCTTTTTCGAAATCTTGCATGCACTGGACGAGGGCTTCGACGGCCTCAATCGGGCAGGCGTTGTAGAGGCTGGCGCGGAAACCACCGACGCTGCGGTGACCCTTGATGCCGACCATGCCGCGCTCCTTGGCGAAGGCCATGAAGGCGTCTTGCTTGTCCTCGTAACCGGGGGCCATGACCCAGCAGTGGTTCATGATGGAACGGTCTTCCTTCTCGGCGGTGCCGACGAACATGCTGTTGCGGTCGATTTCTTCGTAGAGCATTTGTGACTTCTTGGTGTTGATCTTGTTCATAGCCTCGACGCCACCGATGGTGTCCTTCAGCCACACGAGGGTCTCGTGCATCATGAAGATAGGCAGTACGGGCGGGGTGTTGAACATGCTGATGTTCTTGGCTTCTTCAGCAGCGTGGGTGCGGAAGTCGACCATCGTCGGCAGCGGGTTCATATAGGCACGGTCGCCAATGTTGCCGAGGATGCTCTTCTTGACGATGACGAAGGTCACGCCAGCAGGGCCGACGTTCTTCTGGGCGCCACCGTAGATGAGGCCGTATTTCTTCACGTCGACGGGACGGCTCATGATGTCGGAGCTCATGTCAGCGACAAGCATGATGGGGCAGTCCATGTCGTACTTGATCTCAGTACCGTAGATGGTGTTGTTGGTCGTGATGTGGAAGTAGTCGGCATCCAGCGGGATGGTGTATCCCTTCGGGATGTAGGTGTAGGTCTTCTCTTCGGAAGAGGCGACGATGTCGACCTTACCGAACAGCTTGGCTTCCTTGGCGGCCTTCTTGGCCCAGACGCCGGTCTGGAGGTAGGCGGCCTTGGTCTTCATGAGGTTGGCGGGCACAGTGAAGAACTGTGTGCTGGCACCACCACCGAGGAAGAGAACTTCGTACTCCTCAGGGATGTTGAGGAGGTCGCGCCACAGTTGACGAGTCTCAGCCATGATGCGCTCCCAACCCGGGGTGCGGTGAGAAATCTCGGCGATACCGATACCGGTGTTGTCGAAATCATAGAGCGCCTTGACGGTGCTTTCGATAGCCTGCTTGGGCAGTACGCAGGGACCTGCGTTGAAATTAAAAGCCTGTTTCATTACAGTTTGTTGTTTAATTTGTTGGTTTATAATTTATTGATTAAGATTGTTGCTCTTATTTTGCTGCAAAGATAGTAAATAAAACCTTGCAGCAAGCCTTTTCTCATTTATTTATTTTATTAAGGTGTAGAACGATTTTATCTTGTCCAAAAAACGCAACTAAAACGCTGATAAATTATTGATTTATAATATTTTAAATTTTTTATAGAAAAAAAGTACCGAAATACATTGCCATTCCAATAAAATGTTGTACTTTTGCACACTCAAAATCAAAAGGAAAGAAAGCGATGAAAAAAGACATTCACCCTAAGAATTACAGACTGGTTGTTTTCAAAGATATGTCGAATGACGTGACCTTCCTGTCGCGCTCGACCATCAACACTAAGGAAACCATCAAGTGGGAAGACGGCAACGAATATCCTCTGGTGAAGCTCGAAATCTCCAGCGCATCACACCCCTTCTACACGGGTAAGATGAAGCTCGTCGACAGCGCCGGTCGTGTTGATAAGTTCAACAACAAGTACAAGAAGTTCTTCGAGAAGAAGGAAACCAAGTAAGTTGAACCATATCAAAAGAATGAAGCTCTTGCCAGTCGCGAGGGCTTTTTTTTTGCCTTGGCATTATTATTGTCGTATCTTTGCACTATATATTTTATAAGGTGTAAAACAGCGACAGACTGACAAAATGTCGCCCACATTTCAAATTGAATCTATGAGTTTTAAGTTAGATACAGAATTGTTTTCCGATATGATGGACCCCAATGGTGACTTCATCCCCGTGCTGACCATCGAGGACGAACGCCTCGGCCAAGACGAAGAGGTGCCGGAGGAACTGCCTATTTTGCCTTTGCGCAACTCGGTGCTCTATCCGGGTGTCATCATCCCCATCACCGTGGGACGCGACAAGTCCATCCGCCTGATCAAGGAATACTATAAGAAACGCAAGGCCATCGGCGTCATCGCACAGACCAATGCCGATGTGGAAGACCCTACGTTGGCCGACCTTTATAAGGTGGGTACCTCTGCTCAGATCATCAAGACCCTGCAGATGCCCGATGGCAATACGACGGTCATCATCCAAGGCAAACGCCGTTTCGAGGTGGTGCAGGAGACCCAAACCGAGCCTTATCTGAAGGCTGCGGTGGTGCCCTATGTTGTGGCAGAAGAGGTCCCCAATACTAAGAAGTTCAGTGCCTTGGTGCAGTCGGTCAAGGAACTGGCCATACAGATTATAGGCCGTTCACGCAATATGCCCCAAGAGGCAGGCTTCGCCATCAAGAGCATCGAAGACCCTGTGTTTTTGATGAACTTCGTTGCCAGCAATGTGGAGGCTGAGATGCCTACCAAACAAGCCCTCTTGGAAGCCCGTACGCTGAACCAGATGGCCACCGACCTGCTGAGCGTGCTGACAGAGGAACAGCAGATGCTGGAGCTGAAACAACAGATCCAGAGTAAGGTGCGCGTCGACATGGACAAGCAACAGCGTGAGTATTACCTCAACCAACAGCTGCGTACCATTCAGGAGGAACTGGGTGGCACACCCAACGAGCAGGATGTCAAGGAGCTGACTGAAAAGGCCGCGAAAAAGAAGTGGTCGAAGGAAGTGGCTGAGGTCTTTGAACGCGAGCTGAAGAAACTGGAACGCACCAACCCGCAGGCGGCAGAGTATGGCATACAGCTGAATTATCTCCAATACCTCGTGGACTTGCCATGGGAAGAGTTCACCAAAGATAACTTCGACCTGAAACGCGCCCAACGCATCCTTGATGCCGACCATTATGGCCTGGACAAGGTGAAGGACCGTATCGTTGAGCACCTTGCCGTGTTGAAGCTGCGTAACGACATGAAGTCGCCCATCTTGTGTCTCGTTGGACCTCCTGGTGTGGGTAAAACCTCGTTGGGCAAGTCTATCGCCCGGGCGTTGAACCGCAAATATGTCAGAATGTCATTGGGTGGCGTGCGCGATGAGTCAGAGTTGCGCGGTCACCGTAAAACATATATCGGCGCCATGCCGGGCCGTATCATCCAGAACCTGCGTAAGGTGAAGTCGGGCAACCCCGTCTTCGTCCTCGACGAAATCGACAAGGTGAGCGGCAACAACATCAACGGCGACCCACAGGCAGCTCTACTCGAAATCCTCGACCCTGAGCAGAACAACACCTTCTACGACAACTTCATCGAATTGGATTACGACCTCTCGAAGATCCTCTTCATCGCTACGGCCAACAACCTCTCGACCATCCATCCCGCCTTGCGCGACCGTATGGAGATCATAGATTTGAGCGGTTACCTGCGAGAGGAGAAATATGAGATTGCCAAGCGTCATCTTATCCCCAAGCAGATGAAGGAACACGGCCTCGACGCTAAGCAAATCACCTTCCCGAAGGACATCGTCATGCACATCATCGACGACTATACTCGCGAGGCGGGCGTGCGTAACCTGGAGCGCCGTATCGGCGACATGATGCGTTTCCGTGCCAAACAGGTTGTCACCGAGGAGCAGTTCGACAAGAAGATTACGATGGAAGACATCCGTAAGGTGCTCGGCGTGCCGATGCACCACGACGAGGACGAGGTGAAACACAGCATGCCGGGTGTGGCCACAGGCTTGGCTTGGACCCAGGTGGGCGGTGAGATCCTGTCCATCGAGGTCAGTCTGAGCCGTGGTGGCGGCCACCTCTCGCTGACGGGCAACCTCGGTGAGGTGATGAAGGAATCCGCGACCATCGCATATGAGTTCATCAAGGCACACGCCTCGCAGTTGAATATCAATCCAGATGTGTTTGAGGCATGGAATGTGCATGTCCACATCCCCGAAGGTGCCACGCCAAAGGACGGTCCCTCTGCGGGTATCACCATGCTCACTGCTTTGACCTCTGCCTTCACGCAGCGTAAGGTGAAGAGCAACCTGGCCATGACGGGTGAGATCACCCTGCGTGGCAGAGTACTGCCCGTTGGTGGCGTGAAGGAGAAGATCCTTGCCGCCAAGCGCAACGGCGTGACCGACCTCATCCTCTCCATCGACAACGAGCACGATATCAAGGACATCAAGGAAGATTACATCAACGGATTGAACTTCCACTATGTGGAGAATATGATGGAAGTGCTCGACCTGGCCTTGGAGAAGGAACAGGACACGAACGACTTGGATTACAACAAGTATTTGACCAATTTGCATCCTGAGGTAATTGGTTTTAAGGTGAAGTGAAAATGAGGAGAGGATTGCTTGGATTGGTTTTGTTGCTTGTGCTGACTGCAGGATGCAGTCAGCGACATGATGACGAAGAAAACCTCGCCATCTTCAAGTACAACGAAAGTGCCGGCATCCTCACCCTCGATCCAATCTATGCTAAGGACCTGCCGCATATCTGGGCATGCAATCAGGTGTTCAACAGCCTCGTTGCCTTCGACGACAAAATGAACCTCGTCCCGATGGTGGCCAAGTCGTGGGACATCAGCGATGATGGATTGACTTATACATTCCATTTGCGTAACGATGTGCAGTTTCATCATGATACATGTTTTTATCAGTCGGCCCTTCGACAGGCTCAGGGACCTCGGTATGTCACTGCCCAAGACTTCGTCTATTCCTTCAACCGTGTGGTCGACAAGAGCTTGAATTCCCCTGGCCTTTGGATTTTCTCTTCCGTCAAACACGATGATGACCATTATGCCTTCACTGCTTTGGACGACACCACCTTCCAAATTGAGTTGGCGAAGCCGTTCCCACCGTTTTTGGGCATCCTTTCGATGACCTATGCCTCAGTGGTGCCTCACGAAGCCGTCGAATATTATGGCGACGACTTCCGCAGCCATCCTGTGGGTACGGGGCCGTTCAAGTTCCAGTATTGGAAGGAGAACGTGAAGTTGGTCTTCCGCAAGAACCCCAACTATTTCGAGTATGATGCAGCAGGGGAGAGGTTGCCTTATATCGATGCCGTCTCCATTAGTTTCCTCATCGACAAGCAGGTGGCTTTCTTGGAGTTCATAAAGGGTAAGTTCGACTTCATGTCGGGCATCGATGCGCGCTACAAGGACGAACTGCTGACCTACGACGGCAATCTTCGCAAGAAGTACGAAGACAAAATCGAGCTGATCACAGAACCTTATTTGAACACCGAGTATTTCTCCTTTTTTATTGACCCTAACGATGAGTTAGGCCCCGAGCGTGCAAAGGCTTTGCGGCAAGCCGTTAGCCTCTGCATCGACCGCGAGAAAATGTTGCGTTATCTACGCAATGGCATCGGCGAGCCTGGCACGGGCGGTATGATTCCGGTGGGCTTGCCCGGACATAGCAGTACGATTGGATACGGCTACGATTTGAAACGTGCCCAACGTCTGGTGGCCGAGAACCATCTTGAAGGTCATCTGCTGCAACTCTCCACCGTCGCCGACTATGCTGACATCGGTAAGTTTGTGCAAAGTCAGGTGGAGCAAATCGGTTTGCAGTGCAAGATGGAAGTGATGCCACCCGCCACGATGCGTAGCATGAGAAGCAATGGCAGTTTACCGTTTTTCCGCTCCTCGTGGGTGGCCGACTATCCCGATGCGGAGAACTACCTTTCGCTGTTCGTTTCCTCTAATTTCGCGCCTTCTGGACCGAATTATTGCCATTACACCAATCCCAAGTTTGATAAGTTATTTGACAAAGCCTTGCTGTGTAACGATTTGGAGCAACGTGCCGCCTACTACACCGAAATGGACAGCTTGATGATGCAAGATGCCCCCGTGGTGGTGTTGTTCTACGACGAGGTGCTGCGTTTCGTCAACAAGCGCGTGAAAGACATGGGGAGCAACCCTACGAATCTGTTGGATTTGCGGAGGGTGAAGATAATTGATTAAAAATCAAAAAAAAGAATTCATTTATTGTCGTTTTATTCAATTGTTTTTATAGTTTTGCACGCGTTAACAAGTTAATAATAAGAAGCATAACTATGAAAACAATTACTATGGAAATCAAAGATGCCATTACCAGATGCCTAATGGCATTTGTTATCGTGTTTGGCATCGGGCTACATAAAGCGGAGGCCCAGCTCGTGATTACACCTGGAAATGAGATTCAGGGTTGGACGGCTGATTCGTTGGTCAGAAATGTTTTGATGAGCGGTGGTGTTTCGATATCAAACGTGCGTTTTAATGGATATGACGATGATTTGGTATGTGATAACATTGGCATATTTGAGACGGGCATAACGCCCACCAATCTGGGCATTGAAAGTGGTTTGGTCATCGCTACGGGAAATGTCAGAGTCGCGGAAGGGCCTAATGATTTAACTGAAAAGAACGACTCGACTACATGTTCTGGCTATTATGATAGCAGTTTGGCCCGATTGGCTACAGATTCCATCTATGATGTGGCAGTATTGGAGTTTGATTTTGTTCCATGGGATAGCATTATCTCGTTTTCCTATGTATTTGGATCAGAGGAATATCCGGAGTATGTCGACGGTCCTTATAACGATGTGTTCGGCTTTTTTGTGAGTGGTCTTAATCCCGATGGTGGCGCGTATACTAACACCAATATGGCTTTGATACCGGGAACCACCGAGGTGGTTTCCATTAATACGGTGAACGACCATCACAATCAGCAGTATTATGTTGACAATGCAGGGGGAAGTACGATTCAGTTTGATGGCTTTACGGTGGTAATGACCGTCAGTTTCAAGGTGGTGCCCATGACGCAATACCATATCAAGATGGGTATTTGTGATGTTGGAGACTTTTTTGCGGATTCTGGAGTGTTTCTCGAAGCCAATAGTTTCCAGTCGCCCATGTCTTATGCCATGTTATTGGATGGAATGCATTATATGGAAATACCGGACGGATATCAATTCTGCACCAATCGCCTCATCGATTTTGAGACCGAGACAACGTGGAACTACGATAATGTGAAATGGTATTTTGGCGATGGCACTTCTGCACAGGGGCTACATGTGCAGCACGCCTATACCCGTGATGGCTTCTATGAGGTGATGAATGTGTTGTATAATCCATATCGGGCGATGGATTCGGTTTATCTTTCCAAAGTCATCGAAGTCAGGTCGAAATATGGCAGCGAAGAAGGCTTTACATGCTACGATGTGCCTTATCTCTGGCATGGGATGCAACTCAGCGAGCCAGGCATTTACACTGATACGTTGGAGTCGTATATGGGCTGCGATAGCATTGTGACGTTGAATCTTTCGGTTGGTGACTTCTTTTTGACCGATACTGTGGCAGAGTCATGCGATTTGTTTAAATGGTATGGACAGACATATAATACATCGGGACAATATGAGCATACGCTGCTGTCGACGATGGGTTGTGATAGTATCATAAGGCTTCACCTGACCGTAAATCACGTCGTGGAGACCGATACCGTGGCTACTTCTTGTGGAACATTTACATGGTACGGGCAGACGTATCAAACCTCGGGACAATACGAACACATCTTGAGGACGGTGATGGGATGCGACAGCATTATCAGGCTTCATCTAAATATTGATCCTGTGATGGAATCCGACACCACGGCTATCTCATGTGGTGGATTTACATGGCATGGCCGTACTTATGATTCATCAGGCGACTATGAACAATTGTTCCAAACCGCTTTGGGCTGTGACAGTCTTGTCATCCTACATCTTACCGTCAATCAAGAGTCCTTGCAACGAGCCCTTCAAGGACCGACACAGGTGGCCGCAGCAAGTAACATGATTTATGCCAATTATGAGTATTTTGTTTCCGACTCCTTGAGTCTGCCGCCAAATACGCTTAACTGGAGTTGCACCCACCCTGATTGGATTGTCAGCCCAAGCGAGAATCGATACCATTGCCATTTGTGGGTAACAAACATCGGTCAAGGTACGCTGATTGCCAGAACCGAGCACGATTGCGATACAGTGTATAGTATCGACATCAACGCGACCTGGTTCGACGTGGATGAGGATAATGGCATTCCCCTCAAGTTGTTCCCCAATCCTGCGCAAACAGAGGTAACGGTTCAGGCTGAAGAAATCCTACGCATCCGTATTATTGATGCTATAGGGCAGGTGGCCTTGGAAAAGATTTTCGATCAGACGGATGCCGCCTGCATAGATATCGGCATCATACCTCAAGGCGTATACCTTGTGGAGGTATCGACAAAAAAAGGAAAGACGATGCGAAAGCTGGTCGTGTCAAGGTGATTCAAAAACTGAGCGTTAATTGTTTTAATATTCGATTTTATGAAAATCAAATTCTTATTTCTTTCAATCCTACTGATGGGTGCTTTTTCGTTAAGCGCCCAGGAGGAAGCCAAAATGCTGCGCTTCCCGACTATCCACGGCAATAACGTGGTGTTCAGCTATGGCGGTGACCTTTATTCCGTCGACATCAAGGGCGGCATTGCCCACAAAATCACCAACGATGCCAATGGTTATGAGATGTTCGCGCGTTTCTCGCCCGATGGCAAACACTTGGCCTTCACTGCACAGTATGACGGCAACACGGAGGTCTATGTCATGCCTTATCCCGAGTGTGGCACGCCAACGCGTTTGACTTATACGCCTACCTTAGGCCGCGACGACATCAGCGACCGCATGGGCCCGAACAACATTGTCATGGCGTGGAAGGACAACGAGAACATCGTCTTCCGTTCGCGTAAGGAAAGTTGGGATGACTTCGTGGGTCAGCTCTTTCTCGCCAATATCAATGGCGGACTTGCCGAACAACTTCCTCTGCCCGAAGGTGGCTGGATCTCGTATTCGCCCGACGGCAAACAGATTGCCTACAACCGCGTGATGCGTGAGTTCCGTACTTGGAAATACTACCGTGGCGGCATGGCCGACGATGTGTGGATCTATGACTTCAAGTCGAAGAAGATCGAGAATATCACCAACAACAACGCACAGGACATTTTCCCGATGTGGGTCGGGAACAAGGTGTATTTCTGTTCCGACCGCGACCGCACGATGAACCTGTTTTGTTACGACCGTGGCACCAAGCAGACCACCAAGGTGACCGACTACACCTATTATGACATCAAGTGGCCTTCGCTCGGCGACAAGGATATCGTTTATGAAAACGGCGGTCAACTGTTCCGTTACAACCTGGCTGATGGCAAGGTCTATCCCATTCCTGTGCAGATGGCGAATGACAATAAGTCGACGCGCACCAAGTATGTGGATGCTTCCAATTTCATCAACACGAGCAGCATTTCGCCTGATGCCAAGCGCGTGGCCTTCGGTGCCCGCGGTGACGTGTGGACGGTGCCGGTCAAGTCGGGTATCACGAGGAATCTGACCCAGAGCGACAATGCCCACGACCGCAATGTGGCATGGTCGCCCGACGGCAAATACATCGCCTACATCAGCGACCGCACGGGCGAGGATGAGATTTACATTCAAGCCCAAGACGGCAAGGAAGAAGCCATTCAGCTGACCAAGAATTCAGATACATACAAGTATAACCTCCTCTGGTCACCCGACAGCAAGAAAATCCTTTGGGATGACAAGATGAACCGCATCAATATGGTAGACGTGGCTTCCAAGAAAGTCACTGAAGTGGCCAGCAGCAAGGCGGGCGAGATGGATGACTTCTGCTGGTCGCCCGACAGCCGTTGGATTGCCTACGCCATGCCGAGCACTTTCAGCGTGAGCCAGATCCACATCTACAATGTCGAATCAGGAAAGGATGAGACGGTTACCGACAGTTGGTACAACTCCTCGTCGCCTGCCTTCGACAAGAGTGGCAAGTACCTCTATTTCACCTCCGAGCGCGACTTTCGCCCGACCTATGGCTGGCTGGAGTGGAACCATGTCTATACGGATATGTCGAAGATTTATCTGATTACCTTGCAGAAAGACACGCCTTCGCCGTTCTTGACGGAGAATGATGAGGTGAAAGTGGAGGGAGAGAAAGACGAGCATAAGGACGGCCCTGAAAAACCTGATGGTCCGAAGAGCAAAAAAGAAGGAAAGGGAGGCCCTTCGACAGGCTCAGGGGCCTCAGAGGGCAAGAAAGAAGTAAAAGAAGTGAAGATCGACTTCGACGGCATCAGCAATAGGGTAGTGGTGCTGCCTGTCAATGCAGGTAGATACTGGAACCTGACGGGTGTGGAGAACGGCTTGTATTACGTGGCGGCCGGACGCAATGGCGGTGGCCTCGGCTATTTCGATGCCAAGTCGAAGAAATGCACTTCCATTGGTGGCTTTGGCTATCAACTCACGCCCGACGGCACCAAGATGCTCATGCGCGAAGGCCGTGGCTATAAGGTCGTCAATGCGCCCAAAGGCCCCACGCCTGGCGGCGGCAAGCCGGGTGAAGGTGGCAAAGGCGATGACGTCATCGACCTCTCGAACATGAAGAAATGGGTCGACTTGCGCACCGAGTGGACGCAGATCTACAACGAGGCCTGGCGCCAGATGCGAGACTTCTTCTATGCGCCCAACATGCATGGCGTGGATTGGCCTGCCATGAAAGAGAAATACGGCAAGCTGTTGTCTTATTGCGCCGACCGTAACGATGTGAACTACCTCATTGGCGAACTGATTGGAGAAATCAACATCGGTCACGCTTATGTGGGTGAAGGCGACCGCGTGAAACCCGAGCGCATCCCCATGGGTATGCTGGGCTGCCGCATCCACCGTGACAAGTCGGGTTACTACCAAATCGACAAGATCCTGAAAGGTGAGAACTGGAACGAGAAGACCCGTTCGCCGCTGACCGAGGTGGGCGTGAACGCCAAGGAAGGCGACTACATCATTGCCATTGACGGACAGAGCACCAAGGACATGAATGACATGTATGCCGCCCTCATCGGCAAAGCCGACAAGGCGGTGCTGCTGACCTTGAATAACAAAGCTTCGGAGAGTGGCGCCCGCGATGTGGTGGTGCGTCCCATTGCCGACGAAACGGGTTTGTACTATTACAATTGGGTGCAAGGCAATGTGGAGAAGGTGAGCAAGGCCACCAACGGACAGGTGGGCTATATCCACATTCCCGACATGGGTGTGGAAGGCTTGAACGAGTTCGCCAAGTACTTCTATCCCCAACTCGACAAGAAGGCCCTCATCATCGATGACCGTGGCAACGGTGGCGGCAATGTCAGCCCGATGATTGTGGAGCGCTTGCGCCGCGAGCTGTCGATGTACGACGTGATGCGCAATGGCGAGCCCGAGACCAAGCCCACCAAGATGATGCTGGGTCCCAAGGTGCTGCTGTTTAACAAGTACTCCGCTTCAGATGGCGACTTGTTCCCCTATCAGTTCAAGAAGCACAAAATCGGTACGACCATCGGTATGCGCTCTTGGGGCGGTGTGGTCGGCATCCGTGGCAGTCTGCCTTTCATTGACGGTGGCTCTCTGACCCGTCCCGAGTTCGCTCCTTTCGACGAGAAAGGCAACTGGGTCATCGAAGGCTATGGCGTCGATCCCGACATCGTCGTCGACAACAATCCCGCTCGTGAGTTTGATGGCGTTGACGACCAACTCAACAAGGCCATCGAAGTCATACTAGAGCAGATGAAGAGTTATCCTGACATTCCCGAGATTCCTGCTTGGCCGGATAAGACTAAATAACTCATAGTTTGATTTGAAAAAGGCTGTTTTCCAATTGGAGACAGCCTTTTTTGCTTTGTAGGTGAATGAATGAGGCGAAAAACGATGCTATTTACATCAAATTTTGATGCGAATACGGGCTTTATTTGTTGCATTGCAAAGAAAAAGTCCGTCGGATGACTCCAACGGACTCTTTCAAATCAGGTTAAACCTCTATTATTTGCCTTTCTTCATAGGATTCCTCTTGGCTGCAGTCTGCTTAGTCGTGGCTTTGCTGACAGCGGCTTTCTGGACAGACGCGGTCTTCTTGCTGCCAACGGCTTTCTTGGCTTGGGACTTTTGGGCGGGTGCTTTTGTGCGCGCGCTCTTCTTGGCAACAGCAGCCTTGGCATCAACTTTTTCTTCGGCTGCTTTCTTAGTTGTCGCTTTCTTGGTTGCCTTCTTGGTCTCTTTCTTGGCTGCAGCCTTATTAGCGGTAGACTGTTTCTTTGGCTTAGGCATTTCAGCAGTCGTTGGCACGTTCTTCAGGATGTCGCACATGAAGTCCCAGAACATTTGGACAGTGGCGATTTCGCAGCGCTCGTCGGGTGAGTGAACGCCGCGCAAGGTGGGACCGAAGCTGATCATGTCCATGCCCGGAATCTTGTCGCCGATGAGGCCGCATTCCAGTCCGGCGTGGATGGCACGCACCTTCGGATCTTTCTTGAAGCGTTTCTTGTAGCAGTTCACTGCGACGTCCAAGATAGCGCTGTTGGGGTTGGGTGCCCAGCCCGGATAGCCGTCGGTGTGCTCCACGTCGGCATCGGCGAGGCTCCACACGGCTTCCACCATGTTGGCGATGTCTTGCTTCGATGACTCGATGGAGCTACGCTGTGAGGTCTGGATGAAGAAATAGCCTTCCTTCTTCTTGCAGGAAGCGAGGTTGGTCGAGGTCTCCACAAAGTTCGGGATGGTCTGCGACATGGCGATGACACCATGAGGGCAGGCATAGAGGCCGTTCAGCAGGTTGTACTGGGCCATCTCGTCGATGACCACGTCGGGCTGCACCTCGGCAACTTCTGCCGTGACTTTCAGTCCGGGTTCAGTCACTTGGTATTCTTGCTTGAAGTGCTTCTCCATGTCCTTCACATAGTGCAGGAAGTGCTCGATGCTGTCGTTCGGCACGAAGGCCACTGCCGTGGCTTCGCGGGCGATGGCGTTACGCAGGTTGCCGCCTTGGAAGTCGTAGAGTTGAAGGTCGAACCAGTTGGTGCCTTGCCACAGGATGCGGGTCAGCAGCTTGTTGGCGTTGGCCAGGTTCTTGTTGATGTCGTCGCCGCTGTGGCCGCCTTTCAGGCCGCTCACGGTGATACGGTAGGCGGTGCTGTCCTCAGGAGCAGGCTCCAGCTCGTACCACACCTTCACGATGGTGTCCATGCCACCAGCGCAGCCGATGAAGATCTCGCCTTCGTCCTCGCTGTCGAGGTTGAGGAGGATACGGCCGGTGAAGTCTTCCGGGTCGAGTTTCATGGCGCCCGTGAGGCCCGTCTCTTCGTCGACGGTGAAAATGCACTCGAGCGGACCGTGTTCTACCTTCGGGTCGGCGATGACGGCCAAAGCCGCAGCCACGCCGATGCCGTCGTCAGCGCCGAGGGTCGTGCCGTTGGCATGCAGCCACTCGCCTTTGATGACGGGTTCGATGGGGTCTTTCTCGAAGTCGTGCTTCTTGTCACCGTTCTTCTCGCACACCATGTCCATGTGGGCTTGCAGGATGACGGTCTGGCGGTCTTCCATGCCCTTGGTGGCGGGCACAGTCATGATGATGTTGCCACAGTCTTCCTTGACGTATTTCACTTTATGGTCTTTGGCCCATTTCTCGAGGTAAGCCACCATTTTGGCTTCCTTCTTCGACGGACGCGGCACACTGAGGATGCCGTTGAACTCTTTCCAAATGCCTTGCGGCTTGAGTTTCAGAATGTCGTTACTCATAATGTTAGCGTTTTAGTTGTTTTATTGTTTCGATTGGATTATCTGATTTAAACACCGCGTTGCCCGCGACGAGCACGTCGGCACCCGCCTCGAACAAAGCCTTGGCGTTATGCGTGTTGACGCCACCGTCCACTTCGATGAGTGCGGAAGCGTGTTGCTCTTCGATCATCAAACGCAACTTCTTGATTTTTTCGTATGTGCGCTCGATGAATTGTTGCCCGCCGAAGCCTGGGTTGACCGACATGAGGAGCACCACGTCCAGGTCGCCGAGGATGTCCTCCAGCACGCTGACGGGGGTATGCGGGTTAAGCACAACACCAGCGTGGATGCCGAGGGCTTTGATCTGTTGTACGGCGCGGTGGATATGGGTGCAGGCCTCATAGTGGAAAGTGATGATGTCGGCGCCCGCCTTGGCGAAGGCCTCAAAATATTTCTCGGGTTCCACGATCATCAGGTGGACGTCGAGAGGCTTCTGGGCTTTCTTTTTGATGGCTTGCACCACGGGGATGCCAAAGGAGATGTTAGGCACGAAGCGGCCGTCCATCACATCGCAGTGGAACCAGTCGGCCTCGCTGCGGTTGACCATCTCGATGTCAGCTTCCAGGTTGAGGAAGTTGGCGGATAGTAGGGAAGGGGCTATCAAGTTCATGGTTGTTCGGTTGATAGTTGTTAGTTATTCTGCAAAGGTAGAGAATATTTTTGAACGATAATAAAAAAGCCTCTCAAATTTTGAGAGGCTTTTGTGAATATAAACCCTAATGGCTTTGTTTTTATTGACAGTCGTTTTGCCCTCTGTTGATTTTTCCAACTATCATTTCAGTCCGCCATAGCTTTTGGCTGCGTTTTGCAGGGCTTCTTCTGTGGTGAATTGCTCGTAGTAGGTGCAACGGGTGACGATGCCTTGCGACGAGCAGCGTTGACCAATGATATGTACCAAAGCCCAACCTTTCATCTCGTCTGCAAATACATTGTCCACCAAAGCCAGACAACCTTCCATCTCGGTAAACTCGTTGTACGTCACTTCGCGTACCTGAAAACCCACCGCGGGGCAATTGTTATAAGCATAGTGTTGTTCGGCGGTATACAGCAAAAACCGCTCAAAAGGTCTTCGGTTGTTGGCTTTGAGGCTGGTGATAAGTGCCGGAGTACCACCCACTTCTCCTAATTGTTGTTGGATGGGCTGCAGTGTGCCACCGCTCACAGGGATGTCGGGCATCAGCAGCGTGGCGCCGCTCAGAGGGCCGCGTTTGGGTATGAACACAGCAGGTAGTCGGTTGGCTAAGGAGATAAAGCCGAGGTAGTTCGTCTTTCCCTCGGTGAACATGGGTTGACAGTGCGCCAGTTTTTTCCACAACGCCATGGAGTGACGCATGCGTTGTCGCTGGATGAACTGTTTGCGGGAGTTGCTGCGCCTGCTTTCTGAATTGGACTTACGCGTGACGACCGAGCCATTTCTGATGTAATTGGTCACGCCAAGTGTAGGGATCTTGCCTATGATTTGCATTCCGGCTATAGGTTTCATTTTTACCATGGTTTCATTCTCATTTAAGTGTTTGTTATGAGTGTTTTGTCTCGTATATGCTTCGTACCAAGCAGGTAATAGGCTCGGAAGATATTCGATAGTCTTTCGATACATCCTTGTTATTTGTCCTATTATCTATCGAATAAATATCGAACAACTATCGGAGAACTATCGAACAACTAACGAAGAAATGTCGGACTTGCTCCCTGCCTGATAGGATGTTGCTCCCTGCCAAAGGCGAGCCAACCGATGTGCAAAAGTACATATTTTTATTGGAACTCAGCAGCCATGTCATGCCAACGATGGCCTGTGCGATGGCGGGCATCTATGGCTGCGGCATACAGGCCTCGCCCATCTCAATATGAAAACCCGACATTGCATATTGGGGTGGGGTAGGGTCGTCCCTTTGGGATTTTGGCTTGACCCATTGTCATCGTCTGCGTCTCGCAGACGGCGGTGGGTGGTGCCTGCCGAGGTGTCAATGCTATCATTCTTTTAGATTGAAATCTATCTTTTTGCTCTTTTTTCCTTTGATTCTCCAAGATTTTGTATTTTTGCCCTCAAGTATCGCTTATACAGCGGTGCGTTTTTATTGGAAATAACATAGCGTTAGTGCTATATTCGGAATGTCCCTGAACCTAGGAAATTCAACAGACATTTACGAAACGAATAAGTACCAGCGTCTGCGCTATAGCGTGGACTGGACTTATCTTCGTAAATGGGCTTCCTAGGACCTTAGGACATTGATGAGCGCCAATCTGCGCTTTTTCATGTCCTAAGGTTCTTTGTTTGAGCCCATCCCATCCGAACAGATAGTCCTTGCGCTGCAAAACTATAGCGTATGGTAGAGATACCTGTCTCTTCCCATTTCTTCACTAACAGGGATGGGAACACTTTGATGAAAGAGTTTGAGGGTATACTGGAGAACAACCCTCAGGTGAAAAATCTCGACGCCGTGGTTGGCTTCTTGCGAGCCTCGGGCTACTTTACCCTTCGTCCTTTCTTGGATAACATCAATAAAGTAAGAATCTTAATCGGCATTGACGTGGACAAATATATTGCTCACGCCCATCAAAGAGGCGAGCTGTTTTTTGGTGCCGAAGAAGAGGTGAAGGAAGAGTGTTTAAGGTTGCTGAAGCAAGACATTGAACAGTCGAACTACACCAAACAAGTGGAGGACGGTATGCTCCAGATGGTGCAAGATATGTTAGACGGGAAACTTGAACTCCGCGCCCATCCTTCAAAAAAGATTCATGCCAAATTCTATATCCTCTATCCCGACAATTTCAACCAGCATACTTTTGGAGCTGCCATTACTGGAAGCAGTAATCTGAGCGGTAATGGCTTGGGAATAGGTGACGACAAGCAATATGAGTTCAATGTCAAACTGACACAATATGATGATGTGGCATTTGCCAAGGATGAATTTGAATTGCTTTGGGAAGAAGCCAAAGGCGTACCCATCAATGCCGAGGACTATAGGGCTACGCTTGACAAAACCTATTTGAAAGGTGATGTTACGCCATACGAGCTATACATCAAGATGTTGATGGAATACTTTTCAGACCGTGTACTTGCCATCGACCAGGATGACCCATTCGATATGCCCGAAGGTTACGAGAAATTCGAGTATCAGATGGATGCCGTTGTTGAAGGCTATCAGAAGCTGATTCGTTATGATGGCTTCTTCCTGGCTGATGTGGTTGGTCTAGGCAAAACGGTGATTGCCACAATGATTGCCAAGAAATTCCTCATTGAGAACGGACGCGACAATACTAAGATTCTCGTGGTCTATCCGCCTGCGGTGGAACAGAACTGGAAGACTACCTTCAAGGATTTCGGTATTGACAAATACACTCAGTTTGTGAGTAATGGTAGTCTGTCAAAGATTCTCGATGATGACAATTACAATTATTGGAATGCTGACGAGTATGATTTGGTGTTGGTGGATGAGGCTCACAAGTTCCGTAACCATACCACAGGAGCCTTCCAACAGTTGCAGGAAATCTGTAAGATGCCTCGCGTTGAGACGGGCTACATCCCTGGCTATAAGAAAAAGGTGATGTTGATTTCAGCCACACCAATGAACAACACACCCGCTGACCTGTATTATCAAATTCTGATGTTCCAAGACCCTCGCCAATGCACTATTGACGGTGTGCCCAACCTAACGGCTTTTTTCTCGCCTCTGATTCAGGAGTTCAAAAAGATGCGAAAGCTGGAGGACTTTGATTTGAAACAATTCAAGAAACTTGCTGAACGAGTACGTGACCGTGTCATTAAGCCTTTGACAGTAAGACGCACGCGAACAGACATTGAAAGTATCACCCGTTACAACAAAGATATTCACGGTTTCCCGAAAGTGGCAAAGCCCATCAAAAAGGAATATGAGTTGAACGACCGTTTGGCAGACCTTTTTGAGAAAGCAATGATGACGCTCGACAAGCAGTTGAACTACGCTCGCTATCAAGCCATCGCTTACTTGAAACCAGAAAAATCAAACGGCCTTTACGATAACGCAGAACTCATCAGCCGCAGCTTGGCTGGCATCCGTAAGAATGGCTTAGTGAAACGATTGGAGAGCAGTTTCTATGCTTTCAAGATTTCGGTAGAGAACTTCCGTCAAGCCAATGAAAACATGATTAAGATGTGGGAGAACGACAGAATCTTCATCGCTCCCGACATGGACATCAACAAGCTCTATGAACTAGGCTATACGGACGACGAAATAGAAGAAAAACTGAACGAGAAAGCTGAGGACAACCCAAAGAATGCTGTGTTTATGCGTGACGATTTCAAGCCTGAATACATTGATATGCTCCGCAAAGACCAAGAACTGTTGGATGAGATGTGGTTGGAATGGGAGTGCATTGACGATGACGACGATTCAAAGTTTGCGAAGTTTGAAGACCTGTTGAAGCACGAACTTTTCAAAAAAGACCGCAACCCCGAAGGGAAGATAGTGGTGTTTTCCGAAGCAGTGGACACCATTGAGTATCTGTCAAGGCGCATCAACCGAAAGGATGTTCTGGTGATTTCGGCCAAGAACCGAAGCCAACTTTTCAAGACCATTCGCGAGAACTTCGATGCGAACTGGAAACTGCGAAAAGACGACTACAACATCATCTTAACCTCCGACGTTTTGGCTGAAGGCGTGAACCTGCACCGTTCGAACATCATCATCAATTACGATACGCCTTGGAATGCGACGCGCTTAATGCAACGCATTGGTCGTGTGAACCGTATCGGCTCTACTTCGGATACCATTTACAACTATGTGTTCTATCCTTCACGCCAAGGCAACAAGCAAATCAAGCTGAACCAAATCGCGCTGAGTAAAATACAGACTTTCCACACTACTTTTGGAGAGGACAATCAGATTTATTCCACCGAAGAAATCATCGACCGCGACCTTGACAAGCTTTTCTCGGAAGGCATCAAGCGTGAACAGGAAGACCGCAACGTGGAGCTGCCTTTCTATGAGGAACTGCGGAGCCTTTATCAGCAGAACCGTAAGGAATACAAACGCATTGAGCGGTTGTCGCTGCGTAGCCGTACAGGACGCGAGCCTCGCGAGGTGGAAGGCGTGACACTCTCCAGCGACACCTTGGTATTCCTCAAAACCAACTTCCGAAAGGTGTTCTATTTGGTGAATGACGAACAAACACGAGAGTTGTCGGTATTGGATGCGCTCCACTATTTCAAGGCGCAACCAGAAGAGCAACCTGTTGCAAGAATAGCACAACATCACGACCACGTGGAGAAGGCTGTGAAACAGTTTCGAGTATCGAAGGAAGAGGAAATACACGAGGAAGAATCGAACCAAAGTCAGCGCAGCAATTTGGGTGCTCAGGTAACTACCGCTGTCAGTTTACTGAATAGCATGCTGCCTCATATAGAAGATGGCGATGCGCGCTTGAAGATAATACAGCTGAAGGAATTGGCTGAACGAGGCACTATCACATACATCGCCAAGCGACTGCAACGCATTCAGAAAGACCTCCAACGGCAAGGCGGCAGCAAGGCCAAAATGGGCTTTGACGAAGCCTTGAAGCTAGTGCTTGAAATGGCCAACCATTACAACGCCTATTATCGCGACACCCAACACGCTGAGGAAGAATCCGATGCTACCATCATTTTGTCAGAAAGTTTCCAATAACACACAAACCCCATGAACTATAAAGAAATCATCGAGTCGAGATACAACCGTCAGAACTGGCAACTACTATTGCGCGATATCTTCGGCAGCAAAATCAAGTTTTGGAGCACGCCTTCAATTGTCGCAACAAGCAGTGTGTTTGCCAAACAAGCCCTATGGTTGGGCACCATAACACTCAGCGATGAGCAAACTATTGCCGTCTATGAGGTGGAACTGGCCGACAGCGTTGACATTGAGCGCAACCGTCGTGGCATACGCGATATGCTGCTCACTACTTGGCGCAACAATGGTAATGCAGGTGCTTTCATGTTCTGCTATCGTAAGAGCGAAAGTGTGCTGCGCTTTTCATACGTTAGCGAAGCGTGGAAGTTCGCCGAGGATGGAAGTTATCAGAAGGAGACCACCGATGCTCGACGGTTCACCTATCTGTTGGGTGAAGGTCACCGCAGCCGTACCGCCATCCAGCAATTTGAGAGATTGCGAGACAGCGGTCTTTCATTAAAGGATTTGACCAAAGCATTTTCCGTTGATGCTGTAAGCGACATGTTCTTCGATGGTTACAAGAAACAGTATGAAGACATCATTTTCTACATCACTGGCAAACGCATGGTGAAGGTGGCCAACAAGTGGGAGGAACGTCTTGAAGGCAAGCCTTGTCAGCACATCATGCAACAATTCTCATGCTTTCCGAATCCTGAAAAAGCGATTCGCGACTATGTGAAGAAACTAATGGGCCGACTCGTGTTCCTCCAGTTCCTTCAAAAGAAAGGTTGGTTGGGTGTCGGCGTCCATGACGAATGGGGGAGCGGTGATTCAGAGTTTATTCAAAACCTCTTTGCCCATTGTAATGACAAAGATCATTTTATTGACAAAGTGCTTGAACCTCTTTTCGATGACTTAAATTCAGAAAACGAAAAGAAGTTGCCGCAGTATCGCACTCCCTATCTGAATGGCGGTTTGTTTGAACAAGAAGCCGCAGATGGCACGGACTTTCCATTGCCTGAAAAATACATGAAATCGTTGCTTGACTTCTTTGCCTCCTACAACTTCACCATCGATGAGAACGACCCTGATGACGCAGAAGTTGGCGTTGACCCTGAGATGTTAGGACGTATCTTTGAGAACTTGCTTGAAGACAATAAGGACAAAGGTGCTTTCTATACTCCTAAAGAAATTGTAAGCTATATGTGTCGTGAAAGCCTCATTGCTTATTTACAGACGAATATTGAGGACGAGACGACAAAAGAAGCTATTCGCCAATTTGTGACCACACACCAAGTTCAGGAACATTTGCCAGAGAACACCGACCAATTATTGAAGGATGTCAAGATATGCGACCCCGCCATTGGCTCGGGAGCCTTCCCGATGGGTTTGCTGAAAGAGTTGTTCCTCTGCCGTACAGCCTTGGAAGGCATCAGCCAGCATCAAGCGGCTGAAATCAAGAAGCATATCATCCAACAGAATGTTTACGGCGTTGACATCGAGCGAGGTGCCGTGGATATTGCCCGACTTCGTTTCTGGCTTTCACTCATCGTTGATGAGGAAACACCGCAGGCATTGCCCAACCTTGACTTCAAGATTATGCAAGGCAACTCGCTTTTGGAGCAGTACAAGGGCGTTGATCTTTCCACGATGACGGAAAAGAAAGCGGATGACACAGGGATGCTCACCTTCTTCGACGACATGATTGACGTGTATCGTAAAGAACTTCGCGACATGCTTGTTCGATACTTCGATTGCACCGATCACAAAGAAAAGCAATCCCTTCGTACTCGAATTATCGACAATGTGAAGCAACAATTACTGGAGCAGCATATCAAAGTGGATTTCGGTGACCTCGACCTTTCGGGCAATGACCAGTTTTTCCTTTGGCACACTTGGTTCCACGATGTATTTTCTAAAGGTGGTTTTGATATTGTTATTGGGAATCCGCCGTATGTTTTTGCAAGAAATAGTGAAGAGAAGGGAATGACCCAAGAAGATAAGGAGTTGTATTACAAAAAGTTTATATTGGCAAAATATCAAATCAACCTTTATCATTTGTTTGTGGAACAAGGAGTAAACCTTCTAAATGAAAAAGGAACTTTTGCGTATATCATTCCAAATAATTGGATGACTATCAATACAAATAAAGAGTTCAGAAAATACATACTTAGCAAATCGAATATAATGATAACGAACTTTTATAAGAAGGTATTTGAAAATGCTGATGTAGATAGTAGCATTCTGATTTTCAGTAGATTATTTAATGATTCGTTTGTTTTGTTAAATGAAGCTGTCAGAGTCGATCAAATTGTAACAATAGCGAAGACATCTAGGGAGAGAATTCTTTCTAACAAAGATTACATCATCAATATTGAATTGTATAAAAGCAATGAGTTTATAAACATCGTAGATAAGATCGAAGAATCATCAAAAATGCTTAATACTGTTTCGGAAGTGAAGGCTGGCCTCCAGGCTTACGAAATAGGGAAGGGCTTCCCGATACAAACCAAAGAAATGAAAAACGCAAGAGTATATCATTCATTACGGAAGTTAGATAGTTCCTACTATCCTTATATTGATGGGAATGATGTTAAGCGATATGAATTAACTTGGGAACGAAAAGAATATCTTAAATATGGCGAAAATCTTGCTGCTCCAAGAAAGAATTGGAAATTATACTCTTCACCACGAATTCTTGTAAGGCAAATTCCTTCTAAGCTACCCTATTGTATTAATGCTTGTTATACTGATAAAGTAATATTGAACGATAGAAACTCAATGAACATAATCGATATAAAGTGTCATCCTCTTTTTCTTTTAGCAGTATTGAATTCTCGTCCGATTTCATTTTGGTTTGCACATAAGTTCGGAAAACTACAACGAGGTCTGTTCCCGCAATTCAAAATCAATGAACTTGCTTCATTCCCAATACCATCTTGTGGCAAAGACCAGGAAAAACGGTTGGCAGAACTTGCAAACAAGATTATGATTGCAAAGGAAGAAGATCCCTCGATTGACACTTCTGTATTAGAATCCGAAATTGACCATTTGGTTTATCAACTTTACGGGCTTACTGAAGAGGAAATCACGGTGATAGAAAGATCATAATGCTGCCAGTTTTTGGTTATTGATCAGAAAGGCTCTTATGTCAGATAAAACTTGTATTTTTGCAAAAAAAACTGATATGAGCATTTCTGATAAAGTACGAAAAGACTTGTGGGCAAAATCAGGTAATAGGTGTGCAATTTGCCGTAAAGAGCTCTTTAGTTGCATCGATAAGGCTGATTTCAATATTGGTGAAGAGTGTCACATAGTCAGTTCTCAACCTAATGGACCTCGACATATAGATAATTATGGTGATTACGATTCATATGAAAACATCATTTTACTTTGTAGAAACCATCACAAAGAGATAGACGATTCTGCCAATCTAAATATATATTCTGTTGAAAAGCTTATTGATATAAAGAAACAACATGAAAAATGGGTTAATCGAAGTTTGGCTGATGAAAAAAATGTTGTACTTTCACTAATAAGGAATGGAACTGATTTAGTGTCTATTATCGGAAACGGAGCCGTTGGATTATACA
This sequence comes from uncultured Bacteroidia bacterium, assembly GCA_902786745.1. GTDB lineage: Bacteria > Bacteroidota > Bacteroidia > Bacteroidales > F082 > Limimorpha. The sequence goes on from CADADR010000014.1 coordinate 33,559, forward strand.
AATACAATGATGAAATAAAGACTATGGAAGAAGCGGAGTTAATTGGAGGTGTTTGGCAAGAGATTTCGGACTTTATGGATTTATCTTTGGATTTAGAACCAATAGAGATAACCAAAATGGAGTTTGTTTTTTCTGAAATGATAAACAATTTAAAAGAATCAGGATTCTTGATATACGGAAGAAAAGTTAAAACTCAGTTTTTAAAGAAATATGGAGATACATCTTTGTATAATGCAGCACAAGTTTATATAAAAAGAAGGTGATAAAAGATGAGTTTAAACCGATACATCTTGTGCACCAACCTCTTTCAACTTCAGTTTCCCCAAAACCTTTTCCACCATTGTTACGGCAATCTCTTTGCACCATTCATGGGCATCGTCTTTGATATAGGGGCAGTTAGCAATCATGTCTGCCGGACATCAAGAGTTTTCCTCAGTCCAGCAAGAACGGAATTGGCCATAATCACAAACACGATTCGGTCATAAACGCTTATTTGTGCAGGTCTTGGAGGATAATAAGGGTCGGTGACCATTTTGGATTGGTCAAAGCATTCCCCGATGCCTAACCAAGTATCGATCCCCGCTTTCTTTCGCTCTTTTTCTTCATCCGACCAAACGTCATTCTTTTCAATTTGATGTTTGAACATTGCCTTGTAATAATCATACAATCGATGTAGGTCATCTTTGGTGAAAGGCTTTATTTCAGGTTCGCATAATGCGGAGTAAAGTGAGGCCGTAACAACTATTACTCCTGGATGATTGTAGATCATCTCTGATTCGTATTTGGCTAGTTTTGATTTGTCCATGATGTTTGATTTATTTTTGCAAAAATACACACGATTGGAACATTAGAATCCGTAAAAAGTCAGAAATGTAAGTATTTTTCTTGATTTGGAAAACTCATGTGAATTGTTTGCTTTTGCATAAAAAAGTGAATATGGCAATAGACATGGATATAAAGAACGGAGGCAGCTTCTTACGTCATTGCCGTATGATTGCTCTTCATCAATAATCCTGAAAGCATCTGCGAAAAAGTTCGCGTCAATGAGACCTTCCGAGTGGTGAAGAGCAACGAGATACGGCAGTATGGCGAGTATCGGACGAAGAGACTGGTTTTGGAGGCTTGGGAGAGGATGGAGTATGGAGAGTGATAAAAAGTAAAATTGGGGATTCTTCGGTTTTCTGATTTAGATATAAAAGTGTTTGTGCGTCAAAAAAAGAATGGTCACTGATAGTAGAAAAAAAGTGAAATGAATACAAAAAACACTATTTTTGCATGACTAATGCTTCATCCTGATTGGAGTTGTCTGTCTAAAGTATTGATAAACGGTTTCTTAACAACGATCTTGGAGTTAGAGGGCGGAGTTGTGGAAGGGATTTTACGATTATATAGTTTATTACAACTTGTTATACAACATAATTTGGACCACTTACTTAACCATTTAAAAGCATAAATCATATGGATTTCATTAAACGAAAAGAGGGCGTTTCTTTGGTTGTACTCTGTAACACCAACCCTGTGTTTATTCACAGCAGGTGGATGAGGGAACGTAATATCATAACAGCACAAGAGTATGAAGATACTAAAGCACAACAAAAAGTGCTAAACGAAAATATTTCCGCTTTTAATATTGGAACAGATATTAGTGTTTATTGTGATAAAGGTAGGTTTCAGATTGAATGTGCTGATATTACAGCAGCTCAAAGAATCGTTGATATCTGTCGTGAGACGCTGAAGCTGAATATGCCTAAAACATTCGTTGCAGTTGGTGTGAATGCAGATATGGACTTCACTTTTAATAGCCAAGATGATGCTGTGTGTTTTGGCAACACTTTTGTTCCATTAGAGCGTTGGAATAAATATGTCCCAGAAGCTAGAGTCGGTGGTTTTAATATTCAAGAAAACAATTTAAAACCAAATTTAGCTCACCCTCGAAAATCTATAAACATACAAAGTATTGGGATGGATGATAAAACCAGACAACCATTAGTTAGAATAAGTGTAAACAATCATTATCCGATACGAGATTTTGATGAAATGGTAAAGGTTCTTGAAAAAGCCCAAAGCAAATACGATGAATTCGTTGATTTTTACGGTAACATATTCAAAGTGGAATTAGCATGAAAAAGCAGAAGTGGTATTTGGTAGATACCACAAATAAGAATACCAACAATGAAGAAGAATCTGGCGTAAGGCCAATGCCAGAATTGGCAACTCCACGTGCTAACAGATTTTCAATACCTTCAAAAAAAACTGAGGATGAGGAAAATAGTTTGTTAAAACATGCTGGAAGGAACGAAAAATATTCAAAAGAATCAGTCGTTGACTGGGATAATGCTGTAACCCGACAAACGTTCGTGCAGCATTACGAAAGATGGGAAGGTCGTGTTGTTGAAATACACGAAGATACTTTCGTTGCTCGTTTGACAGATAGTAAAGGAGAAAGGATGCCTAGAATTGCAAAGATAAAGAAAACCTTAGTCAATAAGGCAGATTGGAACACGTTTTTCCAAGAGGGCTTTGAGTTTGAATGGTTGTTTAAAGAAGTTGTTACCAATGGTACTTTTTGTCGCAAGAACGAAATCAGATTTACTCCCGTTACACGCTATCTCCCTGATGAAGTGGAAGAATTCGTGAAAATGAGTATGAGCGAATTCTCCTATATGCTGAAAAAAGATGATTAAAGTAGAGATAGACAACAAAAAGCCAAATGCAGACGAACTGGAGATAACACTTATTGGAGCAGGTTGTGAAGCGGGTGAATCAGTTGTAGTGCATCTTGCCAACGGGAAATGGATTATTATTGATTCCTGCAAATCTGATGGAGAAGTGCTTCCGTTATACTACCTGAGAAAGAAGAAAGTTAATCTGGACATTGATGTCTGCTATGTTATTTGCACTCATTGGCATACAGACCATATAACAGGGTTGTCAGAAGTGGTAGGTGAATGCAAGAATGCAATTCTTGCCATTCCTTCGTTCTTCAATAGTCCAAAAGTATTTGAAGCATTGTTTGAGGATTATGTGAATAGAAAAAGCCCAATAGTGAAGGAGATGTATGACAGCCTTAGTATAATAAAAGAACGTAAAGGAGTGCTCAGACAACCTATTTTCCTTGGCCCTAGGGATGAAATAACCGGAGTAGAAATTGATGGTGTAAAAGTGGAAGTTAGGTCTTTCAGCCCTGCGGACCATGCTAAGGAATTGTATGATAAAATGCTGGCATCAAGTACTCTTCACAATGTTGCTGCATCAGATCTTGAAACCAATATGTGCAGTTCAGTGCTTGACATAACAACCAACAACCATTTGCTAAGCGTATTGCTTGGGGCAGATTTGGAATGCAATCGTAAAGAAGGGCGAAATCTCGATTGCAAGACTCTATGCGATGAGAATTTTCAGTTGGGTTGGTGTAACGTGATTAAGTGCAATAAGAAGTACGGGGAGCGGAATAAGTATAACTATATCAAAGCTGCTCATCACTCATCAATAAATGGATATTGTCCAGAATTAATGGACACGAAAGTTGACAAGGAGCAGACTTTTATTACCACAACAGTCTTTGAAAACGGTGCAGGCATAAGGCTACCTGAAGAACAAATGTTACGCAAATACCAGTCAATTTGTGACAATTACTATATTACTGCAAGTCACCCGAAGCCTCTGCCCGTGAAAGATGAACGCTCCGTTATTGAAGATATGAAAAATAAGGGTGTTCAAGAAGTTAAGGTTGTTAAGCCAGAGTGTGGGATGATAACGACTCGTTACAATATTACAACTGGAGCAAGAACCAGTCATGAGTTGCAGGGATGTGCAAGCAAGGTTAATGAAGAATTAATACTAAGATTCGCATGATATTTTAGATTGAGACAGAGTGGGTGAAAAAAAGATAGGCAACCGACAGAGAGCCAGTCAAGTTTCGGTGAGCTTCAGCGCTGCTGAGAGGAGAAATAGCACTTAATAACCTCCAAAAAAACATATAATTGAAAAGCAAACAATTTAAAATGAAGTAATCGACTTCGGAAAACTTTACGCATCCCACCAAAATAAAAGGACTGCATACTGTTCAATGTTTTAATTGGATGATGTCCAGCATAAGTAAGGATTTGGTACGGAGATACTGAAAAACAATTGGGAGCAATTCGCGAAATCACAGGTTTGTATAAAAGTTGTAACTTTGTGGGCTGAAAAAGAAATCGGAATTGTATGACAGAGCAAGAAGTATTGAAACTACGAGACCATGGCGAAGTGACCAAGGTACAGTTCAAGGAACGCATCATCGATGCTTACGATGTGGGCTGCGAAATGGTAGCTTTCAGCAACACGCATGGCGGACAGCTTGTGATAGGCATTAACGACAAAATGGGTGTAATCAACGCTCTTTCATATCAAGAGGTACAGGAGACCACCAACTTGTTGGGCAACATCGCTTCAGAGAATGTTATCCCTAGCATATTGCTCGACATAGAGACAATAGCCGTGGAAGGTGGACACTTGGTGATGGCTACCATCAAAGAAGGTCTCAATAAACCGTATCATGATAACAAAGGTATTGTGTGGGTAAAGAATGGAGCCGACAAACGGAGGGTGTTCGACAATGCCGAACTGGCCGAGATGATGAGTCAATGTGGCAATTTTGCTCCAGACGAAGCTGCTGTGGCTGATGCCTCTATCAGCGACCTCGATGAACACTGTCTGAAGACCTATCTGCTGAACCGCTTCGCGGTGGTGATGGCCCAGAAAGGCGTCAACGAGCAGAACCTTCGCGACTACACCTTGGAGCAAATGACCCATTTTGTTGCAGGTGGTGTCAGCATGGAAGGATTGATGCGAAACCTTCGCTTTATTCGTCCCGATGGAAAGCTTACGGTGGCCGCAATGCTGCTATTCGGAAAATATCCACAACGGTGGCTGCCAACCTACACTGCCAAGTGCATCTGTTATGTGGGAAATTCCGTTGGTGGCACCATGTTCCGCGACAAGGTGAAAGACGCCGACATGGAAGGTCATCTGTTGCACCAGTATGAAACTATCATGACGTTTTTCACCCGTAACCTGCGCAATGTACAAGTCGAAAAAGAGTTCAATTCGCAAGGCAAGTTAGAGATTTCGTATGCCGCGCTCGTCGAGTTTGTGGTCAACGCGTTGGTACACCGTTCGCTCAATTGGAAGGCTCCTATCCGTATTTTCATCTTTGATAACAGGGTGGAGATTCATAGCCCAGGAGAGTTGCCCAACGGCCTGACGGTGGACGACATTGTTAAAGGGACCTCTATGCCACGCAACCAGTTCCTGTTTACCAACGCCAACTACCTTTTGCCCTATACTGGTGCAGGCAGCGGCATTCTGAGAGCCTTGGAAGAGGGCCTTGAGGTGACGTTCAAGAACGAGGAAAGAATCCATGAATTTGTGATTATCATCAAGAGAGAGACTGGAGCAAATAACCAAGAAACTAACGGAGAAGGTAACCAAGAATCGCACCAAGAAAGTGTCCAAGAAAGTAACCAAGAAAGTAACCAAGAAAGTAACCAAGAAAGTAACCAAGAAAGTAACCAAGAAAAATGCTTAAATGTCTCATTAACAAAGTCTCAGAAAGATATTGTGAATTTTTGTTCCGTGCCGAGAACCGCACAAGAAATATTAGAAAGAATTGGCGTAACAAATCAATCAATCAATCGTAAAAGGCACATTCAATCTCTTGTAGATATGGGCGTTTTGGAAATGACTATTCCGGAAAAGCCCAACGACAGGAATCAGAAATACAGGAAAAGGAAAAAATAGATGAGACTCGGCCTTCGAACTGATAGCTTCGATGAACGAAGAGGAGTCTGATAAAGCGACTTTAAAAACGGAAAATCGAAATCGAAATGAAGAAAATCGGCGACAAATCATCGATTTTATCGCCGATAACGGGATTTCAGACGCAAAATCCATTTCGAAAGCCATCGGACTCAAGTCCTCAAGGACCCGCGACTATCTCAAACAACTCGTGGATGAAGGCATCCTTGAGGTGGAGGGGGAGTATAAAAGTAGGAAGTATAGGATTAAGAAGTAAAAAGGTATCGTCGGCCAACAAGTACCTGAAGGCTGGAAGGCTGTCTATCTGGGATTTGGCAACCATCTTGTCGTCAAAACAGATTATTATGAACAGTTTGAAGAAGAGGCCCGTAACAGACACATTGAGGAAGCAGTCGAATTGTACCAACAATGGTATGGAATAGTGTTGAACCTATGTAAAACAAAGCATTAACAATCCCATTGATATTGAGCGAGGCTCAAAGACATTCCATATTAGGGTAGGGGAATGGTGAGAATGAGCAGTTGAAATCCCTTATTAAGTGATAAATTTTGTAAAATTCTCCCTATAATAGTGCTTTTTTCTTCAAAAATCTCCCTATATAAGGGATTTTTGTTATTTTTGCCGCAAAATAGGAGGAGATATGATAGATAACACCTTAATCGCCTATATGGAGGAGATGCTTCGCCAAACGCCTACTGACTTTGTACGCTATATGGCTGACCATATTGATTGGGACAACAGATTGGTGGGCATTGTCGGTCCACGAGGCGTTGGCAAATCGACCATGCTGTTGCAACGCCTTAAGGCGCATCGAAAGGATGGATTTTGGCTGTATGTTTCGGCTGACCACATCTATTTTGCCAATCATAGTTTGGTGGATTTGGCAGATGATTTCGTGAAAGAAGGCGGCACGCATCTTTACATCGACGAGGCGCACAAGTACCGCAATTGGTCGCGTGAATTGAAACAGATATATGATGTGCATCCATATTTGCATGTTGTGTTCACAGGCTCTTCAGTGCTCGACATCACAAAGGGCGAGGCCGATTTGAGCCGTCGCGCCTTGATGTATTCCATGCAGGGATTGTCGTTTAGAGAGTATCTTGAATTGTTCCATGATGTGAAAACGGAAAAGCATACATTGGCAGAGATTTTGGCGCATAAGGTTGAGCTTCCAGTCCCGCATCCTTTGCCGTTGTTTCGTGATTATTTGGCCTTTGGCTATTATCCCTTTGCCAAGGAAAACGGCTTCTCCATCAGGATGGAGCAAATCATTTCGCAGACGATTGACTCTGACATTCCCCAGTATGCCGACATGTTGGCTTCCACGGCGCGGAAGCTGAAACAAATGCTGGCAGTGATAGCGGAATTGGCTCCTTACAAGCCCAATGCCGACAGTCTCGCATCAGAATTGCATGTCAGCAAAAACAATGTGCCCGACTATTTGACTTATCTCGAAAAGGCGGGAATGATAGGCCTGCTGCGCGATGATACTGGCGGTCTACGTGGTTTGGGAAAAGTGGAAAAGGTGTATGTGGACAATCCGAGTTTGATGACAATATTAGCCAATGGTAAACCCGAAATGGGCAACCTGCGTGAGACGTTTTTCTACAATCAAATGCGTGTGAAGCACAAGGTGCTTGCTTCGAGGGAGTCGGACTTTGTCGTTGGTGATTACACTTTTGAAGTTGGTGGACGAAAGAAAGGAAAGAAGCAAATCCAAGACATTCCGAATGGTGTTATCGTAAAGGATGACATTGAATTCGGTCACGGCATGGTTATTCCGCTTTGGCATTTCGGTTTGACTTACTAAGAAAAAGGCAACAAAAAAGCCCCTCAAATTTGAGGGGCTTTTTTGAATTTTAACCGAGATAACTCTTCAGGATCTTGCTGCGGCTGGTGTGTTTCAACCGGCGTATGGCCTTTTCCTTGATCTGGCGCACGCGCTCGCGCGTCAGGTCGAATTTCTCACCGATCTCCTCGAGGGTCATCGGGTGGCTGCCGTTCAGCCCGAAATACAGGCGGACGACATCCTGCTCCCTTTGCGTCAAGGTGGAGATGGCTCGGTCAATTTCTTTGCGCAACGACTCATACAGAAGCTCGGTCTCAGGCGTCGGGGCCTCCTCGCTCTTCAGCACGTCGTACATGGTGTTGTCTTCATCTTGCACGAGCGGTGCGTCCATCGAGATGTGACGTCCGGCGTTCTTCATCGACTCTTTCACCTCTGCTTCCGTGATTTCCAGCACCTCGGCAATCTCCTCTGCATTGGGTTCACGCTCAAACTCTTGCTCTAACTTAGCATAAGTTTTGTTGATTTTGTTGATGGAACCGATCTTGTTCAAGGGGAGACGGACAATACGCGATTGCTCGGCCAAAGCCTGTAGGATGGATTGACGAATCCACCACACGGCGTAGGAGATGAACTTGAAACCTCTGGTTTCGTCGAAACGTTGTGCAGCTTTGATCAGTCCCAAGTTGCCTTCGTTGATTAAGTCGGGAAGACTGAGGCCTTGGTTCTGATACTGTTTTGCTACGGAGACTACAAAACGCAAGTTGGCCTTGGTGAGTTTTTCCAATGCGATCTTGTCGCCTTGCTTGATACGCTGGGCCAATTCAACCTCTTCTTCAGCCGAAATCAGCTCAACCTTACCAATCTCTTGCAGGTACTTGTCGAGAGACGCGGTCTCACGGTTCGTCACCTGCTTCGTAATCTTTAACTGCCTCATTTAAGTTTGTTTAGTTCTTTGATATGGTTTGCTGTTGGCGGATTTTCACCCGCCAACAACGATTTTTTTTACTTTCTGCGGGGACCACCGTTGCCGTGACCGCCACCATTGTGGTTGCCATTGCCATGGCCACTACCGGGACGACCGTTGCCGTGACCGCCAGGACGCGGACCACCGGGACGCGGGCCGCTGGGCTTCTTCTCCTCATAGCCTTCCGGCTTGGGGAGCAGGGCGCGGTGCGACAGACGCAGCTTGCCGGTCTTCTCGTCGATCTCGATGAGCTTCACATCGATCTCGTCGCCTTCCTTCAAGCCCGTCTCTTCCATGGTCTCGTAACGCTTCCAGTCGATCTCGGAGATGTGCAGCAGACCGTCCTTGTTGGGGATGATCTCCACGAAGGCGCCGAAGGCCATGATGGAGACGATCTTGCCGTGGTAGACCTCACCGACCTCAGGCACAGCGACGATGGCTTTGATCTTGGCCTTGCAGGCCTCGATGTCTTCCTTGTTCTGCGAAGCAATCTCCACGATACCCTTCTGTTCGTCTTCGGTGATGACGATGACGGTGTTGGTCTGCTTCTGCATCTCTTGGATGACCTTGCCACCAGGGCCGATGACGGCACCGATCATATCCTTCGGGATATACAGGGTCTCGATGCGAGGCACGAACTCCTTGTAGTCGGCACGCGGCTCGGTGATGGTCTTGGCCATCTCGTCGAGGATGTGGAGGCGGCCCTGACGGGCTTGCTCCAAAGCTTCGGTCAGCACCTCGTAGCTGAGGCCGTCGACCTTGATGTCCATCTGGCAGGCGGTGATACCGTCGCGGGTACCCGTGACCTTGAAATCCATGTCGCCGAGGTGGTCCTCGTCGCCGAGGATGTCGGTGAGGATGGCGTACTTGCCGGTCTCGCTATCGCTGATCATACCCATGGCCACGCCAGCGACGGGCTTGCGCATCGGCACACCAGCGTCCATCAGGGCGAGGCAGCCACCGCACACGGAGGCCATCGAGGAGGAACCGTTGGATTCGAGGATGTCGCTCACGATACGGATGGTGTAAGGCATGGTCTCGTCGTGAGGCACCATCGTCTTGAGGGCGCGCTCGGCGAGGTTGCCGTGACCGATCTCGCGGCGGCTGGTGCTGCGCTGTGCTTTGGCCTCGCCAGTGGCAAAGCCGGGGAAGTTGTAGTGCAGCGTGAAGTTCTTGGTGCCTTCCACCACGGCGCCGTCGAGGGTCTGCTCGTCGAGCTTAGTGCCGAGGGTGACGGTCACGAGAGCCTGTGTCTCACCGCGGGTGAACACAGCTGAGCCGTGGGCCTTGGGCAGCACATCGACTTCGGTCCAGATAGGACGCACCTCGTTGGTCTTACGGCCGTCGAGGCGGATGCGCTCGTTAAGGACAGCGTTACGCACGGCCGAGCGTTCCACGTCGTGGAAGTAACGCTTGGCGAGCGGAGCGACGGTCTCGAGCTCTTCTTCGGTATATTTTTCGAGATATTTGTCAAGGATGCCAGCGAAGGTCTCTTCGCGGAGGTGCTTGTCGGCGCAGCCGGTGAGGGCGAAGTCATAGCAAGGCTGGTAGCAGTTGGCTTCGATCTCGGCACGGAGGTTCTCGTCGTTCACCTCGTGGCAGTACTCACGCTTGGTCTTGTTGACCTCTTCCATGAGCTCGATCTGAGCCTGGCATTGGATCTTGATGGCCTCGTGGGCAGCCTTGAGGGCGCCGAGCATCTCTTGTTCTGACACTTCTTTGCATTCGCCTTCCACCATGCAGATGTCTTTCATCGAGGCGGCCACCATTAGTTCGAGGCGGGCGTCTTCCATCTGGGCGAAGGTCGGGTTGATGACGTATTCATCGCCGATGAGGGCCACACGCACTTCCGAAATCGGGCCATGGAAGGGGATGTCGGACACGCAGATGGCAGCCGAGGCGGCCAGGGCGGCGAGGGCATCGGGGGTCTGGTCCTTGTCGTTCGACAGGAGGTTGACCTGGACGATGGTCTCGGCATGATAGTCATCGGGGAACAGCGGGCGCAGGGCGCGGTCAATGAGGCGTGAAATCAGCACCTCATAGTCGGAGGGCTTGGCCTCGCGTTTGAAGAAACCGCCCGGGATCTTGCCCGTGGAGTAGTATTTTTCCCTATAGTCGACAGACAGGGGGAAGAAATCGGTTTCGGGAGCCACTTCGGTGGCAGAGCATACGGTGGCCAGCAGCACGGTGTCGCCGCAACGCAGCATCACGGAGCCGTCGGCCTGCTTGGCGTAACGGCCGGTGTTGAGCGTAATCTCCTGGCCATTAGGCATTTTGATAGTTTTTGTAAATCCAGTAGGACCCATAATGATTAGAATTTTTTACTGTTTTCTCTTAGCTTCAATTGCGTATGGAAATGGGGTGTAATAAATAGCAAAAAAAAGGCAATGAGTATTGCCTTTTTCTTGCGTTCCGCTTAAGGCGGGCGAAAGGATTACTTTCTGATGCCCAATTCCTTAATGATGTTACGGTATCTTTCGATGTCGGTTCTCTTCAAATAATCGAGAAGTTTTCTTCTCTTACCTACCAAGCCAACCAACGCACGTTTGGCCGCCACATCCTTGTGATGGACTTTCGTTTGCTCTGTCAAATGCTTAATTCTGTAGGTGAACAAAGCGATTTGGCCTTCTGCTGAACCAGTATCGGCAGCGTTCTTGCCGTATTGGCTGAAAATCTCTGATTTCTTTTCTGCAGTTAAGTACATAATTTTCTTCTTTTTACACTAAATTTGTTGTTCTAAACGGGCTGCAAAGATACGACTTTTTTGGAAACTGGGATGGGTTTTAATAGATTTTTTTTCCATTTTAATGAGAGGCTGGAACCGGTCCCCACCAGTTCCAGCCTTGCGCATAATCTTAATATTGCTTAATCCTATTTATTTCATTGGGCTGTCGTCATACCAATTCCGTCCAGAAATCCATCGGCAAATGGATGTTCGGCACGTTGATGGCAACGGCAAACAGTGGCGCAATCTCGGCAGGGGTGAAGCCTGCGATGCCGCAGCCGATACGCGTTACCAAGAAGGTCAGTTCGGGATGCATGTCGGCGAAACGGATGAACTCCTCCACGTAGGGTAGGATGGTGTCTACACCGCCTTGCATCGTCGGGATGGCATAGCTCTGGCCTTGCAGCCCCACGCCTTGACCCATGACGGCACCGAACTTTTCGACGGCCACACGAGCCGCTCCACCAGCATGGGCGCCAGCCAGGTTGCTGCCGAAGACGAAGATCTCACCGTCCTTGAGACTCTTGATATGGTTTGGCGTGACGCGATTTTGGAACTCGCCAATCTCATGGTAGTTGCGGTTCGAACGGTGCATCTTGCTCCAGTAGGCCTTACGTTCTATTGGCTTCATGAAAGCAATGGCTTCCGAACTCATCGAGAAGCGCGAGAACATCGACATCTTGGCCTTACGTTCCTTTTCCCATGCACCTCTCATGCCTTCATCGTCATCAATAAAAGCCATGTGGTTGTCGATGCTGAGCGAGGCAGAGGTGGCCTCCACGTCTTGATTGGTGCCAATGTAGGCGAAGTTCCAGCCTTCCTCGTCCTTCATGCGCTCCACGAGGGCCTTGATGGCTTGACCGCTGTATTCTCGCGAGGCGTTCTCATAGCCGTCGGTGATGACGGTCACCACAGCGGTGGCATTGTCTTTGTTTTTGATAGCGTTGTAGAGGGCGTTGATGCTGAGGCCCATGGCGTCGTAAAGCGGCGTCCCGCAGCAAGGACGATATTCTCTGGAGGTCAGAACATTGACTTTGTCGACGGGCACCATGTCGTAAACCATGGTTTTCTCGCAGTCGCAGAAGATCATCAGCGAGACGAAGTGCTCTTGCGTGTCTTTGAAGCGTTCTTGGGCCGAGCGGATGCCGCCCACTGTTTCGTTGAAGCCGGCAATGGCGGCATTGGCGATGCTGCCCATTGAGCCGCTCTTGTCGAGGATGATCAGGTTATAGACCTGCGTCTTTTCGGTAATGTTGTTGTTTCCCATAATTTATTGTTTTTTAAAGGGTTAAAACTCTAGTCTAAAATTGTTGTCTTCCTTGAACTCGTCGTAGCGTTTCTTGTTGAATCTGTATCGTGTGCCCCATTTTCTTGACGTATGCGTTATTTCGTCTGCTTTTTGGGGCCGATGGTAGGGGCGGGCAGACTCCGAGGCCATGCTCCCAAACAAGGCGCCGATGTCCATGCTGCGCATCTCGCGGTGCTTGCCATAGTAGGTGGTGCTTTCTTCACGCTCGTCTTCCACCTCATCGAGGATACCGGTCTGCAGCATCTTTTTGTAGAAGTTGCGGCGGTCGAACTGCACCCCGAGGATGGCCTCATAGAGGCGCTGCAGCTCCGACATGCTGAATTCCTCCTCCAATAGGCCAAAACCGATGGGCTCGAAGTGGATGTCTTGACGGAGCTTCTGCATGGTCTTGCGCAGGATGTAGTCGTGGTCGAAGGCCAGCCTTGGCACATCGTTCAATGAGAACCACTGGGCCTTGGCGGCATCGTCGCCACCTTGCACCGTCAACTTCTTCGCCAAGGCATAGAAGGCGATGGTGATGACACGGGTTCTGGGATCGCGGTTCACATCGGAGAAGGCGCCTACCTGTTTCAGATAGGTCAACTCGAGATGCGTCTCTTCTTTCAGCTCACGCAAAGCGCCCTGTTCTGCCGTTTCCTCCATATTAAGGAAACCACCTGGGAATGCCCATGCTCCTTTGAAAGGTTCTATACCTCGTTGGATGAGCAAGATTTTCAAGTCGTGTCCGTCAAAGCCAAACACGACACAGTCTGTGGTGACAGCTGGACGCGGATAGTCGTAAGTGTATGTTCCTTTTTCCATCTTGTGTAAATTTGACGCAAAATTACGACTTTATTTGAAACCCGCAATAGAAAATGTGTAAAATTTACACTTTTTATCTGTAATAAAATAATAAATAATTGATTGTTAGTAGTTTATATTGTGTAATTTATACACAATATAAACAATGGGTTAGTCTGCCACGTCAAAGTTGTTCGACTCGACATGGTTGTTGACGGCACCAGGCTTGTCGGAGTGTTCGATAGCCTCGTTGATGACTTCGGAGTTGAACATCTCGTCGACGAAATCGCGTGCCTTAGAGTGTCTATTGCGCCATCTTTTGCCTTCAATCTTGGTCTTGGTCACCGCGTCCTTCATCTTCTGGTTGAAGCTCAACAGCCTCAGATAGAGGCGATAGAGGCCCCTTTCCTTGTCGATGACCGGGATGAGAATGGAGTTGATGACGATGCTGGAGAGGATGACAGAGAACACAATGTTTCTAACGAACATGGCGATTTCGGTGTCGGGGATGTAGATGATGGCTTGGGTGGCCAACACGGCTGCCGTCAGTCCTTTGGGGTTGAGGGCCGACATGAAGACCACTTCTTTTTCAGGGATGTCGTCTTTCTTGGAGATGGCGAAACGCACGGCGGGGATGCGGATGATGAACAGGATTAGGCTAATGCCGAGTCCGATGACGAAAGGCTGCCATTGCTTCAGCTGGATGGAGATGCCAACATAGATGAAGAAGAAGGTCTTGAGCAGCAGCACCAGCTCTGAGAAGAGCGAGCGCTCGGTCTCGTTCAGGTTGACGGGCACTTTCTTGATGAATTTCTTGAGCCAGGTGTTGTAGATGGCGTCGATGTTGGCCATGCCTATGCCGAAGGCGAGGGCAGCGATGGCGCCGCTGAAGCCCATCCATTCGTTGAGGCCGTAGATGATGAACACAAAGGCCGGCGTGGTCAGGATGGAGTATTTGATGTTGCGCACTTGGTCGAGGATCAAGGCCCAGAAGATGGCGCCGAAAAGGCCCATCACGCTGGCCAGGATGAAGGATGAGAAGATGTCGCCGAGGATGGCGCCAAACTCCACGTGGTGCGACTTGATGGCCTGCAACAGGGCCAGAGCCAACACGATGCTGAACACATTGCCGATGGCAGCTTCCAGGATGAGCATGATGGCGGGTTTCTCCGACATGCGCATTTGCCTGACGATGGGGATGACCACTGCCGAGGCCGTGCCCCCCAGGATGCAACCCAGCATCATGCTGATGACGGGGTCGAGCTTGAGGCCGAGCCAACAGACAAGCCAAACGGCTACGGCTGAAAAAATGAAGTTGAAAGCAGTGAGTTTCAAGGCACCGCCGAAAGAGTCTTTCAACGCGCTGAAACGCAGCTGTGTGCCGCTCTCAAACAGGATGGTGACCAAGGTGATGCCTGAGAAGAGGCTGCCCGCATTGCCTAGGCTCTCGGGCGAGATCCAATGGAACACGGGGCCGATGAGCAGACCGATGATGATGAGAAACAGCACATCGGGGATACGCTTGCGGCTGAAGATCTCGCTGAAGAGGTGGGCCGTGAAGATGAGCAGTCCGATGATGGCGATGGTCAGGCCGATCTGACGGGAAGAGCTGCCACCGTTGGTGACTTGCTCCACCATGGTGTCCACCAGCCCGGGCTCAGTCACGGTTTGCTGTATCTGGGCTATCGTGTCGCTGATTCGCGATAGGTTGTTGGTGGTGGGTATGAGCTCTGACTGGATCATCGTTGAGGCTTAATTGACTGCAAAAGTACGAAAAACCCGTTAATTGAACAAACGCCAGTTGACGCCGATGAAGATTCTGCTGTCGCGCATGGGATAATGAGGTGCGATAAAAGAGTTGTAGTTGCCTGTGAGCAGGAACATGTTGCTATAGGCGACATAGATGTTGGCTTTTTTCACTTGGAGCGCGATAGCCAGGTCGATGAAGGGGAAATTGCCGATCTGCACCTCGTTTTGGAGATAGAAGGTGCGGGTGGCGGGCATGTAGGCGTCGGCGTAGTATTTGGTGAAATAACGAACGGTGAGGCTGGGATGCAGCGTGGCAGCTTTGTGGAAGATGGGTTGCGAATAGCCGAACTTCAACTGACCCAGGAGCAAGGGTAGGTGTACGACCTCCTCGTTGCTGGATTTCTGTAGGCTGGCAAAGCCCTCGAGTTCGAAGCGGCCAAGACTTTGGTAGAAGCTGAGATAGGCCTCTCTGATGCTAAACAAACCGCTGAACTGGGTGGGACGCGCGTCGGTGCCGAAATAAATCAGGTTGGAGATGCTGGTCTGCTTCACACCGATGCAATACTGTTTGTAGCAGTATTTCAGGTTAAGGGTCAGGTAGGTGGCTGCGTTGAAGTCGTTGTCCCAGCGGAAATGGTTGGAAGCGTAGTGTTCCTCAAACCAGTTGGCCGACTGTCGTTTCAGCTCTACGTCGAAGCTGGCTTGGCCGTAGTTTTTGGCAGAGGTGCCCAAAAACTGTTTCCATTGGCCTTTGATGTCGAAATCGCCAATCTGGTAACCCAAGGTGATGAGTTCGCCCTGTCCCGTGATGCGTGTCGATCTGAACAGGTTGATGATGATGCCACCATTCACACTGAGTTGGTTGTAGTTTCTGGCCAATAAGGTCTCGCCTTCGAGGTAGTCGAAGTGTTTCACCTTATAAAAACCGTGGGTGACGCCTGCATACAGGTAGAAGGGGATGTCATCGTTGTATTTCTGATAGCCTAAGCTGTTCCATTTCAGTGTATTCCTGATGGCTCTCACCGTCGTGCTGTCGGTCGATTTCGTTATGTTGAACAGCGTGTCGAAGGGCTGGTAAAATGCCACACCGGGTGAGGCTTCGTTATAGTACAGTTTGTTGTTGAGGTAGCTGAAACTATGGCAGAGCCTTCCCAAGGTGAATTTACGTGTCTTGGTTTGGGCTTGAGGGACGATGGGTAAGCTGTCTCTTAATAATAAGGTGTCGGCTGTGATGCTGTCGACGGTGGGTGGGGTAGTGGCCTTGATCTGTTTTCTCTGGGGCAGGAGGTTGAAGAATTGTTCGATACCTGCGCCGCTGGAGATCACGAAGTTGGTTGCGGAATTCAGGTTGACGTTGATGACCGAGTTGTCTGATTCCGTGTGGGAGCTATAGTCCTCATCGTTGACGATGCCGCCGTTTTCGCCCATCTCGAGTTTGTTGCGGTACCAATAGGCCATGGCGCCGTAGCGTTTGTTGTCGGTCAGGTAGTGCGCATTGACCCAGAAATAATTGTTGATGCTCTTGTTGTTCTTGAACAGTCCGGGTGAATAGTCGGTGTTGAAGGCAAAGGAGACGAATAGGTTATGGGAGAACTGCCTTCCAAACTTGACGTTGAGGTGTTGTTCCTTGTCGCCCGCGGTCATCACATAACGGAGCTCGGAGTAGGGTAGGACGGACTGGTAGGAGACTATGTTGCTTTCATTCTGCATATAAGCGGAGAAGGCCGGTAAGGTCATGTCGAACCCCACTTGATGCAGATAGTTGAATCTCATTGATTTATGGGCGAGTCCTGTGTTGCTTAGGGTGCTGTAGATAGTGTGTTCGCGTTCCAGTATCTCATGGTCGGAGGCATGGAAGATGGAGGTGTCGATGACTTTCGAGGCAGTAAGATAGATGCTGTCGAAAGGGTAGGCGTTATAGGTTACGAAAGTGGAATCGATGGATTTCGCTGGGATGGTGATGGGTTTCTTTGGTGCGATGCTATCTTGTGACGGGCTTTGCGAGAAACCTATCATACTGGTAATCAATAAGATGAAAATAAAAGCCAGCTTTCTTTTCATGCATCCGAATTTGGCTGTAAAAGTAATAAAAAGTTGGGAAAGAAAAGGGATAAGGGGAAGGAAAGAGTGGAAAAAGGGTAGGAGGGGTCAAAAAACAGCAAACCCCGGCAGCTTACGCTGTCGGGGTTGCCGTTATGGGTGGGCGGCGAACTACTTTTCCACGGTCTCCCGCAGTATCATCGTCGCGGCGGGGCTTAACTTCTCTGTTCGGAATGGGAAGAGGTGCGC
>CADADR010000015.1 GCA_902786745.1 uncultured Bacteroidia bacterium
CAACGAGACACTTTCCGTCACGACGGGCGACGTCACCAGCAACGTCGGCCTCAACGGCGAGGTCTATCCCACCTTGGCCGCGGGCTGGAACTGGTGGACCCCCACCAAAGCGATGACGCTTGAGCAACTCGAGGATGCCCTCGGCGGCAACGCCGTCCTCATCAACACGCAAGGCGATGGCTTCGCGCGCTATGACAACGGCCAGTGGAGCGGCACGTTGACGGAGATTGCCGCAGGCCAGATGTACAAGATCGAGGCAACGACTCCCGTCAGCATTACCCTGAGTGGAGCACCCGTCACGGGCGTCAACCTGACCATCCTGACTGGCTACAACTGGTTCGGCTACACGGGCGGACAGGCCACCGACATCGCCACGGCCCTCGGCAGCCTCGGCGTCACGCCTGCCAACGGCGATACCATCACCGACAAGAACGGCAACACTGCCACCTACAACGGCAGCAGCTGGGGCGGCAGTCTTACCACACTGCAACCTGGACATGGTTATGTCTATGAGAGGCAGCAGTGATGCCAAACAATAACGAGGCCGCCCCGCGGGGCGGCCTTTTTTTGTTCCTTCTCCTTGATGAGAAGGAACCGAAGAATCAAGGCCAAAACCATCGGCCCAGCGCACGTCCGCCTAAACGCCTGACTTTCAAGTCGGGTAGTGACTTTTGCAAAGTCAAACGCAAGCGCCCCTCCCTGAAAGTCAAGCGTTTAGTCGTCCCTTGGGCGACCGCTGCCCCGCGTTTTGGCCGTGCCCGCGCGCCCAGCCCGGTCTGGTTATGGCGTTCCCGCACACGGCACTATAGGTTCCCCTTCGGGGAATGGAGGTGTGCATAGAGTGGCCAGCGGCGGCTTCTAACGATTACAACCCGGAAACACTTCAAACCGCCGCGTGGTACCTGATAATACTAACTCCATTCCCGAAGGGAATCTCACAACACTACACTCATACCCCTTGGAGTCATTGCGGTTCCGCCTCCGTGGAATGAGGCAATCCGCGATCTCCTTAACCGCCAGAGGACTACATTCCTTGTCGTCGCTTTGCGTCATTGCGAATTAAAGAAGTGGGTAGAAAGAAAACTGCCCTTATATTTCATATTTGTTTTATCTTTGCAAAAAGAATTGCAAACGAATCGCGCAATAGGATGAAAAACAGAATCATGCGTATGAAAAGGATGAACAAAACCTTACTAATTGCCTCGTTGCTACTGGGTCTGACGACCCTGATACAGGCCCAACCTGTGAGCCGTGAGACCGCCCGCCGTGCGGCCACCACCTTCCTCAACAACAATGGCGCTAAGACAGCACAACTGACCGACGTTTCGGCAGAGATAGGCTTCGCCAACTTATATGTCTTCACGAACGACCAAAGCTTCGTCATCCTTTCGGCCGACAGCCGCGTGCAGCCGGTGCTGGGATATTCATTTGACAACGCTTTTCTTGTTGACATACCCGATAACCTCCGTTGGTGGCTGCAAGGGTATGAGGAACAGGTACAAACCGCCATTGATAACCACCTCACTGCTAATGATGAGATTGTCGCGGCTTGGGATGAATTGAAAAATGGAGTTAGTAAGTCAACGAATGAAGTGGTAGTTAGCCCTCTACTCACTACTACTTGGGACCAGAATTATCCATATAATTATTTTTGCCCAACAGTTTCGGGAGGTCCTGGCGGTCATACATACGCTGGTTGTGTGGCTACAGCTATGGCACAGGTGATGAAATACTGGAATTATCCCATCATGGGACAGGGTAGCCACACGTATAGCCACCAAACCTATGGTGATCAGACCGCCAATTTCGGTGAGACCACTTACGATTGGGAAAATATGCCCAATGCCGTTTACAGCAGCTCTAACCAATCTTATATTGATGCTATTGCTACTTTGATGTACCATTGCGGCGTTGCTGTTGATATGAATTACGGCATAGGCGGCAGCGGTGCTTCTTCCACATTTGTTGCCCCCGCTTTGATAGATTATTTTCGTTATGCACCTTGTGCTACATATGTGTCGCGGGATTCATATCAAGATGCTCAATGGATTGCATTCTTGAAAAGCGAGCTTGATGAAGGCCGCCCGCTTTATTATTCTGGTAGTAACACAAGCAGTGGACATGCTTTTGTGTTCGATGGTTATCGCTCTGATGATTATTTCCACATCAACTGGGGTTGGAGTGGTTCGGATGGGTATGGACACAATAATGGATATTGGCTTGTTGGTGCATTAAATCCAGGCTCGGGAGGATCTGGGTCGGGAGCTGGCACCTATAATCAGAACAATGCTGTCATTGCTTGGGTGGAGCCAATTAGCGAACTTGCTGCCCCAATCCTTACGGCTTCGTTGGAAGAGTATAGCGTTAACTTGTCCTGGGAGGCCGTTGAGGGGGTAAGCGCTTATGACATATATAGGGACAATGTTAAATTAGCCACCGTTAATACTCCCGGATATACCGACTCCAACCTTGTCTTTGGCGAATACCATCAATACTACATTAGATCTGTCGCAGGAACAACCAGGTCTAACCCATCGAATTTTGTCTCCTTATGCGTCACTTATCATAACCGCGTCCCTCAAAATCTGCAAGTCGAAGTAGGAGGCAACAACATATCCTTAAGTTGGGATGAGGTGCCTGCAAAAACCATGGACCTGCATTATGGAGTGGGTCAAGTCGGAGGTAGTTATGGGACAGATGGTGATGAAGGGACTTATTGGGGACAATGCTATCCAGTGAATGCCATCGGCAACCTGTCTGGCATGTCGATTGACAAAGTATCTATTTATTTGGGTTACGCTGGTCAATACACATTGCTATTGTATAAAGGCGTCGTGTCAGACGATAACAATTTGATTGTCAGTCATAGTTTTACGGGTTCGCAAGGTTGGAATGAAGTAACCTTTGATTCTGTCATATTGGAAGAAGGGAAGGATTTATGGGTTGTGTTTCATGCTGGCACTAGTATTCAATACCCAGCTGCCTTTGGCTATTACGAAGGAGAGGGTCAGGAACATGCGCATTATTTATGGAACAGTTTCTCGCAAAATACCGTGTTTAATTTGCCTTCCAATCTCTCTTGGCCAATCAAGATTCATGTTCAAGATGTAGTGTTTTCATATAATGTTTATCGTGACAATACACTTATTGCTGAGCAGTTATCTGGCACCAACTATCAAGATATCAATCCTGTTACGGGTACGCATGAGTATTATGTCACGTCGTTAGAAAACAATTGGGAGTCGGATGCTTCTGAGACCATTGAGGTTGAGTTTGTGCTTTCTCCTGTTGAACAGATTGTTTCTCTAGACCAAACCTGGACCTGGTGGACGCCCATCGTGGCGACGAACTTGGCTGAGTTGGAGGCTGCCATTGGCAGCAACGGCATCCTCATCAATTCGCAAGACGGCGGCTTCGTGCGCTGCGAGAACGGCCAATGGAGCGGCACGCTGCAGGACTTCGTGCCCGGACAGATGTACAGAATCGCGACCCAGGAGGCGGACACGTTCACCCTTACGGGTATGCCTGTGACCGCTGCCGGCATCAGTATTTTGCTGGGCTATAATTGGTTTGGCTATATGGGGATGCGACCCGCCGACATTACCACTGCTCTTGGCGGTTTCACACCTGCCCTAAACGACCAAATCATCGGACAGGAAGGCGCCGCCACCTACAATGGTAGCGAATGGACCGGTGGCCTTACAACCCTCGTGCCGGGCAAGGGCTACGTTTACCATTCCACCGCCAGTGAGAGAAAGACGCTATTGATAGGGCAGTAGAGGGGAGAGAGCACCAAGCATCCCCACAATAAGGAGAAAACTCCTCAAAAAAGGCCAATGGCTGGTTTTTTATGAAAATTTCTTGCAAGATATTTAACTATGTTTTATCTTTGCAGTCTAATATGCATAAAAGTATAAACTAAACAATATGAAAAAGATTCTACTACTAATGGTTGCAGCACTGTTCCTCTGCGGAGTGACAAGTGCACAAAATTGGGGTACCCCTGATTCACATGCTAAGAGCAGTAACACACCGATCGTTGCAAAGGTGACACTGGGCGAAACGGTCCAGGAAGCCGGTACGCTGGGCGCCTTTGTGGGCGATGAGTTGCGCGGCTTGGCTACCATCCACACCGATGGCAATTTCTGGATCCAAGCTTTCTATAATGAAGGCGAGACCAACCCCGACGAGTTTACCTTTAAGTTCTATGACGGTACACAGGAGTATACCAACTGCACCACCACATTGACCGGCCAAGAGGAAGGCTACGGCACGCCGAACAGCCCCGTTGAGTTGGTGTTTGCGGCTACGCAGACACAGTCGGTTGCGCTTGTTAATGGCTGGAACTGGTGGAGTACTAATATTGAGCTTGAAGGAAACAACGGCCTACAACAGCTGAAAAATGAGCTTGGGACTTCATGTGTTAAAATCAAGTCAAGAACTGATGGTAATTTGGAACTGTTGAATATGGGTGGCAATATGATGTGGTTAGGAAATTTGAATGCTATACATAATGAGCAAATGTATATGATTCAGACAAATGCAGCTTGTGATGTTGCTATTTCAGGTCAAAGAGTTACGCCTTCTAGTCACCCAATCACCATCAATAATGGATGGAATTGGATCGGTTATCTAAGTAACCAAAGCCAGTCTATTGCTAATGCATTGGGAGATTTTGTCCCGTCTAATGGAGATAAAATTAAAGGAAGAAATGGTTCTGCTGACTATCTTGCTGCAATGAATATGTGGCTTGGTAATTTGACTAGTTTTGAACCTGGTCAAGGGTATATGTATATGTCGAACAGCGAAGAGGAAAAGACCATTGAATACCAAACAAGTCGTCAAGAGTCATATATTGCTGATAATAATTCAAGTGATTTAGTTTTTAAACCAGAAGTGTCAAGGTTCGCTTTCAATATGTCTGTTATTGCTGTGGTAGAATTGGATGGTGATGAGTTACGTTCCGATGATTATGAGCTTTCTGCATTTGTTGGCGATGAGTGTCGCGGTAGTGTCAAATTAATGTTTGTTGAACCTTTGAATCGCTATATGGCGTTCTTACTTATTTTTGGAGATAAAGAAGAAAGTGTTCATTTCGTGTTGACGGATGGTAAGGATACTTCACGATCTAATGACAATGTCTTGTATTCTGATAACGGTGTTTTAGGCTCTCTAACTGAACCTGTTGTATTGCATTTTGGTCCATTGGGACTTAATGATAATAACCAGACGGTCGTTAATGTATACCCCAATCCTTCTAAAGGTGTCTTTAGGGTAGAAGGTAACAATTTGCGTAAGGTCGAAGTTATCAATATTTACGGACAAATTGTTTACTCCCAGGAAGTCAAAAGTGATAATCTTCAAATCGACCTTAGAAAGCGTGCTTCTGGCAAGTATCTACTTAGAGTCGTTACCGATAACGGAGTTGTTACCAATCATTTGGTAAAAGAATAAAACAATGAGATAATTAGTTTAAAAATTCCAATAAATCAATTAAAAATGAGGAAGTTATTATTAGTATTGCTGGCTTGTGTATCAAGTTCGATGTTGCTGGCTCAAACAACACATTTCGTCCCCAATACAGGTGTCGGTGAAATGACGATGGATGGCAAATGTGTAATACGTGTTGATGGAGTAGAGGATCTTTTTGAATCCTATGAACTCGGCGTTTTTCTAGCAAATGACCCAAATGAATGCCGTGGAGCAGCATTAGTCAATACTGATTATTATCAGTATTTTAATCATTATATGTATCTTCTTACCATTTATGGTGAGACAAATGATATTTTCACCTTCAGGATATATGATCATGCAACCGAAACAGAGCTCCCTTTGACTACTACAGTGACATTCACATTTGTAGCTAATGGGGAATTCGGTACATATTTCGATCCTGAATTCGTTGATTTCACCACCCCCGCTCCCCAGCCTCAGACCTTTACCCTGGACATCACCGGTTATGGCACCGAGGATGGTAACTACTACCTCATTGCCCCGCCGTTTGACAATATCAACCCCGCCGAAGTTGAAGGCATGACCTCTGGCGATTTCGACCTGTTCTACTTCGACCAGGCAGAGGAATATGAATGGCGCAACTACGGCACCACTCCCTTCAACCTTGAGTCAGGCAAGGGCTACCTCTACGCTCACAAAACCACTGTCACCCTCAGCTTCACCGGCGTGCCTTATAGTGGCGATGGTAAGGTGACGCTGCGTAAGACCGGCGGACTTGACTTCGAAGGCTGGAACCTCGTGGGCAACCCCTTCGCGACGGCTGCCACCCTCGACCGCCCGTTCTATGTTATGAACACGGCAGGCACCGAGATCATCACTGCCACAGGCACTGGCGTCAATGCCATGCAGGGCATCTTCGTCATCGCTAACTCCGACAACGAGCAGATCCAATTCACGCAATCGGGCTCGGGCAGCAAGGAGCAGATCGTCCTCAACGTGCTCCAAGACCGTGGCAACACCATCGACCGTGCCATCGTGCGTTTCAACGAGAATAGCACGCTGCCTAAGTTCATGCTCAACGACAGCAACACCAAACTCTATATCCCGCAGGAAGATGATGACTACGCAGTGGTCAACAGCAACGGCGCCAACAGCATGCCCGTCAACTTCAAGGCTATGGCCAATGGCACCTACACCCTCAGCGTCGACATCAATCTTGATATGGAATACCTCCACCTCATCGACAACAAGACCGGCGCCGACATCGACCTGCTCGTGCAGCCCGACTACCAGTTTGCCGCCGACAAGAACGACAACGAGGCCCGCTTCATGCTGGTCTTCAGGTCAACGACAGGCGTCGAGGAAAACGGTCAGCAGAGCTTCTGCTTCGTCAAGGGCAGCAACCTCTACTTCAACGAGGAAGTGCAAAACGCCGAGCTCAGCCTCATCGATGTTACGGGTCGCCTGGTGCGCCAGATGACGCTGAAAGGCAACAGCTGCGACCTCTCCGGTATCAGCGAAGGCCTCTATATCGTCCGCCTCGCTAAGGACAACGACGTGAAAATTCAAAAGGTTTTTGTCAGATGACAATAGCCTATTGCCTATTGCCAATGGCCTGCCCTAACGTAAAAGCAGGCCATAAGCCATGGGCCATGAGCCATAGTACAACAAGTGAAATACGAAAAACAGAGTGAACAAATAGATAAAACTAACAATACGATGAAGAAGTTAATAATCACTACAGCAATTGTCCTCGGACTGGGTATGACGTCGTTTGCCCAAGGTGGCGGTCTGTTCCAACGCGGTGACGAGCCTACTGAAGAGCAAGGCAACCGTGGCGGCGGCCCTGGTCTGCCTGGCCATGGCGCCGAAGGTCACCAAGACGCTCCGCTTGGCAGTGGCATCGCCGTGCTGCTTGGCTTAGGCGGTGCCTATCTCGTGGCTAAGAAGCGTAACGAGGATTAAAGTAGAATCGAATGATGAAAAAAAGAGCCTCCGGTGGGAGGCTCTTTTTTTATTTGCGTTTACGCCAACTCCAGATGATGAGCCCCAAGGTCATCACGGCGCTGGCCACGATGATCCATGCGTTTTGCGTCTCGCCCCAATGCTCCGCGTCTTCAATGACGCCGATGTTACCCAAGTAATAGAGGGTGACAGCCGCACCGTTGTTGACGAAATGCATCAGTATGCTGGTCCAGAGCGAGCCGGTGATATAGAACATGTAGCCCAACAGGATGCCTAAGAACAGGCGCGGCAAGAAGCCGAAGAACTGGAAGTGGAAGAAGGAAAAGATGGCTGCCGACAGGATGATGGCGATGTGCGGGTTCATCCTTCGCGTCAGCGACTGCTGTATCACGCCCCTGAAGGTCATCTCCTCGCCTACGGCAGGGATGAGAGCAATGACTAACAGGTTGAGGAGTAAGCCACCAATGGTGTCGACGTTCGTCATTTTATCCGTGAGGGCCTGGGCGGTCTCTTCAAGCTCTTTCATCCATTTCTCGATGCCCGAGAAGGCGCCACCCAGATGCATGCCTTCGTTCCATGTGGTCAGCGTGGTGGTGACGGGAATGGATACAATCATCAGCGCCACGGCGACAATGATGAGCCACCACGGCGACGACAACCTTCTGAGACCCAAGGCTTGCATCCGGTTCTCCTTGCGTGTGATGTAGTAGTACACGATGGGCGGCACCACAAACATGAAGATAGAAGCGATACCTTGCCCGATCTTCATCCCCGTGTCGCCTTCAAAGATGAAGAGTTTTGACACCGCGGCTCCTATCAAGGTGCCGATGAGGAAGATGATTAGGAAGAGGAAAATGCGCATCCCTGTGGACTGCTTCAGGTTCTCGGTAAACAAATTGTCATGCATGGTCGATAGTTTTTAACTCCGTTGAATCATAGATTTGTTGCAAAGATACACTTTTTGTATTTTTGCAACGAAAAAGCTAAGGTCCCTGAGCCTGTCGAAGGGCCGATACCCCAAAATGTATAAACTCGCCCATCTCGAATTCGATCATTATCCGCTGCTCCTTGCACCGATGGAAGACGTGTCGGACCCGCCGTTCCGTTATGTCTGTAAGCTCTTCGGCGCCGACGTGGTCTACTCGGAGTTCATCTCTGCTGACGGCCTCATCCGCGACTCGGTGAAGAGCATCAAGAAGCTGGACTTCGAGGAGATGGAGCGTCCTGTGGGCATCCAGATCTTCGGTAACGCCGTAGAACCCATGGTGGAGGCGGCACGTTATGCCGAGACTGCCCACCCCGATATTATCGACATCAACTTCGGCTGTCCGGTGAAGAAAGTGGCCTCGAAAGGTGCCGGCTCGGGCATCATGAACGACATCCCCAAGATGGTGGCCATCACTAAGGCCGTAGTGGAGGCGGTCAAGACCCCCGTGACGGTGAAGACACGTCTCGGCTACGACGACGCGCACCGCGAGATTGTCGACATAGCCGAACGCCTGCAAGACGTGGGCATCGCCGCCTTGACTATACACGGCCGCCTGCGCACCACCAAATACAGCGAACCTGCCGACTGGACCTTAATAGGCTCGGTGAAGAACAACCCCCGCATGCACATCCCCATCATTGGCAACGGTGACGTGGTGGATGGCCCCTCAGCCAAATACTACAAGGACACCTATGGCGTGGATGGCCTGATGATCGGTCGCGCCACCTATGGCAATCCGTGGATTTTCAATCAAATCAGACATTATTTGGAGATGGGGGAGGAGCTGCCCTTACCCGACGTGCAGGAACGCGTGCGCGTCAGCAAGATCCAATTGCAACGTTCAGTGGAGTGGAAAGGCGAGCATATCGCCCTACTGGAAATCCGCAAGCACTGGTCGGCCTACTTCAAGGGCCTGCCTAACTTCAAGCCGTTCAAGATGCGGTTGATGGAGACGCTTTCAGTTGAAGAGGTATTTGGGATTTTGGAAGAGATTGAAAACTATTATGAGATTCCCTTCGGGAATGGAGTTTAAGCAAGAGGTTACATGCGGCGGCTTGTGACGTTTACGTCTTGTGAACGTTTAAAACCGCCGCGAGTTGACTGTATTATCATTTGCCATTCCCGCAGGGAATCTGTTTTTACTATTTTTGCTACGTGATAATCAAGCTATGAGATTTGCTTACACATATATCATGACCAATGCTACACATACTGTTTTATACACAGGATGCACAAACGATTTAGTTCGTAGGGTCGGTGAGCATAAAAGCCATTTTTATAAGGGCTCTTTCGCTGACAAGTATAATTGTGAGTATTGTGTCTACTACAAAGAATTTAATAGTTATCAATCTGCCATCGACGAAGAAAACAGGATAAAAGGATTGTCTCGAAAAGCCAAGATTGAAATGATAGAAGAGAAGAATCCAGAATGGAAAGAGTTGGTGACGGAGAAAGGGTTTGTATATGACAAAACTCCGTGGAGCGAAAAAGTGAAACAAGTCATAGATGATTTGATAAAAGACCAATGTGATTCCCTTCGGGAATGGAGTTTAAGCAAGAGGTTACATGCGGCGGCTTGTGACGTTTACGTCTTGTGAACGTTTAAAACCGCCGCGAGTTGACTATATTATCATTTGCCATTCCCGCAGGGAATCTCATCCTACCACCCCATCCTTCAAAACCCCGTTCTCAAACAAATTCCTCACCAACTCATCGCGCCCGATATGATAAGTGCGGATGCCCAACGACTTCGCGACTTTGATATTGACCGCCGTGTCATCGATAAATAAGGTCTCTTCGGGCAACAGATGCTCGTGGTCAAGAATCAGCTCGAAGAAGCGCGGGTCGGGTTTCTCAAGGTGCTCGGCAAAA
Source organism: uncultured Bacteroidia bacterium (assembly GCA_902786745.1). Taxonomy (GTDB): domain Bacteria; phylum Bacteroidota; class Bacteroidia; order Bacteroidales; family F082; genus Limimorpha. The sequence continues at coordinate 10,280 of CADADR010000015.1, forward strand.
GAGAAATAGGATTTATTGAACAGCTCATCGAATTCATGATAGCCGAAGCGCAGCTGCAAATCCCTTACGTACAGGTCGTAATGGATCTCGTTGGAGTTGCTCATCAAGAAGATCTTGTAGTGTTTGCGAATCTGTTCCAATGCAGCAATGCGTTCGCGGGGGATGTCCAAGAGCATGGCGTTCCAAAGCGAGTCGAACTTTTGGTCGGTCATTTTCTCCTGTCCGAGGAGGGCCTTGGTCTTTTTGCGGAAGGTGGGGGCGGTGTAGATACCCGTGTCGAATTTGCTCATCAGGTCGATAAACTCCTTTGAATGAGCTAGTTCCGTAGTGCTGATGCCCATTTTTTCGAGTTCTTTGTAGACGATGCTTTCGTCGATGTCGAGGACCACGCCGCCGAGGTCGAAGATGATGTTCTTGATTTTCGTGCTCATTTTTGAGAAAAATTTCAGTCTATTTCGTTGCAAAATTGTAAATTTGCAGCGCAAAAAGCAAGAAAAAACGCCGAAATATGCGGTTTTACTCGCTGTTTTGCGGTCCCATAGCGCAGTTGGTTAGAGCAACTGACTCATAATCAGTAGGTCCTAGGTTCAAGCCCTAGTGGGACCACAACAATAAAGCAGGGTGTAGGCTCTGCTTTTTTTGTATCTTTGCAGCAAATATTGTGACAATTATGGAACAAGAAACCACTCCCAAGACCCTGACCGATTTGGACGAACTCGGTGAATTTGGTCTCATCGACCAACTGACGCAGGATTTTCCCTTGCGCAATGCCTCCTCGCTGAAAGGCGTCGGCGACGATGCCGCTGTCATCAACCACGAAGGCTACCGTACCCTTGTCTCGGTCGACATGCTCATCGAAGGCATTCATTTCGACATGACCTACTGCCCCTTGAAGCACCTTGGCTACAAGGCCGCTGTGAGCAATTTCTCCGACATCTACGCCATGAATGGCACACCCACACAGATTGTGGTCGGACTGGGTGTGTCGAGCCGTTATACTGCAGAAGCACTAGATGAGTTGTATGCCGGCATACGTCTCGCATGCGAGCGCTACCATGTCGACATGGTGGGTGGCGACACGACGAGCAGCAAGACGGGCCTCGTCATCTCCATCACGGTCATCGGCATGGCCAAGGACGAGGACATCGTCTACCGTAGCGGTGCCAAGAAAAACGACCTGCTTTGCGTGAGTGGTGACTTGGGTGGCGCCTATATCGGCTTGCTCATCCTCGAGCGTGAGAAGGTGGAGTTCCTATCCAACCCCAACATGCAACCCCAGCTGAAAGGCATGGAGTATGTGCTGGAGCGCCAGCTGAAGCCCGAGGCCCGCAAGGATGTCGTGGAACAGCTGAAGACCTTGGGCATCAAGCCTACCTCGATGATCGACATCTCTGATGGTCTCGCATCCGAGATACTGCACCTCTGCAAGGAGAGTGGCGTGGGTTGCCAACTTTATGAGAACAAAATCCCGATCGATCCGACCACCGACAAGATGGCCAAGGAGTTCCAAATCGTGCCTTCGGTGGCGGCTTTGAGTGGGGGAGAGGACTATGAGTTGCTCTTCACCATCGACCAGAAGGACTACGAGAAGATACAGACCCTGTCGGCCGACGTGACGGTGATTGGCTATATGACCGACGACAAAGGCGTGGCCGAGATGATCACCCCCGACAACCATGTTATTCCTATCAAGGCCCAAGGCTGGGATCACATGAAGAAGAAGTGACTATGGCCTATAGCCAATGGCCTATGGCTGCCCAATGTAAAGGCAAGCCATAGGCTATAGGCCATGAGCCATAGTAAAGATAAAATATGGTAGAATTGCCCGAAATAGTGAAACAAAAGCTCGCCGCGCTGCCCAACAAGCCCGGCGTGTACCGCTATTTCGACAAAAGCGGCACCCTCATCTATGTGGGCAAGGCCAAGAACCTGAAGCGCCGTGTCAGTAGCTATTTCAACAAGGAACAGACGGGCAAGACGCGCGTCCTCGTGAGCAAGATTGCTGACCTTGAATACAGCATCGTCGATTCGGAGTCGGAGGCGCTGTTGCTTGAGAATACGATGATCAAGCAGTACAAGCCGCGCTACAACATCATGCTCAAGGACGACAAGACCTATCCTTGGATCTGCATCAAGAAGGAGGCCTTCCCTCGTGTCTTCCTCACGCGTCGCAAGGTGAACGACGGCTCGGAATACTTCGGCCCTTATCCCTCGGTGCGCACGGCCCATATCCTGCTCGACTTGCTCAGCCAGGTCTACAAGGTGCGTTCCTGTCGCACGCCGCTGACGGAAGCGGGTGTCGAGAAAGGTAAGTACAAGGTCTGCCTCGACTACCATATCCACAAATGCAACGGTCCCTGCGAAGGCCTGATCTCCAAAGAGGACTACAACGCCATGATTGCCGAGATCCGCGAGGTCATCAAGGGCAACTTGGGTTGGGTGCTACGTGGGCTTAAATCAGCGATGATGGACCATGCCTCGCGCATGGAGTTTGAGGAGGCGCAACTCGTCAAAGAGAAATATGACCTCTTGGAGGAATACCGTAGCCGTTCCACCGTGGTCAGCGCGACGATTCACGACGTGGAGGTGTTCTCCTATGTCGACGAGGAAGAGACTTTCTATGTGAATTATATGAAGGTCAAAGACGGCGCTGTGGTGCAGAGCCATTCCTTCGAGATGAAACGTCGCTTGGAGGAGACCGCAGAGGAACTCTTGCTGTTGGCCGTCACCGAGTTGCGGCAGCAGTTTGGAGAGCATGCCCCCGAAATCATCCTTCCAATGAAATTGGATTTTGCTTTCGACGACGTGCAGGTGACCATCCCGCAGCGAGGCGACAAGCTGAAGCTGCTCGAGCTCTCGCGCCGCAATGCCATGCAGTATAAGATCGACCTTGAGAAGCAGCGCACCCTTGTCGACCCCGAGCGTCACCAGAAACGAGTGCTCAACAGCCTGAAGGAAGCCTTGCAAATGGAGAAAACGCCCGATGTCATCGAGTGTTTCGACAACTCCAACTTCCAGGGCGACTATGCCGTGGCCGGCATGGTGCAGTTTGTGAACGGCAAGCCCAACAAGGCAGGTTATCGTCATTTCAACATCAAGACGGTGGAAGGCCCCGACGATTATGCTTCGATGAAAGAGGTGGTCAGGAGGCGCTATTCACGTCTCATCGAGGAGGGCAAGCCTTTGCCCGACCTCATCATTACCGACGGTGGCAAGGGACAGATGGAGGTGGTGCGTCAGGTCATAGAAGACGAGCTTCATGTCGACATCCCCATTGCGGGTTTGGCCAAGGACGACCGTCACCGTACCAATGAGTTGTTGTTCGGCTTCCCGCCTCGTGTGGTGGGTTTGAAGCCCAACTCGGAGGTGTTTCGTTTGCTGGCGCATATCCAGGACGAGGTGCACCGTTTCGCCATCACCTTCCACCGCAAGAAATTCGAGAAAGGCTTCATGCACTCTGAGTTGGCCGACATCAAGGGGGTGGGGAAGAAAACGGCTGAGAAGCTGCTTTTGGAGCTGAAATCGGTAAAAGGCATCAAGGAGGCGTCGCTGGAACGGCTATCAGAAATTGTCGGTCCTGCCAAGGCGGAGATTGCGTATAATCATTTTCATCAATAATGAGATTCCCCTGCGGGGAATGGAGTGTGTCGTTATGTAGCCAGCGGCGGTATGTAACGTTTACGATTCGTATGCTTCACAAGCCGCCGCTTTATTCTCTACGTTTCAACTCCATTCCCGAAGGGAATCTCCTCTAAGCGCCTTGCATAAAACAAAAAAAGCCAGCAAACGCTGGCTTTTTTCATTTAGGATTCACAACTGCTTACTGCAGCTTGAAGTTGACGGGAAGCATGTAAGACACACGCACGGCCTTACCACGCTGTTTGCCAGGTTTCCACTTCGGCATGCTCTTCACGACGCGGATAGCTTCCTCGTCGCAGCCGCCGCCGATGCCACGAAGCACGGAGACGTTGGAAACGGAACCGTCGGGCTCGACAACGAAGTTGACGTACACACGGCCTTGGACACCAGTCTCACGGGCAATCTGAGGATACTTGACGTTCTTGGCCACGTACTCCATCAGTTTGGCTTCACCGCCAGGGAAGGCAGGCATTTCTTCCACGATCTTGAAGATCTCTTGCTCCACGACTTCTTCTTCCACGACTTCGGGGGCGACATACTCTTCAAGGACTTCGTTTTGTTCCACTTCAGCGTTGATTTCGATGTCTTCAACTTCGACGTCGTCTTGCACGATTTCCAGCTGAGTGGTCTGCTTGGGCACTTCCATAGGCTGCGGCTTTTGCTCGTCTTGCTTGGTGATTTCCACCATTTCCTCATCGATCGTAACCTCACGGTTAAGCAGGCTGGGGTCAATCTCGCGCTTGTCGTAGCTCTTGTGCTCGAAGGCCAACCAGGCAATGAGCAAGCTGATAATCATACCTATTTGCATGAACATCAATTTCTTGTTCTCAAGATTAGCCTTAGGTGATTTTTTCTCTTCCATGGTTGTATGTTTTTAAATTCTACTTTCCAATTGACGATGCGAAAGTAGTAATTATTTGCTTATAAAACGCAACTGAAATGAATTTTATTTTTTTCGATGAAAAAAAAGATGAAAAATATAGGTCCCGAGACAGGTTCCCACGATGTCGGCGACGAAATCAAACCAGTCGCCAGTGCGGCTCGGCACCAATGTGGCTTGTAGGATCTCAGTCAGTCCGCCATAGGCGATGCCGATAGCGATAGTGATAAGAATGGCTTTTTTGCGGTAAGCGGGCCCGTTGGCGGCAAGCTGCTTGCGGTAGCCCCACAGACATGAGAAGGCGAAGACGGCATACATCAGCCCATGCGCCATCTTGTCGAGTCCGATGGCGGGCTTGACGTGCGGAAAACAAGAACCCGGAAGTCCGGTCAGAATCAGGATGATGATTCCGCACAGGATTCCCGGGTAACTATTTCTTGTCAGTTTTTCCAAGAGATTAACCGATCTTGGCTTCGTAAGCAGCGGCGTCGAGGAGGTTGTCGAGTTCGGCAACGTCGTTCACTTTGATCTTGATGATCCAAGCTTCGCCGTAGGGGTCGGTGTTGACGAGTTTGGCGTTCTCTTCGTCAGCGAGAGCTTCGTTGACTTCGAGGACTTCACCAGCCACGGGCATGAGGAGCTCGGCGGTGGTCTTCACGGCCTCGATGGCACCGAATTCTTCTTGTGCTTCGAGGGTCTCGCCCACGAGGTCAGGGTCAACATCAACGAAGGTGATGTCGCCAAGTTCGTGTTGTGCGTAATCGGTAATGCCGACATAAGCGGTCTCGCCTTCGAGGCGGATCCATTCGTCGTCGTTCGTGTACTTCAGATTTGCTGGAATGTTCATTTTATTGTTTGGTTTAAAGTTGTCTGTTTGGGCTGCGAAATTACATATTTTAGTTACTCCCTCCGCACTTTTGTGAAAATTTTATTGCGCCAGGCTGAATCTCAATGTGATGCCCGCGAAGGTGGTGGAGTTCCTGAAGGTGTTGGCTACCTTGGGGATGGCCACGTCGCGCTTGAAGAAGGCCTGTCCGCTCAAGCGCTGGCTGAAGGTGTAGTCGGCGGTGACGTAGATGTTGATCTTGTCCTGACCAGCCGACACCTGGTTGTTGTTTTCGTCGATACGGCGCAACACGGTGATGTCGTTCTTGTAGCCGATGTCGAGTTTGAGCACGAGGTCGTTCTTGATGGTCGACGGCTTGCCGCCTCCGATGGGCGTGATGGCGAAGCTCACGTTCTTGATGCGGTAACCGGCACCGACAACGATTTCGAAGCCGTTGACTTCGGTGAGCTGGTTGTTGGCGAAGCTCAAGGTCAGGGTCCTCGACTTCCTGTATTGCAGGTTAGCCGTCATCGAGTTCTGCAAGCCTAAGTCGATACCGATCAGAGGTGCATATTGCTCGGAGAGGACGATTTGTGCCATGTCATACTTCGGGACGATGAGGTCGGAGTTCTCGAAGGTCTGGATGGTGTTGTTCTCGTCGTAGTATACGTTGCTGGCCCAAGCATTGATGGCATAGTTCGACTTGTAGCTGTGCGTGATGCTCACGGTCTTGAAGATGTTGGAAATGGCCGGGATGTTGGCCAGTCCGTTGTAGGTCAAGGTCCAGTTGGGCAGGGGGAAGCGCGGGAACGGGTTGAGCGACATCTTGCTGGCGTCTTGTCCCGTGTAGGCTGCGATGAAGGAGTAGAGCAACACATCCATCGAACCCGAGCCGTACCCCTTGGGGAAGTAATCGCCCGCGATACTATCGAAGGTGTATTCGTTGACTTGGTCGATCCACTGCGGGTTGTTGCGCGCTATGCGTTCGGCGATGATCTTACGGTTGCTCAGCAGGTTGTCGAACAGTTTCGAGCTAATAGAGTCGGTCTTGACAAACGAGGTGGCACCCATAAAGTAACTCATGGTGAAGTTACCGCTGTTGGTGGGCGTGAACACCTCGAAGTCGTTCAGCGTCTGGTTGTAACGGAAGTAATGCTGCTTGTTCTCCGCATAGTTGCGGTTTCCGGTGAAGTCAATCTTAAGGCCTTGCAACGGCTCCGTGTTGACGCGGTAGTTGATGGCCTCGGTCATGCGTCGGGTGTAGGGCTGGCTGAGGATGGAGTCGGTGGTGAGCCAACGCTTCACGTCTTCTACGTTGAGGCTGTGGGCCACGGCTTTTTCGAAGACGTTGTCGTCGGGGCCGAAGGTGCTACCGAGTACGAATCCCAGGCCTGGTGTCCAGCCGTCGCTGTTCATGCCGAAATATTGTGCCTTGGGCATGAAGCCAGGCAGCACTTGTCCGTTGGTGAGGGCGTAGGTGCCCGACACTTTCTTGACGAGGGTGGCGATGCGCAGGGCGTTGTCGAGGACGATCTTGCCGTAGTTCACCTTCTCTTTCGATTTGGTGGAGTCGGCAGGCTGGTCTCCTTCGCCGTCCTTGCCCTTGTTGTTCTTGCCGCCCTTGTTGTTGGCGTTGTTATTGCGCCGTTGCGGCGTGTTGATCTGCTTCAGGTACGGCACCTTGTTGTACAACTTCGTGAAGTCGAGTGTGGCGTTGCCTTGGATGTTGTTGGAATTCTCGATCTCGTTGCCCAAGCGGGGCTGGATGGACTGTGCGGAAGCTACCCAGTTGTAGGTGCCTTGGTAGTTGGCGCTGGCATTGATCCAGTTGAAGATCGGGATCTTGTTGATAGGCAGCGTGTAGCTGGCGTTGAAGTTCTGTTGGAATCTCGACATCGAGCCAAGATGCTTGAGCTCGTTCCTGATGGTGTCTTGGTTTTTCTGCCAAGTCTCGGGGTCGGTGTTCTTGTCGACGTAGCCAGCAGGCTCGTAGATGTATGCTTGTGCTTGAGCCGAATAGTCGAAAGTCAGCGACTTGGTGAGGTCGTAACGCAACTGGTAGTTACGGCTCCAGTCCCATTGTCTCGAGAAGGTCGGGCTGATGATGATCTCGCCGCCGCTCTTGTTACGCATCTCGCGTTGCGAGAAGTTGCGGTACATCTCGGTGTTGAAGACGATGCTCTTGGGCAGATAGTAGAAGTTGACGTCCTTGATGATCTGCAAGGCAGGCTTCGATGCCCATTTGGCCTTGGCGAAAGGCTCGACAGGCTTCGGGTTGCCGGCGTAGTTGTAGCCCAAACCACCGCGATAGGTCTTCAACATGTAGTATTTGATATCGGTGTTCTCCTGGAAGGTCTCGTTGTAGGAGAAGGAGAGGTTGAAGTTCTCGATGTCGTAAATGTGTACCTTAGGCACGTTGTTGCCACGACCGAGCGCCCTGTTGGGGTCACGTCTGCCGCCTTCCTGTTTCTCGCCTTCGTCGCCTTTGTTTTTCTTCTTCGTGACACGCTCTTTCCTGACGTTCATGAAGTTGATGTTCTTCTGTCGGGTGAAGTCATGGATGGTGGAGGTGAAGGCCTCGCGCTCCTCGTCGCTATTCATGGCGGCCAAGGCGTCTTTCAGCTTGATGTCGGGGTCGTAGGGGTTATAGAGCGGCGTGATCTTGTTCTCGCTGTAGTCGAGGTGCATCGGGATCTTGAGGCCGGTGTTCTCGAAGAACTTGCCCAATTCGAGGTCGGTGCTGACGTTGAAGGCAGAATGGGCCTCGAAGGTGTTGCTGGTGATGTCGCTGTCCAAGGCGCCGAATCCAGCGGAGCTGTAGGAACCGCTCACGCTCATGCGGCCCAGGTCGGCCAATGTGGCTTCCAATCGGCCCGTAGCAGCCAGACCGCCGTTGCTGCTCAAGTCGGTAAGACGCAGCTCGTTAATCCACACGACGGCACTCTTTGGCAGTCCGTCGTCGGTGTCGGCCAGGTTCTGTCGTTTCGGGTTGCGGATACCAATCATCATGGCCTCCACGTCGCTGATGCTCGGGTTACCGATCACCTTGATGGTGTGGTAGTAGTCCCGGTTGTCGATGGTGCCCTTCTTGACTTTTTCAGAGTAGATATAGTTGAGCCTGACGTTGCTGTTGGGCTGGTTCATGGCCTCGTTGCGTCGTTGTTTCACTTCAACGAGGTCTTCCAATCTTATGTCAATGTTGTTGATTTCAGGCCAGATGGCTTCTTTTTGCGTGTAGGCAGTTCCCCAAGCCGTCACCTTCACGGGCACTTCGTATTCGTAGTAGTTCTCGGTGAAGTCGGTACCGATACGCATGAACACGGTCAGGTCTTGGTCGTCGAGAGGCTCGTCGTCGTGGGCGGCTTCGGCGTGGACGAACATCTTCAGGTATTTGTATTGTCGCAGGTCGAAGTCGGTGGCTTTGTAGATGGCCCTACCATCGCCGTCGACGAGGTTCTGGACGGTCATCTGCAGCGACTGCTCGTTGATACGGGTGGTCTGGGTCATGCCGATCACACGTTCCTGTTGGATGCCGGGCGGGATGACGTAAGGCACCGGGTCGCGGCGGCTGTTCTCGTCGACGCTGACGGCCGAGATGTCGAAGGTCGTATTGTTGTTGATGTCGTTGGGTTCATATTCGCCAGGGGCTTGGATGCTCTGCGAGTAGGTGCGCCATTCGCCTTTCACGAGGTCGAGGGTGGCGAAACGCAGCACGACGGGTTTCTCGAAGTCGGTCAGGAACATTCTCATGAAACGGATGGACGAGAAGTCGTCGATATGGCCGATGACCTTGTCGGGTTGTCTCACAGGGATGCGGAACTGATACCAGGTGCAGCTGCCCACGGTGCCGTTGGGCAGGGTAGGCGTGGAATGGAAGATGTCAGCGATGTGGTTTTGGCCGACGACCATCTTGGCTGGGTCGAATTCGATGACATATTGGTAGTAGCGCTCCGACTCGCTCAAGGTGTTGTCGCCGTTGATGTCTTCAGCGTTGGGCAGGGTGGAGTTGCTGTTTTGGTAGCCGTCGGTCTGCTGGATGTCGGCAGGCGAGTTGCCGTCGGGGCCGTTGAATTGCTTATAACGGGCCAGGATGCTTCTGTGCTCTTCGTCTTCGGGGGTATCCCAATCTCTGGAGCGGAAGTAGTGGTAGTTGTCGCCCGCCGGGTCGTCGTAGGCGTTGACATAAGCGGCCGAATTCTCACCGAAACGGTTTCTGATGGCGTTGAGGTAGGTGTTCTCGAAGAAGGTGCGTTCGTCCACGTCGCGCAGACCGTCGTAACCCACGTCTTGGTATTGGCGAGCTTCCGACGAGTTGTTGAAGGTACCGACGAGGTCCTGCATGGTAGGCACGCGACCCCAGATGGTTGTGTCGACGTTTTCAACCCTGTCAGAGGTGGGCAGGCCGTTTTCGTAGAACTTGCGTCCGTCGCGGAGGATGTCTTCCGAGATGTCACCCAAGTTGATGTACAGCTTACCAGGGTTGTTGGCGAAGTCTTCTTGTGCGAAGGGATCCATCAGCCAGAACTCGATGTATTCGATGTTGGTGGCTTCGAAGTCGATCGACTCCATGCGGCGCATGATACCAGCCCAACGGCTCTTCGGGTCGTTGAGCTTGCCCTCTTCGTTGATACCTGCTGAATAAGGCGTCGGGTTCACGTCGTAGTTGTAGGGACCACGTTCTTCAGGATAGTAGGCCAGGTTCAAGGCAGAGATGTTGGTCTGCGTGCCAGCGGCGATGTCTCGGGCAGGGAAGAGCTCGGTTTCGAGGATCTGACGCACCGTGTGTTTCGAGAGTTCCTCGTTGTCCACGTTGACGGGGCGGTAGTTGGAGTTGCGGTCGTAGAAGACCGAGTTGTCGATGACATACCAGGCCAGTTTGGCGCGGTTCTTACCGTAGTTGAGGCCGGTGTTTGACGCTGCCTCAGGGAAGAGGTCGGTCTGGTTTTGCGGTGTGCTGGCCATATACCACAACGAGGGTAAGCGCAGGTCGATGGTCGACTTGGCGCCTTCGAAGTCGTCGATGTAGGAGGTGCCGGGTTCGCTGGCCGACCTGGTCAATCCGGGGATGAAACGGGCAAACTCACCGTCGATGTTGATGCGCGACGGCGCTTTGGTGCTGATGCCGGGCAAGGCGTTGATGAACGTGGTCAGCCAGCGTGCATCGGTATGGTAGCTGAGGTCGGCGCCATAGATGGTGTTGGCGATGGCTTCCTCGCCGTAGTTGATCTTCTGGGTGTACGACTTCTCGCCGAGATAGAGGATGGTACCACCGGCACGGAAGTCTTGCGAGAACTCATGCTCGATGCGCGTGCCCAAGAAGGTCTTCTTGATGGCACTGAAGCCCGTGTTCGACTCCAAGGCGATGTTGATGGGCGTGCCCGAGTTGAGGATGCCTTCGTTGAGGATGGTCACACGACCCAAGGTGTAGTCGACGGTGTAGTCGACGTTCTCAACGAGTTGCATGCCGCCTGCAGTGACCGTCACCGAGCCGGGTGCCACATTCATGGCGTTGAGGCTGATCTCACTGCCCGATTGCGACGAGTAGAAGCCTTTGAGGCTGAATTTGTTTTTCTCTGAGTATTGCTCTGCCGAGGTCTTCGTCATCGTGTACAACGAGTCGAAAGCGTATTTGTTGGCGAGTTCGGGCTCGTCGGGGAAGACCTTGTTGTGGATGTGTTTGCCGAAGGGCTCCAGCACGGGGAAGAAGATGCGGCCGTTGGATGAGTTGATGGTACCGCCTTGGGTCGCAGCTTGGTCAAGGAAGTCGAACACGCCATCACCGCCCGCGATGGGGTTGTTTTGCGTGGTTAGGTTATCCAAACCCATCAGGTGCAGCATGGAGATACCTTTCACTGAGCCTTCGGTGAAGTAGCCGTAAGGCGTGCCGTTGGAGTTGCCGTTGTAGAAGATGTTCAGCATGAAGTCGGACGACCCGATTTGGAAGGCCCTGATGTTGTAGACGTTCTTCATCATCAGGTTCCAAATGGGCATCTTGGTGTTCACCGTGGTGCCTTTCAGTAACTTGGCCACCAACACCTTAGGCGTGTTGATGCCTTGGTCGGAGAATTCACCCACTTGATACACTGCATCGGAGCCTACGATGGTGTATTGGTAGGCTACGGCAAGGGTTTGGTTGGCGTTAAGGGTGACATTCAATGAGATGAAACCCAGCTTCGAGTTCAGGGTGTATTCTGTGTTGCTCAGCTTACGGGCGTTCTCCACCTTCTCGAAATCGCGTCCCGAGGTCATGTAGCCGTTCCTTCCGATGCGCAAGGGGTCGTTGGTCATGTAGTTGGTCACCGTGCTGATGCTGCGGATCTGTGTCGTATCCATGCGTGTGAGCATGTTGTTGGCGGCATTGCGCGGATACACCGTGCTGCTGGTCGGGCTGAGCTCCGGGTTGTAGATCCAGCTGCTCTTGCCTTCGCCCAAGTCGTTCAAGGCAAGGATGTTACGTGTGTTCTGCGTGGAGGTGTTGGTGTTGGTGATCCACACCTCAATCTTGGTGATGTTGATGCTTGAAGTGACGGTAGGCAGGGTGGAGAGGGCCGTCTCATATTGTTCTCTGAAATACTGGCTGAGGAAGAAGTGCCGGTTTTCTTCGTAGTCGAGGCAGCTGAGCTCGAATTGGTTGGTCTGGGCGCCGCCTTGCACGGTGATGTTTTGCGATTCGCTCTCCTGATAGGAGACGATGGACGAGATGGTGGTGTTGCCAAACTTCAGTTTGCTCTTCACACCGAACAGTTGTTGTGTACCCGTGATGAGCGTGCTGTTGAGCGGGAAGCTGACGTTACCGGCTTCCAGCAGCTGGATGATCTCGTCTTCCTTGCCTTGGTATTTCAGGGCGAGTTTGTCTTGGTAGTTGAACGTCGCCTTTGTGTTCTTGTTGATGTTGAAGTTGATCTTGTCGCCGATCTTAGCCAACACGTTGAGTTGGATGTCCTGGTCGAAGACGAAGTCGTTATGGCGCTTGCGGCGTTCGGTCATCGACGGGTCGGCGCGGTAGGTGTGCTTGAAGCCGAAGGTGAGGTCGACGGAGCCTTGAGGACGGATGTCGATGGTGTTGCTGCCGAAGATGGTCTCGAAGGCCTTGCCGCCGATAAACATGGGCGGGATGATGGAGCTACCGTTGGTGGTCGAACGTGAGTTCTGGCTGCGGCGTTCCTTCCAGTATTCCTGTATGCCTTTGCGGTTTTGGTAATCGAAGTATTCGCTCTGTGAGAGCGTGGTGGGCGTGTCGTAATAGAAGTCGCCGATACGGCGCTTGAAGGTATATTGTCCTGTGACGGGGTCGTAGATGATTTCAGTGTTATAGTTGTCGGGGTCGCTGAGGTAGAGGGGCGACTTGTTGTTGAGGTCCTCGATGGGATTGCCGGTGTTGACGGGGATGGGATAGATGACTTTTGTCGTGTCGGGCTCTACGGTATAGGGGTTGGGGTAGAAAAATTCAAAATTGTCCGCTGCTGCCGTTCGTGTAAAGAGGAAGGCGAACAACAACAGGGGCAGTGAGAGGAGGATATGTCGTTTCATTGTGTGTTTCAAATATATGTTTGAATTACAATACTTTAAGTGCTTCTTTAATCAGGGTCTCAACGTTGGCGTCGGGCATCTGTTTGAGGAGTTTGTCCAATGCCTTGTCGACGGCGGCTTTGCCGAAGCCCAATATCGTCAATGCTGATAACGCTTCAGTTTTGATTGTATTGTCTGGCGTGGCGAAAATTTCCGTCGGGAAGTCGTTTTTCTTCAGTTTGTCTTTCAGGTCGATGACGATGCGTTGGGCGGTCTTGGCGCCGATGCCTTTCACGGCTTGGATGGTCTTCACGTCGTCGTTGGCGATGGCATTGCTCAATTCGTTGACGGTCAGCGAGCTGAGGATGAGTCTGGCCGTGTTGCAGCCTACGCCCGACACGGAGATGAGCAACTCGAAGAGGTCGCGTTCCTTGGCGGAATAGAAGCCGAAGAGGTTGTGAGCGTCCTCAAGGATTTGCTCGTGCGTGAAGAGGCGCACTTCTTCCTTCTCGCCGATGGCGGTGAAGGTGTTGAGCGTGATATTGATGAGATAGCCGATGCCCTGGTTGTCGAGAACGACGTAGGTAGGCGACTTTTCGGCTATTTTACCAGTGATGTAGGCGTACATTTGGGCGCAGTTTGGATTAAACTGCAAAAATACAAAAAATAGGAATAGGGGAGGTTGAAAATAAACAAAAAAAAGAGGACTTTTCAGCCCTCTTTTTCGTTTGGTTTTGTTTCTGAGTTATTCAGCAGCAGGAGTCTCAGCGGCTTCTTGCTTGCAGCAAGGCTTCTCACCTTCGCAGCCTTCGAGGCGCTTCATGATGAGTTCCTTCTGTTCGTCAACGGTCATGTTGGCGAAGTTTTCCCAGGCGGCCTTCATCTCAGCGCATTTGGCTTCGCGTTCAGCCTTCTGTTCTTCGGTCATTTCGGCCATTTCTTTGCAGACTTCCTCGCCGGCAGCCTTCATTTCTTCCATCTTGGCATCCATCTCGTTGAAGAGAGTGGCAGCCTTCTGGTTCAGTTCAGCCTTGGCTTCGTCGGTCATCTCGTCCCACTTGGCATACTCGTCTTTCAGAGCGTGCATGGGGCACTCTTGCTTTTCTTCGACAACTTCAGTCTGCTCCTCAGCCGGCTCGGCGACGGCTTCTTCTTGCTTAGGAGTGTTGTTGCAGGCCACCATGAAGAGGCTGGCCAAACCGAGAGTAAGAAATAATTTCTTCATTTTTAATTGGTTTAGAGTTATTGTTAATGAATTTTTGTCTCATTTGAGCGCGCAAAAATACAATAATTTTCAATACGACCACAAAAAATGTTATTTTTTACGAAAAAAATCTTTTTTTTAATAAGGTTGTTTATTTGGCGGGGAATGCCTAATTTTGCGGCCAAATTTCTACGAACAAAACAACACAATAATTCATTACTAAACAAGAATAGAAATGGCAGAAAAGAAATTTTTGACATGTGATGGTAACCAGGCTGCGGCCCATGTTGCCTACATGTTCAGTGAAGTGGCCGCCATTTATCCTATCACTCCGTCGTCGCCGATGGCTGAGTATATCGATGAATGGGCCGCTAAAGGTCAGAAGAACATCTTTGGCGAGACCGTCAAAGTGGTCGAGATGCAATCCGAAGCCGGTGCTGCCGGTGCCGTCCACGGCTCGCTGCAGGCTGGCGCCCTGACCACCACCTACACGGCCTCTCAAGGTCTGTTGCTGATGATCCCTAATATGTACAAGATCGCCGGTGAACTGCTTCCTGGCGTGTTCCACGTCTCGGCCCGCGCCCTCGCCGCCCAGGCTCTGTCCATCTTCGGCGACCACGCCGACGTCATGTCGTGCCGCCAGACGGGCTTCGCCATGCTGGCCACCAGCAGCGTCCAAGAGATCATGGACCTCGCCCCTGTGGCACACCTCGCCGCCATCGAAGGCCGCGTGCCGTTTGTGCACTTCTTCGACGGCTTCCGTACCTCTCACGAAATCCAGAAGGTCGAGGCTGCCGATATGGAGAAACTCCGCAAGCTCGTTAACTACAAGGCTTTGAAGGAATATCGCGAACGCGCCCTCAATCCTGAGCACCCCGTAACCCGTGGTACCGCCCAGAACCCCGACATCTACTTCCAGACCCGCGAACTGCAGAACAAGTACTACGACGCTCTGCCCGACATCGTGGCCAAGTACATGAAGCAGATGACCAAGATCACGGGCCGTCAATACGCTCCGTTCGTCTATTACGGCGCTAAGGATGCTACCGATATCATCATCGCCATGGGCTCCATCAACGACGTCATCAAGACCGTCATCGACAAGGAGAACAAGGCTGGCAAGAAGCTCGGCCTCATCACCGTGCACCTCTATCGTCCCTTCAGCGTGAAGTACCTCATGGACGTCATGCCGAAGACTGTGAAGCGCATCTGCGTCCTCGACCGCACCAAGGAACCCGGCGCCAATGGCGATCCGCTCTACCTCGACGTCGTCGAAGCCTTCAAGGATGTCAAGAAGGCTCCTATGATCATCGGCGGCCGTTATGGTCTGTCTTCAAAGGACACCACTCCGGCTCAGGTGCTTGCCGTTTACAAGAACCTCGCTGCCGACAAACCGATGAACCAGTTCACCGTAGGTATCAAGGACGATGTCACACACCGTTCGCTCAAGGTCGGTAAGGAAATCTCCATCCTGCCGAAGGGCACGTTCGAAGCCAAGTTCTACGGCCTCGGCGCTGACGGTACTGTGGGTGCCAACAAGAACTCCATCAAGATTATCGGCGACAACACCAACAAGTACAGCCAAGCCTACTTCGACTATGACTCCAAGAAGTCAGGCGGTTACACCTGCTCGCACCTGCGTTTCGGTGACCAACCCATCCTGGCTCCTTACCTCGTTGGCACACCCGACTTCGTGGCTGTCCACGTCCCGAGCTACTTGAAGAAATATGACTGCCTCCGTGGCTTGAAGAAGAATGGCACGTTCCTCTACAACTCGCCTTGGAGCGTTGAAGAGACCAAGAAACATCTTCCTGACTATGTGAAGAAGTATCTGGCCCTCAACAATATTAATATGTATATCATCGACGCCACGAAGATCGCAGCCGAGATTGGTCTGGGCAACCGCACCAACACCATCCTCCAAAGCGCCTTCTTCAAGATTTCGGGCGTCATTCCTTACGACCTGGCCGTCGAGCAGATGAAGAAGTTCATCGTGAAGAGCTACGGCAAGAAGGGTGAGGATGTTGTCAACATGAACTACGCTGCCGTTGACCGCGGTGGCGAGATCACCAAGGTTGAGATCCCCGCAGCATGGGCCAAGCTCGACTGCACCACCGACTTCGTCTTCGAGCACAACGATGCCGATCCCGAATTTATTAATAAGGTGATGCGCCCGATGGTCGCCCAGTGTGGTAACGATCTGCCCGTGAGCGCCTTCAAGGACATCGTTGACGGTACCTTCCCGGCTGGCACCACCGCTTACGAGAAGCGTGGCGTCGCCACCGTCGTTCCCGAGTGGAATCCTGCCAACTGTATCCAGTGCAACCAGTGCTCGCTGGTGTGCCCGCACGCTGCCATCCGTCCTGTCGTCATGACCGACGCCGAGCTGAAGAAGGCTCCCAAGGGCATGAAGACTGCCGACATGAAGATGCCGAAGGAGATGGCTGGCATGCATTTCAGAATGCAAGTCTCCGTCTTGGACTGCACCGGTTGCGGCAACTGCGCCGATGTGTGCCCCGCCAAGGAGAAGGCTCTGGTGATGAAACCGCTCGAAAGCCAACTCGACGAAGCCAAGAACTGGGAGTACGGTCAGAAGAAGGTCACCTATAAGGATGAACTCATCGACAAGTTCGCCAACGTGAAGAACAGCCAGTTTGCACAGCCGCTGTTCGAGTTCTCGGGTGCCTGCGCCGGTTGCGGTGAGACACCTTACATCAAGACCATCACCCAACTCTTTGGTGAGAGCATGATGGTGGCCAACGCTACAGGTTGCTCGTCCATCTATGGCGGTTCCGCTCCTGCAACGCCTTACTGCAAGAACTACCGCAGTGGCAAGGGTGTGGCATGGGCCAACTCCCTGTTTGAGGACAACGCCGAGTACGGTCTCGGTATGGCCACGGGTGCCCGCAAGATCCGCGAAGGCCTCCGCAAGAAGGCTGAAGAGCTGGTCAACACCACCGTGTTCGACTGGATGAAGGAAGCCACGCAGAAGTGGTTAGACACCTACAACGACACGGTCGCCAACCGCAAGGCTACTGACGAATTCGTTGCCGCCCTCGAAAAGGCCATCCTTTCCATCGACGGTTGCATCGACTTCTTCGGTTCAAAGAAAGCCCAGGACATCTACGGCAAGGAAGTTGCCGCACAGAAGCTGGAAGAAGCCAAGAAGGCTAAGAAAGCCGGCCGCAAGATCTGCATCTGCCACGGTTGCGAGCTCGAACAAGAACTGTTGGAAAACAAGGACTTCCTCGCCAAGAAGAGCCAGTGGATCTTCGGTGGTGACGGTTGGGCATACGACATCGGTTTCGGTGGCCTCGACCACGTGTTGGCCAGCGGCGAAGACGTCAACGTCCTCGTCCTCGACACCGAGGTTTACTCGAACACGGGTGGTCAGTCTTCGAAGGCTACGCCTGCCGGTGCTGTCGCCAAGTTCGCTGCCTCTGGTAAGAAGGTCCGCAAGAAAGACCTCGGCATGATTGCCAAGAGCTACGGCTACGTCTATGTGGCTCAGGTCGCCATGGGTGCTTCGCAAGCCCAGTACTTCAAGGCCATCAAGGAAGCTGAGGCTTATCCGGGCCCGTCGTTGGTGATTTGCTACGCCCCGTGTATCAACCACGGCATCAAGATCGGTATGGGTCACTCCCAGATGGAAGAGAAGCTTGCCGTCGACTGCGGTTACTGGCACCTCTGGCGCTTCAACCCCGCCGAGGAAGACGCCGGCCAAAACGGCTTCCACTTGGATTCGAAGGAACCCAACTGGGCCGACTTCCAGAAGTTCATCATGGGTGAGGTGCGTTACAACTCGCTCGTGAAGACCTTCCCCGAGGAGGCCAAGGAACTGTTCGCCAAGACCCAACAGTTCGCACAGCTGCGTTATGAAGGGTATAAGAAACTGAGCGAAGGGAAATAATAGAGATTATTTCCTAATTGACAAAAACGACGCGTCTTAGGATGCGCCGTTTTTTTTTGTTTGCTTATAAATATTGTTTATATTTGCAGGGTTAAAAATAGTGTAATTAACCTGGTTTCAAAATGAAAAGAGTATTGTTTTGCGGTCTAATCATCAGTTTGATCCTTTCAGCATGTAGCAACGGAAACAGTGTTACAATCTTTGAGATTGGAGATGCTCGTGAAAAAGTGATTAACACATTGGTAAATGATTTTACAATAGAAGGTGAACATTGGACAAAAGATATGGTTCTTGATAAAGTGCGCTTTGATAGAAGTGACGGAAGAGAATGGATTACTCTTTATGAATGTGTTTATAAAAGTCAAGAGTATTGTAAAGTTAGGGTCTACTTTAGTTATGAAAAGGTCTGTAGAATTGAACTCGAAATCGAAAAAAATAAGATGAATAGTCTGCATAGACATTTAAAATCAAAATATGGTGAGCCAAAACGTACTAGTTTACCGAATGGATTCCCGGGATTACCTCCTTCATGGGAAATATCCACCGTGTATTTAGGAGATATTGATGGTGTAATAGTTACAGAAGATAATATAAAAGTCTTTCAAACACTACCTGATGGTTCAACCACATCTCATATGAGTGATGTTTATGAAATAGTTGTTGTTTCGGGAGAGCAACGTTACGAACTTAAAAGCTATTTATGAGAGAACTGACAGAAAAAGAGAAAAACCTATGTAAGGCACTCGTTGAAAAAGACGAGCAAGAACAACACCAACTTAGAGTTGGAGATGTATTACATGATTTAATCGGTTTTGAATGCATCGAAAAAGATAAACTAGGCGAAAAATATCCAGACTCTCCTTTTAAGATAAGACTTACTTGCCTTAGCTCCCAAAAAGAAGACATTGTTGATGATTTAAATGAAGCGATATCTCTTTTATTGATGCTTAAAGACAAAGGTATGATGTCTTTTGTCGATTCTAAATCCGATGAATGTTTCGGGGATAACACCCCAAAAATGTATGGATTTCAGGAACCTACACATAGTGATGCTGCCGTGATGGATTACTTTGATATCAACACATGGCAACTTCTTAATAGTTATTATTACATTTCTAACTCTTTTAAAGACTATTGCAAAAACTTTAAGTCTATAGAGCAACGTAGATATGAGAAAACAATAATTGTAGCGTTATTAACTTTACTAATTACAACTGCATCATTAATAGTATCTATACGTTCATGTTGCCAAGCAAAAGCAATTAGTTATCCTGAAGAAAGCACAAAAGATATTATTTTTCAAAAACCATAAACTGAATTGGTAGAAACAACATGTTATGATACAATTAGTGTTCCAGTGTATTCCGATTCAACAATAAACACAAAACACACAATAACCCCTTGATTTTTCAACAAAAAAACCAATAGGCGAAATTGTCCCGTCGGGCTGTAGGGCTGTCGTATCACAGCAGTCGTAATCAAGAGAATTGAATAATTGTTTTCCGCCAAATTGTTTTGTCATGAAAAATCAATACCTTTGCAGAAAATTGAACGTCAATGCCATACAATTTGCCACAACGGAAATCGCCGCGTGCCACATGGCACGATTACAATGGCGGAAGGTATTTCGTGACCTTTTGCACGAAAAACCATGATTTGTATTTCGGTGATGTGGTTGATGGTCGGATGGAATTGTCAGAAATCGGGGAATGGGCGGTGAAACAAATCGAACAAACGGCGGTTATTCGTCAGAATGATGTAGAAATCCCAATGTTTGTTGTTATGCCCAACCATGTTCATCTAATCGTTGTATATAATCGCGTTGTCCCCTGTAGGGACGCATCGATTGTTTCCACAATATTGAATAAAACAAATGAAACGGACGCACGCGGTGAAACGGACGCACGCGGTGAAACGGACGCACGCGGTGCGTCCCTACAGTTTGGACCGCAATCGGGGAATTTGGCATCCGTGGTGCGTGGTATCAAATCCGCTGTCACCAAATACGCAAACGAACATGACATTCCGTTTGCATGGCAATCACGTTATCATGACCATATTATCCGTAATCAATTGGAAATGAACCGCATTGCGGATTATGTCCAAAACAATCCCATGAAATGGGAAATGGATCGTTTTTACAAAAAACGTTAAACAAAAAAGGATGGCTGAGGCCATCCTTTTTTTCAATTGTCCTATTTGTCTGTCTTTATTCAGCCGGAGCTTCAGCCGGGGTCTCGGCAGGAGCCTCAGCCGGAGTTTCCATCGTGGCAGCCGGAGCTTCAGTGGTGGGAAGGTTGGGAACAACGCTTTCCACTTCGCTCTTGGGGGTGCCTTCTTTGCTGCCCTTGGGGAGCGTGACGCTCGAGATGAGGCAGAGCACCACCAGGATGCCGGCCATCGTCCACGTGGCTTTTTCAAGGAAATCGGTCGTCTGACGAACGCCCATCATCTGGTTGGCACCACCGAAGTTGGACACCAAACCGCCACCTTTTGAGTTCTGAACCAGAACGATCAATCCTAATAACACACTGACAATCAGGATTAAAATTACTACTAATGTGTACATTTTTAATTATTTAATTGTTCAACTTTCTTTGCTTTCTTGTAAGCGTTCAATTTGGGCTGCAAAATAACGACTTTTTTTTGGATATTTCAAGCCTAATTTTTCATAAATTGAAATTGCCTTCTCAATATACCCCTGTTTCTCATAGATTTTGGCCAAGGTTTCGCTCACGATGTTCTCTTGGTCAATGATGCTGTTTTGCGCCACGGAGATGGGGTTGTAGAACTCGGCTTTGGGTCGTGAGATGCTCGGATTCTCGGTTATAAACTTGTCTATCAGTTCTTTGCGAGACAGTTTCTTTGCGGCTGGTTTTTCGGTTTCCTTGCGCTGTTTTTCGGCCTCGATCTCTTTCAGGCGGTTGGCGATGATGGCTTTCAGCTCGTCGAGTGACTTGCGTTTTTCTTCGAGTAAGGCCATCTCGGCGGAGAGTTCCTCGTGACTACCGCTGAGGTCGATCTCGGGGATGATGAACACTTTCTCGCGGATGACGCCGGTGTTTTGTTCTTCCTTGGCATCGATAGCCTCAATAGAGGAGAAGACGTTTTCGGAAGAGACGGGCTTTTCGGTTTGTGGCAGTTCATCGGGAAGGGTGGGCACTTCGGGCTCGCTCTCCAAACGGTGCCGGGCTATCAGTGTGAACAGGCGTAGCTTGTCGCGATTGGGGACGATAGCCGCCGTATGTCTCAGCTGGCTTTCGTAACGGCCGTCGTCAGTGTTCTGGTAGGCGATGGCCAGCAATACTTGTCCGATGGAGAAATAGGGATATTCTGCCACCAGCTGTTCCACCTCTTTCACAGCCTCGCCTTTCAGCCGCTCGGGCCGTGTCATGTATCCTATCAGTTGTTTACTGTCCATGTCAGTTAAGGCCCCTGAGCCTGTCGAAGGGCCGTTTTATTCTTATCTGTGTTACCAGTTTACTAATGCTTTATTAAAAATGTCTTCCACCAATTGGTCTACTATCGTTGTGGTCAGCGACTCCTGCACCGAGTTTAGGTCCTGGTCGCTGGGGTAGTCTTCGTAGCGCGAGAAGGTCTGCTCGAAGTCTTTGGTGTCGTCGATGCGGTTGCTGAACCTGACTCTCACCGTGATGGTGAGTCGGTTCATGGCCGCGGTCTGTCCAGTGATGGCCACGGGCATGGTCTTATAGTCGGTTATCTCACCTTCAAAGGAAAGGTCACCGCCCGATTCCACCATGTCGAGGGTGGTTTGGTTGGTCATGGCGTCGCGTAAGGCGTTGGTGAGGTTGTTGCTCAGCAGCGGGTTGACGAGTTGGGCATGGTTGGGGAAGTAGTCCACCGAAACCGTCTTAGCCTCGGCAGGTATAGAAGCCCCCGAGAAGGAATAGATGCCACAACCATGGCAGATGAATGCCAATGCCAAAACAAGAACCGCTATCTTCGCCTTGCTCCTCATAGGTTGATGCCGTATTCGTTGATTTTTCTGTACAAGGTACGCTCGCTGATGCCCAAGGCTTTGGCGGCGTCTTTGCGCTTGCCTCTATGGGCTTCCAAAGCCTTGATGATCATCTCTCTCTCATGATGTTCCAAGGAGAGGTTGTCGGTCGAGCCTGTCGATGCGCCATAATGAGTCTCCTCGGCGGGGACAAACTCGGCAAACTCCTGCTCGACTTCTTCGGGCTCGTTTTGGCTCACGCGGGTCACCACGGTATCGCCAATCTGGGTCACAGGGTTGTTTTGCACGTAGTTTTGCTCTATGGGGCGACCGTTGCTAAGGTTGTTGACCTGGGCACGCAGTTCTCTGATGTCTTTCTGCATGTCGAAGAGCACACGGTAGAGCAGGTCACGTTCGTTGACGCTGTCCATGGTATCACTGTGTGACAGCAATACTGGCAATGAACTTTGTACGCGGTTGGGTAGGTATTTGGCCAAAGCCTCCGCCGTGATGTTGCGCTCGGTCTCCATGATGGAGATCTGTTCGGTGACGTTCTTCAGCTGACGGATGTTGCCGTCCCAACGGTAGTTTTCCATCATTTTCATCGCATCAGGAGAGAGCGTGATGGCTGGGATGTGGTTGCGCTCGGCAAAGTCGGCAGCGAATTTGCGGAATAAGAGTGGGATATCAGCCTTCCTTTCACGCAAGGCGGGGATATGGATCGGGATGGTGTTCAACCTATAATACAAATCCTCGCGGAAACGGCCTCTTTCGATGGCCGTAGGCAGGTCGGCGTTGGTGGCGGCCACGATCCTGACGTTGGTTTTCATCACCTTGGAGCCACCCACGCGGATGAACTCGCCGTTTTCGAGCACACGCAAAAGCCTTGCTTGGGTGGAGGTGGGTAACTCGCCGACCTCGTCCAGGAACAAGGTGCCTTTGTCGGCAATCTCGAAATAGCCTTTGCGCTCGTTGACGGCGCCGGTGAAGGAACCTTTCTCGTGGCCGAACAGCTCCGAGTCGATGGTGCCTTCAGGGATGGCACCGCAGTTCACGGCGAAATAAGGACCGTGCTTGCGGGCGCTGTTTTGGTGGATGATCTTCGGGAACACGTCTTTACCCGTGCCGCTCTCGCCCGTGATGAGCACGGTGAGGTCGGTGGCGGCCACTTGTGCCGCAATGCCGATGGCGCGGTCCAACTCAGGGTCGGTGCCGATGATGCCGAAGGTTCGTTTTATTGCTTGTACGTCCATTATCTCAAAACTCCTCCCAACTGCTGTTCAAATGCGCCTTGAATCTTGCCCATCGTCTTCTCAATCACCTTGTCGGTGAGGGTGGTGGTGGGCGACATCAGGACGAAGCTCATGGCATACTGTTTCTTGCCTTCCGGAATCTTCTCGCCTTCGTAGACGTCGAAGAGGCTCATGGATTGCAGAATCTTGTTCTCAGCGGCCATGGCGACTTTCTTGACTTCGTCGAAGGTGACGTTCTTGTCGAAGATCATGGCGAGGTCGCGGCGCACGGCGGGGAACTTCGACAGCGGCTCGAAGTGCACTTCCTTGGCCTTGGCCAGGCATTGCATCATCAGCGTCCAGTTGAAGGTGGCGTAGTAGACGTCTTTCTTCAGGTCGAAGTGCTTCAAGGTCTTCTTGCTGAGTTTACCGAGGGTGACAATCTCCTTGCCATCAACGCAATAGGTGGTGGCATAGTCGAAATGCGGCAGGTTGGCTTCCTTGGCTTCCAAGGCCTTGAAGTCGAACTTGAAATGGTTGAGCACGCCCATGACGTATTCCTTCAGGTCGAAGTAGTCGAGGGCCTTGCTCGGGGCGTTCCACAACTCGGCTTGTTTGTTGCCGGTGAGGAAGAGGTCGAGGCAGGTGTGCTCGTTATAGGGCTTGAGCGGCTTGGTCTCGTCGCCGACTTTGCTTGCGTCGAAGAAATACACGCTGCCGAACTCGAAAAACTTCATGTCGCTGACCTTGCGGTTTTGGTTGAAGGCGATGCTCTCCAAGCCGCCCCACATCAGGGTCTGACGCATCACGTTGAGGTCGCTGCTGAGCGGGTTCAAAATCTTCACGTTCTGGGCCGGGTCGAAGGCGGGGAAGGCCTCGCTGTAGGCGGCCTTGGTGAGCGAGTTGTTCATGATCTCGTAGAAGCCGTTGGCGACGAGCATGTCGCTGATCTTCTGCTGCATCTTGTCGGCATCAGGCTTCGTGGCGCGGCTGATGGAGGCGTGGATGCGGCTCGGAATCTCGATGTTGTCGTAGCCGTAGATGCGGAGGATCTCTTCCACCACATCGGCGGGACGGGTCACGTCGACCTTGCTGGTGTGCACATCGACGACCACATGCGTGTCGTCTTGCTCCACGACTTGGCACTCAAGGCTCTTCAGTATGTTGACGGCTTGGGCAGGGTCGATGACCTTGCCAGCCATTTTGTTCAGGTAGTCGAACTTCAGGTCCACACGGGCAGGGGCGAAGTCGCCGTTTTTCACGTCCTTGATCTCGGAAGAAATCGTTCCTCCGGCCAGCTCCTTAATTAATAAGGCGGCGCGTTTCAAGGCGAATAAGGTGATGTTGGGGTCGGCGCCGCGCTCGTAGCGGAACGAGGCGTCGGTCTGCAGGCCGTGGAACTTGGAGGTCTTACGAATGCTGGTGGGGTTGAAGTAGGCACTCTCGAGGAAGACGTTGGTGGTCTCCATGGTCACGCCCGACTTCTGTCCGCCAAACACGCCGGCGATGCACATGGGTTCTTCGGCGTTGCAAATCATCAGATTACGGCTGTTGAGCTTGCGTTCCACGCCGTCGAGGGTGACGAAAGGCGTGCCTTCGGGCAGGCATTTCACCACGACCTTCTTACCCGTGATCTTGTCGGCGTCGAAGGCGTGCATGGGTTGGCCGACTTCCATCAGCACGTAGTTGGTGATGTCGACGATGTTGTTGATGCTGCGGATGCCGACGGCGGCGAGGCGGTTTTTCAGCCAGGCTGGCGATTCACCAACTTTCACACCGCTGACGGTCACGCCCGAGTAGCGTGGGCAGGCCTGGGTGTCTTCCACAACCACGTCGATGTCGAGGTTATGGTTCTCCACCTTGAAGTCGTCCACCGAGGGGCGGATGAGGTGGTATTTTGTGGTGTTCTCACGCTGGTTGAGGGCGGCCACGAGGTCGCGGGCTGAGCCGATGTGCGAGGTGGCGTCGCTGCGGTTGGCTGTGAGGCCGATTTCAATGGTATAATCCTCTTCCACAGGGAAATAGAACGAGGCGGGACGGCCCACTTCGTAGTCGTCGGGCAGCACCATGATGCCGTCGTGCGACGTGCCAAGTTGCAGCTCGTCCTCGGCGCAGATCATACCTTCCGAGACCTCGCCACGGATCTTGCCTTTCTTGATGGTGATGTGTTCGTCGCCCATCCAAAGCTCGGTGCCGATGGTGGCCACAAGCACCTTTTGTCCTGCCGCCACGTTGGGCGCGCCGCACACGATGTGGAGCGGTTCCTCGCCACCCACGTCGACGGTGGTGATGTGGAGGTGGTCGGAGTTGGGGTGGTCGATGCAGGTGAGCACCTTGCCCACGACGACGCCTTTCAAGGCGCCTTTCACCGACTCAAAACGCTCGAGGTCTTCCACTTCGAGGCCCGTGGAGGTGAGCAGTTCGCCGACTTTCTCGGCCGGATATTCGTAGTTGACGTATTGTTTCAACCAGTTGTAGGAGATTTTCATATTCGTTCGGATTTTATCGAGCCGCAAAGATACGAAAAACTGACAAAATGGCACGAAGATTTCTTCTTCAAAAATTGCGAAACCTCAAAAAAGTGTGTTTTTTGTGTTGCAATAACCTCAAAAACGTGTAATTTTGCACCGAAATTAAAGTCAAAAACGTGAAAAATAGGCTGTTTGTTAACCTCAAAAACGTGAAATTACTATTATGAAACGAAAGATATACAACAAGTTACTTGAATGGAAGGAAGTGAGCGAAGGAACGAGTGCATTGATGGTGGAAGGAGCGCGGCGTATAGGTAAGAGTTTTATTGTTGAGGAATTTGCCCGAAATGAGTATGACGATTACTTGCTCATTAATTTTCGCCTTGCGCCAAGGGAGGTAAAAGAGTGGTTTGACTTGTATTTGGAAGACCTCGACAAATTGCTGTTGAATCTCCAATTGCATTACAACAAGCAGCTGAAGCCTCGTCGGTCGGTCGTCATTTTCGATGAGGTGCAGGATTGCCCTCGCGCTCGAGAAGCCATTAAGTTCCTTGTAGCCGACGGACGGTTTGATTATTTGGAGACGGGTTCGCTGATTAGCATCAAAAAGAATGTAAAGGACATTGTGATTCCGTCGGAGGAAGAAACGTTGGAGATGTTTCCGATGGATTTCGAGGAGTTTTTGTGGGCCATGGGCAACGAGACCTTGATGCCTTACATCGAAGATTGCTATACGAAACGCCTGCCGCTTGGTCAAGCGTTGCATCGGAAGGCGATGGACTTGTTTAGGCTTTATATGGTGGTCGGCGGTATGCCTCAATCCGTGTTGAGATATATTGAAACTCAGGACTTTCGTAAGGTGGAAGCCGTGAAACGACAGATTTTGACGCTCTATCGAAACGACATTCACAAATATGCCGACAACGCTGAAAACAAGGTGACAGCCATTTTCGACGAGATTCCCGGACAGTTGCAAAAGCACGAGAAAAAGTTTCGGCTTTCGGCTCTTGGTACGGACGCCCGTATGCGCGATTACGATGATGCATTTTTCTGGCTCAGCGACGCTCGCATCGTCAATTGCTGCTACAACGCAACCGAACCGAGCCTTGGCTTGCGCCTGAACGAGAGCCGAACCACGCTGAAATGCTATATGGGCGACACGGGGCTGCTTGTCAGCCATGCTTTCAATGAAAGGGGACAAGTGCCAGTTGAAATCTACCAGAAGATGATGCTGGGCAAGTTGGAAACCAACGAAGGGATGTTGGTGGAAAACGTTGTGGCGCAAATGCTTGTTGCGGCAGGGCACAAGTTGTTTTTCTACAGCAAGTCGAACAACAAAGATGCCGAGGATCGCATGGAGATTGACTTTTTGGTACGGAAATCGAAGATTACCAATCGCCACAACATTTCGCCTATAGAAGTGAAAAGCGGTGACAGATATTCGCTTACCTCGTTGGAGAAGTGCATCAGGAAATACGGACCTTATCTCTCAACGCCATTCGTGCTGCATGACGGCGACGTGAAAGTGGGAACCGACATTGTTTATTTGCCTTTGTATATGGCGGCGGTGTTGTAGGATGCAGTTTTTTTTGCCGGTTTTTACAAGCAGCAACGATTGATACAAGCTCCGTAACCCAAGTTTTTTGGCCGTTACGGAGCTTGTATTTATTGATAATAACTCCGTAACTCGATTTTTTTTGAGTTACGGAGCAAGTATCGAATTCGATTTGTGCAAAAATTCGACTTTTTGATAACTATTCATCAAATTCGGATGAAAAATTATTGAAATTCGATAAATATTTGTATTTTTGCAGCGTCATGACAACAAAAAGCGGGCTGAAAAGCCCAAAAACAAAGTAAAACAAATTAAGTATTAACAAGTTAAATTAAAAGAATTGCAAAAATGAAAACAATCTTAAAAATGATAATCGCCTTGTTGGCGATGGCATGTTTCACATCAAGTTGCGAAAAGCAAGAAAATGGAAATGCTGAAAGCAATATCAAAGCAAATGCAGTTGAGTTTTCTCAGCAGCACGACCGTTATGTCAAAGAGATGCTTGAATATCAAGCAACCGTGTTTCCACAAAAATCGGATATCACCATTGATGATATCTTGGATATGATTGAAGGTGTTTTTGGCGAAAGACCTGAAATTGTCATCGATTTAGACCAAATCAGCAACGATTCCAAAATCATCGACTTTGACTCCGAACGAATGAAACTTGTGGATTATGCCACCTCCGAGAGAATCGAATCCTACCTTTCCTCTATGGATGAAATCATTGAGAACATGGAAGGCAATGAGGATTTGGCAACAATCTACCAATTGCTTGACGAGATTGAAAATCAGGCTCTTGCTGACGATAATACAAACGCCGAGGATAAGGAAACAGTTGCAACTACTGTTGAAGTCCTTAAAGGTTCGTTAGCCTTGTGGAGTGACTACATCTATGAAAATGGCGATGCAAAAGGCAACCTATGGCCGAGATGGAAAAAAGTATTGTTCATTGCTGCGGCTGATGCCATTGGTGCTGCTGCGGGTTTCTTCTCAGGTGGAAGTTTCCTTCTGCTTTTTGGTGTCACGTTACCAATTCCTCCTGGAATCGCTGGTGCTGGCGCTGCTGCTGTTGTCTCAGGAATCGCATATGTTTGGGTAAATTTGTATCACTAACTCATTCTAAATTTCAAAACCATGAAAATCAAAATCTTGGCAGTCGTTTTTATGGTGGCTGCTTCTGCCACGCTCAATGCTCAAACCCACTTCGGCTTTGGTTTGAAGAAAGAGTTGTATTGCATTTCCTTGAATCCCGAAAAGGCGGCCGATGCCACATTCAACATCGACAAAGTTGATGTTTCAGTGCTGCTCAATGAGCATTTCCGAATCGGCTTGGGCGTTCAATTAAGAACGATAGTCAATCACGACGACAAGTGTTACGAGCCAGGCGCAGGCCTTTCCCTAAACCTTGCCTACCTCTTCGACTTCAAAGACTATAAGGACTTTGCCATTGCCCCAACATTCTCGGTAGGTAACAGTTTCAAGGGTTTTAAGTCGTTCAAGAACATTGATTTGGATTTGGGTGTCAGAACTTATATAATGAAGTCCATGTTCTTGGGTACGGGTGTCAGGTATGCCCAATGGAATCACTCTGACATCGTGAACGACAAGAATTGTTATTCGTGGTATTGGGAAATGGGTTTCAACCTCTATTTCAAAAAGAGAAAATGATGTAGCCTTCTCGTTCTGAAACGCCTCAATCCTCACTGGGTTGGGGCTCTTTTCTCGCTCAATTCAAACATCAACAATATTTCTTACTTTTGCAGTCAAAGTTTTAGAAAACTATGTTTGAAGGTTTAAGCGAAAAATTAGAACGCTTGTTAAGCTAAACATTCAAATTTAAACCATCCAAATTTTTAGTGGACATTATTGTAGTGCTGTATATAATTAAGCAGCTCTCAATTAGTAATGAGTCAAATGTTGATTACAAAAAGATTTAAACAATATGAACAAATTCAGAATCACATTGGGAGCTACGGCTCTCGCAATGGTGGCAGCGACCTTCTTCGCTTGCAGCAAGGAAAAGACAGCACAACAGGAAACAACAATCGAACAACAACCCGAAAATCCGAATGATTACACCCTCGCCGAAATGGTTGAGGCGATGAGATGGGAAGACGTCAAGGCCTTCTTCGAGAACCAGCCTATCAAAGACTACACCGCTGTGTGCGAGAAAGTGTTAAATGATTGTGGGTTTGCCGAAAAAGAAGCTGGGCTTCCTTATATTATTTCCTGGGTTTTGAGATTGCATCCTAATAGCTGCGATCCTAGCAAACCAGGCTCTTGCCTTGTCATTCGCAAGAAGGAGAATTCTTCCTTGCAAGCCAATGCCAATGGCTATTTTGAGGACGGCAAACTTATCCTTGTTCCAACCACAGAGGATAATGGCTTCACCGCCGATGGCTATTTGGCAATTGGTGCGCCTATTGAGGTGCAATTTGATTCCATAGTAATTCAAGAGGGGATATATGCGGCCTATTATGATGAAGAAGCGGGTAGGTATACAGCAGTAGCCGTGGATTACTATTGTGGACAATAAGCTTTTCTTTGATGCGATTTGAGGGATGTCGGATTATTTTCGGCATCCTTTGTTGGTTTATACGTGTTTAATGCCTAATTTTGCAAAACAAACAGAAAATACAGGTAATTATGACAAACAAAACATCAAGAAACATCAAAATATGCAGCTATGTAGCCTTGGCCTTTTGTGTCGTTTGGGCTGTGTCGGATATAGCAAATTTTGTCGCTTTCATATTTGGAGGTAACGCTTCTTCACATTCCATTGATTGGTCGCAGAAAACCGTCCTGAAAGTTGCAATTCTCAGCTGCTATGGTGTCGGTATGGTTTCGATAATCGGTTTGTGCGTCAAAGCTATCTTTAATATTTCGAAGGGGCTTCGCGATAATACGGCTTTCCCAAGAAGCAACGAAAGGCTGCTGTTCTGGATGGCTTTGGCTGATTTTATATATGTAATAGGCTCATGTAATTTACAAGTTCTTTGGGATGACAGCATTTTGTTCCTATTACAGCACACTAACTTCGTCACGCCCTTCTTCCTGCTCTTCTTCGCCTTCATGTACAAAGTGGCCGCCGACGCGGTGGAGGAAAACAACTTAACCATCTGACGCTATGATTATCTTGAATTTAGACGTGATGCTTGCCAAGCGCAAGATGCGCTCCAACGAGTTGGCCGAGCGCATCGGCCTCACCCAAGCCAACCTCTCCATCCTCAAGACGGGCAAGGCAAAGGCCATCCGCCTCAGCACCTTAGACGCCATCTGCCGCGAGCTGCAATGCACGCCGGGGGATATTTTGGAGTATAGACCCGATGTGGAATAATATTAAGGGGACTTCTAAAAATAGATAAAATATTGATTATCAAACAATAAAATATGTAATGTGTCGTTATTAAGGAAACGGACAAAAATATCAGCCATGAGAAAGTACAAGACGACAGGGAACACTACATTGTTTGATAAGGAAGACACGGAACGCAAGCTGACGGAGAAGCAGAGGGAGACGAACAGGGAGAAGTCGCGGACGCGAAGCCGCGTGGAGCACATCTTCGGTTTCATGGAGAACACGATGAACAGGCTGTATATCAGGACGGTTGGCTTGGCGAGGGCGACGGCGGTGATAGGGCTGATCAACCTAACCTACAACATGTCGCGCTACGAGCAAATCGTCAGGCTCAACCTGCTGAAAGACTAACTGAAAAGAAACAACAACTCGCTGATACATACATATATACATACGAACAAACCCTCAAAAAAATGAACAAAAGGCTTGTCATATAAAACTCAAATGCATACCTTTGCAACGGGTTGAAGGGATTGCCCCAACGGGACTTCGGCATTCTGACAACCCGAAAACAAGTCAATCAAGAATAATTAGAAGTCCCCACAAATACAAAGACCTTGAAGGCACTATGAGAAGGATATTTGTAATGGTTTTAATGTCGTTTCTGTCAACTATGAATCCGGCAATGTCACAGGAACATAAACAAATCACAGGAATTGCGATAGAAAGCTTCGTCAGCCTGCCATCGGGAAGAATGAAAAATGAGATTTCTTGTTTTGTCCAAAAGGCAGCGACCAAACAAGAGAGAGCAAACAAAACCCTGGTAAAAAAAGTTCCTCTAGGGGTTTTCCATGATGATACGATAAACAAGATACAGTCTGTCGTTTTTGAAGAAAGAAGTATTTTTTCTTCCATGCCAACAGTGTCAATAGCCATTGGGTATGGAGAAGGAAAAAATGTCTTTACAGGAATAACGGGCCTTGCTCATGGAAAGATCAGATACGGGTTGGATAAAAAACCGTTTGACGACATCCCCAATCCTTATTTTTCCATAGACAACAAACCCAATAGAATTACTGGTTGGTCAAAGAGAAGTAAACCTGTTGTCGGCAACTGGAAAGTCTATCGTTCAAAAGACAACTACTATACCTACATCTATTTCAGGAACGAAAAAGAAGGATACGAGGTAACTTGGGTGATAAAAACTTTTCGCGAATATATCACTCGAGTTATCGACAAACTTGAATGAAGCACCCCAATCCACGTTCTCACTGGGAGAACGGGAGTATCATCTTGCCACGAAAACGAAAAGACATACAAACATGATCTAAATCTATATCACCATGAAAAAGTACCTACTTGTCGCCCTATTATTGGCGGCGTTCAGCGTTGGGGCGATGGCACAGCGAGAGCCTAGCCCGAAG
>CADADR010000016.1 GCA_902786745.1 uncultured Bacteroidia bacterium
GATAATTAACGGAAGAATAACAAAATAAAACCTACATACGATGAAAAAAGTAATAATGATAGCAGCCGCCCTGATGATGTTTGCCGCCACGGCCAAAGCTCAGGTCTTTATCATTGACGATGATGAGTTTGTCAAGAACCGCACCACTACAGATGGTGGCATGCTGGTCGACCTCCCGCAGATCTACAACTCGGCTGAGGACTGGTACACCCCCGCTGGCGAAGGCATCTTCGTGCTGGCCGGTCTGGCTGGCGCCTACCTCCTGGGCAAGCGCAAGAAAGAACAGGAATAAAATTTGAACGTTTTACAGTTTTTTGGTAGCAAAGGCCTACCCCTTTTGGGGTGGCCTTTGTTTTTTTATGGGGATGAGGTTCCCGCCTGGCGGCGGGAATGGAGTTCAATAATTAATGTACCACGCGGCGGCATGAAGCGCTTACTGGGCGTTAACGTTAGAAGCCGCCGCTGGTCACATTATGTCTTACTCCATTCCCCGTAGGGGAACCTCATCAATTACATTCATGTTTCTCGTATCAAAGCGACTTGAGGATTGTGCGTCATTGCGAGGAACGAAGCAAATCGAAGATTCAACGGAGTTAATCCAGATAAAGAGCTCACAATCTAGATTGCTTCGTCGTACCTCCTCGCAATGACGCAAAGCGACGACAGGGCGCAACGCCCTGAGTACATAAGGCTGCGTCCGGTAGGCTTCCCCCTTTTAAGGGGGGCAGGGGGGATTCAACACTCGTCCGGCAGGCAGTCTATGCTGCTTGTCGAGAGGCGTGTGTTGACTCCCCCGCCCTTCGGGCACCCCCTCAAAAGGGGGAAGCGCGAAGCGACGACGAGAAGTGTAGTCCTCTAGCGGTGTAAGGGATGGCGGATCCTTGTCCGCCATGAGGGTTTGGAGCGGAAGTGTGTCGTTAAGAACGAAGGTGAAAAGGACACAAAAAAAGCGGAGCCGAACGGCTCCGCTTTTTGCTTTAATACTCGTTATACTTACTTTTTCTTAATCAGTGACACAAGCCACAGCAACACCACGGCACCAACGATGCCGACGAGGAGCTGACCCCAGAAGTTGGAGCTGGCAGGAAGACCGATGATGCTGAAGATCCAGCTGCCCAAGAAGCCGCCGACCACACCAACGATGATGGCCCAGATCAAACCGAGGCCGTAGTTCATGAGTTTACCGGCGATGATACCAGCCAGAGCGCCGATAAGAATGGAGATTAACATTCCCATAATACAGTAGTTTTAAGTGAATAATAAGGTTAACTGTCGTTATTTCTTCTTGTTTAACAAATCTGCAATCTCGTTGTTCTGCTGCTCGATGTAATCCAACACCGCTTCCCTACCCTGCTTCTTCTCCGCCGAGGTGATGAAGATGGTCGGCAGCTCCTCCCAGTTCTCCATCAGGCGCGTCTTCATTGCCTCCACGTTGCGGTCGAGCTCAGCTTTCGACACCTTGTCGGCCTTGGTGAAGACGATACAGAAAGGCACCTGATTCTCACCCAGCCACTCCATGAAGCCCATGTCGTTGTTCTGCGGCTCGAGACGCGCGTCGACGAGCACGAAGGTGGTCACCAGGTTGCGCCGGCGTGTGATATAGTTGTTGATCATCACCCGCCACTGCTCACGCGTCTTCTTCGAGTGCTGGGCATAGCCGTAACCCGGAAGGTCGACGAGATACCAAGCGTCGTTGACAATGAAGTGGTTGATGGCCACGGTCTTGCCAGGCACCGACGAGGTCTTGGCCAGTCCCTTACGCTGCACCAGCATATTGATCAGCGACGACTTTCCTACGTTGGAGCGGCCGATAAAGGCATACTCAGGGATGTTGTCGTTGGGCAGGAACTCGAAGCGAGTGTTGCTCATCAGGAATTCGGCTTTCTTGATATCCATGGCTGCTTAGCTTAAGTGTGAGGGTATGGCGTTCTTATCGTATTCCATGTGGCGGCGCACCTTCTCTTCATAGATGTCTTCGATGGTCACGAGGATGCCCGTCTCCTCCACCTTGCCGAAGCCTGGGTTGAGGGCGGTGCCAAAGGAACGCAACGTCGACGAGAGGTTCATATAGGCATTGACCAATGGGGGCACGGCGGCACCACGTTCGCGCACCTGCTTCACCAAGGTCTTGTAGTCGTCACGGTAGTTCTCGTGGCAGAGCACCGAGGCCAGCCAGTCGCGGTCGGTGAGGATCGGCAGGTCGAGCTCGGGACGCACGGTGACGAGGCCGTCGGGATCCGGGAAGTGCTTCTGGATGAAATAGAGGATCATATCGCGCGAGGTACGCTCCAGCTGGGGATACATCGTCACCTTGCCGAAGTAATACTTGGCTTCGGGATAGATGTCGACGAGCGAGCCTAAGCCGTCCCACAGGTTGTCTAAGGAATAGATGCCCTTGGCGAGGTTCTTCGTAGGCTGGTAGTCGGGCTGGACGAAGGAACGGCCCAACTCAATGGTGTCGGGCAGGTATTCGTTCACGAACTTCTCGGAATAGTGGAAGAGCTCGCTAGTGGGCGTGTCCACCTGGCCATTGGCGTCGACGGGCAGATGATCGCAAAGCAGGAAACGGTAGCCGCCCACGATGACACGGTCGTCGGGGTTCCAAACGATGAGTTGGAAGAAGAAGTTGTCATCGCGGGTGTCGAACACGTCGATGTCGCAGTCGAGACCCGTGCCACCGCCTGCGGCACGGAAGCTGATTTCGCGCAGACGGCCGATCTCGCGCATGGTATTGGGCGAGTCGTGTGCCGTCAGCACATAGATCTCATTCCCGCCGTTGTTGGTCTTGCGGAAGAACTTATCGGCGGTCAGCTCATCCATGATGGCCTCTACCGGAACCGGGGCTATTATATCTTTCATCATATCGTGTATTCTTTTTGAGGGTCAAAGTCCAGATGGGCGTCGTTACCCAACTGGTACGAGAAAGTGCGCAGCTTCTCCGCCCATTGGGCGTCGTTGAAGCGACGGTCGAAAGTTTGGTAAGGGATGGGCTTGCCAAAGCTGATCTTCAGCTGTTTGTTGCGTTGCTTGAAGAACTCGTCGACAAGGAAAGCCATCTCAATGTTCACCTTGATGCCCAGCTTCTTACGCAGACGGGCCAGGTTGTAGAAAAAGTTGGAGTTGCGCCCTTCGATGTGGACGGGGACGATGTCGCGCTGGAAAGCCTTCGACTTGGTCACGAAGGTCTTTTTCCAGTCGAGGTCCATGATCTTGCCACCCTTGGTCTTGCGCGAGCAGAGTCCGAAAGGGAAATAACAGATGGTGGCGTCGCCGGCAAAGGTGTCGTTGAAGAGCTTCAGGCTCTCCTCACGGCTGGCCGTGGCGCTACCCACCTTGCTGACGGGAATGAAGATAGGCTGGAGGTTTTTCACGAACATCAGGAAGTCGTTAACGGGGGTCAAGGTCTCTCCCCTGTGGTTGCCCACAGCGCCGATGAGGGCGATGCCGTCGAGGCCACCGAGGGGGTGGTTGGAAGCCACCAGGATGCGGTCGGAGGCCATCAGGTTGTCGACCCCGTCGAGCACCACGTCGAGGTTGAAGTCGGCCACCACCGCGTTGATGAAGTCGAGGCCCTGCAAGTCGGCATACTTGGTCAGGATCTCGTTGATGTCGTCCTCATGCAAGAGGCGCTGAATCTTCCTGAACAGCCATTCCGGCATGTGTTTCATCAACTTAGGCACCTTCGCGGTGAAGATCTTCCTCAAGTCAATCAGGTTGTTTTGTCCGTTTTCCATATTGAAATGCACTCCACAAACGCAGCAAAGATAGTAAAAAGAAAAACGAAATTGTTCATTTCTGCCGAAAAACACGCTTTTGAACGCCCCAAAAACCGTGAAAACAGATGTTAAATGTCGTATAAATATTTGACGAACAAACAATTAACATCCTATCAACAGGTTATGAACAACCAATGTTGAAAACTTTTTATGAAAAAGTGGGGTAAAATGCAGCGAAGTGGGATAAAATGCATTACTTTTGCACTGAAAAAATCGTCTTAAGAGAAATGAGTTACCCGATCGGACATTTTAACTGCAAGTTGGACGCGAAAGGCCGCCTCATGCTGCCTGCCGAGTTCAAGGAGCAGATGGGAGAGCAGGCGGAGGAAGGCTTCGTGCTGCGTCCCAGCCTGTTCGACAACAGCACCTGCCTCGACCTCTTCACGCGCCGTGACTGGGACGAGCAGCAGGACAAGCTGCGGGCCCGTTTCAGCATCTACGATGAAGACGAGATTAACGCGCTGCGTTTCCTCAACGAGGGCGTGCGCTACGCCAAACTCGACGCCAGCGGTCGTCTCCAGATCCCCAAGGAGCTGATGGAGCGCGGCGGACTCGTCAAGGAGGTCGTGGTGGAAGCCCTTGCCAACAAGATGGAGATCTGGGACAAGGAGCGTTACGAGCAGTCAGTGTCGGCCGTCGACAAAAAGAAAATATTGGAGATTCTTCGTACTATTAAATAAGTAAGGAGTGAAGGCAATGTATCACAATCCGGTCATGTTAAACGAATGCATCGGGGGATTGAACATTAACCCTGATGGCGTATATGCCGACGTCACCTTTGGTGGCGGCGGACATTCGCGCGCCATCCTTGACCGCCTCACCACGGGTCATCTCTACGCCTTCGACCAAGACGAAGACGCCGCCGCCAATGCCTTCGACGACGAGCGTTTTACCTTCATCCCACAAAACTTCAGGTACTTCAAAAACTTCATCCAGCTCTACCATGGCGGACAGATCGACGGCGTGCTGGCCGACCTCGGCGTCTCCTCGCACCAGTTCGACACCCCCGAGAAGGGCTTCTCGACCCGTTTCGACGGTCCGCTCGACATGCGCATGAGCCAGATGACACCCAACGACGCCGCCACCGTAGTCAACACCTACGACCACGCCGACCTGACCCGCATCCTGCGCCTTTATGGCGAGATGCAGCAGCCCAACCTCATCGCCTCCGACATCGTCATGGCCCGCGAAAACGAGCCTATCGAGACCACCGAGCAACTCAAGGCAGCCGTGCAACGCCGTCTGCCCCGCGGCAAGGAAAACAAGGTACTCGCTCAGCTGTTTCAGGCCCTACGCATCGAAGTAAACCAGGAACTTGAAGCCCTCAGCGCCTTCCTCACCCAGTGTGCCGACGTGCTGAAACCCGGCGGTCGCCTCGTGGTGATGTCGTACCACTCGCTCGAAGACCGCATCGTGAAGAACTTCATGAAGACTGGCAACGCCGAGGGCAAGGAAGAGAAAGACTTCTACGGCAACCTTTTGACACCTTATCATATCATCACGCGCAAACCCATCGTGCCCTCCGACGAGGAAACCGAGAGCAACAGCAGGGCACGCAGCGCCAAACTCAGAATCGCAGAAAGGAAATGAAGCCATGACAGAGCAAAAAGAGAAAAAGAGAAGTGGAAAGAACGTCATGACCATCTTGGGCGGCAAGTTCCTCGTGAAGGAGAAGTTCTCCAAACAGTTCCCCTTCATGGTCTATATCACCCTCCTGCTCATGGCCATCATCACCAACACCTATATCGCCGAAGCCAAGAACCGCGAACTCGCCGAGGACGCCCAGAAGCTCAACAAGCTACAGGTGGAATACATCCAAGTGCGGTCCGACATCATGGCCGCCTCGAAACAGTCGGTGCTGGCCAAGAAACTGGAAGGCTGTGGCATCAAGGAAGCCATCGTGCCGCTGAAGCGAATCAACACAAACGAGCAACCTGAAAACACGGAGGAGCAATGAACATCGATCCTAGAACCGACACCCTGTGGAAGACCTATCTGGTGTATTTCCTCGTGCTCCTCTTCGGCATCGCCCTCATCGTGAAGATTATCCTGGTGCAGACCAAGGACAGCGAGGAGCTGAAGAAACTCGCCCAGCAGAAGGAACTCCGCGTGAGGACCTTGGAGGCCTCGCGTGGCAACATCTACTCGAGCGACGGACAGCTGATGGCCACCTCCATCCCCCAATATGATGTCTTCTTCGACTACAAAGCCGTCGACTCGACCCTCCTCGCCAACAAAATCGACTCGCTTTGCATCCAGATGTCAGAGCTCTTCCCAAAACGCACTCCCGCTCAGTGGAAGGCTTTCTTCGCCGAAGGCATGGTCAAGAAAAACCGTCACTACAAAATCGGATTGAACATCTCCTTGGCCGAATACAACAAGATGCAGCAGTTCGTCATCTTCAACCAAGGCCTCTATAAGGGCGGCCTCATCGCAGAGAAGAAGATCCGCCGCGAGCGTCCCTTCAAGGAACTCGCCGGCCTCATGCTCGGCATGGCCAACGAAGAACAAGGCTATTTCTTCGGTATCGAAGGCGCCTACAACGAATACCTCCGTGGCGTCAACGGCCACCAGCTGGTGCGCCGCATCCACCACGGCGACTGGATGCCCGTCAACTCGGAAGACGACGTGGAAGCCCAAAACGGCGACGACGTCATCACCACCTTCGATATCAAATTGCAGGACATCGTGGAGAACGCCCTCAATCACACCCTCACCGAGAACAAGGCCGAGCAGGGCTGTGCCATCTTGATGGACGTGGAGACGGGCTATGTGAAGGCTATGGCCAACCTGCGCCTCAACCACGAGACGGGGAAATACGAAGAGTCGTACAACGTAGCCATGGCTGAACGCTATGAGCCCGGCTCGGTGTTCAAGATCGCCTCCATGGTCGTGCTGTTCAACCACAAAGAAGACACAAAGCTCACCGACTTGGTCAACATCGGCACGGGTCCCATCAAGTTCTCGAACCGTGTGATGAAAGACGACCACAGTTTCGCCAAAGGCGGCATCTGCACCGTGCAGGAGGTCATCGAGCAGTCGTCCAACAAAGGCACCGCCGTGCTCATCACCAAAGCCTTCGCAGCCCATCCCGAGAAATACGTCGACGGCCTCTACGCCCTCGGCCTGAACAAGAAGATCGGCACCGGCATCAAAGGCGAGGCACAGCCCGTCATAAAGCACCCCAACGACAAGACCAAAGACGGCAGAAAACTCTGGTCGAACGTCTCCCTCCCCTGGATGTCGATAGGCTACGAAGTCAACGTGACGCCTATGCAACTCATCATGCTCTACAACGCCATCGCCAACGGCGGCCGCCTGATGAAGCCTCAGTTCGTCACCGAGATCCGTCGCGGCAGCCAGACCGTGGAGAAATACGACCCCATCTGCCTCAACGAACATATCGCATCGCCCGAGTCTATCAAGAAGCTGCAGACCATGTTGGAAGGCGTCGCCATCAGAGGCACCGCCAAGCGCCAATTCGCTGGTTGCGTGGTCAACGTGGCAGGCAAGACCGGAACGGCACAATACTACGACCGTGTGCAAGGCTACGCCTATCACGAGCCGGGCATCGGCCGTAAGCTCTACAACACCACCTTCGTGGGATACTTCCCCGCCGAGCAGCCGCGTTACAGCTGTATTGTCATGGTGAGCCGCGCCCGTGGCCGCTTCTGGGCTGCAGGCGGCGTCTCCGCCCCTGGCTTCAGGGAGATCGCAGAGAAGGTTTACGCCATGCGCATCGGCACGCAAGACGACGACTCGATAAAGGTCGCACCGAGAATCGCCTCCGAGCCCGTCATCGTGCGCCACGACAAGGAGACCGCCTTCCTCAAGAGCATCGCGAAAGACTACAACGACTTCGCCATCAACGGCGAGTGGGTCACCGTCGAGCAAAACGAGAGCGGCGAGACCAAAATCAAGGAGGCGCGACTGCAGTCAGGCAGGGTGCCCAACGTCATCGGCATGGACATCTCCGACGCCGTCTACCTCCTGGAGAACATGGGCATCAAGACAAATTTCGTCGGGCAAGGCACCGTCAAGGAACAGTCGCTGCACCCCGGCGACACGGTCAGAGCAAACAGCATTATTCACCTAACACTGGAAAAGAAATGAAGATCAAAGAGATATTGGTAAACTGCAACCTGCTGGAAATCATCGGCGACAAGGACCTCGACATCCTCAACATCTCGTTCGACTCCAGAAAAGTCGACCACGGTACCCTTTTCTTTGCCGTGAGAGGCACCCAGGTGGACGGCCACGACTACATCGACAAGGCCATAGAGAAAGGAGCCTCCGCCATCGTGTGCGAGAAGCTGCCGCGTAAGAAGTCGGACCAGGTCACCTATGTCAAGGTGGACAACTCGGCTTATGTGCTTGGCGTGGCTGCCTCCAACTTCTTCGGTAATCCCTCTGAGAAGATGAAGCTGGTGGGCGTGACCGGCACCAACGGCAAGACCACCATAGCCACCCTGCTTTACCGTCTCTTCACCGATGCTGGCTACAGCTGTGGCCTGCTCTCCACCATCGAGAACATCATCAGCCGCGAAGTGATCCCTTCGACACATACCACCCCCGACCCCATCGAGCTGAACACCTTAC
Organism: uncultured Bacteroidia bacterium; assembly: GCA_902786745.1. Taxonomy (GTDB): domain Bacteria; phylum Bacteroidota; class Bacteroidia; order Bacteroidales; family F082; genus Limimorpha. The sequence goes on from CADADR010000016.1 coordinate 8,376, forward strand.
TGCACCAAATGGTGGAGAAAGGATGTGAGTACGCCTTCATGGAGGTGAGTTCACACAGCGTGGCACAGGACCGCATAGCAGGACTGCATTTCGCAGGCGGCATCTTCACCAATCTCACCCACGACCACCTCGACTACCATAAGACGATGGCCAACTACCGCAACGCCAAGAAGAAATTCTTCGACAGCCTGCCCCAGAGCGCCTTCGCCCTCACCAACCTCGACGACAAGAATGGAGCGGTGATGCTTCAGAACACCAAGGCCAAGAAACTCAGCTATGCTTTGAAACACGACGCCGACTTCAAAGGCATCGTGCTGGAGAGCCACTTCGACGGCATGCTCATCAAGGTGAACGGCACCGAGGTCTACACACAACTCGTGGGCGGCTTCAACGCCAGCAACCTCTTGGCCATCTATGGCGCAGCCATTTCGTTAGGCTTCAATAAAGACGAGCTGCTGGTCGAGATCAGCAAGCTGCACGGCGCCAACGGACGCTTCGACATGGTGCGCTCCGACTGTGGCATCGTCGGCATCGTCGACTACGCCCACACTCCCGACGCATTGGAGAACGTATTGGTGACCATCAACGACGTGCGTTGCCACAAGGAAACACTCATCACCATCGTGGGATGTGGAGGCAACCGCGACACCACCAAACGTCCCGAGATGGCTGCCGTGGCCGTGAAACTCAGCGACCGTGTCATCCTCACCAGTGACAACCCGCGCAACGAAGACCCTGACGAGATCATCCGTCAGATGAAAGCCGGCATCGCCGAGGAAGACATGCACAAAGTGCTGAGCATCACCAACCGAGGCGAGGCCATCCGCACAGCTGTGGCCCTGGCTAAGAAAGGCGACATCATCCTGTTGGCAGGTAAGGGACACGAAAACTATCAGGAAATCAACGGAGTAAAGAACCATTTTGACGACAAGGAAGTCTTGTCGGCAGCATTCAAGGAGGTCAAATAATGCTATACTATCTTTTCAATTATCTAGAGCAACGCAATTTCCCCGGTGCAGGTGTGTTCAACTACGTCACCTTCCGCGCTGCCATTGCCATCATCCTAGCCCTTGTCGTCTCGGTATGGTTCGGCAACTATTTCATCAAGCTGCTGAAGCGCAAGAGAGTCGTCGAGACCCAACGCGATGAGTCCATCGACCCCTACAACACCAAGAAAGTTGGCGTACCCACCATGGGCGGTGTCATCATCATTGCGGCCATCCTGATCCCTGTGCTGCTCGTCTGCAAGATCCATAGCATCTACACCATCTTGATGATCATCACCACAATCCTCCTCGGTGTCATTGGTTTCGCCGACGACTACGTCAAGACCTTCAAGCACAAGAAAGACGGCATCAAACCCGCTGTCAAACTCGGCGGACAGGTCCTCTTAGGCCTCATCGTCGGTCTCACCCTACGTTTCAGCCCAGCCGTGCAAATCAACGAGACAGTGCAACTGAAGATAGAAGACAACAAGGAAATCGTCGTGAAGAGTCCCGACGTGAAATCGACCCGCACGACCATCCCCTTCCTGAAAAACCACAACCTCAACTATGCTGACCTGTTCCGCTGGGCAGGCCCGAAGTGGATGTACAACCTCGCATGGGTCTTCCTCGTGCTCCTCACCATCTTCATCGTGGCCGCCGTCAGCAACGGCTCCAACCTCAACGACGGCATGGACGGCATGGCCTCGGGCAACTCAGCCATCATCGGCATCACGTTGGTCATCTTGGCCTACATCTCAAGTAATGCCGTCACGGCAAGCCACTTCGACCTGATGTTCATCCCAGGCAGCGAAGAGTTGGTGGTGTTTATGGCCGCCTTCGTCGGTGCCCTGATCGGCTTCCTGTGGTTCAACTCCTACCCTGCCCAGATCTTCATGGGCGACACGGGTAGCCTGACCATTGGCGGCATCATCGCCGTGTCGGCCATCATCATGCACAAGGAGTTGCTCCTGCCCCTGCTTTGCGGCGTGTTCCTCTTCGAGATCCTCTCTGACCTCGACGTGAAACGCTTCGTCAAGACGGGAAAGAAACACAGAATCTGGAAGAAAGGCCCCTTGCACGACCACTTCCGTACCAGCTACAGCGACTTCCAGAAAGCCTGGCCCAACTCAACTGTCACCTTTAAAGGGCACGGCAAAGGCCACAACACAGTTCATCACGAGGTGAAAATCACCATCCGCTTCTGGATCATCACCATCCTGCTGGCTGCCTTCACACTCATCACCTTCAAAATCAGATAAACCCACCAACTAACAACTGATTAACTGAACAACTGAACAACTGAACAACTGAACAACTAGAGAACCATGATATACATTGAAGAATTGACCAACACACGACACTCACAACCCTCTACCATGGTAGCCGGAATTTCGACAAAGATCCTGCAAATCCGCAAAGAGAACATCAAGCAGAGTTTGAGCGACATCAACACCATCGAACATCGGCAGGACTTCGTAGCCGCCGTCGACGGCGTGATGTACTACGACGACTCAAGAGCCGAGAATGTGAATGCCACATGGTTCACTTTTGAGAACATCGTAAGACCGGTGATATGGATTGCTGGAGGCAACAGCAGCGATGCCGATTTCAAGGACCTGAAGAAGGTAACGAAAAAGAAAGTCAAGGCGCTGATCTGCGTTGGGTCGAGCAACGAGAGCCTGAAGAAAGCCCTCAGCAAAGACGTCAAAGACATCTACGAGGCAAAGAGCCTCGAAGAAGCAGTGAACATGGCCTCGCTACTGGCCAAGGAGAACGACATCGTCTTGTTCTCGCCTGCCTGCAAGTCGGACCATGAGACCTATATTGAAAGAGGTAACCTTTTCGCAAAAACCGTTAAGCAACTGAAAAAATGAATGCCATCAACAAAAAACTGAGAGGCGACAGGGTCATCTGGATCGTAGCCGTGCTTTTGGGCATCATCTCGGTGATTGTCGTGTATAGTGCCACCAGCGCCCTGGCGGTCTCCAAATACTCGGGCAACACGGGCAAGGTGCTGATGAAACACGTCGGCATGTTGCTTTTCGGCTTTGTGATGATGATAGGCGCCTCGAGGATCAACTACAAGCACTACGCCAAGATCGCCTTGCTGTTGATGATACCCTGCCTGGCCCTCTTGGTCTACACCCTGGTTTTCGGACGCAACATCAACGATGCCAGCCGATCCATCAACGTCGGTGGGTTCTCGTTCCAGCCCAGTGAGATGGCAAAAATCATCCTCATCACCTATCTGGCGCGACAGCTCGTCATGATGGGCGACAGCATGTACCGTTTCAAGGACTTCCTTCTGAAGCTTGCCCTACCTATTCTGGTCACGGCCGCACTGATCTTTTCGGAGAACCTGTCAACTGCCGTCATTCTGGTGGCGGTCTGCATCGTGCTGCTCTTCATCGGCAGGGTGAAGTTCCTTCACATCCTCGCCCTCGTAGGCCTCTGCGTGGCAGGCATGGGAATGTACCTCCTCTTCGATGCCGTCAAGACCAGCATCGACAACAAGCATACCAAAAAAGAACACACCGAGGCGCTGACCATAGGCGCTGCCAATGGCGACTTCAAAGAAAAACAGAACCGTATCCAGACCTGGTCGAACCGCATCAAGTCGATGGGTGAAGACAAAGAGAACATCAACCCATTCGACGACAAGCACATGCAACGTACCTATGCCAACATCGCTGTGGCCTCTGGGTCAGTCTTCGGGAAAGGCCCCGGAAAGAGCGAACAGCGCAACTTCCTGCCTCACCCCTACTCTGACTTCATCTACGCCATCATCATCGAAGAATATGGCTTGTTGGGTGGCATCGTAGTATTGATGTTATACATCTTCCTTTTCACGAGGGTGATACGCATCATCGGCAAACGTCCGCTCACCTTTGGTGGGCTGATGGCCTTCGGCTTGGGATTCCTCATCATCCTCCAAGCCATGGTCAATATGGGCGTGTCCATCGGACTGCTGCCTGTCACCGGCCAGCCCCTGCCTTTCGTCAGCATGGGCGGTACCTCGTTGATGGCAACAGGTTTGATCTTAGGCATGATCCTGAGCGTGACGCGTAGCATGGAAGAAGAGGAAATGACGAAAGAACAAGAAATAGAAGCAATCACAGAAATCTCTGAAGAAGATGAAAGATAACTTGAAAGTCGTGATAAGTGGTGGAGGCACCGGCGGACACATCTTCCCCGCCATTGCCATTGCCGACGCATTGAAGCGGAGATTCCCCGAGGCCGACATCCTGTTTATCGGTGCCAAAGGCCGCATGGAGATGGAACGCGTTCCCAAGGCCGGCTATCCCATCAAGGGCCTTTGGATCAGTGGCATGACCAAGGACTTGAAGTCGCTGATACTGCCTGTCAAGCTCATCGACAGCATCAATCGCGCCATCGCCATCCTGAAACGCTTCAAGCCCGATGTCGTCATCGGCGTGGGTGGCTTCGCCAGCGGTCCCACCTTGATGGCCGCCAACTATCTCAGCATCCCCACCGTCATCCAAGAGCAGAACTCTTATCCAGGCAAGACCAACCGCAACGTGGGCAAGAAGGCCAAGGCCATTTGCGTGGCCTACGACCACCTCGACCAGTGGTTCCCTGCCGAAAAGATACACTTCACAGGCAATCCCTTACGGGCCAATATCGCCCTCAACGGCACCCGTGAGGAAGCCGCCGAATACTTCCAACTCGACGCCAATCGTCCCGTCGCCCTCCTGGTCGGCGGCAGCCAAGGTGCCCTCGGCATCAACAAAGGCATTAGCGCCCAACTGGCCGCCTTCAAGGGCAACGACCTGCAGCTCATCTGGCAGACGGGTAAGACCTATTACGACAAAGCCATAAGCGAGGTGGAAGCCTTAGGACTGGAAGCACAGGTGAAACCCACCGTCTTCATCGACCGCATGGACCTGGCCTACGGCCTCGCCGATGTGGTCATCTCACGTGCTGGTGCCATGTCGATCTCAGAGCTGGCACTGGTGCAGAAACCCGTCATCTTCGTGCCTTTGCCCACCGCTGCCGAAGACCACCAGACCAAAAACGCCCTGCAACTCGTCGAGGCCGGTGCCGCCCTCATGGTGCGCAACGCCGAGACGGAACAGGAACTCGTCCCCACGCTGTTCAAGCTGAAAGACGACCCCGACCTGCAAGGCACACTGAGTTCCAACATCGGTAAGTTCGCCCGCCCGAACGCCGCCGATGACATTGTAGACCAAATCATCAAAGCCATAGAAGCATAAGACATGAAAAACGGAGAAGGACATACGATTTATTTTCTCGGCATCGGAGGCATCGGTATGAGCGCTTTGGCACGCTATTACCATAGCCAGGGTTATACCGTGGCCGGCTACGACCGTACGCCCTCACCGCTCACCAAACAACTCGAAGATGAAGGCATGGCAATCCATTATGAAGATAACCCCAACCTATTGCCTGCCTTCATCGATAGGGTGGTCTACACGCCAGCCGTGCCGAAAGACCTCAAGGAGTTTGATGTGCTTCGCCAACGCGGCCTTACCATCCTGAAGCGTTCGGAAGCCCTTGGCCAGGTCACGGAAGGGCACTTCACCATCGCAGTGGCAGGCACCCATGGCAAGACCACAACCACGGCCATGGTAGCCCACATCCTCAACCACTGCGGTGTGAGCACCACGGCTTTCATCGGAGGCATCGCCAACAATTTCAACAGCAACCTGCTGCTGAGCCTCGAGAAAGAATACGTCATCGTCGTCGAAGCCGACGAATTCGACCGTTCCTTCCTGCACCTCCATCCCGACATCAGCATCATCAACTCCATCGATGCTGACCATCTGGACATCTATGGCGACCGACAGCATCTGGTGGCTGGCTTCAACGACTTCGCCCACCTCACCGAACGCGAGGTCATCGTCAAAGAAGGTCTTGCCATCGACGTCGCCAACAAGATCAGCTTCGGTTTCAGCGAAGGCTGCGACTTCACCATCAAGGACCTCGACTCAGGCCACGGCACCTCGGTCTTCAGCATCACGCATGAAGGCCACGAGACCGTCGTCAAGCTCCCAATGGCTGGAACACACAACATGTTGAACGCTACTGCAGCCTTTGCAGCAGCCCTCAAGTCGGGCATCCCTGCTGAGCGCATCGCCGAGGCCTTGGCCTCCTTCAAAGGCGTGAAACGCCGCTTCGACATCAAAGTCAACAATGAGAAGCATTGCTACATTGATGACTACGCTCACCATCCTGAAGAGATACGTTCCTGCCTGACGGCAGTGAAGAGTGCCTTCCCCGAGAAACGCATCACCCTCGTCTTCCAGCCGCACCTCTTCAGCCGCACTCGTGACTTCATGGAGGAGTTTGCCTCCATCCTGTCGCTGGCCGACGAACTCATCCTCCTCGACATCTACCCCGCCCGTGAGAAACCCATCGAAGGCATCACCTCTCAGGCCTTGTTGGACAAGGTGCCGATGAAGGCAAAAAGACTTTGCCCGAAAGCCGGGCTCCTCGACCTGGTCAACGAGGAAAGGCCCGAACTGCTCATCACCATGGGCGCGGGCGACATTGACCGTTTTGTAGAACCCTTGGAAAAGATGATTAAGACATGGTAAAGAAGATATTAAGCATAGTGTTATGGGTCGTCACGGCCGCCGCGTTGATCATCTTGTTCGTCTTTGCAAGAGAAGACTACTTGAGAACTCCGTTGAAGTCCATCCAGCTGATCACCGACACCGACACCGGTTTCGTCAGAAAAGGCGTGTTGCACGATGAACTAGGCCAGATTTGCAGCCAAAAGAAAGTCGGCACCGTCAACATGATGGACATCCAAAAGCACTTGGAAGACAACCCCTGGATAGAAGACAACGCTTCCTATATCGACCTTAACGGCAACTTAAACGTCAGCTTCAAGGAATACGAACCGAAGTTCAGGGTGTTCGGTAAAGACGGACGCTCCGTCTACGTCACCGACGACGGCGTCGTCATCCCGTCGAGTCCCATCTATACGCCTTATGTCCTGGTTGCGAGTGGCAACTTCCAACTGAGAAACGAGACAGGAAGCTACAAATTGAGCGACACCATCGTCGACAGGAATCTCGTCAACGCCTTGCATTGGTATAAAGCCATCCAAGCCAACAACTTTATCAAGAACTGCGTCGGACAGCTGTATTGCAACAGCCACAACCAATTTGAGCTCACCGTGAAAGGCCTCGAAACAAGAGTGATCGTGGGCGATACCTGCAGTGCTGCCGACAAGCTGAAACGTTTGGAGATCTTCATGCAACAACGTCTCGACAGCCCTGAGACAAGACTTTTCAAGAGTATCAATCTAAATTACAAAAATCAAATAGTCTGTACAAAACGATAATGTTATGAACGAAGGAAAAATCATCGTCGGTTTAGACATCGGCACTACCAAAGTGGCCTGCATCGTGGGCCAGAAAGCCGAGAACGGGAGAATTGAAATCCTGGGCTACGGCAAGACCGTATCTACAGGTGTGAGAAGAGGCGTGGTCACCAACATCTTCGATACCGTCGAAGCCATCAAAACCGCCGTCAAGCAAGCGTCCGACCAGTCGGGCGTTGAAATCAACCGCGTTAGCGTGGGCATCGCCGGACAGCATATCAAGAGCTTGCAGCACCGCGGTGTGATGATGCGCGACAACCATGAAATCGAGATCACGGAAGCCGAACTCGAACGCCTGCGCAACGACACGTTTAAAATCAATATGACGCCTGGTGAGGAAATCATCGACGTCATCCGTCAAGACACCTACGTCGACGGCGAACTGGCCACCAACCCCGTGGGTATGTTGGGCAACAAGATCGAAGCCAACTTCCACGTCATCATCGGCCAGACCTCAGCCGCCAAAAACATCGTCAAATGCATCGAAAGTGCTGGCTTGGAGATGGACTACATGATCCTTGAGCCCATCGCCTCGGCACAGGCCGTGCTCGACGACGAAGAGAAAGACGCTGGCGTGGTTCTCGTCGACATCGGCGGCGGCACCACCGACATCGCCATCTTCAAAGACAAGAAGATACAACACACCGCCGTGATACCTTTCGGCGGTAACATCATCACCGAGGACATCTGCACGGGCTGCTCCATCATCAAGCACTACGCCGAAGAGGTGAAGGTGAAGTTCGGCTCGGCCCTCGCCAGCGAGAACCGCGATGACGAAGTGGTCTCCATCCCCGGCATCAGAGGAAGAGAACCCAAAGAGATTTCCTTCAAGAACCTGGCCAATATCATCCAAGCCCGCCTGGAAGAGATCTTTGAGCTGGTCAACTACGAGATCCAGAAAGCGAAGACCGAAAACCAACTCATCGCAGGTATCGTCCTCACAGGTGGCGGTGCCATGATGCGTCACATCCAACAGCTGGCCGAGTTCAAGACCGGCTTGGAGGTGCGTATCGGCTATCCCAACGAGCATCTCAACAAGACCCCGATGAAGGAGCTGTCGAGCCCCATGTACTCCACCAGCATCGGTATCGTCATCGAGACCATCGCCCGCATGGACCATGACGAATACCTCAAGGCATCACAAGCAGCACAGCCCGCCATGAGCAGCCGCGCCGTGGTCCCTGAAGAAAATGCAGTGGACACCGAAGAGCACGAAGTCGTTGAAGAGCGTGAAGACGACAGCAAGAAGAAAAAGAAGAAAGGCATCGACCTGAAAAAGATCGTAGTCTCCTTCACTGAGTTCTTTACCCCCGACAACATCGAATAACCCTTCTAATATAAAGACTATGGAAGACAATTTTATGATAAACAACGGATCTGACAACGAGTTATTCAAGCCCGTCGGCGTGGAGAAACCCAACTATATCAAAGTCATCGGCGTGGGCGGTGGCGGCGGCAATGCCGTCAACCATATGATGGAGGAAGGTATCCAGGGCGTCGACTTCGTCCTATGCAACACCGACCATCAAGCCCTGCTGAAGAGCAACGTGAAGACTACCGTTCACCTCGGTAAACGTGATCTGGGCGCTGGCAACGACCCCAACATCGGACGCGAAGCCGCCGAGATGAGCCGCGACGAGATTGAAGCCCTGCTCGACGAAAACACCAAGATGCTCTTCGTCACTGCCGGTATGGGCGGCGGCACGGGCACTGGCGCTGCTCCTGTGGTGGCCAAACTCGCCAAAGACAAAGGTATCCTTACCGTAGGCATCGTCACCATGCCGATGGAGAGAGAGGGACGCCGTCGTAAGCTTCAGGCCCTCTCAGGCATAGACGAACTCAAGAAATGCGTCGACACCCTCATCCTCATCAGCACCGATAAGCTTCGCGACCAATATGGCAACATGAAACTCTCCGAGGCCTTCAAGAAAGCCGACGACGTGTTGGCTACAGCCGCCCGCGGCATCGCAGAGATCATCACAGTCCCTGGATATGTCAACGTCGACTTCGAAGACGTCAAGACCGTCATGAAAGACAGCGGCAAGGCGATCATGGGCTCCGGCACCGCTGAAGGCGAAGACAGGGCCAAAAAAGCCATCAAAGACGCCATCCACTCACCTTTGCTCAACGACTCCAACATCGAAGGTGCCAAAAACATCCTTCTTTATATCACCTCGGGCGCCAACGAGGTCTCACTCGACGAAGTCGACGAGATCCTCGAAATCGCTCAAAACGCCTGTGGCAACAACTCCGACGTCATCTGGGGTAACGGCACCGACGAAAGCCTTGGCGAAGCCATCAGTGTGACCCTCATCGCCACGGGATTCAACCACGATGCAAAGCCCTACTCCGCCGTCGTTGGCGAGAAGGAAAAGCCCAGCACTCCTGTGCAACCTAAGAAGGTATATTGCTTGAATGGAGACATCAAGGACAAGGAAACGCCCGACCAACCTGAAGCCAAGGCAGAGACGCCTGTAGCTCCCGCTTTCATCGCCCCTCAGGCCGACCTTCCTAAAGAAGAGCCTGTTGAAGAAAAGCATGAGGAGAAGACCGTGCACTCTCTGTTCGTTGAGGAGACTCACGAAACCCCTGAAATGGAAGAGACGTTCCAACCCGTCGAAGAAGCCGCCCCTGTTGAGGAGCCGGCTCCCGAAGACGACGAGCCTCTGTTTGAACCCACTGTGGAAGCCACACCTGCCGCTCCGGTCCAAGAAGACAAACCTACCGTGCATTACGAGGAAGAACGCCCCGTCGTCAGAGTCTTCGATAACCCCTTCCGCTCCAACAGCAGCGAAGACGATGGCTTCGAGATCACTTCTCGTATCATCACCAAGGAAGAGGTCCAGGCCCGTGCCGAACAGGAAGTCGCCTTGCTCGAGGCCAAAAAAGTCAAGAACAGCGACCCCAAAGCCGAGCTGAAGAGACAGCGTCTCCGTAACTTGAGCATGAACTTCAGGACCACACGTGGCTTGGAAGAGCTCGAAAACCAGCCTGCCTATTTGCGCCGAAACGTGGAGATCAACCAGGATGGCAACGAAGCCGACCTGTCGCACTACTCTACTTCGAGCAACGGCATCAGCAGCGAGAACTCCTTCCTCCACGACAATGTCGACTAACGCCGACCTTAACATGAAGATAGTACTTCGAATATAGCATTATCGTAACTGACTATTTGATTTTTTGTATCGTAGCGCCCGCATGAAGGAGAAAAACACACTCCGTCAATGCGGGTTTTACGTTTTTGGATTATCTTTGCAGCATCAAACATCACTACCATGCGAAATCCAATAGCATTACTCATAGCCTTGTTTTTCCTCCCCCTCGGCATCATCGCCCAGGAATGGATTCCCATACAAAGCCAACAGCCTGAGTCACCGACCGTCAAACTATTATCCTGCACGGAACAGGAATCAACTGTAGCCTTTACCTTAAACGGCTTCCATAAAACACCTGTCAACACCCCTGACGGACTGCAATACAGCATTAACGTGCCGCAGATGGCTTCCATGCTCCAGGAAGGCGCACCCGACCTGCCGCTGTTTGCCATCCCCATGCTTATTGGGGATGATGAGGCTATGGAAGTGCTTGTAAGGCAAACCAAATACCAAGACTACAAAGATATCTCCATCGTACCTTCAAAAGGCAATCTCAGCCGTCAGATCGACCCTGAAAAAGTGCCCTATCGCTACGGGGAAGCATATCAACAAGACCAATTCTTCCCTGAGTCAAATGCCACATTAGACACGCCTTATATCCTTCGCGACTGCCGAGGACAGAACATCTTGGTGTATCCCTTTGCCTATAACCCCGTGACCAAGACCCTCCGTGTCTTTACGCAAATGACCCTTACCATGCGTAAGACTGGAGAGAGAGGCGACAATCCAAAGCATGCCAACAAGCGTTCGATAAAGATAGCACCCGAGACAGAGGCCTTATACAGCCATCGCTTCATCAATTACAAAGCCAAGGCTGCCAAATACCCATTTCTGCCCGATGCCGGTGAGATGCTTGTCGTCTGCCCCGACCAATATATGGAAGCCATGCAGCCTTTCGTCGACTGGAAGAACCTGTCGGGCCGTCCCACCACCATGGTGAGCCTCTCCGAAGTGGGTGGCAACAACGACAGCAGTATCAAGAATTACATCAACAGCATCTACACAAATCCCGAACACAATCTCACCTATGTCCTGTTGGTGGGCGACTATGCCGACCTCACCCCCCACTCGATGAGTGGTGGCCGTTCCGATATCTGGTTCGGCCAGCTGGAAGGCAATGACTATTACCCCGAGGTCTTCGTGGGCCGCTTTTCCGTTGAGAGTGTCGCCGACGTGCAAAACCACGTGGCCAAAGTGCTGTATTATGAACGCGACATGCCTTCCTCCGTAACCTGGGTTAACCATGGCATAGGCATTGGCTCTACCGAAGGCGCTGGCAACGGACACAATGGCGGCGAGTCCGACTATGTACACATTGAATACATCCGTGACACCTTGATGCACTACACCTACGAGAGCGTGTCACAACACTATCAAGGCGTGGGCGTAGGCACCAACGCAGCCATGCTGAGCGAGGACTTCAACAACGGCGCAAGCCTATGCAACTACTGTAACCACGGGTCGCAGACAGGTTGGCATGTTGGCACATTTAACAACAGCCACGTCAACGCGCTCGTCAACGACTACAAATGGCCCGTCATTTGGTCGACAGCCTGCCTCAATGGTCAATTCAGCACTACCTGCTTTGCCGAGGCATGGATGCGTGCCACCAACAACTCGACTGGTGTCCCCACTGGCGCCATAGGCGGTATGTTCTCGTGGATCAACCAACCTTGGCAGCCACCCATGACAGGACAAGACGAGATGGTCAACGTCTTATGCGAATGGCGTAATGCCGACCATTTCCACCACACCCTCGCTGGGGCATCACTCAACGGCAACATGAAAATCCTTGACCTGCATCCCAGCGACCAAGGTGCCACCCACAACACCTGGATCCTCTTCGGCGACCCTTCGCTCGTCATGCGCACCGACAACCCGACCGAAATGAACGTCGCTTGTCAGCCTGAGGCCATATTCCTTGGCCAGTCAGAGCTCGTGGTCACCGCCAATACCGACTACGCCACAGCCACCCTCTCGTTCAACGGACAAGTGCTGTGCAGCGCACCTATCGTCAACGGCGAAGGCACGCTACATTTTACAGCATTAGAGGAAGAAGGCACCGCCCAACTTGTGGGGATGGGCTTCAACAAAGTCACCGAGGTGCGCGACATCGAAGTCATCCCTGCCAATGGGGCTTATATTACCTACGAAAGCTTTTCCATCAACGATAGCAACCATCAAGCCGACTACGGCGAGACCCTGAGCCTCGACCTCACCGTCAAGAACCTGGGCAACGCCGGCACATCCAACATACAGGCGACCTTGAGCAGCGAATCGCCTTGGGTTGAAGTCATCGATGGTGAGGCCTCCATCCCTTCCATCGATGCCATGGGACATTACACCATCAGCAACGGCTTCGAAATTGCCATAAGCGATGCCGTCGACGATGGCACCCAAGCCGAGTTCACTTTGGTTTGCAGCGATGCCAATGGCACTTGGACCAGCCGCTTCCGTATGACACTCCATGCCCCTATTTTCACCTTAGCTGAGTTTCGACCCATTGGGACCGTTCATCCAGGCGAGACCTGCACACTGTTGGTTGGCATCAGAAACATTGGATCATCAGACGCCCATAACGCCATGATTCAATTGTTCAGCAGCACCACAGACCTCGTCTTCAGCCCCGACATCTATTCCTTCGGAGATGTTGCTGCAGGTGATACCGTCACCGCAACGGCTTCATTCGCCACAGACTCACAAGTACCCAACGGATCCAGCTTCGAGGCATACTATCATGCCTATGCCGGTCACTATGGGCTTGAAGGCACCGATTTCATTAACATCGGCCCCGTCAAAGAGACCTTCGAGACGGGCGACTTCAGCGCCTTCAACTGGGAGACCTTAGGGGGTGCACATTGGTATATCGACAATTCGACGGCCCATACAGGCACATACAGCGCTCGTTCAGGGTCTATTGGTCACACCAACCTCACTACGCTTCAGATCAGTATCGATGTCGCTGAGGACGGAGAGATCAACTTCTACAAAAAAGTATGCTGCGAGGCAAACAAGGACCTCCTCACCTTCTATATTGACAATACGGTGATGGGAGAATGGTCGGGCGAAGTAGACTGGAGCCGTGAGCACTTCCCTGTCACGGCAGGCACACACAAGTTTAAATGGATCTATTCGAAGAACGGTAGCGGTAGCTATGGCGACGATTGCTGTTGGATCGACGATGTACAGTTCCCTTCTTCGAACACCATCACCCTGATGCCTGCCTTGCAACTGGAGGGCTACGCCAACATGAATCAAGTCAACTTGCACTGGCAGCCTCTGAATCCCGATGACAACTACATCATCCGTCGTGATGGCGAAATCATTGCCAATCAACACGGAAACTACTTCATCGAGTATATGGATCTTGGAACCTACACCTATAGCGTCACTGCCATCAGCCCACAAGGTCAACAATCCATTCCCTCCTTTATCACCATTGATATCAACATCGTGAACGTCGACGAGAACATATGCGATGCACAACTCTACCCCAACCCAGTACATGGCAACCTGAACATCAGTTTGGGGCGTCCTTTCCATTATACCCTGTTCAACAGCATGGGACAACAAGTCATGCAAGGTGAGTGTTCAGGAAACGACCAAATCTCGTGCAGCGGTTTGCCTGGTGGCATGTATTTCCTTCAGATCTCAACCGACACCCATAACTGCATCAGGAAAATCCTCGTATATTAAGCCAAGCCTGCCATGAGCTATCTCAAGTCGAACGATTTATTTGAGCATCTCAACCCTGAAGGCCTCTATCAAAAGGTGCCGCATCCCATAGTCATTGCCGACCATTTGATGACACCCGACAACATCGGAGCCATGATACGTTTGGCCGACAACATCGGAGCTACTGAAGTCTGTTTCCTAGGCAAAGAAGAGGAACATAAGATGGGCAAGATTCGCCGTTCGGCAGCATCGAGCCGCGACAACATCAGATGGTACTTCACCGAGGAAAACGACCTGCGTAAGATCGTGCCCGAACATAAGAAAATCGTTGCCATCGAGACGGCCGACAATGCAACCTGCATTTACGAGACTCCTCTTCCAGAAGATGTGGCTTTTGTGGTGGGTAGCGAACGTCATGGTCTCAGCGAGGAGCTGCTTTCACAATGCGATATGGTGGTGTTTATCCCCGTGCCTGGCCCAACCCGTTCCCTCAATGTCAGCCATGCCGCTTCGGTGGCTTTGTTTGAATGGCAGCGTCAAATGCTACAGAAATGAAACCATACAAGCATATTTTTTTCGACCTCGACCGAACCCTCTGGGACTTTGACGCAGCTGCTGAAGTTGCCTTTGAGCGTATTTACGAGAAATATGGTTTGAAAGAGCTAGGCATACCGAGTGCACACGACTTCCATATGGTCTATCATCCTTTGAACGAACAACTATGGGAGCTCTATCGTGCCGACAAAATCACCAAGGACGACCTCAATCGCACACGATTTCTGAAACCATTGGAGCATTATGGCATCCATGACATCGAACTTGCCGACAATCTGAGCAAGGACTATGTTTATTGGTCGCCTCGCATCGTCAGGTTGGTGCCGAGCACTATGGAACTATTGGATTACCTAAATCCTAAATACCACTTACATCTGATCACCAACGGCTTTCAAGAGGTGCAACACACCAAGCTGGGAGGCTCGGGCATGGAGCCCTATTTCGAGACCTTGACCGTTTCGGAAGAAGTCGGTGTGAAGAAACCCAACCCCGAGATCTTTCTCTTCGCCTTGAAAAAAGCAGGGGCAACAGCCCAAGAAAGTCTGATGATTGGCGATGAAATGGCGGTTGACATTGATGGCGCACGTGCTGCCGGAATCGATCAACTCTTCTTCAATCCTAGCGGTGAAAAAAACATAGGAGAACGAACTTATGAAGTTCGTAGCTTATTGGAAATCAAAGAGATATTGTAAATAACCGTTTATTTCAGTTTAGCCAAAACCGTTTCTTTTCCTACGGTCTTGTCACCTATCTTAACCTTGATTTCGGCATCTAATGGGAGAAACACATCCACACGGGAGCCGAAACGAATCATGCCCAGTTCCTCACCTACGACAGCCTCGTCGCCAGGCTTCAAGTCGCACACGATACGCCTCGCCACGAAACCAGCGATTTGACGCACAAGGATCTCACGGCCTTTTGTATCTTTAAGAATGATTGTGTTATGTTCATTATCGGAGGATGACTTGGGGTTGAAAGCCAGCAGATACTTACCGGGATGGTATTTATAATAAGTCACTAAGCCATCAAAAGGAAAGAAATTGACATGGACATTATAAATGGACATGAAGATGGAAATCTGACGACGCTCGTCATGGAAATACTCATTCTCCATCACCACCTCATTGGCTGCAACCTCTCCATCGGCAGGGGCCAAAACGGAATCAGGTTCAAGAGTTGTCTTTCTCCATATGGGCACACGGAAAAAGCGTACAATCAAAACCAAGACGGCAAGTTGCACTGCATAGAATAGGTAATGCCAAATTGTTTGAGAAGGCCATAACCAATTGACGAAGGCAGTAACAACCGCAATCACTACAAAAGTGATCAGGATGGCTATGTTGCCTTCTTCATGTATCTTTTTATTGATCCTCATAGCAGGAGCAAAAATACAAAAACAAACGGAATGCTGAACATCACGGAGTCGAAACGGTCCAAAACACCGCCGTGGCCAGGAATCAACTTACCCGAATCCTTAACCCCCGCTTGACGTTTCAGCATCGACTCACAAAGGTCGCCTAAAGAGCCAAACACGACGGCAATGGCAGCCATTCCTAAAGCTGCTGAGATGGAAAGCCAGCTGGCATAACGAGAGAAGACAAAAACGGCAATAAGAGTGAATACCAATCCGCCAATGCTGCCTTCTATCGTCTTTCCTGGAGAAATGCGTGGGAAGAGTTTATGCTTACCAAGGAGTCTTCCCGTCAGATAGGCAAAGATATCATTAGCCCAAAGGAGGCAGAAAACAAGAATGATCAAGCCAGGTCCAGCCATATTGCCAAACATATCCTCACGATACATGAAAAGCAACAGTGAGGAAGGTAAGGACAGGAAGAATAAGGAGCCATAGACAAAGGCGAAAACATGTTTCACGTCTTTAGTCTTGGAAAACAATGCGATGAGAAAAGGAAACATCGGGAAAAGCAGTTCCAGCAATAGCCAACGCATTGAGATGATTTGTAATGCGGCGAAAGCGGCCAACAGGAACGAACCTATCGAGCACACCTCACCTAACAGAAGATGAGGCCAGGACTGCATCTGATGCAGGCGTGACATCTCAAATGTGCCGATGACAACAATCAGCAGGAGCAAAGCGGCCAGGGCCCAAGGAGAAAGGCAGATACAGCCTATGAGCACGGCAGCCAGAATCAATCCAGAGATGGAACGAATCAGCAATTCTTTCATGGTATACAGAATGTGATGCAAAGATAAGAAAAAGGACGATAGGCTACTGTATAAAAACAGACAAGCCCGCCAGCTGGTGCTGACGGGCTTTCCGTTATGGGTGGGCGGCGAACTACTTTTCCACGGTCTCCCGCAGTATCATCGTCGCGGCGGGGCTTAAC
>CADADR010000017.1 GCA_902786745.1 uncultured Bacteroidia bacterium
TGAACATGTCACAGTTCACTGCCGGCATGTACATGGTCCGCGTCTACACTGAAAGCGGTGTGACCGTCAAGCGCGTCACTGTCATGCAATAAATGACACCGCGGGATTGACTCCCGCAAAAAATTGGGCGGTTCCCTTCGGGGAGCCGCCCTTTTTTATTATCTTTGCGGTCGAATACCGATGCTGCGTTATGGAAATCCTGGATTTGTACGACAAAGACCTGAAGCCCACAGGCCAGACCATAGAGCGGGGGAAACGCGTGCCTCCCGGCATGATGATCCCCATCGTGGCGGTGTTTGTTTACAACGACCAAGGGCAGTATCTGATTCAAAAAGTCGCCCCGAAGAAAGGCAATTACTATTCGACCACCGCAGGACACGTGCAGAGCGGCGAACGCGACTTCGCCTTGGCCATGCTCCGTGAGATGAAAGAGGAAGTCGGCCTCTCGGCCACCAAGAGTGAACTGAAGCTGGTGAAGATCAGACGCTACGATTACAAATTCACCTTGCTTTATATGCTGAAAAGCAATGTACCGGCCGACATGCTGCGCCTGCAAAAGGAAGAGGTGGACTCCGTGAAGTGGATGAGCCACGAGGACATAGAAAAGCTCTGTAAGGAAGGTCTTTTCAACAGAATCCACTACCAGTTGCTTCTCGATTGCGAAGAAAGATTGCAAAACCGACACTGAAATTTTTCCGTTTCGTTATTTTGGTTATATTTGCAGCAAATTATTGTTGCAACAAATACCTTATTAATATGATCGCAAGAGAATTACTCAACCCGAAAAGCATCGTGGTGTGCGGTGCATCGTCAGACATCCACAAACCTGGTGGAAAAGCATTGAAGAACCTGTTAGAGAGTCCTTTCAGAGGTCCGGTTTATGCGGTTAACCCCAAAGAGACCGAAGTGCAAGGCGTGAAATGCTACGCCAAGGTCGATGACCTGCCTCAGGTGGAATGCGCCATCATCTGCATTGCTGCTAAGTTCTGCGCACAGACTGTAGATGTGCTGGCCAAAGAGAAAGGCTGCAAAGGCTTCATCATCATCAGCGCTGGCTTCTCGGAGGAGAACGCCGAGGGTGCCGCCATCGAGAAGCACATCGTCGACACCATCAACAGCGTTGGCGGTAGCTTGATTGGCCCTAACTGCACAGGCTTCCTCAACGTGAACTATGCCGGTTGCTTCGACACGCCTATACCGACCCTCGACCCGAAGGGCGTTGATTTCATCACCGGTTCAGGTGCCACCGCCGTGTTCATCAAGGAGTATGGCATGAGCAATGGCCTGAAGTTCAATAGTGTGTGGGCCGTGGGCAACAGCGCACAGCTCGGCATCGAGGATGTGCTCGAACACTTGGACGAGACCTTCGACCCCGAGAAGAGCAGCCGCGTCATCATGCTCTACATGGAGAAGATCGGCGACCCGCAACGACTGCTGAAACACTCCCGCAGCCTCATCAACAAAGGATGCCATATCGCAGCCATCAAGTCGGGTGGCTCGGCTGCAGGTAGTCGCGCCGCCTCGTCGCATACGGGCGCATTGGCCACCAACGACGCCGTGGTCGACGCCTTGTTCCGCAAGGCAGGCATTGTGCGCTGCCAGAACCGTCAGGAGCTGACCACCGTGTGCGGTGTGTTCATGCATCCCGAGATTAAAGGCAAACGCTGCGCCGTCATCACCCATGCCGGCGGTCCTGCCGTGATGCTCACCGACGTGCTGTCGAACGGCGGCATGGAAGTGCCTTCGCTCAAGGAGCATCCGGCCAGCCCCGCATTGCTTGAGAAGCTCTTCGCTGGCTCAAGCGTGGGCAACCCCATCGATTTCTTGGCGACAGGAACGGCCGAACAGCTTGGCTATATCATCGACACCGTCGAGAATGACTACACCGACATCGACTTCTCGGTGGTCATCTTCGGTTCGCCTGGCTTGTTCAGCAACAAAGAGGTCTACGACCTGCTCGACCAGAAGATGAAGACCTGCAAGAAGCCCATCTTCCCCGTGTTGCCTTCCATTATCAACGTGAAGGACGAGATTGAGGACTTCATCGCCAAGGGCCGCATCAACTTCCCGGAAGAGTGCGTGCTGGGTAATGCCATCTGCAAGGTGTATAACACCCCGAAGCCGCAGCCTGAAAACGTGGAGATGCCGAAGATCGATACCGCCCGCATCCGCAAGTGCATCGACAGCTGCGAGAATGGTTACATTGGACCGGATAAGATCTACGAACTGCTCGACGCTGCAGGCATCGCCCAGAAGCAGATCCGCGTCGTCGACAAGAAACAACAGGCCTTGGACTTCGCCAACGAGGTGGGCTATCCGCTCGTGATGAAGGTGGTCGGTCCTGTGCATAAGTCAGACGTCGGTGGCGTGACCTTGAACGTGCGCGACATTGAGACTGTCGGCAAGGAGTTCGACCGCTTGATGGCCATCAAAGACACCTATGCCGTGGAGATGTATCCTATGCTCGACGGCACGGAGGTCTACATCGGTGCCATCCGCGATGCCAAGTTCGGCCATCAGGTGTTCTTCGGTCTGGGAGGCATCTTCATCGAGGTGCTGAAAGACGTGCAGAGCTCGCTCGTGCCGATCAGCGCTCCCGAGGCGAAAGACATGCTCACCAAGCTCCGTGGCTACAAGATCCTGCAGGGCGTGCGTGGCCAGCAGCCCGTCAACGTGGACGTCTATGCCGAACAGATTGCAAGGGTGGCCGCTTTGGTGATGGCCGCTCCCGAGATTGCCGAGATGGACCTCAACCCGCTCCTTGGCAACCCGAAGAACGTGGTCGCCGTGGATGCCAGAATCCGTATTGAGAAATGATTACCGAGAAATCCACATATTACCTCGTTTATGCCGCGTTGGTGGTCGTCACCTTTCTGCTCGACAACATGCTGCTGAAGAAGACCGACAAGACCAGCCGCACCATCGGCTACGTCCTCAGCATTATCGTCGATTTGGCCATCTTCGGCTACGGCATCTACCTGTATTACGCCAAAGGGGAGAGCCAGACGGGCTTCGTGCTCGGTGGCATCCTCTGTGGCGTTTGCCTGCTGTGTCTGCTGGGACGTTACTGGCAGAACAAGGAGCTCGACAAACGGAACAAGCATGAATAGACTGGCCTTCATAGTGTTGGCTTCTTTGATGTCCAATACCTTGTTGGCGCAAACCGACCTCGTCACTTTTTCAAGGAGTGGGGGTTTCTATGAGGATAGTTTTGCTCTGTCGTTGGGTTGCGGCGCAGGCCATCATATCCGCTACACCGTCAATGGCAACCGTCCTACGGCGCAGTCATCGCTGTATGAAGGTCCTTTGACGCTTGACCCGTCGCTGTTCTCTCCTTCGTGCATTTACGAGATAGTCAATTGCATCCCTTCAACCTACCATGCGGTTTCGGATGTGAAACATGCCATAGTGATTCGCGCAGCTGCCTTTGATGATGAAGACAGCTGTGTGAGTCCGGTGGCGACGCAAACGTATTTGATCAAGTCGTTGGGCTGTGATGTGCATGGACTGCCCGTGCTCTCCCTCAATGCCGACTCATTGGATCTTTTTGACTATGAAACGGGAATCTTTGTCCCAGGTGTCCATTACGACCTTTCGGATACGACGGGTACGGGGAATTATTGCATGACGGGTAGGGAATGGGAGCGCTGCATCAATATGGAGTTCTATGAATCCGACAACAGCGGCCTCAACCAGCAGTGCGGCTTGCGTACCCATGGCGGCTCGTCGCGATGGTTCCAGCAGAAGGGCATGCGTCTCTATGCCCGCGAAGAATATGGAAAGAAGCGCTTCAAGCATCGTTTCTTCGAGACCACGGAGTTGGCTAACTTCAAACGTCTCAATTTGCATCCTTTCCGTTGCAGCAATTGGATGCAGACTGGTGGACAGGAATACCTCTCGCAACGCGTGGCCGCCCAGATGGACATCGACTGCTTGGGCGTCAGGCAGGTCGCGATGTTTATCAACGGGGAGTATTGGGGCATCTATACCCTTGAAGAGTCGCCCGATGAGCGCTATTTGGAGGACCACTATGATGTGGACCTTGACTTCCTCAATATCATAAAGTATTGGGGCGTGACGAATTATGGCGACGCCACGGATTGGTGGGGCTTTAGGAGCTGGATCGAAAGCGCTGACCTCAACCAGCCGTCCGATTCCGCCTATGCTTTCTCGCGTATCGACGTCTCAAACTTCATTGACTATTGCCTCCTTGAGCTATACGGCGGCAATCTCGATTGGCCACGTAACAATGTGCTGCAATGGCAAGCCCGTTCAGGCGAGCCTTTCCGCTTCATCTTCTTTGACGGCGATGGATGCTTTTCGTGGTGGTATTATCATGCCTTGGACAATGCCACTCACCAAGATGTTAATAGTCTGATTATCAACAAATTTGTGGAAAGCGAGGCTTTCAAGGTGATGCTCTATGATCGTTATTCCGAATTGACTTCTACTGTGTTTAGTGTCCAAGCGCTGAATGCTGTTTTGGAGGATTATCGTGCCCTTGTCGAAGAAGAGGTGCCTTCGCAATTCGAGCGTTTTGGCTTTCCTTACAGCCAGAAGCGTTGGCAAGCTGACATGGATAGCGTCAGTGCCTTCTTCTCCAAGAGGGCGCGTGCCTTCCACAGGGAGATGCAGACGTTGTTTGCTTACAACGCATCCCTCATTAAAGAAGTTGCAGTCAGTCCCAATCCCAGCGATGGGGCTTTTACCATCCATGTCACCTCCACGGATTGTGCCATCGTGCCGTTGGAGATTTTCGACATGACGGGGCGGCTGGTTGATAGGGGAGACCATTTCCTCCGTCCTGGCGATAATGCGGTTATGGTCCATACCTGCCTGCGCTCGGGCTTGTATCTGGCGAATATCGGTGGCTTTATCAAGAAAATAGTAATTCAATAAGTTGGAAATATGAAAAAATCTGATGTCATTACCTTGATCGTTGTGGCCGCCGTCAAACCACTCGGCGGCTTCGCCTTCATCCCAGGCGCTTGGGAATGGTTCAATACGACCACCAAAAACCACGGCCTGCTGATGAGCTTCTTCAAGTTCGCCATCCTTGGCACCTTTGGTGAGATGCTGGCCTTACGCATCCGCGAGGGTGTGTATATGAAGCAGGGCTTCGGCTTGTTGCCCAAGATGCTCGTTTGGGGCGTGCTGGGCGTGGTCATCGCCTCGGCCATGACCATCTTCAAGACGGGTACGGTGAAACTGCTCGATGGTGGTTTCCATATGAATGGCAAAGCCGCCGAGTGGTTTGCCGGCGACCTCAGCTGGGGCAAGGCCTTTGTCGCCCTTTGTGTCAGCGTGCTGATGAACACCTTGTTTGCTCCGGTCTTCATGACCTTCCACAAGGTTACAGACATCCACATCGCCGAGACGGGTGGCTCGCTGAAGGGTTTCTTCGGTAGCCCGCTGGGCATCCGTGAGGCCCTGTCGAAGAAGATCAACTGGGACATCCAATACGGCTTCGTCTTCGCCAAGACCATCCCGTTATTCTGGTATCCGGCGCATACCATTACGTTTCTATTGCCACCCACGCTTCAGGTGCTCTTTGCCGCCTTGCTCGGCGTGGCTTTGGGTGTGATACTGAGTATTAAAAAGTAGGGGAGATGTTGAGGAAGAAAGGGATATGGCTTCTTCTGTGGATTTCGGCTTTCCATGTTGAACTCTTTTCCCAGGCGGAAGTCGTCTTTTCTCAGCCAGGCGGGTTCTACAATGAATCCTTTGCCCTCTCATTAGGATGCACCGATTGGGAGCGTCAAATCCGTTATACCACCAATGGCAATACGCCCACGGCAAATTCCACACTCTATGAGGCACCGTTGTTTCTCGACGAGCATCTTTATTCCACTTCCGACATTTACACGCTTCCTATAGCGCCGGTGTTAGAGCCATATGAGCCCGATTCCGTTCGGCATGCCATCGTTATCCGTGCGGCGGCGTTCGACGATGAAGGTCGGCGTATTACCGAAGTGGTGACTAATACCTATTTCATTCATAGTTTAGGTTGCGATCATCACGGTTTGGCCGTGGTGTCGGTTTGTGCCGATTCGCTCTCCTTGTTTGATTACGACACGGGTATTTTCGTGCCTGGGGCATTATTCAACCCTGACTATCCTGATTGGACGGGTAACTATTACGAGCATGGCATTGAATGGGAACGCCTGGCCAATGTGGAGTTTTATCTGCCCCAAGGAGAGCATGTCAACCAGCAGTGCGGCCTGCGGACTCATGGCAACCGCGCGAGGAAGGCGTACGCAAAGGGGATGAAACTCTATGCCCGTGAGGAATACGGTAAGAAACGCTTCAAAGGACACTTCTTCGAGACTACCCAGATTGAGAGCTTCAAGCATTTGGTGCTCAAGCCCTTTTCAACACTTTGGCCTTGGACGGGGGTGCAGGATTATGTAGCCAACCGTATGGCAATGGGATTGGGATTGGAGGCATCCAACTCAAGGCCGGTGGTGGTCTATCTCAACGGAGAGTATTGGGGAATCTATTTCCTTCAAGAGAAACTCGACGACCGCTATCTTGAAGATCATTTCGACATCGAGCCTGAGAAGTGTAACATCCTTTGTGGAAACGGCTTTGATGGAAAGAATTGGGATTGGATCCTTGAAGAGGAGTCGGGCGACTGTTCACAGTTTTTGCAGTTGTTGGATTGGTTGGAGGATGCCGACCTTTCCGATAGTGCCAACTATGACTATGTTAGCTCCGTTATTGATATCGACAACTTCATTGACTACCAGATCCTTGAGACCTTTATCGCCAATGCCGATTGGCCGGCAAACAATATGCGATGCTGGCAAGCCGGTGACAACAAGTGGCGCTTCATGTTTTTCGATGGCGATGATGCTTTGTTGAAACAGGACTTTGATGTTTTTGGTAATGCCTGTTATGTTCTTAACGATAGATGGAATACTGGGGGCAAGTCGACATTGCTTTTTAGGCGTCTATTGGAGAACAACGATTTTAAGATCAAGTTCCGCGAACGCATCTACGACTTGTGCGACAGCAACTTGCAGTTTGAATCCGTTTCATCCATTTTTGAAAGCATTGTGACCACAATAGCGCCCGAAATACCCAATCAGGTGCATCGTTTTGGCAATCCGTTGGATTACTACAGTTGGGATCTTGGTGTTTCACGCGTCAGAGGTTTTCTTCAAGAAAGGGTAGGGAACTATATAGACGCATACGAGGCATACGAGCCTGGCAAGATACATGATTACCAGTCGAATACAAATGACTTTGTCATCTATCCCAATCCTACAGAAGATGTCGTGTACATTAAGATGTTGGATGGGCGTTCGCGTGAGATGCGTTTTGTGCTTTGGGATGCTATGGGGCATGTAATCTTGAGCGAGAAAAGATATTTGCCTGCATGTCAGGAGATTGTATTGGGATCGGGATTGCCCTCTGGGGTCTATTTTGTCAAAAGCGGCCCGCATGTGCATCGCTTTGTGAAATTTTAGGCATGCTTTCCGATGCATCCTTACGGATGCCGATGAACTATAACGTTGTACGAGTTTACCAGCCGCCGACAGGCGGGAATCTTAGAGATTCCCCTGCGGGGAATGGAATGCGTCGTTTTCCTGTTATCCCGCGGCGGCACGTACCGTTTACAACCCGTAGACATATTAAACCGCCGCGTTGTCCCAAATGACTCACCCTCCATTCCCGCCGTTAGGCGGGAATCTTTTTTTTGCTATTTTTGTAAATAATTAATGGACTATGAAATACGCATATACATACATAATGACAAATATAAGCCATTCGACTCTTTATACAGGATGCACTAATGATTTGGTCAGAAGGGTAGGAGAGCATAAAAACCATAAGAACAAAGGCTCTTTCACTGACAGATACAAATGTGAATACTGCGTTTATTATGAGGAGTTTACTAGGTATCAATTGGCTATTAATAGGGAGAATCAGATAAAACACATGAGGAGACAAGAAAAGATACAGTTGATTGAAGAGAAGAATCCTGATTGGAAAGAATTGGTCACGGAAAAGGGATTCGTTTACGATAAAACACCATGGAGTGAAAGGGTTAAACAAGTTCTCGATGAAATAAAGAATGAGAAGTAAGAGATTCCCCTACGGGGAATGGAGTTTGTCATTTAGTTATCTAGCGGCGGTTAGTTACGTATACAGAATGTAAGCGTTACTTACCGCCGCATTTTACTTTGGCATTTTGCTCCATTCCCGCCGACAGGCGGGAATCTCATTTTTTTCATTTTTTTTTCAAAAAAATCACTTTTTTTCTTGACAGTAATGAAAATTGTTGTACTTTTGCAGTGTTCTATTCAACTAATACACTAACACAAAATACAACAACATGATTACAATCAGCAACTTAGACTTCGGCTACAAGAGTCAGCCAGTCTTCAAAAACATCAGCCTCGGCTTCGAGAAGGGTAACATCTACGGGCTGCTGGGCGAAAATGGAGTAGGGAAGACCTCCCTGCTGAAACTCATCAGCGGCCTGCAGAAACCCACCGCCGGCGCTTGCGAGGTGGACGGCATCGCGCCCTTCAACCGCTTGCCCGAAACCCTCCAGAAAATCTACTTCATCTCTGAGGACTTCGCCATCCCGGAGGGCACACCTATTAATAATATAAAGGAACTCGGCAAGTTCTATCCCAAATACGACGAGAGCCTCTTCCTCGAACTCTGCAAGGAGTTGGATGTGGACCCGACGCGCAAATACGCCGAGATGTCGTTTGGCCAGCAGAAGAAGTGCCTCATCGCCTCGGCCTTGTCGCTCAACACCGACTACCTGCTCCTCGACGAGCCTACCAACGGCCTCGACATCCCCTCGAAGACCCTCTTCCGCCAAGTCATCGCCAAGCACGCCAACGACGACCGCACCATCATCATCTCCACCCACCAGGTGAAGGATGTGGAAAACCTCATCGACCCCATCATCATCCTCGACCACGACGAGGTGCTGCTCAAGGCCTCGTTCCGCGACATCACCGACCGCCTCTATTTCGACTACGGCATGGAGAAGGACGACACCGCGCTCTACAGCGAGATGATCCCCGGCGGCTATGTCAACGTGACCCGCAACCCCGAAGGCCTCGACAGCAAGGTCAGCATCGAGGTGCTCTTCAACACCGTCATGAAAAACAAGGAAACCATCAAACAACTTTTTAGCTAATAGGAGGACTAGCCATGAATAACACATTTGAATTCAACCGTTTCAAGAACCTTTTGGTCAACGACGGCAAGAAATACTTCCGCAACTTCGGCACCGCACTCATCGTGTTCTGCTGCCTGAACGCCATCTATTGGATCTTCAACCTGCTCTTCGGCTCCGAAACTATGTCGCCGATTCGTTTCAGCATGCTACTCATTTGGACGGCTTTGGCCATGATGCTTGTGCCGGAGAAAGTCTACGGTAAGGCCAACCTCTCGCGTGAGGGTGTGAGCTTCGCCATGATGCCCGCCTCCTCCTTGGAGAAGTTCCTCAGCATGTTCCTCTACTGCGCCGTGGCGACGCCTATCATCGTCTTCTTCGGCGGCTACTTGGTCGACGCCTTCTTGTCGATTTTCCCCTTTGGTGGTTTCGAGAAGCCTATCCATCTTTATAGCATTGGTGAGATTGGCCGTATGATGAACGACCACTCTGGCGCAGTTCGGGTTGGCGAGGCAACGTTTAACTTTACTGACGTATTCTCCGTGGGCATGATGCGTACCTCGCTCTATGTCACCATCCTTCAGTGGGCGGCCATCTTCATGTTGGGCAACATGCTCTTCAAGAAACACAAGGCCGGCAAGACCTTTGCCTGCTATCTTGGCATTGGTTACGTGCTTTCCACAATTTTCGGACTGCTCTTCATCACGAGTGGGCGCCTTCAACACTGGATGGAAACCATAGAGGGACTCCCGAAGAGTGAGCTGTTTCGTATAGCCCATAATGCGTCCATCTGGGGCGTGATTATCGGCATCCTCGTCACGGCCCTGCTGTTCTTCTTCACCTATCGTAAAATCAAGACCCAAAAATACTAAGCCATGGAATTCAACGCACACAAACCCATATATTTGCAGATTTGTTCGCAGATCTACGAGCAGATCCTGCGCGGCGAGCTGAAGGCCGACGACCGTATCCTGTCGGTGCGCGACTACGGCATACAACTCGGCGTGAACCCCAACACCATCATGCGCTCCTACGAGACCATGACGGCGGCGGGCATCATCTACAACAAGCGTGGTATCGGCTACTTCATCTCCGCCGAGGCCAAAGACATCGTTCTCAAGCAGATGCGCGAGGAGTTCCTCGAAAAGGAACTGCCCGAGGTAATCAAAAAGATGAAGTTGCTCGGCATCGGTCTGGATGAGATAAAACTGTAGGAGATTCCCTGCGGGAATGGAGGTGGACATAGAGTGGCCTGCGGCGGCCAGCACCGTTTACGACCCGTAAACACTTCAAGCCGCCGCGGTTTACACAATGATTATAACTCCATTCCCGCGAAGCGGGAACCTAAATTCACACTAAACTGTAACTTTTTCACCAATTCTCCGTCTTACTACAAATCACTTAAAACAACCAAACCATGAAAAAACAACTCATCATACTCGCTGCCGTCATCATCGGCCTGACGTTCTCCTCATGCGTCATTAGCATCAATGGCGAAACCGTGAAAGGCGACGGCAATGTCGTCACCCGTGACTACGACGTCGCGCGTTTCGACGAAATCGTCTGTGCCTTGCCTGCCACGGTCAACTATACCGTTGCCGACGCTTACTCCTGCACCGTTCGTGTGGACAGTAACTTACTCGAATACATCGACATCAAGGTGAAGGACGGCGAGCTGTCCTTAAGCCAGCCAAAGCCGATGAAGAACGGCATTTACCTCGGCTTCAATGCCACCGAGTTTGTCATCGACATCACTGCGCCGAGCCTGAACGAGATCACGCTTGCTGGCAGTGGCGACATCAACATCCTCAGTCCTTTGCAAGCGCAAAAGCTGGAGGTCTCCGTTGCCGGTTCGGGCGATGTCGCCTTCAAGGAGGATGTCGACATCCAGCATCTGGAGCTGAGCGTGGCGGGCTCGGGCGACATCCTGGTCGACAAGGGCACGATCCATAAACTTGAGGCCGACATTGCGGGCTCGGGCGACATCGTAGCGCATGCCGAAGCCCAAGATGTGGAGGCCACCGTGATGGGCTCGGGCGATATCACCACCAATGTGAGTGGCACCTTGGAGTACCAAGTCGTCGGCTCAGGCGACATCCATTATTATGGTGACGCCAAGGTAAATGGCAAGGTCGCTGGCAGCGGCGCCCTCAACCGCATCGACGCGCCTTCGCGCTAAAACACTGAAAGTAAATCTCTTTTTCATACCTTTGTAATGAGAAACGGCTGACCGTACGGTCAGCCGTTTTCTGTATTAATGCGAACGTTGAGGTTCCCGCCTAACGGCGGGAATGGAGGTGCGCATAAAGTGGCCAGCGGCGGACGGTAACGCTTACGACCCGTGAACACTTCAATCCGCCGCGTGTTACCTTTATTATCGGCCTCCATTCCCGCGCAGCGGGAACCTCACTATCCCACCCTTGGAGTCATTGCGGTTCCGCCTCCGCGGAATGAGGCGATCCGCAATCTCCTTCACTATAACGACACCCTTCCGCCCCAAGCCCTCATCGCGGGCTCAGCCCCGCGATCTCCTACACCGCCAGAGGACTAAACCCTCGTCGTCGCTTTGCGTCATTGCGAGGAACGAAGCAAATCGAAGATTCGACGAAGTCAATCCAGATGAACCGTGTCCCCAATGGATTAAGACTCCTCGAATGTGCCGCTACTTGTGGGGTGACTTTACACTTTTAAGGTTAACGGTACTCCTAGATTGCTTCGTTGTACCTCCTCGCAATGACGTACAATCCTCAAGTCGCTTTGATACGAGAAACATTAATGCGAACGTTGAGGTTCCCGCCTATCGGCGGGAATGGAGGAG
Organism: uncultured Bacteroidia bacterium; assembly: GCA_902786745.1. Taxonomy (GTDB): domain Bacteria; phylum Bacteroidota; class Bacteroidia; order Bacteroidales; family F082; genus Limimorpha. The sequence continues at coordinate 11,964 of CADADR010000017.1, forward strand.
TATGTATAGTGGCCAGCGGCGGCCAGTAACGCTTATGATCCGTAAACACTTCAAGCCGCCGCGTGGTACCTCTATTATTGGCCTCCATTCCCGCGCAGCGGGAACCTCACTATCCCACCCCTTGGAGTCATTCCGGACTTGATCCGGAATCTCCTTCACTATAACGACACCCTCCCGCCCCAAGCCCTCATCGCGGGCCCAGACCCGCGATCTCCTACACCGCCAGAGGACCACACCCCCTCGTCGTCGCTTTGCGCTTCCCCCTCTTGAGGGGGTGCCCGAAGGGCGGGGGAGTCAACACACGCTCCCGACAAGCAGCCTAGTCTGCCTGCCGGACGAGTGTTGAATCCCCTTCCACCTTTATCCTCTCTTTACCCTTATTTTACCCTATTATTCCACTCACCCCCAGACCTTCTTGTTTTTTTTCCAAAAACACTATTTTTGCTTTTTCAAGAAGCCTTTATACGAGACTCTTTGATCCTTATATAAGGCCGCCAACGGCAAACGCAAAAGGCTCCAAAACAAACTATAAAACGCTAATAACCACTATTTTATATCAATGGCAGAAAAAGTGAACATCGGGCAAGCGATACGTGAGGAGATGGACCGTACGGGGCGCACGGTGACCTGGCTGAGCAAGCAGCTCGGCACGAACCGCATGGCCTGCTACCGCATCTTCAACAGCTATAGTATCGACACCCAAATGCTGCTTCGTATCTCGGTTTTATTGGGCCGAGACTTCTTCGTGCTCTATTCCACCGCCCTCCGCGAGGAAAGTGAAAGCACATCGAACAAATAGTAACAAAATAGTTACAATTCCATAACATTTACGTTACTCTCTAACTCCTTATATAATAAGGAGATAATGTAATTTTGCAGCCGAAAAATAGTGTATTCCGAAAAGCACGAAAAAAGAGATATAAATTCATAATAATTAAAAAATTCCAAATGCAAATGAATCATTACACTAACAAGAAAAGCCTGGCCCTGCTCGGCCACGGCAAATGGAAAAGCGCCCTCGGCCACACCTTATTATTAATAGGGATGGTGCTGGTGAGCATGGGCGCGTTTGCGCAAGCTCCCACTGGAGGCCTTTACATGCAAAAGGATTGGACACCTGACCCAACGGATCCAACAGGAAGTAAGGGTACTATTCGCCTTGAAACCTTCGTTACGGGTGAAAAGATTATTACCGAGGCGCATATCCCTACGGATATTGTGCTCGTGCTCGACCAATCTGGTTCCATGGCTCAGAATATGAGCGATGGAACATCGAGAGTGCAGGCTTTGAGAAATGCCGTTAATAGTTTCATTACCAACATCCAGGCTGATGCCGTTGAATTTGGTGTCGACCATAGGGTTGCAATTGTTGGTTTTGCTACTGCTCCTGGTGGTAACTACAACACCTATCAAAACACTGAATTGTTGACTCCTAGTGAAATTAGTTATCAAAATATCACCACTCAAAACTATAAAGATGCCTTGCTCTATGTCAATGTCAATGGAGCCGTGAACCCATCCTTAACAGCAGCAGCCAGAAGTATTGAGGCTAATGGCGGTACCATGATGCAATATGGTTTAGAAATGGCCCGTGATATCCTTTCCAACCGTGATATCACAACTTTTGATCCTGGTAACGGACAACAAATGGACCGAACCCAAGTGGTGGTGTTCTTCACAGATGGCTATCCTGGACTTCTCTCTCCAACCGATGCCCAAAATGGTGATGATTTGTTCTCCGAAAAACGTTTTCCCAATGAAGCAGGCACCAATACTCAAAATATCATCTCACAAGAGGTTGCTGATGCTGCAGTGATTAGGGCAAGAGAAATAAAACAAAATGGAGCTATCATATATTCTGTTGGTGTTTTCGATGGAGCGTCTCCTTCATCTGCTTATCAGACAGAGCGTCGAAACTATTCAACTGATGGCCCGATAACCGATGCAGGTTATGGCAATGGTCCTGCTGGTAATAATCGCTATTACCAATATAGATATTACTATATTAGTAATAATGCTGTATATGCTGCCTATCGTAGCCGGAGAAACCAAAACAATAATTGGAGTAATTGGACGACAGTAAATGCCAATGACATATATTATTGGGCCTCTACGTCTGAAGGAGGTTACTCTGGTGATGCAGCTGCAAATGGCTTGTTGCACTTCATCTCCAGCAACTATGGTCCTACCGAAACACCTGGTACTACACCTTGGCAGACGCTCACAGCATCTCCCCATGCCGCTGGCGACCACAACGGAGGCAAATACCTTTCGGCTTCCAATTCCAGCGAATTGGCCAACATCTTCGAAAGCATCGCCTCTGAAAGTGGTGGTTCTGCAGTACCTATGGGTGCTGGCACTATTGTGCAAGACGTTATTTCTCCCAGCTTCCAGCTGAATATTCCTGAGGGTGCTACGGCAGCCACAACAATCAAGGCGTATGCTCCAAAGTGCATCGGTAAGAGCGGCAATAACTTCACGTTCCAGGAAGAAATTGATGGAGACGAGCGCCTTGTTATAGGTACTCAAGGTGAAGGTGAACACGCAGTTAGTGGTGTGGTCATCGGAGGTGACGAGAACCGTCTCCCTGACGGGATAGTAGATTATGATGAAGACACGAAAACGCTCTCTTTTACCAATTTCAACTTTGAAGCCATGTATGTCTCGCAAGAGACAAACCCCGATGGCACTCCCTATGTGGATCCAGAAACAGGTCAATATGTCTACACAGGTCGTAAGCTGGTCATGCTTATTCCGCTGGAAATCGACGGAGGTGCTTGGGGCGATGGTATCGTTACCAACGGACCTTTGTCGGTCATCAAACCCGACGGCACTGAAGTTGAGACTGATTGGCTTGCTTTTAACATTCCTACCGCCAACGTTCTCGGTTCAGTGTGGACCGAAGTGGTTAGGACAAAACCCGAAGGCTTCGACGCCAACAACATTGACTCGCCCGAGGACCTGGCTTGGTTCATCAGCGAGGTGAACGGTCGTATCGGCTACAACCAACATACTGGCGAGCCTGACAATAACATTATTGCTTCGCATCCTGCCCTGAACGGTCGACTTACTGCCGACATCGACATGAGTGCCCACAACTGGGTGCCCATTGGCTGCGGCTGGCAAGTAGAAGTGGATCCCAATACAGGATTGACCAAATATAAGGAAGTGAATGGCGAGAAAGTCCACATGTGCTACGAAGGCACCTTCGACGGCAATGGTCACGTCATTACTGGCCTCAAGAATAATGCCTCGAAGTATTATAAGCAGATTACGCAAAACCAAGGTGGCGTGGTTGTTTTCCCTGGTATGTTCTCAGACGTAAAGGGTACTGTCAAAAACGTCTTTGTGCTCGACGCCGATTTCCGCGGCAAACATCATGATGAGCATTTTGTGCATCATGGCATTATTGCCGATACGCTTGAGGCTGGAGGTAACATCTTCAACTGCGAGGCTGCCGGTCGCATCACTTGCAACAACGACGACAAGAATAACGACTCACAACTGATTTATGGTGGTTTGGTCGGCCTTAACAATGGCGGCACCATCCACAGCTGCATGGCTATGGCCGAGCTCACTGGCTACACGATGGGTGGTATGATTGGTGAGAACAAAGGTTCGTTCAGCAATGGCTTCACCAATGGTGTTTATAACTACCTTGACAATGGCATTACTGGCAAATATGCCGGCGGTATCGCTGCCATCAACACAGAAGGTAGCATCAACAACTGCTATGTGCGCTTCGAACGCAACAACCAGAATCTGAACAAGGTCGTCTTCGGTCAAATTACGGGTACGGCTGCCAACTATACCAATTGCTACTCGCCTGAGGATTTGGCAGGTAAAGTGCCGACCAGCAGTACGCCAGGCAATCGTACCTATAAGTCTGCTGAACCGGCCCAATGGATTCGTCCGTTCTACCATGACAATACGCTTGATAATACGAGAGATAAGATGGTTGACAAGTTGAATGATGAAGTGACTAACGGACAAACTTCTTGGAAGCGCACCACCGCTGGTGGCTACCTGAGATCACCCAACGGCGGCAACATCAATGGTGACTATCCTGTGCTGCAATTCGACACCTTCGGTACTGAATCTGTCACTTGCCTCGGTTCTGCCGATGGTATCCGCATCGACTACGCCACCTCGCTTAATGACATGCTGCATCGTCACAACAACGGTAAGCTGAACGAGAACACGCAAATCAACAACGAATTCACTGCCAACAACGCCAACTACTATAAGGTGTCGGGACACGAAGCCATCTACAAAGGCACCATCAACCTCTACGCCAATGATGACGTCACCCTCCCAACAACGGGTGGCAGCAAAGACGGCGAAGTGGCCGACAACTGCACTGCCGAAGGCGTGGTTGTCTATATCGACGAGGACATCAGCCTGCTTCAAGATGCTTCTTCCACCATCAATGCTTTCACCGGCCAATCGATGAAGGTCTTCGGTGGTGACTTCCACGATACTCAAATCGGTGACCGTTGGCACAATGTCAGCTCGTCATTGACAAACAGCGGCTTTGGTTGGACCTACACTAATAATGGTCAAGTGGCATGGAGTGAAGCTCCGAGACCATGTGGGCACACCCTAGACCAAACTAACGACGATGTGGACATTTTCCCCACTGACCTTGGCACCTATCACCAGACTGACTTCTACTGCTTCTTGGAGCGCGCCTACCACTGGATTAATTTCCGCCGCAACAAGCTCAGCCACTGGCATATGGATGACCATAGCTTGAATATCCCCTATGCCGAGCAGGAAGATCACTTCATTCCTGGCAAGGGTTACCTGCTGGCCATCAACGCTGCCATCTTCGACTCTGTTGAGTATAAAGGTTCGCAGCTGCTTCAGAACTACGGCACGCTGAACAACGGCGATGTCGAAATTGATGTCACCTACACAGCTGCCAACGAATGGACTGGCCTGGCTGGCTACAATCTCCTTGGCAACCCCTATCAGAGCTTCTTGGATTTCGATGCCTTTGTCACTAAGAACGCCACACTCATGGGCAATAGTAACTTCGCTAACACCTATGCTGTGTATGATCCGAGCCAGAGTAACTACACCCAATACATGAGTGGTTCCTCTAAGGGTTCGAGAGCCGCTGGCCGTTACCTCAACATGCACCAGGGCTTCTTCATCCAAGTGAATAATGGCGGAACCGCCACCTTCACAAACGCCATGCGTACCAACGATGCTACGCCCAACTTCCGCGGCGAACAGCCTGCCTATCCGCTGATCAACTTCATTGTCAAGGATAACGAAGGCAACACCGACCTCGCCATCCTCGAGTGCAACCGTCCCGAGAACGACGGTGCCAAGAAGCTTCGCACGGGTAACGCTGCCGGCCGCATCTACTTCCGCTACGACAACGAGAACCTCGCCATCTATTTCCGCAACAGCGACAAGGACTACCAGACCCTCAACTTCGCTGCCGAGGAAGACGGTAACTTCACCCTCAGCTGGGAGCGCGCCAACGATAACTTCCGCACCCTCACCCTGGTCGACAACATCACCGGCATCAAGACCGACATGCTGACCCACGACCACTACACCTTCGAGGGCCGCGTCGACGACTACAACACGCGCTT
>CADADR010000018.1 GCA_902786745.1 uncultured Bacteroidia bacterium
ATCTAAATCTATATCACCATGAAAAAGTACCTACTTGTCGCCCTATTATTGGCGGCGTTCAGCGTTGGGGCGATGGCACAGCGAGAGCCTAGCCCGAAGAAATGTGCCATCTCCGCCGGCGTGTTGCAAGGCGGTGGCGGCCTTGTCGGTGTTGATTTCGAGGCCATGATAGGCAGCCACTTCAGTGCCCAGGCGGGCGTTGGCTTGCTCAGTTTCGGCGTGGGCGTCAACTACCACTTCAAGCCATTCATCAACAGCTCCATGGTTTCCTTGGTGTATTGGCACCAAGGCCTTGGCGATTCCCACACGGTAGGATGGGTAGGCCCCGTCTATACCTTCCGCGCGCCCAAGGTGTTTCAGTTCCAGATAGGAATGGGCGCCACCTCCGAGATGCGCAAGGTCCCCGTTGGCCTAATGTATAGCATTGGCGTGTATTTCCCGATCTAATGACATTTACCAACACCGTGTCGATTATGGACAAGTCGTTGCTGTCTACTTATTAGCGGCATCACTTTGCAGCGGGTTGAAGGGATTGCCCAAACGGGACTTCGGCATCCTGACAACCCGAAAACAAGTCAATCAAGTATAATTAGAAGTCCCCTTAACCGTTTACCGTCATGGCGGTCTCATTCCGCGAAAGCGGAAATTCGCCATCTCCCAAGCGCGATGACGAGCCTCCTTTGCGCAGGGGATTGACTACGTCGAAATCCTCGATTCAGCGTAGCTAATCTTCGATTTGCGGGTCAAGCCCGCAATGACGGCGATGGTTTGATACTGTCATTCTTGCGTAATAAAAAAACCTCGAAGAGGTGGAGTAGGTGTGCGCTTTTTGTCCAAATAATTAATTTCCGAGCCACTTTTGCCTTCCGTTTGGAAAAATGCGTTATCTTTGCGCCCAAATACTTTTATAATAGGAATGGCAGAGAATAACTTTTCAACTGAATACACTAACCTTAGGCTTCTCCATACCTCGCGCTATGGAAACAGCCGCGTTTTTACGGCAACAAACAACGGTAAGAAAGTCATTGTCAAGACGTTGAAGCAGGAGCTGGCCAACGATGCCGCCTGTCGTGCCTCGCTGAAAGAGGAGTATGATACCACCTCGATACTCGACAACAAATATATCCGCAAGGCGCTCGACTTCGTGCAAATCGAAGGCTTGGGCGACTGCATCATCTTCGAATACGTCGAGGGCAAGTCGTTGGCCGAACATGTGCGTGTGGGCACCTTGTCAGAGAAACAGGTGAAGAGCGTCCTCATCGAGGTGTGCGATGGCTTGACTTATCTGCACCGCAACGGCGTCGTGCATTGCAACCTCAATCCCGACAATATCTTGGTGACAGCTGCCGACAGCCGCACCAAGCTCATCGACATAGGCATCCCCGAGACGAAACAGGATGCCGACCGCGAACTGCTCATCAAGGAGATGGAGTTTGTCGCCCCCGAGATCATCAAGGGCGAGGACATCGACTCGCGTTCCGACATCTATTCCTTGGGTAAGATCATGGAGTTCATCGGCGAACGCAATATCTCCAAGCAGTTTGGCGCTGCCGCCACCCACTGCACGCAGTTCTCGAGAGAACAACGTTTCGACAGCATCTCCGACGTGCGTTCTGCCATCACCAAGAGCCATTCCATCGTCAGGATCATCATCTTGGCGGTAGTGGCCCTAATCTTGGCAGCGCTTGCCTTCATCTACGTGCCCAAAATCAAGGCCAATGTGGAGAAGGAGCGTGCCGAGCGCATGGCCGTTGACTTTGCCCGTGAGGTAGAGAAGATGCAGGCCCAGCTACCTGAGCTCTGCAAGAAATATGCGCTGAAGTCGATTGACGAGCCTTTGGCCGTGGATTGGAGCGAAGACAGCCTCGCCCAGGCGGAGAACCTCGTACAGTTCCTCACCATGGATGAATATAGACGTCAGGCCCTCGGCGTGCTTCATGACCAGGGACTTGCCATCGTCGACAGTCGTCGTGCTGACTTCGACCGTCTGCTTCTCGAGGAGTTTAAGACTTCGACCGACAGCATCGCCATTCAAATGAGATCGGCCATCGAGGAACCCAACGACACGGTGCTCCTCCAAAACGCCAAGGTCTGGTACGGCCAGCGGCAGTGATTTTCGTTCTGCCCTTGTAATAATCGGGCGGAAATGGAGTTATAGTTATATTAAACGAAAACGAAGTGCATAGAAAAACCAACATAATCGTGATGATGGGCTGTGTCCTGGGACTGTTGCTTCTGAGCGGCTGCTCCACCAAGAAGAACACGCTTACCCGTCGCATGTACCATAACCTGACTAGCCATTACAACATCTATTGGAACGGTGAGAAGAGTCTTCAGGACGGCGACAAACAACTCCGTAGCACCGTCAAGGACGACTATACCAAGGTGCTGCGTGTCTACAACTACGGCTCACAACAAGACGGCATGACGATGAACTCCACCATGGACCGTGCCCTCGAGAAGACCTCCATCTGCGTGCAGAAACACTCCATGAAGTTTGGAAGCCGCGAACGCGTGAAATGGATCGACGACGCCTATCTCGTCATGGGTAAGGCGCATTTCTACAAGCACGATTATATCCCGGCCAAACGCACCTTCGACTTCGTGGCCACCGAATACAACTACAACGACATCGCCTATGTGGCCAACATGTGGCTGATCAAGACCTATATCCAGACCGAAGAATATCCCAAGGCCGTCGCCACCATCGAACAGCTGCTGGCCAAGACCTCGGGCGTCAATAAGCTGCCCAAGGAGCTTATGCGTAATGTCGACTTCACCATTGCCGACTATTATATCGCCACCAAGGATTACAACCCTGCGGTGAAATACCTGAAGAACGGCATCCTGCTCAACAGAGACCGTGACCTTCGTACCCGTGCGATGTTCATTCTGGGCCAGATCTACATGCTGCAAGGCGACGCTAACCGTGCCACGGCACAATTCAAGAAAGTCATCAAGCGCAACCCCGAATACGAGATGGTCTTCGAGTCGAAGATGAACATGGCCAAGGTCGGCACGTCAAGCAACGCCAAAGAGCTTTATAAGATGATGAACAAGATGCTGCGCGACCCCAACAACGAGGAATATTGCGACCGCATCTATTACGCCATGGCCGAACTCGCGCTACGCGAAGGCGACGAAGCCAAGGCCATCAACTACCTCCGCAAGTCGGTAGCCGCCTATAAGGACAACCAGATCCAACGCGCCTACTCGTCGCTTAAGGCTGCCACGATGCTCTTCGACCGTAACGAATACGAGCTGGCTCAGGCCTATTACGATACTGCTGTCACCAGCATGGACCGCCAATTTGAAGGCTACGACAGCATCATGAACATCTCCCAGACTTTGAACGAACTGGTGATGTATGCCAGCGTCGTGCGCGACCAGGACAGCCTGCTGCGCGTGGCCGCCATGGACTCGGTGTCACGCAATATCCTCATCGACAAGATCATCGCCCGCGTCATCGAACAGGAACAGATGGAAAAGGAACAACGCGAGTACGAGGAACAGCTCGCCCTCATGGGCTCTACTGTGGGTGGCGACGCCCCGAAGACCTCCGAGCCGACCAATTCGACGGGAGCCTCGTGGTATTTCTACAACCCCAGCTCAGTGTCGAGAGGCATCACGGAGTTCACCAAAAAGTGGGGTATGCGTAAGCTGGAGGACAACTGGCGCATCAGTGACAAACGTAGCCTTAACAATACAGGCGACGAGGGCCTCACCGAAGCCAAAAACGCCAAGGCCAAGCAGGACTCAATCAACGCTACATACACTAATCACGACCGCGGTTATTACCTGCAAGACTTGCCCTTCACCATGGAAGAGAAGGAGATCTGCGACTCACTCATCGCCGACGGCCTTTATCATCTTGGCTTCCTGTATATGGACCGCCTCTCTGACCTGCCGCGTTCCATCGAATCGTATGAACGCCTCGACAGCCGCTATCCCGGCAACAAGAAGGAACTCCCGACTTGGTACGCCCTCTATAAGATGCACAAGGACCTCAACCACGAGGAGCAGTCGCTGTTCTACAAAGGCAAGATCTTCGACAAATATCCTAACTCGAGCTATGCCGAGTTTATCAACGACCCGACCTATTTCGAGAAGCTGCAGGCACAAGAGAAGGAAGCCTCTGAATTCTATTCCAAGACTTACGATGCTTTCGAGCAAGGTCAGTTCTATCGTGTGAAGATGAACACCGAACGCGCTATGCGCCTCTATGAGTCCGACACGGCATTCATGCCGCGCTTCGCCTTCCTCCATGCCGTGGCCCAAGGTCGTCTCGTCGCTATCGACACCATGGCCTTTGCCCTGTATGATCTGGTGCGCACCTATCCTCAGAGCAGCATCACGCCCTATGCCCTTGAGGTGTTGCAGAACATCAACGAAGAATACCATCTTGGCCTTGTGCTGACCGATATCAATAACAAGGAGGGTGGCGACCAGCCCGAGGTGAAGAAGGCCTCACCCTACGTCTACCAACCCAATTCCGAGCATTTCGTCATGATCGTCTGCGACTCGAAGTCGGTCCGTGTCGACCCGCTCATGGTGCGTATCAGCGACTTCAACAAGAAGGAACACCGTACGCGCACCTTCAATCTGAAGAATGTCGTCCTCGACGACGACCACAGCATCATCACCATCGGCAACTTCGATAGCGAAAGCAAAGCCGCCGATTACATCTCCTCCATGTTCATAGGCGACTATGTCTTTGGTGGCATCGACAAGTCGAAATATACTGTCATCCCCATCTCGAGCAAGAACTATCCCGTCTTCTATCAGGCTAAGGACCTGGAAGAATACAAGACATTCATCAACGAATCCAAACAATAAAAACTATATACTATGGCTATTATGGAATCACAGGTACGCAACCTCATAGGCAATGGCACCACCATCAAGGGTGACATCGAGTCGAACGGCGATATCCGCATCGACGGCCATCTGATTGGCTCACTGAAATCAAACGGCAAGGTCGTGATTGGCCAGACTGGCGTCATGGAAGGCGACTTGACCTGCAAGCAGGCTGAGGTCTCAGGCGTGGTGAAAGGCAACATCAACACCGAAGAGCTCACCGCTCTGAAGGCCACCTCAAAGGTGGAAGTCGACCTGACCACGAAACAGCTGCTCATCGAAGTCGGTGCCCAGTTTACCGGCAAGTGCACGATGGGTCAGCAATCGACGGTGGCGATGCCCAAGCAAAAAATCGGCTGATGATGGACGAAAAGCTTATGAAGCGTTTCGGCTACGAGGCCGTTGAGAAATTTGATGAGGAGAAGCTGGCCAAACTGCAAGAGCATTATGCTGCCATCCTCGAACTGTTAGGCGAAGACCCGCAACGCGAAGGTCTCCTGAAGACCCCTTTCCGTGTGGCGAAGTCCATGCAGTTTCTTACCCATGGCTATTACCTTGACCCCATGGAGATCCTGCTGTCCGCCAAGTTCAAGGAGGACTATCGGCAGATGGTCATCGTCAAGGATATCGAAGTGTATTCCTTGTGCGAGCATCACATGATCCCCTTCATCGGCAAGGCGCATGTGGGCTATATCCCCAATGGTTACATCACTGGCTTGAGCAAGATCGCCCGTGTGGTGGAGGCCTATTCCCGCCGCCTTCAGGTGCAGGAACGCCTGACCACGCAGATCAAGAACGCTATCAACGATGCCTTGCATCCCTTGGGCGTGGCCGTCGTCATCGAAGCCCAGCATATGTGCATGTCGATGCGCGGTGTGCAGAAACAGAGTGCGGTGACCACCACAAGCGATTTCATCGGCGCCTTCGAGCGTGAGTCGACACGCGAGGAGTTCTTTCAACTGATAGGAAGTAATTTACATAAATAATAAACCATGATTAAAGCATACGTTTTCCCCGGACAAGGGGCCCAATTTGTTGGGATGGGCAAAGACTTGTTTGACAAGTCGTCGAAAGCCAAGGATATGTTCAAGAAAGCCAACAGCATCCTCAAGTTCAAGATCACGGATATCATGTTTGAGGGCACTGAAGAGGACCTGCGTCAGACTAAGGTGACACAGCCCGCCATCTTCCTCCATTCGGTCATCTTGGCCACGATGTTGGAAGATTTCGACCCCACCATGGTGGCAGGCCATTCTCTTGGTGAGTTCTCGGCTTTGGTGGCCAACAAGGTGCTCAGCTTTGAAGACGGCTTGCGTCTGGTGAGCAAACGCGCCATGGCCATGCAGAAGGCCTGCGAGGCCCAACCTGGCACAATGGCTGCCGTCATCGGCATGGAGGATGCCGCCATCGAAAGCATCTGCAACTCGGTGAAAGATGCCGTAGTGGTGCCTGCCAACTATAACTGCCCCGGACAGCTGGTCATCTCCGGTTCGGTGGAAGGTGTCGCCGAAGCGTCCGAGAAACTGAAAGAAGCTGGTGCCAAGCGTGTGGTGCCGCTGAGTGTGGGCGGTGCATTTCACAGCCCGCTGATGGAACCGGCCCGCGTGGAACTGGCCGAAGCCATCAAGGAGACGAACTTCAACCAAGGCATCTGCCCGATCTACCAGAATGTTACCGGACAGTCGGTCAACGACCCCGAGATCATCAAGAAGAACCTCATCGCTCAGCTGACCTCTCCTGTGTTGTGGACGCAGACCATGAGCAATATCCTCGCCACGGGCGTACGTTCCGTCGTTGAGGTGGGTCCTGGCACGGTGTTGCAAGGCCTGTTCCGCAAGATGGATAGAAACTTGGAGTTGTCGAGCGCTGCGGTCTGATTGACAGATTGATCTATGGATAACTACAAAACAAGACCCATTTGGACCGCCTTGTTGTTGATGACGGGCATCCTTATGGGTTTATTAATTAATAAAGGTGTAAAGCGAAATGCGCCCGTCGTTGATGGTGGCAGCAAGTTCGACGAGGTGATGTGGTATGTGGGCAACGACTATGTGGAGAAGCCCGACGCACAAAAGCTACAAGACGAAGCCATCGCGGCGATGATGGAAGAGCTCGACCCCCACAGCGCCTATATCTCATTGGAAGAGTTCAACGAGGTGAACGACCCGCTCTTGGGTAGCTTCGACGGCATCGGCGTGCAGTTCCGTCTCGAGAGGGATACCATCGCCATCGTCAATGTCATCAAAGGCGGCCCGTCAGAGAAGGTGGGCATCCTTGCCGGCGACCGTATCCTCTATGTCGACGACAGCCTTGTGGCCAATAAGAAACTGAAAAACGAGGATGTGATGCGTAAGCTGAAAGGGCCAAAGGGTACCGAGGTTCGCGTCAAGGTGCAGCGCCGTGGCGTGGAGGGCTTGCTCGACTACACCATCATCCGTGATGCCATTCCGACCTACAGTGTCGACATCGCCTATATGCTGGATGAACAGACAGGCTATCTCAAGCTGAGCAAGTTCTCGGCGACTACCGTGAGTGAGTTTAAGAAAGCCGTCGCCAAGTTGAATGCACAAGGCATGAAACAAATGGTCTTCGACCTGCGTGGCAATACGGGAGGCTATCTCAATGCGGCCGTGGAGATCGCCGACGAGTTCCTGCCCAAGGGAAGCCTCATCGTCTACACCGAAGGACGTAATCGTCCGCGCAACTACATGAAGGCCCGCAGGCATGGACAGTTGGAAGACATCCCTGTTGTGATGCTCATCGATGGCGAGTCGGCCAGCGCCAGCGAAATCGTGGCAGGTGCCTTGCAGGACAACGACCGTGGCACCATCATAGGCCGCCGTTCGTTCGGCAAGGGCTTGGTGCAAGAGCAGATTGTGCTCAGCGACCAGTCGGCCTTACGTCTCACCGTGGCGCGTTATTACACACCGACGGGACGTTGCATTCAGAAACCTTATACTGGGAATAAGGAAGAGTATCTGCTGGAGTCATACGACCGTTATGAAAACGGTGAACTTTTCCATCCTGACAGCATACATTTTGCCGACTCGTTGAAGTTTACCACGCCTAAAGGCAAGACCGTTTATGGTGGGGGAGGCATCATGCCCGACATCTATGTGCCGCTCGTCGACGACAGCACGGAGTATTATTTCAATCGTATTGTCAATTTGGGTTTGCTCTATCAGTATGCCTTCGATTACACCGACCGTCACCGCCAACAGCTGAAGCAATACCAGACCGTGTCCGCCTTCGACCAGCGGTTTGTTGTGACCGATGCCATGTTTGATGAGATGGTGCGCCTTGCTGATGAGCGAGGCATTGTGGGCACAGAGGTGCAGCGTCAGGTGGCACGCCGTGAGGCCAACACTTTGCTCAAAGCCTACATCGCCCGCAATCTCTTCGACGACGAAGGCTTCTATCCCATCTACGCCCCGATGGATGAGATACTACAACGAGCTATAGAAGAACTTAAAAGCGAATAATGAGATTCCCTTCGGGAATGGAGTATATATCTTTAGCTACCACGCGGCGGTTTAAAAAGTTTGCAGGCCGTAAACGTTACATCCCGCCGCAGGCAACTCAATAATGGCATTCCATTCCCGAAGGGAATCTCTGACAGTGTTGAAAAACAAAAAACCCCACTGATTAGTGGGGTTTCGTTTTGTGGAGCATAACGGAGTCGAACCGATGACCTCTTGCATGCCATGCAAGCGCTCTAGCCAACTGAGCTAATGCCCCTCATTTAGCTGCGCTAAATCTTTCGATTTGCGGCTGCAAAAATACAACATTTTTCAATTCGCCAAACATTTTTGGAAAAATTTTTCCATTTTTTTTCTTCAAGTTGCCCTTGAAGCCCAATAAAACCGTAAATTTGCATCCATGAAAACCATCCGAGACATATATAAAATAGGTGTAGGCCCCTCCAGCAGCCACACCATGGGCCCGCAGAAGGCCGCAGCGCAATTCAATGAACGTTATCCCGAAGCCGCCTCTTTCGAGGTGACGCTCTATGGCAGCCTTGCTGCCACGGGTAAAGGCCATATGACCGATTGGGCCATCCTCAATACGCTTCAAGCACCGACCGAAATCGTGTGGCGCCCCGACGTCGTCTTGCCCTTCCATCCTAACGGGATGCACTTCAAGGCCTTCGACGCGGCCAAGGAGATTATGGGGGAGTGGACCGTCTTCAGCATCGGCGGAGGCAATCTGGCCGAAGAAGGCAAGCAGAGCGAACAGCCCGACCTCTATCCGCTGACCAAGATGACCGACATCCTCGACTGGTGCGAGAAGCGGGGGAGGACCTATTGGGAATATGTCTTCGAACACGAAAACCAAAAGGAAATCGAGGACTATATGATGGAGGTTTGGCAGGTGATGAAAGCCGCTGTTGAGCGAGGTCTGCAGGCCGAGGGCGTCTTGCCCGGACCGCTCAACCTGAGCCGTAAGGCCGCCACTTACCACATCAAGGCTTCGGGCTACACGCATACCTTGCGTAGCCGTGGCCTGGTCTATTCCTATGCCTTGGCCGTATCTGAGGAGAACGCATCGGGCGGACGCATCGTCACTGCCCCCACTTGTGGTTCCTGCGGCGTGATGCCAGCGGTGCTTTATCATCTCTCTAAGAGTTATGAGTTCACCGACCTGCGTATCGTTCGTGCCTTGGTGACGGCGGGACTGGTGGGCAACATCGTGCGCACCAATGCCTCCATCTCGGGTGCCGAGGTGGGCTGTCAAGGTGAGGTGGGCGTGGCCTGTGCCATGGCTGCCGCCGCCGCCAACCAGCTGTTTGGAGGAAGCCCAGCGCAAATCGAATATGCCGCTGAGATGGCTTTGGAACACCACTTGGGCATGACCTGCGATCCCGTGTGTGGCCTGGTGCAGATCCCATGCATCGAGCGTAACGCTTATGCCGCCGCCCGTGCCTTGGACTCCAACATCTATTCTTCCTTCTCCGACGGTCGTCACCGCGTGTCGTTCGACAAGGTGGTGGAAACCATGAAAGAAACCGGGAAAGACCTTCCTTCGCTGTATAAGGAGACCTCGCAAGGCGGCCTTGCGCGAGATTATACTCAAATGAAGTGAGAACGAGATTCCCCTTCGGGGAATGGAGCGTTAGTTTGTGTGGCAAGGCGGCGGTATAAACTGATTTAAGCTATTACGATGGTTTTGCCGCCGCTAGAAAACTAAACCTAAATGCCATTCCCTGAAGAGGAATCTATAAAAAGTATTATTTTTATCATATTGATAAACAATATAATACGATATATTTTGAAAAATAATACAATTTTTTGCGGTTATCCACTAAGGGTAAAACCGAAGTTGTTAGTCTTGTAGATGTCTAGACAACAAAACAACGCGTTTACTATGCATTCGAATGTTCGGTTTTTGCTTAGGAAAAATGCTGCCGCTATGCCCTATGGCATGGGGGCTCTTCGAGTTTATATGAAAGAAAACCTATTAATTCACTCATTTATTAACCAAATCCATTCATTATGAAAAAGAAAGTATTTTCTTTGATGATGATGCTTTTGCTCGCCTTCATGGGTGTGGCAAAAGCTGAGGTGGTTACCATTGGCGAAGGAACGAGCACGACTTACGTGACCCCGTTCAACAGCCTTTGGGGCTACTCCTTCGTTGAGCAGATTTTCACTGCCGACGAAATTGGAACTGCTGGCACGATCAATGCCATCAGCTTCAACATGCGTGAAAGCGACGCCGCGCAAACCAACTCGGTCGACGTTTTCATGAAAGCCGTGACGAGAAGCAGTTTCTCGGACGCGACGGATTATGAGGCCGTTACGGCCAATGACATGGTGTTTAGCGGCACCGTGACGTTCAGCCCCGGCTGGACGACCATCACACTTGACACTCCGTTTGAGTATGATGGTACAAGTAACCTGTTGATCGGTATGCACGAGTACACCTCGGGCTACAGCACGCGTTACTTCTACTACACCTCTGCCGCTGACAAGGTCCTGTCCTACCACAGCGACGGCGCCGACCCGAATCCTTATGATTTGGGATCGTACACTGGTAACAAGTACGTTTCGCCCAACCGTGCTAACATCCAGATCGACATCACCGCTGGTGGTGGTGGCGGTGGCCTCGTTGAGGACCAGCTCCATGTGAAGTACATGGACGGTGAAGAGGAAGTCATCGACTCCCTGAACCTCGGCGTCCGCCCGATCAACGCTT